>NZ_JBXUNP010000002.1:0-1165129 GCF_057197125.1 Serratia sp. LSHTC3
TTTAATCAATTGGTCGCAGGTTCGAATCCTGCACGACCCACCAATTCAGAAAAAAGCGCCTTTTGGCGCTTTTTTCGCCTCTGCAGCACCCCAACCTGAATCCCTGCTTTCTCGTTTCAACAACACACCGATCATCATCCCGCTTTTCTCTGAACGCCATACGCCCCCACCAGGACATTATCCGCCGGGATCTGCGTGGTCAATGTCTGTCTTTTTAATCTATTAAACACTGAGTGCGTAAATATGAAAATATCAGCGGACTTTTCGCGCGGTTTTAGGTATTTTGTTTAGTATATAAAACGAGGGGCGTTGCGGCAGGCGATATTCACGCGGCAGGCGCCCAGCCTAGCATGAGATTGCAGCGATGAGTGAAATGTTTGATGTCAACGCGGCGGTGTATCCCTTCCCGCCGAAACCGGTACCGCTGGACGTAGCGGAAAAAGCCTTTTATCGCGAGAAGATCAAAACCCTGCTCAAGCAGCGCAACGCGGTAATGGTCGCCCATTATTATACCGACCCGGAAATCCAGGCGCTGGCGGAAGAAACCGGCGGCTGCGTGGCGGATTCGCTGGAAATGGCGCGTTTTGGCAGCGCGCATCCGGCTTCGACGCTGTTGGTGGCCGGCGTGCGTTTCATGGGGGAAACCGCCAAGATCCTCAGCCCGGAAAAGCAGGTGCTGATGCCGACGCTGTTTGCCGAATGTTCGCTGGATCTGGGCTGCCCGGAAGAGGAATTTCATGCGTTTTGCGACAGTCATCCCGATCGCACCGTGGTGGTCTATGCGAACACCTCGGCGGCGGTCAAAGCGCGCGCTGACTGGGTGGTGACCTCCAGCATCGCCGTCGAACTGATCGAGCATCTGGATAGCCTGGGCGAGAAAATTATCTGGGCGCCGGATCGTCATCTCGGCAGCTATGTGCAGAAGCAGACCGGCGCCGACGTGCTGTGCTGGCAAGGTGCCTGCATTGTCCATGACGAGTTCAAGACCCAGGCGCTGCGGCGCATGAAGGCGCTCTATCCGCAGGCGGCCATCCTGGTGCATCCCGAATCGCCTCAGGCGGTGGTCGAGCTGGCGGATGCGGTGGGATCGACCAGCCAACTGATTCAGGCGGCGAAAACATTGCCGCATCAACAGCTGATTGTCGCCACCGATCGCGGTATCTTTTACAAGATGCAGCAGGCTTGTCCGGACAAGGAACTGTTCGAGGCGCCGACCGCCGGAGAGGGCGCGACCTGCCGCAGCTGCGCGCATTGCCCGTGGATGGCGATGAATGGCCTGAAGGCGATTGCCGAAGGGCTGGAGCAGGGGGGCGCGCAGCATGAGATCCACGTGGACGCCGCGCTGCGTGAAAAGGCGCTGGTGCCGCTGAACCGCATGCTGGATTTTGCCGCTCAGCTTAAGATGCAGGTTAAAGGCAACGCTTAACCGTTTAAAAGGATGACCTCATGAGCTTCTTCAGTACCAGCAATATTCTGGTGCATATTCCGCTTGGCGCGGGCGGTTACGATCTGTCGTGGATCGAAGCCATCGGCACACTGTTCGGGTTGCTGTGCATCTGGTACGCCAGCAAGGAAAAAATCATCAACTACCTGTTCGGCCTGATCAACGTCACGCTGTTCGCGGTGATTTTCTTCCAGATCCAGCTGTACGCCAGCCTGCTGCTGCAGCTGTTTTTCTTCGGCGCCAATATTTACGGTTGGTATGCCTGGAGCCGCCAAACCCAGGATAACCAGGCCGAGCTGCAGATCCGCTGGCTGCCGCTGCCGAAAGCGTTGGTCTGGGCGGCGGTTTGCGTCATCGGCATCGGCCTGATGACTTTCAACATTGACCGCGTGTTCGCCTGGCTGACGCAGATTGCGGTGGCGGTGATGCAAGGGCTGGGGCTGAACGTGCAGATGCCGACGCTGCAGCCGGACGCGTTCCCATTCTGGGATTCGGCGATGATGGTGCTGTCCATCGTGGCGATGATCCTGATGACGCGCAAGTACGTGGAAAACTGGTTGCTGTGGGTGGTGATCGATGTCATCAGCGTGGCGATCTTTGCCTACCAGGGCGTGTATGCTATGGCGCTGGAGTATGTCATTCTGACGCTGATCGCCCTGAACGGCTCCTGGCTGTGGATCAAGAGTGCCGGGCGCAACCATTCCAATCCGTTATCTTCCGCTCCGTAATAACAGCAGAGGGCGCCGTGATGGCGCCCTCTTGGCTTAGTGGCGATGCCCCAGGTGCGAATGCGCTTCGGCATGTGAGTGTTCACTCGGCTCCGGCGCCCGGTTGATGCCGCAGTCCGGCGTCTCACAGTGCCGGTACTCCATCTGAATGGTCACGTGGCCAATCTTGTAGTGTTCCAACAGATAAGCCTGAATGCGTTGCAACAGCCCATCGTGGTCATGCGGCGGGATCACCTGCGCATGCAGCGTCATCAGCTTCTGTTCGCCGATCTGCCAGACGTGTACGTGGTGGATATTGCGCACTTCCGGGATGTTCAGGCACAGGTCTTTTTGCAGCTTGGCGATGTCGACCTCCTGCGGCGTGCCTTCCAGCAGCTCGTGGAAGCTCTCCTTCAGCAGCCGCCAGGCGCTGCGCAGCACCAGACAGGAGACCAGCACCGACAGGATCGGGTCAATCGGCGTCCAGCCGGTGGCAAGAATGACAATGGCGGCGACGATGGCCCCCACCGAGCCGAGCAGGTCGCCCAGTACATGCAGCGCGGCCGCCCTCACGTTGATATTTTTCTCTTCGTTGCCGCGATGCAGCAGCCAGAAGGCGAACAGGTTCGCCAGCAGCCCCGCTATGGCGATGATCAGCATCGGAGTGCCCATCACCGGCTGGGGTTCGAAGAAACGCCGTATCGCCTCCCACAGGATGAATACCACGATCACCAGTAGCGCCGCGGCGTTGAGGAAGGCCGCCAGGGTGGTCAGGCGCAGATAGCCAAAGGTGTGGCGCGCGTTGGGCTTGCGCTGGGAAAAGTGCACCGCCATCAGCGCCACCAGCAGCGCGGCGGCATCGGTCAGCATGTGCCCCGCGTCGGCCAACAGCGCCAGCGAGCCGGACAACAGGCCGCCGACCACCTCGGCCACCATAAAGACGGCGGTGACTAAAAAAGCGGTCAGTAGGCGTTTACTATTACTGTCTTTCGGCAGGTGTACGTGTGGAGTGTCCGACATTATTCATCCTTATGCATAGCGAAAGTGGGGGCGGCGGCGAGCAGAGCGTCCAGCTCCGGTTCTATCTGCGCCACTAACGCCTTTAATTTAGTATAAGCGGCGGCGGCAAGCTCGCCCCGACGTGCGGTTTCCACCAGTTGCTGGCACAGCTGCGCGGCTTCCGGCAGCTGCAGCATCAGCAGGCTGCCCTTGATGCGGTGCGCCGCCTGTTCCAGGCGTGACCAGTCGCTCGCGGCGACGGCATCCGCGAGCCGCTGCCGGTCTTGCCGCAGCGTGTCGCTGAGCGTCTGCGCCAGCCGCTGCAGCATGGCGCGATCGCCGCCCGCCATGTCGGCCAGCGTTTGCCGCAGGTCAGTAAGGACTAACTTTTCTTCCTGAACCTGCGGTTGCTGAGCCAATACCTGGCCGATCGCCGCCAGTGAAATCGGCTTGGTCAGGAAGTGGTCGATCGCCACCAGCCCTGGCGGGATGCGGGTAAACTCCTGCACGTCTGCCGAGCAGAGCACGATGCGGCAAGGCGGGCGCCGTAGCCGCTGTTCGTCGCGGCGGATCAGCCTGGCCAGCGTCAGGCCGTCCGGGCGCGGCATGTTATAGTCGATAAACAGCAGATCGAAAGGCTGCCGGCGCTGAGCCTTCAGCAGCGCATAGCCTTGTTCAAAGCGGGCCGGCTGCAGCCCGAAGTGGCGCAGCTGGCGTTCCAGCAACAACAAATTGGTGGGATGGTCGTCGATCAGCGCGGTACGCAAGGCGGAAGACGGCAGAGCAAAGGTGCGCTCCTCCTGGGCGCCAGCCGTCGCGGCGCCGCTCAGCTCGACCGGTATCGCGACCTCGACGCGGGTGCCGACGCCCGGCTGCGAGTGCAACTCGATGCGGCCGCCCATCTGTTCGACGATTTCTTTGCAGATCGACAGGCCCAAACCGGTACCTTGCACCGAGATGCGTTGCGCGCCGCGCGCGCGGTAAAACGGTTGGAACAACTTGCCTACCTCATCGGCGGCGATGCCGCAGCCGCTGTCGTTCACCGTTAACTGCAACTCTCCCCGTCGTTCATCCTGTGCGCGCCAGCCGACGTCGACCTGAATGGCGCCGCGCGGCGTGAACTTTATCGCGTTGTTTATCAGGTTGTTAGCCACCTGAAGTAAACGCTCACCATCAATAATCACCGCCTCCGGCAGCGCCGGATCCGCCACCACGCTCAAGGTCAACGGCCGTTCGCCGATAAGCGGCCGGTAAAGGGCGTCGATGCGCGCGACCCAGGGGCGCAGCGCCACCGGTTTCGGCGCCAGCGTCAACGACCCGGTTTCCAGCCGCGCGTGATCCTGCAGGTCGTTGAGCAGGTTGAGCAGCGATGAGGCCGAACTGTAAATCACCGGCAGGCCTTCCGGCGCAGGTTGGCGTTTGAGCTCCAGTTCCAGCAGGCCGAGGATGGCGTGCATCGGCGTGCGCAGTTCATGGCTGACGGTGGCGAGGAATTTGCTCTTCATGCGATTTTCCGCTTCGGCGCGGCGGCGCGCCTGCTCGAGCTCTTCGCGTTCGCGTTTTTCACGGCGCTGCAGCATGAAACGGCGCAGCGTCAGCGCCAGCAGCAGCACGGTGGCGGCGGCCAACAGCGCCAGCAGCCAGGTGGTCTGCGGCGGCATGCGGTTGTCGTTCACCGCGTCGATCAGGTTGCTGCGGTCGACGATCCACTCGTCGCGCAGCGATTGCAGGGTATCCGCCGGGATCTGCATCAGGTTCTTATCGAGGATCGCCAGCAGCAGCGGTTGATCGCGGCGCACGCCGAAGGCCACCGGATAGGGGATGTTGTTGGCGGCGAAGGCCAGCTTGATGGCGCCGGAATAGCGCGACAGCGCCAAAAAGTTGGCGGAGATGACGTTATCCACCAGCGCATCCAGCTGGCCGTTGGCCAGCGCGTCGTACATCGATTTGCTGTCGGCGAAGCTTACGGTCTGTTCCTGCTCCGGCACCAGCCCTTGAGCCAAATCGCCCTGCAGTACGCCGATGCGCTTGCCGGCCAGATCGCCCCAGGTCGAGACGCCGTTGGCATACTGGCCGACGTAAACGCCCCACAGCGAACGGTGGATCGGCATGCTGGCGCCGTAGCGCGCCTTGACGCCGCGCGCCAGCGGCAGGGCGGCGCGGAAGCTGGCCTGGCCGGATTGCACCAGCTGATCGGCCTGCTCGGCGTTGCGCGCCCACAGCGGCGCGAAACGCAGCCCGGTGTTTTGCGCGATGATGTTGAGAATATCGATGGCATAGCCGCGCGGCTGGCCGTCGGAACCGCGGTAGGCGAACGGGAAGTTGTTCTCGATGGCGGCGTAGTAAACCACGCGGTGGCTCGCCACCCAATTCTTCTCCATCGTCGTCAGATCGGCATTGCCGGTATCGAGGTAGCTGGGGATCTTTTTGCTCCAGCGGCTCTGCAGGGCATTCATCAGTTCCATCGGCGCGTCGGCGATGGCGGTGTCCAGCGTGTCTATCAGGCGCGGGTCGGCGGCGGCGAACACGAAGGAAAGGTTGCCCAGGTTCTCGTTGCTTTCAATCTGATAGAGCTGGCCGAGCTGCAGCTGGTCGATGATAAAGCTGGCGCTGGCCTCGTCGGCGATAAAGTAGTCGCTGCTGCCGTTCAGCAGCGAATAGACCGCCTGCAGATTGTTGTCGTAGCGCTGGATCTGCGACGCCACCGCCTGCAGGGCGCCGCCGGACTGCATGTCGGTCAGCGCGCCGATCGCGACGCGGGCGTTGGCGGAATTGAGCATCACCGGCCGATCGTTGCTGCGATCGCGCAATACGCGCAGGTTGCTGACGTAGTAAGGCTGGGAGATCTCCAGCCCGTGCAGCGCTTCGCTCTGCGGGATGCCGTACAACAGATCGACCTTGCCGTCGTGCAGCGCCTGCTCCAGCTGGGTCAGGTCGGCGAAGCCGTAAATGGCGAAGCGGATGCCGGTTACCTGCTGGATATAGCCGAGGTAGTCGGCGTTCAGCCCATACAGATCGTCATCCACAATGATGTTGTACGGGCTGGTGTTCTCACTGATGATGCCGACGCGCAGCGTGCGGTCGCGCCAGGGATTTTTCTCGCCGACGATCAGCATATTCTCGGGGGGATTCAGGTTGCTGACCAGCTGATAGCGCACCGGCTCCGCCGCCTGCGCCAGGCCGCACCACAGGATCAGCAGCAGCAGGGCGCGGCGCATCATGGCGCCAGCTCTTTAAACACCGCCACCAGCTCCAGCAAATTGCCGGCGCCGGTTTTGCGCTGGATGTTTTTCTTGTGCGTGCTGACGGTCTTGTTGCTGATGTGCAGCCGGTCAGCGATCTGCAGGTTGGACAGCCCCTGGCTCAGCAAGCCCAGCACCTCGAGCTCCTTGGGCGTGAGCAGCCCGCCGTCCGCCGTCGGCGCCTCTTCGGCCAGCGCGGCGGCGGGGAAGCTGGTTTCACCGTCCAGCACCTGCTCGATCGCCTGCACCAACTCCGCCAGCGAGCTGCCTTTATTGACGAAACCGTCGGCGCCGGCGGCATGCGCCATGCGCGCATACACATCGGCCTCTTGCGCGGTATAGATCAGGATCTTTTGTTGCGGGTAGTGGCGGCGGATTTTTTTCAACAGCTGCAGCCCGTCGACCTGCGGCAGGCCGATATCCAGGATCACCAGGCCGAAAGCGGCCTCGGCCAGCAGGGCCAGCGCCTGAACGTCGTCCTGCGCCGCCTGCAGGCGGTAGGCGCGGGCTGATTTCATTAGCGCCGCTTCCAGTGCGACATGAACCACCGGGTGGTCATCAACTAATAACAGAGAGGGCATGTTCAACTCGGGTCACTTTATATTCCGATCGCTAGCATAGCGAAAAAGGAGGCTCTGCGCTCCCCTGATGAAACAGCACAATCTGCTGTTAATTTGGCGGTTCCAGCGGCGGGGGGCAAAGGTGATTTACAGCGCCATTCTCACAGGCTAGATTGTTGGGATCTACACCGTTACGCACTGCGAAAGACCCCACGATACCGAATGGAAAAGCTATGAATTACCAAAACGACGATTTACGCATTAATGATATTAAGGAACTCCTGCCGCCGGTGGCTTTGCTGGAGAAATTCCCGGCCACTGAACGCGCGGCAAAGACGGTGTCCCAGGCCCGCAGCGCAATTCACAATATCCTCCGCGGCAGCGACGATCGCCTGCTGGTGGTGATTGGCCCTTGCTCCATCCATGATACCCAAGCCGCCAAAGAGTACGCGGGGCGCCTGCTGGCGCTGCGTGAAGAACTGAGCGGCGAGCTGGAAGTGGTGATGCGCGTGTACTTCGAAAAACCGCGCACCACCGTGGGCTGGAAAGGCCTGATCAACGATCCGCAGATGGACAACAGCTTCAACATCAACGACGGCCTGCGCCTGGCGCGCAAGCTGCTGGTGGAGATCAACGACAGCGGGCTGCCGGCCGCCGGCGAATTCCTCGACATGATCACGCCGCAGTACCTGGCGGATCTGATGAGCTGGGGCGCCATCGGCGCGCGCACCACGGAATCGCAGGTGCACCGCGAGCTGGCCTCCGGCCTCTCGTGCCCGGTCGGCTTCAAGAACGGTACCGACGGCACCATCAAGGTGGCGATCGACGCCATCAACGCCGCCGGCGCGCCGCACTGCTTCCTGTCGGTGACCAAGTGGGGCCACTCGGCGATCGTTAATACCAGCGGCAACGGCGACTGCCACATTATCCTGCGCGGCGGCAAAGAGCCGAACTACAGCGCGGCGCACGTGAAGGACGTCAAAGCCGGCCTGAGCAAAGCCGGGCTGCCGGCGCAGGTGATGATCGACTTCAGCCACGCCAACAGCAGCAAACAGTTCAAAAAACAGCTGGACGTGAGCGCCGATGTTTGCGGGCAAATTGGCGGCGGTGAAAAAGCGATCATCGGCGTGATGATCGAAAGCCACCTGGTGGAAGGCAACCAGAACCTCGAAAGCGGCGAACCGCTGGTTTACGGCAAGAGCGTGACCGACGGCTGCATCGGCTGGCAGGACACCGAAACCGTGCTGCGCGATCTGGCGGCGGCGGTAAAAGCGCGCCGCGGATAACCGCAAACAATGAAAAGGGCCCGATAGCGGGCCCTTGTTTTATCTTTGCCATTGCACTTCTCTATATTCCACGACTTTAAGGCTTACAGTTAATGGGCCAATTAAGTCATTAAGCGACCCCCTTCGCATTATTCCTATTTAAGAAAAGAATAATTGTCACTGCTCGCGGCATTGTGCTTATATAAGACGCTTTTTTTATTCCATAAACCCCGCAGGCCTAATAAGTGGGGAGTGGTATGACCTTATTCCTTTCAGGATGAAAGAATTATGACAAACAATACCTCGCAGCCGCTGGGGCTGCACCGGATTAAATTCCATGGGAAAGGTGGTGAGTACTTCGCTATTTGGTTAGTCAATGCATTATTGACCGCCCTGACCCTGGGCATCTATTCCGCCTGGGCGACGGTGCGCCGTCGCCGCTATTTTTACGGCAACACGGAATTGGACGGCGATCGTTTCGACTACCATGCACAACCGCTGCAAATTCTGAAAGGGCGGCTGTTGGTGATCGGCGGCATCATCGTGTTTTATATCTTGCTGGCGATAACGCCACTGTTGGGGCTGCTGGCTTTGCTGGTGTTGCTTGCCCTGCTGCCGTGGATCGTTATCCGCAGCTGGCGCTACAATGCGATTATGTCGAGCTATCGCGGCGTGCGTTTTAATTATGTCTGCCGCACCGGGCGCGCCTATTGGGCTTTACTGTTCTGCCCGTTATTGCTGATTATCGGGCTGTATGTCGGTTTGATCATCTTGCTCGGCATTGGCAGCGGTCTTGGCAGCATCAACGCCATCGCTTTTATGCTGGTGCTGACGTTGATTTTGGCCGTGCCGGCATTTGCGGCGGTAAATGGTATTATTAGCGCACTGCAGCATGATTTGTACGTTAATAACCTGTTCTTCGGGCGCACACCGTTTATTGCCGAACTGAAGAAATCGGCCTTTATCAAATTTGCCTTGATCGGCCTGCTCATATTCCTGCCATTTATGTTGGTCGCGTTGGTGTGCATCGGTTCGTTCTTCTTTACTCTCTATCAGATGGTGTTGATGGGTCTGTTGACCAACGAAGCCATTGATGTGCTGGTGCTGGACAATATCAGCAGCCTTCTGCTGATGATGGTGGTGCTGTTGATCGGCGCGCTGGTGGCCAGCAGCTACCAGGTCGTTGCCCAGCGCAATTATCTGTTTAACCAGGCAAGGCTGAACGGCGACATCAAGCTGCATTCCTCAATGAAAACGCTGCCATACATGGGATTGTTGATCACCAATACCCTGATTACCCTGTTCTCGCTCGGTTTGGCGACGCCGGTGGCGGAAGTGCGTCATGCCCGTTATCTGGCGGCCTGCACGGCGGTTGAAGGCGATCTGGCGCTGCTGGACATTACGGCGCATCAGGAAAGCGCCAACAGCGCGGTGGCCGAAGAAGCGCTGCAGGCGCTGGATCTGGGCGGCAACTTCTGAGGCGCCGATGATCCTTGAAGGCGCTTATCAGTTGCCGGGACGGGCCGCACGTGAGGCGGCTCGTCTGCTGGTGAACGAAAGCGGCGAAGGCGTGACGTTGCAGCGGCAGGATGAACAGCGTTACATCCCGCTGACGGACATCACCGTTTCTGCCGCGCTGGGCAATATTCCGCTGACGCTCACCTTCAAGGGCGGCGGGCGCTTTGTACCTGACGACGACGCGGCCTTTCGCCGCTGGTTCTATCAGCGCCGTTCGCCAGGGTGGGTGCATCGTCTGGAACGCCATAAACGCGGCGTCGCCCTGGCGCTGCTGATGACGCTGCTGGCGGTAGTGGCTTACGTTTATGTGGTGCTGCCGTGGGCGAGCAGCGAGATCGCCATGCGCATCCCCACCTCGGTGGAACAGACGCTGGGCAAACATACGCAGACGTTTTTGGACCAGAGCGGCTTCGCGCCCTCTGCACTGCCGGCCGAGCGGCAACGGGCGTTGCAGCAGCTATTCCGGCAGGTGATGCCGGCCGAGATGCGCCAGGAGCGCACGCCGCTCTCGCTGAAGCTGATGGCGGCGCCCGGTGCGCCGAACGCCTTTATGTTGCCCGACGGCACGCTGGTGCTCAGCGATAGCCTGGTCACCTTGTCAAAAAACGACGATGGCCTGGCGGCGGTGATGCTGCATGAGATGGGGCATCACGCTCATCGTCACCCGATGCGCATGTTAGTGCGTTCGTCACTGGTGGCGTTGACGCTGATGTGGATGACGGGTGACGTCAGCGGCATCGGCGATACGCTGCTGCAGTCTGCGTCCTTCGTGAATGAGATGCAGTTTTCTCGCGGGATGGAGCGTGAGGCGGATGCGTTTGCGATAGCGGAAATGCAGCGCCAGGGGCGTTCGCTGGCGGAAATGGCGGCGATCTACCGCGCGTTGGCGCAGGCGCCTGAACGAGAAAAGACCGATGACTGGGCGCTGCCTGCCTGGCTCAGCACCCATCCGGCGATGCAGGAACGGCTGGACGCGGTGAATGAGGCGATGGCGCAGCAGCAATAAAAAAGCCCCCGGTGAAAACCGGGGGCTTTTTCGTGAACGGGCGAAATTACTTCGCTTTACCCTGGTTCGCTACGGCCGCCGCTTTTGCTGCGATCTCGTCGGCGTTACCCAGGTAGTAACGTTTGGTTGGCTTGAAGTTCTCGTCGAACTCATACACCAACGGCACGCCGGTTGGGATGTTCAGCTCGAGGATTTCATCTTCGCTCAGGTTATCCAGGTATTTCACCAGCGCGCGCAGGGAGTTGCCGTGCGCCGCAACGATCACGCGCTCGCCGCTCTTGATGCGTGGCAGGATCTCTTCGTCCCAGTAAGGGATAACGCGATCGATGGTCAGCGCCAGGCTTTCGGTCAGCGGCAGCTCTTGCTCGGTCAGCGAAGCATAGCGCGGATCGTGGCCAGGGTAACGTTCGTCTTCTTTGGTCAGCTCAGGTGGGGTCACCGCGAAGCCGCGACGCCATTGTTTCACCTGCTCGTCGCCGTATTTTTCCGCGGTTTCCGCTTTGTTCAGACCCTGCAGCGCGCCGTAGTGACGTTCGTTCAGCTTCCAGGATTTTTCGGTTGGCAACCAGGCCTGATCCAGCTCGTCGAGGATGTTCCACAGGGTGTGGATCGCGCGCTTCAGTACGGAGGTGTAAGCGAAGTCGAAAGTGAAACCTTCTTCTTTCAACAGCTTGCCTGCTGCTTTCGCTTCGGTGCGGCCCTTGTCGGACAGATCAACATCATACCAGCCGGTGAAGCGGTTTTCTTGGTTCCACTGGCTTTCGCCGTGACGCACCAGAACCAGCTTAGTTACAGCCATAGCTTAACTCCTTAATAATCTGACATTTCAATGATAACGAAAATCATTATATTGCCGCGGGCCGGGGCTCGGCAATCGATAGTGTCTAACCATAGCCAATTTCTTGCCGCAAAGTAAGGGCTGGCGAAAGGAAAAAGCTGAATCGTTCAGGCTGAGGCGGAAGGGGGAGAAACGGCACGTCGGAATCGCTCCGGACGCGCCGTGGCGTAGGGAAAATCAGGCAGATTTTTTCAGGCAGTTGCTCATGAAGGTTTTACGCGCGTCGCCCTTCAGATCCTTGGTCTTGGCGTCGGCATTGCAGCTTTTCATTTTCTGCTGCTGCGGCGTCAGGGTTTTGCCGGACGCAGCGGCGCCTTCGGACTTCAGGCAGGTGCTCATAAAGGTGGAGCGATCGGCGCCTTTCAGCGACTTGGTGGATGCCTGCTGGTTGCAATCGGTCATGCGTTTCTGTTGGGCCGCCTGCGCCGGCGAAGGCGTTTTCGTCGCCGTCGTCGCGTCGGCCGCCATCAGATTGGTGCTCAGCATTAAGCCCGCCAGCAATGGAAGTGCAGTAATCAGACGCATAGGTGTTCCTTCAGCTATTGATTGGCCGCCATCGGCCGAAAATTGTGACGTTGCACAAGGCGTTGTGCTTATCACGGTAGCCTGAGTGTAGTGCGCGCTTTGGAATAAGGGAAGGTGGGCGCCGGTGGGGGGATGGCGCTAAAAGGTAAGCATTTATAACAAATTGCCCCCGGCCGCACGGCGAGGGGCGTAGCGGGTCAGATAGGATAAAACTGATAATGCGTGGCGCTGCGGTAGCGGCTCCCCGGTTGCAGCCAACAATCCGGCTGCGGCCACTCGGGGTGGTGCGGGCTGTCCGGCAAAAACTCGCTCTCCAGCGCCACGCCGGCATGGTTGGCGTAGCTGCCGCCATCGCGCGCCGGCGTGCCGGCCAGATAATTGCCGCTGTAGAGCTGCAGCGCAGGCGCGTCGGTGAACACGCTCATTTGCACTTGCCCGTCGGCGGACCACAAATGCGCCGCCGGGCTCTCCAGCGCCCCGCAGGTACGATGCAGCAGAAAGGCGTGATCGTAGCCTTTTACCCGCTGCTGGTCGCAATCGCGCAGGAAATCCTGCAGCAGCGTTTTCGGCTGGCGGAAATCCATGCCGCTGCCGTCCACCGGCGTCAGATCGGCGCAGGGAATGCCCTCGGCGTCAACGGGCAGATAGCGATCGGCGAACAGCTGCAGCCGTTGGGCGCGGGCGTCGGTGCCGGCGCCGTCCAGATTGAAATAGGCGTGGTTGGTCAGATTGACCGGGCAGGGGCGATCGACCTGCGCCAGATAGTTGATTTCCAGGCGATTATCCGAGGTCAGGCGGTAACAAACCTGCACGTCGAGATTGCCGGGGAAACCCTGATCGCCCTCCGCCGAATGCAGCGCATAGCAGACCTGCTGCGCATCATGCTGCACCCGGCGCCAGCGGCGGGCATGAAAACCGTCGGGGCCACCGTGCAGCTGATGGGCGCCCTGATTGGCGGCCAGCGCATGGGGTTTCCCGTCGATGGGCAGACTGGCGTTGGCGATGCGGTTGGCGTAACGGCCGACGGTGGCGCCCAGATAGGCGCCCTGACGTGGGTAGTCCGCCGGGCTGTGGCAACCCAGCAACAGCTCGCGCTTTTCACCGGATTTGAGCGGCAAGACGGCGGACAGCCAGGTGGCGCCCCAGTCCATCAGCGTCACCGTCATGCCGTCGGCGTTTTGCAGCAGTGTCAGCTGGTAAGGTTGCCCATCGGGCGCCGCTTCCGTGCTCACCGTCAGCATGGGCCGGCCCCCTGCGAAGCCTGGCAGACATAGAAGGTTTCCTGCAATCCGCCGGTTTGCCGCGGATACTCGTGCGCCACGGCGGCACGCACTGTCTCCACGAGATCCTGTGGCATCAGCGCGACGATGCAGCCGCCAAAGCCGCCGCCGGTCATGCGCACGCCACCGCGCGGGCCGATCGTCGCTTTGACGATCTCGACCAACCGATCGATCGGTGGCACGGTGATTTCAAAGTCATCGCGCATCGAGGCGTGGGATTCCGCCATCAGCCGCCCCATGCGCTGCAGGTCGCCGGCCGCCAGCGCGTCGGCCGCCGCCAGCGTGCGGGCGTTCTCGCTGATGACGTGCCGCGCGCGTTTGGCCACCAACGGATCCAACTGATGTTGACGCGCTGCAAACTGTTCGGGGCTAACGTCGCGCAGCGCCTTGACGCCGAAGAACCGCGCCGCTTCTTCGCACTGTGTGCGGCGGGTGTTGTACTCGCTGTCCACCAGCCCGCGCTGCACATTGGAGTTGACGATCACCACCGCGACGTTGTCCGGCATCGGCACCGCGCGGGTCTCCAGCGAGCGGCAGTCGATCAGCAGAGCGCTGTCGCGCCGGCCGAGCGCGGAGATCAGCTGGTCCATGATGCCGCAGTTGCAGCCGACGAACTGGTTCTCCGCCTCCTGGCCGTTCAGCGCCAGCGCCACGCCGTCCAACGGCAGCTGATAGAGCGCCTGCAGCGCCTGGCCCACCGCCACTTCCAGCGCGGCGGAGGAGCTGAGCCCCGCGCCCTGCGGCACATTGCCGGCAATCACCAGATCCGCGCCGCCGAAATCGGCGTTACGGCGCTGAAGGTGCTTCACCACGCCGCGGACATAGTCGGACCAGCGCTGATCGGGATGGCTGACGATCGGATCGTCGAGCGAGAATTGATCCTGCTGATTCTGATAATCGGCGGCCAGCACGCGGATCTGGCGGTCGTCGCGCTTGGCGCAGGCGATGACGGTTTGGTAATCGATGGCGCAGGGCAGCACGAAGCCGTCGTTGTAATCGGTATGCTCGCCGATCAGGTTCACCCGCCCCGGCGCCTGGATGGTCAACGCCGGCGCGTAGCCGAAGTGTTCGGTAAACAGGGAATGGGTAAGCGGTTTCAGGCTCATGCTTGGGCTCCGGCTTCACGGTAATGAATATCGCTGACGGCGCGCAGACGCTCTGCGGCCTGTTCGGCGGTCAGGTCGCGCTGGGTTTCCGCCAGCATCTCGTAACCGACCATAAACTTGCGCACGCTGGCTGAACGCAGCAGCGGCGGATAGAAATGGGCGTGCAGCTGCCAGTGCCGGTTGTCGGCACCGTTGAACGGCGCGCCGTGCCATCCCATCGAATAGGGGAAGGAACACTGGAACAGGTTGTCGTAGCGGCTGGTCAGCTTCTTCAGCGCCAGCGCCAGATCGCGGCTTTGCGCCGCACTGAGATCGGTAATGCGCTGCACCGCCGCTTTCGGCAGCAGCAGCGTTTCAAACGGCCAGGCGGCCCAGTAGGGCACTACCGCCAGCCAGTGTTCGGTGTTCACCACAATGCGCTCGCCTGCGGCCAGCTCGCGCTGCGCATAATCCAGCAGCAGCGGGGAGGCGTGTTCCCGAAAATAGTCGTGCTGCAGGCGATCTTCGCGTTCGGCCTCGTTCGGCAGAAAGCTGTTGGCCCAGACTTGCCCGTGCGGGTGCGGGTTGGAGCAGCCCATCGCCGCGCCTTTGTTTTCGAACAGCTGTACCCAGGGATAGTGCTTGCCCAGCTCATCGGTTTGCGCCTGCCAGGCGGCGACCACCTGTTCCAGCGCCGGCAGCGCCAGTTCGGGCAGGGTCTTGCTGTGATCGGGAGAGAAGCAGATCACCCGGCTGACGCCGCGCGCGCTCTGGCTGCGCATCAGCGGATCCTGGCTATCGGGCGCCGGTGGCGTATCGCTCATCAGCGCGGCGAAATCGTTGGCGAAAACATAGGTACCGCGATAATCCGGATTGCGATCGCCGGTGACGCGCGCATTGCCCGGGCACAGGAAACAGTCGGGATCGTGCGTTGGCAGCGTTTCCGTCGGGACGGCTTCTTGTTGGCCCTGCCAGGGGCGCTTGGCGCGGTGCGGTGAAACCAGCACCCACTGGCCGCTGAGCGGGTTGTAGCGGCGGTGCGGATGATCGATAGGGTTAAATTCCGTCATACGGTTCCTTTCTAGGCGCCGACGAAAGTGTAATCGCTTCCAATTACCGTCTTGAGACGCCCGTTGCTGAACAGGGAGAGGCTATTGCGCAGAAAGATAGCACGCCCGCGGCGGTAAAAAGGTGATCTAACGCGAAAAATGGAATCGTTTACACTTCATAGAAAAGCGCAGGAAGGGCGAAGAAAAGCGGGCGACAACGTGATTGAGGGCATTGCGGTGAGGTGCCGGTGATAGCGTTTTCACCCGACCAGCCGGCAGAGAGGGGGCTCTCTGCCGGCTTCAGTCGTTAAGAATGCTGGTACAGCGGATAGGTGAAGAACAGCAGATGGGTCAGATTAAGCCCGAAATGGAACAGAATCGGCACCCACAGACGGCCGCTCCACATCCACGCCAGGCCGTAGATCACCCCGGCGAGGGTCGCGAAGATCACCATCAGCGTACCGCCCGCCAGATGCGCGGCGCCGAACACCAGGGAGGCGACGATCAGCGCCGGCCAGGCGCCCAGCCACTGGCTGAGACGCTGTTGCAGGTAGCCGCGAAACAGCGCTTCCTCAGCCATGCAGACGAAGAACAGGTTTGCCATCACGAAAGGCAGGATCCAGGCGGGCGCATGCAACTCGATTTTTAAGCCGCCCAGCGCGACGGCCAGCAGCAACAGCGCCGGCACGGCCAGCAGCAGCGCAATCCAGCCCGCTTTGCCAGCGTTGCCGCCGCGTTCGGCGGAAAACAGCGTGGGCAAGCAGGCGAACAGCAGGAAGGGCACCATCGCCTTATCGAAGTTGTAATACATCGTGAACGGCGCGCTGAGCGGGCCGGCTTTTTCGCCGTCGATCATCAGCTGATTGTGGATGCCCGGCACCAGATGCAAGAACAGCGCCACGCAGCCGGCGACCACCAGCCCTTCGAGCGCAATCGCCAGATTACGCTGCTCGCGAAAATGGTGGCGCAGCCCCGCCAACGCCACGATGGCCAACAGGCAACCCAGGCTGAGCGGCGTCAGTACCCCATGATAAAGCCCCATGCCCGCCGAGGCGGCCAGGATCACCCAGGCTATCAGCCGATTAAACGGCAAGAAAAATAACGAAGCAGCCAGTACGCCCCACATAATATGTCCCTTTAAATATGTACACGGCGCTCAGCGCCTTTGCGGCGTGCGATGATGGCGAAATTGAGCGCTAGAGCGGATAGTAGCACACCAAGATGACGCTAAAGGTCGGGGCAGTGATGCATTTGTGCATGATGCTGGCCCACACGACCGGCGGCGATGAGGGTTAGCCTTTCATCCAGGCCTGCGAACGGGTGATTTCGGCCAGGTTTTGCAGGGTATCCAGGCTCTGCTGGTGGATCTCCTGCGTGGGGGCTGCGCACAGATCGTGCAGTACGGTCACCTGAAAGCCGGCGTCGTGCGCCTGCCGCGCGGTGCTCTCGATGGCGAGCGGCGTGCTGACGCCCGCCAGCAGCAGATGGTGGCACCGATGTTGCCGCAGCCAGGCTAACAAATTGTTACCGGAGAAAGCGCTGACTGCCGTTTTTTCAAACAGCAGATCGGTCTCTTCCTGATGCAGTTCGGGCATCCAGCGGCAGCCCGGGCCGTTTAACCGCAGCGCGCCGATCTGCTTGAGATGGTTGAACAGCGGCGAATGGGGCGGAATGTCATGATAATCGTCGGCGAATCCCACCCGCACCCAAATCACCGGGATTTTTCGCACCCGGGCATAGGCCGCGGCGGCATTGACGTTGGCGAGCAGGTGGGTCGCCGCCACCTGTTCGCGGCAGTGGTTGGCGCGCCCTTTGGGCCCGATCAGATCTTCGATCAGGTCGATGATAATCAACGCAGCGGACATGGCGTCTCCAAAAATGGCCTTCTTCCTTTCTATGATAAAAGGCCAAATGTGATGTGCTGCGGTGAAGTGTTGCCGGATATGTTTACGCCGCGTTTCAGGCGGAGGCCGCCTCCAGCCGTTGCTGTTGGTAACCATAGCCGCCTTCGCCGTCGGGCACGAAGCTGAGGCGGTGAGTGATGCACTGCGGCGCATCTTCGGCATGGTGCGAGACGAACAGCAGCTGGGTAGCGCCCTGGCCGATCAGCACGTCGATGAAGCGGCGCACCAGCTGGCGATTGAGCGGATCCAGCCCCTGCAGCGGCTCGTCGAGGATCAGCAGCGCCGGGTGTTTCACCAGCGCGCGGGCGATCAGCGCCAGCCGCTGTTGGCCCCAGGAAAGGCTGTGGAACGGGGCGTCACCGCGCGCGCCGTTGAGCCCGAGCAGCGCCAGCCATTGTTCGGTCAGCTGCCGCTGACGATCTGAAACCGCCTGATAAATGCCGATCGAATCGAAAAACCCTGACATCACCACGTTGCGCACGCTGGTGTTGACGCGATAATCCAGATGCAGGCTGCTGCTGACGTAGCCGATATGGCGTTTGATTTCCCAGATGGTTTCCCCGCTGCCGCGGCGGCGGCCGAATAGCGTCAGATCGTTGCTGTAGCCCTGTGGATGATCGCCGGTGATCAAGCTGAGCAATGTGGATTTGCCGGCGCCGTTCGGGCCGACGATCTGCCAGTGTTCGCCGGGATTTACCTGCCAGTCGAGGTGATTGAGGATCGGCCGATCGTCATAACTGACCACGCCGTCACGCAGGACGATCAGCGGCCGATCCGCCTGCAGGGCTACTTTTTGCGTCGGATCCTCGGTTTCCGGCAGCGCCAGCCCGCTGAGATTTTCGCTGTGCGCCAGCTGCGCCACCAGCGCGTCCGCCATCACCTGGCTGCGCGGCCCGCGGCTGGTCAGGGTGCAGTCCGCCAGCACGCCCACCCGCCGGACAAAATCCGGGATTTCGTCGAACCGGTTGAGCACCAGCACCAGGGTCTGGCCCTGGGCGGAAAGCTCGCTCAGCAGCGTGGCGAGCTGCGCGCGCGAGTGCACGTCCAGCCCGTCGAAAGGCTCGTCGAGGATCAGCAGGTCAGGCTCGGGCATCAGCGCCCGGCACAGCAGGGTCTTGCGCGTTTCGCCGGTGGAGAGGTATTTGAAGCGGCGCGTCAGCAGGGCGGTGATGCCGAACTGTGCGGCCAGCCGCTCACAGCGCGCGGCGTCTTTCACCTCTTCCTGAATGATCTCAGCCGCGGTGCGGCCGGTGTCGTCCTCGTCCGCGCTGAGCAGATCGGTGTTGTTGCGTTGCCACTCGTCGCTGACCATTTTTTGCAGCTGTTCAAAGGAGATGCGCACCGCATGCTGAAAGTCGCTGCGGCGCTCGCCGCCGAGCAGAACCAGTTCGTCGGCCAGCGCCCGCGCCAGGGCAGATTTGCCGCTGCCGTTGGCGCCGACGAAGGCCCAGCTGTCGCCGGCCTGGATTTCCAGCGCGTCCAGCGTCAGGGTGCGGGTATCGCTTAAGCGGAATGAACCTTGCGAAATGTGCAACGACGACATCACCTGTTCCTTTTTTTGCAATTATTTGCCTTAGAAATAGGCGCATTGCAGGGGGATGTCAATCAACAAAAATGCAACGTTACGTTGCGCTTAACACAACGTGGCGACAATCACGTGGTCGGCGTTGAACAGGGCGTGTACGGCGGCGCCGACGCTCAGCTGCAGACGCTGCAGCTCCGCCGTCGTCAGCGTGGCGCACAGGGTTTCGCCGCCCGCCAGCGTCACCAGCACCTCACTGTGTTCGGCGCCTGGCTGAATGCCGGCCACCACGCCCGCCAGCGCGTTATCCGCGCCGGCATGTTCCGCCGTCTCGACGCTTAACCGCACCCAGGGCGCCTTGATCAGCGCCAGCACCTCTTTGCCCGGCGTCAGCTGCAGCCGGTCGGCGCTTTGCTGGGTAATGGCCGCCGTCAGACGAGTGCTGCCGTCGTTCAACAAAATCGCCAGGTGCTGCTGCACCTGCTGATGATCGCGTTCGATGACGGTACCGAAGAACTGATTGCGCGCGCTGGTTTGCAGCGAGAAGCGCGAGATGGCCGCCAGCAGGCTGTCGAGCGGCAGATCGTCCTGCTGCAACACGTCGAAGGCCTTTTGCTGCACCTGGCCCAGCAGGTCATACAGCTGGATCAGCCGCTGGCCATAGTGCGTCAGCTGTGCGCCGCCGCCGCCTTTCCCGCCGGTGGCGCGGTCCACCACCGTTTGTTCCGCCAGCTGGTTCATCTCATTGATGGCATCCCAGGCGCTTTTGTAGCTGATGCCCGCCAGTTTGGCGCCCTGGCTGATGGAGCCGGTGTGCTGCACCTGTTTCAGCAGCGCGATGCGGCGCGGATCGGCGAACAGCTTTTGCTGGAGTTTGAGAGTCAGAAGAATTTCGGCCTGCATAGCGCATCCTGTCGGCGGCAAAAACCGTATTGTCGCCGATTTGGCGGCAAAGCGCCAAACGCAGTGCGCTGGAGAGCGGGGTAATAAAGACTGGTATTGTTTTGTTGTTATAATATAACATAACAGAAAAACGATAAGGCTTTACGCCGGCTGCGGCCGGTTTTTATTTCACCACAGGGATGCTCCACATGAGTACGACACGCCGGCGTCTTGGCACGCCCAGAAAATCTTTATGCCTGGCCGCCGCCTGGGTCGGTGGCGCACTGACGGCGCCGCTGGCTTTCGCCGCCGACTGCGATAAAGCCCGCAATGCCACGGGATGCGAAGAACATCTCACCGTGGAGGCGGCAGCCCCCGCCGGGCGCTACGATGCGTTGAACGCCGTGAGCCGCAGCGCGTCACAGCTCGGGCTGACCGCTCGGGAGACGCCGCGCAGCATCGATATCATCAGCGCGCGGGCGATCCAACAGCGGGGCGATCGCTCGCTGGCCGCCGCCGTCGAGCACGCCACCGGCCTGTCCGGCGTGGCCTCGCCGACGTTATCCAATAACTTTTCCGCGCGCGGTTTCCGGCCGATCGCCTGGCTGTATAACGGCGTAGAAATGCCCGGCAGCACGCTGCAGCTGGGCGATCCGGCGCATTACGACAGCATCGAGATACTGCGCGGGCCGGGATCGGCGCTGAACGGCCTGAGCGCCGCGGGCGGCAGCGTCAACTTGATCTCACGGCGGCCGACCTTCAGCCGCCAGCCGGTTGAACTCGACTATGGCTTCGGCAGCTACCGCAGCCAGCGTTTGCATCTGGGAGCCGGCGGCGCGCTGGTGGACGATGCGGTGGCGTATCGGCTGGACGTCAGCGGCAACGACAGCGGCAGCAACGTGCAGGACGAGCGCGATCGGCAGAAGCGGATTTCCGGCTCGCTGCTGTTTAAGCTGACCGACGATGCGCTGTTGACGCTGAGCCTGGACCGCATGCTCAACCGCACCAACAACCCTTACTACGGCACGCCGCTGCTGGATGGGCGCATTGCCGGCGAGCTGCGCGACATCAATTACAACAACCTGACCGACAGCCGTATTCAGAGCAACGCCACCGCATTTCAGGCCGGTCTGGACTGGTTTATGACGCCCGAAGTGGAATGGCATAACCAATTCTATTACTACAGCGGCTTTCGCGAATGGCGCAACGTCGAGCGTTTCCGCGTCGCGGCGGCGGCCCGGCCCGGCGACGTCAACCGCGACTCTTTCGGCGCCCTGGCGCACGACGACGATCTGATCGGCAACCGCAGTTCGCTGGTGTTCGATCGCGCCATTGCCGGTTTCGATAACCGGTTGCTGGTCGGCTTCGACCTGAGCAAGCGGCATTTTCAGTACTACTCCAACGGTTTCCCCGGTTCCGAAGACGTGCCGCTCGGCGCGCCGCCCAGAGAGCCGTTCGCGCAGGGCACCGATCGCCAACGCGCGCCGGTGCGCCACGTCACCCAGAATCAGTACGCCGCCTTTCTTGAAGATCGCTTCAGCCTGACCGAGCGTTTAGCGTTGCTGGGCCAGTTGCGCTACAACCATATGGACATGGACTGGCGCTTCCAGGGGCCGCAGGAAGAGAGCCGCGCGCGCACCTACGTTTTCAGCACCTGGAGCCTGGGCCCCAGCTATGCATTGACCGATAACCTCACGCTCTACGCCAACTACACCACCGGCCAGGAGCCGGGCAACGATCTGTTCTTCCTCAGCCCGGCGCAGATCGATCTGCCGCTGACGCGAGCGCGCCAGTGGGAGGCCGGCGCCAAAGGGCAATTTTGGGGTAACAAGGGCGAGGCGACGCTGGCGCTGTACGAACTGCGCAAGGACAACCTGTTTGTGCCCGACGCGCAGCGGCCGGATGCGTTGAACGCGGTAGGCAGGCAGACGTCGCGCGGCATTGAGCTTGGCGTGGTGCTGCGTCCCGACGAGCGCTGGGAGCTGGCCGGCAACGCCGCCTACGCGCACGCCCGCTACGACGACTATCGCGGCGGTAGCCCGCTGCGCAGCTACAACGGCAATCGCCCGGCCTATATCCCGGACTGGACCGCCAACCTCAGCGTGCATTATCAGGCGACGGAACGTTTGGGGCTGGCTTCTTCGCTGCGCTACGTCGGCAGCAGTTACAACGACGATGCTAACCGGCGCAAGATGCGCGCGTACACCACGCTTGATCTGGCGGCGGACTATCAGCTGACGCCGATCGTCGATGTCGGTTTCCGCATTCGCAACGCCACCAACCAGCTGTACGCCTATCAGCGCACCTACCCGGATCAGGCGCTGATTGCGCCGCCGCGCAGCTATGAAACCTTCGTGTCGGTCAGGTTCTGACGGCGTGAAACGTTCGCTTTACCTGTTGTTGTGCGTCCTGGGATTGGGCTGGGGCGCGCCGCTGCGTGCCGATGCCGTCAGCCTGCACAATTGCGGGGTAACGCGCGATTACCCGCAGCCGCCGCAGCGGGTGCTGGTTTACGCCAACCCGGCGCTGGAAAACCTGCTGGCGCTGGGGCTGGCCGGCCGTGCGATCGGCGTGGTCGGGTATGACCGCGCGCGCGATCCCACGCCGACGGCGCCGGCCGAGGCGCTGCGGGTGCCAGCCAGCCCGGCGCCGCCCACGGCGGAAGCGTTGCTGCTGATGCGGCCGGATTTTGTCTATTCGGCCAGCTATTACTGGCTGCACAGCCCGGAAACGCCCGATCGGGCGCGGCTGGCGGAATGGGGCATCGGCACTTATCTCTCTCCCGGCGCCTGCAGCGGCCAGCAAAGCGCGATCGCCGCCGCGCTGACGTTCGAAGACATTTTCACCGAGCTGCGGGAGCTGGCGCGTATCTTCAACGTCAGCCGCGCCGGTGAAGCGCTGATCGAACGGCTGCGCGGGCAGTTGGGGGCGCTTGAGCCGCAGCGCGCACAGCTGCCGCATTGGCGGCTGCTGTGGTGGTATGCCGGCGCGCAGACGCCCTATGTGGCCGGCTGCTGCGGCGCGCCAGGCTTGCTGAGCCGCAGCGTCGGCAGCGAGAACCTGTTCGGCGATCTGCCCGAGCTGTGGCCGACGGTGTCCTGGGAGATTATTGCCGCGCGCGATCCGGATGCGATCGTGCTTGGCGATCTGCCGCGCGGCGGCTTCGGGGACAGCGCGGCCGACAAGATCGCCTTTCTGGAGCATCACCCGCTGACCGCGACGCTGCGCGCCGTGCGTCAGCGGCGCTACGTGATCCTCCCCGGTTACGACATGGACCCTTCCGCCCGCACCGTGGCGGCGCTGGGCCGTTTGATTCGGGGCCTGGCGGCCTTGTCGCCGCAGGCTCCGACGCTTTCCAACAAGGAACCTTGATATGACTGCCGTTTCATTCTCTTCGCTGCTGGACTCCTGGGATCGCCAGCAGGCGGCCTACATCGCCGAACGCGAAGCGCGTTTTAACGCCCAGCTGGACGTGCTGGCGCTGGCCGTCGGCCAGGATTTTCACGTGCTGGATCTGGCCTGTGGCCCGGGATCGCTGAGCCTGCGTATTTTGCAGCGCTTTCCGCAGGCCAGGGTGACTGCCATCGATCTCGATCCGCTGCTGCTGGCGGTGGCGCGCGGCGCGCTGGCGGAGTATGGCGATCGGATCCGTATCCTGCAGGCCGATCTGGCGGATCCGGCCTGTTTTTCCGTGCTGTCCGGCCCCACGCCGCAGGCGGCGGTGTCCAGCACGGCGCTGCACTGGCTGATGCCGGAGCAGCAGCTGGCATTGTACCGTAACGTCGCCGGGCTGCTGGCCGCCGGCGGCGTATTCCTCAATGCCGATCATCAGCGCTGTGATCACCGTCAGCCGAGGTTGAAAGCGTTGGCGGAGCGGCACGACGAGCAGACTCAACAGCGCGCCTGGGACAGCGGAGTTGAGGATTGGGATCGTTGGTTCGCCGGCGCGCTGCAATCGCCGGACTTGGCCGCTTATCAGGCCGAGCGCGAAGCGCTGTTCGCCGGCCGCCCGGTACCGCCGCCGACGCCGGTGGATTTCCAGCTCGCGGCCCTCAGACAGGCCGGTTTCAGCGAGGCGGGGACGGTATGGCAGCTGTTGGACGACTATGTGATTGCAGGCTGGAAATAGCATGAGCCGGCGGTTACTGCCCGGCCGTGAGGGCGGCTGGTTGTTGCTGCTGGCGGCGGCGCTGCCGCTGGCCCTGCTGGGCGCCACCTTGTCGGGGCCCGCGCCGATCGCGTGGCGCGACGCCTGGCGCATTGTACTCGGCGTCAGCGGCGGCGCAGCGTCCGATGCCGAGGTGTATCAGCGCATCATCTGGTCGCTGCGGATGCCGCGCGCGCTGTTGGCGGCGCTGGCCGGCGCCGGGCTGGCGTTGGCGGGCACCGTGCTGCAGTCGCTGACCCGCAACCCGCTGGCCGATCCCTGGGTGCTGGGGATCTCCTCCGGCGCCGGCGTGGGGGCGGTGACGGTGTTGGTGTTGGGGCTGGGGGGCGGCCTGCTGTCGGTGTCCGGCGGGGCGTTTATCGGCGCGCTGGCGGCGTTTGCGTTGGTGATGCTGCTGGCCGGGCGTTCGCTGCAGGGGGAGTCCACGCTGTTTATTCTGGCCGGGGTGGCGGTGACGCAGCTGCTCTCCGCGCTGACTTCACTGATCACCCTCTGGCAGGCGGACGCCAACGCCACGCGCGGCGTGATGTTCTGGCTGCTGGGATCGTTCAGCGACGCGCGCTGGCCGCAGGTCGGGCTGTGCGGGCTGGCGCTGGCGGCGGTGCTGCTGCTTTGTTGGCTGCGGGCGGGCGAACTGGACGCGCTGGCGTTTGGCGGCGTGACCGCCGCTTCGCTGGGGGTGGCGGTGGCCCCGCTGAAGCTGCTGCTGTATGTGGCGACCACCGCGCTGACGGCGGCGATCGTCGCGTTCAGCGGCGCGGTGGGGTTTATCGGGCTGACGGTGCCGCACGTCGCCCGGCGGCTGGTCGGTTCGCGGCATCGGCTGCTGTTGCCGGCCAGCGCGCTGTGCGGCGCCCTGTTCGCCGTGGCGGCGGACACGCTGGCCAGAACGCTGTTTGCCCCGCGCGAGCTGCCGGTCGGGGTGCTGACCGCACTGCTGGGGGTGCCGGTATTCCTGCTGTTGCTGTATCGGAAGGTCAATGCATGACGATTGAAAAAGCGCGATCCGGCCTGTGCGCCGAGGCGGTGAGCTGGCGAGCGGGCGCACGCACGGTGCTGGAAAATCTCAGTTTCTGCGCCTTGCCCGGTGAGGTCACCGGCGTGCTCGGCGTCAACGGCAGCGGTAAATCCACGTTGCTCAAGCTGCTGGCCGGGCTGCAGCCCGCCGCCGGGGGCCGCGTTTGGCTGGAAGGGCGCGAAATTACCGCGTTTTCCGGGCGGGAGCGCGCCAGGCGCATCGCCTTTCTCGAGCAATCCGCCCCCGGCGCCTTCGCGCTGCCGGTGAAGGAGGCGGTGCTGCTGGGGCGCCTGGCCCATACCGGCCGCTGGCGCGGTTTCGGCGCCGAGGATCGCCGCCTCGCCGGGCAGGCGATGGAGCAAGTGGGCATCAGCCACCTGGCCGATCGCGATTGGCAGCGGCTGTCCGGCGGCGAACGGCAGCGGGTGCATCTGGCGCGCGCGCTGGCGCAGCAAACGCCGTGGCTGCTGCTGGACGAGCCCGCCAATCATCTGGATATCGCCCATCAACAGCAGTTTATGGCCTTGCTGCGGCGGCTGAAACTCAGCGTGGTGGTGACGCTGCACGATCTTAATCTGGCGGCCTGTTATTGCGATCGGATCGCGCTGCTGCAGCGGGGCGGGATCTGTGCGGCGGGCGCGCCGCGGCAGGCGCTGACGCCGGAGAACATTCGCGCGGTATACGGTGTGGAGGCCAGGCTGGCGGCGCCCGCCGGCTATGCGCCGCCGTTGATCTATTACCCCGCGCCGGGATGAGGGCGGCTGAAAGGGCACGTTTGGCCGATCACAATTTCGCCTCGCTGGCTAAAATAACTCCGTTTTATCGATTTTTTTGGGTTAGAATAACCGGATATGCGGTGAAAGGTATTTGCCGCTCAATGGGCAGTTAAGCGAGGCTATCATGTTGGAATTATTGAAAAGTCTGTTGTTCGCCGTGGTGATGGTGCCGGTGGTGATGGCGCTCATTCTCGGCCTGATCTACGGTTTTGGCGAAGTGTTCAACGTCTTCTCCAAAGTGGGCCGTTCGAAAGAAAACCGCACCCAGCACTGACCGTTCCCCATCCCGATACCCGCCGGCATTCCCCGGCGGGCATTCCTCAAGTTATCTCACGCTTTGCCGATAAACCGCATGACAAGCTTTCGCGCAACGTTATATTATTTTTTATATAACGAAGAGTGATAATGCACGTTAACTTGCGGAGAAAAACAATGAAACAGCAATGGACCAAATGGGTTGGCGGGATCGTTCTGGCATCGGGCCTGGTGGCTCAGGCTTCGGCGGCGGAAAAGATCACCGTGTTCGCTGCCGCGTCGCTGACCAACGCGCTGCAGGACATCGCCACCCAATATCAAAAAGGCAAGGACGTGCAGGTGGTTTCCTCCTTTGCGTCGTCCTCGACGCTGGCGCGCCAAATTGAGCAGGGCGCTCCGGCCGATCTGTTTATCTCCGCCGATCAGCAGTGGATGGATTACGCCATCGACAAGCAGCAGATGGTGAAAGACACCCGTTACACGCTGCTGGGCAACGAACTGGTGCTGATCGCCGCCAAGAGCGATAAGCAAGACAAGATCGCCATCGACAAGCAGACCGACTGGGCCAAGCTGCTCAACGGCGGCCGCCTGGCGGTGGGCGATCCGGATCATGTGCCGGCCGGCATCTACGCTAAGGAAGCGCTGGAACACCTGGGCGCCTGGAGCGCATTGGAGCCGAAACTGGCACGCGCCAACAATGTGCGCAGCGCCATGGCGCTGGTGGAGCGCGGTGAAGCGCCGCTCGGCATCGTCTACGGCTCCGACGCGGTCGCCAGCGACAAGGTGAAAGTGGTGGGCGTGTTCCCGGAAGACAGCCACAAACCGGTTGAATATCCGATGGCGATGGTGAAAGATCGTCAAAATCCGACGGTCAGCGCTTTCTATACCTATCTGAAGAGCCCGGAAGCGGCCGCTATTTTCGAACATTATGGATTCACCCCGCGTAAATGATTCTGAGTGAGTACGAGTGGCAGGCGGTTGAGCTGAGCCTGAAAGTCTCCGGTTTGGCGGTGGTCTGCAGCCTGCCGTTCGGCATTCTGATGGCCTGGGTGCTGGTGCGTTGCCGCTTCCCCGGCAAGGCGCTGCTGGACGGCGTCATTCACCTGCCGCTGGTGCTGCCGCCGGTGGTGGTCGGCTATTTGCTGCTGATCGCCATGGGGCGGCGCGGCGTTATCGGCGAGTGGCTGTACGACTGGTTTGGTTTCAGCTTCAGTTTCAGCTGGCGCGGCGCCGCGCTGGCATCGGCGGTGGTGGCGTTTCCGCTGATGGTGCGCGCCATCCGGCTGGCGCTGGAGGCGGTGGATACCCGGCTGGAGCAGGCGGCGCGCACGCTGGGCGCCAATCCGTGGCGGGTGTTTTTCACCATCACGCTGCCGCTGTCGCTGCCCGGCGTCATTGTCGGTGTGGTGCTGGCCTTCGCCCGTTCGCTGGGGGAGTTTGGCGCCACCATCACCTTCGTCTCCAACATTCCCGGTGAAACCCGCACCATTCCGCTGGCGATGTATACGCTGATTGAAACGCCGGGGGCGGAGGCCGCTGCCGCGCGTCTGTGCGTGATCGCCATCGTGCTGTCGCTGGCTTCGCTGATGGTGTCCGAATGGCTGGCCCGCTGGGGCCGCAAACGGATGGGGGTGTAAATGCTGGAGCTGGATTTCTCGCAGCAGCTGGGCGACCTCAATCTCAACGTCCGCGCCGATTTGCCGGCGCAGGGCATCACCGCGATTTTCGGCCTGTCCGGCGCGGGCAAAACTTCATTGATCAACGCCATCGGCGGCCTGACCCGCCTGCAGCAGGGGCGTATCGCGCTCAATGGCCGCACGCTGGCGGATACCGCCACCGGCCTCTGCCTGCCGCCGGAAAAGCGCCGTATCGGCTATGTGTTTCAGGATGCGCGCCTGTTCCCGCACTATCGGGTGCGCGGCAACCTGCAGTACGGCATGGCGGCCGGCATGCGCGCGCAGTTCAACACCATCGTCGAGCTGCTGGGCATCGGGCCGCTGCTTAATCGGCTGCCGCTGACGCTCTCCGGCGGTGAAAAACAGCGGGTGGCGATCGGCCGCGCGCTGCTGACAGCGCCGGAACTGCTGCTGATGGACGAACCGCTGGCCTCGCTCGATCTGCCGCGCAAACGCGAGCTGCTGCCGTATCTGGAGCGGTTGGCGCAGGACGTGAACATTCCCATCCTCTATGTCAGCCATAGCCTGGACGAGATCCTGCGCCTGGCCGAGCAGGTGTTGGTGCTGGATCGCGGCGAGGTGCGTGCGTTCGGCGGGCTGGAAGAAGTCTGGGCCAGCAGCGCGCTGCGGCCGTGGCTGCAGCGTGAAGATCAGAGCAGCGTGCTGCGCGTCAGCGTGATTGAACATCATCAACGTTATGCCATGACCGCGCTGGCGCTTGGCGATCAAAGGCTGTGGGTCAGCGGCCTCGACGCCGAACTGGGCACCCAGCTGCGCATTCGCATCAACGCCGCCGACGTCTCGCTGGTGCTGCAGCCGCCGGTCAACAGCAGTATTCGCAACGTCTTGCCGGCCAAGGTGAGCGAGTGTCTGGACGTGGACGGGCAGGTGGAAGTGAAACTGGCGGTCGGCGAACACGTGCTGTGGGCGCGCATCACGCCCTGGGCGCGCGATGAACTGGCGATCCGCCCCGGGCAGTGGCTGTATGCGCAGGTGAAGAGCGTGTCTATCAGCCGCGAGAGCCGCTAAGGCAGGCCCTCCCGGCGGGAGGGCGAAAAGATTACAGCACGCGGGTGCGGATCACCTCGGCGATACCCGGCTGCAGGTTATCGGCGATCACCAGATCGGCGCGTTCCTTGATGGCGTCATCGGCATTGCCCATCGCCACGCCCAACCCGACCGCTTCCAGCATGCTGATGTCGTTGTAGTTGTCGCCGAACGCCACCACCTGATCCATGCTCAACCCCTGCGACTCTACCCATTGACGCAGGCGTTTGCCTTTGCTGTTGCCGCCTTTGGCGATATCCACCTGATCGTGCCAGGACCATTCGCACGCCAGCCCCAGCTCTTTTTCCACCGTGTCGGCAAACTCGCGCAGCGCCGGAATATCGGCGTGCGAGGTGGCGAATTTCCAGATCGCCTGCGCGTCGTCGGCCGCCTGCGTCAGGCTGCCGACCTGCAGCAGCGTCGGGCGCTGCGCCGCCGGCAGGGTTTCGGCCCAGGCCAGCGAGCGAATCACATGGCCGCTCGGTTCCTGATACAGCATGGCGTCGTCAACGTACATCAGCCCGTGAATGTCGGTCTGTTTGAGCATCTGCAGCACCTGTTTGGCCTGCTCCTTCGCCAAGGGATCGGCGGCCAGCACCTTTTTCTGCTGAAAATCATACAGGTAGGTGCCGTTGCAGCAGATGGCCGGGGTATCTATCTGCAGCGCCTGGTAAAACGGATGGATGGCGACGTGGTGGCGGCCGGTGACCACCACCACCTGGACGCCGGCGGCGCGCGCCTGCGCCAGCGCTTCCAGCGACTGCGGTAAGATGCGTTTTTGGTTGTCCAACAGGGTGCCGTCAAGATCGAGGGCGATGACGCGGTAGCTCATAGGGTTCTCGTTATCGTTAGCCATAAAATTAATCCGATGGTACACCGGATAGCCTATGGAGAAAACCGCGTGAGCTTCCGGTGCTAAGCAGGGTTGCCATGCGACGGATGTGCGGTAAGCTAGGGGCAAGCGAACGGCCTGAAACCGGTTCCTCTTTTACCCTTTGCAAGGAGAACACATGAAGCAAATCGTTTATGTCGCCAGCCCGGAGAGCCAGCAGATCCACGTCTGGCAGTTGGACGACGCCGGCGCGCTGGCGCTGCTGCAAACCGTTGACGTGCCGGGCCAGGTGCAGCCGATGACCCTTCATCCGGACAAGACTCACCTGTACGTCGGCGTGCGTCCGGCGTTCGGTATCGTCAGCTACCGCATCGAGGCGGATGGCACGCTGCAGCAGGCCGGCATGGCGCCGCTGCCGGGCAGCCCGACCCATATCTCGACCGATTTGCAGGGGCGTTACCTGTTCTCCGCTTCCTACAGCGGCAACTGCGCCAGCATCAGCCCGATCGGCCACGACGGCGTGGTCACGGCGCCGATCCAGCAGATCGACGGCCTGAATGCGCCGCACTCGGCGAACATCGATCCGACCAACCAACTGGTGCTGGTGCCGTGTCTGAAAGAAGACCGCATCCGTCTGTTCAACCTGAGCCTGGCGGGCCAACTGACGCCGCACGCGCAGGACGCGGTGGATATCGCTACCGGCGCCGGTCCGCGCCATATGGCGTTCCACCACAACGACAAGTTCGCCTACTGCGTCAATGAGCTGAACGGCACGGTAGACGTGCTGGCCATTTCGGAAAACGGCGGCAAGTACAGCGTGACGCAAACGCTGGACATCATGCCGAGCGATTTCGACGGCACCCGCTGGGCGGCGGACATTCATATCACGCCGAACGGCCGCTTCCTGTATACCAGCGATCGCACCGCCAGCATTCTGACCCTCTTCAGCGTTTCCGAAGACGGCGGCACGCTGAGCGTGGTCGGCTATTATCCGACCGAAACGCAGCCGCGCGGTTTCAATATCGATCACAGCGGCCGCTTCGTGATTTCGTCCGGCCAGAAGTCCGATCACATCGCGGTGCATGAAATTGATCAGGCCAGCGGTAAGCTGACTACGCTGGCGCGTTATCCGGTGGGCAAAGGCCCTATGTGGGTAAGCGTGCTGGCGAAGTAATTAGTCAGCCAGACTCGAGTGGAAAGCGCGGTGCGGTTGACCGCGCTTTTTTATTGGCGGGGGATCAGTTGAACATCACCGTCAGCGTGGCGCTGCCGAGACTGTGGAAATGGACGTTAAAGCCCACCAGCGCGCCGCTGGACCCTTCATCCACCTCGATGCTTTCCACGTCCAGCGCGTGCACGGTGAACTGATAGCGGTGGCTTTCGCCATTCGGCGGCGCGGCGCCGCCGTAACCGGCCGAGCCGAAGTCGGTACGGGTTTGCAGCGCGGCGCTCGGCAGCGGCGCTTTGCCGGAGCCTGCGCCCTGCGGCAGCTCACGCACGTCGGCCGGGATATTGGCCACCACCCAGTGCCACCAGCCGGAGCCGGTTGGGGCATCAGGATCGTACAGGGTGACGACGAAGCTCTTGGTGCCCTCGGGCACGCCGTCCCAGGCCAGGTGGGGCGACAGGTTATCGCCGTGGTAGCCCATGCCGTTGAAAACCTGCGTCTGCGGCATTGTGCCGCCGTCCTGCAGATCGTTGCTGTACAAACGAAAAGCCATAATGACTCCCAGTTGCGATAAAAGCAGAGCCCTTAAGCTAGATCTTTTTGGTGGAACAATACAACCCCTTGCGCCAGCGGCGGGCGGTTGATCTCGACGGTAACATGCACCAGTTCGGGATGAACGGCCAACAGTCGACGTATCCTGTCGGCGGTGAGGGCGCGATCGGCGCTGCTCAGGGCGATGACGCAATGATATTTTCCTTTGCCGATGCGGCCTAAATGCAAATCTGTCAGCGTGAGCGAGTGGCCGGAGGTGGCCAGGGTCTGACGCATCTCTTGCGCCACGGGGGCGTCCATTTCGGCATCCAGCAAAATCTTCCCGCTATCGCGCATCAGGCTATAGGCCCAGGCGGCCACCATCATCGCGCCGACGATGCCCATCAACGGATCGAGCCAGGCGGCGCCCCAAAGCTTGCCGCCGAACAGCGCGACGAGGGCCAACACCGAGGTGGCGGCGTCGGCGATGACGTGGATATAGGCGGAGCGCAGGTTGAGGTCATGATGATGGTCATCGTGGTGATCCCCGTGGTGGTGATGGTGGCCGCCGCCGCGCAACAGCCAGGCGCAGAGCAGGTTGACGGCTAGCCCGATCGTACCGATGGCGATGGCTTCGTTATAATGAATCGGGCTGGGATTCAGCAGCCGCTGCGCTGACTGAAACAGCATCAGCGCCGCCACCAGCACCAACAACACCGCGCTGGTGTAACCGGTCAGCACTTCTATCTTCCAGGTGCCGAGGCTGAAGCGGCGATCCTTGGCCAACCGGCGTGCGGCGCCGTAAGCCAGCAGCGACAGGCCCAGAGCCAGCGCATGCGAGCTCATGTGCCAGCCGTCGGCCAGCAATGCCATCGAGTTAAACAGCCAGCCCCCGGCTATCTCGATGACCATCATACTGGCGGTGAGTATCACCGCCCATCTGGTGTTTCTTTCGGCCAATGGGTTACCATCGTCAAAAACGTGGCTGTGCTCGCGGTGCAAAGCGGGCGCGTGAGACGTCATGGTGAAGTTCCTCAGCAAAAGGTAGTGTGCTGAAATATACTATACCCCAGTATAGTAAATAACAATCAGGCGGAAATAATGAGCCATACCCTCAGAGATCAAAAGAAGCTGTTGGCGCGGGTGCGCCGCATTAAAGGGCAGGCCGAAGCGCTGGAGCGCGCGCTGGAGAGCGGCGGCGAATGTTCTGCTGTGCTGCAGCAGATCGCGGCGGTGCGCGGCGCGGTCAACGGTTTAATGGCGCAGGTGCTGGAAGGGCATGTGCGCGAACATCTGGCTGCCGCGGACGCGACGCCGCAGCAGCGCGAGCAGGACATCGAGCAATTGATGACCGTTTTACGTTCTTATATGAAGTAATCATGATTTCACTGAAAAAACGCACGCCGTGGTTCGGCTGGCTGCGCCGTTGGGCCAAAGGCATCAAGCGCGATATTTACGCGCTGTGGCTGGCCGCCCGTGATAAGCGCACCCCGTGGTATGCCAAGCTGATCGCACTGCTGGTGGCCGGCTATGCGATCTCGCCGATCGATCTGATCCCGGACTTCATTCCGGTATTGGGCTATCTAGACGACGTGATTATCGTACCGTTGGGCATCATGCTGGCGGTGCGCCTGATCCCCAAGCCGCTGATGGCCGAGCTGCGCGAGAAGGCGCAACAGCGCGTCGACAACCCCACCGGCCGCATGGCGGCGGCGATGATCATTTTACTCTGGCTGCTGTGCCTGGGATTGCTGGCCCGCTATCTCGACCAGCATTGGTAAGGCATTAACGCGCGGCGGCAGCCACGGCGGCGGTCAGGCGGCTGAGCTGGTCCGCTTCGATGATGTAAGGCGGCATCAGGTAAATCAGCTTGCCGAACGGCCGGATCCATACCCCGCGCTCGACGAACCCGCGCTGCAGCTCGGCGACATCCACCGGTTCGCGCATCTCCACCACCCCAATCGCCCCCAGCACCCGCACGTCCGCCACCTTCGGCAGCGCCGCCAACGGCAGCAGTTCCTGTTTCAGCTGGGCCTCGATGGCGCTCACCTGCGCCTGCCAGCGATTTTCCGCCAGCAGCGCCAGGCTGGCGTCCGCCACGGCGCAGGCCAGCGGATTGCCCATAAAGGTCGGCCCGTGCATAAAGCAGCCGGCCGCGCCGTTACTGATGGTCTCCGCCACGTGGCGGGTGGTCAGGGTGGCGGAAAGGGTCATGTAACCGCCGGTCAGCGCCTTGCCCAGGCAGAGAATGTCCGGCACCACCTGCGCGTGTTCGCAGGCGAACAGCTTGCCGGTGCGGCCGAAGCCGGTGGCGATCTCGTCGGCGATCAGCAGCACCTGATGACGATCGCACAGCTCGCGCACCCGCTTGAGGTAGGTTGGGTGGTAGATGCGCATGCCGCCGGCGCCTTGCACCACCGGTTCCAGGATCACCGCCGCCACTTCATCGGCGTGCTGCTCCAGCAGCGCGGCGAACGGCGCAATGTCTTCTTCGCGCCATTCCTCGTCGAAGCGGCACTGCGGCGCGGTGGCGAACAGGTGCGGCGCCAGATAGCCCTGATAGAGGCTGTGCATCGAGTTGTCCGGATCGCAGACCGACATCGCGCCGAAGGTATCGCCGTGATAGCCGTGGCGCAGAGTGAGGATGCGCTGCCGGCGCTCGCCGCGCGCCTGCCAGTACTGCAGCGCCATCTTCAGTGACACTTCCACCGCCACCGAACCGGAATCTGCCAGGAACACGCACTGCAGCGCTTCCGGCGTCATTTCCACCAGCCGACGGCACAGCGAGATGGCGGCCGGATGGGTGATGCCGCCGAACATCACGTGCGACATCTTCTCCAACTGCTGGCTGGCGGCCTGATTCAGACTCGGATGGTTGTAACCGTGGATCGCCGCCCACCAGGAGGACATGCCGTCCACCAGGCGCCGGCCATCCGCCAGCTGCAGCTCGACGCCGCTGGCCGACTCGATCGGGTAACAGGGCAACGGGCGGCTCATGGAGGTGTAGGGGTGCCAGATATGACGTTGGTCAAACGCCAGGTCGGAAGCGGTGACAGACATACTTGTAAACCAAATTGAATTAAGATTGGTTGACAGTATATCCGCAATATTTAAACTGGCGACACTTTTTCGTTTTGGAGACGCCATGATGGCCGACCGCATTCACTGGACAGTAGGGCAAGCCCAGGCCCTGTTTGATAAACCGCTGCTGGAACTGCTGTTCGAAGCGCAAACCGTACACCGTCAGCACTTCGACCCGCGTCAGGTGCAGGTCAGCACACTGCTGTCGATCAAAACCGGCGCTTGCCCGGAAGACTGTAAATACTGCCCGCAGAGCTCACGCTACAAGACCGGCCTGGAGTCGGAGCGGTTGATGCAGGTCGAGCAGGTACTGGAATCGGCGCGCAAGGCCAAGGCGAACGGCTCGACCCGTTTTTGCATGGGCGCGGCGTGGAAGAACCCGCACGAGCGCGATATGCCTTATCTGCAGCAGATGGTGCAGGGCGTGAAAGCGATGGGCATGGAAACCTGCATGACGCTGGGCACGCTTGACGGCACTCAGGCCGAGCGGCTGGCGGAAGCCGGGCTGGATTATTACAACCATAACCTCGATACCTCGCCGGAGTTCTACGGCAGCATCATCACCACCCGCAGCTACCAGGAACGCCTGGATACGCTCGACAAAGTGCGCGACGCCGGCATCAAAGTGTGCTCCGGCGGCATCGTTGGGCTGGGTGAAACGGTGCGCGACCGCGCCGGGCTGCTGGTGCAGCTAGCCAACCTGCCGAAACCGCCGGAGAGCGTGCCGATCAACATGTTGGTGAAGGTGAAAGGCACGCCGCTGGCGGATAACGATGACGTCGATCCGTTCGATTTCATCCGCACTATCGCGGTGGCGCGCATCATGATGCCGGCCTCTTATGTCCGTCTCTCCGCCGGCCGCGAACAGATGAACGAACAGACGCAGGCGATGTGCTTCATGGCCGGCGCCAACTCCATCTTCTACGGCTGCAAGCTGCTGACCACGCCGAATCCGGAAGAAGACAAAGACCTGCAGCTGTTCCGCAAGCTGGGGCTCAACCCGCAGCAGACCGCAACCGAACACGGCGACAACCAGCAACAGCAGGTGCTGGCCAAGCAACTGCTGAACGCCGATACCGCCGAGTTTTACAACGCGGCGCCGTGATGAGCTGGCAGCAACGCATCGAGCAGGCGCTGGCGGAGCGGCGCCTCAACGCCGCCTACCGCCGGCGACAGGCCACCGAGGGCGGCAACGGCCGCCAGATCCGGCTCGGCGATCGTCTCTACCTGAACTTCTCCGGTAACGACTACCTGGGGCTGAGCCAGGATGCGCGGGTGATCGCCGCCTGGCAGCAGGGCGCGCAGCGTTACGGCGTCGGCAGCGGCGGTTCGGGCCACGTCACCGGCTTTAGCGCGGCGCATCAGGCGCTGGAAGAGCAACTGGCGGCGTGGCTCGGCTATCCGCGCGCGCTGCTGTTCATCTCCGGTTACGCCGCCAACCAGGCGGTGCTGGCGGCGTTGATGCAGAAGGGCGATCGCATTTTGGCCGATCGCCTCAGCCATGCCTCGCTGCTGGAGGCGGCGGCGCAGTCGCCGGCCGAGCTGCGCCGCTTCCAGCACAATCAGCCGCAGGCGTTGGCGGATCTGCTGGCTAAACCCTGCGACGGGCAGCGGCTGGCGGTGACCGAAGGGGTGTTCAGCATGGACGGCGACGGCGCACCGTTGGCGGAGCTGCATCGCTTAACCCGCGCGGCGGGCGCCTGGCTGATGGTGGACGATGCCCACGGCGTCGGCGTGCGCGGCGAGCAAGGCCGCGGCAGCTGCTGGCAGCAGGGCGTGCGTCCTGAACTGCTGGTGGCGACCTTCGGCAAAGCGTTCGGCGTCAGCGGCGCGGCAGTGCTGTGCGATGAGGCGACCGCCGAGTATCTGCTGCAGTTCGCTCGCCATCTGATCTACAGCACCGCGATGCCGCCGGCGCAGGCCTGCGCGCTGCAGGCGGCGCTGGCCTGCATTCGAGAGGGTGATGAACTGCGCGCCCGGCTGCAGGACAACATCCGGCGTTTCCGCCAGGGCGCGGCGCCGCTGGCGCTGACCCTGACGGATTCCGACACCGCCATCCAGCCGCTGCTGGTGGGGGACAATCAGCGTGCGCTCGATCTGGCGACCCGTCTGCGCGATCGCGGCCTGTGGGTGAGCGCCATCCGTCCGCCGACGGTACCGCCGGGCGGCGCGCGGCTGCGCATTACCCTGACGGCGGCGCACCAGCCGCAGGATATCGATCGCCTGCTGGAGGTATTGCATGACGTCAGCCAATGACACAGTGAACAAACAGGCGGTCGCCTCGGCCTTCAGCCGCGCGGCCGGCAGCTACGACGCCGCCGCCGCGCTGCAGCGTGACGTTGGCGAGCGCTTACTGGGGATGGGGAGTTCCCACCCGGGCGAACGGCTGCTGGATGCCGGCTGCGGCACCGGCTATTTCAGCCGTCTGTGGCGCGAGCGCGGCAAGCAGGTGACGGCGCTCGATCTGGCGCCGGGGATGTTGGCATTCGCCCGCCAGCAACAGGCGGCGCACCATTATCTGTTGGGCGATATCGAGCAGGTGCCGTTGCCCGACGCGGCGATGGACATCTGTTTCAGCAGCCTGGTGGTGCAGTGGTGCAGCGATCTGCCCGCAGCGTTGGCGGAGCTGTATCGCGTCACCCGGCCCGGCGGTGTGATCCTGTTCTCCACGCTGGCGGCGGGCTCGCTGCAGGAATTGGGGGACGCCTGGCAACAGGTGGACGGCGAACGTCACGTGAACGCCTTCCTGCCGCTGGCGCAGATCCGCGCCGCCTGTGCCGACTATCGACACGAGCTGGTGACGGAGCTGCGTACCCTGAATTACCCGGACGTGATGACGCTGATGCGTTCGCTCAAGGGCATCGGGGCGACGCATCTGCACCAGGGACGCGAGGGCGGCCTGATGTCGCGCGGCCGCCTCGCCGCGCTGCAGGCGGCTTACCCGTGCCGGCAGGGGCAGTTCCCGCTCAGCTATCATCTGGCTTATGGAGTGATTTATCGTGATTAAACGTTGGTTCGTGACCGGCACCGACACCGAAGTGGGGAAAACCGTCGCCAGCAGCGCCTTGCTGCAGGCCGCCAATCTGGCGGGCTACCGCAGCGCCGGCTATAAGCCGGTGGCTTCCGGCAGCGAGATGACCGCCGAGGGGCTGCGCAACGGCGACGCGCTGGCGCTGCAGGCCAACAGCGGCGTGGCGCTGGGGTACGACGAAGTGAACCCTTACGTTTTTGCCGAACCGACTTCGCCGCATATCGTTAGCGCCGATGAAGGCCGGCCGATCGACGCAGCGCGGCTGTCCGACGGCCTGCGCCGGCTGGAACAGCGCGCCGACTGGGTATTGGTCGAGGGCGCCGGCGGGTGGTTTACTCCGCTGTCGGCGCAGTACACCTTCGCCGACTGGGTGCAGCAGGAGCAACTGCCGGTGCTCCTGGTGGTGGGTATCAAACTGGGCTGCATCAACCATGCGGTGTTGACGGCGCAGGCGGTGCAACAGGCGGGGCTGACGCTGGCCGGTTGGATCGCCAACGACGTGGCGCCGCCGGGGCGGCGGCATCAGGAATACCTGGCCACGCTGCGCCGCATGCTGCCGGCGCAGCTGCTAGGCGAAATCCCGCACCTGCCGCAGGCCGAACGGGCGCCGCTGGGGCAGTATCTGGACATCAGCCTGCTGGCGCAGTGAGAGGTTCTGGCTGATGAATCACAACGCCGGGTCTTATGACCCGGCGTTGGCTTTTACATGGCGGTAATACAGGCGTTATCGAGATAAAGCACGCCATTTTTCGCCAGGGCATACAGGTTGAACGTCAGGATGACATGGGTCGCCCAGACCGGGACTTTTCGTCGATTGGCGTTGAAACGATATTCGGTGTACTCGGCGTAAGCATCGGCTTTCAAGGCGGCGTCCCAGGCTGCCGGCGCGGCTTTGGCGACGAGCGAGATGCCGTTGTCCGCATGTTCCTGGATACAGGCATATTGCAGCGTCGCGAACAGATTGCCGGTACCGCCGTTGACCGTTTTCAGGGTAAAACAGGCGCCCAACTGCTCATATTGCGCGGCGGGCACGATCACTCTCACTCCGGCGTTGGTATTGGCGTTGCCCAACTTGGTCACTTTCAGGGCATTACTGCCGTTGACGCCTGCGCCGGCTTCGATACTGATAGTCACTGCGTCTGAGGTAAAGGGCTCGCTGATCGTGCCGCCTGTCACTTCCCAGCCAAACGGCTTAGCGGAAAAGGCGAACTCACCGTCTTTTAACTTGTTATTCACGGCGCCGACCAGCGTCTGGATCCCGGCGCCACCCCCACCGCCATCCAGTCGGCTATTGACGATGACAAAGTCGCCGGTACCGCTGAAATAGCGGCCGCTGGCGGTTCTTACGCCATAGAACTTCACGCTGTCGACGATAATCCCGCTACTGCCGGCCTCGGCGTAAAACAGCGACGCTTGCGCCAGTCGGCCGCCGGCGACGATGATTTCGCCGCCGTGAATCAACAGCGATGCATTTTGATTGGCGCTGCAACGGAAGGGAATTTCCATAAGCGGACTATTACCGTTGTTGAATTCCATATGGCAGCCATGCAATTCAATGCTACCGGCCTCAACGTCGGCAATCGAGCCGGCATAGTCGATCGAAGTACCGAACAGGCGGAAGGCGCCGTTGGGGTTAGCGTTGCGAACGGCCAACCCCTGGGAATTGCCGAGGGTGCCACCGAAGAAGTTGATGCCTTCGCCGAAGTTTTGGGCGCCGCTGTTCGTTGAAGGCATATGCAGGCACTCAAAACAGCGAATGACTTCACAGGCGTAGTGGTGGGCGATATAGGCATTGGTGCCGTAGTACAGGCCGTAGTAGAAGCCGGAAATATAGACGTTATTGACGGAAAAGTTGCCCAGCGGGCCTTCAGGCGAATCGAAACGGACGCCGTCGATATAGGTGTATTCGATCGTCGTTTCATCTTTGTTGTTAATCCTGGCGCCGATGCCCTTTACGGTGAAATCTTTCATGATAGGCGCCGGGCGAATAGGAACGTTGTTATCCAGCGCGCCGCTGCTGGTATAGCAGCGCAGGAAATAGTTATGGTCGCTTTCCGTGCCGTTGGGGATCTCGGTAGTGATGTTGACGCCGTTGCCGTCGATATAGACGAACCCGACATTGATATCGGTTTTAGGCGCCGACCAAAGGGCAAAAGGCGCGGCGAATCTGACAATCGCAGGGCGTTTTAACGTTTTGATGATAAAGTCTTGTGCGCCGACCAGTTCGTCGCGCGAACTGACGTAAATGCCTTCAATATTAAGACGTTCCTGCAGATTCCAGTTTTTGTTGCGCAAATCCGCGTATTGAATAAATGCCGCGTTGTTGTCTGTCATGCTTACATCCCTCGATATTATGGTGTCGGTGTGACCCCTATCGAGTATGAAAAGACGGCGGGCCCGTGCCTATTGGGCGCAGACCGGCCGTGGCTGATACAACAGCAACCTAATCGCTAACCCGACCACTCACTCCGCCAGCCCGGTGCCGATCAGCGCCTCATCCAGCTGCGTCAGCGCGCCGTGCGCCACGGTGCGCCCGCTATCGAGCAGACAAAAGCGGTCCGCCACCCGGCGCACGAACGGCAGCTGATGCTCTACCAGCAAAATGGTCATGCCCAATTCATAGTTGAGCCTGCGGATCACGTTGCCGATGTCGGCGGCGATCGACGGCGGCACGCCCGCCGTGGGTTCGTCGAGGATCAGCAGCGCCGGTTCCTGGGCCAACGCACGGCCGATCGCCAACTGGCGTTGGGCGCCTTCGCACAGATCGCCGGCGCGGCGGGTACGCATCTGGCGCAAATTGGGAAACAGGCTGTAGATCAGCGGCGGAATGCGGCGAGGGGCGCCGCGCACGGCCATCTGCGCCACCTGCAGATTCTCTTCCACGCTCAGCTGCGAGAAGAGTTGCCGCCCTTGCGGGACGTGGCTGATGCCGAGTGCGGCGCGGCGCTCCATCGGTTGCAGCAGAAGGTTTTGCGGCGGCTGATCTGCCGGCTGCCAGGTCATGCTGCCGCTCACTACCGGCAAATGCCCCATGATGCAGTTGACCAGCGTGGTCTTGCCCACGCCGTTGCGCCCGAGCAGCACGGTGCACTGGCCGCGCGGCAGCTCCAGGTTGATGTCCCACAGGGTGTGGTTTTGACCGTAGAATTGATTGACCGATCTCAGGCTCAGCATTTGGCATTCTCCTCATAGACGCTCGTTTCACTCGTTGGCGGGGGACAGCAAAGGCCGCATGCGCGGCGAATTTCCCGAGTGTGGCAATGTCTGGAACAAGATGCCGTCCGTCCGATGAGCCAGAGCAAGGTCTACGGTGGACGGAATGACAGTCAATATGTTGTTAAAAACGACGCTTGTGACGACTTGGTGTCGTTCTTGCGCTTTTACAGGCGATCGCACCGCGAGGGGTACACGCTGTGGCTGGCAGCGCATCACGCCGCCGCACCGCATTGATACGCAGGAAGATAAAGCAACTCTCAGGCCAGTTTTACCGCCGGGTGAAAACGGGGATTGTTATCGCCTTGTTAACCGCTAATCAGGCCTGACGCGCTCTGCCGCGGCGGCCTGAAAATACGCGGGGAAGTTAACCCGGACGTTTTTTGCACTCTTGTGGTGCTCTGCGGTGAGGGCGTGGTGCAAGGCATTGCGCCGCCGTCAAGCGCGATCCGCGAGAAAGGGGCCGATGCGATTTTGGCAATGGGGATTTTTAGTATTAATCGGCATAAACAAAGCGATATTTTTATGAAAAAATAACTAAAAAAGCCATTTTGGCGAGTGTAAAGGGCGAAAAGCTTTCTTTCTGTAACTCCCGCCCCGGGCGGGGCGGTGAGAGTTATCCACTATTCCTGTGGATAACCTTGTGCATTAGATTTAGAAAAACGCTGTAAAGCGAGAGCGGACGCGGGTTCTGTTCGCTTTGCCCGCATTCTCGTCTTTTTATTAAAAATGTTATATATCAATAGATTAATTAAAATCAATACACAAGGGTATTGATCAGGTCTCTATGTATGATTTTTCGACGCGGTGCTATCAATAAGTTAATTTTCGGCAAGTTCTGGGGATAAATCTGTTATTGACAATAAAAATGTCACCCGGCTGTAACCTCACGGTGCAACGGCATCGCCGCCGTGCCGGGCGCAGCGACGAATCCGCTTGAAGCTGGTTTTATATCCAGTATCATGGGCACTGGCGCAAATCGCCGACACTTTCCATAATTAGGGGCCATATCCGGCGCAGAGCCGGCTGGCCGCCTGAGCGCGCGCATCTCCACAGGGTAGCCGAGCAATGAGTAAACTTTTCAAACTGCATTCCGAGTTCAAACCGGCCGGCGATCAGCCGGAAGCCATCCGCAAGCTGGAAGAGGGGCTGGAAGACGGCCTGGCGCACCAGACGCTGCTGGGGGTCACCGGTTCGGGCAAGACATTCACCATCGCCAACGTGATAGCCGATCTGAATCGGCCGACCATGGTGCTGGCGCCGAACAAGACGCTGGCGGCGCAGCTGTACGGCGAGATGAAAGCGTTTTTCCCTGAGAATGCGGTGGAATACTTCGTCTCCTACTACGACTACTACCAGCCGGAAGCCTACGTGCCCAGCTCCGACACCTTCATTGAAAAAGACGCTTCGGTGAACGAGCACATCGAGCAGATGCGTCTTTCCGCCACCAAGGCGTTGCTGGAGCGGCGCGACGTGGTGGTGGTGGCGTCGGTGTCGGCGATATACGGTCTGGGCGATCCGGATCTTTACCTGAAGATGATGCTGCACCTGACCCAGGGGATGATCATCGATCAGCGCTCCATTTTGCGCCGCCTGGCGGAGCTGCAGTATTCCCGCAACGATCAGGCTTTCCAGCGCGCCACCTTCCGCGTGCGCGGCGAGGTGATCGACATCTTCCCGGCGGAATCGGACGAGCTGGCGCTGCGCGTCGAGCTGTTCGACGAAGAAGTGGAACGGCTGTCGCTGTTCGATCCGCTGACCGGGCAGATTGAGCAGGTGGTGCCGCGTTTTACCATTTACCCGAAGTCGCACTACGTGACGCCGCGCGAGCGGATCATGCAGGCGATGGAAGAGATCAAGGTCGATCTGGCGGACCGCCGCAAGGTGCTGCTGGCCAACAACAAGCTGCTGGAAGAGCAACGCCTGACGCAGCGCACCCAGTTCGATCTGGAGATGATGAACGAGCTGGGCTACTGCTCGGGCATCGAAAACTACTCGCGCTACCTTTCCGGGCGTGCCGAGGGCGAGCCGCCGCCGACGCTGTTCGACTACCTGCCGGCGGACGGCCTGCTGGTGGTCGACGAATCCCACGTCACCATTCCGCAGATCGGCGCGATGTTCAAAGGCGACCGCGCGCGCAAGGAAACGCTGGTGGAGTACGGCTTCCGTCTGCCGTCGGCGCTGGACAACCGCCCGCTGCGCTTCGAGGAGTTCGAGGCGCTGGCGCCGCAGACCATCTATGTTTCCGCCACGCCGGGCAAATATGAGCTGGAGAAATCCGGCGGCGATCTGATCGATCAGGTGGTGAGGCCGACCGGGCTGCTGGATCCGATCGTGGAAGTGCGGCCGGTCGCTACTCAGGTGGACGATCTGCTCTCCGAGATCCGCAAGCGCGCGGCGATCAACGAGCGCGTGCTGGTGACCACCCTGACCAAACGCATGGCGGAAGACCTGACCGAATACCTGGAAGAGCATGGCGAGCGCGTGCGCTACCTGCACTCGGATATCGATACCGTGGAGCGGGTCGAAATCATCCGTGACCTGCGTCTGGGCGAGTTTGACGTGCTGGTGGGTATCAACCTGCTGCGTGAGGGCCTCGACATGCCTGAGGTGTCGCTGGTGGCGATTCTGGACGCCGACAAGGAAGGCTTCCTGCGTTCCGAGCGTTCACTGATCCAGACCATCGGCCGCGCGGCGCGTAACCTGAACGGCAAGGCGATCCTGTATGGCGATCGCATCACCGATTCGATGGCCAAGGCGATCGGTGAAACCGAGCGGCGCCGCGCCAAGCAGCAGGCCTATAACGAAGTCAACGGCATCGTGCCGCAGGGGCTGAACAAGAAGATCGGCGATATTCTGCAGATCGGTCAGCCGGTCAACCGCGCCAAGGGGAAAGGCAGGAGCAAGGCGGCGGACGGTGGCGCTCAACTGCAGAACCTCACGCCGAAAGCGCTGGATCAGAAAATCCGCGATCTGGAGGCGCAGATGTACACCCATGCGCAGAACCTGGAGTTCGAGCAGGCGGCTGCGCTGCGCGACGAAATCCACCAGCTGCGCGAGCAGTTCATCGCGATTTCCTGACCGTTGGACGGCGCCCGCGCTGTGGGCGTCAAAATTCCTTGTCGGCCGCGTCAAAGCTGTTATGGTGTGCGGCCCGATTTGACCACGAAGAGTACCGAACATGAGCCAACACCAGTCTAAAGACCCGCTGCACGGCGTGACGCTGGAGCAACTGCTGAATAAACTGGTGGATCACTACGGTTGGTCCGAACTGGGCGCGCGCATTCGCATCAACTGTTTCCGCAGCGATCCGAGCATCAAGTCCAGTCTGAAGTTTTTGCGTCGCACGCCCTGGGCGCGCAAAGAGGTGGAAGATCTGTATATCGATATGGTCAGCCATCCCGCCCCGGCCAGCGATAACCCCTGGCTGCGCGGGCGCGACGGCTAAATTCGGTCAGCGGCGGGCAGCCAGCTCCACCAGCGCGTGATCCAGCGCCTGGCGCAGCAGCTGGCGATCGTGGCGGTAGGGGATGTCGCTCGCTTCCAGCGGCTGTTGAATCACCACCCGATCCTGCACTTCACTGGTGTCCACCGCCGGGCCGACAATCAGCGCATCGATCATCCGGCGGCCGATCTTCTCTTCCATCAGCGTCAGCTTATCCTTTAACGACAGTGCCGCGGCGGCCACGCTCAGTTCGCGGCCGAGGTTGCCGATATAGATCATGCTGGCGCTGCTGCGGCGCAGCGCCTGGGTGAGATCGTCCAGCAGCAGCAGCGGCATCAGGCTGGTGAGGAAACTGCCCGGCCCGATCAGGATCACGTCGGCTTGCGCGATGGCGTCCAGCGCTTCGCGCGTGGCGTTGACCGGGGGCGACAGCATCAGCTCCTGCGGCATAAGAGTCAGTTGGTCGACATTCACTTCACCGTAAACATGGTTGCCTTCGTGATCGTGCGCCATCAAATCCACCGGCTGCTCCGACATCGGGATCAGCGCCGCGTCCACCTTCAGCAGGCTGCGCACCAGGTTGATCGCTTCCAGCGGGCGCACGCTCAGGTGATCCAGCGCTTTCAACATCAGGTTGCCCAGGTTATGGCCGGCCAGTTCGCCGTTGCCGCTGAAGCGGTATTCGAACATCGCCGAGGCGACGCTCGGCTCGGTGATCAGCTGGTTGAGGCAGTTGCGGGTATCGCCCCAGGCAATGCCGCCTTCCGAACGGCGGATGCGGCCGGTGGAACCGCCGTTGTCGGTGGTGGTGACGATGCCGGTCAGGCGGGAGCCTAAGGACGACAGGGCCGACATCACACGGCCCAGACCGTGTCCGCCGCCCAACGCCACCACGCGGTCGAGATCGGCGAGGGTACGATTACGCATAAATTTCCTTACAAAGGGGCTGAACTGCCCGCATAAGGTAGCGGATCCGGCATAAAAACGCGATAAAGAGTGTCATTTGCGTGATTCTGGTCAATTCGTCCACGCAAGCGATGTTTATCATGGTTTACCCGAATAGACGGCGTCTAAAAACGCTGTATAGACAATTATATAGCGAATTAACGCGTTGGCTATCGTTGCCGATTAGCGCTAGAATTCTGCTGAAAACCACGGTTTCATTCCGGCTACTCAAGGTAGCGGGAAGAGAAATCAAACTCCTAGCCCCTGCGCCTACGTTGTTCATCCGGAACGATATGGCGCCTGGGCCGTGGCGAAGTCAGCCACCAGGGTGCAGAGGGGAAACGCTCGCATCTCCCGACTTTGGAAAGGTGTTATGGTACCGCAACTCATTGATGCTTATGAGCGCAAGTTCTATTACCTGCGCTTGTCGATCACCGACGTGTGCAACTTTCGTTGCACCTATTGTCTGCCCGATGGCTACAAGCCGAGCGGCAGCCCGAAAAGCTTCCTGTCGCTGGATGAAATCCGCCGCGTCAGCCGCGCGTTCGCCGAACTGGGCACCGAAAAGGTGCGCCTGACCGGCGGCGAGCCTTCGCTGCGCCGTGATTTTGCCGAGATCATCGCCGCCGTGCGGGAAAACCTGGCCATCCGCACGCTGGCGGTCACCACCAACGGCTACCGTCTGGCGCGCGACGTCGCCGCCTGGCGTGACGCCGGTCTGACGGCGATCAACGTCAGCATCGACAGCCTGGATCCCCGTCAGTTTCACGCCATCACCGGTCAGGACAAGTTCCGCCAGGTGATGGACGGCATCGATGCCGCCTTCAGCGCCGGTTTCAGCAAGGTCAAGGTCAACGCCGTGCTGATGCGCGACGTCAATCACCAGCAGCTCGGCGCCTTTCTCGCCTGGATCAAGGATCGGCCGATCCAACTGCGTTTTATCGAACTGATGGAAACCGGCGAGGGCGGCGAGCTGTTTCGCAAACACCACGTTTCCGGCGAAGTGATTCGCCGGCAGCTGGAACAGCAGGGCTGGCAGCGCCAGGCGCGCGGCCGCAGCGACGGCCCGGCGCAGGTGTTCAGCCACCCGGACTACCAGGGTGAGGTGGGTCTTATCATGCCGTATGAGAAAGACTTCTGCGCCAGCTGCAACCGGCTGCGCGTTTCTTCCATCGGCAATCTGCACCTGTGCCTGTTCGGCGAGCAGGGGGTGCCCCTGCGCGATCTGCTGGCGGACGACGGCCAGCTCGATGCGCTGAAGGCGCGCATTCAGAGCGGGCTGCTGAGCAAGAAGCAGACCCATTTCCTGCATCAGGGCAACAGCGGGATCACCCAGAACCTGTCGTTTATCGGCGGCTGACAGCCAATAGGAGCTTATTGAACCATGAGCCATGCGAGCAGCGAGTTTATTGCGGCGCATATCGCCATCCTGACCGTGTCCGACAGCCGCGGCGCGGCGGAAGACACCTCCGGCCAATATCTGCAGGACGCGGCGCAGGAAGCCGGCCATCAGGTGGTGGATCGCGCCATCGTCAAAGATGACATTTACCAGATCCGCGCGCGGGTTTCCGCGTGGATCGCCGATGACAACGTGCAGGCGGTGCTGATCACCGGCGGCACCGGTTTTACCGCGCGCGACAACACGCCGGAAGCGCTGTTGCCGCTGTTCGACAGAGAGGTGGAAGGGTTCGGCGAACTGTTCCGCATGGTGTCGTACGAAGAGATCGGCACCGCGACGATCCAGTCGCGCGCGCTGGCCGGCCTGGCCAACCGCACGGTGATTTTCGCCATGCCGGGTTCCACCCGCGCCTGCCGCACCGCCTGGGAGCGGATTATCGAAGAGCAGTTGGACGCGCGCCATCGGCCGTGCAACTTCCAGCCCCATTTAAAGAAGCCCTGAGTCATGACACAGCTAACCCACATTAACGCCGCCGGCGAAGCCCATATGGTCGACGTTTCCGCCAAGGCCGAAACGGTGCGCGAGGCGCGCGCCGAAGCCTTCGTCGAGATGCTGCCCGCCACGCTGGCGATGATCGTCGACGGCAGCCATCACAAGGGCGACGTGTTCGCCACGGCGCGCATCGCCGGCATTCAGGCGGCCAAACGCACCTGGGAGCTGATCCCGCTGTGCCACCCGCTGATGCTGAGCAAAGTCGAAGTGCAGCTGGAGGCGCAAACGGAGCACAGCCGGGTGCGCATCGAAACCTGCTGCCGGCTGACCGGCAAAACCGGCGTCGAGATGGAGGCGCTGACCGCCGCCTCGGTGGCGGCATTGACCATCTATGACATGTGCAAAGCGGTACAGAAAGACATGGTGATCGGCCCGGTGCGCCTGCTGGCGAAAAGCGGCGGCAAATCCGGCGATTTTAAGGTGAACGCATGATCGATATTCTTTTCTTCGCGCAGGTGCGCGAACTGGTGGGTACCGGCGCGCTGTCGATGCCGGCGGATTACCCGACCGTCGAGGCGCTGCGCCAGGCGCTGTGCGCGCGCGGCGATCGCTGGGCGCTGGCGCTGGAGTCCGGCAAACTGCTGGCGGCGGTCAATCAGTCGCTGGTGGCGGCGGATCATCCGCTGCGCGCCGGCGATGAGGTGGCCTTCTTCCCGCCGGTCACCGGGGGGTAAGCATGGAAAACACCCGCATTCGCGTGGGCGAAGCGCCGTTCAACGTCGGCGACGAGTATCAGTGGCTGGCGCAGTGCGACGCCGACGGCGCGGTGGTGACCTTCACCGGCAAGGTGCGCAACCATAACCTTGGGGACGACGTCAGCGCGCTGACGCTGGAACACTACCCCGGCATGACCGAGAAGGCGCTGGCGGAGATTGTGGCCGAGGCGCGCAGCCGCTGGCCGCTGCAGCGCGTGACGGTGATCCACCGCGTTGGCGCGCTGTATCCCGGCGACGAGATCGTGTTCGTTGGCGTGACCGGCGCGCACCGCAGCATGGCGTTCGCCGCCAGCGAGTTCATCATGGACTACCTGAAGACCCGCGCGCCGTTCTGGAAGCGCGAAGCGACCGGCCAGGGCGATCGTTGGGTGGACGCTCGCGACAGCGATCGCGAGGCCGCGCAGCGCTGGCACGACGCGGCTAAATAACGCGTCAACAGCGGAAACAAATCAAGACCTTTGCCGCTTTCGCGCGGCCTATTCTGTGGTACGCTTATAGCAGGCGAAGCCCCGTTCGCGGGGCTTCGGAATCTTGTTTACAACGCAAAAGGTAACCGTCATGGACCGATATCCACGCTCTAATGGTTCAATCGTCGAACGTGCCAACAGCGGCATTCAGGCCTACATGGCGCAGGTTTACGGCTGGATGACCTGCGGTCTGCTGCTGACGGCGTTCGTTTCCTGGTATGCGGCCAATACGCCCGCGATCCTCAACTTCATCTTCTCCAGCCAGATCACCTTCTTCGGTCTGATTATCGCCCAGTTGGCGCTGGTGTTCGTGATTTCCGGCATGGTCAACCGCCTGAGCGGCGCGGTGGCCACCTCGCTGTTCATGCTCTACTCGGCGCTGACCGGGTTGACGCTGTCGAGCATCTTCATCGCTTATACCTACAGCTCGATCGCCAGCACCTTCGTGGTCACCGCCGGCATGTTCGGCGCCATGAGCCTGTACGGCTACACCACCAAGCGCGATCTGAGCGGCTTTGGCAGCATGCTGTTCATGGCATTGATCGGCATCGTGCTGGCCTCGTTGGTGAACATCTGGCTGAAAAGCACCGCGCTGATGTGGGCGATTACCTACATTGGGGTGGTGGTGTTCGTCGGTCTGACCGCGTACGACACGCAAAAACTCAAGGCGATGGGCGAGCAGCTGAACGCCGATGATAAAGACGGCTTCCGCAAGTACGCCATCGTCGGCGCGCTGACGCTGTATCTCGACTTTATCAACCTGTTCCTGATGTTGCTGCGCATCTTCGGCAACCGCCGCTAAATCCGTCGTCTTTCAAGCCTTAGGGTATCTGGCGATCAAAAAGCTCTGCATGTGATATGCAGAGCTTTTTTTATGCGATCTTGCGGCGGAACAGCGCGTAGGCGGCGCTGCCGGTGGTGGCGGTGATCACCAGCAGCGGCCACAGGCTGCGCCAGATGATGCTGAAGCTGGCGTCCTTCAGGTAGATCTGCTTGGTGATGTCGGTGAAGTGGCGTATCGGGTTCACCCAGGTCAGATCCTGCAGCCACACCGGCATATTCTCCACCGGCGAGACGTAACCCGAGAGCAGGATCGCCGGCATCATGAACACGAACACGCCGATAAACGCCTGCTGCTGAGTGGCGCACAGCGACGAGATCAGCAGGCCGAAACCGACCAGCGACAGCCCGTAGAGCAGCATGGTGGCATAGAACAGCAACAGCGATCCGGCGAACGGGATCTGGTACAGGAAGATGCCGATCAACAGCACGATGCTGGACTGGAAGCTGGCGACGATCAGCGCCGGCACCGCCTTGCCGATAAAGATCTGCCAGGTGGTGAGCGGCGAGACCAGCAGCTGTTCCAGCGTGCCCTGTTCGCGTTCGCGCGCCACCGACAGCGAGGTGACGATCAGCACGCCGATGGTGGTGATCATGGCGATCAGCGACGGTACCACAAACCATTTGTAGTCCAGATTCGGGTTATACCAGTTGCGCACCACCAGTTCGCTGTTGTTGGGTTTGGCGCGGTTGCCGAGCAGCTCGTTCTGATATTCCTGCACGATCTGCTGCACGTAGTTGGCGGCGATCTGTGCGCTGTTGGAGTTGCGCCCGTCGAGCAGCAGCTGCAGCGGCGCGGTGTGGCCGGCGGCGATATCGCGCGAGAACTGCGCCGGGAAGCGGATCAGCAGCAGCGCCCGCTGGTTGTCGATGGTGGTCTTTATCTCCTGAGGATTGAGCAGCAGCAGCACATGGGAGAAGGCTTTGGCCTTGGCGAAGCGTTGGGTCAGCTCCACCGAGGCCTGGCCGCTGTCCTCGCTGTAGACCGCGATGGTGGCGTTGGTGACTTCCAGCGTCGCGGCGAACGGGAACAGCAGCACCTGCAGGATCACCGGCATGATCAGGATGGCGCGGGTTTGCGGATCGCGCAGCAGCGCCTGCATTTCCTTGATGATAAGCGTCAACAGACGGTGAAACATCGCTCTTTCTCCTTAATCCAGCCGGCGCTGGGTTTTCCAGGCCGTCAGGCCGATGAACACCACGGCGGAAGCGATCAGGAACAGCAGATTGATCGCCAGCACGGTGCCGACGTTGCCCGCCAGGAACAGCGTTTGCAGCGTGCTGACGAAGTAACGCGCCGGAATGATGTAGGTCACCGCGCGCACGATGGCCGGCATGCTGTCGATCTGGAAAATGAAGCCGGACAGCATGATCGACGGCAGAAAGGCGGCGTTCAGCGCCACCATCGCCGCGTTGAACTGGTTGCGGGTGAGGGTGGAGATCAGCAGGCCCATGCCGAGGGTGCTGGCGAGGAACAGGCTGCTGATCAGCAGCAGGATCGGCAGCGAACCGCGATAGGGCACGCCGAGCACCCACACCGCCACCGCCATGCACAGCGCCATGGCGATCATGCCGAGGAAGTAATAGGGGATCAGCTTGGAGAGCAGCAGCTCGCTGCGCGTCACCTGGGTGGACAGCAGAGCCTCCATGGTGCCGCGCTCCCATTCGCGGGCGATCACCAGCGAGGTGAGAATGGCGCCGATCACCGTCATGATGATGGTGATGGCGCCGGGAATGATGTAGTGCCGGCTGATGGCCGCCGGGTTGAACCAGTAGCGCATCTGCACGTCAATCAGCGGCTGGTCGCTGCTCCCCCGATCGGCGGCGCGTTGCTGTTGCCAAACTTGCCATACGCCCTGGGCATAGCCCTGCACGAAGTTGGCGGTGTTCGGCTCGCTGCCGTCGGTGATCACCTGGATAGGGGCGCTGTCGTGCGGGCGCGCCATGCGCTGGTCGAAATCCACCGGGATCACCACCAGGCCGCGGATCGTGCCGGCCTGCATCTGCTGGATCAGCTGCTGGCGGTTATCGCTGATGGTCGGTTCGATATAGGGCGAACCGGCGAAGGCGTGGGCCAAATCGCGCGCGTCTTCGCTCTGTTGTTCCATCAGAATGCCCAGATGCAGCTTGCTGGAGTCCAGGTTGATGCCGTAGCCGAAGATAAACAGCAGCATCAGCGGGATGACGAAGGCGATCAGGCCGCTGCTGGGATCGCGCAGTATCTGCCGCGTCTCCTTCAGGCACAGCGCGCGCAGCCGGCGCCAGGAGAAGCCGCCGTCGTCGATTGGGGGTCGGTTATCGCTCACCGCGTTTCCTCCTCGTCGTAGCCCTGCACCAGCTCGATAAACGCCTGCTCCATCGAAGGGCTGGGATTGTCGTCGCGCGCCACCTGTTGTTTGAGATCGTCCGGCGTGCCGGCGGCGATGATCTTGCCGCGATACACCAGGCCGATGCGGTCGCAGTATTCCGCCTCGTCCATAAAGTGGGTGGTCACCATCACCGTGACGCCCTTGTCGACCATGCCGTTGATGTGCAGCCAGAACTCGCGCCGCGTCAGCGGATCGACGCCGGAAGTCGGTTCGTCGAGGAACAGAATATCCGGTTCGTGCATCAGCGCGCAGGCCAGCGCCAGGCGCTGTTTGAAGCCGAGCGGCAGCGCGTCCGGCGTCTGATCGAGGATCGGCGCGAAGTTGAAGGCGCGCGACATTTCGTCGATTTTGTCGCGCTGCGCCTTGCCGCTCAGGCCGTAGACACCGGAGAAGAACTTCAGGTTCTGCGCCACCGTCAGGTTGCCGTACAGCGAGAATTTTTGCGCCATGTAGCCGAGGCGTTGGCGCGCCTTGCCGGAACTGGTCTTCAGATCCATCCCCAGCACCAGCGCCTTGCCGCCGGACGGCACTAGCAGGCCGCACATCATTTTGAAGGTGGTGGACTTGCCGGCGCCGTTCGGGCCGAGCAGGCCGAAGATTTCTCCGCGCCGCACCTGAAAGTCGACGTGATCGGTGGCGGCGAAGTCGCCGAATTTTTTGGTCAGCTGCACCGCTTCGATCACCGTTTCGCCGCTTTCACCGTTGACGGTCGGCATGATCTCCGCCAGCGCCGAGCGATGGTTGGGGCCGCCGCCGAGCAGATCGATAAACGCATCCTCGAAGCGCGGATCCGCTTCGTCCAGTTCGGCGTCCGGTAGATCCAGCGCCTGCAGCAGCTGCCGGTGATCTTCGCCTTCTTTCAGGATCAGGCGCAGGTACTTGCCCTGGATCACGCCGTCGGTGACCGCCGGCAGGCAGATCGCCCGCTGCAGCAACGATCGATGGCTGCCCGGCGGCGCGGCGATCAACACCGTGCGCCCGGCCATGCGCTGGGTCAGATCCTGCGGCGCGCCGCTGAACAGCAGCTCACCCTCGTTGAGCAACAGCACTTCGCGGCACTGCTCGGCCTCGTCGAGATAAGAGGTGCTCCACAGGATCAACATGCCGTCGTTGGCCAGCTCGTGCACCATGCGCCACAGCTCGCGGCGCGAGATCGGATCGACGCCGACGCCCGGCTCATCCAGCAGCAGCACCTGGGGTTCGCCCACCAGCGTGCAGGCCAGTCCCAGTTTTTGCTTCATGCCGCCGGACAGCTTGCCCGCCAGGCGCTCGGTGAAACGCGTCAGATCGGTAAATTTCAATAGCCGTTCGAAGGTCTGGCGCCGCAGATCGCCGGTAACGCCGCGCAGATCGGCGTACAGCGTCAGGTTCTCCATCACCGTCAGATCCTCATACAGCCCGAACTTCTGCGGCATGTAGCCGAGGATCGCGTGCAGTTGACGATCCTGCTCGATCGGATCCAGCCCGGCGACCCGCAGCTTGCCGCTGCTGGGCTGCAGCAGCCCGGCCAGCATGCGCAGCAGGGTGGTTTTGCCGGCGCCGTCCGGCCCGACCAGCCCGATGACCGCGCCGCTGCGCAGGGTGGTGGTCAGGCTGGCGACCGCCGGTTTCTCAAGCGACGGGAAGCGCTTTTCCAGCCCTTCCAACTCGATGGTGTGCGCCTGTTCCATGGCCGGCCTCAGGGTTTGGTGAAGCGCAGGGTGACCGGCATGCCCTGACGCAGCGCGTCGTCGGCGTCGGTGACGATCACCCGCAGGCGATACACCAGATCGGTGCGCAGATCCGGTGTTTCAACGCTTTTCGGCGTGAATTCCGCGGTCGGCGAGACGAAACCGATCTTGCCGTGGTAAGGCTTGCCGGGGCGGCCGTCGGTGTAAATTTCCAGCTCGGTGCCGGGCACCGCCTGGTTCAGGCTGGTCTCGTTGACGTAGGCGCGCACCCACACCGGCCGGGTCAGCGACAGGGTGAACACCGTGCCGCCGGCGCCGAGCATGGTGCCCGGCTCTACCGCGCGGGTCAGCACCGTGCCGGCGGACGGGGAGACCAGCGTGGCGTCTTGCAGGTTCAATTGCGCCTGCGCCAACGCCGCTTCGCTTTGCGCCACCTCGGCCTTGGCCTGTTCAATCTCTTGCGGGCGATTGCCGCTGCGGTATTGCGACAGCTTGTCCTTCGCCGCTTGCAAATTGGCCTGCGCCTGATTGCGGGCGGTGCGCGCATCCTCCAGCGCGTCGGCGGACGTGGCGTTTTTCGCCCACAGCCCTTGCTGGCGCTTCAGGAAGCTGTCGGCGTAGGCGAAGGCGGACTGGCGCTGCGCCATTTCTGACTGCACCTGGGCGATCTCTTCGGTGCGATAGCCGGCCTGAAGCAGCGACAGTTTGGCACGCGCGCTGCCGACGTTGGCCTCGGCCTGCTGCAGCGCGTTGCGATAGGGGGCATCGTCCAGTTTGCCGAGCAGCTGGCCCGGCTGAACGGTATCGCCTTCATCCACCGTCAGCGACGCCAGGCGGCCGTCGACGCGGAAGCCGAGGTTGACCGTGCGGATATCGACGTTGCCGTACAGCGTCAGCGGCTTATCCTGCTGCTGTTGGTAATGCCAGACCGCGTAAGCGGCGGCCGCGATCAGCAGAATTAACAACACGACCAAGGCACTGCGTTTTTTGTTCATAACACTCCCTGCCTGAATTTACGCGCCGTGACGTTGGCGCAGCCCAATAACCAAAATCTCGATATGCTCGCTCAGCACCGCCGCGATCTGCGCAGCTTCACTTTCACCAATCTCTTGCCAGCCGGCCTGACGGCGGATGGTCTCTCGCGCTACGCGGAACGACAGCACCTCGCCGATCAGCGCGTGGGTATGCAGCACCAGGCGAGTGGCGTGCTCGTCAATGCCGGTGGCGGCCGACAGCAGGCGGCACAGCCGCTCGTGCATCGGCGCGATCACCTGGCGGTGGATCAGCGGATAGGCCTCGGTCGGGGCGAGCTGTTCGCGCGACATGATTTTGCTCAGGTTCAGCGTGTGCGGCTGGGTCATCAGCTCGCTGAAGGCCAGCAGGCCGCGCTGCAGCAAGCGTAGCGCCGCGTCGGGTGAGCGTTGTTCGGGCGCTTCTTGCCCAAAGCGATCGACCTCTTCGGCCAACGGGGCGAACGCCTGCTGGATGAAATCGGCGAGCGACTGCGCTACGGCCAGATACAGCCCCTCTTTGGAGCTGAAGTAGTAGGTGATGGCGGCGATGTTCTGGCCGGCGCGCTGGGCGATATCGCGCGTGGTGGCGCCCTGCAGGCCGAATTCGCCGAACAGTTCGGTCGCCGCGGCGAGCAGTTGCCGGCGCGTTTGCTCGCCGCGCGCCCGGCCGGCGGCCTGATGAGGTACGGAAGCTGGCATGGGTCACGCTCGAAGTTAATCAATCATATGATTAACTTTATGCCAGATTGTCTAAAACGCAACCGCTAACCACAATGAGTTATGTGATCGGCTTCAGACAATGCTGAATTTACGGCAGATTGTGCTCTGGGTGCGTAAAAGTGCTTTTTATTGCGCGACTTCTGTTACAATCGCCGCCTGGTGCACTGCAGTTTGTGCCAATCCCTCGTGGTCATGCTTAATGCCCCGTCTGATCATCCTCCCAGGAAACTGCACCGAACACCGTTAGGTTAGGGGGGATCTGGAGTTTTTCTCTTTATGTCATTTGAAACCCTCGGCTTAAGTGCTGAAATTGTGCGCGCTGTTGAAGAACAGGGCTATCGTGAACCGACGCCAATCCAGCGTCAGGCTATCCCTGTCGTGCTTGAAGGTCGTGACCTGATGGCCAGCGCCCAGACCGGCACCGGTAAAACCGCCGGTTTTACCCTGCCGCTGTTGCAGCTGCTGAGCAAGCATGACCATCCGGTCAAGGGCCGTCGCCCGGTGCGCGCGCTGATCCTGACGCCAACCCGTGAGCTGGCGGCGCAGATCGGCGAAAACGTCGATGCCTACAGCAAACACCTGCGCCTGCGTTCGCTGGTGGTGTTTGGCGGCGTGAGCATCAACCCGCAGATGATGAAGCTGCGCGGCGGCGTCGATATCCTGGTGGCGACGCCGGGCCGTCTGCTGGATCTGGAGCATCAGAACGCGGTTGACCTGTCCAAAATCGAAATTCTGGTGCTGGATGAAGCGGACCGCATGCTGGACATGGGCTTTATCCACGACATTCGCCGCGTGCTGGCCAAGCTGCCGGCCAAGCGCCAGAACCTGCTGTTCTCCGCGACCTTCTCCGACGACATCAAGGCGCTGGCCAACAAGCTGCTGCATAACCCGGCCTCGGTGGAAGTGGCGCGCCGCAACACCGCGTCCGAGCAGATTGAGCAGAGCGTGCACTTCGTCGACAAGAAGCGTAAGCGGGAACTGCTGTCGCAGATGATCGGCGAAGGCGACTGGAAACAGGTGCTGGTGTTTACCCGCACCAAGCACGGCGCCAACCACCTGGCGGAACAGCTGAACAAAGACGGCATCACCGCCGCGGCGATCCACGGTAACAAGAGCCAGGGCGCCCGTACCCGCGCGCTGGCCGATTTCAAAGACGGCCGCATCCGCGTGCTGGTGGCGACCGACATCGCGGCGCGCGGTCTGGATATCGACCAGCTGCCGCACGTGGTGAACTACGAGCTGCCTAACGTGCCGGAAGACTATGTGCACCGTATCGGCCGTACCGGCCGCGCGGAGCGTACCGGTGAGGCTATCTCGCTGGTGTGCGTGGATGAGCACAAGCTGCTGCGCGACATCGAGCGTCTGCTGAAGCGTGAAATTCCGCGCATTGCGCTGCCGGGCTACGAGCCGGATCCGACCATCAAGGCCGAGCCGATCATCAACGGCCGTCAGGGTGGCGGGCGCGGCGCGCCGCGCGGCAACGGCGGCGGCCAGCGTTCCGGTAACGGCGGCGGTCAGCGCAGCGGTAACGCGAACGGCGGCCAGCGTGAAAACCGTGGCAACGCTAACGGTAACGCCCGCCCGCAGGGTGATGGCCAGCGTCGTTCCGGTGCGCCGTCTTCGCGCCGCCCGCGCAGCCGCAAACCGGCCGAATAAGCCTGATTGCTCAAAGAGTAAGCCGCCGATACGGGCGGCTTTTTTTTTGCCTGGCGGAACGGCATTTTCGTACTAGGCTGGACGGTGGCTAAACCTAATTCCAGGAGACGGAGATGAAATTGAAGTGCGCAATTCTCGATGATTACCAACAGGTGGCGCTCAAGATGGCGGACTGGTCGGCGCTGGCCGATCGGGTGGAGGTGTCGGCCATCAGCGCGCACTTTACCGATGAAGCGGAGCTGGCGGTGCATCTGCAGGAGTGCGACATTCTGGTCATCATGCGCGAGCGCACGCCGATGACCGCCTCGCTGCTGGCTCGGCTGCCGAAGCTGAAGCTGCTGATCACCTCCGGCATGCGCAACGCCGCTATCGATCTGGCCGCCGCCGCCGAGCGCGGCGTGGTGGTGTGCGGCACCGCCAGCGGCTCGGCCGCGCCGATGGAACTGACCTGGGCGCTGCTGCTCGGGCTGGCGAAGCATATCGTGCCGGAAAGCGTCGGGCTGCAAAACAATGGCCCGTGGCAGCTGGGCTTAGGCGTCACGCTGCAGGGCAAGACGCTGGGGTTGCTGGGGCTGGGCAAGATCGGCGGCCAGATGGCCCGGGTGGCGCAGGCGTTCGGCATGCGGGTGCTGGCCTGGAGCCAGAACCTGACGGCGGAACGGGCGGCGCAGGAGGGCGCTGAGCTGGCGCCGTCCAAGCGGGCGCTGTTTGAGCAGAGCGACTTTGTCTCCATTCACCTGGTGCTGAGCGATCGCAGCCGCGGGTTGGTGGGGCGTGATGAATTGGCGGCGATGAAGCCCACCGCGTACCTGATCAATACCTCGCGCGCGGGCATCGTCGATCGGGCGGCGTTGGTGGACGTCCTGCAACAGCGTAAGATCGCCGGCGCCGGGCTGGACGTGTTCGAGACGGAGCCGCTGCCGGCCGACGACGTGTTTCGCCAGCTGCCCAACGTGCTGGCGACGCCGCATGTGGGTTATGTGGCGGACGACAATTACCGCGCCTACTTCACCGAGGCGGTCGAGGACATTGCGGCGTTCCTTGCCGGCCAACCGATCCGCCGGCTGGGCTGACGGCATTTTTAATGCCCGCTGAGGCTTGTCTGGCGCGGGCATTCACCCGTATCATTGCGGGTCTTTTTTTAGCTGGGATTGGTCATGCGCGTATTATTGGCTCCGATGGAGGGCGTTCTCGATTCTTTGGTGCGTGAGTTACTCACCGAAGTGAACGACTACGATCTGTGCATCACCGAATTTTTGCGCGTGGTCGATCAGCTGCTGCCGGCCAAGTCGTTCTACCGGCTGTGCCCGGAGCTGCGTCACGCCAGCCGCACGCCGTCGGGCACGCTGGTGCGGGTACAGCTGCTGGGGCAGTATCCGCAGTGGCTGGCGGAAAACGCCGCGCGTGCGGTGGAATTGGGCTCTTACGGCGTCGATCTCAACTGCGGCTGCCCGTCCAAGCTGGTGAACGGCAGCGGCGGCGGGGCGACGCTGCTCAAAGATCCGGAATTGATCTATCAGGGCGCCAAAGCGATGCGCGCGGCGGTGCCGGCCCATCTGCCGGTCACGGTGAAGGTGCGCCTGGGCTGGGACTCCTCCAATCGCAGCTTTGAAATCGCCGATGCGGTACAGCAGGCGGGCGCCAGTGAGCTGACGGTGCACGGCCGCACCAAAGAGGACGGCTACAAGGCGGATCGCATCAACTGGGCGGCGATCGGCGAGATCCGTCAGCGGCTGAGCATCCCGGTTGTCGCCAACGGCGAGATCTGGGATCACCAGAGCGCGCAGGATTGCCTGCAGGCGACCGGCTGCGACGCCATCATGCTGGGGCGCGGCGCGCTCAACGTGCCGAACCTGAGCCGGGTGGTGAAATATAACGAACCGCGCATGCCCTGGCCGCAGGTGGTTGAGCTGCTGCAAAAATACGTCCATCTGGAAAAGCAGGGCGACACCGGTCTGTATCACGTGGCGCGCATTAAACAGTGGCTGGGTTATTTGCGTAAAGAATATGATGAAGCGACTGAACTGTTCAGCGAAATACGCGCGCTGACGACGTCCGGGGATATTGCGCGCGTCATCTGCCGCAGCTGAAAATAAACCCGCGCGCAGCGGGTTTATTTAAATCGGCATTATCAGGCGGCTTTATCAAGACGGTTTAATTCTATCTCGATATCCTGAATGGTTTTTTCCAGTCCTTCCAGACAGGCGCCCTGTTTATTCAACAGGTCGTTAATGGCTTCGGCGAATACCTTATTTTTGCATTCCCCCTGATCGAAGGCCAGCCAGTGTGCGGAGAGCGTCTCGATATTCGACTGTGCGTAGTGGCGCATTTCCTTCAGCTGGGAAGCGACGTTGCGTAAATTATCCAGCTGCGCCTGTGCATTTGCATTGTTGCTCATGAATTTCTCCTTGAGTTGGCCGTTAAATAATTTCGACTGCGGGACTAAGCTTACCCTATCCAAATAAAAATATCACCCTCGGTGGTCTGGGTGGTTATTTTTGAGTGGGTGTGGCTATATTTATTGTTCGGCTGAACAAGGACTTGGGTGGAATTGTAAAAATAGATAAATACGGTGTTTTTGGCGATTATTTTCGGCCATCCCATACGGGATGACCGTTATTCTAACGCTTAAGAGTGATGCTTATTATGCCGCGTCCGCCAGCATAAACATGCCGTAGGGGTGAATTTCCAGATAATACTGCTCGCCGACGTTCGGTTGCAGGCGGGTGGCGTTAACCTGCAGCAAAATTTGCTGCCCGTGCCACGCCACCGTTACCTCATACTGCGGCCCCATGTAGGCGACATGTTCGATCACGCAGCGCTGGCTTTCATCGCCATGCTCGCTCAGCGTGATCGCCTCCGGGCGCACGCCCACCGTGCCGGCGCCCTGGGCGGCAAAGTGCGCGGGGCGCGGCAGACGATAGCCGCTGATATCGACATGGTCGGCGCTGAAGCTGGCCGGGAACAGGTTGGCGTCCCCCATAAAGCTCGCCATAAAGCGCGAGGCGGGCTGCCGATAGAGATCCTGCGGCGAGCCCATCTGCATGATATGCCCTTTATTCATCACCAGTACGGTGTCGGAGACCGCAAAAGCCTCGCTCTGATCGTGGGTGACGTACAGCGACGTGATATCAAACTGCTTTTGCAGCTCGCGGATCTTTTCACGCATGCTGCGGCGCAGGTTGGCGTCGAGGTTGCTCAACGGCTCGTCGAACAGCAGCACTTTCGGCTTGAGGATCAGCGCGCGCGCCAGGGCCACGCGCTGCTGTTGGCCGCCGGAGATCTGATCGACATAGCGATCGTCAAACCCCGCCAGATCTACCATCGCCAGCGCTTCCTGCACGCGCGCTTTCACTTCGGCGCGCGGGATGCCGAGCATCTTCAGGCCATAGCCGACGTTTTCCCCCAGTGACATATGCGGGAACAGGGCATAAGACTGGAACACCATGCAGATATCACGCTGCTGGATGGAACGATGGGTAACGTCTTCACCATCAATGAATATCTGCCCGTCGCTCGGCTTTTCCAGCCCGGCGACCAGGCGCAAAATGGTGGTTTTGCCGCAGCCGGAAGGGCCGAGCAGCGTCACCATTTGCCCCCGCGGGATGGTGAGCGTGATGTTATCGATTACCGTGTTGTTGCCGAACCGTTTGGAGACGTTGCGCAGTTCAACGAAATTTTTCTGGCTCATCATGGGCTCCATTACGCCTGGTTTTTGGCTTTTGAACGGGAGATGCGTGCCTCGCCGATCAGCCAGTCAAAGAGGAAAATAATCGCCAGCATCACCACGATCAGAATTGAACCGTAGGCGATCGCCACGCCGTATTCGCCGTCTTCCACGCGGTTGAGGATGTAGGCGGTGGCCACGCGGGTATCGGGCGTCACCAGGAAGACGATGGCGCTGACGGTAGTGATGGCGCGCACGAAGCTGTAGATCAGCGCCGACAGGATCGCCGGGCGCAGCAGCGGCAGCAGAATGTGCGTGATGGTGCGCAGCGAGCCGGCGCGCAGGCTGAGCGAGGCTTCGTCCAGCGATTTGTCTATCTGGCCCAGCCCGGCGATCCCGGCGCGAATGCCCACCGGCACGTTGCGCATCACCATCGAGATAATCACGATGGCGGCCGTGCCGGTGAGGTACACCGGCGCGCCGTTAAAGGCGAGAATGTAAGAGACGCCCGCCACGGTGCCCGGCACCGCAAAGCACAGCATGGTGGTGAACTCGATGGTCTTTTTGCCCTTGAACTGCTGGCGCACCACGATCCAGGCGATCAGCAGGCCGAACGCGGCGGTGATCGGCGCGGCGATCCCGGCGTACAGCAGCGTATCGAGCAGCGAAGGCCACGCGCCGTCGCTCATGCCCTGGCCGAACAGCTTGATGAAGTTATCCAGCGTCAGCGTGTAATCCACCCCCCAGTTGACGGTGAAGCTGCCGTAGAAAATGCTGCCGTAAAGCAGGGCGTTAAAGGCTACCCACACCGCCAGCAGCGCGATCACGCTCCATACCAGCGTGACCGGCAGCGGCTGTACGTCGCCGCGATAGGATTTGCCGGACACGGTGACGTAGGAACGCTTGCCGATCCACATATACTGGATGCAGAACACCAACAGCGAGAACAGCAGCAGGAAGGCGCCGAGGGTGCTGGCGGCCTGATAATCGAGCTGTGAACCGGTAATGTAGAAATAGATTTGCGTCGCCAGCACGTCGAAGTTGCCGCCGAGCACCAGCGGGTTGCTGAAGTCGGCCAGTGATTGCACCACCACGATCAGAAACGCGTTGGCCAGCGCCGGTTTCAGCAGCGGCACGAACACGCCGTTAAAGGTTTGCCAACGGCTGGCGCGCAGGGTGTAGGAGGCCTCTTCCAGCGAAGGATGAATGGTCTTGATCGCGCCGTCGAGGATCATGAACGCCATCGGGGTGAACGCCAGCACCTGCGCCAGCCAGATGCCGGTAAAGCCGTACAGCCAGTTGGTGTTGGTCAGGCCGAACCAGGCCACCATCCACTCGGTCACGTAGCCGGAGCGCCCCATCATCAGCGTGACGCCCAGGCCGACGACGAACGGCGGCGTGACGATGGGCAGGATGGAGAAGATGCGGCCGATAATGGCGCTGCGCTTGGCGATGCGGGTGGTGTAAATCGCCAGCACCAGGCCGAAGAAGGTGCAGCCGGCGCCTACCGCGATCGACAGGGCGATGGAGTTGAGGATCACCTGGACGATGTGCGCCTGCGACAGCACATTCATAAACGCCAGCGGCGCGAAAGCGCCCGTCTGGTCGGTGAACATCGGAATGAAAATCGCGATGCTCGGCCAGACGATGAAGACGCCGATCAGCGCCACGATGGTGACCAGCGCGCCGATAACGAAACGGTCGCCGCCCAGCCAGTCGAGGCGGGTCAGCGCCAACGTCATGATGGCGCCCAGCGCGGTCAACTGCACCAGGGTGGCGTAGCCTAAACCGCGCCCCGCCAGCGTGGCGCTGACGACGATAAAGGCCATGCACAGCAGCGCCCAGCCTGCGTCGAACGCGTGGCGCCGCCGCCGTTCACCGCCCGCCGCAGCGTAAGGGCGCAGCAGCAGCAGGCTCGGCAGCAGGCACCAAAGCCAGCTGATATTGCGATTTGACCAGCCGTAGGCCGCGAGGATCTCTTCGCCGGTGGACTCCAGCAGGCCGTAATCCAGGCTCCAGCTCGGCAGCAGGGCGAACGCCAGCCAGCCGAGCAAAACCCAAAGGAATATCGCATCTCGTTTTTTCACGAGATGGAGTGCATGTGTATGTGACATAAGTTTCCCGGATGTTCAGGCCGGGCAAACCGTGAGGCTTACCCGGCAACAGGCGCAGAATGTGGGCTTATTTACCCATCTTGACTTCGCTGACCCATTTGTTGATCAGCGCCTTGCGGACCTCGGTCGAGCCGTACTTGTCCATGTCGTAGTTGATCAGCTTCAGGTCGTCGAGCTTCAGCGAGTTCGGCGAGGTGTCGGCGGTGGTATTGGTCAGGATCTGATAGGATTTGCCTTGCTTCCACGCCAGCTCCTGCGCCTCTTTCGACAGCACCCAATCCACGAACAGCTTGGCGTTGTCGAGGTTGCGCGCGCCTTTGAGGATGCTGACGCCGCCGATTTCATAGCCGGTGCCTTCGCAAGGCGAGATCAGCTCCAGCGGCGCGCCCTGTTCCTTTTCGAGCGAGTAGTCATGCAGGAAACCGATGCCGATCGCCGTTTCACCGCGGGCGGCGTTGCGCGCCGGGGCAATGCCGGACTTGGTGTACTGCGAAACGTTGGCGTTCAGCTGCTTGAGGTAATCGAACGCCTGATCGTCTCCCCACAGCTGGGCAAAGGTCGCCAGCGCGGTGTAGGCGGTGCCGGAGCTTTGCGGATCGGCGATTTGAATCTCGCCTTTGTATTCCGGCTTGGTCAGGTCTTTCCAGCATTTTGGCACCGGCAGGTTTTTCTCTTTCAGGCGCTGGGTGTTGACGCCAAAGCCGAGAATGCCGACGTAGACCGCCGAGGAGTAGTTGCCTTTCAGCTTGGCCGGATCGCGGAATTGCGTCATCACCTGTTCGAGGTTCGGCGATTTGTACGGCTGCAGCAGCCCCATTTCACCGGCCTGGGATTGCGGATCGAGCGTGCCGCCGTACCAGACGTCCGCCTGCGGGTTCTTCTTCTCGGCATCCACTTTCGCCAGCGTGCTGCCGGATCCGTTGCGGATGAACGAGGTTTTCACGTCATATTTCTCGCCGAAGGCTTTGGTTTCCGCTTCGCACATTTCATTGGTGGCGCTGCAGTAGACCACCAGGCGGCCCTTGGCGTGCGCGCCGCCACTCAGCGTCGCCAGCGCGATGCCGGACGCTATCAGGGTAGTGACCCACGTTTTTTTCATTGTTTTATCCTTCTCTCGGTAGAGGTGGTAACGCTCGCCATCAGCAGCGGCATCAGCAATAAACCCATAAGAACGGCGGCGATGGACAGCAAACTGAACATGCCCGACCAACCGTAGCCTTCGATGACCCGCGACAGCGGCCAGCCCGCCAGCGCCGCCCCCAGGTAGGCGAACAGGCCGAGAAAGCCGGTGATGGAGCCCGCGGCGCCTTTGTGCCCGCATTCCACGGCGGCGAGGCCAATCAACATCTGTGGGCCGAAGACAAAAAAGCCCACCGTAAAGAAACAGCCCGCCAGCAGCGCGTAGTGATGCACCGGCGCCAGCCACAGCGCGGCGACGGAAACCATCAGCCCGAGCGTGAACAGCAAAATCATCGGCGCGCGCTGCCCGCCGAACAGCACATCCGATCCCCAGCCGGCGAACAGCGCGCCGAGCAGGCCGCCTATCTCGAACAGCATCACCGTCGCGTTGGCGCTGAGCAGGTTGACGCCGTGGCTTTCCGTCAACCACAGATTGCCCCAGTCGTTCAACGCGATGCGGATCAGGTAGACCAGCACGTAAGAGACGCCCAGCAGCCAGATCATCGGGTTCTTCAGCATCGTGGTGCGCAACATCCGCCACAGCCCCATCGGCGGGCTTTGCTGTTCCTGGCGCAGCTCCAGCGGATCGTGGCGCCACCGGCCGACCGACGGCAGGCCTTCTTCCTGCGGCGTGCCTGTCAGCCGCCGCGTCAGCCAGAGGCCCAACACCATGCTGACGGCCCCCGGGATCAACATCGCCGCCTGCCAGCCCCAGCGCTGGGCGGCGAAGGCGCTGATCAGCGGCACGATCGCGCCGCCGAGGTTGATCGACATATTCCAGCAGCCCCACCAGAAGCCGCGCTCGTTGCGCGAATACCAGTGGGTCAGCAGCCGCGCGCAGGGCGGCCAGCCCCAGCCCTGAAAGAAGCCGTTCAGCGCCCAAACCGCCAACAGCAGCGTCAGCGATTCACCGAAGGCGAACGCCACGTTCAGCACGCCGGTGGCGAACAGGCCGATCCCCATAAACCTGCGCTGCCCGTGGCCGTCGTGCCACAATCCGGCGCTGAATTTCGACAGGCCGTAGCTCAGATAAAACAGCGAGCCGAGCAGGCCGATGTCCCCTTTATCCAGCCCCAAATCCATTTGCAGCGCCGGCAGCACGTAATTCACGCTTTTGCGCGTCAGGTAAAAGGCGGCGTAGCCGATGACCATGTACAGCAGCAGTCGCGGGCGCAGCGCGCGGTAACGATGATCGATTTCAGATGCCGAGCGTGTCTGCATAGCCGTCTCCCTGGTGATGACTATAAGAAGGTGAAAGGGAAAGGGGATGAGAGAAAGTCCGGACTGGCTAAGACTTTTTCCTAGTTAGTCGGCGGTTTGTTGCAAATTTGTGGGCAGGTTAACAATTACCCGCGTGCCGCGCTGCGTGTCCAGCGTCAGTTCGCCGCCGAGCGCGCTGACCCGTTCGCGCATTCCCTGAATGCCGAGGCCGGGCGCCTTGTCCGCCCGGATGCCGATGCCGTTGTCCCGCACCTCGAGGTGCAAAAGTGCCCCCTGTTGATACAAAACGATGGCGACTTCGCTGGCTTCGGCGTGTTTGCACACGTTGTTGAGCAGCTCTTGCAGCAGCCGGTAGAGGGTGAAGCGCACCGTCTCGCCGGCGGGCGTGTCGATGAGCCGGTAGTCGAAACGGCAACGGATGCCCCGTTCGCTGAAGGCGAATTCATTCAGCAGGTGGTGAAGCGCGTCTTTGAACGCCAGCTCGTCCAGCGCGGGCGGGCGCAGCTGGCGCAGCAGCTGGCGCGTGGAGTGATGTATGCGCCGGGCGAGATCGGCTATCTGGTTCGCGGCGGCCTGGGTTTGCGCCGGATCGCGCGCCCGCTTGACCAGCTGCGACTGAATTTGAATGGCGGTGATGTTCTGGCCGATTTCATCGTGCAGCTCGCGCGCCAGGTTCTTTCGCGTGTCTTCTTCGGTGTGGATCAGTTTTTCGGTCAACGCCCGCCGCGCCGCCAGCTCTTCTTCCAGCCGTCGGCGATAGTGGTGCAGGTTTTGCGCCAGGTGCTGCTGACGGCTGATGGCGATGCCCAGACCGATGCCGAGCAGCGCCTGCGTCGCCAGAAAGATTTCCAGCTCGACCAGATTGCCGAACCCCACGCCGACCTGCCGCGCGAGGGTGATCATCATGCTGCCGAGCAGGCCGGACAGCACGCCGCCCTGCCAGCCGAACTTCCACGCCATCACCACGTTCGGCAAAAACACCACGATCAGCAGCAGGCGTTCGATTTCCGGCGACAGCACCATCTGGGTGCCGATGCCGATAACGAAAAACAGGCTGCACCAGATGATTAAGGACGCGCGCAGCGGCGGGTTGCTGGTGTCCAGCCCCAGCAGATGGTAGCGGTGCTGCTGGCGCAGAAATTCAAAAATCAGGTAGACGAACGGGGTCAGCAAGACACCACCGGTAAATGACGCCAGGCCGAGCAGCATCGCCGGGCTGTGTGCGAAAGGCGCAAGCAGGGCGGTATTGAGCAGCGAGGCGGCGGTCACTGCGGCCAGCAGCAGCGTCAGCCGTTGCCAGTAGAGCGGAAAACGGCGCCAGAATCGCTGTGCGAGCGCGGCCGGGAGCAGGGTGATGAACGGCGCGGCCAGCAGGCTGTAGCCGCTCAGCAGGCGTTCGCCGTGCAGCCAGAACAGCAGCAGCACCGGCGGTATTATCAGGGCGGGCCAATAGCGGCGCGCCAGCAGGATCAGCAGCGCGAGATAGACGCCGTGAGGCAGAAACAGCGCCGCCTGATTGCCGTTGTGGGTCAGGTAGAAACCGAGCGTCCACAGCATCAGCCAGCCGCTGCCCCAGGCCAACAGGATAAACAGCGAGATAACCCAGGGCCGGAAGCGGGGCGACATCAATGCCCCGCCAGCAGCTGATGGTCGAGGGCGAAATGCACCAGTTCAATGGTGCTGCTGCACTGCAGCTTGCCCAGGACGTTGGCGCGATGTACGTGCACCGTTTTGTGGCTGAGATCGAGCTTGAAAGCGATCTCCTTTACGCTGTCGCCTTTGACCAGCAGATCGAAGATCTCGCGCTCGCGCGGGGTCAACGCTTCCAGCGCCGTGGCCGGCTGCTCGCCGCCGCGCAGCGCCCGCAGCGCGTCGGCGCACAGGTAATGGCCGCCCATATCGACGGAGCGCACCGCCTGCACCAGTTCTTCCGGCCCGCAGCGTTTGGTCAGATAGCCGCTGGCGCCGGCATCCAGCGCGCTCTGCACGAAGGTCGGGGAGTCATAGATACTGAGGATGATCGCGCGAAACTGCGGCTTCTGCGCCCGCAGGCGTTTCAACAGGCTCAGGCCGTTTTCATCCGGCATGGCGATGTCCATCACCGCGACGCTGACGTCGTCGCGCAGCAATGCCGGCCAGGCCGCCGCCGCGCTGCTGTATTGCCCCACCACGTCGAGATCGTCCTCGAGGCTGAGCAATTGCGCAAAGCCGGAGCGCACCACCACATGGTCATCCACCAGTATCACACGGATCATTTTTCGCACTCTGTTGCCGAATCATGGCCCTATGATGCCTGCCGCCGCGGTGCTGGCAATCAGCCAAGCGCGGTTATGCAATCGGTGTAACAGAATCGTAATAAAAGGGCGCCGCCGGTGTAATGCTGGTTACTTAAGCCTGACTGGTATTTTTTATCCAGTATCTTTACGTGATGTGCAGGATGAATTGCCGTAAATACCCTGAATTTTTCTGTTACCACAATGAACGGCAATTGGAGGGGCCGAAGGCGCGGCCCCTCCACCCGCGCCTTCGCTTAACACCGTCTGTCCGCTGCGCGGATACCCTCGCAGCGTCTGCATTGTCGGGCGGGTCGGCTGCGACAAACGTCCCTGTTAGTCTCGCCTCAACCGGCCTTCCCTGGCTGGTTGCCCCTGACAATGCTGTCTTGCTCGGCAGCCGGTGATGCGCGCCAAAGGTCAACCCCGTGCTAGCAGCTCCCGTCCTTTATGAGGTCATGGCAGAGAAGAGGAATCGGAGATGAGCGCGGTATTGGATGCCCTTGAAGACGCCGAACGCAGGCATAGCGTATTAGGCGAAACCGCCATGGACGGCGGTTTCAGGTGAGACAGGCAGGGACGCCTGTCGCAACCGGCCTCAATGCGGTATGGCGGAGAGAGGGACGTTGGCAAAGCCAACCGTCTGATAGGGCAAAGGCGCGGGTTGCCAGGGGCCGCGCCTTCGGCCCCAGGCTCGGTCGAGGCGTATGAGCCTCATGGCGCATCTCACCTTTATCGACCGAAAACTGCACAAATACGTTCAGAAAAACGCTAACTGATCAGCATTACGCCGCTGGCGGCGTTAACGATCCACATCGATGGCGAAATGCTGCCACAGTACGGCGCGCCGTTCCTCTTCCGAATGCAACGTCGTTTCGTGGCGCTGGTGATCTTCGGTCACGATCAGCTTCATGTCGCTGAGGGTCACCCGGCCGTGGTCCGTCGGCCGTGAACACACCAGGCGCTGGGTGAAGTGCGACTGCGGCGAGGTGCTGTGGAATCGGCACATCTCGTCGAACTCGTGCAACTCGCGCGGCTGAACGGTAAAGCGATACAGCGTTTTGGCATGCGAGCGTTGGTCGCCGTTGCGGCGCTCCAGCAGGTAATACTCGCCTTCCCGCTCCAGGTGGAAGGTGCCGCTGGCCTGCGGTTGCGGCTCGGCGACGACGATCTTCAGCGGCGTCAGGAAGGAATCGCCGAAACCGACATCCACCAGCCAGGCCTGCCCCGCCAGATCCACCCGCAGCGCCAGATGGTCGTAGGGCGGGCCGAAATGGCCGTCGCGCGTGCGGATCTCGCCGGAGATGAAGCTCACCTTGAAACCGATCTCCCGCAACAGCAGGGCGAACAGCGTGTTCAGCTCATAACAGAAACCGCCGCGGTTACGCTCGACCACCTTGCTGAACAGCGCCTCCGGCGCCAGCTGAATGCCCTGATGATAAATAATGCTCAGGTTCTCGAACGGTACGCTCAGCATGTGGCGATGGTGCAGCTGTTGCAACGTGGGGAGGTCAGGGCGGGCGGTGCCGGCAAAGCCGATATGCTGCAGGTAGCGTTGGGTATCCACAGGGTGTCTCGCATGAGAAAAAGTAGGCATAAAATAGCGGGCTTTGCGGCGTTTGTGAGCGCATTACGTGCTGCGTTGTTGGCATAACTCATAACCAAATCGACTCAGATGTCAGCATGGCTGCCGTTACACTGAATCGATATGGATAAGGAGAAAGTATGGATTTAACCTTGAAAGCGCAGCGATTTGCCAATGACGCTCACCATGCCTGCAATCAGCGGCGCAAGTTCACCGGAGAGCCGTATATCGTGCACCCCGCGGCGGTGGTGGATTTGCTGCAGCGGGCTGAGCCGACGCCAGAAATGGTCGCCGCTGCCTGGCTGCATGATACGGTAGAAGATACGGCGGTGACCCTGGCGGATATCCGGCGAGAATTCGGTCCGACGGTCGAGCGTTATGTGGAAATGTTGACCGACGTGCAGCCTCGCAGCTACGGCGGTGAGCGTCTGCACCGTAAAAATGCCAATCTGCAGCACAGCGCGCAGGCCTGTGCGGAAGCGCAGACCATCAAACTGTGCGACTTGATTGACAACAGCAAAAACATTACCGATTACGATGTCTCCTTTGCCCGTCACTATCTGGTGGAAATGGCGCGCTTATTGGCTGTTTTATCGGCGGGCGAGGCCGGCCTGTTGGCCTTGGCCCGCCGACAGTGTGCGGAAGCGATCGAGCGCATCAACGATCGTCATGGAGACGACGGCTGGTTCGACGCGTTGTGGCGGAAGTATGAGGCCCATCTTAAGCTGGATGAGCTGAAAACTGGGTCAGCAGCAAAATAACAGGAATGGTGACCGCCGCCAGCAACGTTTGGATCGTGATGATACCGGCCGACAAGCGATGATCGCCGCCCAGCAGTTTCGCCATGATGTAGGCGGAAGGTGTACAGGGTAAGGCGTTAAACAGGACGATAGTCGCCAGCACCGGGCCGGAGATGCCCAGGGTGATGCCGATTCCCAGCGTCAACAGCGGTACCAGCAGTAACTTGACGAAGGTCGATTGCAGTACGGGGCCCTGTGCCGTACGCGCCGCTTTGATATCCAGCCCCGCGCCGACCGCCAGCAACCCCAACGGCAGAGAGGCGCCGCCGAGAATGGTGAGAATGTTCTCCAGCGCCGTGCCGAGCGACCAGCCGCTGGCATTGAAGGCCAGACCGGCCAAGACCGAAAGGATCACTGGGTTTTTCCCCAGCGCTTTGGCGATCTGTCTGCCGCCGGGGCGGGAGCCCTGGCCGTAATGCATCAGTATGACAATCGAGGCCACGTTCAACAGCGGGATGGCGACGGCGATGCTGATTGAGGTCACCGTCAGGCCGGTGTGGCCGAAAGTCGCCGCCGCTGCGGCAACCCCGATGTAGGTATTGGGGCGCAGAGCGCCCTGTATGACGGAAGAGAAAACCGGCCCGGGCTGTTTTAGCCAGATTCGCCAGAGGTACAACGACAAGGCGCCGATCAACACGGCGCCCAGGACCGACAGGGCGATCGGCCGTACCGGAAACTGGCTCAGGTCGGCTTTGCCGACCTGAATAAACATCAGCGCCGGGAAGAGATAAAAGTAGTTCAGCTTCTCGCAGGGCAGCCAGAAAGCCCGATCGATCAGGTTTTTGTGCCGCAGAGTGAATCCCATGGCGATTAAAAATATCACCGGGATCAGAGAAAAGAGAGTCGTCGTCATGGGGAGCCTATAAATAGCCTTTAGTGAGAACGGCCACGCCATAGAAGGCAATAAAGCCGGTTACCATTTTTTCATAAACGGGAGCGCTGGTTCTCTTGAACAGCAGATTGCCGACGACCAGATACACCAGCAGAGCCAGCGGTGCCGCGGCGAAACCGTCGAGGTTCAGGGCTTGCCATTTAATGCAGGCCAGCGTGGCCAATTGGATTAAACCGAACATCAGGTAATAACGGGAGACGGTGGTTCTTATCTCCAGTTTCTCGCGATGGCTGGCGGTAGCGTAGAGTGCCAGCAAGGCGCCACCCATGTTGGTGACGCCATGTATCAGGCCCATGACTGCGATATAAGCGCGCTGATGTTTGCCGAGATAACGCTTCACGGTTTCCTGCAGTGACAGACGAAAGCGCATCAAGGCGGAAAACAGCAGGATGGCGCCCACCAGCAGATCGACATTCATCTTCACCGTCGAATGCAAGACCAGGCTCAGCGCCAGAATGACGAAAATGGCGCAAATCAGCATATTGACCTTTTCGCGAGCGGGAAAAGCAATTCGTCGGGCGCCAAGCGTCTGCGTCAGAGAGATCAGCACCGACGACGGCAGCAGCAGCCCAAGTACGGAGGAGAAATCAACGCCCAGCATTAATAGCGTCGGTGTACCGAATACCAAGATGCCCATGCCGAAAACCGATTGGATCACGGCAAATAGCGCAATCACCAGATAGAACAACGCATGATTATCCATCAGGCCACCTCTTCTTTCCGGTAGGGTTCCCGCGCCGCGTCAGATTGCAGGTAGGCATCGGCGCTGAGCGTGCGCAAGATATTCCCGCTGATATGCTGATTGTCTTGCTGGGCGCTGACCAGCAGCAAAACATCGTGCCGATTTATCAATCCATTGTCTGACAGGACATTCAGAGCCAAACGTTCGGTTTCCGGCTGTGTCAGATCGATCCGAGGCAATGTCAGGCCGGTGATGCCTGGCAGCATATTCCAGCTGCGCACCGTCGCCGCATCGTTGCCGAATGCGACGATCGGGATGCCGATGTTGGCCATGGCGGCGATGCGCACGCTGTAACCTGTGCGAGAAAACACCACCACCCGGGAGATCGGCAAGGCGCGGATAAGGGCGCCGACAGCCTGTCGAATATCGTCAACCTGCGCAGGGGGGGATGAGTGGGGCGCATGCGCTAAATGCTGTTCCGCCTGATGGGCTACGCTGGCGATACGGGCAACGGCCTCCAGAGGATAGCGGCCTACGGCGGTTTCACCGGAGAGCATCACCGCCGCGGCGCCATCCAGCACCGCGTTGGTGATGTCGCTGACCTCCGCTTTGGTTGGCAGCGGGTTCTCTATCATGCTGTGCAGCAATTCCGTCGCTACGATGGTGGGTTTGCCCGCATGGGAGGCGGCTCGGAGGATCTGTTTTTGGTAGAGAGAAACGCGGTCGATCGAGGTTTCCACCGCCAGATCGCCGCGATCGATCATGATAACGTCGGCGGCGGCGATGACTTCCTCCAGATGCTCTATGCCGCCGCTGTTTTCCACTTTCGCCACGATGCGGGGCGTATCGCCTCCGATCAGCGTTCTGATCGCGTTGATGTGTGCCGCGCTTTCGACGAAGCTTATGCCGATGTAGTCCACTTGATGCGCTTTGGCGAAGGCGATCATGTCGCGATCTTTCTCCGTTATCAGCGCCTGCCCGAGATCGATGCCAGGCACATTGATGCCTTTGCGGCTTTTCAGTTGGCCGTCCATGTCGGCCTGCAGGTAGATGTCCCGATCGACGATGTTAACGACCTGGAACGAGAGGGTGCCATCATCGGCGAAAACCTTATCACCCACCGTCAGCCGTTCATGCAACCGGCCGTACCCCACCGGGACTTTTTCCTCCCCGTTATGTGAGGTATCGGTCGTGAGGATCAGCGTTTGCCCTTTAGTGAATGAGGGTTCGTGTTTCAGTTGCAATGTGCGGATTTTTCTACCGGGAATGTCCAACAGCACCGGCGTATCCGGCAACGTTTTACGCAGCAGGGCGATGGTTTCCGCATGCCAGTCGAGCGTGTTGTGTGAACCGTTCAATCGGGCGACGGACATGCCGGCTTTTTCCAGCGCTGCCAACGTGTTGATATGGCGAGAGGCGGGGCCGATGGTAGCGATAATGCGAGTCTTTGCCATGATAAATGCTCCGAAAAGTTAAGATGCATTTATCTATGACAGTTTTGTGACAGCGGAGAAAATAGGGGTTTAATCTAACTAATATATAAAAAGTTATAATGAGTTTTGGCGTCAGAGCGGGTGCGCCTTATACATTTAATGATGAAAATAAAATGGTTATACAATTTACTTCCATCGTATAGATAAAATATTGATAAGCATTACTCCTTTTATTCCTCGCCGTGTTGGGCATCACTGCTGCCGCAAACTGTCACTTGCCGGCGCTAGCCTGTCCCCCTGAGTTCAACGTTGCAGGAGAACGGCTATGCAAGATTTCAAACATCGGGTGGCGCTGGTGACCGGCGCGTCCACCGGCATTGGCGAAGCGATCGCCGCCGAGCTGTTTCGGCGCGGAGCCACGGTGGTGATGACCGGCCGCCACACAGCGCCTCTCACCGCCGCCGCCGCGCGGCTCGATCCCGACGGCCGGCGGTTGATGACGTTGCGAATGGACGTGCGCGACGCGCAGTCGGTGCAACAGGGTATTGAAGAGATCGTGCGGCGCTGCGGCGCGCTGCATCTGCTGGTCAACAACGCCGGGATCACCGGCCCGCACGAGGTGGATATCGATCGGTACGCGGTCGAAGATTGGCATGAGGTGATCGCCACTTGCCTGAGCGGCACGTTTTTCGGCATGAAGTACGGCCTGCCGGCGATCGTCGCCGGCGGCGGCGGGGCAGTGGTGAACCTCTCTTCCGCCAACGGCGTGGTGGGCATTGCCGGGATTGCGCCCTATACCGCCGCCAAGCATGGCGTGCTGGGCCTGACGCGCTCGGCGGCGCTGGAATTCGCTACGCGCGGCGTGCGCGTCAACGCCGTCGGGCCGGGTTATGTAGATACGCCGGCGATGGGGGAACTGCCGGCGTCGGCGCGGGCGCAGATGGCCGCTTCGCACCCGATGGGGAGAATGGCGACGCGGGAAGAAGTGGCGAAAACGGTGGCTTTCCTGCTTTCGGACGACAGCAGTTTCACCACCGGTGCATTTTACAGCATCGACGGCGGTTATACCGCCTGCTGAGCCAGCGCCTGCAGCCAACGGAGAAACGCCGCTGCGCCGGGTTTTTCCAGCGTGCGCGGCGGGTAAACCACGTAGTAGGGTTTGCTGAGCGGCAGCGCCGGTTCGGCCAGGGTGACCAGCCGGCCTTCCGCCAGTTCACCGGCGATCAGCCGCCGCTGGCCGAGCAGCACCCCGCGCCCTTGCACGGCGGCGTCGATGGCCAGCGAGGTCAGGTTATAGGTCAGCCCGCGCCGCGGCGGCGGCGACCGATCGGCGGCGGTGAACCACTCGTGCCAGCCCGGCAGAAACTGGCTCTCCTTGCCCCAGTCGACGTGGATCAGCGGCAGCTGCGTCCAGTCGCCGCGATCGCGCAGCGCCGGGCTGCATACCGGCTGCACCCGATCCTGAAACAGTTGCACCTTTTCCAGCAGCGGATAATCCTGATCGCCGAAGCACAGGGCGAAATCCGCCGCCGAATGGGCGAAATCGACCGCCGCATGGGTCGCGTGCAGCCGCAGATCGCCGTCGGGGCACTGCGCCAGCCAGTCGCCCAGCGCCGGGTTCAGCCATTTGGAGGCCAACGCCGGCAAGGTGAACACCGTCAGCGTCTGCTTGCCGCGCTGGCGTTCGACGTGTTGCTGCGCCACGCGCAGCGTTTCAAACGCCTCCTGAACATAGGCCAGGTAGTCCGCGCCCTGTTCGGTCAGCGTGACGCCGCTTTTGGCGCGAATGAACAATGTGATGCCCAGATGTTGTTCGAGCTGGCGGATCTGTTGGCTGACGGCGGCGGCGGTCAGCGCCAGCGCATCCGCTGCGCGGGCCAGGCTGCCGGTGCGAGCGGCGGTTTCGAACGCCAGAATGGCGCTCAGCTTGGGCAAGCGCGCACGGGACGGTGAGTGCATGAGCAGGGCTTATCGCTAAGAATTCGTTAGCTTATCCATAACGTATTTTTGTTATGGCGGCAATGCGGCATTCGCTACAGTGAGAGGCATCCGGCTTTCGCACACGAGGGGAACGTCATGCCGCCACTTGCCGATATTATCGATCTGTCCGCCCATCCCATCGATGACGCCGCGTTCCGCGCCCGCTGCCGACAAACGCTGGCGCGCGCCGGCGCGCTGGTGCTGCCGGGATTTCTGCGTGAAGCCGCGCTGGCGACGGTGCGGCTGGAGGGCGCTGAACAGCACCATGCGGCGTTTTACGCCACCAGCAAACACAACGTGTATCTACGGCCGCAGGACGACGCGCTGCCGGCCGATCACGCGCGCAACCGGCTGGTGGTGTCGTCCAAGGGGTGCATTACCGACGAGGATATTCCGCCGCAGTCGCCGCTGCGCGCGCTGTACGACGCCCCGGCGTTTCGCGCGTTCCTGTGTGCGGTGCTGGGCGAGGCGCAGCTCTACCCCTACGCCGATCGGCTGTCGTCGATCAATCTGCATTACGCCCATACCGGTCAGGAGCTGGGCTGGCATTTTGACAACTCCTCGTTCGCCATCACGCTGCTGATCCAGAAACCGCAGGCGGGCGGGCGCTTCGAATACGTGGAGAACCTGCGCGACGCCGATCGCGGCGAGATGAACTATGCCGGGGTCACGCAGGTGCTGGACGGCGAGCGGGCGGTCAAACGGCTGGCGATGGAGGAGGGGGATTTGGTGCTGTTTCGCGGGCGCAACGCCATGCACCGGGTGACGCCGACCGAAGGCGACACCACGCGCATGCTGGTGGTGTTGGCCTACAATGCGCAGCCGGACGTGATGCTGTCGGAAAGCGCCAGAATGACGTTCTACGGGCGGTTATAGCGGATAAAAAAAACCGCCCCGGAGGGCGGTTTGTCGATTCAGCGTTGGCTCTGTTCTTCGTGAGCCTGCTGTTCCAGCTTCACTTCCTGCGCGCGTTTGCGCAGGCCGAACCAGCCCAGCGTCAGCAGCACCGCCAACACCGGAATGGTGGCGATGGTCCAGGTGCCGTTCGGGTAGTCGAAGGCCATCATCACCACCACGACCAGCAGGAACGCCAGCGTCAGCCAGGAGGTGAACGGCGCGCCCGGCATTCTGAACGACACCGGCTGCGCGCGGCCTTCGCGCACGGCTTTACGCAGGCGCATCTGGCAAACGATGATAAACGCCCAGGAGGCGATGATGCCCAGCGAGGCGATGTTCAGCACGATCTCGAACACCTGCGCCGGCACCAGGTAGTTGAGCACCACGCCGATCACATAGATGCCGCAGGTGACCAGGATGCCGGCGTAAGGCACCTGCTGGCTGCTCATTTTGGCCATCAGCTTCGGCGCGGAGCCGCCCATCGCCAGTGAACGCAGGATGCGGCCGGTGGAGTAGAGGCCGGAGTTGAGGCTGGACAGCGCGGCGGTCAACACCACGATGTTCATGATGGTGCCGATGTAAGGCACGCCCAGCTTGCTGAAGAAGGTGACGAACGGGCTTTGGCCGGCCTGATAGGCGTTCCACGGCAGCAGCAGCACCAGCAGCACCACGGAGCCGACGTAGAACAGGCCGATACGCCAGATCACGCTATTGATCGCTTTAGGCATCATTTTGGCCGGATCTTTACACTCGCCGGCGGCGGTGCCGATAAGCTCGATGCCGGCGAAGGCGAAGATCACCCCTTGCACCAGCACCAGAGCAGGCAACAGGCCGTGCGGGAACATGCCGCCGTTTTCGGTGATCAGGTGCATGCCGGTAGTGTGGCCGGCGACCGGGGTGCCGGTGCCGAGGAAGACGACGCCGACAATCAGGAACAGCGCGATGGCGGCGACCTTGATCAGTGCGAACCAGAACTCCATCTCGGCGAACCACTTCACGCCGATCATGTTCATGGTGGCGACGATACCGAGCGCGCCGAGGGCGAACAGCCACTGCGGCACGTCGGCGAAGGTGCCCCAGTAGTGCATGTACAGCGCCACGGCGGTGATGTCGACGATGCCGGTCATTGCCCAGTTGAGGAAATACATCCAGCCGGCGACGTAAGAGGCTTTTTCACCGAGGAATTCGCGGGCGTAAGAAACGAAGCTGCCGCTGGAAGGGCGATGCAGCACCAGTTCGCCCAGCGCGCGCAGGATGAAGAAAGAGAAGATCCCGCACACCAGATAGACCAGCGCCAGCGCCGGCCCGGCCAACTCGAGACGGCCGCCGGTACCGAGGAACAAGCCGGTGCCGATGGAGCCGCCGATGGCGATCATTTGGATTTGCCGGTTGCCCATGCTTTTGTGATAACCGGATTCATGAGAGTCTAGCCAGCGTCTTCTGGCGGCGTGTTTGTCATCCGCCGACTTTTTTTGTGAGTGCATTATCCGTCCTGTTTACCTGTCTATGTTAACCCTGCTCTTACCGAGAGCAAACGATTGCTATGACCAATCGTCATGAGAATGAGGTCGTGGCATCATTCCGCTGTTTATTGTGTATACAGCCATCATTAAAATAACGGCGAAGCATGCTACCTTTTCTCCGTAATGGTGGCAAAAAATACTGCGCATAAAACGTGAACAAGTGTGTTTATTTTTTAATCCAAATATAAAAGGATATATTATTCAAAAAGATGTGATGTTTTATCAAGACGGAAATATCGAAGAATAAAAAGTGATTAAAATCACAAAATAATAATTACCGTGCAAATTACAGGGTGTTGTTCTTATATTTCGCGGCGAGAAATAAGAGGAAGGAAATGGCGACCCGCGCAGAAAATGGGATAAAGCAGCGGGTCGGTGGGTGCGTAACGAGTCTTAGGCCGATTCACCGGCCGGCAGTGCCGATGCGGGCAGGCCGAACAGCTTGTCGAACGCCCAGTTAAACAGGAAGGTGTAGCAAGGAATGATGACGATCAGCGCCATATCCAGCAGCAGCGCCTGCCACAGCGTGATGCCCATCCACCAGGCGATCAGCGGGATCAGATACACTACCAGCGTCAGCTGAAAGCCGACGGCGTGCAAAATGCGGCGTTTGAGCGTGCGGGTGCGCGACACCTGGCGGCTTTCCCACCACTCGAATAAATAGTTGTAAATAAAGTTCCAGCTGACCGCGATGGTGGTGATCACCACCGCCAGCGGCCCGGTGCTGCTCGGCGCATGACCCGACAGCAGCGCCAACCCCAGCGCCGAGATCGCCATGCCGATGATTTCATAAGCGGTGACATACACCAGTTTGCGTTTGACGCCTTGCATCGTTTTCTCCCGATCTGTTTTTAGTTGCCTCTGTGGCGACGGCGGCTAAGATAACGTCAATCACATTGATAGAAAAAGTCAGGAGTTGTCAGTTAATCTGACAGGTGAACAATGAATTTTTCCAGCGACAACATCGAACTGTTTTTGGCGGTGCTCGATCGCGGCTCGTTTTCCGCCGCCGCCCGCGCGCTGCGGCGCGTGCCCTCCGCTGTCAGCATGGCCATCGCCAACATGGAGGCGGAGCTCGGTTTTGCCTTGTTCGACCGTTCTCACCGTGAACCGACGCCGACTGCGCTGGCGCTGGCTCTGGCGCCGCACGCCCGCCTGATCGCCGGGCAGCTCAAGCAGCTGCAGGTGCACGCCATCGAACTGTCCCAGGGGCTGGAGAGTCGGCTTTCGATCGGCGTGGCGTCGGATATCAACGGCGCCAGCCTGCTGGCGGCGGTGAAAACGCTGTCGCAGCGTTATCCGCTGCTGAACATCGAAGTGCTCAGCGCGCCGCAGGACGACGTGTTGCACATGCTGCACGAGGAGCGCATCGGTGTTTGTCTGGCGTTCGGCGGGCTGAACGTCAACAGCGCGGAACAGTTCCACTTCGTCGGCGCGGAGTCGCTGGTGGCGATGCTGTCGCCGCAGCACCCGGCGCTGGACGGCGCTGCGGGTGAGCTGTTTCTCGAGGATCTGGTCAACGTGCGGCAGATCATGGTGGCCAGCCGCGATCTGCCGATCGGCGATCTGCGTCCCCAGGTGGCGGAGGCTTACTGGCGCACCGACAGCCTGCCGATGGCGCTGAACATGGTGGAAGCGGGCCTGGGGTGGGGCAATTTTCCGCTGTCGTTGGCCGAGCCGCTGCTGGCGCAGGGGCGTCTGGTGCGGCTGAAATTCAAAAACACCAAGAACGAGCTGCGCTTGCCGATGCATTTGATCTGGCTGAAGAACCGCCCGCTGGACAAGGCGGCGCGCGAGCTGGTCGAGCTGATGCGCGCGGCGCCGCAGGAAAGCTGACGCCCGCTGCGTTTGCTTACTCCGGGTGGCGTTTACGCCACCAGAAACGCACCAGCAGGATAGCGGCGATCGCCAGCGCGACAAACAGCAGGCTGGAGAACTTTTTGTCGAAGCCGGTAACGAAGCGTTCGATCGCCTGGCCGCCAAAATAACCGAGCATGACGAAGATCGTCGCCCAGAGAATGGCGCCGAGGATGTTCAGCGGTACGAAGCGCGACGGCGGCAGGCGGCTGGCGCCGATCAGCACCGGGCCGATGATGCGGAAACCGTACATAAAGCGCACCCCGATAACGAACAGCATCGGGTGGCGGGCGATCAGCCTTCTGGCGCGCGCGATGCGCTTTTCCTGCCCCTTGAGCCGCGAGATGACTTTGCCTTCGAACCGGCGGCCGGCGAAGTACAACAGTTGGTCTCCCATCATGCCGCCGAGCGCCACTACTGCGATCACCCACGGCCAGTGCAACAGCCCTTCATGGGCGGCGATGCCGCCCAGCAGCGTGATGGTTTCCCCCTCAGCCAGGCAGCCGATAAACAACGCCCAGTAGCCATAGTCCGTAATGTAGTGGGCCAAATCGGTCATTCCTTACTCCTTATGTGACTGACGCATAAGGGCAAGTATACGCCCGATCGCTAGCCTTGGGCGATCTGGGCCACCAACGCTCTGCGCTGCGCCAGACTTTCCGCCATTTGTGCCTGTACCTTGGCGTAAATGTGCGGCGGGGCCAGTTCCGGCGTGCCGCCCGTGAACGGCGGGGCCGGGGCGTATTCCAGATAGAGTTGGATCGTTTGGGCAGTGTCTTCGCCGTGCAGTTCGGCGATCAGCGCCAGCGCGAAATCGATGCCGGCGGTAACGCCGCCGCCGCTGATCACGTTGCCGTCGCGCTCTACGCGTGCAGCGCTGGGTATGGCGCCGAACAGCTTCAGGCTGTCGCGCATCGACCAGTGGCAGGCGGCGCGTTTGCCCGGCAGCAGGCCGGCGGCGGCCAGGATCAGCGAACCGGTGCATACCGAAGTCAGATAGCGGGCATCGGCGCCCAGCCGCCGGATTTGCTGCATGAATGCTTTATCCTGCAGCGCCTGGGTGCAGCCGCTGCCGCCCGGCACGCACAGCACATCGCAGCGTGCGATCTCCGGCAGCGGGCGCAGCTGGGTGAAGTGCAAGCCTTCCGACTCGACATCCGCGCCGTCTACTGAAGCGACGATGATTTCCGCGCCCGGCATGCGGCGCAGAAACTGCAGTGGGCCAGTGAAATCGAGCTGGGTGACGCCTTGATAGATGGGAAATACAATCACGAGTGGTTCAGACATGACATTCGCCTCATTTTTATCGTTGGACCTGAGCCATAATAGCCGCCCTACATTTGGCTGATATGACAGATAACCCTCAAAAAGCGCCATCATGAAAACGATCGGTTTTGTGGTTTTTCCCGGTTTCAACCTGCTGGACTTTGCCGGCCCGCTGGCGGCGTTCGATAACGTCAACCAGTTCACTGACCCGCCGGCCTACCGCTGCGTGGCGATCTCGCCGCAGGGCGGTATGGTCGCCAGCTCGGCCGGGGTGGAAATCGCCACGCAGCCGTGCGGCGACGAGCGTTTCGATACGTTGGTAGTGGCCGGCGGCAGCGGCAACGTGATGGCGGCGCAGTCACCGGCGCTGGTGGCGTTCCTGGCCAACCAAAGCCGACGAGCGCGGCGTATCGCCAGCGTATGCACCGGGGCGTTTATTCTAGCGGCCTGCGGGCTGCTGGACGGCAAACGCGCCACCACTCACTGGTATCATGCGGCGCGGTTGCAGCAGAGTTATCCGCGTATCCGCGTCGACAGCAACCGCATTTTCATCCGCGACGGCGATATCTGGACCTCGGCGGGCATCAGCGCCGGCATCGATCTGGCGCTGGCGCTGATCGAGGACGATCTGGGCGCCACCCTGGCGGCGGCCGTGGCGCGGCAGCTGGTGGTCTATCACCGCCGCCCCGGCGGGCAGTCGCAGTACTCGCTGCTGCTGGCGTTGAACCCGTCGTCGGATCGCATGCGCGCCGCGCTGTCGTACGCGCGTGAACATTTGCACCAGCCGCTGTCGGTGGCGGATCTGGCCGACGCCGCCTGCCTGAGCGAGCGGCAATTCGGCCGGCTGTTCCGCGCTGAAACCGGGCAGACGCCGGCCAAGGTGGTCGAGCAATTGCGGGTAGAGGCGGCCAGGGTGCGCATCGAAGAGAGCGCCGAGCCGCTGGAAGCGATCGCCCGCTCGGTGGGGTTCAGCGATCCGGAACGCATGAGGCGGGCGTTTATCCGCGTATTTGGCCTGTCGCCGCAGGCGATCCGCCGGCTCGGCCGCGCGGGATAACTTTTTTGCCACGCCTGGTGGCGGGGCACACCAGAGGAGCAACGGATGTATCAGGATTTTGACAGTGAATTGAGCTGGGCGATGCGTCATATGCCGCGCACCCGGGCGGCGGTGGCGGCGTTGCCGGACCTGCACGGGGTGCGGCTGGCGTGCAATATGCACCTGGATCTGAAAATGGCGCCGCTGGTGGCCGGCCTGCTGGACAAGGGCGCGGCGATCTTTCTGACCACCTGCAATCCCACTACGGTGCAGGACGACGTGGTGGCCTGGCTGGAACGGCGGGGCGCGCAGGCCTATGCCTGGCGTGACATGAGCGCCGGCGAATGGTCGGAATCTTTCGATCGCGCGTTGGCCTGGCAGCCGACCCACCTGTGCGAAATGGGAGCGGATTTGACCACCCGTTTGCACCAATCGCCGAACGGCCCGCAGATCGTCGCCGGGCTGGAGGCCACCGGATCGGGCATCAATCGGTTAAACGGCGTGGCGCCGCGCTACCCGATCTTCAACTGGGACGATCTGCCGGTGAAAGAAGGGCTGCACAATCGGCATATGGTTGGGCTGACCGCCTGGCACACCTTCTTCCAGACCACCCATTTGACGCTGCATGAAAAGCGCGTGCTGGTGATTGGCTACGGCCTGGTCGGGCAGGGGACGGCGGCCGCGGCCAGGGCCTACGGCGGCCAGGTGATGGTGGCGGAAATCGATCCGGCGCGTGCGCTGCAGGCGCGTTATGACGGCTGGCAGGTGGTGGATCTGGCGAGCGGGGTCGCGCAGGCGGACGTGATCGCCACCGCGACCGGCGCGAAAAACGTGCTTTCGGCGCAGCATCTGCAACAGGCGCAGGACGGCGTATTTATCCTCAACGTCGGCCACGTGGCGGAAGAGATCGACGTCGGCTTCCTCAAGGGCCTGCCGCACCACGAGCCGATGCCTTATGTGAACGCTTACCAACTCAATGAGAAGACGGTTTATTTGCTGGCCAACGGCTCGATGTTCAACCTGACCGCCGGCTACGGCGACAGCCTCAACGCCTTCGACGTCACGCTGGCGGTGATGGCGGCCGGCATCGGCCATATCGTCGGTGCAGGGGCGCGGCAAACGCCGGGGTTGTACCTGTTGCCGCAGTCGGCCTGGCAGCCGGCGCTGTAACTTTTTCTACGCGGGCGTTCATCCCAGAGCGCCCGCGGGCTGTGCCGATTTTCGGCCGACAGAATTTGTCACAAATCCGCCCTATAATCCCAGTGCCAAGCGCTGAACCCTCACATATAATTCGCTGAGTTCAAGCCCCCATTTCAGAGTAATGCCTGTGAAAATACGTGTTTTGGTTCTGACCCTGCTCGCTTTGCAGGCGGGCGCAGGCTTTGCGCCGCGCGCGCTGGCCAGCGACAACGCTGCCGCCCTGCACGCCACCCAGCCTGAGCTGGCCTCCGGCAGCGCGATGGTCGTCGATATGCAAACCCATAAGGTGATGTACGCGCGCAACCCGGATGAAGTGGTGCCGATCGCCTCGATCACCAAGCTGATGACCGCCATGGTCACGTTGGACGCGCACCTGCCGCTCGACGAGATGCTGTCGGTGGACATCCACCAGACGCCGGAGATGAAAGGGGTGTATTCACGGGTGCGGCTGAACAGCGAAATCAGCCGCAAAGATATGCTGCTGCTGGCGCTGATGTCGTCGGAAAACCGCGCGGCCGCCAGCCTGGCGCACCACTATCCGGGGGGCTACAACGCCTTCATCAAAGCGATGAACGCCAAGGCCAGGGCGCTGGGTATGACCAACACCCATTACGTGGAACCGACCGGGCTCTCTATTCATAACGTGTCGACGGCGCGCGATCTGACCAAACTGCTGATCGCCACCAAGCAATATCCGTTGATCGGCCAGCTCAGCACCACCACCGAGCGCATGGCCAGCTTCAAGGATCCGAACTACACGCTGCCGTTCCGCAACACCAATCACCTGGTGTACAACCCGAAATGGAACATTCAGCTGACCAAGACCGGCTTCACCAACCAGGCGGGGCACTGCCTGGCGATGCGCACCGTGATCGGTAACCGCTCGGTGTCGCTGGTGGTGCTGGACGCCTTCGGCAAATACACCCATTTCGCCGACGCCAACCGTCTGCGCAGCTGGATTGAAACCGGCAAGGTGACGCCGATCCCGGCCGCCGCGCGTGACTATCGCCGCCAAAAAGACGCCCGTCTGGCGAAGAACGACAGCGAATAACCCGCCTGGCGGCCTGCTCTTTTGCTGCAGGCCGCTATCGGCCCTCGGGCCGCCTGATGACAAATCCCCGCTCGCGATCGCCGTCGAAACCCGCTTTGAGATAAAGCTGGTGCGCGCCTGTGCGTTGCTGTCCCGACAGCAGCATCACCTTGTAACAGCCCTTGCGCCAGGCCAGCTGCAGCGCGTATTCGACCATCGCGAGCGCCACGCCGTGGCCGCGATAGGGCTCCGCCGTCACCACGTGCTCGATGACGCCGAACGGCTGCGCCTGATGCGCCAGCCCCGGGATCAGCGCCAGCATGCAGGTGGCGATCGGCTGTTCCTCGTCCGCCGCCACCACCAGGCGGATCGCCGGATCGTCCAGCAGGCGTTGCAGGGCACGGCGCGCGTCGTCGGCGCGCAGCGGCGCGTCCTGCGGGCGCAGCTCGCGATACAAGGCTAACAGGCCGTTGAGATCGTCCGGCTGCGCCAGGCGATGAATGATGCTCATGATTGCTCCTTTCCGCCGCTTCAACGGTAATCCGCTATCCTCCATTAATACCACAACGATTGTCGGAGGGGATGTTATGAGTCAGGTTTCGACCTTTGTCATGTTCCAGGGAGAGGCGCAGCGGGCGATCGACCTTTACAGCCAGGTGTTCGAGCGTTTTCGGCTCATGCAGGTGCAGCATTACGATCCGACGCCGGACGGCCGGCGGTTGATCAAGCATGCGTCCATCGATTTCGACCGGCAGAACCTGGTGTTCATCGACAGCCCGATCAGCCATGACTTCAGCTTCACCCCGGCGGTGTCGCTGTTCATCAACCTGCCTAACGAAGAAGCGTTGGAGCGGGCGTTCCACCGGCTGGCGGAAGGCGGCAAGGTGCTGATGCCGCTCGATGACTACGGCTTCAGCGCCCGGTTCGGTTGGCTGAACGATCGTTTCGGCCTCTCCTGGCAGCTCAATGTGCCGGCGGGGGATCTGCCCTGACGCCAAGGGCGTGCAAAAGGGATGGTAGCGCCTGCGGTTGTTTCATATGCTTACCCCCGTGGTGGCAGGGAATTCTGCCGTGGGCAATACCGACAACATTCATGGAAAGGTGCGCTTTGATTGATTTTGACCGCTATGTTGAGCAAGCGAAGTCTTACGGCGAGTGGCCGGGCGGGCATGTGGAGATGTCGTCCGGTCGCGTTGAGGGATTGAGCTATCGCCTGTATCGGCAAACTGCCGCGAATGAAGACGTGATGGTGGTGTATCACGGCGGCGGGGTTAACAGCGCCGCCGGGTATGACGTCCTGGCGCGCCAGTTGGCGGCCGAGCCAACGCTCGCGGTGTGCCTGGTCGATATTCGCGGACATGGCGATTCCACGGGAGAGCGGGGGACGGTTGAGCGGCCTGAGCGTATTTGGCGCGATGTCGATGTCATCCTGGCGGAAATGCGCCGCCGGTTTCCGTTGGCGCGCAGGCACCTGCTGGGCCATTCGAGCGGCGCCGGGATGTTGCTCAACTACCTGACCCGCTATCCTGGTGAGCAGCAGGCGGATAGCCTGATCCTGCTGGCGCCGGAGCTGGGGCCATTTTCCGGGATGGCCCGCGATCTGGCGGCGGCGGCCCGTTTTGCTCAGGTGCGTCAATGGCCTTTTGTGGCCAATGCGCTTAGCGGTGGGCGATGGTTCGGGCAATCTCGGGCGGTCAGCCTGAATTTTCCCCTGGCCGTACTGGCCGCCTCCCCCGATTTTATCTGCCAATACAGCGTTAATATGGCTAACGCCTTGACGCCTCGCGCCCCGGCCAAGCAACTGGCGGCGCTGCGATTGCCAACCTTACTGCTGGCGGCCGCGCAGGACGAGTTGTTCAATGCGCAAGCGATGCAGCGTTTCGTTGAACAGCATGGCAGCGTGCATGTGACATTGGGTTTGCTTGAGGGGAGTACGCATTTATCGTGCGTCTTTGATGCCCATCGCCTTGTCCTTCAACATATCTCGCGTGTGTCCGCTATCGGATCCGATGAGGGGCTGGCGGGCGAGGGGGCTTAACGTCCACCCGGCGTTTTCCGAGATCCTCCCATATCCTTTTATGACGCTTTACCGCTATGCTAAACATAGAATGGCCCGTGAATATGAAAAGGATGAATCATTTTGGCAGGAAGTAGTTTACTTACCCTTATCGACGACATCGCCTCATTGCTGGACGATGTCTCTTTAATGAGCAAGATGGCGGCGAAAAAAACCGCCGGGGTGTTGGGGGACGATCTGGCGCTCAACGCGCAGCAGGTCACCGGCGTTAAAGCCGACCGCGAGCTGCCGGTGGTGTGGAGCGTCGCTAAAGGCTCGCTGATCAACAAGGCGAGCCTGGTGCCGTTGGCGCTCTTGATCAGCGCCTTCGCGCCCTGGGCGATTACGCCGCTGCTGATGGTGGGCGGCGCCTACCTGTGTTACGAAGGGTTCGAAAAGGTGTTTCACAGCCTGAGCCACGGCAAGGCGGCACAGGAGGAAAAATCGGACGGGCCCGGCGCCAATGAGGATGCCGCAGCCTATGAGAAGCGCAAGGTGAAAGGGGCGATACGCACCGATTTTGTGCTGTCCGCCGAGATTATCGCCATCACCTTGGGCACGGTCGCCGGCGCCACCTTCAGCCAGCAGGTGATCGTCTTGTGCGGCATCGCCGTCGTGATGACGCTCGGTGTGTACGGCATTGTCGCCGGCATCGTCAGGCTGGACGATCTGGGGCTGTACCTGAGCCGCAAAGGCAGCGCGTTGGCGCGCGCCATCGGCAGCGGCATCGTGCGTGCCGCGCCTTATCTGATGAAAACGCTGTCGATCGTCGGCACTGTCGCCATGTTTATGGTCGGCGGCGGTATTCTGACCCACGGTCTGCCGCCGGTGCATCACCTGTTCGAAGATTGGGCCTCGTACACCACCGTGGTGCCGACGTTTGGCCATCTTTTGCAGGGTGTGGTTCCGGCCCTGCTGAACGTGGCGTTCGGGCTGGTGGCCGGCGGCGTGGTGCTGGCGGTGGTATCGGCGCTGGGGGCGGTACGCGCGCGTTTCAAGGCATGATGAAAAGTCTCGCCCCGGAAGGGGCGGGACGTATTAAGCGCATTAAAAGATCAGTTTGAGAACGCCGGTAATCGTCAACAAACCCACGATAAAGATGATGGCGACTATCCACAGAATAATTTTCATTTGATTCTCCCTTACCGGTTAAAGGTGGCGTGCGATTGGCGCTAACTCAATGAAATCACTCTTCACTATAGACGCTAACTCCCTATCGTGCGTCGCCATGCCTTCAAGGATGCTGATTGTCGCCCGCGCCCAGCGCGCGCTGCATGATGTGGGTGTCGCGCCATTCCCCCAGCTTGAATCCCACGGCCTTTAACGTCCCGACGCTGGTAAAGCCGAGCGACTGGTGCAGCGCCAGCGAGCCGCGGTTGGCGGCGGAATCACCGACGATCGCCAGCATCTGGCGCCAGGGGCCTTGCTCGCAGCGGGCGATCAGTGCGCTCAGCAGCGCCTTGCCGACGCCTTTGCCCTGCTGCCCTTCGGCGATGTACACCGAGTCTTCCACGGTAAAGCGGTAAGCCGGCCGGGGGCGATACGGCGTGGCATAGCAGTAGCCCACAATACGGCCTTCACTTTTCGCCACCAGCCAGGGCAGCCCGGCTGCTTGCACCTTGGCCAGCCGCAGCTGCATTTCCGCCAGCGTCGGCGGTTGTTCTTCAAACGAGGCGGCTCCGTGCAGCACGTGGTGGGTGTAAATACGCTGCACGGCGGCCATATCGTCCGGTGTGGCGTCAAGGAGGCTGAGTACGGGAGCGGAGAGCGTCATGGCGGGTCTGTTTACCTTGAAAATCAGTGGATAAACGCCATTATGCGCGCCGCTTGCCGCCGGGGTAAATCGGGTTTTCTTATGGTGAGATAAGAAAATCCTATGGGGTCGTCAACCGCGCATCAGCCGGGTCACGGCCTGGCGCAGATAGGCCAGCAGCGGCGGAGTCAGCCAGGTGCCCTCGGTCAGCGAGGGTTCCCGTTCCATCGCTTCGCGGATCTTCATTTGCGTCGCCGGGTTGGTGCCTGCATAGGATTGGAACAGCGCCAGCCAACTGGCCGCCAATCGCACTGCCTCCGGCGAATCGGACGGTATGCCGTCGTTCATCGCTTGATGGAATTGAGCGATCAGAGCCGGCCACTCCTGCAGGCGGGTGAAATAGTGTTGACGCACATAGGCGTACTCTTCCGCCGACAGGTATTTTTGATAGACAGCCAGCTTGGTTTCGGCAAAGGCGCGGGTGATGTAGTCCGTCATCGTCGGTGTAATGCCGGTCTGTTCGCGCATCGACGGTTCGTCGGCGTGCATGGCGTTCAGCCGGGTGAGAAAGGCCGGGTTGCCGGCGGTGTCGCGCTCCAGCATCAGCATCCAGCGGCGCGCCAGCGCCTGTGCCTGTGGCGCCTGAGGTTCGACGCCTTCCGCCATCAGTTGTCCCACGCTGCTCACCAATGCAGCCCATTCCTGATTGCGGGTGGGATCGGCCTGGTAGAACGGCAGTTGCGCCAGCTCATCGGCGGTAAAGTATTTATCGTACATGGTCATTAACTCCAACGTAGTTAGCCAGTCGTTCAGTTCTGGTTCGTGCCCGGCGGAGAGTTGGGCATGCATGTATTGCAGCCGGCCGCGCAATGCGGCGATCTGTGCCAACTGCTGGTCCAACATGGCGATCTGCTGCTCAATCACCGCCGGAAGCGCCAGCCCTGAACGCGCCAGAATTGCCCCGACTTCCGCCAGCGAAACGCCCATCCGGCGCAGCGCCTGGATGTGGTGCAAGCGGGTGATGTCAGCCCGGTTGTATAAACGATAACCGGCGTCGGAACGCGCAGAAGGGACCAGCAAGCCAATGCTGTCGTAGTGATGCAGTGTGCGAACGGTAATGCCGGAACGGCGCGCCAGTTCGCCGACTTTCAATAACATATGTAGCTCCTCCCTTGTGCGTGCCAGGATACTAAAGCCTGACGCCACGTAAGGGTCAAGAGCGGGAAGAAAAGATGACGTGTTAAAAATCGGTGGGCGCTTGATAGGCAAAAGCCCAGCTGGATGGCTGGGCTTCGCAGGTCCCTGAAAGGGAGGGTATAGCATAAGGGCCTTTATCGGCTACGGCGACAATTTCACCTGATTTGTCTGTTTTGTCAACAACAGCGTACTGGTCAGAACAGCATATTTTTGGCGTTGATCGACTTAATGACGGCGCGTTGTATGTCAGCAACAAGCTCGCGCGACAGACACTGGGTAAGAAAGCCTCTCTCTTTACGGGCTCTGTTCAGCCGTTGGCGGCTGACTTGCTGCACCAGATCGCCCTTTGCCCAGCGGGTTTGCGGATGAAAGAATCTCATATCTTCGATGAGTTCACGCGTAATTTCGATGTGCAATCCCCGTTCGATCTTGTTCGAATCTCTGGTGGTCGACAGCGGTACGATAATGCAGGCGTTGCCGTTAATTTTGCCATTTAACACAACAACTAAACGGTTCTTCACCATTTCTGGTGGAATGTGGCCATCATAAAAGCCGGCTTCATGCGGTTGGCAGACTGATAGGGGATAGTTGCCATAGTTGCACTCAAGAATTTCCCCGACCTTGGGGGCAAATTTGATCGGCATCGAGACACTCTTTTGTTGTGAACAATCCGTGTTATGGAGAAATGAGCATGCGGGCGTTTTGCTTTTAGATAAAGGTGTGGCGTAAGGAAACGGGGAATGAAAGTGAAATATTGCGGATTCGTACGCAGAATCCGCCTTGATGGTGGCCGAATTTACCAGCCTTTCACCGCGCCGCCGTTGAAGATTTTTTCGGCGGCTTTGGCCACTTCATCCGACTCATAGGCCTTGATGAAGTTCTGCACGTTCGGCGCGTCCTTGTTGTCTTCGCGGGTGACGATGATGTTGGTGTACGGCGAGTCTTTATCCTCGATGAAGATGCCGTCTTTGGTCGGCGACAGGCCGGTCTGGTTGATGTAGGTGGTGCTGATGACGGCGACGGTGACTTTCGGATCGTCCAGCACGTGCGGCAGCTGCGCGCCTTCCAGCTCCATGATCTGATAACGATGCGGGTTGGCGCTGATGTCCAGGGCGGTAGGCAGCAGCCCCTTACCAGGCTTCAGGCTAATCAGCCCGGTTTTTTCCAGCAGCAGCAGGGCGCGCCCCAGGTTGGTCGGATCGAGCGGGATGGCGATCACCGCGCCGTCCGGCAGCTCTTTCAGCGATTTTATCTTTTTGGAGTAGCCGGCCATCGGGAAGACGAAGGTATTGCCGACCGCCACCAGCTTATAGCCGTGATCTTTGTTTTGCTGTTCGAGGAATGGGCGGTGTTGGAACACATTGGCGTCCAGTTCTCCCTTGTCGGTGGCGTCGTTCGGCAACAGCGAGCCGCTGAAGCCGACCAGCTCGACGTCCAGCCCATATTTCTCTTTCGCCACCTGCCTGGCGACTTCCGCCACGTCCTGTTCCGCGCCGTTGATGACGCCGACTTTGATATGGTTTTGGTCGGTTTTTTGATCGCAGCCCTGCAGCGCCAATACGGCGGCGAAGGCCGCCGCCAGAGGGGTGATACGCCAGCGTAAGGTCATCGAAGTCTCCCTGAAAAGAACAATAAAATCAGTTGGTTTTTGTTCTTACAGCTAAGCCTGAACCGCCGATGAAGTCAAACGCTCGTTCAGCATAAACGGCTATAGCTTATAGCCGTTATGCAGCGGGGAGTTATCGGCTGAGCGAACGCAGCACCACGATGCCCGGCGTAGCCATCACGTAATCCATAAAGGGTGAATCGACCACCCGCATGTTGGCTTTGCGCGAAGAGGCGTTGCGCAGCACCGGGCCGTTGTCGGTCATCACGAAGATGCCGGTGTGGGTCACGTCCAGCCCGGCGAGGTTGGTGTAAATGCCGATGTAGTCGCCGGTGCGCAGTTGGGCCAGCACCTTGTCGTCGACGCTGTCGCTGGGAATGTAGGTCACGCTGCGCTGTACGTTGGGCAAACCGGGCAGGTAGCTGCTGCCGTCCGCCTTCTGGTTGAGGTTTTTCACGAGGGTGACGGCGTGTGGGCTGAGCTGGGCGGTGATGTCTTCGGCCACTTTTTTCGGCCGCTGCGCCCAGTCGGTGAAGAAGTGTTTGCGCTGCGGGAAGGCGATTTTGCCGTCGACGTAGCGAATGTCTACCAGACGCTGAACGAACTCGGTCTCGCTGCGGGCGGTGCTGAGCGCTTCCACATAATCGATGTAGGTGAAGCAATCCAGCCCGCGGAAGTCGATCACCAGTTGCTCGGGCGTGCTCTGCGAGCCGATCAGGCGGTTGGCGAGGTAGGGCGTGCCGAGGAATTCACGCGAAATCAAATCGACGGTGCGGCCATGCGGCTGCGCGGCGGGCCAACCGGCGCGCAGCGTGAGGATCTCACGCAGCTTGCTGCGGGTGCTGGCGTCCATCTCCGGCTGCACGCTCGGCGGCGCAACGGTGACGTCGGTCGGCGGCGTTGCCGGGGTGGGGCGCTCGGCGCATCCGCTCATGGCGATAGCTAACATCAGTAAAACAGCCTTGTTCTTGTTCATACGGCCCTCCCTGGGTGTCGCTGGTTTATCAGAGTAAGTGATAACAGTTCTCATCCGATGGTAGGGGTTAAAAAGTAAACATAGCCTCAATGGCAATCGATAAATCAGTAACCGATTTCGCTATTGAACGGCAAATACCAGAACAGCGCGATTTCGTGATCGGCGATCTCCGGCTCGGCGCGGTACAGCAAACGATCGATGCCGCCGAGAATAAACCCGTAATGCTGGTAGCAGCGGCAGGCCGCCAGATTGTTGTTCTGCGTTTCGAGCATCATACCCGAGGTTTCCTGCTGCCGCGCCCACTGTTTGGCGCAGTCCAGCAGCGCCCCGGCGATGCCCTGACGGCGCGCGTCAGCGCTGACCGCGATCTCGTCGATCAGGGTGTAACCGTTCCAGTTTTTGCTCAGCGTAATATGGCCAACGGCGTCGTCCTGGCGATACGCCAGGAAGGTCACGCTGTCTTCGTTGGCGAACGGCGCCAGCGGATACTGCTTGCGAAACGGTGCCACCGGGCGGGTTGGCCAGCTGTCCACCGGGCTGTCGAACTGCGGCAGGGCGTAACAGGCGATGGTGAAGCTGAAATCGCCGCGGGCCAGATAATCGTCGGGCAACGTCTCAATGGCCGCGATGCGGACGGCCGGGGTCATTACGGCAGCTCCCGCAGCAGACGCGCCGGGTTGCCGGCGTAGATCCCCTTGCGGGTGATGTCGCGGGTCACGACCGCCCCGGCGCCGATCACCGCGTCGCTGCAGATCTCCACCGCCAGGATCGTGGCGCCGGAGCCGATGGACACCCGATCGCCGATGCAGGTGCGCCCCCAGCTGGCCGGATCGGCATTGGGCGCGCCGTCTTTGAACAGATCGTTGGCGAAGGTGACGCCGTGGCCGACAAAGCACGCTTCGCCGAGGGTGACGTATTCGCAGATAAAGCTGTGCGACTGAATTTTACTGCGCGCGCCGATGCTGACGTGGCGCTGGATCTCGACGAACGGGCCGACGAAGACATCGTCACCGAGCCGGCAACCGTACAGATTGCAGGGTTCGATCACGGTAACGTTGCGCCCGGCTTCGACGTCGACGATCCCCGCCTGGCGGGTGGTGATAACGGATGACATGACCTTCCTCACAGCCTTGGTTTAATGGGGGGAGTATAAGACAAAGCGCCGCGGCGTTGCGCTTTCCGCACGTTTTTTCGCCGAAAGACTATAATTAGTACAGGGGAGAGAGCCCCGTGGCCGCAATCCTCGCACGGGTAGCAGTCCGTCAGAGGTGTGAAATTCGTTCGCCGATCGCGGCCTACGGCGAGATTGGAGGTGTCTCATGGTCAGTCATGTTTGGGGACTTCTGGCGCATCCCAGCGCCGAGTTCGAACAGATCAAAAGCGAGAATGAAAGCGTCTCGCACCTATACACCCATCACGTGTTGCTCTTGGCAGCCATTCCGGTGGTCTGCGCCTTTATCGGCACCACCCAGTTGGGCTGGCTCTCCGGCGAGGGACATGCCATCAGGCTCGACATGTTTACCGCGCTTTATACCGCCGTGGCGTTCTACCTGCTGATGCTGGCGGGCGTAGCGGCCATGGGGAAAGTCATTCACTGGATGGCGCGGCGCTATGAATCGCGCCCCAGCCTGCACCGCTGCATGGTGTTCGCCGGCTACGTGGCGACCCCGATGTTCCTCAGCGGGATTGTGGCGCTCTATCCGGTCGTCTGGCTGTGTCTGTTTGTCGGCATTATCGGCCTGTGCTATTCGGGCTATCTGCTGAATCTGGGGATCCCGCACTTCCTGAATATCGACAGTAAGGAAGGGTTCATCTTCTCCAGCTCGACCTTCGCTATCGGCATCCTGTTGCTCGAGCTGCTGCTTGGGGTGACGGTGCTGCTGTGGGGGTACGGTTCCTGGTTATTCTGAGTTAACGGCTGTTGTTGTCGCCCCCGCGCCGGTGGAACGGCGCGGGGGCTTTTGCTTTTATGCGCGGCGGAAAACCAGCATCACGCCGAGCACGATGCCCGCCATCCCCAACAGGCTCAGCGCGGCCAGCGCGTGGCCGAGCAGCAGATAATCCAGCAGGGCGGTCACCGCCGGGATCAGATAGAACAGGCTGGTGACCTGCACCAGGTTGCCGCGCTGGATCAGGCGATACAGCAAGAACGTCGCCAGCACCGAGATCACCACCGCCATCCACAGCAGCGGCAGCACGAACTCAGGCCGCCAGTCGACCCGCAGCGGCTCAAACGGCAGCGCCAGCGTACACATCAATAGCCCGATGGCATACTGCAGCGGCAAGACCGCCAGCGGCGGCTGTGTCATGCCCTTTTGCAGCAGGGTACCGGCGGTCATGCTCCCCAATGCGATAAAGGCGAACAGCATGCCGCTCGGCGAGAAATGAGCCACCATCAGGCTTTGGTACACCACCAGCGTCAGCCCGGCCATCGCCAGCGCCAGCCCGAATGCGCGCAGCCCGGTGCAGCGCCGTTCGGTGATGAACTGGGTGAGGATCGGCTGTACGCCGAGCAATGTGGCCAGCACGCCGGGCGTAATGCCCTGTTCCAACGCCAGCAGATAGCAGATCTGATAGCTGCCGATCATCAACACGCCGATCAGCGCGACGCGCCGGCGGGTGCCGGGGGCGGGCAGGCACTGGCGCCGCCACAGGCCGATGGCAAACAGCACCGCCAGCGCGATGGCGCAGCGGAAGAACAGAAAAGCGAAGGCGGAGGCGTGCTCCAATCCCCAACGGGAGATGATCGCGCCGCTGCTCCAGAGCAGGACGAACAGCGTAGCCAGGCCGGCATTGGCCCAGAGAGAAGGTAATCGCATATCAATTTCACCTGTCGTGAAAATTACAGGCTCCGGCGCGCGCGGCGGTCTACGCCTGAACGCAACAGATCACTAAGCCGGAGGTAAAAAGTCGGTTTGGCTTAACGCACAACCACAAGGCGTGGCGGGTAAGCGGCAACCGTAGAAACGACAGAAGAAACGGCGGGTGGGGCGGAGGAAGCACACAGCAAAACGACGGCCGGAACGGTCGCGTTTGTCGGATCTGTACTGTGCGCCAGGTAGGTCATGTGAGTTCCTGAAAATCGGGAATGAGACGAATCGCTTCAAACATAACCAAGTTCAGCGGGGCGTGCAATCGGAAATCACAGAGACATTAATGATAATGAAAATCATTATCATTAATAAAAAGGTGTGCTATGTTGCTTTAACCACGCCGTTTTGACGCAGGGCGCGGCTTGCCCTCTGCCTTGCTTCACGCAGCGCGTGCGGCATAAGAGTTTGCGATTCGCTTTTGCAGAAGGCGAGCAATCGTGGTAAAAACACTGATATGTTATAATATAACAATTTATGCATGATGAATTCAGCTCACGACATCCTCCATGTTGATGGAGTTAGCCTGACCGGACACGGCGGGGCATTGATACTCGACAACATCCATTTCGCGCTCCGCGCCGGTGAGAAGCTGGCGGTGATCGGCCCCAACGGCAGCGGCAAGTCCAGCCTGTTGCGCACCCTGATCGGCGAAACGCGGCCGGACAGCGGCGGCATTTACTGGCGAGGGCGCGCCTTGTCCGCGTGGCCGGCGGCGGAGCGCGCCAGAAGCATCGCCTTTCTGGCGCAAAACGATCTGCCGGATTTGCGGCTGTCGGTTGAGGATTACGTGGCGTTGGGCCGTTTACCGCATGGCGAACGCTCTGCGACGGGAAAGCGCATCGTTGATGAGGCCATCGGGGAAACCGGGCTGGCGCCGTTCAGGCGCCACCCGTTAGGGCGGCTCTCGGGCGGCCAGCGTCAGCGCGCCGCACTGGCCCGGGCGTTGGCGCAGTCTCCCGACCTGTTGTTGCTGGATGAACCGACCAATCACCTCGATCCGCCCGGGCGCTCGGCGCTGTTGTCGTTAGTGAAAAATAAAGATATTGCCGTGATTGCGGTGCTGCACGATTTGCCCGTGGCGGAGGCGTTTGCCGATCGGATCCTGGTGCTCAACGAAAGCCGCCAGGTAGCCTGTGGTACGCCCGAGGCGGTGTTGCAGACCCCGGTGATTTTGCCGGTGTTCGGCATGAACAGTTTCAAGGTGGCGCACCCCGTCAGCGGGAAAACGCTGCGTATTTTTGACGTTCCCCATTGCGCTTGATAAACCAGAGAGAAATATGAACACACGCGTATTCCCCCTGCTCCTGCTGCTGGCCGGCGGGGCGGCGGCGGCCGAAAAATTTCCCGTCACCGTAGACAGCTGCGGTTCGCCGATCACCTTCAACCAGGCGCCTCAACGCGCCGTCATCAACGACATCAACATGGCTGAGATGGTCTTTGCGCTCCATCTGCAGGATCGCATTGTCGGGCTGACCGGCATCACCGGCTGGTACAAACTGACGCCCGACTTCAAGGCGGCGATGGGCGCCATTCCCGAACTGGCGCCGAAATATCCCGCTTTGGAAACGTTGCTGGCGGCGCAGCCGGATTTCTTCTTCGCCGGCTGGAATTACGGTATGAAGATCGGCGGCGACGTCACGCCGGAGAAGCTCGCCCCGTTCGGCATCAAAACGCTGGTGTTGAGCGAGAGCTGCGTGCAGGCCGGCGGGCGGCCGCAGAAGGCCGATATGAACCTGCTGTATGACGATGAGCTGAAGCTCGGCAAGATTTTCGGCAAGCCGCAAGAGGCAGCCGCGTTGGTTGAAGGCTGGCGCCGCCGGTTGGCTGCGCTGCCAGTCAGGACGGCGGGTCAGACGCCGCTCAAGGTGTTCGTCTATGACTCGGGGGAGGAGAAGCCTTTTACCAGCGGCAAATACGCCATGCCGACGGCGATCATCGAAGCGGCGGGCGGCCGCAACGTGATGGACGATTTACCGGCGAGCTGGACGACGGCGTCCTGGGAGGCGGTGGCGGCGGCTGAGCCCGACTTCATTATTCTGCTGGATTACCAGACCGGTTCGGGGGCCGATGCGCTGCGGCGTTTCCTCGAGTCTCACCCGTTGATGAAATTGACCCCCGCGGTACGGCACCACCGTTATCTGAAACTGCAGTATGCGGAGCTGACGCCGGGGCCGGCCAACATCGGCGCGGTGGAAAAGCTGGCGCGGGCGCTGTACGCGCCGGAGGCTGAATGAACTCGCCGACCCGGCGATTTATGCTGCTCGCGCCGCTGGCGCTGTCGGTATTGTGTGGGCTAATGATCTGGAGCCTGCAGCTGGGCAGCGTTGCGCTGTCATGGCGGCAGGCGTTGGCGGCGTTAGGGCTCGGTTCGGCGCCCCTCTCCGGCATGCTGGATACCATCGTCGTGCAACTGCGAATGCCCAGAGCCCTGTTGGCGGCGTTGACCGGCGCCGGGCTGGCGATGACCGGCGCGTTGCTGCAGACTACCACCCGCAATGAGCTGGCCGATCCTTTTTTGTTTGGGCTCTCCTCCGGCGCCTCCGCCGGCGCGGTGCTGGTCATCACGCGCTTCGGCGATGCGCTGGGCGCGCTGACGTTGCCGCTGTCCGCTTTCGCCGGCGGCATTTTGTCCGCGATGGCGGTGATGATCCTGTTTCGCGTCAGCCGGGTCAGGCGCGCCGAGCAGCTGATCGTCTGCGGCCTGGCGGTCTCGTTTTTGTTCAGCGCGCTCACCAGCTACCTGGTGTTTTCCGGCGATCAGCGGGCGGCCGGCTCGGTGTTGTTCTGGTCGCTGGGCGGGCTGGGGCTGGCGCGTTGGGATAATCTGTTCATTCCGTTGGCGAGTTTCGTGCTGCTGGCCGGGTTTACGGCGCTGCGTTGGCGGGCGTTGGACGCGCTGCTGGCGGGCGAGCACACCGCCCATTCGATGGGGGTCAACGTCGCACGCCTGCGCACCGAGACCTTTCTGTGCTGCGCACTGTCCACGGCGTTTCTCGTTTCGCTGACGGGCGTGATCGGTTTTGTCGGGCTGATGGTGCCTTATCTGGCCCGGCGCCTGGTGGGCGTGCGCCACCGCTTGTCCGTGCCGATGTGCGGCCTGCTGGGGGCGATGCTGCTGACCGGCGGCGACATGCTCAGCCGCAGCCTGATCCCCAATCAGGAGCTGCCCATCGGCATCATTACGGCGGGGCTGGGGGGCGCGTTCATCGTCTCCTTGCTGCTGCGTGCGGAACGCTGAATGGGCCATTGAAGGTCAACAGGAAGGTGAGGTGGCCCGCGTCGGCGGGCCAATCGGGCGCTCTTAGCGGGGGGCTTCGGCCCAGCCTTTGCGTTTGCTGGTTTTGCCGATGCCGGGGTTGAAGCTGTTGGTCGGATCGGCGGTGCGGTAGAACGCCTGCAGATCCGGTTTGGCGTGGTACAGGTGGCCGACGTTATGCTCCGCCGGGTACTCGGCGCCGCGCCGGTTGAGGATCTCGAGCATCTTTTCTTTCAGTGCATGGCTGTCCACGCCTTTTTTCACCACGTAGTCCTGGTGGAAGACGTGGCACATAAAGTGGCCGTAATACAGCTTATGCACCAACTGACTGTCGATCTCCGGCGGCAGCGTTTCGAACCAGTCGGTGTCGTTGCGGCGCAGGGCGATGTCCAGCGCCAGAATATCCTCCACCTTGTCGGCGTGCACCGCGTGGTAGCGCACCGCGGCGCCGGCGGCGGCGAAGCGGTGCAGGAAAGCCTTTTTGCCTTCGTCAGGGGTGCAGGCGAAGAAGGCGCCTTCGGCCTGGGCGAAATAGTCGGTCAGGTAGCGCTGCGCTTCGTCTACGCCGGGGCCGGCCATCTTCAGCAGCAGGTGGTGTTCGAAACGTTCGCGGTATTCCTTCATGCGCTTCGGCAGGTGGCTCGGTGCCAGATGGCTCAGGCCCTGCATCAGCCGATCGGTCAGGTTGTGCGGCAGCAGCGGCAGCTTGTTGAGGCTGGCGTCCATGCGGCCTTTCAGGGTGAAGAAGCGCGGCATCTGATCGGTGCCGAGCTTGTCGATCATCATGAAGGTGTCTTTGCCGTACACCTCGGCGATGTCGAAGATATCGCGGTGCATGTATTCACCGGCCACCGGCAGGTTTTCGAATTTGCTCAGCATGTGGCGGCGCAGTTCGGTCAGCACCGCGGTGTCGTTGGTGCCGATATAGAACACCTGCTCTTTGCCCTCTTTCTCGAAGGTGTCAAGCCGCACCGCGAACACTGCCAGCTTGCCGGCGCAGCCGGAAGCTTCGTACAGGCGGCGTTTGTCGGCGTTGAAGCGGGAAGGGGTGTCGGCATCGACGTCGCGCACCCGGCTGGCGTATTCGTTATCCGAGGCGCGCAGCTCACCGTATTCGACGTCCTCCGGGCGATAGTCGCCTTTTTCCAGCCGGGTGAGGATCTCTTCCGGCGTGTCGCCAAGCCGGATGCCCAGATGGTTCACCAGGCGCAGCTGGCCGTCTTCCCCTAGCTGGGCGTACAGCGCCATTTCGGTATAGGCCGGGCCGCGTTTCACCAGCGAGCCGCCGGAGTTGTTGCACACGCCGCCAATCACCGAGGCGCCGATGCAGGAAGAGCCGATCACCGAATGCGGTTCACGGCCGTAGGGTTTGAGCAATTTCTCGAGGTGGTGCAGGGTGCTGCCGGGAAAACCGACCACCTGCTTGCCGTTGTCCAGCACCTGAATATGATCGAGGCGCAGGGTGCTGACGATGACGATATCACGGTCATAGTCGTTGCCGCTGGGGGTTGAGCCTTCGGTCAGGCCGGTATTGGCGGCCTGCATGATGACGATTTTGTCGGCGGCCACGCAGGCCTGCAGAATGCGCCACAGCTGCAGCAGGCTGGTGGGAAACACCACCGCCAGCGCCTGGCCTTCGCCGGAGCGGAAGCCCTTGCGATAACGCTCGGTGTTGCGATCGCCGGTCAACAGCTGCGGGCCGCCGACGATGTCCTTGAGCTGATTGATAAACGTCTGATTGCCTGACTGCATGCTGCCTGTCTCCCTGTCATCCCCGTCGCCTTAATCGCGGCGCCGGGGTGCCGCGCAATAAGCTAAGAGGTTATCAATTAAATAACTTATTAAGCTATCAGCTTGGTGGGCTAATGGCTTGCGGGTTTAGTAGCGCTCGGCGTAGCCGGCCTGGCGCTCTTCGTCGCGCAGCGTCAGGATCTCCACGCCGTCGGCGGTGACCGCCACGGTGTGCTCCCACTGCGCCGACAGTTTTTTGTCGCGCGTCACCACCGTCCAGCCGTCTTTCTTCTGCTTGATGCGGCGGTCGCCCTGGTTGATCATCGGCTCGATGGTGAATACCATGCCTTCCTGCAGCGCCATGCCGCTGCCGGGTTGACCGTAGTGCAGCACCGCCGGCTCTTCGTGCATGTCGCGGCCGATGCCGTGGCCGCAATACTCCCGCACGATGCTGTAGCCGGCCTGTTCGGCGTGTCGCTGGATGGCGTGGCCGATATCCCCCAGAGTGGCGCCCGGTTTCACCGCGCGAATGCCCTGCCACATCGATTCATAGACGTTGTTCACCAGCCGTTTGGCCAGCGGCGTCACCTGGCCGATGCAGTACATCTTGCTGGAGTCGGCGATGTAGCCGCCGTTTTCCAGCGTGATGTCCACGTTGACTATCATGCCGGAACGCAGGATTTTGCTGGCCGACGGCACGCCGTGGCACACCACGTCGTCCACGGAGGTGTTGAGCACAAAGGGGAAATCATACTGCCCCTTGCTGGCCGGGCGCGACTTCAGCTCTTCGACGATAAACGCCTCGGCGCGGTCGTTGATCTCCATGGTGGAGATGCCTTCGACGATGACCTCATCGAGCATAGCAAACACTTTAGCCAACAGAGCGCCGGAATGGCGCATTTTGGCAATCTCTTCCGGCGTTTTAATCACAATCTGTTTCACCCGACAATCTCCTTCAGCGTCAGCGCGTTATCTTTCATCATTTTTTTTACCAGTTGCGGGTAAGTCAGTTCCGGATGGAACTCCGCCAGCATGCCGATCTTGATCCAGTACTCGGCCTGCGCGTTGATCGAACGCGTCATAGTCAGGCTGGCGAGGCGCAGATCGTCATGCAGCGCGTCCGAAATTTTTACGATGCCCATTGGCGTCTCCATAAATGAACAATATACGAAGTGTATACGTTTGGGATGGTCGCGATGTGGCATTCTGTGGCGTAAGAAGATTCTGGCAACAACGATTGCCGCCGCCAGGCAATGCGTTTATTGTGATAAACGACTTTTTTGCCATGATTTTTCAGAAGGATTTAAGGCGTGACTAAACTACGTGTTGGGGTGATTTTTGGCGGTAAATCGGCGGAGCATGAGGTGTCGCTGCAGTCGGCCAAAAACATTGTGGATGCAATCGACAAAGAGAAGTTTGACGTCACGCTGCTGGGGATCGACAAACAGGGGCAGTGGCACATCAACGACGCCTCCAACTATCTGCTCAATGCCGAGAACCCGGCGCTAATCGCGCTGAACCGCTCGAACAAGAACGTGGCGCTGATCCCGGGCCAGGAAAAGCAGCAGCTGATCGAAGCGGGCAGCGCCGGCGCGCTGGGGCAGCTCGACGTCATCTTCCCGATCGTGCACGGCACGCTGGGAGAGGACGGCTCGCTGCAGGGGCTGCTGCGCATGGCCAATATGCCGTTCGTCGGCGCCGGGGTGCTCGGCTCGGCGGTCAGCATGGATAAAGACGTGACCAAACGCCTGCTGCGCGACGCCGGGCTGGCGGTGGCGCCGTTCGTCACCCTGACGCGCGCCAACCGCGCCGGGTTCACGTTTGAGCAACTGAGCGAGCGCCTCGGCCTGCCGCTGTTCGTCAAGCCGGCCAACCAGGGCTCGTCGGTCGGGGTCAGCAAGGTGGAAAACCGCGCCGAGTTTGACGCGGCGGTGGCGCTGGCCTTCAGTTTCGATCACAAGGTGCTGGTGGAGTCGGCGATCGTCGGCCGCGAGATCGAGTGTGCGGTTCTGGGCAATGACGATCCGCAGGCCAGCATATGCGGCGAGATCGTGCTGAGCGACGCTTTCTACTCCTACGACACCAAATACATCAATGAGCAGGGCGCTCAGGTGGTGGTGCCGGCGGCGATCGCGCCGGAAGTGAGCGACCACATCCGCGAGGTGGCGCTGAAGGCGTTCCGCGCGCTGGAGTGCTTCGGGTTGGCGCGGGTGGATGTGTTCCTGACGCCGGACAACCAGGTGGTAATCAACGAAATCAACACGCTGCCGGGCTTCACCAACATCAGCATGTATCCCAAGCTGTGGGCTGCCAGCGGCGTCAGCTACCAGGCGCTGATCACGCGCCTGATCGAATTGGCGCTGGAGCGCCACCAGCAGGATCGCGCGCTGAACAGTTCGGTGTTCGATCGCTAAACGCGGCAGGGGGCGGCGGTGCCGCCCCCGTCCATCACTTCACCGTCACGTCGATATCGCCGAAATACTTCTTCGACAGCGCCGTCACCGTGCCTTGCTGTTTCACTTTGGCGATGGCGGCATCCAGTTTCTTCTTCAGCGCCTCATCCCCTTTGCGCAGGCCGAAGGCGATGCCTTCACCGAGGATCTTGTCGTCGCGCACCGCCTCGCCGACGAAGGCGAAGCCCTTGCCGTCCGGCTGCGACAGGAAGCCGCTTTGCCCCGACGGCGCCATCACCAGCGTGGCGTCGAGCCGACCGGCCGCCAGATCGAGATAAACCTGATTCTGATCCTGGTAAGACACCACATCCACGCCCGCCGGCGCCCAATGGGTTTTGGCGTAGATCTCCTGAATTGAGCCTTGCAGCACGCCCACGTGTTTGCCCGCCAGCGCTTTGGCGTCCGGCAGCAGGCCGCTGTCGGCCTTGGCGATCAGGCGGTTCGGCACTTGATAGATGGCGTCGGTAAAGGCGATCGCCTGGCGCCGCTGTTCGGTCACGTTCATCGCCGAGTTGATGGCGTCGAACTTGCGCGCCTGCAGCGCCGGGATCAGGCTGTCGAACGAGGTTTCCACCCAGCTGCATTGCAACTGCGCGGCGGCGCACACCGCGTCGCCCAATTCAATGTCGAACCCTTCCAGTTTGCCGCTGGCGGATTTGGATTCGAACGGCGGATACAGCGCTTCCAGACCGAAGCGCAGGCTGTTTTCCGCCGCCAGAGAAGAGCCGGCGGCCAGCAGGCATCCGGCGGCGAACAGCGTTTTCAAAGCTTTCATAGGCAGTGCCCCTTTCCCATGGTCGGACAAAAAATTACACCTGGCTCAGGCGGCGCGCGCCTTCCAGCAGGGTCTCGTTATCTTTGGAAAAACTCAGCCGAATAAGGCCGGTATCGGTGCCGTCGCTGTAGAACGCCGACAGCGGGATCGTCGCCACCTTCGCTTCGCGGATCAAGCGCACGGTGAAATCATTGTCGCTTTCGTGACTGAAGCCGCTAAAGCGGGCCAGCATGAAGAAGCTGCCGCGGCTGGGCAGCAGCTCAAAGCGCGAATCCAGCAGGGCACTGGCCAGCAGATCGCGCTTTTGTTGGTAAAACGCCGCCAGCCCCAGGTAGCTCTGCGGGTTGGCGAGCGCGGCGGCGAAGGCGTGCTGCATCGGCGTATCGGCGGAGAACACCATGAACTGGTGCACCTTGCGGATCTCGTCCATCAACGCCGCCGGCGCCAGGCAATAGCCGACGCGCCAGCCGGTGACGTGGTAGGTTTTGCCGAACGACGACACGATCACGCTGCGTTCCGCCAGCTGCGGATAGCGCGCCATGCTGTGATGAATTTCACCGTCGAACACCACGTGCTCGTAGACCTCGTCGGACAGGATCACGATGTCGGTGTCGCGGGTCAGGGCGGTCAGGCGGTCGATATCCTGCGCGTCAAACACCGCGCCGGTCGGGTTGTGCGGCGTGTTGACGATGATCATGCGCGTTTTGCCGTTGATGGCGGCGGCCACTTCGTCCCAGTCGACGCGAAAGTCCTGCAGCGACAGCTTGATCGCCACCGGCGTGGCGCCCTGCAGGCGCACGATCGGCGCATAGCTGTCGAACGCCGGTTCGAAATAGATCACCTCGTCGCCGGGATGCACCAGCGCGCTGATCGCCGAGTACAGCCCTTCGCTGGCGCTGGCGATCACCGTGATTTCTTCGTCGGCGTCATAGCGCGCGCCATACAATCGTTCAGCTTTTTCCGCCAGGGCAGCACGTAACGCCGCCACGCCGCTCATCGGCGCGTATTGGTTATGACCTGCGCGCATGGCTTGCGCCGTTGCCTCGATCAGCTGCGGGTCACCGGCGAAGTTGGGCGCGCCCTGCGACAGGTTGAGGGCCTGATGTTCGGCGCTGAGTTGGCCAATGACGGTGAAGATAGTGGTGCCGACGTCCGGCAGCTTCGAGCGGGATGAGCAGGCGCTCTGCATGATGGGCTCCAGGCAAACAGGGAAGTGTTGAGCGATTAAGCATCAGCCGGCGTAGGCGGACAAGGGAAAGTTTGTCATACTTGCCATGCACTGTGATCATAGCTAATCGAGGCTCGCTATGCCGATATCCTTGCCGTCGCTCGACGTGTTGAAAACCTTCGTGGTGGTGGCGCAACGCCTTAACTTTACCCATGCCGCCCGGCAGCTGCACCTGACGCAGGGGGCGGTCAGTCGGCAAATCCTCGGGCTGGAACAGCGTCTGGGCTATCCGCTGTTCAGCCGCCAGGCGCGCGGTCTGGCGCTGACGCCGCAGGGCGCGCAGCTGCTGGCGCCGGTACAGCAGGCGCTGGGGCAGTTGGATGAAGCCCTGACGCGGGCCGCCGCTCCGCCGGGGGCGCTGCGCATCAAATGCCCGACCTGCGCCATGCGCTGGGTGCTGCCGCGCATCATTCGCCTGCAAAATGAACGGCCGGACATGCATATCGAGCTGACCGCCTCGGTGTCGCACGGCCTGGATTTCAGTACCGAGCAGTTTGACGCCGCGGTGGTATTCGGCCGGCCGCCGGGTAAAAAGCTGACCGCGCACTTGCTGTTCGATGAAATTCTCACGCCGGTCTGCACGCCGACGTTTCTGCCGCCGGCGGCCCGGTTGACGGACTTGACGGACAAAACTCTGCTGCACCCGACGCGCGATCGGCGCGACTGGCTGCGCTGGCTGAAGGCGGCGGGCGCCGATGCGTTGCCGTCCGGCAAGGCCCAGCATTTCGATACCCTCGATCTGGCGATGAGCGCCGCGCTGCAGGGATTCGGCATCGCCATCGGCGATCTGTGCCTGCTGGAGGAGGATATTCAGGCGCAGCGCATCGTCACGCCGTTCCCGCTCTGCGTCAGCAGCGGCGCGGCCTATTATTTGGTCTATCCTGAACGCACGGTGGCGCCGCCGACGTTAACCGCGCTGGTCGATTTTCTGGCGGCGGAGGCCGCCGACAGCCGCGCCCGGCTGCAGAATTACCTGCCGATAACCTGTAATGCTTTGTAAACATTAGCGATGCGAATTCCCTTGGCGATGAAACAGAGTATGGCAAACTGTTTCTTCACTCCGATTAAACTCCGCGGCGTTGGCGGCGGAAACACGCCTGAGATAAAACAAGATGAAATGGCTTTGTGTGGTGAGTATGTTGTCCGGTCTGGCCCTCAGCCCGGCTTTTGCGCAGGAAACGCCGATAACGCAGGGCATTCACGCCCAGCAGCGCGATGCCTTCGTGTCCCATTTGATGAAGCAGATGACGCTGGAAGAGAAGATCGGCCAGCTGCGGCTGATCAGCGTCGGGCCGGATAACCCGAAAGAAGCGATCCGCGAGGGGATCCGCAAAGGGCAGATCGGCGCCATCTTCAATACCGTCACTCGGCCGGATATCCGGGTGATGCAGGATCAGGCGATGCAGCTCAGCCGCCTGAAAATCCCGTTGTTCTTTGCCTATGACGTGGTGCACGGCCAGCGCACCGTGTTCCCGATCAGCCTGGGGCTGGCGGCCAGCTTCGATCTGGAAGCCATCGCGCTCAGCGCCCGCGTGGCGGCGCAGGAGGCCAGCGACGACGGCCTGAACATGACCTTCGCGCCGATGGTCGATATCACCCGCGATCCGCGCTGGGGCCGGGTCTCCGAAGGCTTCGGCGAAGACACCTGGCTGGTCTCGAAAATCGCCAAGGTGATGGTTGACGGTTTCCAGAACGGCGATCCGGCCAAACCCGGTTCGGTGATGGCCAGCGTCAAGCACTTTGCATTGTACGGCGCCGTCGAAGGCGGCCGCGATTACAACACCGTCGACATGAGTCCGCTGCGCATGCATCAGGACTATCTGCCGCCTTATAAAGCGGCGGTGGACGCCGGCAGCGGCGGGGTGATGGTGTCGCTCAACGCGATCAACGGCGTGCCGGCCACCGCCAACCCGTGGCTGCTGAAAGATCTGCTGCGCGAGCAGTGGGGCTTTAAAGGCATCACCATCAGCGACCACGGCGCGATCAAAGAGCTGATTAAACACGGCGTGGCCGCCGACGCGCGCGACGCGGTGCGCCTGGCGATCACCTCCGGCGTCGACATGAGCATGAGCGACGAGTTTTACGACAAATACCTGCCGGGTCTGGTGAAAGACGGGCTGGTGTCTGAAAGCGATATCGACCGCGCCTGCCGCGACGTGCTGAACACCAAGTACGACATGGGGCTGTTCACCAATCCTTACGTGCATCTGGGGCCGGCGGGTTCCGATCCGCAGGACACCAACGCCGAAAGCCGTCTGCACCGCGCCGAAGCGCGGGTGGTGGCGCGCAAGACGATGGTGCTGCTGAAGAACGATAAACAGACGCTGCCGCTGAGCAAGCAGGCGACCATTGCGCTGGTCGGGCCGATGGCCGACAGCCAGCGCGACGTGATGGGCAGTTGGTCAGCCGCCGGGGTGGTCAAGCAGTCGGTCACCCTGCGCGAAGGGCTGGAGCGGGCGGTGGGCGACAAGGCGCGCATTCTGTACGCCAAGGGCGCCAACGTCACGCAGGATAAAGGCATCATCGACTATCTCAACGAGTATGAGCCGGCGGTGGCGTTCGACACCCGCTCGCCGCAGCAGATGATCGACGAAGCGGTGCAGGCGGCGAACAAGGCCGACGTGGTGGTGGCGGTGGTGGGGGAATCGCAGGGCATGGCGCATGAGGCCTCCAGCCGCGCCGACATCACGATCCCGCAGAGCCAGCGTGATTTGATCGCCGCGCTGAAAGCCACCGGCAAGCCGCTGGTGCTGGTGCTGATGAACGGCCGGCCGCTGGCGCTGAGCTGGGAGAGCGAGCAGGCGGACGCGATGCTGGAAACCTGGTACAGCGGCACCGAGGGCGGCAACGCGGTGGCGGACGTGCTGTTCGGCGACTATAACCCGTCGGGCAAACTGCCGATGACCTTCCCGCGCTCGGTCGGCCAGATCCCGATGTACTACAACCACCTGAACACCGGCCGTCCGTTCGGCAAGGAGAATCCGGGCAAGTACACCTCACGCTACTTCGATTCGCCGAACGGCCCGCTGTATCCGTTCGGTTACGGCCTGAGCTACACCACCTTCAGCCTGTCGGATCTGAAATTGTCCAGCCCGACGATGGCGCGCAACGGCAAGCTAACCGCCAGCGTTACGCTGAAGAATACCGGCAAGTACGACGGCGCCACGGTGGTGCAGCTGTATCTGCAGGACGTCACCGCCTCGGTCAGCCGGCCGGTGAAAGAGCTGCGCAACTTCAAGAAAGTGACGCTGAAGGCCGGCCAGTCGCAGCAGGTTGAGCTGCCGATTAGCGAAGAGGATCTGAAGTTCTACAACGCCAGCCTGAAATGGGGGGCGGAGCCGGGCAAATTCAACGTGTTCGTCGGCCTGGATTCCGACAACGTGCAGGCGCAAAGTTTTACCCTGAAGTAACCTTTTCCCCCTCTTTCACTGCGGTGGGAGAGGGGCACTATCCCTTTCCGCTCATGTCACCGGAGCTTGCCTCATGAAACGGTATCTGGACTGCAGCGCCAGCGATCTGGCCGATATCGGCAAAGCCGATCTGCTCTATGCCATCCGCGCCAGTGAAGGGCGCATTCTGGTCAGCGAAACCATTGCGGTCACTCAGCCGCTGCTCAATAATGTCACCAACGCCGAGCTGGCGGCCAGCCAGGGCGCCGATCTGCTGCTGTTGAACCTGTTCGACGTCGATCGTCCGCACATCGCGGGCCTGCCCGCCGACGTGCCGCCGCAGGAGGCGCTACGCACGCTGCAGCGGCTGACCGGGCGAGTGATCGGGGTGAATCTGGAGGCCGTCGATCCGGCCTTCGCCATCGAACATAACGACTTCTGGCAGATGACGGCGGGCCGCGCCGCCACCGCCGAGAATGCGCGCAAGCTGTATCAGCTCGGCGCGCGCATGCTGGTGCTGACCGGCAACCCGAACAACGGCGTCAGCAATCAGGCGATCGCCGCCGCGCTGAAAGCAATCCGCGAGGAAGTGGGCGACGAGATGGTGCTGGTGACCGGCAAAATGCACGGCGCCGGCATCGTGCGCGAAAGCGGCAGCCAACTGATCGGCGAGCAGGACATCGCGCTGTTCGTGGAGAACGGCGCGGACATCGTGCTGTTGCCGGCGCCGGGCACCATTCCCGGCATGTCGCAGGAGAAAGTGGCGGCGCTGATCGCCTTTGCCCAGCGGCAGGGGGCGCTGGCGATGACGGCGATCGGCACCTCGCAAGAGGGGGCCGACGTGCAGACCGTGCGGCAGATTGCGCTGATGAGCAAAATGGCCGGGGCGGACCTGCACCATATCGGCGATACCGGCTATCTGGGGCTGGCGCTGCCGGAAAACATCTTCGCCTACAGCGTGGCGATCCGCGGCGTGCGCCACACCTACAGCCGCATGGCGCGCTCGGTGAACCGCTAAGCCTGGGGTTTTTGCGCCGTGACGATGCTGAAATAGCCGAGCGACGGCAGCACCTGAGCGGGCCCGAAGCCGACGTCGCGCAGCAGGTCGCCGATTTCCTTGCCGGAGTATTGGCGGCCCTGCGTCCATCCCATCATCATCAGGCTGTACCCCGCGGCGGCAGGCGGCCCGTCGCCGTCATCGTTGTACAGCACTTCGTGGATCACGATCCTGCCCCCGGGCGGGAGGGCCGCATAGCTCTTTTGCGCCAGGAAGCGGTTCTTGTTCATCGGCCAGTCGTGGAAAATATTGGAGTACAGGTGCAGATCCGCCGCCGGGTAGGGATCGCGCCACATATCGCCGCTGTGGGTGCCGATGCGCTGACTGAGGCCGTGATCGTGCGCGTAGTCGGCGGCGAGCGGGCACACCTCCGGCAGATCGAACACGGTGCACGTGAGCGCCGGCCAGTGGGTCGCCAGACTGATGGCATGGGCGCCGGAGGCGCCGCCGATATCCAGTGCCGTGCGGCAGGCACCGAGGGGCAACAGCGTAGGCCAAACGCTGGCCGAGCCCATGCTCAGGCTGTGCATGGCGTGGGTAAACAGCCGCATTCTGTCGGCGTCGAGCGTATGGGTTTCAAACAGCTCCTGCTCGCCGTACACCTGCGAGGCATTCTTTCTGATGGCGCTTTCCAGGTTTTTCAGCGTGAAAATCTCGCTGTTTTCAATCATCAAATCCCAAAAATAGCCGAAATAATGCGGGTTGTTTTTTATCAAAAAGGTTTCCGCTTCCGGCGTCAGAGAGAATGTTTCGCCGTCTCTGTCTATCAATTTCAATGCCACTAGCGCCATGACCAGCGTCTCTGCCGGGCGTCTTTCCACATTGGCCTGAGCGCATATATCGGTCAGGTTGCGGGGGCGCAATGCAATAAATTCAAAGATGCCCAGGCGGTGCGCAATAAGCGCCGCCGGATAGAGATATAAATTCATCGTGATATCGAGAATGGTTTTGTCGTCGCATGGCGGCGGCCGGACGGAATGGTTCATGTGAATCCCCTCCCACTAAGGCATGGCGCGTCTTAACAGGCTATGTTACGCCTGTGGTTTTAGCAAAGGGCGGGGGCGCGATTGACCGCAGGCCAACGCTTACGTTGTAAATAATTCCCTGGTGATACTATTTTAAAATTGAATGGGGTACGGTTAATGTCGAACGTAAAAACTGACGTCGGGCGGAGTAATAACCCCATCATGCATTTTTATTTTACTGGAGGTTAACTTAATCACAGTTATTAACGCGTTAGGGTTGTGTTAATCTGAGCCGCCGTTATACCGTACCGACGTTCACATTATTTTTTGTGAATAATTCAAAGCTAAATAATTCATTATTAAAACGAGATAACAATGAAAAAGAGCATTCTGACCGGCATGATTGCCGCGACTCTGGGCCTGTTCAATACCGCTAATGCCGAAGGGATGGACCCTGCTGCATTGAAAAACGTCTATGACATTACGCGTAATACCAGCGGGCTGATGTCTTACTGCGTCGATAAAGGTTTTCTGAAAGCGGACAGTATCGACAACGCCAAGAAAATGGTGGCCTACGTGGCCGCCATTCCCGGCGGTGTCGACACCCGCGACGGTGACAAGCGTGAAGCGATGGGCCGTGAAGGCAATGTGCTGAACGACGACGGCAAAGTGGTTGCGTTGGAAAAGGAAGCGCCACAGGGTCTGCAGACATGGTGCCAGCAGGCTGACGAAGGGATCCGCCAGGGTCTGACGTCTATCGGCCAATAAACGCCGGATGTAGCCTCCCCCTCCCTAAGGCTTCGTCTGAAGGGAATCTCCGGGCCTGACGGCCCGGAGATTCTCACCAAAACAGCGGGGTGGTGTTTTCAGCCAAAAACGCCAGCAGCGTTTCGTTGACCGCCGTCGGGTTTTCTTTGTTGCTGATATGGCCGGCGTTGGGGATCAGCACATGTCGACAGCCGAGAAGGTCCGCCATGCGCTGGCCTTCCGTCGGCGGGCGCGGTTTATCCTGCGCGCCGGTGATGACGATGCTGGCGGCGGTGATGTTTTCCAGCAGCGCCAGCTTGTCGGGGCGGCCGAAGATCATCCGGCCCAGCGGCACGATGCTGTCGCGCAGCCGATCGGCGGGCAGGCTTTGCAGATGGGCCAGCAAAGGCTGCGACAGCGCAGCGGGCACTTCGTCGGAATAGAACTGCGCCGCGATATATTCCAGCAGCGGTGACGTGATGGCGCCGGCCTGTTCCACGGCGGCCAGCATGCCCATGTAGCGCTGCCGCGCCTCCGGTGTTTCGTCGCCCAGGTAGCTGTCCAGCAGCGCCAGCACTTTCACCCGTTCCGGCGCCAGCGCCGCCAGTTCCGCGCCCCACATGCCGCCGACGGACAGGCCGACGATGCCGAACTCTGCAATATCCAAATGATCCATCAGCGCCAGATGATCGGCGGCGATATCCGACAGGCTGTTTCGCCCAGGCGGCAGCGCCGGGGAGTCGCCGTGGCCCCAGATATCGGGCACGATCAGGCGGTAGCGTTTGGCCAACGCCTCGAACTGCGGTGCCCACATGTTCAGATCGAACAGATAGCTGTGGCCCAGCAACAACGGAAAGCCTGAGCCCACGTCGAGATAATGCAGGGATTTGCCCATCGTTGGCATCTTGTCGGTTCCTTATATAAAGAGAGTTCGGCTGCTTATATCACACTCATATTCAACCCACGGTATTAATTTACTTTAAATTACTCAGGTGGACGCGGGTTTTTTAATTTGCATTGCTAACAAGACGTCAATAAAGGTGACGCTAAGGCTAATATTTTGGTGGTGAGCGGAGCCTTGGTTTATGCTGTCGCTCCTTTCGGTATGGAATAGATAAACAGGGCGTCGCGATGAAAAGACTTTTCAGACTATTAATTATTTTGCTTGTCATTTTGCTGCTGACGGCGGTGCTGTGGTGGTTCTTCGGGCGCGGCAATCCGAATGCGCTGTGGCAAATCGTCAGCCAACAGTGCGTGCCCAATCAGCAGCAGAACAACGATCCGGCGCCCTGTTTAAAGGTTGATTTAACCGAGGGTTATGTGCTGTTTAAGGACAGCAAAGGCCCCTATCACGATCTGGTGATGCCGACCGAAAAGGTCAGCGGTATCGAGAGCCCGGCATTGCAGACAGAGCACGCGCCGCCTTATTTCGCCCAGGCCTGGAATAACCGTGAACATATATCCGGCGAGCTGGGTAAACCGTTAAAAGATGCGTGGATTTCTCTGGCGGTCAATTCGAAATATGGTCGCTCTCAGAATCAGCTGCATATTCACGTTGCCTGCTTGCGCCAGGATGTCTATAACGCGCTGGGGCAGCAGGCGGAACAATTAGATCAACAGTGGCGGCCGCTGGCGGTGAAATTGCTCGGTCACCAATATCTGGCCAGAAAATTGGCGGGCACCGATTTAACCCAGGAAGATCCTTTCCGTTTACTGCAGAACTATGTGGTCGAGCAGGGCGACAGCATTGGCAATTACGGCCTGGCGCTGGCGGTCAGCCCGCAGGGCGAGATGCTGCTGTTGGCGAACCGTTTGAAGCTGACCGATCTGAACCTGGGCTCGGCCGGCGAAATTCAGGACTACCGGTGCGAGGTCGCGGGGAACTCAAGATGATAACGGCCCGCCGGCGTGGTCAGCCGGCGGCTGCCGTGCGGTCAGAGTTTTTTCAGCAATGCCAGCAGCTGCGTTTCGCTTTTCTCCGCCAGCCCGTCGATGGCGAGCTTGATGATGTCGGAGCGGGTGATGCGCACGATGCCATTGCGCGCCGCCTGCACGATCACCTCATCGATGGCTTCGATGTGGTTGTCCGTCAGGCTGACGGAAATCGCCTTATAGGTGCGCTTGCGGCCGGCCGGCTTGGCTTCCGGCGCGGGCGCCGCAACCGGCAACGTATGCGAGGTGGCGCTGTTGATGAATTCGTCTTCCGACATGCGGTGGGTGGGGGTGCGCTTCTTCACAGGATCACCTCTTTCACCAGGCATTCGATCTCGGCCTGCGCCTTTTCGTTGTTCGCCTCATGCACGGTGATGGCTTCGCCCCAGGCGTCGCGGTAAATTTTGCGATCGCACAGGCGGTGGCTCACCAGGGTGAACTCCGGGTATTCGCTCAGCACCTGCGCCGCTTCGTTGGCTTCATTAATGAAGATATTGGTCGGGCACATGTTCAGCACGATGTAGCCTTTGACCTTCTCGTTATATTCCTGCGCGGTGGAGAACATCTCCGACAGGTAGCCGATGGTGTCGAGATCCATCTGCGAAGGGCGCAGCGGCGAGAGGAACAGATCGGCGGCCAACAGGCCGGAGCGCAGTTCGGCGCTGTCGCGGCCGGCGGTGTCGACGATCACGTAGTCGTAATGGCGATCGAGCTCCAGCAGCGTTTCCTTGATTTTGCCCGACGCGGCCACCACCGGAATGTGCGGCAGTCCCTCGACGTTCTGACGGTCGTTGTACCAGGTCATGATCGATTTCTGGTCGTCGGCATCGACGATGATCGCCGTCTTGCCTTGCTTAAGAATCAGATACCCGGCGATATTCACCGCTTTCGTCGACTTGCCGACACCGCCTTTTTGCGAGCCAATCAGAACAATCATGCTGCCATCTCTCAAGTTATTAAGCAGGTAACTTATTAAGTTAATGTGCTTATTAGGTTGATAATCAAACAGGTTAACAAGAACAACTCGCGAACAATATGCACCAACTGCGGCGGCTTGCCAAGCCAGTATGTCGTTAACTGTGCAGCTTATTTTGCGCTGGATGGCCCGGATGGGTAAGTAGGAATTCTCTGGGAAGTGGCGATGCGGAGGGGGATTTTATTAATTTAACAGCTTAATAAGTTAGTAACTCATTAAGCTGTTGTCGACATTATTTCTTCATCATCGCCTTCAGGTCGGCGAACGGGTTGTGGGTGGCGACGCCGATATCTTTTTGCGCATCTTCACCGGCCACCACCGTCGAACCGTATTGATCGGCCTCGGTGTATTTCGAGTGTTCGTGGTCGTGGCAATACAGGCACAGCATTTCCCAGTTGCTGCCGTCTTCCGGGTTGTTACTGTGATCGTGATCGATATGGTGCACCGTCAGCTCGCGCAGGTTGGAATAAACGAATTCGCGTGAGCAGCGCCCACACACCCAGGGGAACAGTTTCAGCGCTTTTTCGCGGTAGCCGGTTTCCAGCTTCGCATAGTTTTTGGGGATATAGGCCATGGTGGTTGTCCGTCGGGAATCAATATGCGGCCAATAATACCACAGTGCGTGCGGCTACAACGTGCGGCTCATCTTGCCGCTGTCAAAAGTCTCCACCGCCCAGTCGATGAACGCCCGCAGCTTGCCGCTGAGGTGGCGATTGGACGGGTAGACCACGTACATCTGCTCCGGCGGCGGCTGCCAGTCGTGCAGCAGGCTGACCAGCTCGCCGCGCTCGAGGTGTGGCTGCGCCATAAACCGATAAATCTGGATGATGCCTAATCCGGCCAGGCTCGCCGCCAGCAGCGCGTTGCCTTCATTGATGCTGACCGGGTAGCGCTGCTGGATGGCGATCTCTTTGCCGCGCTCGACATAGCGTTGCGGATGGATGCGGTCGTTGACCGGATGGCGGTAGTGCACCATCGGAAAGCCCTGTTCCAGATCGCACGGGTGGCGCGGAGTGCCGTGGCGCGCCAGATAGGCCGGGGTGGCGCAGCTGACCCAGTCCAGATCGAACAGACGCCGGGCGATCAGGCTGGAGTCGGCCAATGGGCCGCTGCGGATCACGCAGTCGGCGCTGTCGCTGATCAGATCGATAACGCGATCGCCGATGCTGAGATCGATTTGGATTTGCGGGTAGCGTTCCAAAAAGCCGGGCAGCGCCGGCAACAGCAGTTGGCGAGCGGTGCCGCTGCCGGTGTCGATGCGCAGCACGCCCTGCGGAGAACTTTGCGACTCGGTCAGGCAGCCCTCCATCTGCTCCAAATCCGCCAGCCATTTCACCGTATTTTGGTAATAGCATTCGCCTTCGCGGGTGACCGACACGCTGCGAGTGGTGCGCTGAAACAGCTTGGTCTGCAGGTGATCCTCCAGATTTTGGATCAGCTTGGTGACTGTCGCTTTCGGCATGCCCAGCGAATCGGCGGCGCGGGTAAAGCCGCCGGTTTCCACCACGCGGTTAAATACCCGGATAGCGAGCAAATGATGGTCCATAGGGTTCTCAACGCCATGCCCCGGCGGTGACCGGGGCATGTTTCTGCAGATAGATAATGATTAACACTGTTTAGCGCCAATCGCGCCGGAGCGCAAGCTGAGGCCGAACACCAGCGTGGCGGAGAGGATCAGCGCGCCGCCGAACAGCATGGCGCTGCTGACGCCCTGCCAGTCCACCACCTCGCCGCCCAGCAGCGCGCCGGAGGCCAGCGCGATCTGGATGACGCACACCAACAGCGCCTGGCCGGCTTCCGGCGCCTGCGGCACCGCGGCGAACATCCAGTTGGTGGCGCACACCGGGACGGCGCCAAAGGCCAGCCCCCACACCAGCACCATCAGCGTGGCGCCGGCGAGGCCGCTGAGCAGCGGCGAAACGATCAAAATGCCCGCCAGCATGGCGGCGATCAGAATAAAGGTGGCGCGCAGGCTGTATTCCCCCAGACGCTCGCCGAGGAAAGTGCCCAGCAGGCCGATGGCGCCATAGGCCAACAGCTGCAGCGAGATCGCCGACGGGCTGAGCACGAACACCTGCTGCAGCAGGGGCCGCAGATAGGTGTAGGCGGCGAAGTGGCCGATGAACAACAGCACGATGGCGATCAGGCCGATGCGCGCCATCGGCAGGCGCAGCGGCAGTACCAGATCGCGCGGCGTGACCGGCCGGGACGGTGGCACCGAGGTCAGCAAACGCAGCTGCGCCAACAGTACGCCGACCGCCAGCGCCGCACCGCCGAAGAAGGCGGCGCGCCAGCCAAACAGATCGCCGATCAGCGCCCCGGCCGGCACGCCGCACACCGCGCCGACCGAGATGCCGCTGAGGATCAGCGCGGTGGCGCGGCCCTGGCTGGCTTCCGGCACCAGATGGCGGCCGTAGTTGGCGGCGAACGACCAGAAGCCGCCGACGCAGATGCCCAGCAGCACGCGGCCCAGCAGCATCATCGGGAAGTTGACGGCCAGCGCCGCCACCAGGTTGGACACCATCAGCAGCAGCGACAGCCCCAGCATCAATAAACGCCGATCCAGGCGGCCGGACATCAGGCTCAATGCGGGGGCGGCCACCGCCGCCACGATGCCGGGCATGGTGACCATCAGCCCGGCGCTGCCGGTACTGACGCCGAGCGAGGGGGCGATGTTGGTCAGCAGACCGATCGGCAGAAACTCGGTGGTGACCATGACAAAACAGGCAACCGTCAGCGAGAAGATCGCCAACCACGGGGATGATGCAGGGTTATCTTTATGATTCAGCATAATGCCGCTCTTCTCAGGTGAATGCGCAGGCCGCGCGCGGGGCGCAGCGTGACCGAAATCACAATTTACGGCAGGCGAGAGCGGCGGATAAATCCATCTTCGGTGGTTACACTGTTTCTGAGGGGGAACAATCGCGGCAGTGAGTTAAAGCGCGGCTTGCGCCGCGCCGAGGGGAAAGGAATAAAACGGCATAAGGTTATGACCGAATGCCGCGAGGCGCTTACAGCCCCGGCGCTTTCCACAGCGAGGTGGTCAGGCCGTTGTCCACCAGCGTCAACTGATCGGCGTAGATCCGCCGCCAGGTTTCTTTCTGTTCCTGATACAGCGCGTGGTGGGTCATGTCCGGCTGATGCTCGCGCTCCCAGCGCACCAGGCGCTCGCCGGTTTCGGCCAGCGATGCGTACAGCCCGGCGCCGACGCCGGCGGCGATCGCGCAGCCCAGCGCGGTGGCCTCTTTCACCACCGGCACCCGCACCGTCAGCCCTGTGACGTCGCTGAGGATCTGGCTCCACAGCTTGCCCTTGGCCCCGCCGCCGGCGAACACCAGCGAACGGGCCTGCACGCCGGAGAAGGCGGCGATCTGTTCCAGATTGCAGGCGGAGACGATGGCGGCATTCTCCTCCAGCGCGCGAAACAGCGTCTGTTTGTTGCAGCGCTCCGGGTCGATCGACATGTTGATGAACGACGGCGCTGCGTGATACCAGGTTTTGAAATGCATGGCGTCGGAGAAAATCGGCATCACGCCGTAGGCGCCCGGCGGCACTCTGGCCGCCATCTCTTCCAGCAGGCTGTAGGCGTCGACCCCCAGCCGCTCCGCCAGCAGTTTTTCTTCCGCGCAGAAGGCGTCGCGGAACCAGCGCATGGTCAGGCCGGTAAAGAAGCTGATGGATTCCGCCTGCGCCATGCCGGGAATGACGTGGGGGTTGATGCGGATGTTCATCTCCGGATCGATGGCCGGCTCCGGCAGGTTGACGATTTGCTGCCAGAAGGTGCCGCCGAGCACCGCCGTCTGCCCGGCGTGCACGATGCCGAGCCCCAGGCTGCCGAGCTGCACGTCGCCGCCGCCCATCACCACCGGGGTGCCGCGCAGCAGCCCGCTCTCCTGCGCCGCCTGTTCGGTGACGCGCCCCAGCACGCTGCCGGTCTCTTTCACCGGCGACAGAATATCGGCGCGCAGGCCGGCCATGTCGAGCAACGCCGGCCGCCAGTCGCGGCTGGTCAGATCCAGCATGCCGGTAGTGCCGGCGTTGGAAGGATCGACCGCCAGTTCGCCGCTCAGCATGTTGGCCAGCCAGTCGCTGATCATGGTCAGCGTCGCCGCCTGGCGGTAGATGTCCGGCCGATGGTGCGCCAGCCACAGCAGGCGCGGCATGGCGCTCAGCGCCAGCGTCTGGCCGGAGTGCTGGTACACCTCGCGTTCGAAGCCGTGGTTGTGCAGCTCTTTCAGCTCGCTGACTTCGTGGCTGGCGCGTGCGTCGACGTTGGCGCAGGCCCAGATCGGCACGCCGTTGCGGTCGTACAGCACGATGCCTTCACGCATCGAGCAGCAGGCCACCGCGCGGATCGCCTGAGCGCTCAATCCTGCACGTTGCATCGCCTGGCGGATGCACTGGCAGGCCAGCTGCCAGTTGCGGCTGAGGTCAAACTCCATCGAGCCGGGCACGCCCGGCACCGCGAGGTGTTGCCACTCCGCCTGGCCGTGCGCGATCTGGTTACCCGCCAGATCGAAGATCACCGCGCGAATGCTGCCCGTTCCTGCGTCCAGCGCCATCAAGTAGTTATCCATAGCCTATGCTCTCAGGGGGAGGAATGTTAACTATAGATGCCGCCGCCTTACCCCGCCGGGGGAGGAGTGGGCGTCGCCGACGCGATTTGTGAGCCAGGCGGCAAAATTGCCGTTGCGGCAGGGCAATCGACGGGAATAAACCTATGGTTGGAAAGCGCCATGTTACGGCGCGCCGTTTAAACAAGGAGTTGCCATGCACGTCACATTGGTTGAGATCAACGTTAAACAAGACAAAATCGACGAATTTATCGATGTTTTCCGCGCCAATCACCTGGGCGCGATCGAAGAGCCGGGCAACCTGCGCTTCGATGTGCTGCAGGATGAACAGATCCCGACGCGGTTTTACATCTACGAAGCCTATCGCGACGAGCAGGCGGTGGCGGCGCACAAGCAGACCCCGCACTACCTGCAGTGCGTGGAGAAGCTGGAAGCGCTGATGACCGGCCCGCGCAAGAAGACCACCTTTATCGGCCTGATGCCTGAATAATCGCCGGCGTTTGCCGGTGTCCATGCGCCCGGTTTGGTTGTAACCTGCAAGGCAAAGCGAATTTTCAATGGGATAAGCGGGGCGAGGATGACATTGCGCGATCGGCTGTTGGCGCTGTTGGTGGTGGTGATCTGGGGCGTGAATTTCGTCGTGATCAAGTTCGGTTTACAGGGTATGCCGCCGTTTCTGCTGGCCGGGATGCGTTTTTTACTGGTGGCGTTGCCGGCGATCTTCTTTATCCCGCGCCCGACTATTCCGTGGAAATGGCTGCTGCTGTACGGCATGACCATGAGCTTCGCGCAGTTCGCGTTTTTGTTCGTCGCCATCAAGGTGGGCATGCCGGCGGGGCTGGCCTCGCTGGTGCTGCAGGCGCAGGTGTTCTTCACCCTGCTGTTGGGCGTTGTGCTGATGGGAGAAAAGCTGCGGATCAACCATTTCGTCGGCATCGCTATCGCCAGCGGCGGCATGCTGGTGCTGGCGCAGGCCAGCCTGCATAAGCCGGGCAGCGGCGCGGTCCCTCTGGCGGGCCTGCTGTTGACGCTGGCGGCGGCGTTTTCCTGGGCGCTGGGCAACCTGACCAACAAGAAGATCCTGGCCGGTTTCCCGCAGCGTAATATCTTATCGCTGGTGGTGTGGAGCGCGCCGATCCCGGTCGTGCCGTTCCTGGCCTGCAGCTGGCTGTTCGACGGCCCTGAGGTGGTGCTGAGCAGCCTGAGCCATGTGCAGGTTGGCACCTGGCTGGCGGTGGCCTATCTGGCGTTCGCCGCCACGCTGTTCGGTTATTCGGTGTGGGGCAGCCTGCTGGGGCGCTATGAAACCTGGCGCGTTGCGCCGCTGACGCTGCTGGTGCCGCTGGTCGGGCTGTTCGCCGCCTGGCTGTTGCTGGACGAAGCGTTGTCGCCGGCGCAGTTCGGCGGCGCATTGCTGGTGCTGGCCGGCATGGCGGTCAATACCTTCGGGCTGCCGCGCCGCCGGGCCGTCGCCGTGCGCTAAACCGAATAGGGTAATTCTGTTCAATACGCTGTCGGCGGCGGTCGGCATTCTGGCGCCTGTGAATATTTTCTCAGGTGTCCATCATGAATATCTACCTTTCCATGGCCGCGTTTGCGCTGGCGGCCTCCATCACTCCCGGCCCGGTCAACATCGTCGCATTGAGCGCCGGGGCGCAATTCGGCTTTGGCGCAACCCAGCGCCATGTGTTCGGCGCCACGCTGGGGTTTACCCTGTTGCTGGTGCTGCTGGGATTGGGCATGCACCAACTGCTGATCCTGTGGCCGGGGCTGACCCGCTTGATCCAGTGGGCCGGCGTGGCCTTTCTGCTGTTTATGGCCTATCGGCTGGCGTTTGACGACGGCAGACTGGGCAACGGCGCGGCGCAGGCGCCTTCCTGTTGGTACGGCGCGCTGATGCAATGGCTGAATCCCAAGGCATGGCTGGCGTCGGTGGCCAGCCTCGGCGCCTTTGTCGGCGACGGTGACATTCGGCTGCTGTGGCAGTTCGCCGGGCTCTACTTCGTGATTTGCTATGCCTCGGTAGCCTGCTGGGCCTATGTCGGCGCGATGCTGCGCGGCCTGCTCAGGCAGGCGCGCAACGTGCAGCGCTTTAATCGCGCGATGGCGGCGTTGCTGGCGGCCAGCGCTTGCTATCTGTTGGCAGAGGGTTTTTGATACTGGCCGGGCGTGGCGGCCAACAGCTGTTTGAAGGTGCGCTGAAAGTGCGCCTGATCGGCAAAGCCGCTTTCGCTGGCGGCCGCAGCGATCGGCAGGCCGCTTTTCAAGAGCCGATGGCCGTGCTGTACGCGGCGGTTGACCAGATAGGCGTGCGGCGTCATGCCGTAACGCTGGCGGAAGGCACGGATCAGGTAAGAAGGGGACAGCGCGGCGGCGCGGCAAATGTCGTCCAGCGTCAGCGGCCGGGTGCAGTGCGCGTCGATAAACGCCGCCGCCGCTTCCAGCCGGGTATGCGGCGGCGTCTCCGGCTGGCGGACATCGCCCAGCCCGAGCTGCAGGGCGCTGAAATACTCCACCATGGCGATCTGTTTTTCCAGCGCGCTGCACAGCGGATCCGTCAGCAGCGCATAAAGCCGGTTCAGCCCGTGGAACAGCGCCGGATCGCGGCTGAGCGGCTGGCTGAACGGAACAAAACGGTCGCCCTCGCCGCCGAGCAGCTCCTGCTGCAGCGCGCCGAGCCAGGCGAGATCGAGATAGAACATGACGTACGACCAACGGCGATCGGCGATGGGGTTGCAGGCGTGCGCCTGCTGCGGGTTGATGACAACCAGATCGCCGGCGCTGACCTGCATGCGTCGTTCGCCGTTGACATAGGTGCTGACGCCGCCGGTGATGGCGCCGATGGAAAAGAATTCGTGGCTGTGCAGGCTGTAGCACACCTGGCGGCCATCCGCGATGGCGCGGGCTTCGACGAACGGCAACTGCGGATCGCGCCAGAACTGCGGCGTTTTTTCACTCATACGCTTTCCTTTTCACTGCGGCGGCATCACAGTGTTATAGCCTGAAAGCGACGAGTGGGGGAATGGCGGATGATGATTTTTAACGTATTCGGCCGTCTGCTGGGCGTGAAGCGCATCGGGGACGAATGGCGGCTGTTCCGCGTGACGCTGCCGGAGCGCAAATATGCTCCCAGCTACGATATCGTGCTGCCGGCGGATCTGCGCGAAGAGGAGATCGCCGGCTATCTGGGGGATATTTATCACGAGGCCGCGACGCCGCAGCGGCCGGAGGTGTTTCGCGTCGAATAGCGCGGCCATTACTCTTCCGTATTGCGCGCCATGAGGCGGCGCTGATGTTCCTCGCTGGCGGCCTGGATCTCTCCCAGCACCGAGCCGACGTCGGCGCGCTTCTGGATTTCGTTGAACCGGCCGCTGAGGGCGCTGTCCGGCGTCAGGTTGCCTTCCTGATACAGCGCCCAAATCTCTTTGGCGTATTGGCTGTCGCGCAGTTCCGGCGCGAACTGGCCGTAAAATTCGGCCAGATTGCCGATATCGCGCTCGAACATGCTTTTGGCGTGGTTGTTGGCGGCGGCGTCCACCACCTGCGGCAGATCGATGATCACCGGTCCGTCTTTATCCATCAGCACGTTGAATTCCGACAGGTCGCCGTGCACCAGCCCGGCGCACAGCATGCGCACCGCGTAGTTCATCATCAGGGCGTGATCGGCGCGCGCCTGTTCCGGCGTCAGGATGACATCGCTCAGGCGCGGCGCCACCAGGCCTTCTTCGTCGGTGATCAGCTCCATCAGCAGCACGCCGTCCAGGCAGATGTCCGGCTGCGGCACCCGCACCCCGGCCTTGGCCAGCAGATACAGCGCGTCCACTTCGGTGTTTTGCCAGGCTTCTTCCTGCTGCTGGCGGCCGAATTTGGAGCCTTTGCTCATAGCGCGCGCGTCGCGGCTGTTGCGCACCTTGCGCCCTTCCTGATAGTGGACGGCCTGCTTGAAGTTGCGCTTCTCGGCCTCTTTGTACACTTTGGCGCAGCGGATCTCATCGCCGCAGCGCACGATAAACACGTCGGCTTCTTTGCCGCTTTTCAACCGGCGGATGACGTCGTCGATTAACCCGTCATCCACCAGCGGCTGGAGTCGTTTTGGAATTTTCATGCAGCCTTGTACCCTATTTAGGCTCCGGTGTGAATGGCTTGCGCAGTTGATAGCGTAAGTTAGACCCGAAAGGCAAACATTAGTTTTGCCGCCGCGTCATCATTACGCGGCGGCGGGCGATCAGAGGCTGGCGGCCGGCACCCAGACGCTGACGCTGCCGGCGTTAACCGGGAAATGGGCGCTGCCCTGGTCGTCGGCGGTGATTTCCTCCGGGCGGTTGCCGAGGAAATCGCGCCAGGCGGTGTGCGCGAGATCGGCGCCGAGCGTAACCGTCTTGCCGCTCTCGCCGCCGTTGGTCAGCACCACCACGCAGCCGGGAGCCTCGGCAGTGCCGGCGCGGCTGAAGGCCACGCAGTGGCTGTCGTCGAAGTAGTCGGTTTGCGGGCCGTTGGCGAAGCGCTGGCGCGCGGCGATCAGCTTCTCCAGCTCCGGGATCGCCGGCATGTCGATCTGGTATTCACCGCCGTCGCGCCCCTTGTCGCGGTAGCTGGCGCCATACAGGTCGGGGTAAAACACGCAGGGCACGCCCTGTTCGCGCAGCAGGATCAGCGCGTAGGCCAGCGGTTTGAACCAGGGTTCCACCGGCGCTTCCAGCGATTGCAGCGGCTGGGTATCGTGGTTGGCGACCAGCGTCACCGCGTGGGCCGGATCGGCGGCGGTCAGGGTATCGGTGAAGATCTGCGCCATGTCGAAGCCGTCGCCTTGCTTCGACGCCTGATGAAACTTCAGGTGCAGCGCCACGTCGAACAGCATCACCTTGCCGTCCACCAACTCGATGTATTGTTGCAGCGCGCTGAGATCGTGCGACCAGTATTCGGCAACGATAAACAGGTCGCGTTGCGCGCTGCCGCGCACGTGATCCGCCCACTCTTTGAAGAACCAGGCGGGAATGTGTTTGGCAGCGTCGAGGCGGAAGCCGTCGCACGGCAAGGTTTCCAACAGCCAGCGCGCCCAGTATTTGAGCTCCTCCGTCACGGCGGTATTGCGGAACTCCACGTCGGCGCCCATCAGATAGTCGTAGTTGCCTTTCTCGTCGTCGACCTGATCGTTCCAGCCGTCGTCGCCATAATCGTTGGCGATTTTGAACACTCCTTTGTCGTCCGGCTGCTCAACATAGTCGACGCCGCTGAAGCATTTGTAATCCCAGATAAATTCGGAATGCACGCCCTGGCGGCCGGGGAAGGTGAAGCGGGTGTAGGCCAGCGCGTCGAAGCCCTGATCGTCAATGTCGTTGCGGTTGTTGGCGTCCACCTTGAACACGTGCACCCGTTCTTTCTCGTCCGCGCCGAGCTTGTGGTTGAACACCACATCGTAAAGCACGCCCACGCCGTGTTCGCGCAGCGTATTGGCGGCATGTTCCAGCGCCGCCTTGTCGCCGTATTTGGTCGCCACGCTGCCTTTCTGGTCAAACTCGCCCAGATCGAACAGATCGTAAGTATCGTAGCCGACGGAGTAGCCGCCGGAAGCGCCCTTGCAGGCGGGCGGCAGCCACAGAGCGGTGATGCCCAGTTCGGCCAGGTGCGGGGCGCGCTCGGCGGCCTCCTGCCACAGTTTGCCGCCGTCGGGGTAGTACCAGTGGAAGAATTGCAGCAGGGTGGTTTTTTTCGTCATGAGCCAGCGTCCCGGTTAGCCAGAAGGAGAGAAGCAGTTAAAGCATGGGCTACTTTTGGCAAAAGGGACAAGTTTGGCATAGGCGGCCCGAGAAGGCCGCCCGAGAGACTGCTTAACGCTGGTTGGCGTAATGAGGTGAACGTGGGCCATAAAGAATGGCGCCGTTCTGACCTGTCGCCGATAACAGACGAGTGTTGGCGATGGCGCCAACATCAAATCCTTTGTCGCTGATGGTATCGGCGATTTGTGAAATCGCGGCGCTGATCACCATGCCCAGTAGGCCGCCGGAGTTGTTGTTGCCTTCGTTGCTGGATGCGGTGGCGGTGCCGGCCCATAACTGTTTACCGTTGCGCAAATCGACCAGACGAGCGGCGACGGTAACGCGGGTTTCGCTGCTAATCACCATGTAGCTGGTGCCGTATTGCGTGACATCCAGGTACAGCACGGTGTCGGCGCCGAAAATCTGGTGCAGTTTTTTCGGACTGACGGCGCGAATGTCGTTGGCGTTGGTTAGACCGTTTTGCAGGAAGGTTTCTTCCACCACGGCGACCGGCAGCACATAGTAACCGGCCTCGGCTAACGGCAGGGTGGCGCTGGCGAGTACGCTGTGGCTGGCTTTGATATCCGGCGACTGGTTAACCGGCGGCAAGACCAGGATCGACTTCGGTTTGCTCTCATGGAACGCCGCATAATCATAAGGCGTCTGCTTGGCACAGCCGCTTAGCAACAGGGTGGCGGCAACGCCGAGTAAAGTGAGTACACGCTTCATTTAAAACTCCCCTTATCCCTGGCCATCAGAAAATTCATAAACGGCGCCGATTCCGGGAACAGCGTTTTTTCCGTGTTGAATTCACTCATTGCTTGTCCGTCGTTGCCGGTTTTGCTGTACAGCAGCCCCAGTTGCGCATGCAGACCTGGTGGTACGGCTTTATCCTTGGCGCGGGATTTCTCGACGATCTCTTTCAGCGTGGCGATCTGCTGCTCAGGGCTTTGCCCCTCCTGCTGGTAGTATTGATAGAGAGAAGTTTGGTAGCCATCCCAATTGTAAAGCGTTTTCGGCGCGGCGCAGCCGGCCAGCAGGGTCGCTGCAAACAGCGCCCCGCCCATTTTTTTAGTTATCATCTTTCTGCTTCTATTCCGTTAGTTAGCAGGGCGCCATGCGCCGTTTTGGATACCGGTGACCAGGTTATTGACGGCTTCACGCACGGCCAGGTCCAACACCTTGCCGTTAAGGGTGGAGTCGTAGCTGGCGGTGCCCCCGAAACCGATGATTTCGCGATTGGACAGTTCGTATTCACCGGCGCCCTGAGAGGAAAAGACGACTTCTGAGGTCTGTACGTTTACGACGTTCAGATTGACTTTGGCGTAAGCGACCTGTGATTTACCACGGCCCAAAATCCCCCACAGCTGATGATCGCCGACTTCTTTACGGCCGAATTCGGTGACATCGCCGGTAATCACATAATTGGCGCCTTTCAGCGTTTGTGCCTTCCCTTTAATGCCGGCTTCAGTTTTCAGCTCTTCCATGTTGGCGCGATCCAGCACGTTGAAACGGCCAGTCTGCTGCAAATGCGTGATCAGGATAGTCTTGGACTGATTGCCCAGTCGATCGACGCCATCGGAGAAGATGCCGTTCATGTAGCTGGAGCGGTTGTCGAATTTACCGACGGCGATAGGGCTGCGTGGGCCCTGATAAGTGGTGTTGTAGGAAGCTACTTTTGGCACTTCCAAAGTGCGAGAGGATTCGGTCGCACAGCCCGCCAGCAAAGTGACGGAAAGGGCGACGGAACAGACGGCGAGTGATTTTTTCATTGGCATGCAATCTCTCCATGAGCATAAAACAGCGCGGGAGCAACCCGCGCCCGACGTTGATATAACGAGCGTTGTCGTCGTTATAGAAACGCCGCGATCCTGCCATGAATATGTAACAAATTACAACAAGATATCGGCATTAATGCCGCTATTAACATTGTTGTAACCTGTTGGAATGCAATGAATTAGTATCGATTTTCTCTCTTCATTACAGCGTTTTTCACGATTGTGTATTTTTTGTCTGGGTTATTGTCTTTTTAATCGTAAATACATGGCTATTAATCCTGAAATATTTTAACTAACCAGTTTGTTGTATTGATTAATGTTACGTTTTGCATCAGCTCCTGTGTTATTCCGGGGTTCATGGCGGCTTGATGATCCGGTAAGGTAGTGAAAATTAGGTAACACTATCAACCAAGTGTTATTTTTCATCGGTAGAGAATCGGGGATATCAATTGTGAACATCAGGGATTTCAGAGCATTGGCGCGCAATTTGGTCAGAGAATTCGGCATGTTGAACAAGCAGAGCAACGGCTCGCGCTTTTCGCCGCTGCAGATCCATCTGATGATCGAAGTCAGCGAGCAGCCGCTGGGCGTCACCGAACTGGCGGCCCGGCTTTGCATCGACAAGGCCAGCGCCAGCCGGGCGCTGCGCAGCCTGGTGGCCGCCGGCGTGATAGAAACGGTGGATCATCCTGATGACAAGCGGCACAACCTGCATCGGCTGAGTAAACAGGGCGGCAAGACGCTGGCCGGCATCGAGAGCGACGCCGACGGTTTTATGCAGGCGGCGCTGGCGCAGTTGGACGACGATGAGCTGGCGAGCACCACTGCGGCGATGAAAAAGATGACCGCGGCGCTGCGCAGCGCGCGCAAACAGCGCGACGCCAATCTGCGGGTGCGGCCGATCGCCGAGCGCGACGATGCGGCGATGGCGGCGATCATTCGCGACGTGTTTCGCGAGTACGGCATGGACAAAATGGAAGGGGTCAGTCTGCACGATCCGGATCTCGATCGGCTGACCGGTCTGTATCGCGACAACGGCGGCCACTACTGGGTGCTGGAGCGGGACGGACAGGTGGTGGGGGGCGTCGGCATGGCGCCGCTGGCCGGCGAAGAGCCCGGCTATTGCGAGCTGCAAAAACTGTTTTTCAAACCCGGCGCGCGCGGGCTGGGCATGGCGCGCCATATGGTGGTGCAGGCGCTGAAGGCGGCGCGGGCGGCGGGGTATCGCTACTGCTACCTGGAAACCACCGAACAGTTGAAAGAGGCAATCGGGTTGTACTATGCGCTGGGGTTCACGCTGTTGACGGAACGGCGCGGCAATACCGGCCACCACGGCTGCAACGTATGCATGCTGAAAAATCTCCAGAGCGACGATATGTGAGCGGTTTCAAGGTTAGCGCCCGCGCCTTGTGTCACCCTGTTAACCGTTTGATAACAATCACAACGTTTTATCAGGGAGGAAACTATGTTGGGGGATCCGATGGCGCTGCCCGCGCTGGTCACGCTGGTGGTCATCGCGCTATGGGCCAGCGCCCGCTTGCCGGAGTATGTGGTCGCGCTGCTGTTCTTTACGGCGGTGATGGTCTTGCAGCTGGCGCCCGCCGCGGTGACCTTTTCCGGTTTCGCGTCTTCCGCATTCTGGCTGGTGCTCAGCGGTTTCGTGCTGGGCTCCGCCATCCGCAGCACCGGTTTGGCGGATCGCCTGGCCAACCGACTCTTGCCGCATCTGGCCGGTTCCTGGCCCCGGCTGGTGGGCGGCGTGGTGGCGATAAGCTACGCGCTGGCGTTTGTCATGCCTTCCAATATGGGGCGGATTACGCTGCTGATGCCGATCGTCATGGCGTTGGCCAATCGCGCCGGTCTGGCGGAAGGCTCGCGCGGCCGCATCGGTTTGGCGCTGGCGGTGGGGTTCGGCACCTTCCAGCTCTCCGCCAGCATCCTGCCGGCCAACGTGCCCAATCTGGTGATGAGCGGCGCGGCGGAAAGCGCCTATGGCAGCCATTTCGCTTATCTTTCTTACCTGCTGTTGCACGCCCCGGTGCTCGGGATCGCCAAAGGCGCGCTGCTGACGCTGTGCATCTGCGGCCTGTTCCGTGCGCGGCCGCAGCCGGTGGCGGCCGAGGCGGCGCAAACCCCGCTCAGCGCCGCCGAATGGCGGCTGATCGCGCTGTTGGGCGCCACGGTGCTGTTGTGGATGACCGACAGCTGGCACGGCATCGCTCCCGCCTGGGTGGGGTTGGCGGCAGCGTGTTTCTGCCTGTTGCCGCGTATCGGGTTTCTCAACGGCGAGCAGTTCGCCGTCGGGGTTAACGTGCGCACCTGTATCTACGTGGCGGGGATCCTGGGGCTGACCGCATTGGTCAGCCACTCGGGGCTCGGCGATCGGTTGGGCGGTGCGCTGCTGGCGATGATGCCGGATCTGCATGACAAACCGTTCGCTGCGTTCGGTTCGCTGGTGGGGATCACCGCGTTGCTGAATTTCGTGGTGACCGCCAATGGCGTACCGGCGCTGTTTACCCCGCTGGCGGAGGCGCTGTCGGCGGGCAGCGGTTTACCGCTGCTGACGGTGCTGATGACTCAGGTGATCGGCTATGCCACGCCGCTGCTGCCGTATCAGGCTGCGCCGATCGTGGTGGCGATGGGGATGGGCAAAGTGCCGGCGCGTGAGGGGCTGAAGCTATGCCTGCTGTTGGCCGCGCTCAGCTTTGCGCTGCTGGTGCCGTTGGATTATCTGTGGTTCAGACTGCTGGGGTGGATCCCGTAAACAGCCCTGCGCCGCCGGCAAAACAATCTTCGTCCAGCGTCAGAGTGGCGATTTTATGCACCGGTCCGCGCATGCTGACCTGAAAATCGCCGCTGAAGGCGATCTGCAGCTCGCCGCCCGGCATCCGCACGCTAACCCGATCGCCGACTCGTCCCAACTTGCGCATCACGCTGGCGGCGGCGCAGCTGCTGCTGCCGGAGGCGAGGGTAAAACCGGCGCCGCGCTCCCAGATGCCGATGCGCAGCGTCTGGCGATCGACCACTTCCACCAGTTGTACATTGGTGCGTTTCGGGAACAGCGGATGGCGTTCAATCTGCGGTCCGAGCCGATGCACCTGCGCCAGATCCAGTTTTTCCACCGGCACCACGCAGTGCGGGTTGCCCATCGACACCAGCGAAACGCTTAACGTCTCCTCCCTCAGGGGCAGCGGATAGTTCAGCGCCTCCGGCAGATCGATCAACGCCGGCAGCGCCGCCGGGCTGAAATTGGCGCGCCCCATTTCCACCGTTATCTGATGCGCGTCTTGCGCCACCTGGCAGCGCACGTCGCCGCCGGCGGTGTGCACCAAAAACGGTTGATGGCCCACGCGGCCGCTGTCAAACAGATAGCGCGCGTAGATACGCAGGCCGTTGCCGCTCTTCTCCGCTTCGGAACCGTCCGGGTTGATGATGCGCAGGGTGGGATTGACGGCGTCGCCGCTGTCGATCAGCAGGCCGTCGGAACCGATGCCGTAATGCGGGTGGCACAGCAGGCGGATCTGTTCATGGCTCAGCCGATCGGCGACCGAACGGTGGCATACCAGGTAGTCGTTGCCCAGACCGTGATATTTGTGGAACAGCAGGGGAGTCATGGCGTTGCTCGGCTCAGCGGAAAAAGGTCGCTACAGCTTACAACAGAACGTTGGCGTTAAAGCAAGCAAAAGGCGGCCTGAGCCGCCCTTTTGCACGATTGCCGATCCGGCCATTAATTGTAGATGATCGCGGTGCCGTGCAGTTTATTGTCACCGGTGGTGGCGATGATCTGGAAGGATTTTGCGCCCGCCGCATCGGCTTTGGCCGCCAGTTTGTTTTCCAGGCTGCTCAGGTCGGACGCGCCGCTGACGGTGACGACGCCGGCTTTTTGCAGGTCGGCGGGTTGTGCGTTAACCAGTTCGGCGGCGAAGCTGCCGAAGGAGACGGAAGCCAGTGCGATGGCGGCGATGGTCATTTTCAGGTTTTTCATGGTCTTATTTCCTATCTTTGTTCTTTACGATGTTTGTTTTGTAAGGTCGTTAAATTAATTAACGATCGATAATTTAATGTTAGATGCCGGTTTGACGGATTGCAAGTATTTTTTTAATGCTCGTTAATTAATTTTTTTTGACGCCCTGGCGTCGGGAGCACAACTTATCGCGATCCGTTGGTTTAATTTATTGTTATTGATAGATTTCTGCGGTCCCGTGCAGCTGGTTGTTACCGCCGGCGCCGATGATACGGAAGGATTTTGCACCGGCCTGATCGGCTTTGGCGGCCAGGCTGCTTTCCAGCGAGGTCAGATCGGATGCGCCGCTGACGGTAATGACGCCCACTTTCTGCTGGTCAGCCGGTTGGTTCTGGACCAAATCAGCGGCGAAGCTGCCGAAGGAAATGCTGGCCAGAGTGAGGGCTGCTAAGGTTAATTTTAAGTTTTTCATAATGTTAATTCCTTTCCGATAACGGTGAATAGAGGGGTTTAATCCGCTTCGCTAAATTATCTTAACGATCGATAACTAAATGCTAATCGGTTCTCGACGAGGGCGCAATATTTTTTTATAATGATCGTTAAGTTATTTGTGCTAACCCTGCTGTGGAGCGGGACAGGAGAGAATGATGAGCATCAATGAAGAGGTCTGCGGCAAAAAGAGCCGTGGCAGGCCGAAACAATTTGATCGCGACCGGGCGCTGGAAAGCGCGCTCGATCTGTTCTGGCGGCACGGCTATGAAGCCACCTCGCTGGCCGATCTGGTGGAAGTGACCGGCGCCAAAGCGCCAACGCTGTATGCGGAATTCGGCAACAAGGAAGGGATGTTCCGCGCGGCGGTGGAACGCTATCTGCAAAAATACACCACCTGCACCAACCAACTGTTGGAACAGGCGTTGCCGGTAGCCGAGATCGTCGAGGCCTACGTGCGTTCTTCCGTCGAAGTGTTTACCGATCCCGATACGCCGTCAGGTTGTTTTATGGTGTGCGCCTCCGCCGCGCTGTCGTCCGCGTCCGACGACGTCGCCCAGATGCTGCGCAAAAAACATCATGCCCAGGAAGCGGCGCTGAAAGCCTGTTTCGATCGCAAGGTGCAGCAGGGGGAACTGCTGGCGAAGACCGACACCGCGCTGCTGGCGAAATACGTCATTTGCACCATTGAAGGCATGTCGGTGCAGGCGCGCGAAGGGGCAAGCCGCAGCGATCTGCTGCGGTTGCTGGAGGCGTTGATGCTGGTGTGGCCGCGGCTCAGCCAGATTGGCAATAAGGTGTGACAACCGGCCCGGCTTTTACCGGGCCGTTTAACCCATTACTGATTGACCGGGATCACCGCGCCCTGGTACTTCTCGCGAATAAAGTCCTGAATCGGTTTTGAGTGCAGCACTTTGACCAGCGCCACGATCTCCGGCTTGTTCACGTCGGCTTTGTGCACGGTGATGATGTTGGCGTACGGGTTGTTTTCGCCGCTTTCGACCGCGATCGGATCCTTGGTCGGATTCAGCCCGGCGTCGATGGCGTAGTTGGCGTTGATCACCACCGCGTCGCCTTCGTTGTTGTTATACATCTGTGGCAGCAGCGCGCCCTCAACGTTGGCCTGGAACTTCAGGTGTTTCGGGTTTTCCACCACGTCGGTGATGCGCGCGTCCACTTTGCTCACCCCCGGCTTCAGCTTGATCACGCCTTCCCGTTCAAAAATAGACAGGATGCGGCCTTCTTCCGCCACCGCGTCGCGCATGATGATTTTGCCGTTTTCCGGCAGATCTTTCAGGCTCTTGTACTTCTTCGAGTAGATACCGATAGGCTCAATATGGATCGCGCCGGCGCTGACGAAGTCGTAGCTCTTGTCGTCGGCGTGGTCTTTCAGCACCGAGTTCAGGTAAGGCACGTGCTGGAAATAGTTGGCGTCAATGTCATGGCTGGCCAGCGCAGTGTTCGGCAGGATGTAGTCCTGGAAGCGCTTGATCTGCAGATCGATGCCTTCTTTTGCCAGTATCGGTTTAGCCTGTTCGAGGATCTCGGCGTGCGGCACGTTGGAGGCGCCGACCACCAGCTTGGTCGCCGCGGCGGCGCCAAAAGAAGCCAGAGTGGCGACGGAGGCGAAAGCCAACATCAGTAGGTGCTTTTTCATCATCGTTTTCCTTGGTTAATTAACGTTTATCGAGCGTTCTTGTCAGGGTGTCGCCAATGAACTGAATGACGAAAACGATCAGCAGGATCGTCAGCGTCGCCACCAGCGTCACGTCACTGTGGTTGCGTTGGAAGCCTTCCAGATAGGCCAGGTTGCCCAGGCCGCCGGCGCCGATCACCCCGGCCATCGCGGTGTAGCTCACCAGCGCGATCAGGGTGACGGTGATGCCGGAAACCAGCGCCGGCGAGCTTTCCGGCAGCAATACGCGGAAAATCAGGGTGCGGTTTTTGGCGCCCATCGAGCGCGCCGCTTCGATCACTCCTTTGTCGACCTCGCGCAGCGCGATCTCCACCAGCCGGGCATAGAACGGCGCCGCGCCGACGATCAGCGCCGGCAGGGCCGCATCTGCGCCGAGAATGGTGCCGATAAGCGACTTGGTGAACGGGATCAGCAGCACGATCAGAATGATGAACGGAATGGAGCGGAAGACGTTGACCAACACGGAGATCAGCGAGTAGACCGCCCGGTTCTGCAACAGCTGGCCCTTCGAGGTTAAAAACAGCAGCACGCCGAGCACGATGCCCAGCACCAGCGTGGCCAAACCGGCGATGCCGGTCATGTACAGCGTTTCCCAGGTGGCGTCCCACAGTTGGTCCAGACGCAGGTGGGGGAACAGGGATTCAATCATGTTGGATAACCTCGACGGCGATGTCTCTTTCGTTCAGCAACTTGAGCATGTCGGCGACTTGTTGTTCGTTGCCTTCGGCGTGGATGTACAGTTCGCCGAACGAACCGTTGAGGGTGTGGCTGATCTTGCCGTGCAGAATGTTGATGGTCAGGGCGTAGCGCCGGATCACTTCAGAAATCACCGCCTGATGGGTTTGCACGCCGACGAAGGTCAACTTGAAAATCGCCCCCGGCAGGTGGGCGGTGAGCTGCGGGTTGAAGCTCTCTTCGGTGTCCGCATACTGCGACACCTGTTTGACGAACTGCCGGGTGATCGGCTGCTGCGGCCGGGTGAACACGTCGAGCACCGGGCCTTCTTCGACGATGCGGCCGTTTTCCATCACCGCCACGCGGTGGCAGATTTTGCGCACCACGTGCATCTCGTGGGTGATCAGCACGATGGTCAATTTCAGCTGACGGTTGATGTCCAACAGCAGGTCGAGAATGGCGTCGGTGGTCTGCGGATCGAGCGCCGAGGTGGCCTCGTCGCACAGCAGCACGCTCGGGTTATTGGCCAGCGCGCGGGCGATGCCGACGCGCTGCTTTTGGCCGCCGCTGAGCTGCGACGGGTAGGCGTTTTCGCGCCCCTGCAGGCCGACCAGCGCGATCAGTTCCGCCACGCGCGGCGCAATCTGCGCCTTGGGCACGCCGGCGATCTGCATGGAAAACGCGATGTTCTGGCTGACGGTGCGCGACCACAGCAGATTGAAGTGCTGAAACACCATGCTGATTTTCAGCCGCGCCTGGCGCAGATGGCTGCCTTTGGCGCGGGCGATATCGAAGCCGCCGACGTCGATGCGGCCGCTGGTGGGCGTTTCCAGGCCGTTGAGCAGGCGGATGAGGGTGCTTTTGCCGGCGCCGCTGTAGCCGATGATGCCGTAAATTTGCCCGGCCTCTACCGCCAGGCTGACGTTGTCTACCGCTACGACGCGGCCCTGTGTGCTGTCAAAAGTTTTGCAAACGTTCGAAAGAACGATCATAGCGAAGCGGATCCTTATCGATACATCACAGCATTCCGTCCAGAGCGCGGTGCGCCGGACAGAGATCGTTCGGCTTTTCGGCTGACGGAACCTCTGTTGCGGGTGAATACCGGGCAATCCTACCGAGGGTTGATAGTGACAGGAAGAATGTAAAATCTATTACTTATTCTGATTTGATATATAAGGCGGCGGGGGAGGCGGGGGAAGAAAACCGGCCGCAGGGCGGCCGGCGAGATTGATGACAAACCTTATACCCTTGCCGGGTTGGCAGAGAGCACCGAATAAAAAACAAGGAAAATCAATTTATTGATTTTCGGCTGATCACCACAAAGAGGGGAAAAACCACGCTTTTTCCCCTCTTTGTCAATAGACTGACCGGCCGCAGGGCGGCCGGCGGAGGGCTAGCGTTTGTCCAGCTTCATGTGCAGCAGCGGAAACGGGTTGCCCTGGCCGTCGAGCGGCGAGCGGCCGGTGATGACAAACCCGTAGTGGCGGTAGAAGCCGCTGGCCTGCGGATTTTGCTCGTTCACGTCCAGCTGCAGCTCGTCGTGCAGCGTTTCCGCGTGGGTCAACAGCGCTTTGCCCACGCCTTGGCCGCGCTGATCGGCGTCGATAAACAGCATCTCCACCTTGTTGCCGTTCAGGCCGATAAAGCCGCAGGGATGCCCCGGTCGGTCTTCGGCCACCCAAACGTTGACCGCCGGCAGGTAGTCGTTCAGCACCAGCGGGAACAGCTGCGCGATGTTGTCTTCGGTTAAAAAATGGTGGGTGGCGCGCACCGAACGCAGCCAGATATCTGCCAATTGCGCGTTGTCTTCCGCCGCGCGTGCTCTGATGGTAATCATCGAACTCTCTGCTATCTAAGTTGAAGGAAAAGAAACTAGATAGAGGTTTTGTGGGGTTAGTGCCGAATTAACGTGGGTTAACGCCCTGCAAAGCGCCTCTGCAGTGGATCGAATAGGCCCGCCTTCTCGCAAGCGGTATAACAACTGTAATTCAGCAAGTTAATGCTTTCAACCGCCGCAGGGCGCAATGAGGCGTTCGTCGCGTGATACACTGGCCGCTGAACCAGCAAGAGGGCGGCAGGATGGAAGCGGTACGCGCAGCGATAGAAAAACAGGTGCTCAGCCTGACCGGGCTGGCGCTCGGCGGCGTTGATTTTGAGAACCCGCCGGGCGATCCGGGCTTGTTCGGCCCGCAGTCTGTCATCTGGCAGGTACATCGCGACTTCACCCCGATGCTGTGCGGCGGCGTCAGCGCCTTGCTGCTGCAAATGCTGCACCCGCTGGCGCTGGCTGGGGTGTGGGATCACTCCAATTTTCGCGAAGATATGATCGGCCGCCTGCGCCGCACCAGCCAGTTCGTTTCGGTCACCACCTTCGGCCCGACCGCCGAGGCGCAGCGGCTGATCGCCAAAGTCAAAGCCATCCATCTGCGGGTGACCGGCGTCGGCAGCGACGGCACGCCTTATGCCGCCAGCGATCCGGCGCTGCTGACCTGGGTGCACGTGGCGGAGAGCAGCCGTTTTCTGGCCAGCCACCTGCGCTACCGCAACCCGCACCTTTCCCGCGATTTGCAGGATCAATACTATCGTGAAGCGGCGCGCGTGGCCGCCGCGCTGGGGGCGACGGCAATTCCTCAGTCCTGCGCGGAGGTCGAAGAATACCTGCAGGCGATGCGGCCGCAGCTGGTGTGTGATGAACGCACGCAAGAGGTGGCGCGCATTCTGCTGAAGGCGCCGGCGCCGAGCGCATTGGCGCGCCCCCTCGGCGGGGTGGTGATGCAGGCGGGCATCGATCTGTTACCCGATTGGGCGCAGCGGCAGTTCGGTTTTCATCCGGGTGCGCTGCGGCGGCGGCTGGTGCGAACGGGCGCCGCCGGTTTGGGCAAGGTGCTGGGCGCGTCGATGCGCAACGGTTCCTATCAGCGTGCGGTGCGGCGCATCACTCAGCCATCATGAGCCGCAGCCGCTATAATTAGCCTTTGTTTATCTTCGTTTACGGCCGTTTTTGAGACTTTTACGGGTGATCCGGCCAGTAATGCGTTTTACACTTGGGGCAAAGCCACATTCCATTTTTGGCGCGCAGCCGATTCTGCCGCGCCCTGACCCTATTGAGGTGATATGAACGAGTCATACGTACTTGCTGAAGTCAGCAATGAGAACCAGACGCTGGTCGCGGTGGTTCAGCAAGATCACCGGGCAGCCTATTTTTACATCTATCCCGCCGAAGCCTACAGCGATCGCTATCAGGTGCGCGCCTGTTGGCTGCGCAATCTGGCCGCCGCGCCGCTGCAGGAGGATCGCGCCGCGCTGGAACAAGGGCAGCCGCCGATGCTGGCGGCGGAGTTTTGCCGCAACCTGGAAGGGGAAGCGCCGCTGAACCCGGAAGGGCTGATGGTGGTGTGGAGCGAAAGCGACGACGGCGCGGCCCTGTGGTATTACGGCCAACTGTTGGCGGTGATCCCCGGCTGGAGCCTGTATATCGATCATTCGGTGTGCTATTCGGCCAGCTGTATCAAGGAGAGCCCACTGGCCTATCCGCTCGGTTCGGCCTCGACCAACACCCAATATGCGCTGGCGGAAAGCACCCGCCAGTTTTGGCGCAGCTGGCAGCGTGAAGAGGGCAATCCGTGGCCGAAGATGCAGCGCGATTTTCAGGCGCGCTATGAGCCGCATTTCGGCCCTTCGGTAAAATACTACGCCATCGATCAGGGCAAGTGGCCGCCGATGGCCATCACCCAGCACGAACGCGACGGCATCTATTACTTCCTCACCATGGGGGTCAGCATCCGGCCGATGCCGTGGGTGGAGATCCTGTTCAACGACGAGGCTTCGCGCTATCGCCGCATGGAGATGGCGATCGCCATCGACAGTCAATACATGACCGAAGACAACGCGGTGCAGATGGCCAGCGCGCTGGCCGGTTTCGCTCATGCGCCGTGGGCGCGGCTGACCTGGATCGGCGAAGGACATACGCTGGAGTCCGACGTGGCGCCGCTGGGCTATGAGGGCTATATTTTATCGTCGTCCTTCTACCCGCATCACGCGCACCTGGCTCTGCCGCAGCAGTATGGCGATCCGGTTAACCTGTTCTGGGCCAGCCCGGTGTTTACCGCCGAGCGCCAATTGGCGCACGCCACGCCGAATGGCGGGCACGATCTGGTGCACAGGCTGCGCGAGCAGGGCGTCGACCATATTTTCCGCCCGCGCCAGCCGGTGTGCTGACGCGCTTATCTTTTCTTCAGGAGCCGCCATGACCACCGCGCTGTTGATTATCGATGTGCAGGAAGGGTTGTTTACGCCGCCGCCGGCGGATGCCGCGGGCACCGTTGCGCGCATCAATCAGCTGAGCGAGCGCGCCCGCCGGGCCGGTGCGCCGGTTGTCGTCATTCAGCACCATACGCCGGACGATGAGTTGCCGCACGGCAGCGCCGCCTGGCAAGTGCTCGCGGCGCTGACGGTGGCGCCGGGCGACCATCGGGTGGAGAAAACCACGCCGGACTCGTTCCTGCGCACCTCGCTCGGCGCGTTACTGATCGCCAACGGCGTATCGCAGCTGGTGGTGTGCGGCTACTCCACGCCGTTTTGCATCGATACCACGGTGCGCAGCGCGGCGGCGCGCGGCTATCCGGTGACGCTGGCGGCGGATGCGCATACCTGCCACGACAAATCCTATGCCGACGGCCTGCTGATCCGCACCCACCATAACGAGACGCTGTCGAATATCGACAGCTTCGGCGTGCCGATCCGCGCGGTGCCCGCGGCGGACATTGTGTTCTGAGAACGGAAAACGGGGGCCAATGCCCCCGTTCGTTATTTCAGGCCCGCCCGCCGCGCCGCCACCTTGGCCAGCGCCGCCCAGTCCAGATCCGCATCCCCCTGCGCCATCGCGTCGAGGAAGTTGTCTTTCAGCACCCCGGCGAACGGCATCGGCGTATGGCTGTCGGCACCGGCGGCCAGCGCCAGCCCGACGTCCTTCAGCCCCAGCGCCAGCCGGAATCCGGCGGGTGAATACTTCTCGGCGGCGATCAGCGCGCCATAGCCCTGATAGGCCGGGGCAGCGAAGACGGTGCTGCTCAGCATCTGCAGGTAGTCGGCGCCGGACACGCCGTAGTTGCGCACCAGCGCGCTGCCTTCCGCCATCGCTTCAATGGCGCTGGCCAAGGTAAAGTTGGTGGCGATCTTGACCACGTTGGCCTGCGCCGGATCGGCGCCGAAGTGCCAGGTTTTCTGGCCGAGGGCATCGAACAGCGGCTGCGCTTGCTTCAGCCGCTCGCTATCGCCGGCCGCCAGAATATTCAGCTTGCCGGCGGCGGCCACGTCGACCCGGCCCAGCACCGGCGCGGCGAGATAGCCGATGCCGTGTTCCTCATGCAGCGTCGTCAGGCGTTTGGCGAGTTCGACCGAGATGGTCGCCATATTGATATGCAGCGCGCCCGGTTTCATTCGCTGCAGCAATCCGCTGTCCACCACCACCTGTTGCGTGGCGGCATCGTCGGCCAGCATGGTGATCAGCACGTCGGCATCGGCCAACTGTTCCGGCCGCTCGGCCTGCCGCGCGCCGGCGCTCACCAGCGGCTGCGCCGCCTGCGGCGAGCGGTTCCATACCGTTAAGGCGAAGCCCGCCTGCAACAGGTTGGCCGCCATGGCGCTGCCCATCCCACCCAGTCCGGCAAATCCGATCTTCATCATGCGCTCCTTTTTCAGGTTGAAGGTTTTACCCTAGCGCGCCGGGCCAGGAACGCAAATGCCGGAATGTAACGTCGTCTTACGCATCGGCGGCGGGTTATTGACGCGCTGCCGCAGCGGGTATACCTTGATGCTATGAATATATCGATGCACTCCACCCACAATCAGTCATGGTGGCGCCTCTTCTGAGGCGGCACGAGTATTCACATCTCTTTTTAATGCCGCCGGTTTGGCGGCATTATTTTTTGTGGCGTTGATCCGGCGGTCTACAGACCTTCAGGAGCACTGTCATGAGCTACACCATTCTTACCGGCGATCGCGCCACCGGCCCACTGCATTTAGGGCACTTCGTCGGCTCGCTGCGCCAGCGCGTGGAACTGCAGCACCAGCATAACCAAACGGTGATGGTGGCGGATTTGCAGGGCCTGACCGACAACGGCAACAATCCGCAAAAAATCAGCACCAACGTGCTCAACGTAGTGGCTGACTATCTGGCGGTCGGCATCGATCCGCACAAGACCACCATTTGCCTGCAGTCGGCGCTGCCGGCGTTGGCCGAGCTGACGATGTACTACCTCAATCTGGTCAGCGTGGCGCGGCTGGAACGCAACCCGACGGTGAAAAGTGAAATCGCCGAGAAGGATTTCGCCCGCAGCCTGCCGGCCGGCTTTTTGATCTATCCGGTCAGCCAGGCGGCGGACATCACCGCCTTTGGCGCCACCCACGTGCCGGTCGGCGAGGATCAGTTGCCGATGCTGGAGCAAACCAACGAGATCGTGCGGCGCTTCAACCACATCGTCGGCCAACCGGTGCTGACGGAGTGCCAGCCGCTGTTGAGCAACGTCGGGCGTCTGCCGGGGCTGGATGGGCAGGGCAAGATGTCGAAATCGCGCGGCAACGCCATCCCGCTTGGCGCCGGCGCCGACGAGGTGCACAAGGCGGTGATGAGCATGTTCACCGATCCCGGTCATCTCAACGTCAGCGATCCCGGCCGGGTGGAGGGCAACATGGTGTTCACCTATCTGGACGCCTTCTGCGAAGACGCCGCGCTGCTGGCGGAGCTGAAGGCGCACTACCGGCGCGGCGGATTGGGGGACGTGAAAATCAAACGGCTGCTGGAGGATTGCCTGCAGAGCCTGCTCGAGCCGATCCGCACCCGCCGCGCCGAATTCATCGCCGATAAAGGCGAGCTGACGCGCATCCTGCAGCATGGCACCCGCCGCGCGCATCAGGTCAGCCGGCAGACGCTGCAGCAGGTCAAGGCGGCGCTGGGGCTGGACTTCTTTAGCCTGGAATGATGCGCACGCCGGGGCGGCACGCGTCACGCCCCGGCCATAAAACCATCATCCCACTGTCATAAACTTATTCGTTAATAGGTGCCCATAATGATTAGCCACTGAAACCAGAGAAATCATATGGCTCAGGCACTGTTAAAATTGGCGCAGCACGAGTTCCCAGGGCAGCACGCCGCCGCATCCCGCAAAGTGTTATCGGTAAAGGGACTCGGCAAGGCCTACAAAGCGCAGCAGCGCGTGCTGGATGACATCAATTTCGATCTGCACGCCGGCGAGTTCGTGGCGGTGATCGGCCGTTCCGGCGCGGGCAAGTCCACGCTGTTGCACACCCTCAACGGCACCATTCCTTCCAGCTGCGGCGAGATGCTGCACTTCGAAGACGATGGCGTGGCGCAGGATATCGCCCAGCTTGCCGGCCGCCAGATGCGCCAGTGGCGCGCGCGCTGCGGCATGATCTTCCAGGACTTCTGCCTGGTGCCGCGGCTGGACGTGATGACCAACGTGCTGCTGGGGCGCCTGAGCCACACCTCCACCCTGAAATCCTTCTTCAAACTGTTCGATGACGCCGACCGCGCTCGCGCCATCGAGCTGTTGCAGTGGCTCAACATGCTGCCGCACGCGCTGCAGCGCGCCGAGCACCTCTCCGGCGGCCAGATGCAGCGCGTCGCCATCTGCCGCGCGCTGATGCAAAATCCGCAAATCCTGCTGGCCGATGAGCCGGTGGCGTCGCTCGATCCGAAAAACACCCGCCGCATCATGGACGCGCTGCAGAAAATCAGCGAAGACGGCATCGCGGTGATGGTGAACCTGCACTCGGTCGAACTGGTGAAAGAGTATTGCTCGCGGGTGATCGGCATCGCCCACGGGAAGATCGTGTTTGACGGGCATCCTTCGCAACTGAACGAGCGGATCCTGCACCAGCTGTATGGCGAAGAAGCCAATCAGATCCATTGAAGCACTTTTGACCTTTACCCTTTACACACAAGGCACACCTAATGAAAAAAGTATTGAGTCTGACCACCCTGATGGCCGGCGCGATGATGGTATTTAATGCTGCCGCAGCGGATACGCCGAAAGAGCTGAACCTGGGCATTCTCGGCGGCCAGAACGCCACCCAGCAGATCGGCGATAACCAGTGCGTGAAGCAGTTCCTGGATAAAGAGTTGAACGTCGATACCAAGCTGCGCAACTCGTCCGACTATTCCGGCGTGATCCAGGGCCTGCTGGGCGGCAAGATTGACCTGGTGCTGAGCATGTCGCCGTCGTCGTTCGCCTCGGTCTACATCAAGGATCCGAAAGCGGTGGACATCGTCGGCATCGCGGTCGACGACGTCGACCAGTCGCGCGGCTACCATTCGGTGGTGGTGGTGAAGGCCGGCAGCCCATACCAGAAACTGGAAGACCTGAAGGGCAAGGCCATCGGCTTCGCCGATCCGGACTCCACCTCCGGCTTCCTGATCCCGAACCAGGCGTTTAAAAAGCTGTTCGGCGGCACGGTCGACAACAAATACAACAACACCTTCTCCAGCGTCACCTTCTCCGGCGGCCACGAGCAGGACATCCTCGGCGTGCTGAACGGCCAGTTTGAAGGCGCGGTGACCTGGGCGTCGATGATCGGCGACTACAACACCGGCTACACCAGCGGCGCGTTCACCCGCATGATCCGCATGGATCACCCGGACCTGATGAAACAGATCCGCATCATCTGGCAGTCGCCGCTGATCCCGAACGGCCCGATCCTGGTGAGCAACTCGCTGCCGGCCGACTTTAAGGCCAAAGTGGTCACCGCCATCAAGAAGCTGGATAAAGACGATCACGCGTGCTTTATCAAAGCGATGGGCGGCAAACAGCACATCGGCGACACCACCCTGGCGGAATACCAGACCATCATCGATATGAAGCGCGAGCTGACCAAAGGCGACCGTTGATTCCCGGCTGCCTCGGCCGCCCGAATGAAGGGGTTCAGCATGCTGAACCCCTTGTTCCATAACGATGGAAGACCTGTTTTGAATACCGATTTCGCACACTATTACCAACGGATCCGCAGCAAGCAAAAGCGCGAAGCGCTGCTGTGGTCGCTCGGGCTGGTGGTGCTGTACCTGGGCGCCGGCAACCTCGCCGAGTTCAACCTGCACACCGTCTGGGTGTCTATTCCGCACTTCTTCGACTATCTGGCCGAAACCGTGCCGACGCTGCACTGGCACCTGCTGTTCGCCGACGGGCGCACCGAAGGCTCGCTGGCCTATTGGGGCTATCGCCTGAACATCCAGTTGCCGCTGATCTGGGAGACCCTGCAGCTGGCGCTGGCGGCGACCATTTTTTCGGTGCTGGTGGCGACCGTGCTGGCGTTCCTGGCGGCCGGCAACACCTATACTCCGGCCTCGGTGCGGCTGGCGATCCGCACGCTGGTGGCGTTTCTGCGCACCATGCCGGAGCTGGCGTGGGCGGTGATGTTCGTGATGGCGTTCGGCATCGGCGCCATTCCCGGCTTCCTGGCGCTGGCGCTGCACACCATCGGCAGCCTGACCAAGCTGTTCTACGAATCGATCGAAACCGCCTCCAACAAACCGGTGCGCGGGCTGGCGGCCTGCGGCGCCACGCCGCTGCAGCGCATGCGCTTTGGCCTGTGGCCGCAGGTGAAGCCGGTGTTTCTCTCCTACAGCTTCATGCGGCTGGAGATCAACTTTCGCCAGTCGACCATTTTGGGGCTGGTGGGGGCGGGCGGCATCGGCCAGGAGCTGATGACCAACATTAAACTCGACCGCTACGATCAGGTCAGCATGACGCTGCTGCTGATCATCGTGGTGGTTTCCGTGCTCGACTATGTGTCGGGCGAGCTGCGCAAGCGCGTGGTGGAGGGGGCAAAATGACAGCGGGCACTCCGGCGTCGGCGGAAACGCTGCGCCAGCTAAAACAGCAGCATCCGGCGATCTTCGCGCAGCAGGGGCGTTACCTGCGCACCGTCGGCCTGATCGCCTTGGCGATCGTGCTGTACTACGTGTTCTTCTTCCTGGTCTTCGGCATTAGTTGGCCGCAGTTTATCAACGGCTGCCAGCAGCTGGGGCGCTATTTCCTGCGCATGTTCGTCTGGCATGACTTCGCCAACTGGCCGTTCATGTACTACTTCCAGCAGATTGGCATCACCATCGCCATCGTGTTTGCCGGCACCATCACCGCGTCGCTGATCGCGCTGCCGCTGTCGTTCTTCGCCGCGCGCAACGTGATGTCGACGCCGTTGCTGCGGCCAATTTCGGTGCTGGTGCGCCGCTTGCTGGACGTGCTGCGCGGTATCGATATGGCGATCTGGGGGCTGATCTTCGTGCGCGCCGTCGGCATGGGGCCGCTGGCCGGGGTGTTGGCTATCGTGATGCAGGATGTCGGGCTGCTGGGCAAACTGTACGCCGAAGGGCACGAGGCGGTGGACAAGTCCCCGAGCCGCGGCCTGACGGCGGTGGGCGCCAACGGGTTGCAGAAGCACCGCTACGGCATCTTCACCCAGTCGTTCCCCACCTTCCTGGCGCTCAGCCTGTACCAGATCGAATCCAACACCCGCTCTGCGGCGGTGCTGGGTTTCGTCGGTGCCGGCGGCATCGGCCTGGTGTACGCGGAGAACATGCGGCTGTGGAACTGGGACGTGGTGATGTTCATCACCCTGATCCTGGTGGTGGTGGTGATGATCATGGACAAGGTCTCGTCGCTGCTGCGCAACAAGTACATCATCGGCGAAGACATCCCGCTGTATCAGCAAAAAAGCCAAATCGATTGAGAAACCCCTTGCCGATCCCTATACTGCCGCACATTCAAGGTGTGCGGCCATACCCGTCATACTTGGAGCTGCCTCTTTGTTGGCTGCATTTGCGCGCCCCGGTCACATAGTTAACTATGCTCCGGGGGCTTACAAATTTGCCGCCGCGATGCAACTCCAATTATTTTGGGTATGGGGCATTTTTTTACAATGCGCACGTCCCCGTTAGACAAATAAGGCAATGCAATCCCATGATGAACAACGACGTGCTGCGCAGCGTGCGCTATATGCTGAGCATTAACAACGCCAAAATGGTCGAGATTATCAAACTGGACGATTTCGAGGTGGCGGTGTCGGCGATGGACGCTTACGTGATCAAAGAAGGCGAGCCGGGCTACGAGAAGTGCCCGGACGAAGTGATGGCGCACTTCCTCAACGGCCTGGTGTTCTTCAAACGCGGCAAGGACGACAAGTTCCCGGCGCCGGCGGTTGAGCTGCCAATCACCAACAACCTGGTGCTGAAAAAGCTGCGCGTGGCGTTCGAGCTGAAAGACACCGACATGCACCAGATTTTCACCGCGGTGGATTTCCGCATCTCCAAGCCGGAGCTGAGCGCGCTGTTCCGCAAAGAGGGCACCAAGAACTACCGCCCGTGCGGCGATCAGATGCTGCGCTACTTCCTCAAAGGGCTGGCGCAGCGCGTTCGCGGCGAGTAACGCGCAGCGTTCATCGAACATCAGGCGCAATCGCAAGGTTGCGCCTTTTTTATTATCTTTCTCCCGCCCGCCGTTGTTGTACTGGCCCTCAGCCATCCGTCATCGATGGAGGGCGTGCCGCCTATCCGGTTACTTTTTCATGGTCAATTCAATCACCCAAACCATGAGGAAAGCAGGATGCCAACCATCACGAAAACCCAATCACTTTACACGTTGACCCGGCCTGTCTGGCTGGATGCGGCAGGCATGAGCAAAGGCATCGATCACGATCGCCAGCACCTGGGCATCATTCTCGCCGCCGGGCAGGTGCTGCGAGTGCGCCAGACCAACGCGGCGTTTACCGGCAAGCTCACGCTGCGCTTGCTGAATGACGACAGCAAAACGGAGGCGGAATTCAGCGTTGGCGCGAGCTGGGTCGAGGCCCAGGTCAATGCCGTCTCGGTGCCGTTCATCGATACGCCGTATGGGCAGGGCGAGCCGGTGCTGGAGTTCGAGTACCCGGACACGGCGAAAGCGCTGCCGGTTTATCGCCGTGGCGAAAACGAAGCCGCGTTCTTTGCCCGCTGGGACGATCGGGACGCCGAGTTTGCCCTGGTCGATGCGGAGTACGCAGTGTTGCTGGTGCCGAAAATCAGTAAACCGGCGCTGAAGTCGCTGGGCGACGCGAAAAACATCGACGGGCTGATCGCCTACTACGATCGCATTTTCACTTTCTACAATGCGCTGACCGGCGTCTCGTTCGAGGCTGAACACGAATCCGATCGCAATATTCGCAACCGCTACTTTATGAAGGCCGATAAGCATGGCGCCGGCGCCGCGTATTACGGCGGCCGCTGGACGGCGGAAACCAGCAACTCGGTCAGCAGCTTCTGGCTGACGCCGAAAGACAGCAACTGGGGCAGCCTGCATGAGATCGCGCACGGCTATCAGGGGCACTTTATGGGCGACAAATATTTCTCCACCGGTGAAATGTGGAACAATATTTATGCCGCTTGCTATCAGGACGTGATGCTGGGGGAACGCAAGTACCAGGAGGGGTGGCTGTATAACTACGGCAACGCGGCCGGCGTCGAGAAGAAAATCATCGATCTGATCGCTCAGGGCACGCCGCTCAACCAGTGGGATCTGCGCTCCAAGCTGTTCTTCGCGATGCTGATGGTCGACAAGGCAGGCAAGAACGCCTTCACGCACTTTAATCAGCAATATCGTCAAAGCTGCAACACGCCGGGCTTCGTGCCGTCGGAACATGCCTTGCTGGATCTGCTGTCGGCAAGCTTCGCCGCGGCCGGTGAGCAGATCGACGTGACGCCGTTCGTCGAGCTGACCGGCGGCGTGATCACCCAAGCGCAGCGCGATCGCAACGCGTTCAGCCACGCCAAGGCGGTGTATCCGCTGTATCAACTGGTGGACGCGCAGAGTCTGCCGGCGGTGCAGGCGCAGCTGAAGCTGGATTCCTCGCTGCGGCTGGTCGACTCCTGCCAGCTCAAGGCCAGCGGGCTGAAAGGCGACGTCACCCTGAGTCTGGATATCGATGACTTTGCGCAGATCTACGGTGAAGACCTGATCCTGATGGAAGGGGCGCGCTATGCCCACAAAGTCCGTATCGACACGCCGACCTTGGCGCTGACCGCGCTGCCGGTCGGCGTGTATACCTTGCGGTTGCCGACCGGTAAAGATCGTAAATATCGGCCGACGGCGGAATACCTGACGGTGAAACAGGGGAAAAACGCGGTGACGCTTCGCTTTGAGCGCAAAGCCGCTTCGCCGATCGTTTCTCAGGAGATCAATCTGTTGGGCCTGAGCGATGCGGTCTTTGCCACCGTGGTCGTCGATCGCGCCAAAGGAGCGGTGGTGGTTGACGTGACCAGCACCACGCCGCACGCCTACTTCCCGGGTGAAACCTATGCACGGGTGACGCTGCGCGATCGGCAGGGCGCGGTGCGCTTCAGCAAGGAGATTCAGGGCACTCAGGCTACCTTAAGTCATGACGAGCTGCCGTTTGCCGAGGGCGATGACATCGAGATTTACCATGTGGAGCCGAGTCGGGTGCGCCTGAATCCGGCGGCGACCGGGGTTATCGATAATAAAAACAAAACCAACGTGCTGCGTATCGAAAAAAGCGGGCTGAAAAACCCGGCGCTGTCCGGCGATCCTGAACAAGCGCTGCTGGCGCGCCTGGAACAGGCGGCGCAGCGTTTGCGCCATCTGCTGCCGGCTTACTATGCGCCATCATCGTCGTTCAAAGATGATATTTATCTGGCGATCGGCGCCTTTGCCGAGCCGCAGCGCGAGTCACTGTTGGCGACCTATCGGGATTGCCTGCCGGCCGACAATACGCCGCCGGGTGCCAACGTCGGCAATGCGTTTACCGTGGCTGCCAAAGGGATCGGCGATCGCCAGTTCCTGACCGGCGCCATCGATCTGGTGAAGAAAACCGTTACTGTCACGCTGGCGGCGGGGATTGCTCACCACTACTTTGCCGACAGCTACGCCTTCCTCAGCGTGACGGATGCGGACGGCAATGTCTTGCTCAGTTACGACGTCATCGGCAGCCAGAATCAACCGGCCAAAACCTGGGTGTTGCCGCTGTCGGGTTACGGCGGTGAAGTGATTCAACTGCGGCATGAAGAGCCGGACAACCGCTTGGCGATCGTCAACGAAATGCAGCACCTGCGGCTGACGGAGAAGGGCAAGCAACAGACCTACTGCATTACGCCGGTCGGTTTGAAACGCATCAACGACTGATCCCCATCGGCCTGCGGGGCGGCGAGTGTCGCCGCCCCGTTTTTTCCTCTGCGTCATCCCGCCATTGCACTCTTTTTGTTCTTCCGCTGCGCACCGCTGGTGCAGCCCGTTTCCCGCCGCTGTCATAAGTTTTAATTATAATTTATTGAAATCATGAGATTAAAAATTGGCACGACGGTTGCTCTGTTGGATCCCATCTTGTGTACCAGATGGAATTCAGCCGATGAGCGAACCTGTTGAAGCGTGCGGTTTTACCCTCAGTGAATGGCAGCACCATTATCAAACCCGTCCGGCGGGCGAGCGCCTTGCCTGCGTCAGTGCGACGATCGAAACGCTGGTCGCCGGCCTGAACCCGGACGATAACGCCTGGCTGTATCTCGCCACGTCGGCGCAGCGCGAGCAGCAGTATCGGCAGCTGGCGCAGAGGCTCGAAGCGGTCGCCGGCGATCTCAGCCGCCTGCCGCTGTTCGGCGTGCCCTTTGCCATCAAAGACAATATCGACGTCGGCGGCTGGCCGACCAGCGCCGCCTGCCCGGCGTTCACCTATCAGGCCGCGGCGGACGCCACCGTGGTCGCCCACCTGCGCGCCGCCGGGGCGATCGCCCTCGGTAAAACCAACCTCGACCAGTTCGCTACCGGGTTGGTGGGCACCCGCTCACCTTATGGCGCGGTGGTCAACAGCTTCGACAGCCGCTACGTCAGCGGCGGTTCCAGTTCCGGCTCCGCTTCGGTGGTGGCGCGCGGCCTGGTGCCGTTCGCGCTGGGCACCGATACCGCCGGTTCGGGGCGCGTGCCCGCCGGGTTCAACAACATCGTCGGGCTGAAGCCGACCAAAGGGCGGTTGTCCAATCGCGGCGTGGTGCCGGCCTGCCGGTTGAACGACACCGTTTCGATCTTCGCGCTGACGGTGGCCGATGCCGCGCAGGTGGCGGAGCTGGCGAGCGGCTTTGACGCGGCAGATCCGTATTCCCGCGCCGATCCGCATACCGCGCCGGCGGATATCCCCGCCGCGCCGCGTTTCGCCGTTCCCGCCCAGCTGGAGTTTTTCGGCGACGTGCAGGCCGAGCGGGCGTTTCACCGAGCGCTGGCGCAGCTGCAGGCGGGCGGCGCCACGCTGGAACCCCTCGATTTCGCGCCGTTTCGCACCCTGGCGGAACAGCTGTATTACGGCCCCTGGGTAGCGGAGCGCACGGTAGCCATTGAGCAGGTGCTGGAAGCGAACCCGCAGGCTATCGATCCGGTGGTGCGCGGCATCGTTGGTAACGGCCTCGGCTACAGCGCCTGCGACGCCTACAAGGCGGAATACCTGCGCGCCGAGCTGGCGCGGCAGATCGCCCAGCGGCTGGCGCCGTTCGACGCGCTGGTGGTGCCGACCGCGCCCACTATCCGCACCCTGGCGGAGATGGCGCAGGAACCGGTGCTGTTCAATTCGCAGTTCGGCACTTACACCAATTTCACCAACCTGGCCGATCTGAGCGCGCTGGCGCTGCCGGGACCGCTGCGCGAAGACGGTCTGCCGGCGGGCATCACCCTGATTGCGCCCGCCTGGCATGACCGGGCGCTGGCGGCGTTTGGCCTGCGCTGGCAACGGCAAAGCGCCTTGCCGCTCGGCGCTATCGGCCGGGCATTGCCGCCGCAGCCGGCGCCGGCCCCGTCTTCGGGACACGTGCGTCTGGCGGTAGTAGGCGCTCACCTTAGCGGCATGCCGCTCAACGCCCAGCTGACGCAGCGCGACGCGGTGTGGGTAGAGCAAACCGTCACCGCCCCCTGTTATCGCCTCTACGCGCTGGCCGATACCGATCCGCCGAAGCCGGGGCTGGCGCGCGCGGCGCAGGGGGCGGCGATCCGCGTAGAGCTGTGGGACATCCCGCTGGCCCGTTTTGGCGAGTTTGTGGCGGAAATCCCGGCGCCATTGGGCATCGGCACGCTGCTGCTGGCGGACGGCCGGCGGGTGAAGGGGTTTATCTGCGAAGCCTGGGCGCTGGAAGGCGCCACGGATATCACTGAGTTTGGCGGCTGGCGCGACTATCTCGTCAGCATTAAGGGGGCATGAACATGTTTACTACCGTACTGATCGCTAACCGCGGCGAAATCGCCTGCCGCGCCATTCGCACCCTGAAACGCCTGGGCGTCACCAGCGTGGCGGTTTATTCCGACGCCGACCGCAATGCGCCGCACGTCACCGAGGCCGACAGGGCGGTGGCGCTCGGCGGCGACAAGGCCGCCGACAGTTACCTGCGCATCGACAAGATCCTCGCGGCCGCGGCGGCCACCGGCGCGCAGGCGATCTACCCCGGATACGGCTTTTTGTCCGAGAGCGCCGAGTTTGCCGAGGCCTGCGAGGCGGCGGGCATTGCCTTTATCGGCCCGACGGCGGCGCAGATGCGCGAGTTCGGCCTCAAGCACCGGGCGCGCGAGCTGGCGGCGTTGGCCGGGGTGCCGATGACGCCGGGCACCGGCTTGCTGGAGAGCGTTGAGCAGGCGGTCGCCGCCGCCGCGCGCATCGGCTACCCGGTGATGCTGAAAAGCACCGCCGGTGGTGGCGGCATCGGCCTGACGCGCTGTGACGACGAGGCGGCGCTGCGCGACGCGTACGACAGCGTCAAACGGCTGGGGGAGCAGTTCTTCCGCGACGCCGGCGCCTTTATCGAACGCTTCGTCGATCGGGCGCGCCACGTCGAGGTGCAGATTTTCGGCGATGGCCAGGGGCAGGTGGCGGCGCTCGGCGAGCGCGACTGTTCACTGCAGCGCCGCAACCAAAAGGTGGTGGAGGAAACCCCGGCGCCGCATCTGCCGGCGGCGACCCGCCAGGCGCTGCATCGGGCGGCGGTGGCGCTGGGCGAGTCGGTGAATTACCGCAGCGCCGGCACGGTGGAGTTCATTTACGACGCCGCGCGCGACGAGTTTTATTTCCTGGAAGTGAACACCCGCTTACAGGTCGAGCACCCGGTTACCGAAATGGTCACTGGCCTGGATCTGATCGCATGCATGCTGCAGGTGGCGGCGGGCGACGCGCTGGATTGGGCGGCGTTGCGCCGCGCACCGCAGGGCGCGGCGATCGAGGTGCGCCTCTATGCCGAAGATCCGCTGAAAAACTTCCAGCCCAGCCCCGGCGTGCTGACCGAGGTGCATTTCCCTGACGACGTGCGCCTCGACGGCTGGGTGGCGATCGGCAGCGAAGTTTCGGCGTTTTACGACCCGATGATCGCCAAGCTGATCGTGCACGGCGCCGATCGGGCGCAGGCGCTGGAAAAACTGCGCGTGGCGCTGGCGGCGACCCGTTTGCACGGCATCGCCACCAACCTCGACTATCTGCGGCAGGTGATCGCCACGCCGCAATTTCAGCGCGGCGACGTCTGGACGCGCCTGCTGGACGATTTGCGTTTCCAGCCGCACTGCCTCGAAGTGCTGCAACCCGGCACCTACAGCAGCGTGCAGGATTATCCCGGCCGCCTCGGCTATTGGGACATCGGCGTGCCGCCGTCCGGCCCGATGGACGACTTCGCGTTTCGGCTGGCCAACCGCATCGTCGGCAACCATCCGGCGGCGGCCGGGCTGGAGTTTACCCTGCAGGGGCCGACGCTGCGCTTTCACTGCGACGCCACCATCGCGCTGACGGGCGCCAGCTGCCCGGCCGATCTGGACGGCGAGGCGGTTGCGTATTGGCGGCCGATTACGGTGCGGGCCGGGCAGGTGCTGACGCTGGGGCGCGCTACGCACGGCTGCCGTACCTATCTGGCGGTGCGTAACGGCTTCGACGTGCCGGTATATCTCGGCAGCCGCTCTACCTTCGCGCTCGGGCAGTTCGGCGGCCACGCCGGGCGCACCTTGCGCGTGGCGGACATGCTGGCGATCGCCCAACCGGCGCTGGCGGCCAGCACCACGCCGGCACCGATCGCCGCGCCGCAGGCGATGGACGACAGCCTGATCCCGCACTACGGCGATCAATGGCACATCGGCGTGCTGTACGGGCCGCACGGCGCGCCGGACTTTTTCACCGCCGAATCGATAGAGGCCTTCTTCGCCACCGACTGGCAGGTGCATTACAACTCCAACCGCCTCGGCGTGCGCCTGGCGGGGCCGAAGCCCGAGTGGGCGCGGGAGGACGGCGGCGAAGCCGGTTTGCACCCTTCCAACGTGCACGACTGCGAGTACGCCATCGGCGCGATCAACTTCACCGGCGACTTCCCGGTGATCCTGACCCGCGATGGGCCGAGCCTCGGCGGCTTCGTCTGCCCGGTGACCATTGCCAAGGCCGAACTGTGGAAAGTGGGGCAGGTGAAGCCGGGCGACCGCATCCGTTTCCATCCGATCGGCTTCCGGCAGGCGCAGTCGCTGGAGCAGGCGCAGCTCGGCAGCATCGAAGCGCTGGCGGCGGTGAAGGCCATCACCCTGCCGCCGCCGGATCTGGCCCCGGCGGAGACCGTTTCCGCCGCGGTGCTGGCAGCGCTGCCGGCGGCGGAGGGGCGCCCGGCGGTGGCGTATCGCCAGGCGGGGGACGGCTACATCCTGATGGAGTACGGCGACAACGTGCTCGATCTGGCGCTGCGCCTGCGCATTCATCTGCTGATGCAGTCGCTGCGTGAGGAGGCGATACCGGGCGTGGCGGAGCTGTCTCCGGGCGTGCGTTCGCTGCAGATCCGCTACGACAGCCGGCAGATTAGCCAGGCCGACCTGCTGCAGCGCCTGCTGGCGCGCGAACGGGCGCTGGGGGACGTCAGCCGCCTGAAGGTGCCGACGCGCACCGTGTGGCTGCCGATGGCGTTCGAGGATTCGGCCACGCTGGGGGCGGTGGATCGCTATCAGCAGACGGTGCGCGCCTCGGCGCCCTGGCTGCCGAACAACGTCGATTTCATTCAGCGCATCAACGGCCTGAGCCGACGCGAGCAGGTGCGCGACATTCTGTTCGACGCCAGCTACCTGATCCTCGGGCTGGGGGACGTGTACCTCGGCGCGCCCTGCGCGGTGCCGCTCGATCCGCGCCATCGCCTGCTGAGCTCCAAATACAACCCGGCGCGCACCCATACCGCCGAAGGGACGGTCGGCATCGGCGGCATGTACATGTGCATCTACGGCATGGACTCGCCGGGCGGTTACCAGCTGGTGGGGCGCACGCTGCCGATCTGGAACAAATTCCTCAAAAACCCGCAGTTCACCGCCGGTGAGCCCTGGCTGCTGCGCTTTTTCGATCAGGTGCGCTTCTACCCGGTCAGCGAGCAAGAGTTGGACGAGCAGCGCGAAGCGTTCCGCGAAGGGCGCATGCAGGTGCGCATCGACGAGAGCGAGTTCGACTTCGCCGCCTACACCCGTTTCCTGGCCGACAACGCCGGGGCGATCGCCGACTTCCAGCATCGCCAGCAGCAGGCGTTCAGCGCCGAAGTGGCGCGCTGGCGCAGCGATGACGACGAGGCCGAGGCGCAGCTGTTGCCGCCGGAGGAAGAAGACGCCATCGACGGCGATCTGGTCAGCGCCGATCTGAATGGCAGCGTGTGGAAGATCCTGGTGGAACCGGGGCAGGCGGTGGCGGCCGGGCAGCCGCTGATCGTGGTCGAGGCGATGAAAATGGAGCTGGCGGTCACCGCGCCGCGCGCCGGGATCGTTAAGCGCATCAGCTGCCGGCAGGGGCGGCCGGTCGGGCCGGGCGACGCCCTGCTGTGGCTGGAAAAGGCGGTCTGAACGGAGAAGCGATGATGCAAATCACCAACGGAGAGCACAAGGCGCGCCCGGAGGGGCTGGCGGAGCGCATTTATCTGCAGCTCAAGGCCGACATTTTCGAGTTTCGCCTGCTGCCGGGCGATCGCTTCAGCGAAAGCGAGGTGGCGCAGCGCATGGCGGCCAGCCGCACGCCGGTGCGCCAGGCGCTGTTTCGGCTGGAGCGCGAAGGCTATGTCGAGGTGCTGTTTCGCAGCGGCTGGCAGGTGCGGCCGTTCGATTTCGCCTACTTCGAAGAGCTGTACGACCTGCGCATCGTGCTGGAACAAGAGGCGGTGAAACGGCTGTGCGAACGCCCGGCCGGGGAAACGCCAGGCGCGCTGGCGGCGCTGAGCCGTTTTTGGGCCGAAGCGCCGCACCTGGCGGACGGCAAGGCGGTGTCGCAGCACGATGAGCAGTTTCATCAGGCGTTAGTGGCCGCGGCGGGCAACGGCGAAATGGCGCGCATTCACCGCGAACTGACCGAAAAAATCCGCATCATTCGCCGGCTGGATTTCACCCAGCAGGCGCGGGTGGACGCCACCTACCGCGAACACGCCGCCATTTTGCAGGCGATCCTGCAGCGGCAAAGCGGGGCGGCGCAAACGCTGCTCGGCGAGCATATCGCCGTCAGCAAGGCAGAGGTACGAAAAATAACGCTGCACATGTTGCACCAGGCGCGGGCTCAGCAGCCTGTGCGCTCGGCGTAACGATTTTGATTTCACACACATCAGGAGTTTGAACTATGCAACGTCGTCGTTTTATCAAAGCTTTTGCGCTGTCCGCCGCCGCGATCGGCATGGGCCTGGCCTGGAGCGCGCAGGCCGCCGACACCATCAAGGTCGGTATTCTGAGTTCGCTCTCCGGCACCATGGCGATTTCCGAGACGCCGCTGAAGGATGTGGCGCTGATGACCATCGACGAGATCAACGCCAAAGGCGGGGTGCTCGGCAAAAAGCTGGAGCCGGTGGTGGTGGATCCGGCCTCCAACTGGCCGCTGTTCGCCGAAAAGGCGCGCCAGCTGCTGAGCCAGGACAAGGTGGCGGCGGTGTTCGGCTGCTGGACTTCGGTGTCGCGCAAGTCGGTGCTGCCGGTGTTTGAGGAGCTGAACGGACTGTTGTTCTATCCGGTGCAATACGAAGGTGAAGAGATGTCGCCAAATGTGTTCTACACCGGCGCGGCGCCGAACCAGCAGGCGATCCCGGCGGTGGAATACCTGCTGAGCGAGGACGGCGGCGGCGCCAAGCGCTTCTTCCTGTTGGGCACCGATTACGTCTATCCGCGCACCACCAACAAGATCCTACGCGCCTTCCTGCACAGCAAAGGCGTGCAGGACAAGGATATCGAAGAGGTCTATACGCCGTTCGGCTACAGCGATTACCAGACCATCGTCGCCAACATCAAGAAGTTCGCCGCCGGCGGCAACACCGCGGTGATCTCCACCATCAACGGCGATTCCAACGTGCCGTTCTACAAAGAACTCGCCAACCAGGGCGTCAAGGCCACCGACGTGCCGGTGATCGCCTTCTCGGTCGGCGAGGAAGAGCTGCGCGGCATCGACACCAAACCGCTGGTGGGCAACCTGGCGGCCTGGAACTACTTCGAATCGCTGGATAACCCGACCAATAAACAGTTTGTCAGCCAGTGGAAAGCCTACGCCAAGGCGCACAATCTGCCGAATTACGCCACCGCGGTGACCAACGATCCGATGGAAGCCACTTACGTCGGCCTGCACATGTGGGCGCAGGCGGTGGAAAAGGCCGGCACCACCGACGTCGATAAGGTGCGCGCGGCGATGGCCGGGCAAACCTTCGCCGCGCCGTCGGGCTTCACGCTGACCATGGACAAAACCAACCACCACCTGCACAAACCGGTGATGATCGGCGAGATCGAGAGCAACGGCCAGTTCAACGTGGTGTGGCAGACCGAAGCGCCGGTGCGTGCGCAGCCGTGGAGCCCGTATATCGCCGGCAACGACAAAAAACCGGATTACCCGGTGAAAGGCGGCAAGTAACGTCACTCAGCGCCGGCGCGGCTCGACGCGCGCCGGCCCAACAGAAGAGGCAACTGATGCAATCTCCGTTTTTATCCTCTCTGCGCGCCGGGCTGTGGCTATTGTGCGCCTGGCCCCTGCTGGCGCAGGCCGGGCCGGCCGATGAGTTCGCGGCGGCCACTCGCGCGCAGCAGGCCAAACTGCTGCAGGCGTGGGCGGCCGAGCCGGATCCTGCGCGTCTGCCGTTGCTGCAGGGGCTGCAGCAGGAAACCGTGGCGATCGACGAGGCGAAACGCGCCTTTATCCGCCAGGGCGACCGCTATCTGCCGCTTGAAGGTGAGGCGGCCCCGGTTGGCGAGCCGAAGAAGGTGTGGCTGAACAACCGGCTGCGCATTCTGATCGCCAACGCGTTGTCGGCGCAGCGGTTGGTCAGTGCGGACGCGGCGGTGCGGCTGCAGGCGGCGACCGCGCTGCAGCGCGAGGCGCAGGGCGAGCAGTTGCCGCTGTTGACCCGGCGGCTGGCGCAGGAGCAAGACCCGCAGGTACGCGACGCGCTGAGCATTGCGCTGGCGAACCTGCAATTGGCCGACGCCAGCCCGCAGGTGCGCTTCAATGCGGTGCGGCTGCTGGGGGAATCGGGCGAGCCGGAAACCCGCGCGCGGCTGCAAGCCTTGACCGACGCGGCCAATGAGCCGGACGCCGCGGTGCGCGCCGAGGCGCAGCGCAGCCTGCAGCGCGTGCAGCATCGCCTGATGATCGGCGATCTGCTCGGCCAGGCGTTCAGCGGCCTGTCGCTCGGTTCGATCCTGCTGCTGGCGGCGCTTGGTCTGGCGATCACCTACGGCCTGCTCGGCGTCATCAATATGGCGCACGGCGAAATGCTGATGCTCGGCGCCTATTCGGCCTATCTGGTGCAGGGGCTGTTTCAACAGTTTGCGCCGCAGTGGCTGGCGCTCTATCCGTTGGCGGCGCTGCCGGTGGCGTTCGCCATCACCGCCGGGATCGGCATGGCGCTGGAACGCACGGTGATCCGCCACCTGTACGGCCGGCCGCTGGAAACCCTGCTGGCCACCTGGGGCATCAGTCTGGTGCTGATCCAGCTGGTGCGGGTGCTGTTCGGCGCGCAGAACGTCGAGGTCGCCAACCCGGCGTGGCTGTCGGGCGGCGTGCAGCTGTTGCCGAACCTGGTGTTGCCGTGGAACCGCATCGCGGTGATCGCGTTCGTGCTGCTGGTGCTGGCGTTGACCTGGCTGTTGCTGAACAAGACCCGGCTCGGCATGAACGTGCGCGCGGTGACGCAAAACCGCGCGATGGCCGCCTGCTGCGGCGTGCCCACCGGGCGGGTGGACATGCTGGCCTTCGGGCTGGGTTCCGGCATCGCCGGGCTCGGCGGGGTGGCGCTGTCGCAGTTGGGCAACGTCGGGCCGGAGCTGGGGCAAGGTTACATCATCGATTCGTTCCTGGTGGTGGTGCTCGGCGGCGTCGGCCAACTGGCGGGGACGGTGGCGGCGGCTTTCGGCCTCGGCATCGTCAATAAGATCCTCGAACCGCAGATCGGCGCCGTGTTGGGCAAGATCCTGATCCTGGTGCTGATCGTTCTGTTTATTCAAAAGCGTCCGCAGGGGCTGTTCGCCCTCAAGGGCAGGGTGATTGACTGATGAGCCAACCATTGACCGTAACCGGCGTGCAGAAAGCGCCCCGGCTGGCGTTGAGCATCGGCGCGCTGGCGTTGCTGGCGCTGTTGGTGATGCCGTTCTTGACGCTGTTGCCGGCGGATCATCCGCTGGCGGTGTCCACCTATACCCTGACGCTGGCGGGCAAGATCCTGTGCTACGCGGTGGTGGCGGTGGCGCTCGATCTGGTGTGGGGCTATGCCGGGCTGCTGTCGCTCGGCCACGGGCTATTCTTCGCGCTCGGCGGCTACGCCATGGGCATGTACCTGATGCGGCAGGCGGCGGGCGACGGGCTGCCGGCATTTATGGCGTTCCTCTCCTGGAATGAGCTGCCGTGGTTCTGGAGCGGCACCCAGCATTTCGCCTGGGCGCTGTGCCTGATCGTGCTGGTGCCGGGCCTGCTGGCCTTCCTGTTCGGCTACTTCGCCTTCCGCTCGAAAATCAAAGGGGTGTATTTCTCGATCATGACCCAGGCGCTGACCTATGCCGGCATGCTGCTGTTCTTTCGCAACGAGACCGGCTTCGGCGGCAATAACGGCTTTACCGGTTTCACCACGCTGCTCGGCTTTCCCATCACCGCCGCCGGCACGCGGGTGGCGCTGTTCCTGGCGACGGTGCTGCTGCTGGCCGCCAGCCTGGCCATCGGCTTTGCCCTGGCGCGCAGCAAATTCGGCCGGGTGCTGACCGCGGTGCGCGATGCGGAAAACCGCCTGACCTTCTGCGGCTACGACCCGAAGGGCTTCAAGCTGTTCGTCTGGACGCTGTCGGCGGTGCTGTGCGGGCTGGCCGGCGCGCTCTATGTGCCGCAGGTCGGCATCATCAACCCCGGCGAAATGTCGCCGACCAACTCGATCGAGGCCGCCATCTGGGTGGCGCTCGGCGGGCGCGGCACGCTGGTGGGGCCGCTGCTCGGCGCCGGCATCGTCAACGGCGCCAAGAGCTGGTTCACCATGGCCATTCCCGAATACTGGCAGTTCTTCCTCGGCCTGATGTTTATCGTCGTCACGCTGTTTCTGCCCAAAGGAGTGATCGGCCTGCTGCGGCGGAGGAAAACCTCATGAAGGCGATGCAAGTGACCGACGAACTGTTTACCCATCCGCTGCCGGCGGACAAATACCGGCAGCAAACCGATCCGGTGCTGCAGCTCGACAACGTCAACGTCAGCTTCGACGGTTTTCGCGCGCTGACCGATCTGTCGCTGCGCATCGGCGTCGGCGAACTGCGCTGCGTGATTGGCCCCAACGGCGCCGGCAAGACCACGCTGATGGATGTGATCACCGGCAAAACCCGGCCGGACAGCGGCAGGGTGTTTTACGACCAGACCGTCGATCTGACTCGGCTGGCGCCGATGCAGATCGCCCACGCCGGCATTGGCCGCAAGTTTCAAAAACCGACGGTGTTCGAGGCGCTGACGGTGTTCGAAAATCTGGAGATCGCCCAGAAAACCCGCAAGTCGGTGTGGGCCTGCCTGCGCGCTCGCCTGAGCAGCGAGCAGCGCGACCGCATCGACGAGATGCTGAAGACCCTGCGGCTGGGGCATGAGCGCCACCGGCCCGCCGGGTTGCTGTCCCACGGGCAGAAACAGTTTCTCGAGATCGGCATGCTGCTGGTGCAGGAACCGCACCTGCTGCTGCTCGACGAGCCGGCGGCCGGCATGACCGACGCCGAAACCGACTACACCGCCGAACTGTTCCGCGAGCTGGCGGGCAAGCATTCGCTGATGGTGGTGGAGCACGACATGGGGTTTGTGGAAACCATTGCCGATCGCGTGACGGTGCTGCATCAGGGACAGGTGCTGGCGGAAGGATCGCTGGCGCAGGTGCAGGCCGATGAACGGGTGATTGAGGTATATCTGGGGCGCTGAGGAGGCGTAATCATGCTGCAGGTAGAGGAATTGAATCAGTTTTACGGCGGGAGCCACATTTTGCGCGGCCTGTCGTTCGAGGCGCGCATCGGCGAGGTGACCTGCCTGCTGGGGCGCAACGGCGTGGGCAAGACCACGTTGCTGAAATGCCTGATGGGGCTGATCCCGGCGCGCAGCGGCAGCGTCCGTTGGCAGGGCGAAGCCATCACCGGTAAAAAGCCGCATCAGCGGGTGCAGGCGGGCATCGCCTATGTGCCGCAGGGGCGGGAAATCTTCCCGCGTCTGACGGTGGAGGAAAATCTGCTGATGGGGCTGGCGCGCTTTTCCGGCGCCGACGCGCGCGCGGTGCCGGATCCGATCTATGACCTGTTTCCGGTGCTGCGGCAGATGAAGGATCGGCGCGGCGGCGATCTCTCCGGCGGGCAGCAACAGCAGCTGGCGATCGGCCGGGCGCTGGCCTGCCGGCCGCAGCTGTTGATTCTCGACGAACCGACGGAAGGGATCCAGCCTTCGGTGATCAAGGAGATCGGCGCAGTGGTCAAACAGCTGGCGGCGCGCGGCGATATGGCGATCCTGCTGGTGGAGCAGTTCTATGACTTCGCCGCCGATCTGGCGGACAGCTATCTGGTGATGTCGCGCGGCAGCATCGTGCAGCGCGGCGCCGGCAGCAATATGGAACAGGACGGCGTACGCGCGCTGGTGGCGATTTGAACGAAAAAATGGGAGCCGCATGTCTGAAAGTCGTGCCGTTGTTTTTCCTTGCTGATGTTATGGATTAATCTAAAAGGCGTTCTTTATTAATCCCTTGCCATGGATAGCTAACATCATCATGAATGAAATCACTGTGTCACGCCTCGGTTGCATCGTCCTGTCCCTGTTTCCGGCCCTGTGGGGGTTGTTCAGTCTGTTGAACAATACGGCGGATTTCGCCGGCACCGCGCGCAATGCGGTGGGGCCGCTGCTCGCCATGCAGGATACTTATCAAACGCCGGGGCTGATGTGGCGCGCGATCCGCGCCGACTGGGCCTGCATGTTGGGGTTGGCGGTCATCACCGCGCTGGAAACGCTGGCCGGCCTATTCGCGGCGGCGGGCGTGGCGCTGATGATCGGGCGATTGAAAGGCTCTTACGCCGCCTTCGCCAAGGGCAAAGCCTGGGCGATGTTGGGGGCGCTTTGCGCGATCGCGGTGTGGGGCGTCGGCTTTATGGTGGTCGCCGGCGACTGGTTTATGGCCTGGCAGGCCAAGAAGGATCCGTTGGCGGTGCAGCTGGGGGCGCTGATCTATCTGGCGCCCAATGCGTTTGCCTTGCTGTTCCTGATGCTGCAGCGGGAGCCGCGTTAACGAAGGCGGAGCGGGGCGCGGTTACAGCGCCTTGCTCATATACCAGATGCCTATCGAGCCCTGGGCGCTGGTGTAGCAGGTCTCGCCACACATGCTCAATCCCTGGCGCTGATAAAAACGTTGGGCGCCGGTGTTGCGTTGCAGCACCTCCAGCCACAGCGTCTTCTGCTGGCGCTCGATGGCCCGCTGCTGCACCTGTTCGAACAGGCGCTGGCCATAGCCGTTGCCGGCATGGCCCGGCAGGAAATAGATTTTCTGCAGCTCTGCGCCGATTTGTTCGGTTGGTGCCAGCAGGCTGTCGAAGTTCACCCGCGCATAGCCGACCAGGGCGTCATCCTCATAGGCCAACAGCCAGCACACGTCCGGCTGGCGCAGCGTCTGGTCCAGCGCGGAGACGGAAAAATCCTCCGCCAGAAAGGCCTCCAGCTCGTGCGGGTAGCGCCACAGCTCACCAAAGTGGGCGCGATAGGTGCGGATGCCGATATCGCGCACCAGGGTTAAATCTTCCAGCAATGCCTGACGGACGGTGAACATGAGTGCCCCTTTGAGTAAGAAAAATTACAGCCGTTGTTCCAGATGCCGGTGGGGCACCATCGCCTGATGCAGAATGGCAAGAACGGTGATGCCGGCAGGGCGGCTGCGGTAATAGATCCTATGGCTGGCGTAAGGAAAACTGCGTATCTCTTCGCCCAGATCGTGAAAGTGGGCCTTACCCGCTTCCGGCATATCCGCCAGATGATGCATGACCTCTCTCAACTGCTCAAGATAGCGGCGAGATTGCGCTTGGCCCCAGTGCTCGACGGTGAAATGGCGAATAGCCAGCAGATCTTGTTGCGCCTGCGGGGTGAGGCGAAACGCGGGCATCTCAGTCGGTTTCATCGGTGAGCAGACGGTTGAAGAAGGCATCGCCGTCTACCGCCTTACCGGCGTCTTCCTCGGCGGTAGCCTGCGCGATTTTTTGCTGCAGCGCGCGTAATTTGAGATCTTCCAGCGCCTGGTAGTCTTCTACCGACATGACGACGGCGACCGGTTTGCCGTTGCGATTGATTTGCACCGGTTCACGCTGCGCTTTGAGCAGCAAATCGCCGAATTGGGTTTTGGCCTCGTTCGCGGTGAGTGCGTACATTTAATCGCTCCAGTTAATTAAATCGTTCGATTCAATCATTATACGGCGCGATGAAAAAATCACCAATGTTATTCCGGCGGGCAGGTTTCGTTGGACAGATGCCGCGGCGTTTCGCGGCGAAAGCCCAGGCCGATGATGCGGCCGAACAGGCGAGGCAGCCAGCGGCTGTTGCCGACGCGGGCGATCAGGCGTGAGCCGCCCGCCGCGCGGCGCTGACCCGGCTTACGCTGACTCATTTTGATCTGCAAAAACTGGATGGCTCGGGTGGGAAATTCGCGCCGGCGCTGCACGCTCAGCAGATGCTTCAGCTGCAGCCGATGCTGGCGCAGCGGCGGGATCAGGGCGTTGGCGGCGGCCACCGCGTCCTGAATCGCCAGGTTGACGCCCACGCCGCCGATCGGCGACATGGCGTGCGCGGCGTCGCCGATGCACAGCACGCCCGGTTTGGCCCAGCGATCCAGACGATCGATGCGAATGCTCAGCAGTTTTACCTGATCCCACTCGAGGATCTCCTGCAGGCGATCGTCCTGGAATGGCGCCACCTCGGCGAGGTGCAGCAAAAATTTCTCCAGCCCGCTGCGGCGGATCGCGTCGAAGCTGCCTTTGTCGATCGAATAGCCGCACTGCCAGTAGTCGCCGCGATCGATCATGATGAAGTTTTGCTTCGGCCCGGTGTGGCCCATCGACCAGGCCGGATCGCCCGGCTGCTTGCTGAGCTTCATCCACAAGACGTCGCGCGGGGCGCCGAAGGAGCGGCTGCTGAGCGCCGCCTGCTCGCGCACCACCGAGTTGCGGCCGTCGGTGCCGATCACCAGCCGGCTGCGCACGCGGATCGGGCCCTCCGGCGCGTCGGCCAGCACGCCGCATACCTGGCCGCGGTCATACAGCAGCTTATGAACCTGCGTCGAGGTGAGCAGCCTGAAATGGGGGAAGGCGGCGGCCTGCTGCGCCAAAAAGTTGAGAAACTCCCACTGCGGCATAAAGGCGATAAATTTGCAGCGCGTCGGCAGGCGGCTGAAATCCGCCAGTTTGATGTCGCGGCCGGCGACTTCGGCATGCAGGGATTCCGCGCGTTGGTGCGGCAACGTCAGCAGTTCGTCGAGCAGGCCCAACTGATGCATGACTTCCAGCGTCGACGGGTGAATGGTGTCACCGCGAAAATCACGCAGAAAGTCGGCGTGCTTCTCCAGCACCGTCACGTCGATCCCCGCCCGCGCCAGCAGATAGCCGAGCATCAGCCCGGCGGGGCCGCCCCCCACGATGCAGCAGGTGGTGGCGTAAGGTGTGATCGGTGATGACGGCATGGTGGTTGACCCCGGAGAGCGGCCCGCATCCCGTGAGCCGCAAGTGAACGTTTAGTATTGATAATGATTATCAATATCAAGTTTGGCTGTCAACCCGCGGCGCAGTGTGGTCAAAGGGGGCGGACAGATGGCCGACGCGGAACAGCTGGCCGTTTTGCGGCCCTACCTGCGGCGGTTCACGCCATAAATCCAGCCGCACTAACCGCCACTCGGCGGGGTCGAACGCCACGATGGAGGCCAGCGCGCCGGGCGCCGCCTGCTGTTGCCGACGCAATGCAGGCAGATCGCTGTAGGGGATGATGGCCTGTTCCTGGCAGGTTGCCCAGGCGGCCTCGGCCAGATGAGGGCGATCGAAATGCGTCAGCCACGGCAGCCAATGATTGACGCGCGGCCAGCCGAACGCCTGGCTGAGGCCTCTGAAACCTTCGCCGGCCAGGAAATCGTTCATGCCGGCGCTGCTGTTCCACAGGTAGAAGGGAGCGTAGAGATTTTCGGCGCTGCCTTCGCTGCGCTGCGCGTACAGATAGGCTTTGACGATCAGCTGCGGGCAGGCGTCGAGCCGATGGCCGAAATCGGCGATGCGGCGGCGGACGATCGCCATGTCGTAATCGGCGGGCAGGGTGAAACGGTATTGCATCGCGAGCATAAGGATTCTCCGCAAAGACATTGACCGGGAGAGCGTGACACGCCATCTTTATCAGTAAAATCGGTATTATTTTGATTGATGGTTCAGAAAATCAGGATGGTCAGCATGGGGCGAATCACGTTCGATCTCGAGGATTTGCGCAGCTTCGTCACCGGCGTCGAGCTGGGCAGCTTCGCCAAGGCGGCGGAACGGCTGGGGCGTTCGACGTCGGCGGTCAGCGCTCACCTGAAAAAGCTGGAGCAGCAGGTTGGCGCGCCGATCCTGCGCAAGGCCGGACGCGGCATGGTGATGACCGAGGCGGGGGAAACCCTGCTCGGTTACGCGCGCCGTCTGCTGGAGCTCAATGACGAAGCCGCCGCCGCGGTGCGCGGGTTGGATCTGCAGGGCACGGTGCGGCTGGGGCTGCAGGAGGATTTCGGCGAGACGTTTCTGCCGCAGGTGTTGGGCAGCTTTGCGCGTGCCAATCCGAAGGTGCGCATCGAGGCGCGCATCGCCCGCAATGCCGAACTGATCGACTGGGTGCTGAAAGGCCAGCTGGATCTGTCGCTGGCGTGGGACGGCGGTTTGAGCACGCCGTTTCATCAGGCGCTGGGGCAGCGGCAGTTGCACTGGATCGCGTCGCCCGGCTTCGCGCTGGCGCCGTGGCGAGAAGGGGATGAGCCGTTGCCGTTGGTGATGTTCGACGCACCCTGTCTGATGCGCAGCGCGGCGACGCAGGCGCTGGATCGCGCCGGCATTCCCTGGCGCATCGCCTTTACCAGCCGCAGCCTGAACGGCGTTTGGGCGGCGGTGAGCGCCGGGTTGGGCGTCACGGTGCGCACGGCGGCGGGTTTGCCGCCCGGCCTGTCACCGTTGGCGCCCGAACTGCTGCCCGTTCTCGGCCAGCTCGGCGTGGTGCTGCACCGCGCCGAGGATCAGCCCTCGGCGGCCGTGCAGCGGCTGGCGCAGATCGTGGTCGAGCGGATCGAAACCTAATCTTTGGCGATGGGCTGTTTGCCGCTCAGTTGGCCCCATTCGCTCCAGGCGCCGTCATACAGCTTGACCTGCGGGGCGCCGAGCGACAGCAGGCCGAACGCCAGCACCGCCGCCGTCACGCCGGAGCCGCAGCTGGTGATGATCGGGCCGTTGATATCCACGCCCTTGTCGCTGAAGGTTTGGCGCAGCGCCTCCAGCGATTTGAAGCGGCCGTTTTCCAGCAGCTCGCCGTACGGAATGTTGATGCTGCCGGGAATGTGGCCGCGGTGCAGGCCGGGGCGCGGCTCCGGCGCTTCGGCATAAAAGCGCGGCGCGGCGCGCGCGTCGAGAATTTGCACCGGCGTGCCTAACGCCTGTTCCACTTGCCGCATATCCACCACCGCGTCGGCGTTGAACCGGGCGTTGAACGCCTGCGGTTCAGGCTGCGCCGGGCCGGTTGCCAGCGCCTGGCCCTGCGCCGTCCAGCCGTTCAGCCCTTCGTCCAGTACGTAAACATGCTGGGCGCCGAAATTGCGGAAGGTCCACCAGCCGCGCGGCGCGGAGAACTGGTTACCCTCATCGTAAATCACCAGGGTATCGCGCTCGCTGATGCCCAGCTTGCCCACCGCCGCGCCAAACTCCGCCGCCGTCGGCAACATGTGCGGCAGCGCGGTATTTTTGTCCGCCACTTCGTCGATGTCGAAATAGACCGCGCCGGGGATATGGCCGCGTTCGAACTCGGCAAGCATGTCCTTTTTCGGCGTTAGCCCCACCGGCGACATCCGGACGTCGATCACCACCAGATTTTCATCGTTGATATGTTGCGCAAGCCATTGAGGGGTCACCAGAAACGGAGAGTTCATCGTTATTGTTCGCCTGTTGTGAAAACGGATTTTCACTATACACCAGGCCGCGCGGGGATGAAGTATGATGTTCAGTCAAAGGCAATGGGCAGGGAGCGGAAAAATCATGACGGACGAGGCGTTTGGCGGGGCCAAGATCGCGCTGCTGTGCGATGGTTTCCTGCTGGTTTACCAACGGGACGATAAACCGGGCATTCCGTGGCCCGGCCTGTGGGATCTGCCCGGCGGCGGGCGGGAAAACGGCGAAACGCCGCTGCAGTGCGTGCAGCGGGAGACGCAGGAAGAGTTCGGCGTGGCGATCGCCGAACGTCAGGTTGTCTGGCGGCGGCGCTACGACGGCATTTTGCCCGGCTATCCGCCGACCTGGTTCATGGCCGGGATGATCACTCCGGCGCAGATCGCCGCCATACGTTTCGGCGACGAGGGGCAGTGTTGGCGGATGATGCCGGCGGAGCAGTTTATTCACCATCCGCAGGGTATCGAACACCTGCGCCGCCGGGTGGCGGAGTATTGGCGGCAGGGCGGTTAACCCCGTTGTTCAGGATGCCGCCAGCCGGTTGATCTGCGCCGGTTCGATGATGCGCAGCGCGCTTTCCCGTCGCGCCACCGCCAGCATCGCCCGCCCGATTCGTTCGGTGCTGCTTACCCGGGCGGGAAACAGCCGCAATGCGCCGAGCCACAGCGGCTTGAACAGCCGATAGGCCAGATCGTAGAGGCGGGTTTTGGAGCGAATGCCGTGCAGCGGCACAATGGCGCCGGGACGGAACATCACCGCGTGGAACGGCAGCGCCAGCAGCGCGTTTTCGGTGGCGCCCTTGACCCTGGCCCACATGCTGCGGCCACGCTCGCTGCTGTCGGTGCCGAGGCCGGAGACGTAGACGAAGACCATCGACGGATTCAGCGTCGCCAACGGGCGGGCGGCGGCCAGCGTCAGATCGTAAGTCACCGCGCGATATTCAGCTTCACTCAGGCCGGAGGACGAAATCCCCAGGCAGAAGAAGCAGGCGTCGTAGCCCGCGAGCTGCGGCTCCAGCGCCGACAGATCACGCAGATCGGGCACAGAAAGCTGGCGCAGTTTGGCGTGGCTCTGGGCCAACGGGCTTCGGCCGATGCTGAGCACTTCGCTGACGCGCGGATCGTGCAGGCATTCCCGCAGCGCCCCCTGGCCCACCATGCCGCTGGCGCCGAAAATAATCACTTTCATGCTCTGTTCTCCCACTGGCCGGCGGCGCGCTGCGTGCGCCAGCGGCTGGGCGTCAGCGTTTCCCACTGAATAAAGGCGCGGCTGAACGAATTCAGCTCTTCGAATCCCAGCACAAAGGCGATTTCGCCCGGTTCAAGGTCGGTTTCCGCCAACAGCCGGCAGGCGGTGCGGTGGCGGGTTTTGTCCAACAATTGCTGGTAGCTGTAGCCGTGCTGTTGCAAGCGGCGCTGCAGCGTGCGCGGGCTGAGATAGAGTTCAGCGGCCACGCTGTTGACGCTGGGGCGCTGGCCGCGCATGCTGCGGCTGAGGATCGCCATCACCTGCGTGGGCAGATCGTGCGCCGACTGAGATTTGGCCAGCTCCGCCTCCAGCCCCGGCAGCAGCACCGCCAGCATGGCCTGGTTGTAGGTGACGAAGGGTTGACGCATCAACGCGCGATCGAACACCAGCACGTCCAGCGGGGCGTTGAATGTCACCGGGCAGCCGAAATAGCGCGCCAGCGGCGAGGCGTCGTCCGCTCGCCGGGTCAATTCGATCGCCTGCGGCTGCAGGGGCAAACCGGTGCCGCGCCGACACAGGGCCGTGATGGCGGCGAACATGGCGTCGATCAGCAGCGCCGGCGCGTGGCCCTCGCTCATGATCCAGCGGGTGTGCAGGCGCATGCTGTCGCCGTCTTCTTCCAGCATCAGCTCTTCCGGGCAAACCAGTCGTTTATAGCGCGCCACCTTTTGCAACGCTTCGCCCAGCGTGGCGGAATGCAACGCGGCGACCAACGCAATGTCATAGTGTTCCGGCGGGACCTCGCCGCCCAGGCGCAGGCCGAAGGCGGGATCGTCAGTCAGCTGCGGCAGACTGCGCCAAAGAGAGAAGAATTGTTGCGTGGTGAGTTTAATCTTGTCGCGCCGCGCGCCGAACAGGCCGGCAGGTAGCCCGGCCAATCGGCCGAGCTGCTCGATATCGACGCCCTGCGCCGCCAGGTGTACCGCCAGTGCGCCGGAAACCGGAATTTGATCGCTGCTCAATGCGGGCTCCTTAGGGTTTTCCCGTCACCACCGCCGCCATCGCGGCGTGATCCGGCGAGCTGTCGTCGTGGTCGGTGCTCAGGCTGAGAGTGCGAAACGCGGCGTCCTCCGCCTGGCGTTCTGCCAACACCTGCGCCGCCATATGCACTGCGTCGCTGCCGAGCAGCAGGCGTAGCGGAGGGGCTTCCAGCGCCGCCAGCTGCAGGATCGCCTGCGCCGCCTTGGCCGGATCGCCGGTTTGGCTGCCGTTATGCTGCTGCAGGAAGGCCAGCATTGGCCCCAGCGTCGGCTGATAGGCTTCGCCGATCGGCGCAATGGTCATTGAAGAACCGGCCCAGTCGGTGCGGAAGCCGCCGGGTTCGACCATCGTCACCTTGACGCCGAAGGGGGCCATCTCTTTGGCCAATGATTCGGAGAACCCTTCGACCGCCCACTTGGCGGTATGGTAGGCGCTGAGGCCGGCAATGCCGAGGCGAGCGCCGATGGTGGCGATCTGGATGATATGGCCGCTGCCCTGCCGGCGTAATATCGGCAGCGCCGCGCGGGTGACGTTGAACACGCCGAAGAAGTTGGTTTCGAGCTGCGCGCGAAAATCGGCTTCATCGGCTTCCTCCACCGGCGCGATATTGCCGTAGCCGGCGTCGGTGACGTCGAGCGCGATCGTGGCGACCCGATCGCCGTAGCGTTCCACCAGCGGCTGCAGCTGTTGCGGCTGACGGGCGGTGGCGACCAGACGGTGCCCGGCGGCCAACACCGCCTGCGCCAGCTGTTGGCCCAGGCCGCGGGAACTGCCGGTGATTAACCATACCTGTGACTGAGACATCATGACCTTCCTGATTGCGAGTGGGTGTGATGCCACTTTAGAGCGCCGGGCAGCGCAGCGATAATCCGATCGCGTCAAGATTTAATCCGATTGCGCCAAACTGTCGGCCGGCATCAGCCGCTGGATGGTGGCGCCGACCTTCTGCACTGCCAGCTCGATCTCTGTCGTCAGCGTCGGCGCATAGTTGATGCGCAGGCAGTTGCGGTACTTGCCGGCGGCGGAAAAGATGCTGCCGACGGCGATTTGTATGCCTTGCTGTTCAAGATGGCGGTTCAGCCGCAGGGTGTCGAACGCTTCGTCCAGTTCGATCCACAGCATAAAACCGCCGCGCGGCCGGCTGACGCGGGTGCCGGCCGGGAAGTGTTTCAGGATAAGATCGGTCATGCGGTCGCGGTTCTGCTGGTAGCGTGCGCGCATGCGCCGCAGGTGCTGCAGGTAATGCCCGCCGCGGATAAATTCGGCGATCGCCAGCTGCGGCTGGGTGGCGGTGGCGCCGGAGCCGATGAACTTCATGTGCAGCACCCGTTCCAGGTAGCGGCCGGGCGCGATCCAGCCCACGCGCAGCCCCGGCGCCAGCGTTTTGGAAAACGAGCTGCACAGCAGCACGCGGCCGTCGTCGTCGAATGACTTGATGGTGCGCGGCCGCGGGTAGTGATAGGCGATGTCGCCGTAGACATCGTCTTCGATGATCGCCGCGTCGTGACGCTGCGCCAGCGTCAGCAGCCGCTGTTTGTGGGCGTCGGGCATGATGTAGCCCAGCGGATTATTGCAGTTGGGCGTCAGCAGGATAGCCTTGACCGGCCACTGTTCCAGCGCCATCTCCAGCGCCGCCAGGCTGACGCCGGTGAGCGGATCGGTGGGGATTTCCAGCGCCTTGATGCCCAGCCCCTTCAGCGTCTGCATGGTGCCGTGGAAGCAGGGCGAATCGACCGCCACGATGTCGCCGGGTTGGCAAACGGCGCGCAGCCCGGCGGAGATTGCTTCCTGACAACCGGTGGTGATCAGCAGCTGATCGGGGCCGATTTGGCAGCCGGAGTCCAGCAGCAGACGGGCGACCTGTTCGCGCAGCGCGGCCACGCCCTGAATGCTGTCGTAATACAGGCTGCGTAGGTCGCCGTGGCGGGCGGCGTTGCGCAGGGCGACGATCAGCGGTTTCATCGTCGGTTCGGCGATATCCGGCATGCCGCGCCCCAGCTGGATCAGGCCTTCGCGCGGCCGGCTGCGCACCAGTTCCAGCACCTGCTCCCATTGCGAAATGTCCACCGGCCGCTGCACCGGCGCCGTCATGGCGGGCAGCTCGGCCTGCGCGCGCCGCGTATGCACGAAGTAGCCCGACTTCGGCCGCGCTTCCACCAGGCGCTGTTCCTCGAGCAACCGGTAGGCTTGCTGCACTGTGCTGATGCTGACGCCGTGCTCCTGGCTCAACGCGCGCACCGAAGGCAGGCGATGGCCGGCCGGATACAACCCTTGCTGAATGCGTTGGCTGAGAATGGCGGCCAGCGTGGCGTAGCGTGTCATACAGAGGCCTCTCATCGGGGGGCAGGATTAAAAAAAACCGGTACAGATACGTTCAAAATAAACCATTCAGCGGGTTTTTTGGCGCAGCTGTATGAAAAAAATAGCGCCAGCGTGAATCTGTATTGTTTTTTGCCTGGCGCGCATCATCACTACCAGGCGAAAACATCAGGGGGGATAATAAGATGGCTCTGTTTGATGGCATGACGATGTGGCGACGGGTAGGCTGGTCACGCTGGCGTTGGTATTTGTTGCGTCGCAGAACGCGCAGAGAGTTACTGCTGCTGAACGACAGGCAGCTGGCGGATATCGGCCTGACGCGGGCGGAGGCCTGGAGGGAAGGGTATAAACCGTTCTGGAGAGAATAAGGAAAGTCAATGCTGAAATTATTGGGTAAAGCCTCATCGATCAACGTGCGCAAGGTGTTATGGACCTGTCAGGAGTTGGGGCTGACGCTGGAACGGGAGGACTGGGGCAGCGGTTATCGCTCCACGCAGGAGCCGGCGTTTTTGGCGCTGAATCCCAACGGCCTGGTGCCGGTGCTGATCGACGGCGAGCGGGTGCTGTGGGAGTCGAATACCATTTGCCGCTATCTGGCGGGGCGGGAAGGGCGGCAAGATCTGCTGCCGCAGGCACCCGGCGCGCGCGCGGCGGTGGAGATGTGGATGGACTGGCAGGCCACCGATCTGAACGGCGCCTGGCGCTACGTGTTTATGTCGCGGGTGCGTGGGCATGCGGATTATCAGGATGCCGCCAGCCTGGCAGCCGCCGAGCGCGAATGGAACCGGCTGATGGGCTTGTTGGACGCACATCTGGCGCAGCACGGCCCTTATGCCGCCGGCGCCGCCTTCACGCTGGCGGACGTGGTGCTGGGGCTGTCGCTGAACCGCTGGCTGATGACGCCGTTCGAGCGGCCGCATTATGCGGCGCTGGCGGCCTATCAGCAGCGCCTGTTGCAACGCCCTGGCTACGTGCAGCACGGTGCTAACGGTTTACCGTGATATGAAATAAACGGTTCATTTCATCTTGTCCGGATACGCCCCGCCGTGTCCGGACTTTCCTCATTACATCATCCCGTCAACGTTTCATGAACGGCATCACGAATATGAACTTTATTTTCCTGTGTGCTTGTTATTGAAATTTATATTCCATATAAACCCGTTATCAACCGGCGTGTTTCATTGAGCGACGCCTGGTTCTACGCAGAATTTTGGTCACGGGAGAAAATGATGAAACAGGTACGCGTTGGGTTAATCGGCACCGGTTATATCGGGCGTTGTCACGCTATCGCCTATGCGCAGGCCGCCACGGTCTTTCCTCTGAAAGGGGACCTGGTGCTGGAGATGCTGGCGGAAGTGACGCCCGAGCTGGCAGCGCAGCGCGCGGCCGAATTCGGCTTTGCGCGCTCGACCGGCGACTGGCGGCAGCTGGTGGCCGATCCGGCGATCGATGTGGTGGACATCTGCGCCCCCAACTTTTTGCATAAAGAGATGGCGCTGGCGGCGATCCGCCACGGCAAGCACGTGTATTCGGAAAAGCCGCTGGCGCTGGACGCCGCCGACGCGGCGGAGATGGTGCAGGCCGCGCGCGCCAAGGGGGTGAAAACGCTGGTCGGTTTTAACTACATGAAAAACCCCACCAGCCAACTGGCGCGCGAAATTATCGCCAACGGCGAAATCGGCGAGGTGGTGCATTTTTACGGCACCCACAATGAGGATTATCTGGCCGATCCGCGCACGCCGATCGACTGGCACTGCCGCCGTGCCAGCGCCGGGTTAGGCGCGCTCGGGGATCTGGCGGCGCACATCGTCAATATGGCGCACTACCTGGTGGGCGATATCGTGGCGGTTTCCGGCGATATGCAGACCGTGATCAAACAGCGCCCGGATCCGCAGGACCCGACGCGCCTGCACCCGGTGGAAAACGAAGATCAGGCCAGTGCGTTGCTGCGTTTCGCCGGCGGCGCGATGGGCACTATCGAAACGTCGCGCATTGCCTGCGGGCGCAAGATGGGGCTGACCTATGTGGTTACCGGCACCAAAGGCACACTGAGTTATACCCAGGAACGGATGGCGGAGCTGAAGCTGTATCGGCACGATGAACCGGCGGAGCGGCAGGGGTTCAAGACGTTGCTGGTGGGGCCGAAGCACCCGGACTATGCGGCGTTTTGCATCAGCGCCGGGCACGGCATCGGCTTTAACGATCAGAAGACGGTGGAGATCCGCGATCTAGTCAACGGCATCGCCGCGGGCGATCGCATGTGGCCGGACTTTGAAGAGGGCTGGAAGGTGTCGTGCGTGCTGGATGCGATAGCCGCCTCCGCCGAACAGCGGCGCTGGCTGGAGATCAACCGCGATTGAAAATGAAATGGCGCTCTCCCGTGGACAGCGCCATTAATTTATTACGTTGCCAGCTCAATAGCTTATTAAGTTAACTTTATAATAAGTTATTGGCTTGATAACTTAGAACGAGAAACACGAACAGCCGAACGCGCCCCAGAAGGCATTCTCGTCCGACACCGGGATGCTGGAGCGGCGCGCGATGTCATGCTGGTGTGCATGCACGCCGCACGGGCCGCAACATTGATGCGCCTGGCTCACTACCCCGACGCGGGCCGCCGCCGACGGCGGTGCGGAGCGGTAATGGCCCGGCACCTGGGTGACCGGCGACCACTCCGGCAGCACCGGCAGCGGCGGCGGCGCCAGCGGCGAGAAGCTGCCGGCGGCGTAGACCACTTTGCCGTCCACCACCGTCATCACCGACTCGATGCCTTTGATCTGCTCTTCCGGCACGCTGAAATAGTCCTGCGACAGCACCGCCAAATCCGCCAGCTGGCCGACCTTGATCTGGCCTTTCTTGCCCTGCTCGGTGGAGAACCAGGCGCTGCCCTGCGTCCACAGCATCAGCGCCGTTTCGCGATCCAGCCGCGCGCTGTCGTCGTACATCGCCATGCCGCCGACGGTGCGGCCGGAAACCAGCCAGTACAGCGCCGTCCACGGGTTGTAGCTGGCGACGCGGGTGGCGTCGGTGCCCAGCCCGACCGGCAGCTCGGCCGCCAGCATTTTCGCCACCGGCGGCGTATGTTTGGTGGCTTCGATGCCGTAACGGTCGGCGAAATACTCCCCCTGGAACGCCATGCGGTGCTGCACCGCAATGCCGCCGCCCAGCGCCTTGACGCGCTCGATATTGCGCTCGGTAATGGTTTCGGCGTGGTCGAACAGCCAGTGCAGCCCGTTGAACGGAATGTCGCGGTTCACCTTCTCGAACACGTCCAGCATGCGGCTGATGGATTCGTCATAGGTGGCGTGCAGGCGGAACGGCCAGCGGTGCTCGACCAGATGGCGCACCACCCGCTCCAGTTCGTCTTCGGTGCCCGGCGGCAGATCCGGGCGCGGCTGCAGGAAGTCTTCGAAGTCGGCGGCGGAAAACACCAGCATCTCGCCGGCGCCGTTGTGGCGATAGAAGTCGGTGCCCTGGCCCGGTTTGAGCATATCGGTCCACAGCTCGAAGTCTTCCAGCTCCTGTTTAGGCCGCTGGGTGAACAGGTTATAGGCGATGCGGATGGTCAGCTGCTTTTTCTCGTGCAGCTCGGCGATCACCTGATAATCTTCCGGGTAGTTCTGGAAGCCGCCGCCGGCGTCGATGGCGCTGGTGAGACCGAGGCGGTTCAGCTCACGCATGAACTGGCGGGTGGAGTTGACCTGCTGCTCCAGCGGCAGCTTCGGCCCTTTCGCCAGCGTGGCGTACAGGATCATGGCGTTGGGTTTGGCGATCAGCATGCCGGTCGGGTTGCCGTTGGCGTCGCGCTGGATCTCGCCGCCCGGCGGGTTCGGCGTGTCTTTGGTGTAGCCGACCACCTTCAACGCCGCGCGGTTGAGCAGCGCGCGATCGTAGAGATGCAGAATAAATACCGGCGTGTCCGGCGCCGCCTGGTTGATTTCGTCCAGCGTCGGCATGCGGCGCTCGGCGAACTGGAATTCGGTCCAGCCGCCGACCACCCGCACCCATTGCGGGCTCGGGGTGCGCAGCGCCTGTTCTTTCAACATGCGCAGCGCGTCGGCCAGCGAGGGCACGCCTTCCCAGCGCAGCTCCAGGTTATAGTTCAGGCCGCCGCGGATCAGGTGCAGGTGCGAGTCGTTCAGGCCCGGAATGGCGGTGTGGCCGTGCAGATCGATCACCTGGGTTTCCGGCCCGGCGTGCTGCATGACTTCGCTTTCGCTGCCGACCGCCAGAAACTTGCCGTCGCGGATGGCGACCGCTTGCGCGGTGGGGTGTTGGCGATCGACGGTGTGAAACTTGCCGTTGGTGATGATCAATGAAGCGTGGTGGTTCATAACATTCTCCCGGCGAACCGCCTAGCGGCGGGTCAGCCATTGATGAAAAACGCGAGTCACGATGGGCATCCACAGGTACACCACCAGGGCGACCACGGTGGCGTCATTGAGAAAATGGCCGAGCAGCGAGCCGTCCAGCTGCGGCAGCACCCGTCCCCAAAACCAGGGCACCAGATTGGTGGATGGAAAGATCACCAGCAGGGTGATGATGAATTGCTTCCACTGGGGCGGCTGGCGCACGCTGGGGTTGGGCGGGGTAAACCAGAACTCTGCGCCGGGGCGGATCTCGATATGGTCGTTCTCCAGCAACAGCGGAGTGACTTCTTCGATGTATTGCTTGCGCTGCGGCGAGTTGAGCCAGCGGTAGAGATTGTCGAGATTGTCGAAGCGGACCAGCACCGTATAGGCCTGTTCGTCGCCGGAAGGGCGAATCACGTTGACGCCTAAATGGCCGGTGAAGCCCGCGGCGTCGGGCATGATGCGGTTCAGCCAGGCCTCATAGGCCTGTTCGTTCCCCGGCGCCAAACGGTGGGTGATCACCAGCGTGACATGCTGCGGATGGGCCATAAAACCGACTCCTGAAAATACCCCGGCGCGAGGCCGGGGCAAGGGGAATTATTTCACCGTGCGGGCCGGTGCGTGGTGCACCATGGTGTAAGCGTAGTCGACGCCCATGCCGTACGCGCCGCTGTGTTCGCGCACCAGCGCCATCACCGCGTCGTAGGTATCTTTGCGCGCCCAGTCGCGTTGGTACTCCAGCAGCACCTGCTGCCAGGTCACCGGTACGGCGCCGGCCTGCACCATGCGGTCGATCGAACGTTCGTGCGCATCGACGGAGGTGCCGCCGGAGGTGTCGGTCACCACATACACTTCATAGCCGGCTTCCAGCGCCATCAGCGCCGGGAAGGTCAGGCACACCTCGGTCCACAGCGCGGAGATCACCAGCTTTTTACGGCCGGTGGCTTCCACGGCTTTAACGAAGGCCGCGTCTTCCCAGGAGTTCATCGAGGTGCGTTCAATCGGGGTGATTTCAGGGTGTACCGCCAGCAGTTCCGGCCAGATATAGCCGCTGAAGCTTTCGGTTTCGACCGAGGTGAAAAGGGTGGGAACGTTGAAAATCTTGCCTGCCTTCGCCAAACCAACAACGTTGTTTTTCAGTTGCTGACGATCAATATTAGCCACGCCGAAGGCCATTTGTGGTTGATGATCGATAAAAATCAGTGCGGAATTGTCTTTATCAAGCAGTTGAAACTTGGACATAATTTACCTTCCCAGTGATATTTCGGTTGAACATCTGATGAGTGTAACGCCGATAAAACCCATGGTAGGCAGAGGGCGATTTCAAAGATACCGCAGAATTTTTGCCGACTTGTTGAGTTTTTTTATACACGGGAGAAAGCATGAGATTAAACCTGGAAGCGCTGCTGATTTTGGACGCGCTGGACCGGCACGGATCTTTCGCCGCCGCGGCCGCCGCACTGTTTAAAACCCCTTCGGCACTGAGCTATATGGTGCAAAAGCTGGAGAACGATCTCGACATCACCCTGCTCGATCGCTCCGGGCATCGGGCGAAGTTCACCGATACCGGCAAGTTGATGCTGGAAAAGGGGCGGGTGCTGCTGCGGGCGGCGCAGGATCTGGAGCAGCAGGCGCGCTATGTCGAAAACGGCTGGGAAAGCGAAATCACGCTCGGGATTGACGCCTCTTTCCCGTTTGCCCGCCTGTTGCCGCTGATCGACGAGTTCTATCGGCAGCATCACCATACCCGGCTGCGTTTCAGCCACGAAGTGCTGGCCGGCTCCTGGGAGTCGCTGGTCTACGGTTGCGCCGACATTATCATCGGCGCCATCTGCGAGCCGCCGTCACGGGTGGGCTATGCGTTCAGCAGGCTGGGGCAGCTGGATTACGTGTTCGCCGTCGCGCCGCAGCATCCGCTGGCGGCATTGCCGGAACCCTTGCCGAAGGACGAAATCCGTCAGCACCGGGCGGTGGTGGTGCGCGACACTTCGCGCGTCAACGCGCCGCAGAGCCTGAATCTGCTGGAAGAGCAGGATACGCTGACGGTCTTCGGTTTCGACGCCAAGCTGCAGGCGCAGCTGGCCGGGCTGGGCTGCGGCTATCTGCCGCGTTCTTTGGCGGAACCTTACCTGAACAGCGGCGAACTGGTGGCGAAACGCGTTGAATCGGAACGCTGCAGCGACATCGCCTATTTCGGTTGGCGGGAAAGCGCCAGCGGCCTGGCGGCCAAATGGTGGCGCGAACGGCTGCAGCGCTACGCGGACGACGGCGAGGCCTACCCGGCGGCGCAGTGAGGGCCGCTCGATAAGGATAAATCCCCCAATAAGGACATCGGGAATGAAAAAGACACTAAGCCTGTTGGCGTTGTTGCTGCTGAGCGGCTGCGGCGCCGGGCGTGAGGCCGGCATACCGTTGCCGCAGGCCCCGGCACTGGCCGCAACGCAGCTCAGTTACCCGGAGCGGGTGCATAACGCGGTGAGCCGCGAGCTGCGCTTGCCGGAACATGCGCACGGTCAGCGTTGTACCCTCGCTATCCGTTTGCAGCCGGACGGCAAGCTGGCGAGCAGCAAGATCGTAAGAGGCGATGCGCCCCTGTGCGCAGCGGCGAGCGCTGCGGTGCAGCGCGCGCAGCTTCCGCCGATGGCCAGCGCTACCGAATACGCGCTGTTCAACGCCGTGGTGCTCGATTTCGTTCCCTGAAGGGATATGACCGACGGGCCGTCTGCGCGGCCAATGCTTGTCAGTTAGCGTTTTTTTGAAGTACTCGTGACGTTTTCGGTCGATAAATGAGAGGTGCATCATGAGGCTCCTGCACCTCGACCGAGCCAGGGGCCGAAAGGCGCGGCCCCTGGCAACCCGCGCCTTTGCCCTATCAGACGGTTGGCTTTGCCAACGTTACTCAGCCCATCCCTGGGCCTCGCCCCTTCGGGGCCGCTGCAAGCAGCGTTCAAATCTGCTCCAGGCAGATTTGTCCTCGCTCCGCCATACCGCATTGAGGCCGGTTGCGACAGGCGTCCCTGCCTGTCTCACCTGAAACCGCCGTCCATGGCGGTTTCGCCTAATGCGCTATGCCTGCGTTCGGCGTCTTCAAGGGCGTCCAATACCGTGCTCATCTCCGATTCGTCTTCTTTGCGATATATGGGTTGCCCGGTAGCTGCCAGCTCGGGTGTTGACCTTTGGCGCGCATCACCGGCTGCCGAGCAAGACAGCGTTGTCAGGGGCAACCGGCCAGGGAAGGCCGGTTGAGGCGAGACTAACAGGGACGTTTGTCGTAGCCGACCCGCCCGACAATGCAGACGCGGCGAGGGCATCCGCACAGCGGACAGACGGTGTTAAGCGAAGGCGCGGGTGGAGGGGCCGCGCCTTCGGCCCCTCCAATTGCCGTTCATTGTAGTAACACAGAAATGCGGAACATTTACGGCAATTCAGGCTACACAAAACACACAAAGATGGGATAAAAAATGCCAGTCAGGTTTAACTGACTGATATTACCGCCTGCGCGGCCCGTTTTTTCGCTTTGCCGCGTACGCAACCCGCTGAATTTTCACTTAGCTTTGCCATTTTCGTTATTTTGAACGTCACTGCGGCTCACCGATACTGGGGGAAAATCCCCAACCGCGAGCCGCAGCATGTCCCACGCCCACTATTTGCACCCTGAACAACGCGACCGGATCCGGCGGCTTCATCGGCGCTGGCACTGGCGGCTGGAGTTGCCCACCTGGGGGATCATGGCGGCGGTGTACGGCGGCTGGTTTGGCGTGGCGCATTATTGGCAGGCGCTGGGCCCGTGGCTTGGCGCGCCGCTGCTGATCCTGCTGACCACCGGGTATATGTCGCTGCAACACGAGCTGATCCACGGCCATCCGACGCGCTGGCCGCGCGTCAATCAGCTGTTCGGCTTGTTGCCGCTGGCGGTGTGGTATCCCTACGGGCTGTATCGGGATTCGCATCTGCGCCACCACCGCAACGACCACCTGACCGATCCGCATGAAGATCCCGAAAGTTACTACTTCAGCGCCGCGCAGTGGCGGCGTTATCCCCGCCTGCTGCCGTTGTTGGCCGCGGTGCGCAATACGCTGATCGGCCGGGTGCTCCTCGGCCCGGCGCTGGATATCGTCACCACGCTGTTCGGCGCAGTGAAGACGCTTGCAGCGGGCGATCTGCGCGCCTGGGCGATGTGGCTGGCGCATCTGTCGCTGTTGGCGGCGCTGCTGCACTGGCTGCAGATGCAGGGCATCGGCGCGGCGTTTTACCTGTTGGCCATCAGCTACCCGGCGCTGGCGCTGACCAAGGTAAGATCGTTTTTTGAGCATCGCGCCGTGGACGCACCGCAGGCACGTTCTATTATTAATGAGGCGGGCTGGCCGTGGCGGCTGCTGTTTCTCAATCTGAACTACCATTTAGTGCATCACGATTTGCCCGGCTTGCCCTGGTATGGCCTGCGCGAAGTCTATCTGGCGGAACGCGAGGCGTATCAGCGCCGCAGCCAGGGATTCGTCGCGCAGGGTTATGGCGAGTGGCTGCGCGATTACGCGCTGACGCCGATTGACGTCGGCGTGCATCCGCTGAGCGCCGGCGAACGGCGGGAGGAACGCGATGTCCTGCCGAAGAAAAAACTTATTGCGCGCTGGAAGCGCGTTTCTCAGGATTTTCCAACCGAACTGGCCCATGAGCCGGAAAACATATAACCAGAGGAAAAGTATGGCAATCACCTTATCACGCGGACGTTCCTTTGCCGTCGCGCTGGCTCTGCTGGCCGTCGGCGGTCTGGCGCAGGCGGCCGACTCGGTGCGCGTCGGCTCCAAGATCGATACCGAAGGTTCGCTGCTCGGCAACATCATCGTGCAGGTGCTGGAAGCCAACGGCATCAAGACCACCAACAAGCTGCAGCTCGGCACCACCAAGGTGCTGCGTGGCGCCATCACTTCCGGCGAGATCGACATCTACCCGGAATACACCGGCAACGGCGCGTTTTTCTTCTCCGATGAGAAGGACCCGGCGTGGAAGAACGCCCAGGCCGGCTTCGAGAAGGTGAAGCAGCTCGACTACGACAAAAACAAAATCGTCTGGCTCGATGCGGCGCCGGCCAACAACACCTGGACCATCGCCATTCGTCAGGACGTGGCGGACGCCAACCATCTCAAAACGCTGGCGGATCTCGGCAAGTGGATCAACGGCGGCGGCAAGTTCAAGCTGGCGGCCTCGGCGGAATTTATCGAGCGGCCGGATGCGCTGCCGGCGTTCCAGAATGCCTACGGCTTCAAGCTGAATCAGGATCAACTGCTGTCCCTGGCCGGCGGCGATACGGCGGTGACCATCAAGGCGGCGGCGGAGCAGACCTCCGGCGTCAACGCGGCGATGGCCTACGGCACCGATGGCCCGGTGGCGGCGCTGGGGCTGCAGACGCTGGCGGATCCGAAAGGCGTACAGCCGATCTACGCGCCGGCGCCGATCGTGCGTGAAGCGGCGCTGAAGGCGCACGCCAATCTGCCTGAGCTGCTGAAGCCGGTGTTCGCCTCGCTGGACGGGCCGACGCTGCAAAAACTCAACGCGCAGATCGCTGTGGAGGGCCAGGACGCCAAACAGGTGGCGGCCGCTTACCTGAAAGAGAAAGGGTTTGTTAAGGGATAATGCCGAGGTGCCCCCTTTGCCGTCGGGAGAGGGGGTAAACCGAGGGAGCCGGAGCGTTTCTTTGACTATCGCCGTAAAACATCGCGTCTTGTTGACGCTGTTCATGCTGTTGCTGCTGGCCGCGTTCGGCCTGCCGTTCCTCAGTTATGCCCCCAATCGCCTGTTGTCGGGCAAAAGCCTCTCCTTGTTCTCCCTGCTGCACGGCCCGGCGCTGTGGCTGCTGTTGCCGCTGGCGGCATTGGCGATCCTCAGCCTGTTGCCGCCGACGCGGGGGCGGGCGCTGCTGGCGGCGTTGGCCGCCTGCGGGGTGCTGACGCTGGCGTTCTGGATCAGCGGGCAGGCCGCCGGGCGTCTGGCGCAGGAGGGATCGCGCCTGGCACGCACTTCCTGGGGCAGCGGCTGCTGGTTGACGATGGCGCTGAGCCTGCTGATCGCCGCCGACGCCATGGCGCGTCTCACCGCGTCGCACCTGCGGCGGATGCTCGGCAACGCGCTGGTGCTGGTGCCGCCGGCGCTGCTGCTGTTCGGCCATCAGCTCGATCAGCTGTCGCTGCTGAAGGAGTACCATAATCGGCAGGAGGTGTTTGACGCCGCGCTGTTGCAGCACCTGACCATTCTGCTGGCGACGATGGCGCCGGCGCTGGCGATCGGTGTGCCGCTCGGGGTGCTGTGTTTTCGTTCCGAGCGCTGGCAGCGGCCGATCTTCTCCGTGTTGAACATTATCCAGACCGTGCCGTCGATCGCGCTGTTCGGCCTGCTGATCGCGCCGCTGGCGGGGTTGGCGGTGGCGGTGCCCTGGCTGGCGGAACACGGCGTCAGCGGTATCGGCATGGCGCCGGCGATCGTGGCGCTGGTGCTGTACGCGCTGTTGCCGCTGGTGCGCAGCGTGGTGGCGGGGCTGCAAAGCGTGCCGGCCGGCGTGATTGAGTCCGCCACCGGCATGGGGCTGACGCGCGGGCAGATCTTCCTGCGCGTGCAGCTGCCGTTGGCGCTGCCGCTGTTCCTGACCGGCGTGCGCATTCTGGCGGTGCAGACCGTCGGCATGGCGGTGGTGGCGGCGCTGATCGGCGCCGGCGGTTTTGGCGCCATCGTATTTCAGGGGCTGCTCAGCAGCGCGCTGGATCTGGTTCTGCTGGGGGTGATCCCGGTGGTCATGATGGCGGTCATCGTCGATTCGCTGTTTAAATTTTGGGTTTCAATCCTGGACGTATCGCGCCGATGATTCACTTTGAGCAAGTCAGCAAAATTTTTCAGGGCAAGCCGGCGGTGGACGATCTCACGCTGCACATCGCCGAGGGCGAATTCACCGTGTTGATCGGCACCTCGGGTTCCGGTAAGTCCACGACGTTAAAAATGATCAATCGCCTGATCGAACACGATCGGGGCAAGATTCTCTTTGCCGGCGAAGAGATCCAGTCGTTCAAACCGCAGGATCTGCGGCGGCGCATGGGCTATGCGATCCAATCGATCGGCCTGTTTCCGCACTGGACGGTGGAGGAGAACATCGCCACCGTGCCGCAGCTGCTGAAATGGCCGCGCGCGCGCATTCGCGATCGGGTGACCGAACTGTTGGAGCTGCTGCATCTGGAGCCGGCTCTGTTTCGCCGCCGCTATCCGCACCAACTGTCCGGCGGGCAGCAGCAGCGGGTGGGGGTGGCGCGCGCACTGGCTGCCGATCCCGAGGTGTTGCTGATGGACGAACCGTTCGGCGCGCTGGATCCGGTCACCCGCGCGGCGCTGCAGGCGGAGATCGCGCGCATCCATCAGCTCTCCGGCCGCACTATCGTGCTGGTGACGCACGACATCGACGAAGCGCTGGGCCTGGCGGATCGTCTGGTGCTGCTCGATCAGGGGCGGGTGGTGCAGCAGGGCACGCCGCTGACGCTGTTGACCGCCCCGGCCAACGATTTCGTGCGTGATTTCTTCGGGCGCAGCGATCGCGGCATCAAGCTGCTGTCGCTGGGGACGGTGGCGGAGCGGGTGCGGCCCGGTGTCGCCGGGGGCGAGCCGATCGCCGCCGCCATGAGCCTGCGCGAGGCGCTGTCGGTGTTCGTGGCGCGCGGAAGCGACTGCCTGCCGGTGGTGGATGAACGGGGCGAAGCGTTGGGGGTGTTGCACTTCAACGATCTGATCGCCGGGCAGGCGCTGTCATGAGCGGGCGCATCGGGCGCCTGCTGCGCGATCCTTTGCCCTGGACGCTGGCGCTGCTGTTGGCGCTGGTGTTCGGCATGGATCATCTGCGCGGCCTGTTCGCCGCCTGGTTCCCCGATCTGGAGCGGCCCATTTATCAGCAGGACAGCTTTATCGCGCTGGTGGGGGCGCACCTGTCGCTGGTGGCGATCTCCAGCCTGATCGCGGTGGCTCTCGGCGTGGCGGCAGGCGTGGCCGTGACCCGACGCAGCGGCCGGGAGTTTCGTTCGCTGGTGGAAACGGTGGTGGCGGTGGGGCAGACCTTCCCGCCGGTGGCGGTGTTGGCGGTGGCGGTGCCGGTGATGGGCTTCAGCGAGCAGCCGGCGATCATCGCGCTGGTGTTGTATGGCTTGCTGCCGATCCTGCAGGGCACGCTGGCGGGCATCGAATCGGTGCCGCCCGCCACGCGCGAGATCGCCCGCGGCGTGGGGATGAGCGCCTGGCAAATTCTGTGGCGGGTTGAACTGCCGCTGGCGGCGCCGGTGATCGTCGCCGGGATCCGCACCTCGGTGATCATCAACATCGGCACGGCGGCCATCGCTTCCACCGTCGGCACCAAGACGCTCGGCTCGCCGATCATTATCGGCCTGAGCGGGTTTAACACCGCCTATGTGATCCAGGGCGCGGCGGTTGTGGCGTTGTTGGCTATTATCACCGATATGCTGTTCGAACGTTGGGTGCGTTATCTCACCGCCTGGCGTCAGCAGACGCTGGCGCCCACTTCGGCGGGGTAAGGGGGAAATGATGCAGGTGTCTCTACCGATGTACGGCGTTGGCCGGGAGCAGGCCGAATCCTTCTGGCAGGTGTTGCGCGACAAGCTGCTGCGGCTGGGGTTGCCGGCGGCGCCGGAACGGCTCAGCTGGCCGGACGATCTGGCGCAGCACTGGCGACGCGAGGATCTCTTGCTCAGCCAAACCTGCGGTTATCCGTTGGTCAGCAGTCTGCCGCAGGTACAGTTGATCGGCACCTATCATTATCGGGTGGAAGGGTGCGACGGGCCGAATTACCGCAGCTGGCTGGTGGTGCGCGCGGACGACCCCGGCGAGCGGCTGGCGGATTTTCGCGGCCGAACGGCGGCGTATAACAGCACCGATTCCCAGTCTGGCTACAACGGCCTGCGCGCGCTGATCGCGCCGCTGGCGCAGGACGGGAAATTCTTCGGTGCGGCTATCGCCTCCGGCGCGCATTATCAGTCGCTGCAGCTGATCCGCAGCGGGCAGGCGGATATCGCCGCCATCGATTCGATCAGCATGGAACTGCTGCGCCGCGCGCAGCCGCAGGCGCTGGAGGGGCTAAAAATCATCGGCCGCACGGCGGCGGTGCCGGGCCTGCCGTTGATCACCGCAGCCGGCACGCCGCCGGAACAGGTGGAAATCCTGCGCGCCGGTGCCCGAGCGATGCTGGATGAGGCGGTCAGCGACCGCCTGCTGATCGGCGATTTCAGCCTGGTGCCGCGTTCGGCCTACCAGATTATCACCGTGCTGGAACAGCAGGCCGCCGCGCAGGGCGTGACGGCGCTCTAGCCGCCGTTACAGCAGGCCGCCGCCGTCGATGTCGATCACGCTGCCGGTGACGAAGCCATTCTCCATCGCCAGCAGATAACCCGCCGCGACGTCGGCCGCCTGCCCGACCCTGCCGACCGGCAGGCTGACGCCAACCCGTTCGAACAGCGCCTGACGCTGTGCGGCGCTCATGCCGTCGTAGGCTTCGGTGGCGGTGATACCGGGGCTGACCACGTTCACCCGCCGCGGCGCCAGCTCCTTCGCCAGCTGTTTGCCGACCGCTTCCAGCGCGGCGTTGATGGCGGTTTTGACCAACTGACCGCCGAGGTATTTGCGCGACAGCTGGCCGGAGGTCAGGGTGATCGAGCCCTGCGGCGCCAGCGTCGGCAGCGCCGCCTGCACCGTGCGCAAACTTCCCCAGAATTTGACGTTGAAGTCGGCCTGCGCCTGTTCAAGGGCGGTCTCCGCCAGCGGCTTCGCGTCCACCAACGGCCCGGCGGTGATCACCAAATGGTCGAAAGCGCCGACGGCGGCGAACAGCGCGCGTAGCGACGCGTCATTGGTCAGATCGGCCTGCATCAGGCGCAGCGCGTCGTTCTTCTCCCCGGCGTGAGAGAGACGACGCGAAGCCAGCACCACTTCAGCGCCACGCGCCGCCGCCGCGTAGGCCACCGCGGCGCCAATGCCGCTGGTGCCGCCCAGGATCACCAGCTTTTGTCGTTTCAGGGGGGAGTCAGGAATCGTCATGTTAAGGCCTCTTTTTAGGTAAGTTTCAACGGGATCTATCTTTCCTGATTGAAAATGAGGAAAAAAGCCCGCCTAATAGCAAACACTTGTAAATTAATATTAATAATTGATTGGGCTAAAAAGAGAGGGAGCAGATGACCTCATTTGTCGATCTCGAGGTGTTTGTCCGCACGGTGGACGGCGGCAGTTTTTCCGCCGCGGCGCGCGCGCTGGATATCACTCCGGCGGCGGCCAGCATTGCGGTGAAAAGGCTGGAGCAGCAGTTGGGCGCGCGGCTGCTGGTGCGCTCCACCCGCAGCCTGAGGTTAACGGAGGAGGGGGCGCGCTATCTCGACAGCGCGCGCCTGGCGCTGGGGGCGTTGGCCGAAGGAGAGCAGGCGATCCGCGAGAAGCATCAGGGGCTGTCCGGAGTGCTGCAGATTTCCGCGCCGTCGGATTTTGGCCGCAATCTGCTGCTCGGCTGGCTGGACGAGTTTCGGCAACAGCATCCCCACATTCAGCTGCAGCTTCTGATCAACGATCGGCAGGCGGATCTGTTCCGCGAACCGGTGGATGTGGCGTTGCGCTTCGGGCCGCTGGCCGACTCTTCGCTGGTGGCGCTGCCGATCCTGCCGCAGCATCGGCGGCTGATCTGCGCCAGCCCGGATTATCTGCGGCGGCATGGCGCGCCGCAAACGCCGGCCGATCTGGTTCGGCACAGCATTCTGGTGTATCAGCCCAGCGGCAAACGGCAGGTGGAATGGCGGCTGTGGCGCGGTGAGGAGCTGGTCGAGCTGCCGCTGAACGGCAGCTATTTTACCGATGACGGTGAGGTGGCGCGGCGCTGGGCGCTGGCCGGGCACGGCGTGGTGCGCAAGTCGGCGATCGACGTGGCGGCGGATATTCGCGCCGGGCGGTTGGTGCAGCTGTTGCCGGAATGGCGCAGCGACGCGGTGCCGATCAATCTGGTCTGCCCGCATCGTTCGCAGGTGTCGGAGCGCGTCAGGCAACTGCAGCGCTTTTTACAGCAGCGCTGCCAGCGCTGGATGGACGATCACTTGGCCTGAAGAGTTTCGATTTGCGCCGGCGTAGCGGCGGTATCCCCGGCAGGCGCGCTTTCTTCGTGCGGGGTGGTGGAACGGGTGTAGATGTTCAGCCCGGCGAGGAATACGCCGCCCAGAGAACCGAAGGCGCACAGGGCGATGACGATGACGAACGCTTTTTTCAGCATAGGAATAATTTCGCAGGTTGCTTGGAACAGCGGGAATTATAGCCCCTTCGCCGGGTGAAACAAGAATCGTTTTTAACGGCGGCCCGCAGACCGCCCTTTGTGATCACCGCCGTTCGCAGTCGATGGCCTGCACGTTGGCCGGGCGGGCGAACAGGTATTTTCCCAGCGTCACCAGCACCACCGCCGCCACGATGATCACCAGCGCCAGCCACTCGCGCGGCGCCAGCGATTCGCCGGCAAAACCGATGCCGAGCAGCACCGCCACCACCGGATTGACGTAGGCGTAACTGGTGGCGACCGCCGGGCGCACGTTCTTCAACAAGAACATATAGGCGCTGATCGCCAGCATCGAACCGAAGACGATCAGATAGCCCAGCGCCAGAAAGCCGCCGGTGCTCGGCATCTGAGTGAGGCGCTCGCCGCTCAGCTGGCTGGCTGCCAATAACACCACGCCGGCGACCAGCATCTCCGCCGCGCCGGCCATCGGCCCGGCCGGCAGCGAGATGCGCGATCCCAACACCGATCCGAAGGCCCAGCTGGCCGAAGCCAGCAAAATCAGCAGCGCGCCGGTCGGGTTGCCCACCAGGTTGTTGCCGGTGTTGAGCAGCACGATGCCCACCAACCCGAGCGCGATGCCGGCCCATTCCAGTTTGGTGTTGCGCATGCCCCACAGCAGGCTGAAGCAGAGGGTGAACAGCGGCACCGTCGCCACCATCACCGCGGCAATGCCGGAGGGCACATGTTGGTGTTCCGCCACCGTCACCAGGCCGTTGCCCACCGCCAGCAGCAGAATGCCGATGGCGCCGGCGGCCAGCCACTGCTTCAGCGTCGGCAGGGCGTGGCCGCGCCAGGCCAGGAAACTGAACAGCACGATACCGGCTGTCAGAAAGCGAATGCCGGCCATCATTAGCGGCGGCCACTGCGCGACACCGAGGCGAATGACGAAATAGGTGGAACCCCAAACGATATATAACGTGAACAACGCCCCGATCAACGGCAGGACGCTACGGCTTTGTTGGCTAAGCATAGGATTGTATTTTGCGGGAATGATTATTATTAGAACGCTCAGTAAACCCGATCGGGCAACCGATAAGCAATGGCCTTCGGCATTATTTTTCCGGCGGCTGAAAGCCGTTCAATGGCCTTGCTGTTTCCACTGCAGCCAGCTGACGGCCGGCAGGTAAATCGACCAGCCGACGGCCAGCAGCAGCAGCATGAACTCGGGCGGCACGCCGGGCAACAAGGCGTCCAGCTTCCAGGACACGGCGTAGGCGAAGGGGCCGACGGCGGCGCCCAACACCGCCAGCGGCCACGGGGCCGCTCTGACCACGTCCAGCAACCAATACCACCAGCAACCGAAGCCGATCCACAGCGCGATGGTCCAGAGCGGCAGGCCGTGTTGCCCGCTGTAGTGCAGCACGCCGCTGTAGCTCCACAGCCCATCCATGCCGATACCGCCCAGGGCGGCCAGGGCCGCGCCTTTGCGGCGGGCGGCGGGAGTAAAGATCAGCGCCAGCGCCGCGCCGGCCAGCAGTATGCCGTTGAGCCGATCGCGAGTCAGCAGCGCCAGCAGCCAGCAAACGCCCAGTCCCAGCGTCGCCAGCCAGAATCCGGCATGCGGCTTCTTCATCGTTCAACTCCCGTGGGGTTACTCTGCCGCTGCGCCAAGCGCCGACGGATTTGCCAGAGCGGGCGCGAGGCCCGCTGTTTGCCTGAATGTTCGTTAGTTCAACCTTAGAAGGGAAGGTGCGGGGTGCACAAGCAGAATAATCTGTACCGGTTGAAAACGTGGGCAAAAACCGGTGTTACAGGCGGGAAATCCGGTAGGCGCAGCGGCGCGAGCCGGCCAGAATGTGTTCGGCGCGCTCCACCTGCGCCTGCAGCACTTCGGTGAAGATGCTTAATTCCGCCCGGCAGAAGCCCTGGCAGACGGTGGCGGCGGCGCAGATCGGGCAGTGGTTTTCCACCAGCAGATAGGAACCGTCCTCCTCCTGGCGCCATTCGGCCATATACCCTTCGCGGCAGCGGATCTCGGTCAGGCGCGCCACGCGTTCGCGCAGCTCGGTGGCGCCGATCATCGCCTGCTTGTAGTTGATGCGGTTTTCCTGCTCGCGGGTCTCGATCAGCACGTCGATCGCTTGTTCGCCCAACTTGTCGCGCACGGTGCGCAGCAGCTGCACCGTCAGATCCGCATGGGTATCGGGAAAGCGCGCGTTCCCGGCAGAGGTCAAATGCCACAGCTGCACCGGGCGGCCCACGCCGCGCGTTTCCGCCACCGCTTCGACCAACCCCTCTTTCGCCAGCTTGACGAACTGCTGGCGGGCCGCCTCACCGGTGGTGCCGAGCACTTTTCCTGCGTCAGAAGCTAGCTGCGGGCCGCGGGTTTTCAATAACGTCAGCAAGCGGTCACTGACCGATTGTGCGGTGCTGCCGCTATTTTCCAAGTTTATTCTTGACATATTTCTCCGCCTCGCCCTAACTTATTCCAAGATAACTCTTGTTAAATTTAACGCAATCTTATGACCAACTCAATGCCATTCCTCTGAAAACAGGACGACAACCGTGATAACCCATGACGACAGCCGCTGGAGCGACCTTTTCTCCGGCAAAAATGCGGCCAGTGCGATCGCGCTTTCGCTCGGCGTGGCGCTGCATGCCATCAATATTCTGGTCGCCACCACCATTCTGCCCTCGGTGGTGCAGGATATCGGCGGGCTGGATCTCTATGCCTGGAACACTACGCTGTTCGTGGTGGCGTCGATCCTCGGCTCCGCGTTGTCTGCCCGCTTGCTCAGCGGTTACGGCGCGCGTAGCGCCTATCTGGTGGCTTCGCTGTTCTTTATCGTCGGGGCGGCGCTGTGCGCGCTGGCACCGAGCATGCCGGTGATGCTGATCGGCCGCACGGTGCAGGGCTTCGGCGGCGGGCTGATCTTTGCGCTCTCCTACGCGATGATCAACCTGGTGTTCGAGCAGCGATTGTGGCCGCGCGCCATGGCGCTTATCTCGGCGATGTGGGGCATCGCCACCCTGGTGGGGCCGGCAGTGGGCGGCATTTTTGCCGAGCTGCACGCCTGGCGTTGGGCCTTCGGCATTCTGCTGCCGATCATGGCGCTGTACGCTGCGTTTACCTTCCTGATCCTGCCCAAAGGCAAGGCGCAGCAGGCGGCCGCGCCGTTGCCGACTGCGCAACTGCTGTTGCTGACCGTGGCGGTGCTGGTGGTGTCCGCCGGCAGCCTGGCGCACAGCGTCTGGATCAATCTGGCGGGCATCGCGCTTTCGCTGGTGCTGATGGCCTGGCTGATGAAGCGCGAGGCGCACGCACGCGCGCGCCTGTTGCCGCATGGCTCGCTGCGGCGCGGCTCATCGCTGGCGGCGCTCTATATTACGGTCTCGTTGCTGGTGATCGGCATGACCAGCGAAATCTTCGTGCCCTATTTCCTGCAGCTGTTGCACGGCCAGTCGCCGCTGATCTCCGGCTATATCGCCGCCACCATGGCCGCCGGTTGGACGTTGTCCGAAATCCTCAGCTCCGGCTGGCGCGGGGCGGGCATTCGCCGGGCGATCGTCAGCGGGCCGCTGTTCGTGCTGGTGGGCCTGCTGGCGCTGGCGATCCTGATGCCGACGCCCTCCGGCGGTGACTGGCAGGCGCTGACGCCGATCGTTATCGCATTGTCGCTGGTAGGGTTCGGCATCGGCTTCGGTTGGCCGCATCTGCTGACGCGCATTTTGCAGGTGGCGCCTGAAGCGGACAAAGATATCGCCGGCGCTTCAATTACCACGGTGCAGCTGTTCGCCACCGCATTCGGCGCGGCGCTGGCCGGGATGATCGCCAATCTGGCGGGGCTGAACGATCCGGGCGGCGCGGCGGGCGCGGCATCGGCGGCGCGTTGGCTGTTCCTGGCGTTCGCGCTGGCGCCGCTGCTGGCGGTATTCAGCGCCTGGCGCTGCGCCGCGATCGCGCCGCCGGTCGCAGAGACGGGCAATTTTGTACAAACTCCGCCCTCGCGCGAGTGCTAGAACGCTTCTCCTCATTCGGCGATGTTTGCGGTGATCCTGGCGTTCTTCCTGCGCGATATTTTTTAAAATCCGCTTGCTATATCTCTAATTTGAGATTATTTCTCTTATATGGGATTTTCAAGCGGAGTGTGAGCGGTGGATAACGGTTTGGAGACTGCCGACCTGAGGTTGGCGCAGCGGCTGGCGGATTTGCGCCAGCAGCGGGCGTGGTCGCTGGAGGAATTGGCGCAGCGCACCGGTCTTAGCCGGGCGACGCTCTCGCGGGTGGAGCGTGCCGAGACCAGCCCGACGGCGTCGTTGCTGAACCGGCTGTGCGCCGCCTACGGGTTGACCATGTCGCGCCTGTTGAGCGAAATCGAAGACGAGCCGCCGGAGCTGCTGCGGCCGCAGCAGCAACCGGTTTGGGTCGATCGCGCCAGCGGTTTTCACCGTCGCTCCGTTTCCCCACCCGCCGCGCTGTATAAGGCCGAGTTTATCGAAGCCCGGCTTGATGCCGGCGCGCAGATCGATTACGACCTGCCGTCGATTCCGGCGCTGGAACATCACCTCTGGTTGCTGTCCGGGCAGTTGGAATTGACCCTGGAAGGGCGCGTTTTCCGGCTGTCGGCCGGCGACTGCCTGCGCTACCGCCTGTTCGGCGCCTCCCGTTTCCATGTCCCCGGCGATGAGCCGGCTCATTACACGCTCGTTATCTGTAGGCCATAGCCATGATTGAATTGCAACAGTGGGATGCCGCTGCGGCGCAAAGCGCCATTGCCGACTTGGCCGAGATGCTGCACGCCAGCGTGGCGCACGGCGCCAGCATCGGTTTTGTCATGCCCTTTACGCAGGAACAGGCGCAGGCATTTTGGCAGGGGGTGCTGCCGGCTCTGGCGCGGGGAGAGCGTGCGATGCTGGTGGCGCTCGCGAACGGCCGACCGGTCGGCACCGTGCAACTGCTGCTGGCGATGCCGGACAACGGCCGCCACCGCGCGGAAGTGGTCAAGCTGATGGTGCACCCGCAGGCGCGGCGGCAGGGCGTTGCCCGGCTGTTGATGCAGGAAGTGCAGGCGCTGGCGGCGCGTCATCGCCGCAGCCTGTTGGTGCTGGACACCCTGAGCGGCAGCGCGGCGCAGGGGCTGTACCGCCAATTGGGGTTCGAGGCGGCGGGCGACATCCCGCAATACGCCCGCGCCAGCGACGGCGGGGCGTTGGAGGCCACCTGCTATATGTACAAACTGCTGTGAGGCTTAGCGCCCGCGCCAGGCCTTGAGCGCCTGTTGGCGCACCTGCAGCTTCTGTTGCGGCGTCAGCTTGTTGTAGTCGCGAGCCAGGCCGCTCTCCCAATCGCCGTACAGCGGGTTGGGCAGCACGATGAATTCGGTGCCGAATTTGTTCTGGTTCTCGCTGACAAACGCCCGGCGCTGCGCATTATCCTGGTGGTAGGTCGCGGCGCCGAAGTCGTTCAGGTTGTCGCCCGCGTACACCACGATGTCATAGCCGGCTTGTTTGATGGCGTCGAAGCGCGCCTGCTTATTGGACGTGTCGGTACTGAGCAAGACGGTTTTTTCCGACATGCCGGTGAAACCGAGCTTCTGCATGTTGGCCACCGTGGCGGCATATTCGCTCTGTTTGCGGTTCGAGACGTAGAACATCGTCCCCTGGTGGGCGTTAACGTAACGGGCGAACGACACTGCCCCCGGCACCGCGCCGGCCTGTTCGGCCTGCGTCCATTGGGCCCAGGTGGCGCTGTCATACGGCTGGCCCTGCTGCGCCTGCCAGGCGGAGTAGGGGCTGTTGTCCAGCATGGTTTCATCCAGATCGACCACCACCGCCTTTTTGCGGCCCGGCGCGGCCCTGGCCCGATCGAAGGCGCGTTGCGCGCTGTTGAACGCTTGGTGGGCCAGCGCCTGGTATTCACCGGACTGTTGGAACCAGTTCACCGCCAGCACCGACTGATCCGCCAGCCGCTGCTGGGCCTGGGCGTCGGTGTGCGGCGGCTGCGCGCAACCGGCCAACGCCAGCAGCGCGACGCCAACCGCCGCGCCGAGGGTGAGTTTCCTTGCCTGTTTTCCTGCCATCGTTATCTCTCCCGGTTTTATTTTTGTGGGCTGTCCAGCAGCATATCCATCTCGAACTGGCGCAGAGGATCCTGCCGCCAGCCAAGATGCGTAAAGAAGGGGGCGGCCACCTCGGGCACAAAAACGTTGGCGGTCAGCGGCAAAGGGGCGAACTGCGCTTGCAGGGCGGCCAGCAAGGCGCGGGCATGCCCCTGGCCGCGGTGCTGCGGCGGCACGTAGATCAGGCGCAGCCAGCAGTGCTCGGCGCCGGGCATCACCACGGCGTAGGCCTGACGATTGAGCGTATAGGCTTGCGGTGTGCCCGGCAGCTTGAACAGCGATTCGGGAGCGATCAACCAGGGCAGATCGGTGGCGCCTTCCGCCGTCAGGCGATGGCTGACGGTCAGCGGATCGACCGCCTGCAGCGCTGCCGTGCCTGGCGGCACTTCCGCCGGCGCCTGATGGCCGGTCAGGGTGCGCACGATGCGCAGCCCGGCGCGGTGGTACAGCGCCAACGCGGCGTCGTTGCCTTCGATCACCTCCAACGACAGCCGCCGATCGCCGCGCTGGCGGGCATCCGCCACCAGCCGCTGCATCAGCGCCTTGCCCAGCCCCTGGCCGCGCATCTCCGGGCGCACGGAAAAGGCCGCCACCCGGCTGTGCCGGCCGCGGCGGGCGATCAGCGCCACCGCCACCGGTTCATGGCGGTGGGTGACGATCAGGCTGTCGTTCAGGCTGAGGTCTTCGGCGCTGAAGCGGGCGGCGAAGGTCGGCCCGTCGAGCACGAAACGCACGATGTAGTTTTCAAAACAGTGGTTGAGGATGTTGGCCAGTTCGTCGCTGCTGTAGCGCAAGGCGTTGTGGTAGTCGAAGCGTCCGTCGTTATGCATGGCTGATTCCGCTCGGGGGAAAGCTATACATGTAGACCCGTTTGTTTTGCAAGGCAAGCGGAGGGATTCGCCGGCGGGGAAAATAAAAACAAAAAAGCCGGACGCAGCCGCCCGGCGAAATAAAACTCTGGGTATCAAGTGACGCTAAAGTTTGCAGTGGTGGTTATTCATTCATCACATCAGAACTGGTAGGTCAGGGCGACAACAACGACGTCGTCGTTTTTCAGACCCAGCTTGTTGTCGTCATCAAGTTGGTTGATTTTATATTCGACATAAGTGGACATGTTTTTGTTGAAGTAATAGGTCGCCGCCACGTCGAAATATTTCACCAGATCGACGTCGCCGATGCCTTCAATATCTTTGCCTTTCTGCTGAACGTAACCCAGCGATGGGCGCAGGCCGAAGTCGAATTGATATTGCGCGACCAATTCAATCCCTTCCGCTTTATTGGCGAAGCCGCTAACGGAGGTCGAGTTATTATTGATGGTAGCGGTGCCGGAAATAGGCGCGATATTGCGGCTCTGCGAATAAGTCGCGGCCAGGTAGACATTGTTGTTGTCGTATTTCAGACCGCCAGCCCAGATATCGGCCTTGTCGCCTTTACCGAAGGTGCCCGCCTTTTGCGTGGCGGTGCGGTTGGAAGAAGCATAGGCGGCGCCCACGCTCAGGCCGTCGATGATTTCATAGCTGGAGGAGAGACCCCAGCCGTCGCCGTTTGCCTTGCTGGCGGAGCGGCCGTCGTTTTCGTTCTTGCCCTGGTACTGCACGGCAAATTTCAGGCCGTCAACCAGACCGAAGAAGTTGTTATTACGGTAGGTGGCGACGCCATTGGTACGGCCGTTCATAAAGTTGTCGGTCTTGATATAAGCATCGTCGCCGAATTCAGGGATCATATCCGTCCAGGCGCCTACGTCGTAAATGATACCGTAGTTGCGACCGTAGTCGAAGGAGCCGAGGTCCTTATATTTCAGACCGGCGAAGCCCAGACGCGTTTTGGTGTCTTTGGTGCCGTCGGATTCAGAATGGTTGGCGGCGATCTGATATTCCCACTGGCCATAGCCGGTCAGCATATCGTTAATCTGAGTCGCGCCTTTAAAGCCGATACGGACGTAAGTTTTATCACCATCATTGCCGGCATCATCAGAGAAATAATGCAGGGCTTTCACACGGCCGTAAAAATCGAGTTTGTTGCCGTCTTTATTGTAGATTTCTGCTGCCTGTGCCGCTTGCGCAAGTAAAAGTGCCGGAATAATAACGGCCAGAAGATTACGTTTCATGGGTTACCCTGCTTTATTCGATTGAAAGACGCTTATCATCAGTTGCATTGCTGTTTTACTGTGCCGCCTGATTGTTGGCGGCGGAGAATTTTTACCGTAGTAATGTGATCTATTTATGACAAAAAATTCATTTTCATGTCGAACGATTAAAAAAGTCGCGCAAAGGGTGAATTTTTTCTTCAGCCGATGGTCTGCGGCTGGTCTACAGTTACCGATACCTTGTTCCGCTGCGGGAGGAATCATGCACGATACTTATACTTTGTTCGGTACGCAGGGCTGCGGTTCGACCATCGTGGCCGCCGCGTTGGCGTTGACTGCTTTCCCCTGGGGCTATGAGGAGGTGGATTACACGCAGGACGGCCCGGAACGCGATCGCCTGTTGGCGCTGAACCCGCTGGGTCAGGTGCCCACCTTAGTGCTGCCCAATGACGAAGTGATGACGGAGAGTGCGGCGATTATCCTGCTGCTGCACGATCGCGCGCCGCATGCCGAGCTGGCGCCGCCCGGCGGTTCGCCGCTGTTGCCGCGTTTTCTGCGCTGGCTGCTGTTCATCAACGCGGAGATTTACCCCACCTTCACCTATGCCGACCATCCGCAGCGCTGGCAGCCGCAGGCGGCAGGGGCGGAACAGCTGAAAAACGCGGTAATGGATTATCGTGAGCGTTTATTGCGGCAGTTGAACGCCGCCGCAGGGGCGTCTGGCCCGTGGTTTCTCGGCAAGAGCTTCAGCGCGTTGGATCTGTACGTGGCGGTAATGTGCAACTGGCGGCCGGGCCGCGCGTGGTTCCGGCAACACTGCCCGCGGCTTTACGCCATTGCCGAACGGGTGGAGCGGCGGCCGGAGCTGAATGCGCTGCTGAGCGCCCATTTCGACGGCGTTGCCTCGCTGGAACCGTGAAATCGCCCCGCCGCCTGGCGGGGAACCCTCCCGTTTTTCTGAACCGAGAGTGCCGAAAATCCCGATTTTCACTCGCCTCGGCGGCGGGTAGCGTAAGGCTATCCGCAACTGACAGGAGAGTGTGATGCCATCAAAATCCCAGGCCGGGCAACAGGCGTTCGGCGAGATCGCCCCCAAGCTGGCGCAGCTCAGCGACAGCGTCTTGTTTGACGATGTCTGGCAGCGGCCAGAGCTGAGCCCGCGCGAGCGCAGCCTGATCACCGTCGCCGCGTTGGTGGCGCTCAACCGCCTGGAGCAACTGCCGTTTCATCTGCAGCTGGCGCAGCGCAACGGTGTCGATCGCCCGCAATTGGCGGAGCTCATCACCCACCTGGCGTTTTACGCCGGCTGGCCCGCGGCGGCGTCGGCCGTGGCGCGCCTGCGCGAGCTGGAACCGGAGGCGCCCCATGCCGTTTAGCCGCATCGCCCTGCATCAGGGCAAGTCCGCCGACTATCTGCAAACCTTGTCCGACAGCCTGCATCAGGCGCTGGTGGAGGCCTTCGAGGTGCCGCCGGCGGACAGGTTTCAGGCGATCGATCAATACCGCCCCGGTGAGCTTATCTACGATCGCGACTATCTCGGCGGGCCGCGCAGCGCGGATTTCGTGCTGTTTTACATCACCGCCGGGCGGCCGCGCGACAGCGACACCAAGCGGCGCTTCTACGGGCGGCTGGCGGCGCTGCTGGCGGAAAACCTGCGGCTGAACCCCGAGGATGTGATGGTGGTGATCGCCACCACCCAGTTGGACGAGTGGTCATTCGGCGGCGGGCGCGCCTCAATGATCGATCCGCAGACGTAACTCGGGCTGACGTCGTCGGCGGTCTGTGGGACAATAGCGCCATCATTTCGTTTAGATAAGAGTTGAATGGCGCTCTCCTCCGCAGTTAAAGATCAGATTGGCCAGTGGTACAAAGCCCTGCAGCAGCAAATACCGGATTTTATTTCCCGCGCGCCCCAGCGCCAGATGATCGCCGAGGTGGCCAAGACGCTGGCCGGCGACTACCCGCGCCATCTGGCGATCGAGGCGCCGACCGGCGTCGGCAAAACGCTGTCTTACCTGATCCCGGGCATCGCCGTCGGGCGGGCGGAGAGCAAGCCGCTGGTGGTGAGCACCGCCAACGTGGCGCTGCAGGATCAGATTTACAGCAAGGATTTGCCGCTGCTGAAGAAGATTATCCCCGATCTGAAATTTACCGGCGCCTTTGGCCGCGGGCGTTACGTCTGCCCGCGCAACCTGGCGGCGATGAGCACCGACGTCAGTCAACAGGGCGATCTGACGCTGTTCCTCGACGACGAGCTGGCGCCGTCCAGCGGCGAAGAGCAGGCGCTGTGCCAGAAACTGACCAAGGCGCTGGCCCGCTTTGAGTGGGATGGGCTGCGCGATCACTATCAGCAGAGCATCGACGATCCGCTGTGGGCCAAGCTGAGCACCGACAAGGCCAACTGCCTGGGGCGCAACTGTCACTACATTCGCGAATGCCCGTTCTATATCGCCCGCAAAGAGATCGAGAGCGCCGACGTGGTGGTGGCCAACCACGCGCTGGTGATGGCGGCGCTGGAGACGGAATCGGTGCTGCCGAACCCGAAAGAGTTGCTGCTGGTGCTGGACGAAGGCCACCATTTGCCGGAGGTGGCGCGCGACGCGCTGGAGATCGACGGCGAAATCACTGCGCTGTCGACCAACCTGCAGCTGGACATGATCGTGCGCCAGGTCGAACAGTGCATGACGCAGTACCGGCCGAAGAATCCGCCGGGGCTGGCCAACAGCGAACGGCTGAAAAACCATTGCGAGGAGCTGCGCGAACTGGTGCAGATCTTCGAGCATCAGGTCAGCGCCTACCTGCCCGGCGACAGCGTGGCCGCCGAGCACCGTTTTGAAATGGGCGAGCTGCCGGCGGAGATGGTGGAGAGTTGCGCGCGGCTGTTTAAACTGACCGATGCATTGCGCGGGCTGGCGGAGTTCGTGCTTAACGATCTTACTGAGCAGACCGGCAAGCACGACATCATGCGCCTGCACCGCGCCATCCTGCAGATGAGCCGCACGCTGGGCTATCTGGAAGCGATGAGCAAGCTGTGGCGGCTGGCGGCGCTCGACAAGTCGTCCAACGCGCCGATCTCCAAATGGGTCACGCGCGAACTGCGCGATAACGTCACCCATCTGTATTTGCACTGCGTCGGCATCCGCGTCAGCGATCAGCTGGAGAAGCTGCTGTGGCGCAAGGTGCCGCACGTGGTGGTCACCTCGGCCACGCTGCGTTCACTGAACAGCTTCGCGCGTTTGCAGGAGATGAGCGGGCTGAGCGAGAAGGCCGGCGATCGCTTCGAAACGCTCTCTTCGCCGTTCAATCACGTCGAACAGGGCAAGATTGTTATTCCGCAGATGCGCTATGAACCGGCGCTCGCCAATGAGGCGGAGCACCTCGAGGAGATGGCGCGGTTTTTCCGCGCCGAGCAGGCGAGCGGCAAGCACAAAGGCATGCTGATCCTGTTCAGCAGCCATCGGGCGATGCAGACTTTCCTCAGCTACGTGACCGATCTGCGGCTGATGCTGCTGGTGCAGGGTGACCAGCCGCGCTACCGGCTGGTGGAAGAGCACCGCAAGCGGGTGGGGAAGGGCGTCGCCAGCGTGCTGGTGGGGCTGCAATCGTTCGCCGAAGGGCTGGATTTGAAAGGCGAACTGTTGACCCAGGTGCATATTCACAAAATCGCGTTCCCGCCGATCGACAGCCCGGTGATCATCACCGAAGGCGAGTGGCTGAAATCGCTGAAGCGCTATCCGTTCGAAGTGCAGAGCCTGCCGAGCGCCTCGTTCAATCTGATCCAGCAGGTCGGCCGTCTGATCCGCAGCAACCAATGCTACGGCGAGATCGTGATCTACGATCGCCGGTTGCTGACCAAAAATTACGGTTCGCGGCTGTTGGCGTCGCTACCGGTGTTCCCGATCGAGCAACGCGCGGTGCCGGAGGCCGACAAGGCGCATCTGGCGGCGCTGAAATCCGCCGCCGACGCGGCCAAAAAAGAGAAGAAGCGCGGCAACCCGTTCGCCCGCAAGCGGCGGCGTTAATCAAAGCAGCGGCGGCAGGCGGCGCTTGACCGGCGTGGTTTTCACGATCGAGGTGTTGCTCTGCGCATGCTCGGCCAGCCGATCGAGGGTGTGGTCGAGCTGTTCCATCGAGTGCGCCACCAGCCGCACGATAAAGCAGTCTTCGCCGGTCACCTTATCGCATTCGACCACTTCCGGGATCGCCTGAATCAGCTGCTCGACCTTCTTCAGCATGCCCGGCAGCGGCTTGATGCGCACCAGCGACTCGAAGGCGTAGCCCACCGCCTGCAGATTGACGTTCAGGGTATAGCCCTGGATCACGCCGCTTTCCTCCAGCCGCCGCAGTCTTTCCGACGTGCTCGGCGACGACAGGCCCACCTGCGCGCTCAGCGTCTTCAACGATGCGCGCGCATCGTCCGCCAGAATGGTCAGGATTTGGCGATCGATATCATCCATAACGCCTCCGTTAGGTATTTTATTTATTATAGCTGCGAGAAAAAGGCAGTTAAGCATATCTGCCTTTTTTATGCTATGGAAAGCCGCCCAGCGAAGCCGCAAGCTATGTCTCTGGGCAAGCTTCGAGGAACGCAGAATGAATGCAGAGATAAAACGCGGATCGCTGGAGATGGCGGCGGCGATGTTGATTTCCGGCTCCATCGGCTGGTTTGTGTTGATGTCCGGCCAGCCGGTTATCAACGTGGTGTTTTGGCGCTGCGCGGTAGGCGCGCTGGTGCTGCTGGCGGTGTGCGGCGTATTGGGGCAGCTGCGGCGCGATGCGCTGACGCGCGCCACGCTGCTGCTGGCGATCGCCGGCGGCGTCGCGCTGGTGATCAACTGGCTGCTGCTGTTCGCCGCCTATTCCTATGCGTCTATCTCCATCGCCACCGCGGTGTACAATACCCAGCCGTTTATGCTGGTGGGGCTGGGGGCGCTGTTTCTGGGGGAACGGCTGACCGCCCGCAAGCTGCTGTGGCTGGGGCTGGCGTTCGGCGGCATGATGCTGGTGGTGCTGGCGCAGCCGCGGCAGGCGGGGGAGCAGAGTCATTATCTGGCGGGCATCGCGCTGGCGCTCGGCGCGGCGTTTTTCTACGCCCTGATGGCGCTGGCGGCCAAGCGGCTGAAGGGCACGCCGCCGCATCTTATTGCGCTGATCCAGGTGACGGTGGGGGCGGTGATGCTGTTGCCGCTGGTGGATTTCCACGTTTCGGCCAGCGTGGGGCAGTGGGGGATGCTGGCGACGCTCGGCGTGCTGCACACCGGCCTGATGTACGTGTTGATGTACGGCGCCCTGCAGAAGCTGCCCACCAATCTGATCGGCTCGCTGTCGTTCATCTACCCGATCGCCGCTATGCTGGTGGATCGCCTGGCGTTTGGCCACCGGCTGTCTGTGTGGCAGCTGCTGGGCGCGGCGATCATCCTGCTGGCGGCGGCGGGCATGAACCTGCTGGGCGAGCGGCGAGCGCGGCTGCTGCCGGCCTCGGACGGCCGGCGCGCCGGCTGATGCTCAGCGCGGTTTTTTCAGCCGGCGCCATAAAGTGGTGCGGCTGATCCCGAGCAACCGGGCGGCAGCGGCGTGGTCGCCTCCGCACCGCGCCAGGGCTTCGTGGGCGGAGACGGGCGCCGCCGGCGTCTCGGGCGGCGGCGCCACCGCCAGCTCCGGCAGCAGCCACTGCAGAGTCTCGCCGCTCGGCGCAGCGCCGGTGCTCAGCATCAGCGCCACCCGCTCCATCATGTTGCGCAGCTCGCGCAGGTTGCCGGGCCAGGCGTAATGACTGAGCGCGGCGTAACAGCCGGCCAGGGCGGTGCGCAGCGGCTCCGTCAGCGGCACGTCGAGCGCCGCCAGCGACTGTTTCAGAAAGTGTTCCGCCAGCATCGCAATATCGTCGCCACGCGCCCGCAACGGCGGCAGCTGCAGCCGCAGGGCGCTCAGACGGTAGAACAGATCGGCGCGAAAATCGCCGTGTTGAATCGCCTGCTCCAGGCGATTGTGGGTGGCGCTGATAACGCGAAAATCGACCGCCACCGGCTGTTGCCCGCCGACCCGCGTGATGGTTTTCTCTTCCAGCGCCCGCAGCAGCCGGGTTTGCAGGTGCAGCGGCATTTCGCCGATCTCATCCAGAAACAGGGTGCCGCCGTTGGCGGTTTCCAACAGCCCGCGTCGGCCGCCGCGCCGTGAGCCGGTAAAGGCGCCTTCCTCATAGCCGAACAGTTCCGCCTCCAGCAGCGATTCGGCGATGGCGCCGCAGTTGATGGCGACGAACGGCGGCGTCGCGCCGCGCCGGGAAAAGTATTCGCGGTGGATCGCCTGCGCCGCCAGCTCTTTGCCGGTGCCGGTTTCGCCTTCGATCAACACCGCCGCCGGCGATCGGGCGTACAGCATGATGGTGCGCCGCGTCTGCTCCATCTGCGGGGAATCGCCCTGTAAATCGCTCAGCCCATAGCGCGGTTGCAGGGTATTGCGCGCGGCGTAGTCACCGCCACGTTTGGCGCCGCCCAGCATCAGGCGCGTCACGTCCAGCGCGTCGCTGAAGGCGGCGCGCAGGGTGGCGGCGGAATAGAGAAAAATGGCGGTGAGCCCGGCCTCTTCCGCCAGATCGCTGATGAGGCCGGCGCCGACCACCGCCTGAATGCCGGCGGCTTTCAGCTCGGCGATCTGGCCGCGCGCGTCCTCTTCGGTGACGTAGCTGCGCTGCTCCAGCGGCAGATCGAAGGTTTGCTGGAACTCCAGCAGCGCGGGCAGGGGCGTTTTGTAGGTGATGACGCCGATTCGATCGGCGGTTCTGCGCGCCTTGCTTAGCGCCTGCAGCAGGTCGAAGCCGCCGGGCTTGACCAAAATGACCGGCACCGACAGGCGGCTTTTCAGGTAGGCGCCGTTGGAGCCGGCGGCGATGATGGCGTCGCAAGGCTCGGTCGCCAGGCGATCGCGAATATGCTGCACCGCCTCCTCGAAGCCGAGACGGATCGGGGTGATGGTCGCCAGATGGTCGAACTCGAGACTGATATCCCGGAACAGATCGAACAGGCGGGTGATGGAGACGGTCCAGATCACCGGTTTGTCAGGCGTGCGGGACGGCGTGATGTGATCGCTCATGGTAGGTTACCGAATGAAAGTGGCTGCAGTAGGTGTAGTCTTGTTTCAGTCATGTTTCAAACATGCCGCGTGAAACAGCGATTGAAACGTTAACTGAAACGTTTTTTATCGCTTGGTCTGCCCAATGGCGACGCGAATTTTATAACTCACTTATTTTTATCGCTTTTAATTTTTTCCCCGCCAAAGTGCAACCTGGCCCGTCCCTTGCTCTGTCTGTTCCATCTAGCTAATCGGAGAGAACGTCATGACGCTGCGCTCACCCGGGCTCGCCTTTCGTCAGGCCCTGAGTAAAGAGAAACCCCTGCAAATCGCCGGCGCGATCAACGCCAACCATGCCCTGCTGGCCCAGCGGGCGGGGTTCCAGGCCATCTATCTTTCCGGCGGCGGCGTGGCGGCCGGTTCGCTGGGGCTGCCGGATCTGGGCATTTCGACGCTGGACGATGTGTTGACCGATATTCGCCGCATCACCGACGTCTGCCCGCTGCCGCTGCTGGTGGATGTCGACAGCGGTTTCGGCGCATCGGCGTTCAACGTCGCCCGCACGGTGCGCGCGGTGAGCAAGGCCGGGGCGGCGGCGCTGCATATCGAAGATCAGGTTGGCGCCAAGCGCTGCGGCCATCGGCCCAATAAGGCCATCGTCTCCACCGAAGAGATGGTGGATCGCATCAAGGCGGCGGTGGATGCGCGCAGCGATCCGGACTTCGTGATCATGGCGCGCACCGATGCGCTGGCGGTGGAGGGGCTGGAGGCGGCCATCGAGCGCGCTCAGGCTTACGTGGCGGCCGGGGCCGACATGCTGTTTCCGGAGGCGATCACCGAGCTGGGCATGTACCGCCGCTTCGCCGAAGCGACGCAGGTGCCGATCCTCGCCAACATCACCGAATTCGGCGCGACGCCGCTGTTCACCACCGACGAGCTGCGCAGCGCCCGGGTGGATATGGCGCTGTATCCGCTGTCGGCCTTTCGGGCGATGAACCGGGCGGCGGAGCGGGTGTACCGCGCCCTGCGCGAGGAGGGCACGCAGAAAAGCGTCATCGACACCATGCAGACCCGCAACGAGCTGTACGAAAGCATCAACTACTATTTGTTCGAAGAGAAACTCGACGCTCTGTTCGCTCGCCAGCGCGACGAATAAGCGCCATTCACGCAGAAGCCAAATGAGGACAGTATGAGCCAAGCGATCCCCCCGCAAAGCCCGACTGGCGTTAAGCCGAAAAAATCCGTGGCGTTATCCGGCGTGCCCGCCGGGAATACCGCGCTGTGTTCCGTAGGACGCAGCGGCAACGATCTGCACTATCGCGGTTACGACATTCTCGATCTCGCGCGCCACTGCGAGTTTGAAGAGGTCGCCCATCTGCTGATCCACGGCAAGTTGCCCAACCGCGACGAGCTGCAGGCCTATAAACACCGTCTCAAAGCGCTGCGCGGCCTGCCCGCCAGCGTGCGCACGGTGCTGGAGGCGCTGCCGGCGGCGTCTCACCCGATGGACGTGATGCGCACCGGCGTTTCGGCCCTCGGCTGCACCCTGCCGGAAAAAGAACAGCACGGCGCGGCCGGCGCACGCGACATCGCCGATCGGCTGCTGGCGTCGTTGGGATCGATGCTGCTCTATTGGTATCACTACAGCCACAACGGCGAGCGCATTCAGCCGGAGACCGACGACGACTCCATCGGCGGCCACTTCCTGCATCTGCTGCACGGCGCAGCGCCTTCCGCCAGCTGGGAGCAGGCCATGCATGCGTCACTGATCCTGTACGCCGAGCATGAGTTCAACGCCTCGACCTTCGCCGGCCGGGTGATCGCCGGCACCGGATCCGACGTCTATTCGGCGATCGTCGGCGCCATTGGCGCGCTGCGCGGGCCGAAGCACGGCGGCGCCAACGAGGTATCGCTGGAGATCCAGCAACGCTATGAAACGCCGGACGAAGCGGAAGCCGACATTCGCCGCCGCATCGACAACAAAGAGGTGGTGATCGGCTTCGGGCACCCGGTGTACACCGTCTCCGATCCGCGCCATCAGGTGATCAAAGAGATCGCGCTGCGCCTGTCGCAGGAAGCGGGCGCGATGAAGCTGTATGACATCGCCGACCGGCTGGAAAGCGTGATGCGCGACACCAAAAACATGTTCCCCAACCTCGACTGGTTCTCGGCGGTGTCTTACCACCAGCTGGGGGTGCCTACCGAAATGTTCACGCCGCTGTTTGTCATGGCGCGGGTGAGCGGCTGGTCGGCGCACATCATCGAGCAACGGCAGGACAACAAAATCATTCGCCCGTCCGCCAACTATACCGGGCCGGAAGCGCGGGCGTTCGTACCGCTGGATCAGCGCTGAGCGCCGATCGTTATCGTGTCGTTTTCACTATGGAGCCTTTGGGGATCATGATGCTTGAGTCTGCCAACACCGGCCGTCCGCCGTTCGATCGCGAGATGGTCGATATCGTCGATTATGTGATGAAAGAGGCCGTCGATACCCCGGCGGCGTACCGCACCGCCCACTATTGCCTGCTCGATACCCTCGGCTGCGGGCTGGAGGCGCTGAGCTACCCGGCCTGCAAGAAACTGATGGGGCCGGTGGTGCCGGGCGCCGAGGTGCTGAACGGCAGTCGGGTGCCGGGCACCCGTTTCCAGCTGGATCCGGTGCAGGCGGCGTTCAATATCGGCGCCATGATCCGCTGGCTCGATTTCAACGATACCTGGCTGGCGGCGGAGTGGGGCCACCCGTCGGACAACCTGGGCGGGATCCTGGCGGTGGCCGATTGGCTCTCTCGCCAGGCGGTGGCGGCGGGCAAAGCACCGCTGACCATGCGGCAGGTGCTGATCGCCATGATTAAGGCGCACGAGATCCAGGGCTGCCTGGCGCTGGAAAACGCCTTCAACCGGGTGGGGTTGGATCACGTGCTGCTGGTGAAGGTGGCGTCCACCGCGGTGGTGGCGCAGCTGCTCGGCCTGAGCCGCGAGGCGATCCTGAACGCGGTGTCGCTGGCGTGGGTGGACGGGCAGTCGCTGCGCACTTATCGCCATGCGCCGAACGCCGGCACCCGCAAATCCTGGGCGGCGGGGGATGCGACCGCGCGCGCAGTGCGGCTGGCGCTGATGGCCGCCACCGGCGAGATGGGCTATCCCTCGGCGCTCACGGCGCCGACCTGGGGGTTCTACGACGTCTCGTTCAACGGCAAACCTTTCCGCTTCCAGCGGCCGTACGGCGCGTATGTGATGGAGAATGTGCTGTTTAAAATTTCGTTCCCGGCGGAGTTCCATGCCCAGACCGCCGTGGAGGCGGCCATGACGCTGCACCGCCAGATGCAGGCCGCCGGCAAAACCGCCGCCGATATCGCCAGGGTGAGCATCCGCACCCACGAGGCCTGCCTGCGCATTATCGACAAGCAAGGGCCGCTGGATAACCCGGCGGATCGCGATCACTGCATTCAGTATATGGTGGCGATCCCGCTGCTGTTCGGCCGGCTGACGGCGGCCGATTACGAGGATCGGGTGGCCGAGGATCCGCGCATCGACGCATTGCGCGGCAAGATCCACTGCCATGAAGATCCCGCCTTCACGCGCGATTATCACGATCCGGAAAAACGCTCGATCGCCAATGCGCTGACGGTGGAGTTCACCGACGGCAGCCGTCTGGATGAGGTGGCGGTGGAGTACCCTATCGGCCATGCGCGGCGGCGCGAAGCGGGCATCCCGCTGCTGATCGAGAAGTTCAAAACCAACCTGGCGCGCCAGTTCCCGGCCCTGCAGCAGCAGCGCATTCTCGAGGTGTCGCTGGATCGGCAGCGGCTGGCGCAGATGCCGGTCAACGAGTACCTCGATTTGTGGGTGATCTGACGCGAGCGGCGCTGACAAGCCACGTCGGCGTCGCTATGATGGAGGCTCCATCCCCGTCCGTCTTCTTATCAGGTGATTCATGATTGATGCCGCAACGCTGTTGTTGTTTTCCGGCGCCTGCGTGGCGCTGGCGCTGACCCCCGGCCCGGATATGCTGCTGATCGCTTCGCGCAGCGTCAGCCAGGGGCGGCGCGCCGGTTTCGCTTCGCTGGCGGGCATCCAGCTCGGCACGTACTGCCACGCGCTGGCGGCGGCGCTGGGGTTGTCGCAACTGTTCGTCGCCGTACCCCTGGCTTACGACGCGGTGAGAATGTTGGGCGCGGCCTATCTGCTCTATCTGGCGTGGAAAACGCTGCGATCCGGCAGCAGTCTGCAGGCTTCCGCCGGGTTGCAGGCGGTGCCGACGGCGCGCATTTTCCGTCAGGGATTGTTCACCAACATCCTCAACCCGAAGATGGCGCTGTTCGTGCTGGCGCTGTTCCCGCAGTTTATCGATCCGCGCGCCGGCTCGGTGGTGGTGCAGATGCTGGCGCTGGCGACGGTGCTGAATCTGGTCGGCTTGCTGATTAACGGCGGGGTGATCCTGGCGGTCAGCGGCATGAAAAGCCGTTTTGTCGGCCGCCGTTTCAGCGCCCGCTGGCCGAACTATCTGCTGAGCGGCGTGTTCGCCGGGCTGGCCTGCAAACTCATTTTCGACAGCCGTCGTTAATCTTCGCGCAGCAGCGCTTCAAACGCCGCGCTGGCCGGTTCGTCCGGCAGCGCGCTGTACATCACCAGCCGCAGGTGGTTCTCTTCGTCGACGATGAAAGAGGCGTGGTCAAAGGTGACCGGGCCGATCTCCGGGAGGGTGAAGCTGCGCCGCCCCTGGCAACGTCCGTGAATATCATGCTGCCGCCAGAGCTGGCGGAACTGCGGCGATACCTGCTCCAGCGCCTGTACCCGTTGGCGCATCACCTCATCCTCCGGCGCACGGGCGTAGTCGCGGCGGAAGCTGGCCAGGATTTGCGGCGCCTGCGCCCGCCACTCCAGCAGGCGCGCATTGAGCTGCGGATCGGCAAACAGCATCCACAACATGTTGCGCTCTTGCGCCGGGCGCTCGCCGATGGCGAACAGCCGCTGCGCCGCCGGATTCCAGGCGATGATGTCCCAACTGAGGTTCATGACGTAGGCCGGCCGCAGCGTCAGGTCGTCCAGCAGGCGCCGCACCAACGGCGAAACCTGGCACCACTGATGGCCGACCGGCACCGGCGGGCGCTGATGCGCCAATAAAAACAGGTGGTAGCGGCCGGCGGCGTCGAGCTGCAGCACCCGCGCCAGATTTTCCAAAAACGTCACCGACGCATTGATTTCCCTGCCTTGCTCCAGCCAGGTGTACCAGGTGAGGCCGACGCCGGCCAGCGCCGCCACCTCCTCGCGCCGCAAGCCCGGCGTGCGGCGGCGGCTGCCGCTCGGCAAGCCGACTGCCTCCGGCGACAGTTGTTCTCGCTTTTGCCGCAGAAAATCCCCCAGTTCGTGGCGGGTGCGTTCGAGGGTGCGTGGGGGCATGTCGGCCGTCCTGTTGCTGTCAGTAATAGTATAAATGGCTATATAGTAACAGTTTAAACTCTATTCCATACTGCGACCATCATAATCTCTGGAGGTGGTATGGAACATTCATTATCTGTTGAACGGCGGGGATTACCCGGCCTGCCGGTGCTGCTGTTGGGCGGTTTCGTCACGGTGTTCGATCTGTTTGTGGTCAACGTGGCGGCGCCGGTGATCCAGCAACAGTTCGCCGCCGATTTCGCCGGTATCGGTTTGATCGTCGCCGGTTATGAACTGGCGTTTGGGGTGCTGTTGATCGCCGGTGGGCGTCTGGGCGATCGCTTCGGGCGTCGGCGTCTGTTCAGCCTCGGCATGCTGGGATTCACGCTGAGTTCCCTGTTGTGCGGACTGGCGGGATCGCTCAGCCTGCTGATCGCCGCGCGTATCCTGCAGGGGGCGGCGGCGGCGCTGTTGTTCCCGCAAATTTACGCCTTGATGCGGGTGCTGTACGCGCCGCAACAGCGGCGGCGCGCTTTCGCCTGGCTGGGCATGACACTGGGGTTGGCGGCAATCTTCGGCCAGATCCTCGGCGGATTTATCATTGAGGCCAACCTGTTCGGCAGCGGCTGGCGCATGATCTTTTTGATCAATTTGCCTATCGGCGCGCTGGCGCTGTGGGCGGCGCGGCGCATTCCCGAATCGCGGGTGGCGCAGGCGCAGCGGCTGGACGGCGTCGGCCTGTGGCTGGCGGCGGCCGGCCTGTCGCTGTTGCTGCTGCCGTTGCTGGAAGGCCCGGCGCGCGGTTGGCCGTGGTGGATCGCGCCGATGTTGGCATTGGCGCTGCTGACGCTGTGGGGCTTCCTGCGTTGGGAACGCCGCCTGGCGCAGCGCGGTGATGATGCGGTGCTCGATCCGGCGCTGTTCCGCCAGGCGGGCTTCGCGCCGGGTATGGCGGTGGTGCTGGCGATTTATGCCACCGCTTCCTCGTTTTTCTTGTGCTTCGCGCTGTTGCTGCAGGCGGGGGCGGGGCTGACGCCTTTTCAGGCGGGCAGCCTGTTCGCCCCGGCCAGCGCGGCCTTTATGCTGGCCTCGATGCTGGCGCCCCGGCTGACGCTGCGTTGGGGCAACGGCGTGCTGAGCGTGGGCGTGGCGATTTACGCCGCCGGGTTGGCGCTATTGATGGCGCAGGCGCTATGGGGGGAGGCGCTGGCGCATCCGCTGCGGCTGCTGCCGGGGTTGGTGGTGTTGGGATTCGGCCAGGCGCTGAGCATGACGCCGCTGCTGAATCTGGTGCTGGGTTTGGCGCAGGAGCGGCAGGCGGGGATGGCGGCGGGTCTGGTCGCCACCGTGCAGCAGGTGGGAGGCGCGTTGGGCATCGTGGTCAGCGGCGTCGGTTTTGTGCCGCTGTTGGCGAGCGGCGGCGCGGCGGAGCGCTATGCCCAGGCCTTTGCCGGTGCGATGCTCTGTAATTTGGTGGCGATGGGCGTCGCCCTGATCTTGTTAAACCGGATCACTCGAAATACTCAGAAAGCGGATCTTAAGTAGGCCGCCGGCGGGTGCTTTACTGTCGTCATCATGAGAGAGCGATAAGGAGCCACACTGATGTTTCAACCCGCCGCATTTCGCGAAGACGATCTCGATACCCAACTGGCGCTGGTGCGCGCCCATCCGCTCGGGCTGCTGGTCAGCCACGGCGAACAGGGATTGACGGCCGATCCGCTGCCGTTTGTGGCCGATGTCGAGCAAGGGCAGCTCCGGCTGCGGGGGCACCTGTCGCGCGCCAACGAACACTGGCGGCGGTTGCAACAGGTGGCCGAATGTCTGGTGATTTTTCAGGGCCAGGAGGGCTATGTGTCGCCCGGCTGGTACCCGAGCAAGCGCCAGACCGGCAAGGTGGTGCCGACCTGGAATTACAGCGTGGTGCAACTGCATGGCGTGCCGACGGTGACGGACGACCCGGCCTGGCTGCGCCGCCAACTGATCGATCTCACCGCGCAGCAGGAAGGGCGGCGTCCTGAACCCTGGCGGCTCGAGGATGCGCCGGCCAACTACATCGCCGCACAGCTTAAAGGCATCGTCGGTATTGAGATCGCCGTCACCCGGCGCGAAGGCAAATGGAAAATGAGCCAAAACCGCAGCGCCGAGGATGCCGGCGGGGTGATCGCCGGGCTGCGCGATGGCGATGAAGCGCAGCGGCGACTGGCGGCGGAGGTTGAGCGGCGGCGCGGATAGGGTATGCTAACCGAAGAGTGGGCTGAGGGAACCTTCGGATGGATTACACCAAAATTATCAAAGAAATAGGCCGCGGCAAAAACCATGCGCGCGATCTGGATCGACAGACCGCCTTTGAGCTGTATCAGGCGATGCTGGCCGGGGAGGTCCCCGAGCTGGAGTTGGGCGGCATTCTGATCGCGCTGCGTATCAAGGGCGAAGCCGAAGAAGAGATGCTGGGTTTTTACCAGGCGATGCAACAGCAGGTCTTGCCGCTGCAGGCGCCGCAGGGGAGGCCATTGCCGGTGGTGCTGCCGAGCTACAACGGCGCGCGCAAGCAGGCCAACCTGACGCCGCTGCTGGCGCTGCTGCTGGCGAAAGTGGGCCTGCCGGTGGTGGTGCATGGCGTGCTGGACGACAGCACCCGCGTGACCAGCGCCGAGATTTTCCGCGCGCTTGGGCTGCCATGGTCGGAACAGACCGCTCACGCCCAACAGCGTCTCGATAACGGCGAGGCGGTATTCATGCCGGTTTCCACGCTGTCGGCGCCGCTGGCGCGGCAGCTCGGGCTGCGTTGGCGCATGGGGGTGCGCAACAGCGCCCATACGTTGGCCAAGCTGGCGACGCCGTTCGGCGAACAGGATGCGCTGCGCCTCGCCAGTGTCTCACACCCGGAGTATGTCGGCCGGGTGGCGTCGTTTTTCCGCCAGATCGGCGCCCGCGGGCTGTTGATGCACGGCACGGAAGGCGAAGCCTACGCCAACCCGTTGCGCTGCCCGCAGATTCACCATATCGTCGGCGGCGAACAGCGCATCTTGCTGGAACGCACCTTGCAGGATGAAACGCCGCTCTTGCCGGCGGCGAAAGACGCGGAAACCACCGCGCGCTGGACCGAGCGCTGCCTGGCCGGCGAGGTGGCGATCCCGCTGGCCATTCAGCGGCAGATCGCCTGTTGTCTGGTGGCCGCCGGCGAGAGCGAGACGCTGGAGCAGGGGCTGCAGCGCCTGCATCAGGCCTGAGCGCGACTATACTGGGATATTTCCTCATCGGCTGAGAAGGACGGTTATGCAACAGGCTCTCGATTACTTCAATCAATTGAACCAGGATTACCTCGACGTACACCGCGCCAAAGAAGAGCTGTTCTGGCAAAACTACATGGGCACCGGCGGTGAAGACGTCTCGGCGCGCTTTTCCGCCGCCGAAAGCGCCTATAAGCGCTTTATCGCCGAACCGCGCCGGCTGGCGGAGATCCGCACTCTGCTGGCCGGATTGGAAGCGTTGCCGCAGGAGGCGCAGCGCGATGCGCTGATCCACGGCCTGCAGGGTTGGCTGCGCTTTTTCGACTGCAACGCCATTGAAGATCCGCAGGCGCAGGCGCTGTTGGATCAGATCATCCACGCCGAGTCCGATCTCTACTCGCGCCGCAAGGGCTATCAGGTCACCCATCTGAACGCCGACGGCCAGCGCGTGGCGGCTTCGCTCGGCGAGCTGTTGACCAACCAGGCGACCAACCCGAACGAAGACTATCGCCGCAGCTCGCAGCAGGCGCTGCGCGATCTGGAGCAATGGCTGCTGCATAACGGCCTGCCGGAGCTGATCGGCCTGCGCAACCGCTTTGCGCGCCAGATGGGTTATCGCAACTATTTCGACTACAAGGTGAACAAAACCGAGCGCATGACGCCGGAGCAGCTGTTCGCCATTCTGGATCGCTTCGAGCGGGAAACCCGCGAGGCCAACGCGCGCAGCCTGCAGCAGCTGGCGGCCGACAAGGGCGACCAGGCGCTGGAGCCGTGGAACGTGCGCTTCGCTAGCGCCGGCGACGTCACCCGCCAACTGGATCCTTATTTCCCGTTTTCCCGTTCGCTGGAACGCTGGGTCGACAGCTTCAAACGTCTGCACATCGGTTTTGGCGGCGCCGAGATGAATCTCGATCTGCTGGTGCGCAAAGGCAAGTATGAGAATGGCTTTATGCACGGCCCGGTGCCGCCGTTTGTGCGCCAGGGGGAATGGGTGCCGGCGCGCATCAACTTCACCAGCCTGGCGCAGCCGGGGCAGGTGGGCAGCGGCGCTTACGGGCTCAACACCCTGTTCCACGAGGGCGGCCACGCGGCGCACTTCGCCAATATTCGCCAGAATGCGCCGTGCTTCTCGCAGGAGTTCCCGCCGACCTCGATGGCCTATGCCGAAACCCAGTCGATGTTCTGCGACAGCCTGCTGGACGATGCCGACTGGTTGAAGCGCTATGCGAAAAACGCCGCCGGCGAAGCGGTGCCCGATGCGCTGATTGAGGCCGGCATCGCGGCGCGCCAGCCGATGCGCGCGTTCAACGAACGCCATATCCTGCTGGTGCCGTACTTCGAGTGGGCGTTGTATCAGTGGGATGACGAGCAGCGCACGCCGGAAGCCATCACCGCGCTGGCGCGCGAGGTCGAGCAGAAGATCCTCGGCATCAGCGGCAGCCCGCGCCCGACGCTGGCGATCCCTCATCTGCTGTCGCTGGAGTCCGCCTGTTCCTATCAGGGTTATTTGCTGGCGATGATGGCGGTGGAACAAACCCGCCACTTCTTCCTGCAGCGCGACGGTTATCTGACGGATAACCCGGCCATTGGCCCGGATCTGGCGCAACACTACTGGTTGCCGGGTAACAGCGTCAGCCACGACGACACGCTGCGCAGCCTGACCGGCGAAGGGTTTAATCCGGACTATCTGGCGCAGGCCTGCAACCAGACGGTGGCGCAGGCGTGGCATGAGGCGCAGCAGACGATGGCCGCCGCCGCCGCCCGCCCGCAGCCGCCGGCGGATTTCGATTTGCAGGCGCATATTCGGGTGGTGGATGGCGAGACGGTATTGGCAGACAATGCCGACGGTGACGAACGGATGTGCCGCGACTTCGCTGCGGCGATAGAGGCGCGTTTGGTTTAAGGCTGACAATAAAATCCACGCGGAAGCGTGGATTTTATTTAATGGTTAAAACCAGGCGTGATTTTATTCGAAATAGACGTCGGGATTATCGGCCAGAGACACGAAGCTCTTGGTGTTTCTATCCAGCGTGCGAATTTCGCCGCTTTCGATGTCGTACACCCAGCCGTGCAGGCGCAGCCCGCTGTTGCGCAGACCCACCGCCACAGAAGGATGGGTTTTGATATTATTTAGCTGAGCAATAACGTTCTCTTCCACCATAGCGTTAACTTTGTCTGTTTCGCTATTCCAGGTTTTCTTCTCGACCACCGCTTTTGCCGCATCGGCATAGTGCAGCCAGTGAGCTACCGCAGGCATAGGGTCGAGGCACTGGCAAGACGCGATAGCCTTCATGGCGCCGCAGTTCGAGTGGCCACAAATCACGATATCGGTAACTCCCAACGCCACCACTGCATACTCGATGGTGGCAGAGACGCCGCCCGGCTCCGGGCCGAAGGAAGGGACGATGTTGCCGGCGTTACGGATAACGAAAAGCTGCCCAGGTTCTTGCTGTGTGACCAGCTCAGGCACTAAACGGCTGTCAGAGCATGAGATAAACAGCGCTTTGGGATTTTGGCTGGAGGCAAGGCTGCGGAACAGTTCCTTGCGCTGCGGGAAAATCTCTTTCTGGAAACTGAGGAAACCTTCAATGATATGTTGCATACAACGCTCTCTGCATCTGTAGTCTGCGTAACATGATAATCATCCTCTCCCGTTAGTCCAGCCATGGGCAGGTAAAAAAATGTGTGTGCAAGCCCCCCGCAAACCCCATTGAATACAGGGTTTCTGCCTGTTTGCGACAGAATTTTCCGGCTTGTTGGCGCGTGGATTGCTGACAAAGCGGACGGCAAGAAATTCGCTGTTGTGCCCATTCAGCGCTGACGTACGCGAACATAAAAAAAGCCCGCCGGGGTGATAGCCGGCGGGCTTTTTGACGTCTGGGGCGGCGATTATTTGTAGATAACCGCGGTGGCGTGCATCAGGTTATTGCCGCTGGTGGAGGTGATGGTGAAAGCCTTGGCGCCCGCCGCATCGGCTTTGGCGGCCAGCTGAGACTTCAGGCTGCTCAGGTCGGTTGCGCCGCTGGCGACGATCACGCCGGCTTTTTCGAATTGGGCGGCATCCTGCGCGCTGACGTGTTCAGCGGCGAAAGTGGTGAAAGAAACGGTAGCCAGGGCGATAGCGGCAGCAAAAGTTTTGATGGTTTTCATGTTGGTCATTCCTGTCAAAGTGAATTAGGGAGAAAGGGGTTTGCCTTTCGATGGGAGGATTATTGCGCAGTGACAGGCGGGATGAAATCGGAGAGTGTTGACAGTTTTGTTCAGATTTTTTGATTATTAATTCCCCCGTTCATCTTCTGCATAAACAGGGGGGAGACGATCAGCGCGTCGGGCGCGCCAGATCGAAACGGTGCTGTTCGGAAATGCCATAGTAGGCGGTTGGGCCGCCGGCGCGCAGGATAGGTTCGGCAGCGGCGGTCTGGTAGACGCCGTGTTCGTCCAGCAGCGCCGGATCGAGGTGCACCGCCACCACTTCGCCCAATATCAGCCAGGTCTCCACCTGTTCGCCGGCGGCGGTTTGCAGCTGAATGCACTGGGTCAGCCGGCATTCGAAGTTCACCGGGCTTTCGGCCACGCGCTCGGCTTTGACCCGGCGTCCGGGCAGCGGCGTGACGCCGGCGAAGGCGAATTCATCTTCGCCGCGCGGCAGGTTGATTGCACTGTGGTTCATCGCTTCCGCCAGCGGGCGTGTCGCCAGGTTCCAGACGAACTCACCGGTTTCCACGATATTCGCCACGCTGTCTTTCCAACCGGTGCTGGCGAAACCGATGATCGGCGGGCGATAGTTGAAGCAGTTGAAAAAGCTGTAGGGCGCCAGATTACGCAAGCCGGCGGCGCTGCGGGAAGAGATCCAGCCGATGGGGCGCGGGCCGACGATGGCGTTCAGCGGATCGTGCGGCAGGCCGTGGCCGGCGGCGGGTTCATAATAATAACGAGATTCACGGTTCATGGGAGACCCTGCGGCAATCGATGAAGCTTTCATTGTGCCGGGTTTCCCGCCGCTGCGCCATTGCGGGCCGGATGTGTTATCTTACGCGCCGGAAATCCCTTCAAGAGAGCCCGTCACGGTGGAAAAAAAGAAAACCTTCCCGCAGCAGAAAAGCGGCCTGCATCCGCGCAACCGTCATCGTTCGCGCTACGACTTCCCGGCGCTGATCGCCAGTTGCCCGGCGCTGGCGCCGTTCGTAAAACCGAACGCCTGGGGCGATGTCTCGGTGGACTTCGCCGATCCGGCGGCGGTGAAAATGCTCAACCGTGCGTTGCTGCAACACTTTTACGGCATCGAACACTGGGATATTCCGGCTGATTATCTGTGCCCGCCGATCCCCGGCCGCGCCGACTATCTGCATCACCTGGCGGATCTGCTGGCGACCAGCAACGGCGGCGAGATCCCGCGCGGCAAGGGCGTGGCGATCCTCGACGTCGGCGTCGGCGCCAACTGCATTTACCCGATCGTCGGCCTGCGCGAATACGGTTGGCGTTTCACCGGCTCCGAAATCGATCCGGTGTCGCTCAACTCGGCCAAGATGATCGTCGAGATGAACCCGACGCTGCGCAACAGCGTGCGCCTGCGGCTGCAAAAACAGCCTGAGCTGATTTTCAGCGGCATTATCGGCGCGGCCGAGAAATTCGACGCCACCCTGTGCAACCCGCCGTTCCACGCGTCCGAGCAGGAAGCGCGCGCCAGCACCCGGCGCAAGCTGCATAAACTGGGCAAAGGGGAAGTGGCCGACAAGCCGGTGCAAAACTTCGGCGGCAAGAACAACGAGCTGTGGTGCGAAGGCGGCGAAGAAGCCTTTGTGCGCAAGATGGTGGCAGAGAGCGTCGGCAAGGCCAACAACTGCCTGTGGTTCACCTCGCTCATCTCGAAAAACACCACGTTGCCGGCCATCTACCATGCGTTGAAAGTGGCGGGGGCGGCCGAGGTGCGCACCATCGAGATGGCGCAAGGGCAGAAGATCAGCCGCTTCGTCGCCTGGACCTTCCATAACGCCGAGCAACAGGCCGCCTGGGCAGCCGAACGCTGGCGCTAATCTCCCCGGCGCCGGTTATCCTGCCGGCGCCGACAAAAATCCGCATTTTACCTTTCAATTTTCATCACTTACGTTATTCTCATTACGCATTTAATAATAAAAATCTTAGGTTGTCGGTTTATTTAAATTCGAATAATTACTTTACTGAATAAATAAATTTAATCCGGTTAATAGCAATAACCAGAAGGTTCGGCGCTGCCCGTTCCTTCCGCGATGGCACGTCTGCGTGTGGGCGCGGCATGTGGCCAGACAAAATAAGAAAAGCGCCATCATCTGCCACAAGGACTACACCTTATGCTGTTACGATTCAGTCAGTTAACTACCCACAAAGGCGCCGAGCTGGGCGCGATAGAACACGCCGTTCCCATGATCGTATTCTCGCCCGACGGCACGGTCTTGCGCGCCAACGATCTCTTCCTCAACACGCTGGGATTTCAACGCGATGACGTGATTGGCCGGCATCACCGTATTTTCTGCGATCCGAACTATGTCGCCAGCCCGTTGTACCGCAAGCATTGGGAGACGCTGAATAAGGGGCAACCCATCACGGACACCCTAAAACGCATCGCGAAAAACGGCGAGACGGTATGGCTGCAGGGCACCTACGCGCCGGTGCTGAATAAACAGGGTAAGGTGGTGGAAATCGTCAAGATCGCCAGCGAAGTGACCGAGCGAGTGACCCAGGCGCAGGAACACCGCAGCCTGCTGGCGGCGCTGAATCGATCGATGGCGATGATTTCTTTCACGCCGCAGGGCACCATTGTCAGCGCCAACGACAATATGCTGGCGCTGATGGGCTATCGGCTGGATGAGGCGTGCGGGCAGTCGCATGCGGTGCTGTGCCCGCCGGCGTTCGCCGCTTCCGACGACTATCGGCGGCACTGGCAGCGCCTGGCGCGCGGCGAGTTCATCACCGGGCGTTTTGAGCGCGTCAACCGGCGCGGCGAACGGGTATGGCTGGAGGCCAGTTACAACCCGATCCTCGATAATGAAGGCCAGGTGGTGAAAGTGGTGAAAATTGCCCAGGACATCACCCGATTGATGCAACAGCAGCAGCACGAAGAAGAGATGGTGCGCAACGCGCATCATCTGTCGCTGGATACTGACCGGCAGGCGGCGCAGGGCGCGGTCATCGTGCAGCAGGCGGTGAAGGGCATGCAGCAGGTCGAAGCGGCGGCGCGCGAAACCTCGGACGTGGTCACCGAGCTCGGCAAGTGCTCTCAGCAGATCGGCACCATCGTCGAAGCCATTCGTAAAATCGCCTCCCAAACCAACCTGCTGGCGATTAACGCCTCCATCGAAGCTGCCCACGCCGGTGAGCACGGGCGCGGTTTTGCGGTGGTGGCCAACGAGGTGCGCACGCTGGCGGAACAGTCGCGCAAGGCGGCGACCGAGATCGAACGCATGACCAAGTCTATCCAGCAAGGCGTGGCGGCGGCGATCGCCGGCATGGCGACCTGCGTGGAACAGGCCGGCGGCGGTGTGGCATTGACCCATGACGCCGGAGAAGTGATTAACCAGGTCAATATCGGCATGCATGACGTCGTGAAGCTGATGCAGGCCTTTACCTCGGTGAAGCAGGGCGATGCGCTGCACTGAGTCTGCCGGACGCCGCCTCTGAAAACGAGGCGGCGTTTGCCTTCCCCCACCGATGCCTGCGCCGTTGAGCTGCGGTTCAATTTTACCGGTCTATGCTAGACTTGATGTGAACGAACGTTCGTTCATTAATATCAATTTATGGCGCCAGGCGCCCCCTTCACCGTTTCGGGAACTGACGATGGGAAACCGAGAAAAGATTGTCGAGGCCGCGCTGCACAGCTTTACCCATCAGGGATTTCACCAGACCAGCATGCGGGATATCGCGCAGGCGGCGGGCGTCAGCGTGGGCAACCTCTATAACCATTTTTCCGGCAAGGAGGCGCTGATCGGCGAGATAGCGCTGCTGGAAAACGGCGTATTCGCCGAGTTCGCCGCCGGATTATTGGCCGACAGAAAGCGGCCGAAACAGGCGCTGTCGATTTTTTTCACCGCCTATCATGCCTTTGTCGCCGAACCGGCCAATGTTCAGCTGTCGGCGGAGATCGTGGCGGAGGTGGCGCGCAACCCGGCGTTGGCCGAGCCGTTCAGCGCCAACCAGCGGCAGCTGATTGAGGCGCTGGCGACGGTGATCGCCGAGGCTCAGCAAACCGGTGAAATTGCGGCGGCGATAGCGCCGTTACCGCTCGCGCAGCTGGTGCTGGACGTGATCGAAAGCCAGGCCTGGCGGCAGGCGATCTTTGCGTCGCCTGCACCGGAGGAGACTACGCCGGTGCGGCTGTTGGAACAACTGCTCTACCGGCATCCCTAGTCGAGGTGGATATGCTGCACATTGAGCCTTATCGCGACGCTGACCGCCTGCAAACGGCGGCGCTGATCTACGCCGCGTTCTGCGACAAGTTCCAGCGCGCGCGCCGTTTGAGCGCCCGCCGGCAGTGGCGTCTGTTTTATCGGCTGTGGAGTTGGCAGCAAAGCGGCAGCCGGGAGCGTAGCTTCGTAGTGAAACAGGATGAGCAGGTGGTGGCGGCTTTTGCCCTCAATGCGGCCGAGGCAGAGGGCGACGGCGGGCTGCGCCCGCGCGCCTTGCCGATTTGGCGGCTATGCCGCCGCTACGGTTGGCTGAACGTTTGGCGCATGTATCTGCAAATTGTGGTATTGCAGCATACTCCGGCGGCCGATGAGCTGTATCTTTCCTACCTGGCGGTGGCGGAAAACCAGCGCGGCAAAGGGATGGGCAGGCGGCTGTTGCAGTGGATGAACGACTACGCCGCCGAACAGGGCGCAGGCCGGCGTCTGAATCTGCACGTCAGCCGGCGCAACGTCGATGCGCAGCGCCTGTACCGGCGCTGCGGTTTTCTGGTACGGCGCGAAGAGCACTACGCCTTGCTGGGGGTGCTGTTCGGCCAGGCCGATTGGGTATTGATGGAGAAACGCAACGGGGAGGCGATGTGCGCAAAATAGGGCTGTGCCTCGTGGCGCTGGTTTTGGCGGCGCTTGGCTGGGTGATTTACGTCAACGACTTTCGCTTTGTCACCGAACCGGTCACGGTGACCGCCGGCGGCAACCGGCTGAGCGGCACGCTGGTGCTGCCAGAGCATGCGCCGGTCAAACCCGGCGTGGTGGTGTTCATACACGGCGATGGGCCGGCCAACGCCAGCCGCGACGAAGGCTATTACGGCATTTGGGAGGCGATAGCGCAGCAGGGCTATGCGGTTTTATCCTTCGACAAGCCGGGCGTAGGCGGCTCCAGCGGCAACTGGCTGCATCAGACCATGGCGGATCGCGCGCGGGAAACCGCTGATATCATCGACTGGGCCAGACGGGACGGGCGCTTCGATGCGCGCTGCGTGGGGCTGTGGGGCGCCAGCCAGGCGGGATGGGTGATGCCGGAGGTGGCGCGTTTACGGCCTGACATTGCTTTCACTCTTGCACTCTCGCCGGCGATCAACTGGCTGCGGCAAGGGCGCTATAACACCCGGGCGGCGATGGCGGCGGCAGGGGACGATGAAGCGCAGATCCTGGCGCGCGAGGCGCATTGGCGCCATATCCAGACCCTGCTCGAGCAACCGGACGGCTACGCGCAGTACCGTCGCGAGTCTGGCACCGCCGCATTGAGCGCCGACCGCTGGCGTTTTATCCGCGCCAACATGGCCAGCGACGCGACGGCGGGATTGCGGCATTTCGCCACGCCGGTGCACCTGATCCTGGGCGGGCGCGACGTCAACGTGGACGCGGACGAAACCGAGCGCGTGTATCGGCAAACGATCCCGGCCTCGCTGCTGACGGTGACGCGTATCGCCGAAGCAGACCACGTGATGATCAAACCGCTGTTCGCCCGCCATCCGTGGCTGATCAACGTGGTGGGCCTGTTTGCCCCGCGCTCGGTGCAATACGACGCCTACCGGCGGGACGTGGCGGCCTTCCTGGCCGCCCATCCTTGCGGCCAGGGGCGTTAGCCTCAGCTCGCGGCAGGCGGCGGCTCTTCATGCGGCTGCGGCGCGCGGGAGATCTGCATCGCCTGCTGCGGCATGCCGATGCCGGCCCGATCGAAATGGATTTTCACCAGCCGATCGAGGGCGTATTGCACCACCCACTGTTTCAGCGCCTGTGTGCGCACCGTCACGCGGGTGGTGAACGAGCGGTCTCCCAGCGCCACCACGCCGTTGAAGACCGGCTCGCCAATCAGGAAATGCTTCACCTGTTCATCTTGCTTCAGCGCCGCGACGGCCTGATGCAGCACCTCATTGACCCGATCGATGTCCTCGTCGCGGCTGACGGTGTAGTTGGCGCGGTATACCCCGAACTCACGCGCATAGTTGGCCAGCGTGGTGATCGAGGAGTACGGCACGATGTGGTAGACGCCGTAGTCGTCGCGCAGGCCGATCGAGCGGATGGTCATGCGCTCCACGGTGCCGGTGATGCCGCTGACGGTGACGTACTCGCCGGTGTTCATGCCGTTTTCGAACTGGATGAACACGCCGGTAATCACGTCTTTCACCAGCGTCTGGGCGCCGAAGCTGATGGCCAGCCCCAGCGCGCCGGCGCCCGCCAGCAGCGGCGCGATGTTCAATCCCACCTGCGACAGCACGATCATCACGGTAATGGTGCTGATAACGATAGCCAGCACGTTGCGAAACAGCGTCAGCAGCGTGCGTTCGCGCGCGCTCGGCCGCACGCCGTTGCTCAGCTCCAGCGCCAGACGGTGCTCGATGATGCTGGCCATCAGCGTCCAGCTGAACACGGCGATCAACAGGATCAGCAGGATATGCACCAGCCCGCCGAGCGTCCGCTGGCCATTTTCGCTGCCCGCCCACTGGTACAGGTTGATCAGGTGCCAGGCATCGAGCAGGAACAGCGTCACCGCCAGCACCACCATCACCCGCAGTATCTTCAGCCCGTTGGGGATGTAGGAGTTGATGCGCCGCTCGAGCATCGGGTAGCGCAGATTGACGTCGGTCGGCAGTGAAATGCGGCGGAAAATCCAGCGGGTCAGCATGCCGGACAGCAGCGCGCCGACGCCGACCACCAACAGGCTTTTCACCGTGGCGCTCATCATAAAGCGCAGGCTGTTGCCGATGTCGAACTGGGACAGCACGAACAACACCAGAAAATAGGCGATCGCCAACAGATGCCAGATATGCCCCAGCCCGCGCAGGATCACGCTGAAAAACGCCATCGACCGCTCGGCCAGCAGGTTGATCTGTTGCTGTATCGGCTTGCGGTTGTGCAGGATCAGCCAAATGGCGTACAGCGTCAGCGCCAGCATCACCACCAGGTTGACGGTGGCGGCGGCCGGGTAGCTTATCTGGACCGCCACCACCGGCACCACCACCATCAGGCCGTAGCCGATCAGGCCGCTGAGCCAGGCGAGGCGCGTATTCCAGTAGTGCGCGCTCCGGTCGCTGAAGGGGAAGGGGCGCAGATAGTCGAAGCGGGGGGCGAAAATCAGCCGCAGCACCGCCTTGAAAAATTCAATCACCGCGAAGGCGCTGAGAAACAGGGTCTGCAGCCGCAGAATGGTGGCGCTGTCGGCGTGGACGTGGCGGGCGAACAGATTGCCCGCCGCCAGCGCCAGCAGCAGTACCAGCAGATCGATGGCGAAAGCGCCGAGAATGGCGGCGGGGCGTTTATACCACGGGCCGCGCTGTAGCCGCGCATTGTGTCCCCAACTGCCCATGCGTTTGTACAGCGGCGCGATCAGCCGCCGGATCAGGTGGAACAGCGCAAAGGTGACCGCCACCGTCAGCAGAAAGTAGCCCAGCGCGCGGAAAAAGCCGGCGGGATTGAAAACGCGCTTCGGGCCGGAGTCGATCAGCTTTTGCAGCGCGCCGAGCTTTTGGTTAAAGGTGCCGATGCCTTCCTGCGCCAGCGAGTTCAGGCTGTCGCTCAGCGTAGCGGGCGTCGATTCCTCCGGCGTTGCCGGCGCGGCGGCGGGGGCGTCGCCGGCGGTCTGTTTCAGGTGGTTGATGAGTTCCGCGCGCGCTTTGTCGTCTTGCAGCAGCTCAGCCAGCGCGGCGTAGGCGGCTTTCTGCTGCTCGCTCTTGTCGGCGGGCGCGGGCGGCGCATTTTGCGCCAGGGCCGGTGGTGCGAAGACGTTCAGGGTCAGCAACAGCAGCAGGAAAAGCAGGTGTTCTCGCAGATGAGAACCTCGTCGGGAGTCTGCGTTTGGCGGCATGGTTCCTCTCTTTGGCGTTCTGTGATCGGCGGATGTAAAAGCAATACGATGAAAAACAATGAATATAGTAGGAAAGGTGGCGCGACGGGGCGTGGGAGAGCGTGCGGAATGAAAGCGGCGGGCGCGTGGTGCGCCCGCCGTTAAACCGCCAGGATCAGGACACGTGCTGCAGGAACTCCTGCAGACGCGGGCTTGGCGGATGATTGATCAGATCGTGCGGGTTGCCGTCTTCGGCAATCCGGCCCTTGTCGATAAAGATCAGGCGCGACGCCACTTTTTCGGCAAAGCCGACTTCATGGGTAACGATGACCATCGTCATGCCTTCCTCGGCCAGATCCTGCATCACCTTCAGCACTTCATGGCGCAGCTCCGGATCGAGCGCGGAGGTCGGCTCGTCGAACAGCATCATTTTCGGCTTCACCGCCAGCGCGCGCGCGATCGCCACGCGCTGCTGCTGGCCGCCCGACAGTTCGGACGGGTAATGGTGGGCGCGCTCCGCCAGACCGACCTTGGCCAGCAGTTCGCGCGCCAGCTTTTCCGCATCGGACTTCTTCGCGCCGCGCACGCGGATCGGGCCGAAGGCGACGTTTTCCAGCGCCGTCAGGTGCGGGAACAGATAGAACTGCTGGAACACCATGCCGGCTTCCTGGCGGATCAGCCGATCGTCCACTTTCGGATCGTTGGCTTTCAGGCCGTCGACGATCAGATCGCCGCTGGTGACTTCTTCCAGCTTGTTGATGCAGCGCAGCAGGGTGGATTTGCCGGAGCCGGACGGCCCGATGATCACCACTACTTCGCCTTTGTCGATCTTCAAATCGATGTTGTGCAGCACCTGGGTTTGGCCAAAATGCTTGGAGACGTTTTTAAATTCAATCACAGGATTTTCATCCTTCTTTCCAGACGACGCAGCACGAAGCTCAGCACCAGGGTAATAATCAGATAGATAACCGCCACGGCGCTCCAGATTTCCAGCGCGCGGAAGTTACCGGCAATAATTTCCTGACCCTGACGGGTCAGCTCCGCCACGCCGATCACGATGAACAGCGAGGTGTCTTTGATGCTGATGATCCACTGGTTGCCCAGCGGCGGCAGCATGCGGCGCAGCGCCAGCGGCATAATGACGTAGCGGATGGTTTCGCGGCGCGACAGGCCGAGCGCCAGGCCGGCCTCGCGGAAACCGTTATGGATAGACAGCACCGCGCCGCGGGTGATTTCCGCGATGTAGGCGCCGGAGTTGATCATGATGGTCACCACCGCCGCGGTGAAAGGATCGATGCGCAAATCGGTGAACGCCATCGGCAAGGCGAAGTAGATGAACATCACCTGCACCACGATCGGCGTGCCGCGGATCACTTCGATAAACACCAACGCGATGTGGTTGGCTATCCATCCGCCGTAGGTGCGGGCAAAGCCGGCGACGAGGCCGATGATCAGGCCGCCAATCAGACCGAGGACCGAAATCCACAGGGTCATTTTGGCGCCCTCTAACAAGATAGGAATGGCGGGCCAGATGGCGCTCCAGTCGAACTGCATGATATTTCTCCCGGTGATCCCAAACGTGGGTATCAGATACAACAAAGCGCAGGGGGTTAAGCGCCCCCTGTGCTTAAGTTAATCGCTTGCCAAATTCACAGCTTACTTAGGTTCGGTGCCGAACCACTTCTTGTAAATCTCGTTATAGGTGCCGTTCTCGCGCAGCGTTTTCAACGCGCCGTTCACCTTCTCGCGCAGCTCGTCGCTGCCTTTAGGGAAGGCGATGCCATACTGCTGCGCTTCCAGCGAATCGCCGACGGTTTTGAACTTGCCGGCGCCGGCCGTCTTAATGAAGTATAGGATGTTTGGCGTGTCGTGCAGCACCGCGTCGGCGCGCTTGGTGCCCAGTTCCATGTAGGCGTTGTCGATGTTAGGGAACTGACGCAGATCCTTGGTTTTGATGTGCTGCTTGGCGTAATCCACCGAGCCGGTGCCGCTCTTCACCGCCACCACTTTGCCGTTCAGATCGTCGATGCTTTTCACGCTGTTGTTGTCGGCGTTGACCATCACCAGCAGGCCGCTCTTGTAGTAGCCGTCGGAGAAATCGATGGCTTTCTTGCGCTCATCGGTGATGGTGATGCCGGCCAGCGCCAGATCGACGTTTTTGGTCTGCAGCGCCGGAATGATGCCGCCGAAGTCCATTGGTTTCAGGGTGTAGTCCAGCTTCAGCTCTTTGGCGACGGCGGCCCACAGGTCGATGTCGAAGCCGACGTATTTGTCGCCTTGCTTGAACTCAAAAGGAACGAAAGCGGTGTCGGTGGCGACCACCAGTTTGTCTGCTGCGTGGGAACTTACGGCAAAGGCCAGGGAGAGTGCGGCCAGGGAGACTTTAAAAATCGACTTCATGAGAGGAATTCCTGTACAGGTTGCGGATTACCCATTTTTTATATTGCAGTTGGTGCCATGAAAAAATCGTGCCATGTTTTCAACTAATATAAAAACAAAGAGTTACTGCGTGATGTTGTGCCGTGACGGCGAATAGTAATGGTTATGCACCACAATGAGGCACCGAAATGGTGCGTAAGAATTATCTTGGTGCACGGGGCTATCATTAACCAAATTTTGGCTGTGAAACAACCGTTCTTTAACGTTTTTGCTTCAATATTGATAACTAACTCTAACTTTCATGATCCATTGACGGTGCAAGGGTGACTGCGAGAGGGGCAAAAAGGGAGCAGATAATGCTAACGCAACTGGCTGTCTTTGCTGCCGCGCCGGTTGTACAGGCTGGTGGCCGCGTGTTTTTTGTCTTGTTCGGCCTGACAGGCGACGCAAAAACGCACGCCCTTCAGCGCCTTGCGGCGCGCCTCGGGGATCGGTTCTCCGCATTCCTGGCAATAGCGTTCGCTCTCGCCGTGCCCGAGCGCTTCACGCGCGCGCTGCACCGCATCGTCGACGGTGGAATCAATCTGATCTTGTACGGCGCCGTCCGCCGCCCAGCCGCTGGCCATCATCACCTCCTGACAAGGAAACCCTACCGTTTAATATGGGCCGTTTTTTGTACAATGCAACGGTCGCGCAAAAGAAAACAGGCCGGGCAAAGCCCAGCCTGCGCTGCCCGGAACGACGGGCGATCTGCAACGCTTTCGCGTTATTCGATATTGGATTCGATGAACCACAGGAATTTGTCCAGATCGCGCGAGGCGGCGGTGAACATATCGGCGGTGTCTTCGTCTTCCACTTCGGTAATGGCTTTGCGGATGTCATTCGCGACCGCGCCGTAGCGATCGGCCAGCGCTTTCAGGTGCTCTTGCACGCTGTGGATATTGGTCGGGTAGCTTTTCAGCGGCGTGCGATCGTTGACCACCTGTACGGTGCCCAGCGCCACGCCTCCCAGCTGCACCACGCGCTCGGCGAAGGTGTCCTGATGCTCGATGATGGCGGTGCGGAAGCCGTCCAGCATTTCATGCACCGCGATGAAGTTCGCGCCGCGCATGTTCCAGTGCGCCTGTTTGGTGATCAACGAAAGATCGATGAATTGCACGACCTGATGGTTCAGCGCCTTGATGGCGGCCAGTTTAACTTTTTCGTCCAGATCGTTACGGGTATACAGCAGATCAGAAGATTTCGTTTTCACCAGTTTAGCGGTACTCATATCAGATATCCTCTTGATTAGTCGTTGTCCTATTTCGTTACGGGATTAATTATAGCAGGGATGTTTATTTTTGCCGCACGAAAATGGCTATTGCACAAATAGGGGGGGGCTAATGACAATATTTTTATTTGGTTTTTGTCTATTGTGTAATTTTATGAATTTTATTGTTATTTTGTTTTTTTATTATTATTTTTGTCAGTGACAATTTATCCCCGTTATCTTATTTTCTGCGGGCGCGCAGGTTTGGTTAAATATCCACTTTGTTATCGTGGTGTTAATGCCAAGCCTATTCAGATTGATAGGCGTAATTGATACGGCTAAAGTATGGAAATTATCCCAGTCTTTATTGGCGAGTGATGAAAATTAACGTCGTCGGCACCAGCGGCAGCGGTAAAAGCACCCTGGCGCGTCAACTGGCGGAACGTCTTGACGTTCCCTATATCGAGATGGACAGACTCTATTGGCGGCCCGAGTGGCAGGGGACGCCCGATGGCGCGTTTCTGGCGCGGCTTGAGCAGACGCTGGCCGAAGCGGGAGGAGGCTGGGTGCTGGACGGCAACTACAGCCGCACGCAACCGATCAAGTGGCGCGAGGTCGATTATATCCTGTGGCTGGACTACGGTTTCTGCCGCACGCTGTGGCAGGCCGCGCGCCGCGCGTACCGCCGCGCGGCCAGCAAAAGCGAGCTGTGGCCGGGCACCGGCAATCGGGAAAGTTTCCGCCGTTCTTTCTTTAGCCGCGAGTCGATCGTGCTGTGGACGATCCGCACTTACTCGAAGAACCGGCGAAAATACCTGGCGGAGATGGCCCGTACCGATATAGGGGGCCGTTTCAAGCGCTTGCGCTCTCCCCGCCAGGCCGCCGATTTTCTACGGACGCTGCCGCAGGCTCACAGCAGCAGACGGTGATGGATCCTCACCACCGCTTTCTTGATGTGCTGCGGCCGCTGCCACAGGCAGCCGGTCTTATGCGGTTCCATCTGGAAAAAGATCGCGAACATGCCGTGCGTCATGTGAAGGGTTTGCGGGTGGCGTTTGATGTCCAGCAGCAGCAGATCGCTATTTTCTGCATGCGGATGTTCGCGATGCCCGTCGCCCGCCAGGCCGTATTCGATGCGTTCTTCGCCGCTGATCAGCAGATGCAGCGCGATGTACTCCTGATGCATTTCGGCGCGCTTCTCCGCCGCCGGCGCGGTGGTCAGCGTCATCACGTCCATAAAGATGTTGTCGCCGTCGATCGGGTGATGGCCCAGCGCCAGTTCGGGCAGGTCGCATCGGCGCAACTCGGTCAGGGTTGAAACCAGCGCCGGCGCGAGTCCGCGGCCGAAGCGTGGGTTGAACAGGCTGTTGTGAATCACTGTTATTCTCCATGTGAGCGAAAGTCCAAAGAGCCTGCGATACAGGCTAAGGGGAAGTATGCCGATTTGTCACGAGGAAAACAGTTAACCCGCCTGCATTCCGGCGTTGCGGACGGCAGGCGAGTCAGGCGATCAAGAAAGGCTTTCGAGGCGCGGTTTGGGGCGAATGGTCAGGGCGGAACCCATGGAGGCGGCGATAATCGCCGCCAGCGCCAACCATTGCACGCCGCTCAGGTGTTCGCCGAGGAACAGCATGCCGGACAGCGCCGCCATCGCCGGCTCCAGGCTCATTAAGGTGCCGAAAGTGCGCGCCGGAATTTTGGGCAGCGCGATGATCTCCAGCGAATAAGGCAGCGCGGTGGAGAGGATCGCCACCGCCAGCGCCACCGGCAGAATATCGAGGTTGAACAGCACGCTGCCGGTTTGCCAGGCGCCGATCGGGCAGAACACCAGCGCAGCGATCAACGAACCGAGCGCCACCGTGCCGGGGCCGTGATCGCCGCCGGCCTTTTGGCCGAAAATGATATAGACCGCCCAGCAGGCGCCGGCGCCGAGCGCACAGGCGGCGCCGAACGGATCGATCCCGCCTACGCCGTGGCCGAGCGGCAACAGGAACCACAACCCGGCGATCGCCAGCGCCACCCAGAGAAAGTCGATCGGCCGCCGCGACGAGAACATGGCCACCGCCAACGGGCCGGTAAACTCCAGCGCCACGGCGATGCCGAGCGGCACGGTGCGCAGCGAAAGGTAGAACAGGTAGTTCATCGCGCCGAGCGACAGGCCGTAAATCAGCAGTGGCAAGCGGCTGCCGGCGACGATGCGCATACGCCACGGGCGGAAGATAATGAACAGAATCAGGGTGCCGATGAAAAGACGCAGCGTCGTAATGCCTTCCGCGCCCACGATCGGGAACAGGCTTTTGGCCAACGAGGCACCGCTTTGGATAGACACCATGGCGATGATTAACAGACAGATGGGCAGCAGCGCGGAGGGCGCTCTGCCGGAAGTAGATAACGACATCCTTAACGGGCCTTTTTTGCGCCGTTCCTCAGCCTTGAGAAAACGGTCGAAACGGGGATGCGAGCAGTGTAAATGAAATGGCGAAAATCTGTCTGAGAAAAGCGCGCATCGCGGTGAAATCCGCCGATCCTCGGATGAGATGTGGCGGATTTGGTCAAAAAGTGCGCTTTTTCTTAAGAATTATCTGGATATTAAATTGGTGATTTTTGTCACAGAAAGCCGTAGAATACGGCCGAAAATAGAGCGAAAAGAAGCAGATACACTGTTCTTGAAATCTTCTGTTACACGATATAAAGCATTAGACACTCATTTCAAGGCAGAGTTTCACGCTAATTTTTGTTATATTTTCAAAGCATGAACAAATGGATGTACTTAATAATAAAACGCGTTTGAGGTGGTTATGAAAAAAATTGCATGTCTTTCCGCAGTAGCAGCTTGCGTATTAGCAGTTAGCGCAGGTACCGCATTCGCTGGTCAGAGCACCGTATCCGCTGGCTATGCGCAGGGTGATCTCCAAGGCGTTGCTAACAAGGCCAACGGTTTCAACCTGAAATACCGTTACGAGTTCGACAACAACCCACTGGGTGTGATCGGCTCCTTCACCCACCTGGAAAAAAATCGTTCTGAAAGCGGTTTCTACAAGAAATCTCAGTACGATTCCATCACCGCAGGTCCAGCTTACCGCTTCAACGACTGGGCGAGCATCTACGGTGTGATCGGTGTTGGCTACGGCAAAAACATCGACAACGCCCAGGCTGGCGGTAACAAAGGTGGCAACAGCGACTACGGCTTCACCTACGGTGCAGGTCTGCAGTTCAACCCAATCGAAAACGTTGCCCTGGACGTTGGCTACGAGCAGAGCCGCATCCGCAGCGTGGACGTTGGCAGCTGGAACGTTGGCGTAGGCTACCGCTTCTAAGATTTCTTCATGCCTGCGGGCGTGAATGCGCGGCACAGGTTGCCGCGCGGATAAAAAATCCGCCTTCGGGCGGATTTTTTTTATCTGTCATTAGCCGCTGCGCCCCGTCGGCTGCGTCGAAAAGCGCGCGCTGCGGGCATCGCGCTCATAGCCTTGCGGTTCGGTCAGTAAACCGTACAGCTCGGGGCGGCGTCCGTAAATCCAGCGGCGTCCGGTACTGAGCGGGATCAGCGTCAGATCGAGATCGGCACTGACCAGCCGGTCTTCCGCCGCCCAGGTCTCCGCTACGATGCGGCCGTAGGGATCGAGGATCATCGCATTGCCAGTGCGTACCTCATCGTCATCGCGGCCCACGCCGTTGCTGAATAACAAAAACAGCCCGTTGTCATGAGCGCGCGAGGGCAGCCAGCGCATCAGCCAGCCGCGGCCGTGTTCGCCGCGAAAGGCGGCCTCTATCGCCTGCGGATCTTCCGCTCGCCGCTGCCACAGCGCCTGTGGGATCGGCTTCATGCCGTGCGGGCTGCGCGAATGGGTGCCGCCGGTCTGGTGCGGGGCCATCAACACCTCCGCGCCCAGCAGCGCCGTCGCGCGCACATTCTCCACCAGATTGTTGTCCCAACAGATCAATACGCCCACGCGCACGCCCCAGGGAGTGTCGAACACCGTATAGCGATCGCCGCTGGCGATAGCCGGGTGTTCGAAGGCGTGCAGTTTACGGTGCACATGCAGCGCGCCGTCCGGCAGGCATACGGCGTAGGCGTTGTAGCAACGGCCGTCGTCGCCCAGTTCGATCAGCCCGACGCCGATCGCCATATTGTAACGCTCAGCCAGCGGGCGAATGCGCGCCAGCGAAGGGCTGGACGCGATCGGTTCCGCCAGCGCCCGCACTTCGGCGTCGGACAGATGGCGCACGTGCCAATAGCCGGTGATACACATTTCCGGGAAGGCCAGCAGCTGTACCTGCTGCTCGGCCGCCTGAGCGATAAAGCGCTCGATAGTCGACAGGTTGTAATTCTTATCGTTGGCGCGATGCTGGAATTGCACCGTGGCGGCGCGTAATGAGATGGTCATGGTGTCTCTCCGATTAGGGTCTGCGTTGATTACAGCAGGTGGTTTGATTACTGTATAATCAATTAAATTCCCTATTCGATAACCTAATGGAATGGATATAAAACAACTGCGCGCCCTGGTGGCGCTGGCTGAACAGGGCAACTATCGGCAGGCGGCGAGCCGGCTATGCATCAGCCAACCGGCGCTGAGCAAGCAAATTCAGGCGCTGGAAACCCAGCTCGGCGTTCGAGTGTTCGAGCGTGGCCGACAGGGGGCGGTGCTCACCGCCGGCGGGCAGCGGCTCTACCCGGAAGCGCAGGCGCTGGTGGAGCAGTACCAGCAGTTTCAGCGGCGCGCGCGGCGGGTGGCGCTCGGGGAAGCGGGGCGGCTGGCGCTGGGGTTTGGCCTTTCCAGCTTTCATCTGGCGCCGCAGCTGGTGGCAGCCTTTCGCCAACGGTTTCCCGAGGTGGCGATCGGCCTGGAGGACTTGCCGTCGGAACGCCAGTATCAGCTGTTGCTGCAGGGAGAGTTGCAGGCGGGGTTCGTGCGCTTGCCGGTCAATACGCCGCTGTGCGGCGTGGCATTGCTGAGCGATCGGTTGGTGCTGGCCGCGCCGGGCGCGCTGGCGCTGCGCGCCGACGATCTGATGGCGCGTTTCAATCAGCTGCCGCTGTTGCAGTTGACTCCCAAACGCGGGCGCGGGCTCAGCGATCAGTCGCTGCGGTTTATCGCCGCCCACCGGTTGACGCCGAACGTGGTGCAGCAGGCCGGCGATATCCAGACGTTGCTGGCGCTGGTTGCCGCCGGCGTCGGTGTCGCGCTGCTGCCGCACAGCATCACGCATATCGCGCCGGCCGGCATCGACATTTTACCGCTGAGCGGCGAGGAGACGGAGTGGCAGGTCGGTATCGCCTGGGATCCGCAGCGCGCCGATGCGCTGCGGGACAACTTCATTCAGACGGCGTTGGCGGCGCAACGCACTTAGGCATTCAAAGCGGGCAATGCATCACGACGATCGGGCTCTGGTGATACTCGCTGCGGTGGCTTTCGCTAAAGCCGACTTTTTTCGCCAGCGCCAGCGAAGCCTGGTTTTCCGGTGAGATGATGCAGACGGTTTGCTTGCCAGGCAGGTGCGTTTTACCCCAGGCCAGCGCCGCCCGCAGCGCCTCGGTGGCGTAGCCTTTGCCGTGCGCCGAGCTCACCAGCGTCCAGCCCATTTCCGGCGCGTCGAGCGCCGGGGTGATGTCGCGCAGGAAGTTGGAGAAGCCGATGCTGCCGAGATACTCGCCGCTCTGTTTGTCACGCACCGCCCAATACCCGTATCCCAACAGCGCCCAGTGGCCGACGTAGCGCATCAGGCGCCCCCAGGAGTCTTCCCGGTCGCGCGGCGTGCCGCCGATATAGCGCACCACCAGCGGATCGGCCCACAGAGCGGCCAGCGAGTCGAAGTCGTCCAGCGTGTGCGCGTCCAGCCGCAGGCGTTCGGTGATAAGCGTTGGCGCGGTGTTGATTACGGTCATGTTGCTGCTCCTGCACAGGGTGAAAGGCGATGAAAAACAACGGCGTTCAGTATGCCAGAGAAATCACACCGCCAGCCACAACAGCCAGGTGAACAGAAAGCCGCTCAGGCCGAGCAGGGTGGTCAGCACCGTCCAGGTCTTCAGGCCGTCGGCCACCGACAGCCCCAGATAGCGCGTGACGATCCAAAAACCGGAGTCGTTGACGTGGGAAAGCCCCAGCCCGCCAAAACAGGTCGCCAGCGTCACCAGCACCAGCTGCAGCTGATTCAACCCGCTGACCGCTTCCGACAACAGGCCGCCGGTGGTCAGGATCGCCACGGTGGCGGAACCCTGCGAAGCGCGCAGCGCCAGCGAAATGATAAACGCGGCGGGCACCAGCGGCAGGCCGATGGCCGTCAGCACTTCGGCCAGCGCCTTGCCGACGCCGGATTCCACCAGCACCTTGCCGAACACGCCGCCCGCGCCGGTCACCAGGATCACCACCGCGGCGGTTGGCAGCGCGGCGCCCATCACGTCACCGGCGTGTTGCAGGCTCCAGCCGCGGCGCAGCGCCAGGAAGTAGAAGGCCAGCAGCAGGGCTATCATCAGCGCCACCGCTGGCGACCCCAGCAACGACAGCGCATCGCGCAGCGCCGAGCCTGCCGGCAACAGCGTGGCGGAGACGGTGCCGAGCATGATGATGGCGATCGGGATGACGATCAGCGCCGCCACCAGGCCAGCGCCGGGCGGGTTGATGCGATCGCTGAGCGGCGCTCGCCCTTCCGGCCGCGGCTCCGGCGCCGCCAGCTGCAGCTGTTCCAGCACCTCTATCGATAACGGATAGGTTTTGCGGTTGAGGTAGTTGGCGGCGAAATAGCCGATCGCGCCGACCGGAATACAGATCGCGAGGCCGATGATGGTCAGCCAACCGATGTCGGCGTTGAGCAGGCCGGCGGCGGCGACCGGGCCGGGGTGCGGCGGCAGCGCGACGTGTACCGTTAACATCACGCCGGCCATCGGCAGGCCGAACTTCAGCGGCGACACTTTGGCGACCTTGGCGAAGCCGTAAATAATCGGCGCCAGAATGATAAAGCCGACATCGAAGAATACCGGAATGCCGAGGATAAATGCGGCGAGGGTCAGCGCGGCGACGGTATGTTTCGGCCCCAGCCCCTGGCTGAAACGTTGCGCCAGCGACTCGGCGCCGCCCGAGTGTTCGATCATGCGCCCGAGCATCGCCCCCAGACCGATGATGATGGTTACCGAGCCGAGCACGCCGCCCATCCCGGCAGTCATCACTTTCATCACTTCACCGGTCGGAATGCCGCTGGCCAACGCCACCAGCAGACTGACCACCAACAGCGCGACAAAGGGTTGCACCTTCGCCTTAATCACCATCAATAACAGCAGCACCACGCCGAGTACGGCAATCAGCAACAGCAGAGAGGTAGACATGAAAAAAGCCTTTCGTTGGGTAAGCGTTGGGCACCGCGATCGCCGCGTGGCGATACGGGTGCGTTTCATTGTTATAAAATCGTTTTCCTGGTGTCGGCGTGCGACGTTAGCGGTAAGGCTTCAGCCAGCCGAGCCCGGCGGCGGTGTCGCCGCGCGGCCGATATTCGCAACCGATCCAGCCCTGATAGCCGAGCGCATCCAGCCTGTCGAACAGCCATGGGTAATTCAGTTCGCCCTCGTCCGGTTCGTGACGATCCGGCACTGAGGCTATCTGGATATGCGCGTAGCGCCCGGCCAGCGTCTCCAGCAGCCCGCTGATATTGCCGTCCACTAACTGCGCGTGGAAAAAGTCGAACTGAATGAACACGTTCGGTCTCTCGATCGCCGTCACCACCTCCGCCGCCTGATGTTGACTGGCGAACAGGTAGTCGGGCTTGACCGGTGGGCTGAGCGCTTCGATCAGCACCTTGACGCCGTGCGGGGCGAAGGCGTCGGCGGCATAGCGCGCATTGGCGATAAAGGTGTCGAGATAACGTTGCCGATCCGCGCCCGCGGGCACCACGCCGGCCATCAGGTGCACGCAGGGACAGGAAAGGGCGATGGCGTAGGCCAGCGCGCGATCGATATCAGCGCGCGCATCTTGCTCGCGGCCCGGCAGCGCCGCCAGCCCCCATTCGCCGGCGGCGACATCGCCGGGCGCGGTATTGAACAGCACCTGTTGCAGGCCGTGTTCGCGCAGCTTTTCGGCCAACAGCTCGGCGGGATGCTCGTAAGGGAACAGGAATTCCACCGCGTTGAAGCCTTGTTCGGCAGCGGCAGCGAAGCGCTCTAGGAACGGCACTTCGTTAAACATCATCGATAAATTGGCGGCAAATTTAGGCATGGGTCAGCTCCGTAATTCGGCAATTTCATCATCGGTCAAATAGCGGATAGGACGATCGCCGAGGGTGAAGATCAGCCGCGCCGCATCTTCCATCTCTTCGGTATTGTCCGCCGCCGCTCGCAGGTCTTTACCGGTCACCACCGGCCCGTGGTTGGCCAGTAAAAAGGCGCGGTGGGCCGGCGCCAGGCGCGCCAGATCCTGCGCCAGCCTTTCGTCGCCAGGGCGATAGTAGGGCACCACCGGCACCTTGCCGACGCGCATCACCACATAGGGGGTGAACGGTTTGATGGCGTTGTCGACGTCCAGCCCTTGCAGGCAAGAGAGCGCCGTGAGGTAGGTGCAATGCAGGTGCACCACTGCTTTGCATTCCGGATTGTTCAGATACAGCGCTCGGTGAAAGCTGATCTCTTTCGACGGCTTGTCGCCGGACAGCCAATCGCCGTTCAGGCTCACTTTAGACAGGCGATCGGCCTGCAGCTCGCCCAGGCAAGAGCCGGTCGGCGTCGCCAGCAGCGCCCCGTCCGGCAGCAACAGCGAGAGGTTGCCGGCGGAACCGGTGGCGTAGCCGCGTTGGAAAAATGAGGCGCCGAGGCGCACCATCTCTTCACGCGCTTGCTGTTCGGTCGTCATGCTCATACTGGAAACTCCGTTTGCGCGCGTGAGAAGAAGGCTTCATCGCCAAAATTGCCTGATTTCAGCGCCAGGGAAATCGCCCGATCGCTGGCGCGCACCCAGGGAACGCCGGGGGAAATGCCGGGGCCGATATGGAAGCCGCGAATGCCCAGCGCCTGCGTGACCACGCCGGAGGTTTCTCCGCCGGCGACGATAAAGCGGCTGAATCCCAACTGGCGCAGTTGCACCACCAATTCGGCGAACAGCGCTTCCACCGCTTCGCTGGCGGCGGCGCCGTGCTGCCGTTGCGTTTGCTGCAGCGCTTCCGGTGGCGCAGTGGCGTAGATCAGCGGGGCAAGCGCTTCCCCGGCGTGATGCTGCGCCCAGTGCGCCAACTCGGCGGCGTAGGCGGCGCGTGCCTGTGGTTCGAGGCAACGGCTGATATCGATGGCCTGCGCCGAAGCGCGCTCGCGGTAGTGCGCCACCTGCCGGTTAGTCATCACAGAACACGAGCCCGACAGCACTGCTGCCTTTTCCCCCTGCGGCGCGCCGGCTGCCTCAGCCGCACGATCGCCGCTTTGCGCCCATTGCCGCGCCAGGCCGATCGCCAGGCCCGAACCGCCGGTCACCAGCTTCATCGTTTTCAACGCTTCACCCTGGATGAGCAGATGCCGCTCGTTGAGCGTATCCAGTACCGCGTAGCGCACGCCTTCCTGCGCCAGTTGGCGCAGCTTCTCGCTGACCGCCTCGGCGCCGCGATCCAGTTCCGCCGCCGTCACCAGCCCGCAGCGCCCGGCGGCCTGGGATTCCATCAGGCGCAGCAGGTTGCTGTCGATCATCGGCGTGACCGGATGATGACGCATGCCGGACTCAGACAGCAGCTGCTCCCCGACGAACAGGTAGCCCTGATAGACCGTGCGGCCGTTTACCGGCAGCGCCGGTGAGACAACCGTGAAATTTTCCCCCAGCGCGGTGAGCAGGGCGTCGGTCACCGGGCCGATATTGCCCTGTGCGGTGCTGTCGAAAGTGGAGCAGTATTTGAAGTAGAACTGGCGGCAGCCCTGTTTTTGCAACCAGGCCAGCGCCTGCAACGACAGTTCGACCGCCTGTTCTGCCGGGCAGGAACGCGATTTCAGGCTGATGACCGCCGCCTGTGCGTTTACCTGCGTTTCGTCCTGCGGCACGCCGTTCAGCTGCACCGTCGGCAGGCCGTTTTGCACCAGAAAACTGGCGATGTCGGTCGCGCCGGTAAAGTCATCCGCGATTACGCCAAGCAGCATCAGAGCGCCTCCTTTTTTTGCGGCAGATCGATGCCGGCAAAGATTTTGATTACCGCACTGTCGTCTTCTTTACCGTAACCGGCGTTGCTGGCGGCGGTAAACATGGTGAAAGCGGTGGAGGCCAGCGGCAGCGGGAAGTGCAGCGCCCTGGCGGTATCCGCCACCAGCCCCAGATCCTTGACGAAGATATCCACCGCCGATTTGGGCGTATAGTCGCCGTCGACCACGTGGCGCATGCGATTTTCGAACATCCAGGAGTTGCCGGCGGCGTGGGTGACCACGTCGTACATCACGTCCAGCGGGATGCCGGCGCGGGCGGCCAGCGCCATGGCTTCCGCTCCGGCGGCGATGTGCACGCCGGCCAACAGCTGGTGGATGATTTTTACCGTCGCGCCCAGACCGATGGTCTCGCCGATGCGGTAAACCTTGCCGGCGATGGCGTTCAGCACGGGTTGCAGACGCTCGAAGGTGGCGTCGGCGCCGGCGGCCATCACCGTCATCTGGCCTTCCTCCGCCTTGGCCGCCCCGCCGGAAACCGGCGCGTCCAGCATCGCCAGGCCGTAGTCCAGCAGCCGTTGCTCGATCTGTTTGGCGTCATCGGCGGAAATGGTCGAAGACACCATCACCGCCGTGCCCGGCTTGAGCTGTGGCGCCAGGCCTTGCTCGCCGAACAGGATTTGCTTCACCTGCGCGGCGTTCACCACCAGCAGCAGCACGGCGTCCAGCTCGGCGGCGAAGTCGCGCGCGCTGGTAGACGCTTGTTGCGCGCCGGCCTGTTGCAGCGCCGCCAGCGCCTGCGGATTGAGATCGGCGCCGTAGGTGGTCAATCCGGCGCGGAGGCATGAACGCGCGGCGCCCATGCCCATCGCCCCCAGCCCGATGACGCAAACGGCATAATTCCCTGGGTGTGTCATACTGCACTCCTGTTAATTTTAGTGATAATTTGTTTTGTTGTGTTAAATGTAAGCGCTTGTCGGCCGATTATCCGCGATCGTTATCACAATAATTAACAATGTGTGAAACGGATTTTTCGTCTGATTTCTGGCCTGAATCAACATTACTATTATGTTTTTAAATAAGTTTATGTTTACCTGGCCTAACTGCGTGCGCCGTCACGCCGCGAAAATTTAGGGCTATCGGCGAACGAAAATTGACGTAAAATCACAATTATTATCACCGCAGCAACGAGAGGGAACCGTGATACCTGTAGAACGCCATCAACAAATTCTTGCGCTGGTATCCGAACGCGGCGTCGTCAGCATTGCCGAGCTGACCGAACGGCTGGGGGTGTCGCACATGACGATCCGCCGTGATTTGCAAAAACTGGAGGAACAGGGCGCGGTGCAGTCGGTCTCGGGCGGCGTACAGGCGCCCGAGCGGGTGGCGAGCGAACCTTCGCACCAGGCCAAAGAGGGGATGTTCAGCCGGCAGAAAATCGCCATTGGCCGGCTGGCGGCGCGACAAATTCCCGCCAACAGCTGTATCTATCTGGATGCTGGCACCACCACGCTGGCGCTGGCGAAACAGATCGGTGAACGTGACGATTTGACGGTGGTGACCAACGACTTTGTCATCGCCGGCTTCCTGATCGAACACAGCCAGTGCCGAATCATCCACACCGGCGGCACCGTGTGCCGGGAAAACCGCTCCTGCGTCGGCGAAGCGGCGGCGCAGGCGCTGCGCGGTCTGTTTATCGATCTGGCGTTCATCTCCGCCTCTTCGTGGAGCATGCGCGGCCTGTCGACGCCGAACGAAGACAAGGTGATGGTGAAGAAGGCCATCGTCGAGGCCAGCCGCCGCCGCATTCTGCTCAGCGATACGTCCAAATACGGCAAAGTCGCCACCTATCTGGCGCTGCCGATCGCCGCCTTTGACGCCATCATTACCGATGAGGGGTTGCCCGCCGCCGCGCGGGAGGCCATTGAGCAAGCGGGGATTGCTTTGCTGACGGCGGAAGAAGAAGAATAAGAATAAGAACGAACCTGCATTAGGATGACAGTTCGGTATCGATACCAAGTGCGGGCGGTTCACTGGCTTCAACGCCGCCGCGTTCACGCCATTCGCGGCGCCTTTGTTCCCACCACTCTTCGTGGAAAGCTTGCATCTCTTTCAGGCGCTGTTCCTTAACGTGCTGCTGGTAAGTGTGGGATGCTATGGGGGTTACGCGGGATTTCGATGACATAGAGGCCGTCCTTTATAAACTCTATTTTGTATAAATAATGCCCTTTGTGGGCGTATTTTTTCAACAATAAATCATAAATTTTAGCTAATGCTGGCCTTAACGGTGCGCTTAAGATGAGCCTGGCATGATACTGATAGGCAAACTTGAGAAGGGTTTCCCCGATGCCAACTACGAATAAGCGTTCGCGTTGGAAAAGGGTATAACGCATTGCGGTATAGGTATCGAAAGCTGAGCGCCGATGCCTGTTTGCGTCGCTCAACGCCTTAACATCATAAAACTCCAGAGAGAAAGCATTATTGAGGAGAGCAGTGTCCACATACACTGGGGCAAACCAATGGTGCATGTTTTGCCCAATTTTCTTGAAATCCAAATGATAGATGGCCGTTTTACCATCATCTTTACTTACTGCAATCTGATACCTGTATGTGTCTGCTACCCCTGTGTGTGACTCCCTCACATCAATCTCCATGATAAAATCCTTTTTACTATTATTTTTCCTATAGTTATCCCCTTTGTGACAAACAGATTATTAACCGCGACGGAGAGGCTCCTCCAGCCGCCGATGAAGGTTGTGCGCAGCGCCGCGCAAAACTAAATGCCGCTGAACCAGTTGTAGCCCTGATCTTCCCAATACCCGCCCGGATTGACGTCGCTGACGAAGATGGCGGCGATATGTTTGGCGTTTTTGAACCCCAGCTTGGTCGGCACGCGCAGCCGCAGCGGATAGCCGTAGTCTGCCGGCAGCGCCTTGCCGCCGAAATCCAGCGCCAGGATGGTCTGCGGGTGCAGCGCGGTGGCCATATCGAGGCTGGCGTAGTAGCGATCGGCGCATTTGAAGCCGACGTAACCGGCATTCAGATCCGCGCCGACGTGCTGCAGAAAGGTGCGCAGCGGCACGCCTCCCCATTGGCCAATGGCGCTCCAGCCCTCAATGCAGATCAGGCGCGTGATCTGGCTTTGCTGCGGCAGCCGCTGCAGCTTTTCCAGCGTCCAGGGCGCTTTTTTCTCCACTTTCCCCGCGACCTCAAGCCGATAGCCGGCGAGATCGATCTCGGGGACGTTGTATTCCGGGTAAAATGCGTTAAAGGGGAAAGGGTGGGTGATCTGGTCCGGCCGGTAAGTTTGCGCCAACCGCTGGCCGCTGAACAGCCAGGCCTGCACCCGGTCGTTCCAGCGCGACATGGCCCACAGCACCTTATCCACCCGATCGCCGTCTTGCAGGTTGCAACCGGTCAGCATGGCGATGCCGCCCAGCGTCAGCCCGGAGCGCAACATCAGCCGGCGCTGCAGATTGACCAGCTGCTTTTTTTGGTCCGGTTCCAGCGTCGGCGCGGTTGCCCGCTGTTTTTTCTCATTCATGTTTGCCACCCGTTATCATCGCCCACAGGGTTTTGGGCACGACAGCCACCATAAAGACGTGGATCACCACAAACAGGCCGATGCCGGCCATGGCGAAGAAATGCACGTAGCGCGCGAAGTCGAAGCCGCCAAACAGCGCGACCAATCCCTGCAGCTGAACCGGTTTCCAAATCGCCAGGCCGGACAGCACCAGTAATAGCCCCAGCGCCAGTACGCCGAGGTACATCAGTTTCTGAATGGCGTTATAGTGGCCATGCCGGTGGCGCAGGCGCAGCGTCATAGCCAGCCAGATATCCTGCCGCAGCGCGTCGGCGCGAAGCGGCAACAGATCGCGGCGAAAATGACCGCTGAACAGGCTCCACAGCAGATAGCAGACGGCGTTGAGCGCCAATAGCCACATCACCGCCAAATGCCAACCAATCGCGCCGCCCAGCCAACCGCCCAGCGTCATCTGCGGCGGAAAGCGAAAATCGAACAGCGGCGAGGCGTTGTAGATTTCCCAACCGCTCATGAACATGCACACCATGGCGAACAGGTTGATCCAATGAGTGATGCGAACCGGCCAGCGATGCACCGGCGGCGACGCGTTGGTCTTCATGGCATTCCTCCGGTTACATCGGCGGCACGGTGCCGTCTTTGCCGGCGGAAATGCGGGTGGCGACGCGCTCGCCCTTTTCGTTGGCGGCGGAGAACAGCACGATGTGCACGCCCGGTTTCAGCAGGTTCAGATCGCCCGGATCCAGCGTCACGATCGGCACGTCTTCCGGCACGACGACGGTTTTCTGCTGGTTGCCGTAGGTGACGGTCAGGATGCGGCCGTTGGATTTCACCAGTTTGCCGACGGTGCCGTTGGTCATGGTGTCCACTTTGCCGTCGGCGGATTCCCAGGCCGAGTGCCCTTCGCCGGTGCCGCGCAGGCTGGCGGCGAACACATGCACCTCCAACGCCTTGAGCGTGCCGTCCGGCTGCGGCACGGCGGCGGTGCCGATGAAGCTGTCCGGTTTGATATCGTCCAGCGTGGCTTTGGAAACGCTGAGCACTTTGGTCTGATCGTTCAGCTTGACGCTGAGGGTCTCGCCCTTGCGATCGGTCAGCTGCAAATTGCCGTCGGCAACCTGGCTGATGGTGCCGCGCAGCGGCGCAATCACCTTGCCCGGCGGTTGGGCGGCGGCGGCCAAGCCGCTGGACAGCAGCAAGGTGGATAACAGTAAACCGGCTATACGATGACGGGTAATCATAACGTTCTCCTGAAATGAGTTTGCCGGTTAAGCATGGTTGAGCCATTGGGTCAGCGCCATGGCCGTTTGATGACATTAATGTCATCAAGTTTGTCCGCCGAAGCTGCTAGTATTTTTGCAGACGTAACGAGGTGGCGAGCATGCGAATACTGGTAGTTGAAGACGATATCGGCACAGGGGATTACCTGAAGAAAGGGCTGGGGGAAGCGGGCTACGGCGTCGATTTGGCGCGCACCGGCACCGACGGGCTGTTTCGCGCGTTGGAGCAGGACTACGATGCGATCGTGCTCGACGTGATGCTGCCGGGGCTGGACGGCTGGCAGATCATCGAGGTGTTGCGCAAGAAAAGCGACGTGCCGATCCTGTTTCTCACCGCCCGCGACGGCGTACAGGATCGCATCCACGGTCTGGAGCTGGGCGCGGACGACTATCTTATCAAACCCTTTTCCTTTACCGAGCTGGTGCTGCGTTTGCGCACCTTGCTGCGCCGCGGGCCGGCGCGCGAAGCCGATCATTACGCCATCGCCGATCTGCAGTTGGACGTGCTGCGCCGCCGGGCGGTGCGCCAGGATCAGGTGATCCCGTTGACCAACAAGGAGTTCATGCTGCTGCATCTGCTGGTGCGGCGCGAAGGCGAAGTGCTGTCGCGCACGCAGATCGCCTCCCAGGTGTGGGACATGAATTTCGACAGCGACACTAATGTGGTTGATGTGGCGATCAAACGCCTGCGCGCCAAAATCGACCGGCCGTTCGACGTCAAGCTGATCCACAGCGTGCGCGGCATCGGCTATGTTTGCGAGCCGCGCCCGTGAACGCCCGCGCTTCACGTCGGCCGGTGTCGCTGACGCTGCGCACCGCCATGCTGTTCGCGCTGGTGGCCGCCTGCGTGGTGAGCGGGGCGGGCTGGTATCTGTTCGGCGCCATGCGTCAGGAAATGACGCTCCGCAGCGATCTGCAGGTGACCGGGCGCGTAGAGTATTTCCGCCATTTATTGGGGCAGCGCTTTCCTTTGGCGCGCCTGACGGCTAATAACGGCCTGTTCGAAAATATGCTGGGCAATGAACAGGATGTGTTGATTTTCCAAATGCTGGGGCAAAAACCGCTCATCAATGTGAATCCGGCCAGGGTGGCCCTGCCGCCGATCGCGCCGACGCCGCCCGAACAGGCGCAGACGCTGGCCGCCGTGCGCGGCGGGGAAACGGCGCAGGGGGTGCCGCTGCGCGCGGCGTCGGCAATGGTGCGCCTGGAAGACGGCAGTTTGCTGCAGATTTCCGCCGCGCACGTGATGGTCAACGAACAGAAAATGCTGGCGCGTTACCTGTGGCGCATTGTCGCGGCGGTCATTGTGGCTTTCCTGCTGATTGCGCTGCTGGGCTATGGGGTCATGCGCCGGGGATTGAAGCCGCTATGGCGCATGGCGGCGCAGGCGTCGCAGATCGCGCCCAATACATTGTCGACGCGCCTCAGCGAACAGGGGGCGCCGAAGGAATTGCAGCAGCTGACCCGTTCGTTCAATGCGATGCTCGATCGGTTGAATGAAGGCTATCAGCGGCTGACGCAGTTTTCCGCCGATCTGGCCCATGAGATCCGCACCCCGGTGGGCGCGTTGATGGGCCAGTGTCAGGTGGCGTTGTATCAGCCCCGCAGCGTGGAGGAGTACGAAACCCTACTGTCGAACAATATGGATGAGCTGGAGCGTATTTCGCGCATGGTGGAAAACATCTTGTTTCTGGCGCGCGCCGGTGAGGCGCAGTCCGCGCTGAACTACAGTCGTCTGGATGTGGCGGCCGAGCTGCGGCGGGTGGCGGATTACTTCGAAGGGCTGGCGGAAGAACGCGGCATCGCGCTGAGCTGCGAAGGGGAAGGCGAGCTGAAGGCGGACGCGATGTTGTTCCAGCGGGCGCTGAGCAATCTGGTGGCCAACGCGGTGCGCTATGCCGATGAAAACAGCCTGATCGTATTGCGGGCTGAACGGCGCGCCGATGCCTGGTGGGTGCAGGTCATCAATCAGGGGCCGCCGATCGCGCCGGCACAGCTGGAAAAACTGTTCGATCGTTTCTACCGCGCCGATCCCGCGCGCAGCGCCGGCAGCCATGCCAGCGGTCTCGGGCTGTCTATCGTACGCGCCATCATGACGCTGCACGGCGGTGAGGCGCGCGCCGAATGTACCGGGCGCGCGTCTGCCGCCAGCCTCATTTTCAGCCTGCGGTTCCCGTTAGCGCAATAACCGTTAAGCCGGATTAACGCGGCGGAATGGCAAAGCGGAAGCAGGCGCCGCTTTGCGGTTGTTCGATCAGCTGAATATCGCTGTCGTGCAGCTGCAGAATGCGCCGCACGATCATTAACCCCAGCCCGCCCGCAGGGCGCCGGGCGCCGCTCAGGACAGACGGCCGCACGAACAGATCGGCGCGCAGCGTCTGCGGAATGCCGGGGCCGCTGTCGCTGACCTGCACCATCACCCGATCTTCCTGCCGCCACAGCCGCACGCCGATGTCGCCGCCGGGCGGCGTATGGCGAATGGCGTTGTCCAGCAGGTTGGTCAGCACCCGCTCAATCATGCTGAGATCGGCGAACACCGGCGGCACGCCGGGGGCGATGTCGGCATGCAGCCGCTGATTACGCGCCTCCGCCGCCAGCTCGAACTTTTGGAACACGTCCTGCAACAGCTCGCTGAGGGAGAAGGGCTCTTTCTGCGGTTTCACCACGCCGTACTCCAGCCGCGCCAGCTCGAACAGCTCCTGCGCCAGCTTGCCCACTTTGCGGCTCTGCGCCAGGGCGATCTCCAGATAGCGCCGCCGATCGGCGTCGCTCAGGGTGGCGGCCTTGACCGACAGCGTTTCCAGATAGCCGTGCAGCGAGGTGAGCGGGGTGCGCAGATCGTGCGAGACGTTGGCGATGAATTCGCGCCGCAGCCGATCCTGCTGCGCCAGCGTTTGCCACTGTTCGGCGAGGCGCTGCGCCATGCGGTGAAAGGCCTGTTGCAGCTGGCTGACCTCGTCGCGCCCGGCCGGCGCCGCCGGCCGCGCCGCGTAGGCCTGCACCGCCTCGATGCCGCCGCTGTCCAGCGCATTGACCTGACGGGTCAGGCGCCGGATGGGGCGAGTGACCCAGTAGAACGCGAAACCGCCGGCCAGCAGGCTGAACAGCACCATCACCCCGGAGGTCCACAGCGCCATCCTGGCCGCCGAGTTGAACTGGGCGTTGCTGGCCAGCGCCGTGTACTCTTCACCGAGCAAGACCACATACAGATAGCCCTCGACCCGGCCGTCGACCTTCAGCGGCGCAACGCTGAACACCTTGCGCCCGTCCGCGCTGCGCGGATCGTCGCCGTACACCGGCATCTGCGCACCATCGAGCAGCGCCTGCAGCGGCGCCAGCGCGACCCGCTGCCGCTTCAGATGCCCGGCCGGCGCGGCGTTGCCGATAATCGTGCCCTGTTTGTCGAGCAGGTAAACCTCAACGCTGGGATTCACCGCCATCAGTTGGTCGAACAGGGTATGCACCGCCTGCGGCTCCGGCCCGTTCACCCCCAGCAGCGGATTGCTGTCGGCGATATGCTGCGCCAGGTTGCCGGACAGGCGCTGGATCACCGCCTGGCTGTACTGAGTATTGCTGCGCACCTGCATCCAACCGGAAAAGGCGCAGCCGATGACGATCAGCAGCGCGAAGATAATCGTGAGGCGTTGCGCTAACGTAAGGTTTTTCATGGCTCACTCTTGCGGCGCGGCCGCGAATTTATAGCCCATGCCCCACACCGTGAGGATGCGCTCGGGTTCCGCCGGATTGCGCTCAATCTTGATGCGCAGCCGGTTGATATGGGTGTTGACGGTGTGCTCATACCCTTCGTGCTGATAGCCCCAGACCTGATTCAACAGGCTGAGGCGCGAGAATACCTGGCCCGGGTGGCGGGCGAAAAAGTACAGCAGGTCGAATTCGCGCGGCGTCAGCTCGATCGGCTGTTGGTGCAGGCGCACCTCGCGGGCGATAGGATCGATGGTCAGATCGTTGAAGCTGAGCGCGCCGGCGTCCAGGCGCAGGTTGCGGCTCATCGCCTCCTGGCGGCGAAACAGCGCCTTGACCCGCGCCACCAGCTCCAGCATGGAAAAAGGTTTGGCCAGATAGTCGTCAGCGCCCAGCTCCAGCCCCAGCACGCGGTGCACCTCGCTGGAGCGCGCGCTGGTGATGATGATCGGCGTGTAGCGCGTCATGGTGCGCGCCCGGCGGCAAATCTCCAATCCGTCGACGCCCGGCAACATCAGATCGAGGATGAGGGCGTCCCAGCCGCCCTGTTCCAGCATCGCCATGCCCTGATTGCCGTCGGCGGCGTGGCTGATGGCGTAACCCTCGTCACGCAGATGCAGCTGCAGCAGATCGGCGATGTCGCCGTCGTCCTCGACGATCAAAATTCGTTTTGGCTTGTCCATTCTCATTACCGCTGATTGCCCGATTCTCTCTGAAGTCTACACAACCGCCACCGGCGGAGTTATCACATTTTATTTAACTTTGCGTGAGGTCTTGGGGAACAAATCCGGGGAATACTGGGCTCATCGCATCGTTAGCTGGCAGGAATCGCTATGAGCTTCACCCTCACCCCGGAACAACGACAGACGGTACATCCTCTCTGGCTGCGGTTGACGCATTGGCTGAATGCGCTGGCGATGCTGATCATGGTCACCAGCGGCTGGCGCATCTATAACGCCTCGCCGCTGTTCAACTTCAGCTTTTTCAACGAGCTGACGCTCGGCGGCTGGCTGGGCGGCGCGCTGCAGTGGCACTTCGCCGGCATGTGGCTGTTTGGCGTCAACGGGCTGTGCTACCTGCTGCTTAACCTCGCCAGCGGGCGTTTCAAACGCAAATATTGGCCGCTCAGCCCGAAGCAGTTTCTCGCCGATGTCGGCGCGGCGCTGCGCGGCCGGCTGCAGCACGCCGACCTGCGCCACTACAACATGGTGCAGCGCGTGGCCTATCTGTCGGTGATGCTCCTTGGCGTGCTGAGTGTGCTGTCCGGACTGGTGCTGTGGAAATCGGTGCAGTTTCCACTGCTGCGCACGCTGCTCGGCGGCTATGAAGCGGCGCGCTATATCCATTTTTTCGCCATGTCGGCGCTGGTGGCCTTCGTCGCGATCCATCTGGTGATGGTGGCGCTGGTGCCTCGCACGCTGCTGGCCATGCTGCGCGGACGTTAAGGAGTTCACGATGAAAAAGGATAAACCGATCATGACGATCGTTGAAGGGCAGGCGATCGTCAAAGAAGCGCAGCGCTTGTTGACCGCGTCGTCCCGCCGCCGCTTTCTGCGCAACGGCCTGACGCTGGGCGGCATCGCCATGCTCACCGGCTGCGATCTCAGCGGCAACGCTAACGTCGAGCAGGCGCTGAGCCGCATTTCGCGTCTCAACGATCGGGTGCAGGGCTGGCTGTTCAACGGCGATCGCCTGGCGCCGGTCTACCCGGAATCGATGATCACCCGGCCATTCCCGTTCAACGCCTTTTACGCCGAGGAGGACGCGCCCGACATCAACGGCGACGACTATCGGCTGGAGGTGGCGGGGCTGGTGCAGGACAAGCGCGCCTGGAGCCTGCCGCAGCTGCATCGGATGGCGCAGGTCAGCCAGGTGACGCGTCATATTTGCGTCGAGGGTTGGAGCGCCATCGGCAAGTGGGGCGGCGTGCCGTTCGCCACCTTTCTTAAGGTAATCGGCGCGGATCTGAGCGCCCGCTACGTCAGCTTCAAATGCGCCGACGACTACTACACCAGCATCGATATGGCCACCGCGCTGCATCCGCAGACGATTATCGCGCTGACCTACGACGGCCAGATCTTGCCGCGCAAGTACGGCTACCCGATGAAGCTGCGCATGCCGACCAAGCTGGGCTACAAGAATCCGAAACACATTCAGGTGATCGAGGTCACCAACCGCTTCCCGGGCGGTTACTGGGAAGACCAGGGCTACAACTGGTTTGGCGGCAGCTGAGGCGGCCGCCGGCCATTCTCCGGCACTCCGGTGCCTTTGACATGACGGAAGGAAATACCATGAAAAAGTTATTCGCAATGATGATGTGCAGCGCGCTGATGCTGGGCGTGGCCGGCGCCAACGCCGCGGACGGCATGAGTAAAGACGCGATGAAAAAGGACGGCATGAGCCAGATGTCGCACGACGGCATGGCGAAAGATGGGATGAAGAAAGAGTGCATGGGCAAGGACTGCATGAAGAAAGACAAAATGGGCAAAGACGCCATGAAAAAGGATGGTATGGCGAAAGACAGTATGGCCAAAGACGGCATGAAGAAAGACGAGATGAAAAAGGATGCGATGGGGCACTAAGCCGCCTCACCCCGCGGCCGCAAGCGGCAAACCGCGGCGGCTGCGGGCAGCATAAGGAGAGAGGATGATGTTGGCGACATGGCTGCGGCGCTTTCAGCGCTCGAACGGGGACGTTATCTTTATGCGCGCGGCGTTGGTGGTGATTTTCGCCGCCTTCGGCTACGCCAAATGGTTTGATTACGAGGCGCAGGGGCTGGTGCCGCTGATCGGCAACAGCCCGCTGCTGAGCTGGATGCATCAGGCGTTCGGCATTCGCGGCGCCAGTTATGCATTAGGCGTCGCTGAATGGAGCTTCGGTTTGCTGCTGCTGGCGGGATTCTGGTCGCGGCGGTTGGGGTTGCTGGGGGCGATCGGATCGACGGTGACCTACCTGACCACGCTGACGCTGATCTTTTCCACGCCGGGCGCCTGGGAGCCCTCCGCCGGCGGTTTTCCCGCCATGGCCGGGGCCACCAGCTTTTTAATCAAGGATCTGGTGTTGCTGGCCGGCTCCCTGGTGCTGCTGAAAGCCGACTTGCCGGCCGAGCAGTGACCAATACTAATATGGTTGACACAATTTAGCCCTAAAAAGCCCGATGTACTCATCGGGCTTTTACATTTTAGCGACAGAATGGTTACTGCATGTTTGTATTTTAACCAATCCCTTTTTTTATTAATAATATAGTTGTGATGCAAGGAGTTCAGTATCTGGCTGTCCGGATATTTTTATTAATGCATCTGAGTTATCAAATATTTTGTTATTATTAAGATCCACCACGATATACGTATCTTTTTTCAAATTACTGTCCAGAGTGGAAACGACACCAGCCTTCCCTTTAAATTGCAATGGGTTTTCTGGGTCTGAAATGAACTCTATATATCCATAGTTGTCCAAGCTACTCCCTCCACTAACGTTATCTACGAAAGGTATTTTCTCCCCTTTTTTTCTTCCTGAAATATAAAAATTATCATCACTGAGAGCGATAATATCTTCTCGTGCATTAAAATCATAAAGAGTACTGGTGTTTTTAGCGATTGACATAATATTAAACATGTCCGCCCCTTTTCCTCCAATGGCTGTTACGATATCACTCACGTCAAAATAATCGTCCCCATCGCCGCCGATGAGTTTTATAGTGCTTGATACCTCTCGGTATATTGAATTCGAGAGTGCAAATTTATTGCCTTGCGAACCGCCAAAAATGACGATGTTCTTACTTATTGTTGTAAATAAATCAGGTTCAATCGAAAGATCTACACCAGAGTTTTTTGAAGCATCAATAGTAAATTCAGTAGTATTGTTATCTCCTCCAAGAATAGCATTCAATTTTATTTTGTGTGTGCCTTCAATAGTTATTTTTTCAACATGTGACTTGGTTAATTTTAACGTCAAACCATTTTTGTCATTTGATTCCCCTACGGTTTTTATATTAACATTCCTCAGGTTTTCCCCTATTAACTCAAATGCTCCTGCATAAATAACGCTTTTAGTGCCAGATGATTCTACCGATTTGGTTAATGTGTCTTCACCATTTTTTTGATTGGTAAGGAAGTTTAATTCTGTTACATCATTCTTAAATTTCAGTGAGTAATTTACATTACTCACAGAGTAAGGTCCGTCACTGCGGTTTCCAATATAAAAATTTGCCGCCTCTTTAGGTATGTTGATGACGGAAACTATATCTGCAGTGGCAGGTTTTGATTGATTCGCTGTGTTTATAAATGAGAACCCTGCTTTGCCAATTTGATTAATATTCCCTCCACTAATGATGTTGGTGTTTTCAATAAATATATCATAATCTAAAGTGTTGCTGATTACTGATGATGTTCTGGATATAGTACCATCTACATTTTTTGTATAAGTTAATGTTGATATTTGACCTGTGTATTTATATAAGTCGATAAGCGAGAAGTTTTTAAACTGGTCGAGATTGCTTGTATATTGGATGCTCTTTGTGTCTGGAGCACCATTAATACCTTTGGTGATTGTTATTTCAGATCGAGTATTGATAAAGTTCGCAGATATTGAGTTGACTCCGTTACCGCCATCTGCCGTAAACAAAGTGTTTATTTTATTTCCGGATTTGTTACTATTATTTCCTGTCCATCCAAGAAAATCGTTACCGATACCAAAATTAAAATGAGTTGGCGCTGTGGTGATATCAGCTGACTGTGTTAACATTAATAATGTGTTTGCTTTTTTAGACGTTAACTCTGAAATGCTTCCGTTCATATAAGCGAAAATGAAATCATTAACACTATTATCGGGCAAAGCTATTTTCACAGGTTGGTTTCCGCTAATGCTTATTTGCTTAATGTTTGCTGCCTGATTAAGGTTAATATTGCTTTTTGTTGCAAGATTGATATCTATTTTTTCTAATTTTGACATTTCTATTTTACTGATATTATGTAGCAACCCAGAATTAACACTACTAGAAAGATAGTTATCTGAATTGTTTGTCAATGTTGCATAGGTTTTATAATTCAGGCTGTCTGCAACTCTAAATATGAATTGGAACTTCTCATGAAATTCATTTGTTGTGCCCGCGGTTGTATTTAGTGCGCTGTTTATTACACTTTTAATTATCTCACCTTTATCGGATAGGGTAACAAGTTGCTGTATTGTGGCGCTATCTGCATCATGCCCATAAACAAAATTATACACTTTTTGCGCGTATGCGGTAATTTCTAAATATGTTGATATGCGAGTGAACTCAGAAGTATTGAGTAAAATATCTACCATTTTGTCGTAGCCGGTACCTGAGGCCATTTTTTGGCTCCAGCCAAATAGTGCTTCAGAATTTAGATTTCTTCCCGCGCCAGCTAAATAAAGTTCGGCGATAAACTCCTGATACTCTAAAGGAGGCAGTTCTCCTGCTTTATAAACATATGAAGCGCCTTTTAAATGTTCCCTTGCAACGTGATCTTGTTCATTGTTACTTTCTTTTAATGTATTCATTAATTTTATTGCAATCTCTCCACGAGATATTCCCGTTGATAATAGATTGACATAAAAGTTCAATTCATTATCAGATGCTGAACGCTCATAACCATTCTCGAATAACTTTTGTATAAATGTCTTATTAGTTACTTTACTTAGATATGGACGATCATTAATAAATTTTTCTGTGGCTTGAAGTAATGTTCTTTCATGGTTATTGATTAATGGAGCCCAATACTCAATCACATCACGGGTGATTCCTGCCCCTAAGATATGAAAAACGCCTTGAATATCAGCTGTGCTATCAGTTTCATTCGTTGATGATGGGGAGGGAGAGCCAGGATAAAGAGCCTGATTTCCGTTGTCTACAAAATGCTCCCTATCTATCTGACGTTGTACCGGGTAATTATATTCATAACTATTATTTATACTCCAGTCGTCGTTCAATTGAGGCCATGGTGCCGTATTAGTTACAAGTTCCTTAGTAATTTTGAAGAGATTATTATTGAGGTTAGGGTTGATATATGACTCGTTTGACCAGAGCTTAAACTCTATTTCTCCCATGGTTCTACCGTGAATGGTGTTAAAAAAGAAAAACATGATCTCAAAGTTATTATGATATCCACCATATATTTCTTTTGCTTCAGGCGTCTTCATTAGCCTTGTGATTAAATCCTCTAAACCCGCAGGTCCATTTTTCTGTAAATTTTCACTAAGTGATTTTAAATCTTTTTCAGGTGGGCTTTTCCGAGTGATTGCATAATAAATGCTGGCAATCTGTTTTTCGTATTTTATCTCAGCCATAATTTAATTCCTCATTGTGATAATGTTTTTTACTAATGACTTGCAGTTCTCTTTTAAAGGCTAAGTAATTATAGGAAAGAATTGAAAGTCTGGCTGAGGAAATTTCTGATATTGGATGCATGGTCATCATTTTATCGATGCTGGTAAGGTATAAATGATGTTTTTTGTTTATGTAAAATAAAGTAACTATTTGTAGTTTATAGGGTTTTAATTGTCTTGGAGTGTCTTTTAATCTTCAAAAAAGATACTTATGATGTTTTTTGATGAGGTTTAGAATAAATATGTATTGAATTTTTGGGGGGGATATTCCCACCAACTAATAGGCTGGTGGGAATGGCATTATTTTAATCAGGATAGGTCAGGGTGCCCCCCGGCGCTTCGCGATGAATGTGCAGGAAGTTCAGGTGCTTCTCGTACTGGTCGAGAATATCGCCAATCACCTGTTCCTTGCTGTAGTCCATCAGGTCGTTGCCCTGGGTGCCTTCCATCAGGAAGGTTTCCAGCCGGTAGTAGTGCGACTTGCCGGAGCGGGCGCGGTAGGTGAAGCCCGGCACCGAGTAGCGCATCGGCCAGATCTGATAGATGAAGTTCTGTTCCTCGCCCAGGTGTACCAGCAGCTCCAGGTGGTTCAGGCGTTCGTCTTCGGTCGGCGGCACTTCGCTGAACTCCACTTTCGCGCCGCGCAACTCCAGCTCGCGCGCCACGTCCTGCATCGCCGGGCGGCAAACCTTATCCAACATTTTCTGCGTGTACTGCGTGCCCGGGTAGTTCATCACCCGCGACAGGCGCTGTTTCCAGTTGAGCACGTCGTGGCTGGAGACCGGCACCGGCGCCAGGGTGCTGAGCGCGCTGGCCTTGCGGTAGTCTTCTACCCGCAGCGATTTATACAGCCCGGCCATCACGAAGAAGATCACGAAGCTGAACGGCAGGCCCATGATCACCGTGGTTTTCTGCAGCGCCGGCACGCCGTCGGTCATCAGCATGCCGATGGTCAGCAGGCCGATGGCCACCGACCAGAAAATCCGCAGCCAGTTCGGCGCATCATTATTGATGTCGGCCAGGCGCGAGGTGAAGTTACCCAGCACCAGCGAGCCGGAGTCCGCCGAGGTGACGTAGAACAGCAGGCCGGTGATGGTGGCCACCGAGGCGCTGAAGGTGAAGCCGGGGTATTGCGCCAGCAGGCTGTAGAAGCCGCGCTCCGGGAACTGCATCACTTCCTGAGCAAACTCGGCGTTGCCGTGAATGATCTGATACAGCGCGCTGTTGCCGAAGATAGACAGCCACAGCAGGGTGAACACGAACGGTATGATCAGCGTGCCGACCACGAACTGACGAATGGTGCGCCCGCGCGAGATGCGCGCCAGGAACAGGCCGACGAACGGCGACCAAGCCACCCACCAGGCCCAGAAGAACAGCGTCCAGTTGTTCATCCACTCCACCGGCCGATCGAAGGCGAAGCTGTTGAGCGTCATGCCCATAAAGCGGTTGACGTAATCGCCGACGTTAAGCACCAGCGCGTTGAGCAGGAACTCGGTGTCGCCGAAGAACAGCACGAACAGGATCAGGCCCAGCGCCAGCAGCACGTTCAGCTCGGACAGGATGCGGATGCCCTTGTTGACCCCCGAGGTGACCGAGATGGTGGCCATGATCACCGACAGCAGGATCAGCGAGCCCTGCACCGTCAGGTTTTCCGGGATCTCGAACAGCACCTTGAGGCCGTAGTTGAGCTGCACCACGCCGATGCCCAGCGTGGTGGCGATGCCGAAGATGGTGCCGAGCACCGCGGCGATGTCCACGCTGTGGCCGATCGGGCCGTTGATGCGTTTACCGAAGATTGGGTACAGCGCCGAGCGGATGGTCAGCGGCAGATTGTAGCGATAGCTGAAGTAGCCGAGGGCGATGCCCATCAGCGCATACATTGACCAGCCGGTCAGGCCGTAGTGGAACAGCGTCCAGACCATTGCCTGGCGCGCGGCCTCCAGCGTTTGCGCGTCGCCTTCCGGCGGCATCATGTACTGGGTCACCGGCTCGGCGACCGAAAAGAACATCAGGTCGATGCCGATGCCGGCGGCGAACAGCATCGCCGCCCAGCTCATCAGGCTGAACTCCGGCTTGGACTGCTCTGGCCCGAGCTTGATGGAACCGAAGCGCGAGGCGGCGATAAACACCACGAACACGATGTACAGCGTCGCCGCCAGCAGGTAGTACCAACCGAAGGTGGTCGACACCCAATTCAGCGTGCGGGTGATCCACTGCCCGGAGAAGTCGGTGAAAAAGATGGTCATCAGCGAGAAGGCCAGGATCAGCCCCGCCGAGGTGAAGAAAACCACAGGGTTGAGGCGGTCCTGCTGCGGTTTGGAGGAGGTTTCGCGTGTTGTCATCGTCATCCTCTGAACTGAGTAAAATCGTGCCGCTCCGCATTTCGGGGCGCGTTGGCGCCGCCGAAAAACGGGCGAATGAAGGCGGCGACCATCCCCATGGGAATGGCCTGAGTAACGCCGCTTTCGCCTGTTGCCGAAGCACCGGAGCGCTTCGCGGTGGGAACCGCTTACAGCCACTGATTTTGGTCAGATTCGTTAATTACCTCACAAAAATCAGCCAGTTCCACAACCAGATAGTACAAATTTTTAACCAGGCAGCAATAAAATATATGCAATTTTTATTGAACGTTCAATCAAAAAAAAGTTTAATAGTCCGCATGATGACCTGAATCACGGGCGAAACGGCAGTGAAATTTGCCCGCTGAGATAAGGCCGAAGTCGGTTTTGTGAGAGTCGAAATATGCCAAAGGTAGGAATGCAGCCAATCAGAAGGCAGCAGTTGATTGATGCCACGCTCGCCGCGGTAAACGAAGTGGGAATGCATGACGCCACCATCGCGCAGATCGCGCGGCGCGCCGGCGTTTCCAACGGCATCATCAGCCATTATTTCAAGGACAAGAACGGCCTGCTGGAAGCCACGATGCGCTATCTGATCAGCCACCTGGGCGAGGCGGTGAAGCTGCGGCTGCAGGCGCTGACCGATAACAGCCCGGCGGCGCGGCTGCAGGCGATCGTCGCCGGCAACTTCGACGACAGCCAGATCAACAGCGCGGCGATGAAGACCTGGCTGGCCTTTTGGGCCAGCAGCCTGCACCAGCCGCAGCTCAACCGGCTGCAACAGGTGAACGGCCGCCGGCTTTATTCCAACCTGTGCGCCGAGTTTCGCCGCGTCATGCCGCAGCCGCAGGCGCGGTTGGCGGCCAAGGGGCTGGCGGCGCTGATCGATGGGCTGTGGCTGCGCAGCGCGCTGCGCGGCTCCGCGTTCAATCAGGCGCAGGCGCTGGCGCTCACGACCGAATACATCACGTTCCAACTCCGGGGGCAGACGCCGCCCGGAGGATAACTCAAGGAGATCCTATGTCCCGTTTTGGCTTGCAGAAGCTCTATATTCATGGCGCCTATGTAGACAGCACCGCTGGAAAAACCTTCAACGCCATTAACCCGGCGAACGGCGAAATTCTGGCTGAAGTCCAGTCCGCCGGCGCTGAAGACGTCGATCGTGCGGTGGCCAGCGCGGCCAGCGGGCAGAAGGTGTGGGCGGCGATGACGGCGATGGCACGTTCGCGCATCCTGCGTCGCGCGGTGGATATTCTGCGCGAGCGCAACGATGAGCTGGCGGCGCTGGAAACGCTGGATACCGGCAAAGCGATGTCGGAAACCACCGCGGTGGACATCGTCACCGGCGCCGACGTGCTGGAGTATTACGCCGGCCTGATCCCGGCCATTGAAGGCGAACAGATCCCGCTGCGCGATACCTCGTTCGTCTACACCCGCCGCGAACCGCTGGGCGTGGTGGCCGGCATCGGCGCCTGGAACTACCCGATTCAGATCGCGCTGTGGAAGTCCGCGCCGGCGCTGGCGGCGGGCAACGCGATGATCTTCAAGCCAAGCGAAGTCACGTCATTGACGGCGCTGAAGCTGGCGGAAATCTACACCGAAGCCGGCCTGCCGGACGGCGTGTTCAATGTGGTGACCGGCAGCGGGGCGGAAGTGGGGCAATACCTGACCGACCATCCGGGCATTGCCAAAGTCTCTTTCACCGGCGGGGTGAAAACCGGCAAGAAGGTGATGGCTAACGCGTCGGGTTCGACGCTGAAGGAAGTCACCATGGAACTGGGCGGCAAGTCGCCGCTGATTATCTTCGACGACGCCGATCTGGATCGCGCCGCCGATATCGCCATGATGGCCAACTTCTACAGCTCCGGCCAGGTGTGTACCAACGGCACCCGCGTCTTTGTGCCGGCGGCGCTGCAGGCGCAGTTTGAGGCGAAAATTCTCGAGCGCGTGAAGCGCATTCGCCTCGGCGATCCGACCGATCCGCAAACCAACTTCGGGCCGCTGGTCAGCTTTGCGCACATGGAATCGGTGCTGCGCTTTATCGAGAGCGGCAAAAACAGCGGTGCGCGCCTGCTGTGCGGCGGCGAACGCGTCACCCACGGCGAATTCGGCAAGGGCGCTTACGTGGCGCCGACGGTATTCAGCGACTGCCGTGACGACATGGAAATCGTGCGCGAAGAGATCTTCGGGCCGGTGATGAGCATTCTCAGCTACCAGAGCGAAGAGGAAGTGGTGCGCCGTGCCAACGACACCACCTTCGGCCTGGCCGCGGGCGTGGTGACCCACGATCTGGCCCGCGCGCACCGCGTGATCCACCAGCTGGAAGCCGGCATTTGCTGGATCAACACCTGGGGCGAGTCGGCGGCGGAAATGCCGGTCGGTGGCTACAAGCAGTCCGGCGTCGGCCGCGAAAACGGCCTGACCACGCTGGAGCACTACACCCAGATCAAATCGGTGCAGGTTGAGCTGGGCGATTACGCCTCGGTATTTTAACTATCCCCGTCGTCTTTCGAGCCGCAGCCGGGTTGGCTGCGGCCGACACTCCCCGAGAGCCAAATACACCGCCTGTTGCGGATCCGCGTTTCGCGTTTTCGTCTCATGCAGGCCAATAAAGTAAGGAGATAATGAATGGAATTTGACTACATCATTATCGGTGCCGGTTCCGCCGGCAACGTGTTAGCCACCCGATTGACCGAAGACGCCGACGTCAGCGTCCTGCTGCTGGAAGCCGGCGGCCCGGATTACCGGATGGATTTCCGTACCCAGATGCCGGCCGCGCTGGCGTTTCCGCTGCAGGGCCGCCGCTATAACTGGGCGTATGAAACCGATCCTGAGCCGCACATGAACAACCGCCGGATGGAATGCGGCCGCGGCAAAGGGCTGGGCGGTTCATCCCTGATCAACGGCATGTGTTACATTCGCGGCAACGCGATGGATTTCGACAACTGGGCCAAGGCGCCGGGTCTGGAAGACTGGACCTATCTGGACTGCCTGCCGTATTTCCGTAAGGCGGAAACGCGCGATATCGGCCCGAACGATTACCACGGTGGTGAGGGCCCGGTGAGCGTCACCACGCCGAAGGCCGGTAACAACGAACTGTTCCACGCCATGGTGGAAGCCGGCGTGCAGGCGGGTTACCCGCGCACTGACGATCTGAACGGTTACCAACAAGAAGGCTTCGGCCCGATGGATCGCACCGTGACGCCGAAGGGACGCCGCGCCAGCACCGCCCGCGGTTATCTGGATCAGGCGCGTTCTCGGCCGAACCTGAAGATCGTCACCCATGCGCTGACCGACCATATCGTGTTCGACGGCAAGCGCGCAGTGGGCGTCAACTATCTGCAGGGCGACAGCAATCAGCTGACCCATGCCAAAGCGCGCCGCGAAGTGCTGCTGTGCGCCGGCGCCATCGCCTCGCCGCAAATTCTGCAGCGTTCGGGCGTCGGCCCGGCGGCGCTGCTGAAAAGTCTGGACATCAACGTGGTGCACGATCTGCCGGGGGTGGGGGAAAACCTGCAGGACCACCTGGAGATGTATCTGCAGTACGCCTGTAAGAAACCGGTGTCGCTGTACCCGGCGTTGCAATGGTTCAATCAGCCGAAAATCGGCGCGGAATGGCTGTTCAACGGCACCGGCGTCGGCGCCAGCAACCAGTTCGAGGCCGGCGGTTTCATCCGCAGCCGCGCAGAGTTCGCCTGGCCGAACATTCAGTATCACTTCCTGCCGGTGGCGATTAACTATAACGGCAGCAACGCGGTGAAAGAGCATGGCTTCCAGGCCCACGTCGGTTCGATGCGTTCGCCGAGCCGCGGCCGGGTGCAGGTGAAATCGAAAGATCCGCGTCAGCATCCGAGCATTCTGTTCAACTACATGTCGACCGAACAGGATTGGCAGGAGTTCCGCGACGCTATCCGCATCACGCGCGAAATCATGGCGCAGCCTGCCCTGGACGAATACCGCGGCCGCGAGATCAGCCCAGGGCCGGAGGTGCAGACCGACGAGCAGCTGGACGCCTTCGTGCGCGAGCACGCCGAAACCGCCTTCCACCCGTCCTGCTCGTGCAAGATGGGCGAAGACGAGATGGCGGTGGTCGACGGCCAGGGCCGGGTGCACGGCATGGAAGGATTGCGGGTGGTGGATGCGTCAATCATGCCGCTGATCATTACCGGCAACCTGAACGCCACCACCATCATGATCGCCGAAAAGATCGCCGACCGCATTCGCCAGCGCGCGCCGCTGCCGCGCAGCACCGCCGACTACTACGTCGCCGGCGATGCGCCGGTGCGCAAGCAGTAACCGACACGCCCTCTCGCCGTTGAGGGGGAGGGCCGCCGTAGCAAGCAACCCCTCTCCATATGCTCTTCCCCAAGGCGAGGGGGCAACTCTCTTTTATCCCTTATCCCATCATGCCGCCGGCAGCGAGATCGCCTGATCGAAACTGGTGGGCGTCGCCATGCGCCACATGCGGGCGTAGAACTCGCTTTTGATCTCCGGCTGCAGCAGCGCGCCCGGCTCCAGATAGTAATAGATATCGGCGTACACCTTGATCTCGGTCGGCGTGATGCGGCGCAGCATATGGTGCGAGGTCAGCTGCTCCGGGCGGCTGACGCCGGCCGCCGCCAGCATGTCTGCCAGCGCTTTCACCGTATTCTGATGGAAGTGGTAGACGCGTTCCGCCTTGTTCGGTACCACCAGCGCCTTTTGCCGCAGCGGATCTTGCGTCGCTACGCCGGTCGGGCAGTGGTTGGTGTGGCAGCTTTGCGACTGGATGCAGCCGACGGCGAACATAAAGCCGCGCGCCGAATTCACCCAGTCGGCGCCGAGCACCAGCACGCTGGCGATGTCAAAGGCGCTGATGATCTTGCCGCTGGCGCCAATCTTGATTTGGTCGCGCAGGCCGCAGCCCACCAGCGTGTTATGCACGAACAGCAGCCCTTCGCGCAGCGGCATGCCCATATAGTTGGAGAGTTCGAGCGGCGCGGCGCCGGTGCCGCCCTCCTTGCCGTCCACCACGATGAAGTCCGGCAGAATGCGGGTGTGCAGCATCGCCTTGACGATGGCGACGAACTCCCACGGGTGGCCGATGCACAGCTTGAAACCGACCGGTTTGCCGCCTGACAGCTCGCGCAGCTGTTGGATGAACTGCATCATTTCCAGCGGGGTGGTGAAGGCGCTGTGCGAGGCCGGCGAGATGCAATCCACGCCTTCCGGCACGCCGCGGGTGGCGGCGATTTCCGCATCTACCTTCTTCGCCGGCAGAATGCCGCCGTGGCCCGGCTTGGCGCCCTGGCTGAGCTTGATTTCAATCATTTTCACCTGCGGGCTTTGCGCCTGTTCGGCAAAGCGGCGCGGATCGAAATGGCCGTCGGCGGTGCGACAGCCGAAATAGCCGCTGCCCAGCTCCCACACCAGGTCGCCGTTGTTTTCGCGGTGATAGCGGCTGATGCTGCCCTCACCGGTGTCGTGGTAGAAGTTACCCTTGGCCGCGCCGAGGTTGAGCGCGCGGATGGCGTTGGCGGAGAGTGCGCCGAAGCTCATGGCCGAAATGTTGAAGATCGACGCGGAGTAGGGCTGGCGGCAGTCGGCGCCGCCGATGGTGATGCGGAAACTGGTTGGGTCGGCGGCTTCCACCGGCCGCATGGAGTGGCCGATGCACTCATAGCCGGTTTGATACACGTCCAGCAGGGTGCCGAACGGTTTGTCACCCATCTCGTTTTTCGCCCGGCGATACACCAGCGTGCGCTGGGTGCGCGAAAACGGGATCTCTTCATTATCCTGCTCGAGGAAATACTGGCGCAGTTCCGGACGGATGAACTCGAAGAAGAAGCGCAGGCGGCCGATGATCGGGTAGTTGCGGCAGATGGCGTGGCGCTGCTGCGTGAGATCGTAGATACCCAGCACCATCAGGCAACCGCAGGCCAGGGCCGGCAGCCAGAACCAGGGATGGTTGTGCATCATGATCAAGAAAACCAGGGTGAGCAAGATGCTCAGCACAAAGCAGGTATAGCGGCTGAATAAGGACGACTTCATAACATCTCCTGATGTTTATTTTAATCCACACGACATGACTCACGGATAATCCGTGTGCAAATCGTAACCAACAGGAGAGGATGTTGTGTGTCTGTTGCTGCTTTGTCGCCGGTTGTTACATTAATTTAACCTGGCGGAAGGGAGGGGTTGCCGCGCGGCGTGCCGCGCAACAAGCCAAGATGTTTATTTGCCGGCGACGAAGATGGTGCTCATGCTGCGCAGCCGCAGCTTTTTCATCGCGCTGTATTTTTGCGAGAAGATGGTTTTCGGGTGCGTGCCGCGTTTTTCCGCGATATGCAGCAGGCTGTCGCCGCGCAGCAGATTGAAGATCACGTCGCTTTCCGCCGGGCTGAGCTCGCGGGTTTTCTGCACCCGGATACCGCCCGGTTCTTTGCTTTCCAGCAGCCGCTGGATTTTTTCCTGCAGCGAATAAAGCGGAATGCGGGTAGAGACCAATTCAACGGAAATCCCCAGGATCGACAGCAGTTTCACTACGCGCTCGTCGTCATAGAACACCAGCAGGCGCGTCTTGCTGTTGTACTGCTGGTGCAGGGACACCAGGCTTTCGATCACGTTGACGCTCTGTTCCAGGTTTTGCGAGGTGAAAATCAGCGCGATATCGTGCTTGGTGATCTTTTCCGCTTTGGCGCCGCCGTGCATGAAATCGGAAAACAGGCGGATATCGTACGCGCCGTAATGTTTCTTCAGCAGCACCGACAGGCCAACATAGCTGTACTTACACTCACTAATCACAAGAACGTTGTTTTTAGACATAGGGCAAACACCAATACCGAGTTAAAAGTATTCAGCTGTAAGAAGCGAGTTCAAATCCTTGATGCTGGATTCCTTCCACAGCTTTCCCTGCAGTGCGTAATATGGCATTTCATCCAGCCATTTCTTGTGTTCGGGAGTTTCAACTCCTTCGATAATTACCTTGTAATGATTAAGGTAAAAGAAGCGCAGTAACGCGCGCATCAAGCCCTCGCCGCCGGACTTTTTCATAAAGTCCCAGAGCAGAAAACGATCGAGCTTAACGAAGCGGAACTGGCTGTTGTACAACGCGGAAAAACCCGCATAGCCAGAACCAAAATCATCGAGCCAAAATGAATAACTATTCAATGACGGATCGCCGTGCACGCGATCTTTCACCAGCCGGGTTGAATTCTCGCTGATCTCAAAATGAATACAGCGCAGGGCATTAATTCTCTCGGCAAAGTGACTATTCGCCAGCGATTGCAGGGAATAATCGTCAACATTCAAAGTGGCTATCACTTGGTTTTCATGAAACCAGTGTTTGTATTTATCGATCAGATTGATCTGATCCATCAAAATCTCAATCCGGGTGGCGCTGTCGGCGTGACGAAAGAACTGTTCAGGAGAAAAATGGGCATATTCGCTATTAAACGTAAAGCGAGACAGACATTCAACGGCCAGCAATTGTCCCGACTTCGCGAACATTGGCTGAAAAACATAATTAATGCCGTTATTTTTCTCTCTGAAAGAACCGCTCATTTCCCAATCCTTGGATTGATATTTAACTTGTTGATTTTAAATGATTAAAAAGAAAGTTACTCCAGGTTTATTGGTAAATTTCTTATTTAAAGCGTCAGGATGGCCGAAACGTGTCGACAGACCATTAAACGCGTAATTCGTGCCAAAGTCCAAACGTCGCAATCTGTTACTAAATGTAAATATTCGGGATAATATTCTGATTTTCAGGCCTTAACGCAAAATCTTGAACTCTGCAGCTTTCCCAAACACAGATTATTCCTATTCATATGAATCGTCAACATCGATCGATAGGTATCCGCCGATAGTTTATTCCTATCAAGAGGGGGCTTATGAATGTTTTAAACGATTTAACATTAAGAATATGCTTAGTCTATATTTCGTCCGGCAATGAGTTCATCGAGGCAACGCTCCTTTTCAGCAAGGGAGTGCTATCGCTGAGTGTATGCTCAGTGGCGGCAATATATATATAAGCCCGCCACTGAATCGATTATTTTATTGTTCTATGGAGCTGGAAATGAAAAAAGTATTATTGCCTTTGGCTGCCCTGGTATTGTCTGCAACTGCTTCCAACGCAATGGCAGCAAACGGCAACGTTAAATTCACCGGTGAAATTGTACAGTCCACCTGTAAAGTTGTTGATAAAGACCAGAATAAAGAAGTTTACCTGGGTAAATATCCTACCACCGCTTTCCCAACTGCCGGTTCTACCAGCGGTGCTAAAGCTTTCGATATCAGCCTGGAGAAATGTGAAGCGGGTAACTACACCCTGCGTTTCGACGGTAACACCCCAGCTGGCCACCCAGAGCTGTTGGCTGTAACTGGCGGCGCGACTGGCGTTGGCGTTGAAATTCTGGATAACAACGGTTCTACTCTGCCAATCTCTCAGGAAGTGGCTACCCCAGCTACCGTAACTGTTGCTGCTGATGGCGATAACCCAGGTGCTGCGACTTTCAACCTGCGCGCTCGTTACAAATCCTTCCAGGATCTGGTAACTGCCGGTCAGGCAAACTCTAACGCTACCTTCACCATCGAATACAAATAATTCGCTGGCAGGATAGATAGAGTTATTGGCCAAGGATGGCTAAATTTTGAGAGTTGAGACATTCCGATGAAAAAAATTCTGACTGGTATTTTATTCGCATTCTCTGTTAATGCCTTTGCCGGCATTCAGGTTGATGCGACGCGTGTCATCTATAACAGCGCAAGTAAATCCGCATCGCTCTCAATCAGCAATGACAGCGACGATACCTACATGGTGCAAACCTGGCTGGATACTGGCGATGCAAGCCAGATGCCTAAGAATTTGCCGATCGTGGTGACGCCACCCATTTTGAAGCTGGCTGCCAAGAAAGACGCCATTTTGCGTTTTATCTATTCCGGCAGCGGTTTGCCGCAGGACAGAGAATCTCTGCTCTGGGTCAACGTACAGGAAATTCCGCCAACGCCTAAGCAAGATAACGTGCTGCAGGTGGCGATCCGTACTCGTATCAAACTGTTCTATCGCCCGGATTCGTTGAAAACCAACCTGCAACAGCAGGCGGAAGCGCTGAAGTGGAAGCGCCAGGGCGGCAATTTAGTCGTGACTAACGATGGCCCGCTGTTTGTCACGCTGGGCGTGTTGAACCTGAAGAGCGGCGGCAAGAGCTGGAAAGTGAACGCCGACATGGTCAAGCCACACGACAGCCTGCGTATTTCCCTGCCTCAGGGGGCGCAATCAGCCAACAATATGTCGTTTACCTATATCAACGACTATGGCGGTCACACCGAGATTAAAAACGTCGCACTGAATTGATTTGAAGCACTTCAAGGAATGAAAGAAATGGCACACAAAAGAATAACAACCCTCGCGCCAAAACGTTTGGTGAAGCTGATTAATGGTGTAATTTATTTTTCTGCTGTGCCTTTTTCATTCTCACATATGGCCATGGCGGAGGAGCAGTTCAACACCTCCTTCATCCATGGCGATGACAATATCGCCCAGGTGGCGTCGTTGGCCAGCGGGGATGACATTCTGCCGGGTAAATATCCGTTTGATATCTATCTCAACGGGCAGCGTATCGATCACCGCGAAATCGAGTTCAAGAAAGAATCCAAAGACTCTCCGGTAGCGCCGTGCCTGACGGCCGCGGACTATCAGGATTACGGCGTAAAGCTGCCCGGCGATCTGACCACCGCCGGTGCCGCGCAATGCTACGCATTGCCACAACAGATCTCCGGCGCCAAGCTGAGCTATGACGCCGCCGTACAGCGTATGGATCTGGAAGTGCCGCAGGTGTTTCTGATCCCACGCCCGCAAGGTGCCATTTCGCCGAAAGTTTACGATCGCGGCATCAATGCCGGCTTTGTTAACTATAACTTTAGCGGCACTCATAACCGCTACGGCAACAATCAGAACGACAAGACTTCCGACTATTACTTCCTGAGCCTTAACAATGGCCTCAATATTGGCGATTGGCGCCTGCGCAACAACTCGACGTTGAACCAACAGTCGGGCGCCGGTACGCATTGGAAGAACATTTCCAGCTGGGCGGAAACGGACATCGTTTCTCTGCGCAGCCGTCTGGTGATCGGCCAGACCAACACCAATAACAATGTTTTCGACAGCATTCAGTTCCGCGGTGTGCAGATGTCCAGCGCCGACGACATGCTGCCGGAAAGCCAGCGCGGCTATGCGCCGGTGGTGCGCGGTGTGGCGACGACCAACGCGCGCGTTGAAGTGCGTCAGAACGGCTATACCATTTACAGCACCAACGTGCCGCCAGGGCCGTTTGCACTGACGGACATTTTCCCAAGCACCCTGAGTGGTAACCTGGACGTGACGGTTATCGAAGCCAACGGTTCGAGAACCTCTTTCGTCGTGCCGTTCTCCTCGGTGCCGAACATGCTGCGCGAAGGGATTTGGAACTATCAGCTGACCGCCGGTAAATACCACGACGGCACCAGCCGCTATCAGCCCAAGTTTGTCCAAGGCACCTTGTCGCACGGTATGGCGTATGACATCACGCCTTACGGTGGCGTGCTGGTGGCGGAAAACTACCGTTCAGCGGTCGTAGGCCTCGGTAAAAACCTGGGGAACTGGGGGGCTGTCTCTTTTGATATGTCCTATTCCGACACCAACCTGGTGAACGGCGATGACAAGCAGGGGGAGAGTTTCCGTTTCCTGTATTCCAAGTCGCTCAACGATTGGGGGACGGAATTCCGCATTGCCGGTTACCGTTACTCGACCTCCGGCTATTATGATTTCTCCGATGCGGTTGCCGAGCGCGAACGCTATGAGAACGGTTATTACCGTAACGATTACTACGATCAAAACGATCGCAACCTGGGCGTGCCGGACTGGGCGGAATCTCGCCGTCGCAGCTATTACACCAGCCGTTTCAACAACAAACGCCAGCGCGTTGAGCTGTCTGTCAACCAGCGCATCGCCGGTAATTCGACGCTGTACGCCAACCTCAGCAACCAGTCTTACTGGGGCGGATCCGGTGAAGACCGTACCGTACAAACCGGTTTTAACAGCAGCTATAAAAATATCAGCTATGGCGTCTTTTATCAGGACAGCCGCAGCAACTACGGCTATAAAGACCGCAGCGTCAACCTGACCGTATCGATTCCGTTCAGCTTCTTCAGCAAGGATTCGTCGGACATGACCGCCAGCTTCAACGCTGGCCACAGCAAGCAGAGCGGCAACACCTACAGCGCCGGCCTGAGTGGCACCGCGCTGGATGACAACCGCTTGAACTATGCGGTGCAAAGCGGTCATGATCGTTATTCGGGCCAAACCAGCTCGGCCAACGTCGGTTATCAGGGCAGCATGGGGACCATCAATGCCGGTTATAGCTACAGCAAAGATTATCAGCAGTCTTCGTTGGGCGTGGCGGGTGGTATCGTCGCACACTCCGGCGGCGTGACGTTGACCCAGCCGCTGCAGAATACGTTTGTGCTGGTGGAAGCCAAAGACGCCAAGGGCGTTCGTATCGAAAACCAACCCGGCGTCGCCATCGACCGCTTCGGTTACGCGGTGATGACCTCTGCGTCGCCATACCGCCATAACCGCGTGGCGCTGCGCACCGAAGATATCGGCAACGGCCTGGATATCCCGATGGCGGCAAGAGACGTGGTGCCGACTTACGGCGCAATCACCCGCGTGAAGTTTGAAACGCACACGGGCCAAAGCCTGTTGGTACACAGCAAGATGACCGACGGCAGCGTACCGCCGATTGGTGCCAACGTCTTCAGTGCGGATGGTAAGAACAACGGTACTGTCGGTACCAACGGCGATATTTATATCTCAGGTGCCTCCGCAGGGGATCGTCTGCTGGTGAAATGGGGCAACGACGCGGGCGAAAGCTGCTCACTGGTGGTGCCGGAATTGAAAGCGGCGACCGAACAGTTGATCGGTTATCAGGAACTTTCGCTGACCTGCGGAAAACCGTAAAAGGAAAGGATATGTCTTCTTTGTTAAAGCATAAGAATCTCGGATTGGCGGCTGGGCTGCTGGTCACGCTGGGCGGGTTTTCGCAGAGCAGCTATGCGTTGTCGTGTAAGCAGAACGGCAGCATTCGCCAGGATATCGTGCTGGATAAGGCCATCAAGGTGTCGACGGCTAATACTGCTCCGGGGGCATTGCTGTGGCGTTCGCAGCCCTTTACCTCTACGTTCCAGTGCTCTGATACAGACAATATGCCGAAAGGCGAAGACGCATTTTTGTATTGGGATCCGCAGAATAAAATGCAAAACATCCACAATTCAATCGAAGTGGGTGTGACATTTAAAGGGATTGACGTCAAGCCGGTAAAGAATCAGCGTGAGAATGTTGGTCCGGGTACAGTATGTAGCAACCCGCCACGTTGTAGCAGGCCGGCGACGAGCCAAAGCGTCACCGTAACATACTCTATCTACATTAAAGCGACCGGCAAGGCACCGCCGGCGGGCGGAAAAATCACAGACAATAATGCCTATTCGGTGTTTCAGGTTGATGGCGTCGGCGGCTTGAACAGCCGTCCGAACAGCAACTTTAACGCCTACATCTCCGGGCTGGGTAATATTCAGTTTATCTCCTGCAACCCGAAAATCACCGTAGTGGCCAACAACGGTTCGACGGTGAACTTTGGCACCATTCCGCGTCAGAATGCGGTGGTGGGTAAAATCGAGAAGCAGGTGCCGTTCTCGGTCGCCGCCAATATGTCCGATCCAACGACCGGTCAAGACTGCAAAGGGGAAACGCTGCAGGCCAGCTTCAGCACCACCTACCCATTGCAGGATAACAGCGTGATCCTGCCGACCAGCGACAGCGGCTTCGGTATTTTGATCTCGCAGGCGGCGACGCCAAATACGCCGATCATGATGAACAGCCCGGTCGATCTGGGCCTGGTCAACGGCACCATCGTTGAAAAGAACTTTATGGCCAGCCTGAAATGGTTGAGCACCAACCCGAAGGTAGGGCCGTTCAGCGCATCGGCGAATATTGACGTCACCTTCAAATAATTCGGTGTCTCGTCAATAGAGAAAGGGTTCAGTTCTCGCGAACTGAACCCTTTTTTGTGCCTTATACCGCGCTGATTAACGCAGCCCCATCCAGCTGGTGCAAACGCCTTCCGGCGGCTTGCCGGCGTACCAGCGGGGCAGCGTGGGGGCATCGTGGCGCGGTTCGGCCTGCATTTCTATCGGCTGCGCCGGCCATTCTGCGACGTCCCAGCGGGTGGTGCGGCGATAGACCGCCGGGGTTTTGCCGAACTGTTTCTTGAAGGCACGCGAGAACGAAGGCTGAGAGTCGAAATGGTATTGCAGGGCGATATCCAGGATCGGTCGTGGAGTGGAGCGCAGCGCCTGCGCCGCCTGCGAAAGACGCCGCTCGCGGATATAGCTGCCGAGCGCGTGGCCGGTGGTGCTGCGGAACATGCGCTGCAGGTGCCATTTGGAGTAGCCCGACTTGGCGGCGACGTTGTCCAGCAGCAGCGGCTGATCCAGATGAGTTTCAATCCAGTCTAGTAAATCGTGAATGATATTGACGCGATCCATGGTTTTAGTTCTCCCGCAAAAACGACATTCAGGTCACAGTGACTTAGCTTAATTATCCAAGAATATGCTTTGATAATAGGCGTGACTACGCCGTTACGCAAGGGTAAGCCGGGGATAAAAAGGTGGCCAAAAATGCTCTTTGAACGGCAGGGGAATAAAAGAAAGGCCGCATAAAGCGGCCTTTTCAGTAGGAAGTGACGGAAAATCAGTTAGTTTCCGGTTTCACTTCAATGTAGTTCAGACCCAGCACGCTGCTGGTGTAACCGCGGATCTTGTTGGTCATCTCGATATCGCCGTTCAGCTTGTGGCCGTAGGACGGGATGATCTCTTTCAGCTTGCTCTGCCATTCCGGCGTCGCCACTTTGTCTTTGAACACGGTTTCCATCAGGTGCAGCATGATTGGCGCAGCGGTGGAAGCGCCCGGCGAAGCGCCCAGCAGAGCGGCGATGCTGCCGTCTTCAGAGCTGACGACTTCGGTGCCGAACTGCAGCACGCCGCCTTTATCCGCGTCTTTCTTGATGATCTGTACGCGCTGGCCTGCGGTCCACAGCTTCCAGTCTTCCTGCTTGGCGTCCGGGAAGTACTCTTTCAATGCGGCGAAGCGATCGTCGTCGTTCATCATCAGCTGGCCGACCAGGTATTTCACCAGATCGAAGTTATCCAGACCGACGTGGGTCATCGGCATCAGGTTCGAGGTGCTCAGCGAGTGCAGCAGATCAAACAGCGAACCGTTCTTCAGGAACTTGCTGGAGAAGGTGGCGAACGGCCCGAACAGCAGCACGCGCTTGCCGTCCAGCATGCGGGTATCCAGGTGAGGCACGGACATCGGCGGCGAACCTACGCTGGCCAGGCCATACACTTTGGCCAGGTGCTGGTTGGCGATCTCCGGGTTGGTCGTGACCAAGAACTGGCCGCCGACCGGGAAGCCGCCGTAACCGTCGGCCTCAGGGATGCCGGATTTCTGCAGCAGGGTCAGGGACGCGCCGCCTGCGCCGATGAACACGAACTTGGCGTTAACGGTGGTTTCTTTACCGTCGCGGTTCAGATCGGCAACGGTTACGCTCCAGGTCTGGTCGGCGTTGCGCTTGATGTCGCGCACTTCGTGGCTCAGGTTCAGCTTGAACTTGTCGCTGGCGCTCAGTGCGTCAACCAGCTGGTGGGTGATCACGCCGAAGTTAACGTCGGTGCCCAGCGGCATGCGGGTCGCGGCGATTTTCTGCGCCGGATCGCGGCCGTTCATCACCAGTGGCGCCCACTGTTTGATTTGCGCAGGGTCTTCGGAGTATTCCATGCCGCGGAACAGGGTGCTGTGCTGCAGCGCCGCGTAGCGTTTACGCAGGAAGTTGACGTTGTCGTCGCCCCACACGAAGCTCATGTGCGGCACGCTGTTAATGAAAGATTTCGGATCTTTCAGGACATTGTTTTTCACCTGATAAGACCAGAACTGACGGGAGATTTCGAAAGACTCGTTGACCTTCACCGCCTTGCTGATGTCGATGGTGCCATCGGCTTTTTCCGGCGTGTAGTTCATTTCGCTGAAGGCGGAGTGGCCGGTACCGGCGTTGTTCCAGCCGTTGGAGCTCTCTTCCGCCACGCCGTTCATGCGCTCGTACATGTCGATGGTCCAGGTCGGCTCCAGCTCATGCAGATAGGTACCCAAGGTGGCGCTCATGATGCCGCCGCCGATCAACACCACGTCGACGGTTTTATTCTTCTCTTCAGCCGCCGCCTGTTGCGTAACGCCAAACAGGCTGAGACTGAAAATCAGGACGAGTAATTTTCTCATTGAATTAAATCTCTTGTGTGTAAATTCTACTCATTGCAGGTGAAAGAATTTAGCGGGAGTTACCCTGGAAATAATGAAGCCGACCGCCCGGCGTGAGCCGATAGGCAGCAATAATGCCTTTTTGTTAATAGGGTTTTTAACGAAAAGTGAACTATTGCAGGCCGTCCGGGTGCAAATTGATCGGTTCACGTTACTGGCGGGGTATTATTGTTTGCGAGAATGTTAAAAACTACTTTTGTAACTAAAAAAAATGAATATAAGCAAAAATAGGCCGGTTGCTGTCGTAGTAATAAACAAAGAGGGAAGAAAGGTCGTATAACCGCGTTATTTTCGGGGGTTAATTGTCGCGCAATTAAACGTTATTTCGTTATCACACAATAATTGCGGTTAAATTGCAAATACCTATCGGTAACCAATAATAAATGGCCGCCGTTACGGGCGGCCATCGTGCAGAAGGCGGTTACTTGATGCCCATCGCATCGCGCATGGTGAAGAACAGATCGGTCTGATCGGTCAATCCCACCACGTTGGCGGCGTGCGGGCCGTAGGCCGCGACGCGCAATTGGGTGCCGGTGTGCCCCTGCGACTCTTCTTCCGAGTTGCCGTAGCTGAGGGTCATCGGCGCGCCGTCTTTGGTGGTCAGCATCTGGGTCAGGCCCGGCGCTTTGGCGTCGGCGGCGACGATCTGGCTGGAGTGTGCATGGTCGGCGGTGACGATCACCAGCGTGTTGCCGTCGGCGCGGGCGAAGGCCAGCGCTTTTTGCACCGCTTCGTCCAGATCGACGGTTTCACCAATCTGCCCGCACGGGTTAGCGGCGTGATCCTGCTTATCGATCGACGCGCCCTCTACCTGCAGGAAGAAGCCGTTCGGGTTATCTTTCAACAGTGCGATCGCTTTTTCGGTCATCGCCGCCAGCGTTGGCGTGGCCGCGGTGCGCGCCGGGTTGTTTTCGCAGGTTACCGCCGGCTTGTCGAGGTTGCCGTGATAGCTGGCTTTCGGCCCCAGCCAGCGCACCGGCATGTTGCCGTCGGCGAACAGACCCAGCAGCGGTTTTTGCTGGTTGGCCAGCGTAACGGCCTGCAGCTCATCCGCGTTGCTCACCCACTGGTAACCCTGCGCCGCCGCCTGATCTTTCAGCGATTTTCCTTGCCATTCGCCGCTTTTCGCCAGCTGGTTGAAGGACTTCGCGCCGCCGCCCAGCGTGACGTCGGCGCGGGTTTTCAGCAACTGCTCGGTGATGGAGCCGCGGCCGCCGTTTTCCAGCGCGTTAGCGGCGCATTTCTCGCTGGTTTCCTCCGGGCCGTAGCATTTGCGCGAGGTGACGTGCGACACCAGCGCCGCCGGCGTAGCGTCTTGCAACTCGGCAGTGGAGACGTTGCCGGTGGCCTTGCCGGCCGCCTTGGCGATCTCCAGCAGCGTCGGCTGATCTTTGCCGTTCACGTCCACGCCGAGCGCGCCGTTATAGGTTTTCACCCCGGTGGTCCAGGCGGTGGCGGAGGCGGCGGAATCGGTCACGTAATCCGGCTTGTGGGTTTTCTTGTCCAGCGAGTAGTGGGTGTATTGCCCGGTCAGCGGCAGGGCGTCGATGCCCTTGAAGTAACCGCCTGCGCCTTCAGCGTAGTTGCGCGCGGCGGTGATCTCGGAATCCCCCATGCCGTCGCCGATCAGCAGAATCACGTTTTTCGCCGTTTTGTCCGACAGCGACGCCTTCAGCGCGGCGGTCTGATCGCCGGCCAGACGACGGGCGCCGCCCGGTTCGGCGAGGTTGCCGCGCGCGGCGCGTTCGGTCAGGCCATCGGCATTGGCCGAGGTTTCCGCCGCGATGGCGGAGGAACAGAGCAGGGCGGACAGCACGGCGCCGGCGATCAGGGATACAGCAGGTTGCATGGGGTAAGCTCCTTGTCGTAATACAACAATGTAAATAACAATCAAATTGTTACGAAAGGAGAGTAGAGCAGAGGGATGACAATTTTATGACAATGAAAGACGGGATGGCCCGGCGGCCACCCCGTTTGACAATCAGGCCGCGCGCGCCGGAATAGCCAGCCCGCGCTGCACCGCCGGCCGCGCCAGACCGCGCTCCAGCCACTGCGCGACGCGCGGGAAACTGTCGAACGCCACCAGTTCGCGCGCCTCATAGAAGCCGATCAGGTTACGCACCCAGCCCAGCAGCGAAATATCGGCGATGGTGTAGTCCGCACCCATGATCCAGTCGCGGCCTTCAAGGCGCGTTTCCAATACGCCGAGCAGGCGTTTCGATTCGTTTTTGTAACGCTCCAGCGGCCGCTTGTCTTCATATTCGCGCCCGGCAAACTTGTGGAAGAAACCGAGCTGGCCGAACATTGGGCCGACGGCGGCCATCTGGAAGAACACCCACTGAATGGTTTCGTAACGCTGCGCCGGATCCTGCGGCAGGAAACGGCCGCTCTTTTCCGCCAGGTAGAGCAGAATGGCGCCGGATTCGAACAGCGGCAGCGGCCGGCCGCCGGGGCCGTCGGGATCGATGATCGCCGGGATCTTGCCGTTCGGGTTCAGCGCCAGGAATTCCGGCGTCCAGGTCTCGTTGTTGCCGATGTCGATCAGGTGCGCTTCATAAGGCAGGCCGATCTCTTCCAGCATGATGGACACTTTGACGCCGTTCGGCGTCGGCAGAGAGTAGAGCTGCAGCCGTTCCGGGTGCTGAGCCGGCCAGCGTTTGACGATCGGGAATTGGGTGGAATCGAGCATGGAAACTCCTCGGGTTGGCGGGGTTGCTTAAGCGTACCCCTTGAGTATTGCAGTAAAACTACCCCGCCGCCGGGTTACACCGTGAGGTCAAAATGTGCGGCCAGCGCTTTTTTACCGGCGGGGGGCAGCTGCAGTTCGCGGCTGTCGAGCCGGCGGACGATCCAGCCGCGTTGGATAAAGGCGGCTAACAGCGCGGCGCCCAGCGCGCCACCGAGGTGAGAGCGGCGTTCGCTCCAGTCCAGGCAGCCGCAGGCGAAGCGGCGGCGGGTGGGAGCGGGGGAGCAATCGACGCCCAGCCGCGCCAGCGCGGCCTGACCGATGTCGCTTAACCGGTAGTCTTCCTCGCCGGTCAGCCAGTTCAGCGCATGCAGCCGATCGTGCAGCTTCACCGCCACCTCGCCCGCCATATGGTCGTAACAGGTGCGAGCATATTGCAGCGAGGTGGGCGTGCTGCTTTTCACCGACGGGCGCGGCACGCCCGCCAGCGCCATCAGACCCTCCAGCGCTGCGGCCACCGGTTGCCCGGCCAGCCGAAAATAGCGATAGCGCCCCTGTTTGACGCAGGCAATCAGCCGCTGCTCCAGCAGCTTCGCCAGATGTGCGCTGGCGGTAGACGGGGCGACCTCGACCGCCGCGCTGAGCTCGGTGGCGGTGTAGGCGCGCCCATCCATCAACAGGCACAGCATGCGCGCCCGGGTGCGGTCGGCGATGGCGGCGCTCAGCGCCGCTAAACGATCTTCTATCTCGATGTTATGCATACTTCGAGGTTAGACGAAGTATGACGGCGCGTCCATCGCTAGCCTGTAGCTATCGCAGTCTGGTGCTGTGCGTCCGTGTCCGCTGGATATTGATGAGCGGGCGTTGAAATCGGTGCAGTGGCGCCGTTCACTGAATGCGCGCATGCCGGAATTTTACCGTTGAGAGGAGACGAGGATGATTGCCGTGATTTTTGAACTGCAGGCCGCCGACGGGCTGCGCGATACCTACCTGACGTTGGCGGCGGAGCTGAAGCCGCTGCTGGCGCAGATCGATGGATTCATTTCCATCGAGCGGTTTCAAAGCCTGGCCGATCCTGCGCGCCTGCTGTCGCTCTCCTTCTGGCGCGACGAGGCGGCGGTGCAGCAGTGGCGCAATCTCGAGCAGCACCGGGCGGCGCAGGCGCGCGGCCGTGGCGAAGTGCTGGCGCAGTATCGGCTGCGGGTGGCGGAGGTGGTGCGGGACTACGGGCTGGAAAGTCGCGACCAGGTGCCGCAGGATAGCCGTTGTTATCACCGTACCTGAGAAAAAGCCCGCCGCCGGCGGGCTTTCACCCGCTATTTCGCCTCGCTGCCCACCTTCATCGCCCCGGCGTAGCTGGCGCCCATCCCCCAGGCGGCGCCGTGGTCGCGAGCGATCTGCAATACGCCCCCCGCCGTGGCTTTACGGCTCCAGTCCTGCTGCCATTCCAGCATCAACGCTACCCAGTTGATGGGCGTGGCGCCCGCCTGAACCAGACGCTGCATGGCGTTGTTTTGGCTGTCTGGCGTAATGTCGCCGGTGACGTCCGACAGGATATAAACCTCATAACCCTCGCCCAGGGCGGACAGCGCCGGCAGCATCACGCAGCTGGCGGTCCACAACCCGCCGATGATGATTTTCTTGCGGCCGGATTGTTTGATCAGATCCACCACGCGCCGATCCTGCCAGACGTTGATGGCGGTGCGGTCGTACACCTGCAGGTCCGGGCGCGCCTGCGTCACCTGCTGGAATACCGGCCCGGCGAAGCTTTTGGCGTTGGCCGAGGCCAGAATGGTCGGCACGTTGAACACTTTGGCGGCCTTGGCGATGCCGGCGGCGTTATTCACCAGATTGGTTTGATCGATAGAGGAAATGGTCATGCCGAACATGTCCTGCAGATCGACCAACAGCAACAGGCTGTTGTCGGCGGTCAGCGGCTGCACATAACCCGCCTGGCGGCTATCGGCGGCGGGGGATTGCGCCAGCGCGGCGACGGGGGCGGTGGCGGCGCTCAGGCCGAGCATCAGGGCGAACAGGGTCTTTTTCATTATTAACTCCATTATTATCAGTAGATTAAATTCACTTACCACTCAGGGAAGCGGTTGGATAAAGTCTACTTAGGTTGTTGGGGTTAATAATCTGTGTTTTATTGAATTTATAATTAACTATCAGGACATAATATGGACGTGCTACTGACGATGCGCGCCTTTCGCCGCGTGGTTGAGCGCAACAGTTTCTATAAGGCGGCGGAGGATCTGGCGATCACGCCGGCGGCGTTGAGCAAGCAGATTAAGCAGTTGGAAAGTCGGTTGGGGACGCTGTTGCTCGTGCGCACCACCCGCAGCATGAGCCTGACCGAAGCCGGGCAGATCTATTACCAGGAAGCCTGTCGGTTGCTCGGCGAGTTCGACGCGCTGGAACAGACGGTTGCCGCCAGCGCGCAGCAGGTCTCCGGCACGCTGCGGGTCAATGCGCCGCTCTCATTCGGCCTGACGGTGCTGTCGCCGCTGTTGCCGCTGTTTATGCAACGTTACCCGCAGTTGCAGGTGGAACTGACGCTGGACGACAGGGTATTGGACGTAGTGGCGGCTGGTTTCGATATTTCCTTGCGCATTCGCCGACGGCTGCCGGACTCTTCCCTCAGCGCCCGGGCGCTGGGTGAAGTGCACCAGCGAATTTGCGCCGCGCCCGGCTATTTGGCGCAGCACGGCATGCCGCAAACGCCGAATGAATTACAGCGACACAGCTGTCTGGCCTATTCCCTGGCGGAAAGGCCGGGGCAGTGGCAGTTCACCGCCGGCGAGGAGAGCCTGAGCGTGGCGTTCACGCCCCGGTTGATCGCCAACAACAGCCTGATGCTGCGGGATATGTTGGTGGCGGGATTGGGCATCGGTTCGCTGCCGTCGTTCGTGGCGGATCCCGAGATCGCCGCCGGCAGGCTGGTGCGGCTGTTCCCTGAACAGATTGCCGACGTGCATCAGGTCTTCGCGGTTTACCCGACGCGCCGGCATGTGCAGCAGAAAGTGAGTTTATTCACCGAGTTTGTGCGAGAGCATGGATTGATGACGGCGAATTGACAACGGCGTACGGTTGTCATATTCATTAGCTATGAAAAAATCCTACCGCCCATTCGCGCAAATTATTATCACCCTTCTCCAGAGGGTGGGGTAGCGCGTGTGTCGCCAATAAAAACCCGCCGGCAGGCGGGTTTTTTTATCCCCTTCCGGCAACGACCGGAGAACGTTATGCAAACCCATCCTGCAACCCGTTTGCACTGAGCGAGGCGGAGTTTGAGCACCTGGCGCAGTATTTTGTTCCCCCGGCGGAAGAGGAAGGGATGACTATCTTGCGTTATGGCGAGCGGGACTGAAAACCGGCGCCATGACGGCGCCGGCAACAGGGTTAGGCTTCGGCGTTAAACGCGTTGTGGAAGGTGACCTCCGCGCACGGCAGCGCGCCCTGGAAGGCGACGGCGCGGAAGTAGTCTTGCGGCACGCCCGGCAGGGTCAGCGCGCTCTGCGCCTGGAAGCCGAAACGGCCGTAATAGCTCGGATCGCCCAGCACCACGCAGCCTGCGGCACCACGCTCCTGCAGCTCGGCCAGCAGCCGGCGAATAAGCCGGCTGCCGATCCCCTGGTTCTGACAGGCCGGCAGCACCGATACCGGCGCCAGCCCGTACCAACCGACGGCGCCGGTGCTGAGTGCGACCGGCGAGACGGACGCGTGCCCGATCGGTGTGCCATTGCGTTCGGCGACCAGCGACAGGGTGAGGGCTCCCGCCGCGCGCAGCGCATTGACGATAAACTGCTCGGTGTGGCTGCTGTGTTCGGCGTGCAGGAATGCGGCGGCGGTCAGGGTGGCGATGGTGCCGACGTCGGCCGGCGTTTCGTGGCGTAACGTGATGTTCATGGTTGTATCCTGATTCAATAACGCTGTGCCGACCGGGCTGCCTGCCCGGCCGGTATCGATGATTAACGGTTATCCAGCTGCGCCCGCACGGCCTTGAGCCCGGCGAAGGTGACGCGATAAGGGCGCCCCTGGCGAGAGAGGATCAGGCGTTTGGTTTTGAGCTTGGTGAAAACGGCCAGCGAGCAGTCGGCCAGGCCGAGCCCTTCGCGGGTGTAGCATTCGACGTGGGTGACGCGACCGGCGTCGTTGCGGGTGAAGGCGATATAGCCGCCTTTGGCCAACACGTGCAGCACGCGTTGTTCCGCTTTGGAAATGTTCATGTTGGGAGATCCTGTAATAACCCCAGATACGCGCATCCCCGCGCAAACGCGCGTCGGATACGTCAGAGTCCCTCGCCATGCGGCAAGGAAGCGACTATCGGGTGGTTACAATCTCCAACATACAGGCCTCGGGCAGTGAAAAACGCCAGGACGGCGTTTAAGCGCAGTTAATGTAGCCAATGGCCGGTTGGCTGTCAATTTGCCGGCGACGCGGGCCGCCGGCGCAAGGCCAATCAGAAAGGTTTGGTCGGCAGGTATTTGCCGTCCAGGGTGATCACCGCGCGTTCGCCGCCGTCCGGATCGGCGACCTTCTTGATATCCAGCTTGAAGTTGATGGCGCTGATGATGCCGTCGCCAAACTGCTCGTGCACCAGCGCTTTCAGCGTGGAGCCGTAGACCTGCAGCATTTCATAGAAACGATAAATGGTCGGGTCGGTCGGCACGCCGCCGGGAATGCTGCCGCGCAGCGGGATGGTTTGCAGCAGCTGTACCGCCTCTTCATCCAGCCCCAGCTTGGCCGCCACGGTGCGCGCTGCCGGTTCCGGCAGCGCATGCTGCCCCAGCAGGGCGGCGGTGACAAACGCCAGGCTGAGGCCGGTGCCCTCGGCCAGCGCTTCGAACGTCAGGTTATGGCGGATCTTGGCGGCCATGATGGTGTCGGTGAGCGCTTCGCGCGGGGCGGCGTTATGCAGAGAGTGTGTCATGTTGGCTCCTTTTGTTGGCTTAAAAACGGGCGATCGCCGGCGTGGCGGTCACCTCGGGATGGGTGGCGAGCGGCACGAAGCGGCGGGTTTCGCCGTCCAGCGCCTCGATAGCGCCGCTGGCGATGTCATAGACCCAGCCGTGCAGCGTCAGGCGGCCCTGATCCAGCGCCAGGGCGACGGAAGGGTGCGTTTTGATGTTGTTGAGTTGGGCGATGACGTTCTCGCGCACCATCGATGCGACCCGGGCCTCGTCGGAGACATGCGGATAAGCCTGATTGACCGCCTTGGCGGAATCGGCGTAACGCAGCCAGCCGGCGACCGTCGGCAGGTGATCCAGACACTGACAGGTGGCGATGGCGGTCATTGCGCCGCAGTCGGAATGGCCGCAGATCACGATATCTTCCACGCCCAGCGCGGCGACCGCGTACTCGACCGAGGCGGTCACCCCGCCGGGTTCGGGGCCGAAAGAAGGCACGATGTTACCGGCATTGCGGATAACGAACAGATCGCCCGGCTCACGCTGGGTGACCAGCTCGGGCACCAGGCGGCTGTCGGAACACGAGATAAACAGCGTACGCGGATTTTGGCGGGTCGCCAGCCGCTGAAACAGCGCCGTGCGTTCAACAAAGGCTTCGCGCTGGAACTTCAGGAAGCCCTCAATCACCTCTTTCATTGTTTTTCTCCCTGGGGGGTAAGCGATGACGGCATGATGAACGCTTCTGGCTATAGGGTCTAAGACCCATTTATAATGATGGCTATAGGTATTACTAATAGTTGGGGCGCTATGCTGCTGCGACATATCCGTTATTTTCTGGCCGTGGCCGAACAGGGCAATTTCACCCGTGCCGCCGAAGCGCTGCACGTCTCGCAACCGACCTTGTCGCAGCAGATCAAACAGCTGGAGGATGCGCTGGGAGCGCCGCTGTTCGATCGCAGCGGCAGAAGGGTGCAGCTGACCGACGCAGGTGAGGCCTGGATGCGCTATGCGCGCCTGGCGCTGCAGGATCTGGACGCCGGCGCGCGGGCGATCCATGACGTGGCGACGCTGGCGCGCGGCCATCTGCGGCTGGCGATGACGCCGACGTTCACCGCCTATCTGGTGGGACCGACGATCGATGCGTTCTATCGCCGCTACCCGGGGATTACGCTGAGCATTGAGGAGATGGCGCAAGAACGAATCGAGGCGCTGCTGACGCAGGATCGGCTGGATCTGGGGATTGCCTTTGAGATGGCGCAGTCGGCGGAGGTGGAAGCGACGCCGTTGTTCAGTGAGACGCTGGAGCTGATGGTCGGCGCCGATCATCCCCTGGCGGCGCGGCGTCGGCCGCTGACGCTGGCGGAATGGCGGCATCTGCCGCTGGCCTTGCTGAGCGGCGATTTCGCCACGCGCCAGTTTATCGATCGCTACTGCACGCAGCTCGGTTTCCGGCCGCTGGTGGCGGTGGAGGCCAATGCGTTGGGCGCTATCGTCGAGATCGTGCGGCGCGGGCAGCTCGCCACGCTGTTGCCGGCCGCCATTGCGCGCGAGAACCGGCAGTTGAAAAAAGTGGCGCTGGACAACGCCATGCCGGCTCGGCAGGCGGTGTTGCTGCAGCGCCAAGGCGCTTACCGCAGCGCCGCCGCACAGGCGTTTATCGCCGTTTTGCAGCAACAGGGCGTTACGCCAACGCCCCCCAGCGCTGCGTCATCCCCAGCAGATGCACCAGCCCGAAGCCGAGGCAAATCAGCGAGCTGACGATGATAAAGCGTTGGCTGCGGCCGGTGTCGCGCAGGGCGAAAGGGCCGGCGACGCCGCGCAGCAGGTAGATAAAGGTGATGATAAACAGCGCGGGTCGCAGCAGCGGCAGCGGCGCGATCAGCCCGGCGCCGGACAGCGCATACAGCGCCCAAATAAACAACACCAGCGCGATGCCGGCGGTGACGACGGCCGGGAACTTTTTACCCGCTTCCGCCGCCTTAATGAAGCGATCGCCGGCGCCGCACAGCCGATAGCCGCGCGGCCCGGCGGTGATCACCCAAATATGCAGCAGGGCGGCGATGGCGCTCAGCGCAGCGCCGATCAGCAGCGCGGTGTTATAGAGGTGTGGCATGGTTCAGCATCCTTGTCATCAACATGTCTGGCATCAAGCGTAGACCAGAATGGGTAAGTCAGGCCGGGGGGAGCTCAACGGCCGACATTTGCAGCGCGTCTTCAGGCACCACGCGGGCCTGCGCATCGATAAATGCCAGCTGCACCGGCAGCCCGCTGTGTTTATCCACCAGTTGAACGTGGGGGGTGTCATGCAGAATATGCCGGTGGCCCCATGCCATCAGCGCAACCAGGATGGGCCCCAGGCTGCGTCCCTTGTCCGTCAAGACATATTCATGTCGCTCACGCTCGCCCGGCTCCCGGTAAGCGCGTTTGGCCAACAGTTCTTGTTCTACCATGGCATTCAGACGGTTGCTCAACGCCTGGCGCGAAGCGCCGATATTCTCGCGCAGCTCTTCAAAACGGCGAACGCCGTAGAATGATTCGCGCAGGATCAGCAACGTCCAGCGATCGCCAAGCAGGTCCGCGGCCTGCGCCAGCCCGCACAGGGCAAGAGAAACGGTAGGGAGATCGGGAGATTTTGACATGGGCATTTTCCTTCGCTAGTCTAAGTCTTGTTTTTAGACTTATCTATATTCAAGGAGAGTATAATGCCATTTGTTAATGTGCAAACGGTGAAAGGCATGCTGGATGAACGGCAAAAAAGCGAATTGCTGTCCCGCATTACCGATCTGTTGGTGGAGATAGAAGGGCGAGGCGATCCGGCGTTCAGGCAGTCGGTTTGGGTCAGAATCGATGAACATGCGCCCGAACAATGGAGCCTGGGCGGTGTGCAGCCGACGGCGGCGATGATTGCCGCGAAGTTCCCGCCGCGTTAATTCAACTATGCCGCCTGCGAAAAGGATAGGATGCCGCAGGCGCTCAAAAAGTCACCGAAACTTCCCGCGATCTCTGCACCCCGTTGTGGCATAATGCGCGCCAAATCACATTCCCTATGTATAAAGAGCGAGCGCTGTGTTAAGCACTAACAACATCACCATGCAGTTCGGCAGCAAGCCGTTGTTTGAAAACATCTCTGTCAAATTCGGCGGCGGCAACCGTTACGGCCTGATCGGCGCCAACGGCTGCGGCAAGTCCACCTTTATGAAAATCCTCGGCGGCGATCTGGCACCGAGCGGCGGCAACGTGTTCCTCGATCCGAACGAACGCCTGGGTAAACTGCGTCAGGATCAGTTCGCCTTCGAGCAGTACAGCGTGCTGGACACCGTGATCATGGGCCACACCGAACTGTGGGCGGTGAAGGAAGAGCGCGACCGCATCTACGCCTTGGCGGAGATGAGCGAAGAAGACGGCTATAAAGTGGCCGATCTGGAAGTGGCCTACGGCGAAATGGACGGCTACAGCGCCGAAGCGCGCGCCGGCGAACTGTTGCTCGGCGTGGGTATTCCGGTTGAGCAGCACTACGGTCCGATGAGCGAAATCGCGCCGGGCTGGAAGCTGCGCGTGTTGCTGGCGCAGGCGCTGTTCTCCGATCCGGAAATCCTGCTGCTCGACGAACCGACCAACAACCTGGACATCGACACCATTCGCTGGCTGGAAAACGTGCTCAACGAGCGCAACAGCACCATGATCATCATCTCGCACGACCGTCACTTCCTGAACATGGTCTGCACCCACATGGCGGATCTGGACTACGGCGAACTGCGCGTTTACCCGGGTAACTACGACGAATACATGACCGCCGCCACCCAGGCGCGCGAGCGTCTGCTGGCGGACAACGCCAAGAAGAAGGCGCAGATCAATGAGCTGCAATCGTTCGTCAGCCGCTTCAGCGCCAACGCCTCCAAATCCAAGCAGGCCACCTCACGTGCCCGCCAGATCGACAAGATCCAGCTGGAAGAGGTGAAAGCCTCCAGCCGCCAGAACCCGTTCATCCGTTTCGAACAGGATAAGAAGCTGTTCCGTAACGCGCTGGAAGTGGAAGCGCTCACCAAGGGCTTCGATGAGGGCCCGTTGTTCAGCAAGCTGAACCTGATGGTGGAAGTGGGCGAGAAGGTCGCGGTGCTGGGCGCCAACGGCATCGGTAAAACCACCCTGCTGAAAACGCTGGTGGGCGACGCGCAGCCGGACAGCGGCACCGTCAAGTGGTCAGAAAATGCCCGTATCGGTTACTACGCGCAGGATCACGAATACGAGTTCGACGACACCCTGAGCGTGTTCGACTGGATGAGCCAGTGGAAGCAGGAAAAAGACGACGAGCAGGCGGTGCGCAGCGTGCTGGGCCGTCTGCTGTTCAGCCAGGACGACATCAAGAAGAAAGTGAAGGTGCTGTCCGGTGGCGAGAAGGGCCGCATGCTGTTCGGCAAGCTGATGATGCAACGCCCGAATATTCTGGTGATGGACGAACCGACCAACCACCTGGATATGGAATCCATCGAATCGCTGAACATGGCGCTGGAGATGTACGAAGGCACGCTGATCTTCGTCTCCCACGACCGTGAGTTCGTCAGCTCGCTGGCGACGCGCATTCTGGAAATCACCCCGAACAAGGTGATCGACTTTACCGGCAACTACGAAGACTATCTGCGCAGCCAGGGCATCGTGTAACCCTCGCGGCAACGCATCAGGGCGGGAATTATCCCGCCCTTTTTTTATCCGTCATTCCCCGCCGCACACCTCGCAGTGCGGATCCTTCGGTAGTTTCATCTCGCGGAACTGCAGGCTCATCGCATCGAACATCAACAGCTTGCCGCGCAATGGCTGACCATACTCGGCTAGCAGCTTGATGGCTTCCATCGCCTGCAGGGTGCCGATAGTGCCGACCAGCGGCGCCATCACGCCCGCTTCGACGCAGGTGAGGGCGCTGTCGCCGAACAGCCGGCTCAGGCAGCGGTAGCAGGGCTCGCCCGGCTGATAGGTGAACACGCTGAGCTGGCCTTCCATGCGGATCGCCGCGCCGGAAACCAGCGGTTTGCGCTGTGCGTGGCACAGGCGGTTCAGGGCGTCGCGCGCCGCCACGTTGTCGGTGCAGTCCAGCACCAGATCGCAGGCGGCGATCTCTGCCGCGACCGCGTCATCTTCCAGACGACCGTCGATGGCATCGATGCGGATATGCGGATTGATGGCGCTCAGCTCCTGTCTGGCGGAGGCGACTTTGCTCTGGCCGATGCGATCGTCGCGGTGCAGGATCTGGCGCTGCAGATTGGAGAGCGAGACGGTGTCGAAATCCACCAGCACCAGATGGCCGACGCCGGCCGCCGCCAGATAAGGCGCGGCGGCGCAGCCCAGCCCGCCCAGCCCGGCGATCAGCACGCGGGCGGCCTTCAGCTTCTCCTGGCCGTCGAAGTCAAAGCCGCTCAGGACGATCTGGCGGTTGTAGCGCAGCGCTTCGGCGTCGGTCAATTCCGGCAACATGTTCAGCTCCTCAGCAGGGCGTTGAACGGCTCGATCTCCACCGTTTCACCCGCCGCCACCGAACCGCGTTCGCGCTCCAGCACGATGAAACAGTTGCCCTGGCTGTAGGAGCTGAAGACGTGCGAGCCCTGGTGGCCGGTGGTGCTGACCTCCAGTTCGCCCGCGGCGTTGCTGCTGAACACGCCGCGCTGAAAATCGAGGCGCCCCGGCGATTTCTTCAGCGGCGTCAGCGCCCGCGCGCGCAGGCGCGGCGGCAGGCGCCAGTCGCTGTGGCCGGCCAGCTTCGCCAGCAGCGGTTGCACCAGCTGGTAGAAGGTCAGGGCGGCGGAAACCGGGTTGCCCGGCAGGCCGCAGAACCAGGCGTGGCCCAGTTTGCCGAAGGCGAACGGTTTGCCGGGTTTGATCGCCAGCTTCCAGAAGCTGACCTGGCCCAGTTCGTCGAGCATCTGTTTGGTGTAGTCGGCTTCGCCGACCGAGACGCCGCCGCTGCTGATCACCACGTCAGCCTGGCTATCCGCTTGTTCGAAGGCGGCGCGCAGCGCATCGCGATCGTCGCGGATAATGCCGAGATCGAGCACTTCGCAGCCCAGCTGCTCCAGCATCAGGCGCACTGCGAAACGATTGGTGTCGTAGATCTGGCCTGCCTGCAGCGGCTGGCCGACCTGCTGCAGTTCGTCGCCGGTGGAGAACACCGCGACCTTCAGCTTACGCATCACCTGCACTTCGGCGACGCCGAGCGAAGCCAGCAGCGGCAGCTGCGCGGCGCCCAGCCTCACGCCGGCCGGCAACACGCTGGCGCCTTGGCGAATGTCTTCACCCGCCAGACGGATATTCTGGCCGGCTTCTACCGGGGCGGTAAAACGCACGCCCTGGTCGCTCACTTCGGCCTGCTCTTGCATAACAACCGCTTCCGCCCCGGCCGGGATCGGCGCGCCAGTCATGATACGCACGCAGCTGTTGGCCGGCCATTGGCCGTCGAACGGCGCGCCGGCGAAGGCTTTCCCGGCGATCGGCAATGGCGCATTGGCCGCCAGATCGGCGAGGCGTACCGCATAACCGTCCATCGCCGAGTTGGCGAATGGCGGCACGTCGAGCGGTGAGACCACCGGCGCGGCGGTGATGCGGCCGGCGGCGGCGGTCAGCGCGACGGATTCGGTTTGTTGCAGCGGTGCGATCTGCCCGAGCATTTTTTCCAGCGCTTGCTCCAGGGAGATGAGATCGGAAGTATGGCAATGATCCATAAGGGGAACTCCGTAATCAGGGTGCGCAATGATAGCGACAAAGTGCGGCTATTATGGCAGAGAACGCCGGGGGGGAGAACGGGTTATGCCCGCCATCTTTCGCACTGCGCCGGAAGCGCGAACGGGTATAAACTGCCTAAAACACAGGAGGATCATGATGCATAAACAGGTTATCGAGTTCTGGTTCGACGAGATCGAACCGGTGATGTGGTTCAAAAAGGACGATGATTTCGATCGTCTGCTGCATAGCCGCTTCGGCGAAATCTGGCGGGCGGCGGCGGCGGGGGAACTGGCGCACTGGCGCGACACCATCGAAGGGCGCCTGGCGGAGGTGATCGTGCTCGATCAGTTCAGCCGCAACCTGTTTCGCGGCACGCCGCAGTCGTTCGCCTGCGACGGCATGGCGCTGGTCCTGGCGCAGGAGGCGATCCGCAGCGGCGAGTGCGAACGGCTGAGCCGTGAGCAGCGCGGCTTCCTTTATCTGCCGTTCATGCATTCGGAATCGCCGCTGATCCACCAGCAGGCGCTGGTGTTATATACCGAGCTTAATAACGGCGACCAGCTGGAGTTCGAGCTACGGCATAAGGCGATCATCGATCGTTTCGGCCGCTACCCGCATCGCAACGCAATATTGGGGCGCATCAGCACGCCGGAAGAAGAGGCCTTTTTACGGCAGCCCGGCTCGGGTTTTTAATCGTCGGATCATCTGCGCCCGGCCGGGGGAAAAACAGCAGGCCGGGCGCCACAATAAGCGTGACTCAGCGCGAACGTTTATTTCATTACGCCATGCCGCTATTTCCTCTCGCGAAATTACCAATAATCCCAGCCGCACTGTCAGCGGTTTGCCGCTTTTTATAACCTGCTGTTTTTATTCCAATAAGCTATTTCAAGGTGCGAAATGGTCTAAGCGCGCTACGCTAAAAGCGGGACGTGGACGTTATGCTGTACTTCCACTGTAGGACTAAATAGAGTCGAAAAAGACTGAATAATAATGATACCGCGCTCAGCTTATTCGCTGCGCAACGGCGGGATTAACACAGGGTGTCAGGCAAATGAGCAAACCAGTGATTGCCATTCATGGCGGCGCGGGCGCAATTACCCGGGCGGCGTTGAGTGCGGAAAAAGAACGGCAGTATATCCAGGCGCTGTCCGAGATCGTGGCCGCCGGGCAGGCGGTACTGGCGCAGGGCGGCAGCGCGCTGGACGCGGTGACCGAAGCGGTGCGGCTGCTGGAGGAATGCCCGCTGTTCAACGCCGGCAAAGGCTCGGTGTTTACCCATCAGGGCACCCACGAACTGGACGCCTGCGTGATGGACGGCCGCACCTGCGACGCCGGCGCTGTCGCCGGCGTCAGCCATATCCGCAACCCGGTGCTGGCGGCGCGCGCGGTGCTGGAAAACAGTGAGCACGTGCTGTTTGCCGCCGAAGGCGCCGAGAAGTTTGCCGCCGCCCACGGCCTGGAAATGGTTACTCCCGACTTCTTCTTTACCCAGGAACGCTTTGATCAGTTGCACCGCGCCCAGGCGGAGCAGGGGCGGGTCTTGCTTGATCACGACGGCGCGGCGCAGGCCGGCGATCCGCTCGATCCCGATCGCAAATTCGGCACCGTCGGCGCGGTGGCACTGGATGCGCTGGGCAACCTCGCCGCCGCCACTTCCACCGGCGGCATGACCAACAAGCAGGCCGGGCGGGTAGGCGACACGCCGATCATCGGCGCCGGTTGCTATGCCAATAACGCCACGGTGGCGGTCTCCAGCACCGGCACCGGCGAAATCTTCATGCGCGGCGTGGCGGCCTATGACGTCTCCGCCCTGATCGAATACGGCGGCCTCAGCCTGCAAGAGGCCAGCGATCGGGTGGTGATGGAGAAGCTGCCGGCGCTGGGCGGCAGCGGCGGCATGATCGCCGTCGATCGCCACGGCAATATCGCGCTGCCGTTCAACAGCGAGGGGATGTACCGCGGTTTTGGCTATGTCGGCGATGCGCCGTCCGTCGGGATTTATCGCTAAGCGTTCACCGGGAGGGTGTATGACCGACGTTTCATTCCGGCCCGCCGGCGACGGGCTGCCATTGCCGCCGCAGCGTGTGCTGTCGGTGCGCGATCTGAGCATCAGCTTTCCTCAATCGGAAGGCGCCGTGGAAGCGGTGCGCAACCTGTCGTTCGAGCTCGATCGCGGCGAGACGCTGGCGATCGTCGGTGAGTCCGGTTCCGGCAAATCGGTGACTTCACTGGGGCTGATGCGGCTGGTGGAGCAGGGCGGCGGGCGCATCGTCGGCGGCGCCATGACGCTGCGCCGGCGCGACGGCGCGCTGCTCGATCTGGCGCGCGCCTCGCAGAGCACGCTGCGCACGGTGCGTGGCGCCGATATGGCGATGATCTTCCAGGAGCCGATGACCTCGCTCAACCCGGTGTTTCCGGTCGGCGAGCAGATCGCCGAATCGCTGCGTTTGCATCAGGGCATGGATCACCGCAGCGCGCGCCAGGAGGCGCTGCGCATGCTCGATCTGGTGCGTATTCCGGAGGCTAAAGAGGTGCTGGGGCGCTACCCGCACCAGCTTTCCGGCGGCATGCGCCAGCGGGTGATGATCGCCATGGCGCTCTCCTGCAAGCCGGCGCTGTTGATCGCCGATGAGCCCACCACCGCCCTCGACGTCACCATTCAGGCGCAGATCCTGCAGCTGATCCGCGTGCTGCAACAGGAGATGCAGATGGGGGTGATTTTCATCACTCACGACATGGGGGTGGTGGCGGAGATTGCTGACCGGGTGCTGGTGATGCGCCGCGGTGAGCAGGTGGAGCAAAATCGGGTGCGCGAGCTGTTCGCCACGCCGCAGCAGGCCTATACCCGGGCGCTGCTGGCGGCGGTGCCGAAGCTGGGGGCGATGGCCGATCGGCCGCTGCCGGCGAAGTTTCCGCTGCCGGGAGGCGAGGAGGATGAAGCGCCGCAGGATACCGTGCCGCCAGGCGCCGCGCCGATCCTGCGGGTGGATCATCTGGTCACGCGTTTTGATCTGCGCGGCGGGCTGTTCAATCGGGTCACTCGCCGGGTGCACGCGGTGGAAAACGTCAGTTTCGATCTTTACCCCGGCGAGACGCTGGGGCTGGTGGGCGAGTCCGGCTGCGGCAAGTCCACCACCGGGCGTTCTTTGCTGAAACTGGTGGACAGCCAGAGCGGCACCATCACCTTCGCCGGGCGGCGAATCGATCGGTTGAAGGGGCCGGCGCTGCAGCACCTGCGGCGCGATATTCAGTTCATCTTTCAAGATCCTTACGCCTCGCTCGATCCGCGCCTGACGGTCGGTTTTTCCATCATGGAGCCGCTGCTGGTGCACAACGTGATGCGCGGCCGGGAGGCGGAACGGCGGGTAGCCTGGCTGTTGGAACGCGTCGGCCTGTTGCCGGAACACGCGCGCCGCTACCCGCACGAATTTTCCGGCGGCCAGCGCCAGCGTATCTGCATCGCACGCGCGTTGGCGTTGAACCCGAAAGTGGTGATCGCCGACGAGGCGGTTTCGGCGCTGGACGTGTCGATTCAGGCGCAGATCGTCAATCTGCTGCTCGATCTGCAGCGCGAGTTCGGCATCGCTTTTCTGTTTATTTCACACGACATGGCGGTGGTGGAGCGGATCAGCCACCGGGTGGCGGTGATGTACCTCGGGCAGATCGTCGAGATCGGCCCGCGGCAGGCGGTGTTCGACAATCCGCAGCATCCCTACACCCGCAAGCTGATGGCGGCGGTGCCGGTGGCCGATCCCGCTCACGCCCACAAACGGCAGCCGCTGCCGGCCGATGAGATCCCGAGCCCGGTGCGCGCGCTGGGCGATGAACCCGTTACCGCACCGCTGGTGCAGGTTGGCGCCGGGCACTTTGTCGCCCGCCACCCGATCGCCGGTGCTTTTTAAAGACCTCAGGAGAGACAAGCGACATGAAGCACACATTCAAACGCAATGCGCTGTTGGCCGCCGTACTGCTGGCGGCGGGAACCGGCCCGGTCTGGGCGGCGAAGGACGCGGTGATCGCCGTGGCCTCCAACTTCACCACCCTCGATCCTTACGACGCCAACGACACGCTGTCGCAGGCGGTGGCCAAGTCTTTCTATCAGGGGCTGTTCGGCTTTGATAAGGACATGAAGCTGGTAAACGTGCTGGCGGACAGCTATGAGGTCAGCAAAGACGGCCTGACCTACACCGTCAAACTGCGCCAGGGCATTAAATTCCACGACGGCACCGCGTTCAACGCCGAGGCGGTGAAGGTCAACCTCGATCGCGCCAGCAACCCGGACAGCCACCTCAAGCGCTACAACCTGTTCAAGATGATCGACAAAACCGAAGCGGTGGACGCCAATACGGTGAAGATCGTGCTGAAGGCGCCGTTCTCGGCGTTCGTCAACAATCTGGCGCACCCGGCGGCGGCGATTATCTCGCCGGCGGCGCTGAAGCAATACGGCAAGGAGATCGGTTTCCACCCGGTCGGCACCGGGCCTTATCAGTTCGTGACCTGGAACCAGACCGATTTCGTCAAGGTGAAGAAGTTCGACGGCTACTGGCAGCCGGGGCTGCCGAAGCTCGACAGCATCACCTGGCGCCCGGTGGTGGATAACAACACCCGCGCGGCGATGCTGCAGACTGGCGAGGCGACCTTCGCCTTCCCGATCCCTTACGAGCAGGCCAAGGTGCTGGAAGGCAACGCCAAGCTGGACGTGGTGGCCGCGCCGTCGATCCTGCAGCGTTACATCAGCATGAACGTCACCCAAAAGCCGTTCGACAACCCGAAGGTGCGCCAGGCGCTGAACTACGCCATCAACAAGGACGCGCTGATCAAGGTGGCGTTCGCCGGTTACGCGGTGCCGGCGGAAGGGCCGGTGCCGCCGGCCATCGATTTCGCCGCCCGCTATAAGCCGTGGCCGTACGATCCGGCCAAGGCGCGCGAGCTGCTGAAAGAGGCCGGCTACCCGAACGGCTTCACCACCACGCTGTGGTCTTCCCACAACCACAGCACCGCGCAGAAAGTGCTGCAGTTCACCCAACAGCAGCTGGCGCAGGTGGGGGTGAAAGTGACGGTGACGGCGATGGATGCTGGGCAGCGCGCGGCGCAGGTGGAGAGCGTCGGGGTGAAAGACACCGGCGTGCGGCTGTTCTACACCGGCTGGTCGGCCTCGACCGGGGAAGCGGACTGGGCGCTGTCGCCGCTGTTCTCCACCCAGGCGGCGCCGCCGAAGCAGTTCAACACCGCGTTCTACAGCAATCCGCAGGTGGACAAGGATCTGACCGACGCGCTGGCGACCACCGATCGCGCCGAGAAGCAGAAACTGTATCAGGACGCGCAGGATCGTATCTGGGCCGACGCGCCCTGGATCTTCCTGGCGACCGAACGTCTGTTGTCGGCCAACAGCAAACAGCTGAGCGGTTTCTACGTGATGCCGGATACCTCGTTCAACTTTGATAACGCCGATCTGAAATAAGGCGCCCATCCCCGCCTGCGGCCAGACGGCGGCGGGCGGGGGAAGGAATGAGATGCTCAATTATTTTCTGAAACGACTGCTGGGCCTGATCCCGACGCTGCTGATCGTGGCGGTGCTGGTGTTCCTGTTCGTCCACCTGCTGCCGGGCGATCCGGCGCGGCTGGCAGCGGGGCCGGAGGCCGACGAGGCGGTGGTGCAGCTGGTGCGCAAGGATTTGGGGCTGGATAAGCCGCTGCCGCAGCAGTTCGCGCACTTTTTCGTCAACGCGCTGCGGGGCGACTTCGGCATCTCGATGGTGTCCAAACGCCCGGTGAGCGAAGAGATCGCCTCGCGCTTTCTGCCGACCTTCTGGCTGACCGTCACCAGCATGCTGTGGGCGGTGGCGTTCGGTCTGGCGATCGGCGTGGTGTCGGCGGTGTGGCGTAACCGTTGGCCGGATCGTCTCGGCATGACGCTGGCGGTATCGGGGATCTCGTTCCCGGCCTTTGCGCTCGGCATGCTGCTGATGCAGGTGTTCTCGGTCGAGCTGGGGTGGCTGCCGACGGTGGGCGCCGACAGCTGGCGGCACTACATTCTGCCTTCGGTAACCCTGGGGGCGGCGGTGGCGGCGGTGATGGCGCGCTTCACCCGCGCTTCGTTCGTCGAGGTGCTGCAGGAAGACTACATGCGCACCGCCCGAGCCAAGGGCGTGCGGGAAAGCGTGGTGGTGATGAAACACGGCCTGCGCAATGCGATGATCCCGGTGGTGACCATGATGGGGCTGCAGTTCGGCTTCCTGCTCGGCGGTTCGATCGTGGTGGAGAAGGTGTTCAACTGGCCGGGGCTGGGGCGCTTGCTGGTGGACTCGGTGGAGATGCGCGATTACCCGGTGATCCAGGCCGAGGTGCTGCTGTTCTCGCTGGAGTTCATCCTGATCAACCTGCTGGTGGATATGCTGTACGCGGCGATCAACCCGGCGATTCGTTACCAATGAGGACGCGGCATGATTAAGCATTGGCGGCGCAACGCCGCACTGAGGGCGATGCCGCTTATTGACCCCAACGCGGTACGCACGCCGTGGGGTGAGTTTTGGCGGCGTTTTCGCCGCCAGCGGGCGGCGTTGGTCGCCGGTCTGTTGGTGCTGCTGCTGATCGCGGCGGCGCTGCTGGCGCCTTATCTGGCACCGTTCGATGCGGAAAACTATTTCGATTACGACCGGCTGAACGAAGGGCCTTCGCTGATGCACTGGCTGGGGGTGGATTCCCTCGGGCGCGATATCTTCAGCCGCATCCTGATGGGCACGCGCATTTCGCTGGCGGCCGGGGTGTTCTCGGTGCTGGCGGGCGGGGCGATCGGCACCTTGCTGGGGCTGCTGGCCGGCTACTATGAAGGCTGGTGGGATCGCCTCACCATGCGCGTCTGCGACGTACTGTTTGCGTTTCCCGGCATTCTGCTGGCGATCGGCGTGGTGGCGATCATGGGCAGCGGCATGGCCAACGTGATCGTTGCGGTGGCGATCTTCAGCATTCCGGCCTTCGCCCGCCTGGTGCGCGGCAATACGCTGGTGCTGAAGCACCTGACCTATATCGAATCGGCGCGCAGCATCGGCGCCTCGGACGGGACCATCATCCTGCGGCACATCCTGCCGGGCACCCTGTCTTCGATCGTGGTCTATTTCACCCTGCGCATCGGCACCTCGATCATCACCGCCGCCAGCCTGTCGTTTTTGGGCCTGGGCGCCCAGCCGCCGACGCCGGAGTGGGGAGCGATGCTTAACGAGGCGCGCGCCGATATGGTGATCGCGCCGCACGTGGCGATCTTCCCCAGCCTGGCGATATTCATCACCGTGCTGGCCTTCAACCTGTTGGGCGACGGATTGCGCGACGCGCTCGATCCGAAGCTGAAGGGGTGATGCTTTAACGTATGGCGCACATTTGAACGGGCTCACATGACCTCTCAGTGCTATTATTCGTTCAATAAGCCGTGTTGTTTGCACGAAGATGAGTGACAGAGGTGCCGATGCCAGTAAAACAACGAACGACGCAAAGTGTGACCATGACGCTGGAACGCAGTTTGTTGAGCCGTGCGCGTGAGGCGGGGATTAATCTCAGCGCGACGCTGACTGCTGCTTTAGATGCTGAGTTGCGTCAGCATGAGAGGAGAAAATGGCAGGAAGAAAACCGAGAGGCACTTGAAGCGCTTAACCGATTTAATGATGAGCATGGTTGCTTTAGCGACGAATACAGGACGTTTTAGCGATGCAATTTACGGTGTATGCGAATAGCGGGAACAGCGCGGTTTACCCCCTGCTGCTTGATGTGACGAGCGATATCATTGGGCAATTAAATCGCCGAGTTGTGATCCCTTTGTTACCCGTTGAAAAATACCCGGGGAGTACGCGACCGGAGCGCTTGATCCCGTTGATCAGATTGATTGATGACAACGAGTACGCCGTGATGACATATGAAATGGCCAGCATCCCGGTTCGGGCTTTGGGGGCCGAATTTTGTGATGTTTCCCAGTATCGGAGCAGGATAAAAGCCGCCATCGACTTTCTTCTTGACGGTATTTGAAGAAATCCGGGCGGTTTAACCGCCCGGATTTTTTTATCAGCGGAACAGGTGCTCGGCGTGGAAGCGCAGGTGATCTTCCACGAAGGTGGCGATGGTGAAGTAACTGTGATCGTACCCCGGCTGAATGCGCAGCGTCAGCGGCCAGTCGCGCTGGCGCGCCAGTTCGGCTAGCCGCGCCGGCTGCAGCTGATCGGCCAGGAACTGGTCGTCGTCGCCCTGATCGATAAGGACCGGCATTTTCTCCGCGCCGCTGGCCAGCAGATGGCAGCTGTCGTACTGCAGCCACTGGCTTTCGTCGCTGCCCAGATAGGCGGTGAAGGCTTTGCGGCCCCACGGCACCTGGCACGGATTGACGATCGGCGCGAAGGCCGATACCGAGCGGAAGCGCTGCGGATTGCGAAACGCCATCATCAGCGCGCCGTGGCCGCCCATCGAGTGGCCGAAGATTGACTGACGATCGCTGACGCTGAAGTGCTGTTCGATCAGCGCCGGCAGTTCGGCGCTGATGTAGTCGTACATGCGGAAGTGACGATCCCACGGCGCCTGGGTGGCGTTCAGGTAGAACCCGGCGCCCTGGCCCAGATCGTAGCCTTCGTCGTTCGGCACTTCGTCGCCGCGCGGGCTGGTGTCCGGCATCACCAGCACCAGGCCCAGCTCGGCGGCGATGCGCTGCGCGCCGGCTTTCAACGTGAAGTTCTCGTCGTTGCAGGTCAGCCCCGACAGCCAGTACAGCATCGGCGGCGGGTTGTCATCGCGCGGCGGCGGCAGGTAGATGCTGAATGTCATGTTGCAATTCAGGCTCTGCGCCGCGTGGCGATAGCGCTGTTGCCAGCCGCCGAACATGCGGTGCTCTTCGAGAAGTTCCAATGACAACGTCATCTCTGCCTCCTGGCTTATTTGTCGAAGTGGATGACGGAACGGATCGATTTGCCTTCGTGCATCAAATCGAACGCTTCGTTGATCTGCTCCAGCCCCATGGTGTGGGTGATAAAGTCGTTCAGCGCGAATTCGCCGTCCAGATAACGCTCGACGATGCCAGGCAGCTGCGAACGGCCCTTGACGCCGCCGAATGCCGAGCCGCGCCAGACGCGGCCGGTGACCAGCTGGAACGGCCGGGTCGAGATCTCTTCGCCGGCGCCCGCGACGCCGATGATCACCGATTCCCCCCAGCCCTTGTGGCAGCATTCCAGCGCGGAACGCATCACGTTGACGTTGCCGATGCACTCGAAGGAGAAGTCGACACCGCCGTCGGTCAGCTCGACGATCACCTCCTGAGTCGGTTTGTCATAGTCTTTCGGGTTGATCAGATCGGTAGCGCCCAGCTTGCGCGCCAGATCGAACTTGCTGGTGTTGATGTCGATGCCGATGATGCGGCCCGCACCGGCCATCTGCGCGCCGATGATCGCCGACAGGCCGATGCCGCCCAGGCCGAAGATCGCCACGGTGTCGCCCGGTTGCACTTTGGCGGTGTTGATCACCGCGCCCATGCCGGTAGTGACGCCGCAGCCCAGCAGGCACACTTCCTCCAACGGCGCTTCCTTGTTGATTTTCGCCAGTGAAATTTCCGGCACCACGGTGTATTCGGAGAAGGTGGAGGTGCCCATGTAGTGGAAGATCGGCTTGCCGTCCTTGAAGAAGCGGGTGGTGCCGTCCGGCATCAGCCCTTTACCCTGAGTGGCGCGGATCGCCTGGCACAGGTTGGTCTTGCCGGATTTACAGAATTTGCACTCGCCGCACTCCGGGGTGTAGAGCGGGATCACGTGGTCGCCGACCGCCACGCTGGTGACGCCTTCACCGACCGCTTCCACCACGCCGCCGCCCTCATGGCCGAGGATCGCCGGGAACACGCCTTCCGGATCTTTGCCGGACAGGGTGTAGGCGTCGGTATGGCAGACGCCGGTAGCGACGATCCGCACCAGCACTTCGCCTTTTTGCGGTGGCATCAGATCGACTTCTTCGATCTTCAGCGGCTGGTTCGGGCCCCAGGCAACGGCGGCGCGGGTTTTGATCATCTCCATCATAGTCTCCTCAGTGGTTTTCTTTTAAATCAGGCGATATCGCTAACGTCTGATAAATCGTTGGGGGTGCTTTCATCAACAGCGGCGGTTTCCGTCTGTTCAATAATCAATTCTTTCAGCGCGCGCACGTTCGGCCCGAACGCGTCGCGGCGCCACAGCAGCCAGGTGGCGGTGTCGGCCACGTCCGGCGGCAGGGTATGAACCCGAACCCGCTCATGGCCCGGCAGCAGGCTGAGCACCGAATGCGGGATCATCGCCAGCCCGGCGCCGCTGGCGACGCAGGCCAGCATGGCGTGATAGGACTGGATCTCCATGATCTGCCCCGGCCGCGCGCCTTCGCGCTTGAACCAGGCCTCCAGCCGCAGGCGGTAAGAGCAGCTGGCGCGAAAGGCGAACAGCGTCTCGCCGTTGGCGTCTTTGGCGCTGTGGATCGGCGCGTGATCGAGACAGGAGATCACCACCATATGTTCAGGATAGGCGATACAGCCGTTCAACTCGTCATAAGGCACCGGGCCGTCGACCAGCGCCGCCGCCAGCGTGCCGGCGCGCACCCGATCGGCGATTTCGCCGGAGGTGCCGGTGGTCAGCGACAGTGAAACCTGCGAGAAGCGCTGGTGATAAGCCGCCAACAGCGAGGGCAGGCGGGTCGCGGCGGTGCTCTCCATCGAGCCGAGGGCGAAGTTGCCCGCCGGTTCGCCGGCGTGGGTGATGCTCATCGCCTCGTCGCTCAGCGCCAGGATGCGGTTGGCGTAGCACAGAAAGTTATGGCCCATCGGCGACAGGCGCAGGCGCTGTTTTTCGCGGATAAACAGATCGGCGCCCAGCTCCTGCTCGAGCTGGCGCAGCCGGGTGGTCAGATTCGACGGCACGCGGTGCAGCTGCTCGGCGGCGCGGGCGACCGAGCCGGTTTCCGCTACGCAGCAGAACATGCGAAGCTGGGTCAGATCCATAATGTTCTCGTTTCGTGATGAACTTGATTAGTATTATTCAGTTTTTGTGAGTTTAATACTGCGGCATGATACTGGCAACTTTCTTTTAACCTTTTGGATGCCGATATGGCTTTACGTATTGCCTTGAGCGGGTTTGCCGCGCTGATCGTGGCGATGGGCATTGGCCGCTTCGCTTTCACCCCTCAGGTGCCGCTGATGATCGCGGAACATCAGTTCAGCCTGACCGGTGCCGGGCTGGTGGCGGCGATCAACTATTTGGGCTACCTGTGCGGCGCCTACGACGCGATGCGCGCTACGCGCCACGTCGAGCGGCGCCTGTGGCTGGGCGTATGGGGCGCGATGGCGCTGACGCTACTGTCGGCGCTGGCGCAGGATGAATGGACGCACGGCGCGCTGCGCTTCGTCATCGGCTGGGCCAGCGGCTGGGCGATGGTGCTGGTGGCGGCCTGGACCAACGAGCGGTTGGCGCACTACGGCCGGCCGGCGCTGAGCGCAGCGGTGTTCGCCGGGCCGGGCGCCGGCATCTTCCTCAGCGGCATGCTGGCGGTGGGCATCAACGCGCTGGGGCTGACGGCGGCGCAGGCCTGGTTGGTGTATGGCGGGCTGGCGCTGGTGCTGGTCGGGGGGATTAGCGCCTTTCTGCCGCGCAGCGGCGAGCTGCATCGCCCGGACGTGGCCCCGGAGCCGCTGCTGCTGACGCCGGCGCTCAAACGCCTGGTGTGGAGCTACAGCCTGGCCGGCTTTGGCTACATCCTGCCGGCGACCTTCTTGTCGCAGATGGCGGCGGCGCGCTTTCCCGCCAGCCTGTTCGCGCAGTTCGTCTGGCCGGTGTTCGGCGGCGCGGCGGTGCTGGGGATTGTCATCGGCATTCTGACCCGCCATCGGCTGACCACCCAGACCCGGCTGGCGATCACGCTGTGGATACAGGCGCTCGGCGTACTGAGCGCCGAAGTGGTGCCGGGCGTGGCCGGCCTGGCGCTCGGGGCGTTGCTGACCGGCGGCGGTTTCCTTTGCGTGGTGCAGCTTGCTCTTCAGCACGGGCGTGAGCTGGCGCCGCGTCATGCGCGTTACATGGCCGGATTGCTGACCACCGGTTATGCGATTGGCCAACTGGTCGGGCCGATGCTGTCGGCGCTGTCGACCGCCTTGACCCATCGGCTGGAGCCGGCGCTGTATGTGGCGGTGGCGGCGCTGTTGGCGGCCGGAGGGCTGGTGGTGAATACCCCGGCGCGGCGGTTGGCGCAAAAAACGGCGACTCGGTGATTAAAAACCATACAAAAAGCGTGGAGACCCGCAGCCGGCCTGATTGTGCTAAATGCGAAGATTTCACCTCTGGATGAAGTACTATCACTGGATAATCGCCGCGCTCTCATCTACAGTGGGGGCAAAATCTTGACCGGGTTCACGTTATCCACCACGAAAACTCTGCCGTCACGAGAGCAAGCAATTCGCCGGCCGCACGCCCTATCAGGCCGCCGGCGGGTTCCGTCCGCAGGAGAACAAATACATGACATCATTAAGTAAAGAAGCCGCGCTGGTGCATGCGGCACTGGAAGAGCGTGGTCTGGAGACACCGCTGCGCGGGGAAGTGCTGGATCGCGAAACGCGCAAGCGTCGCATCAAAGAGCACATGACCGAAATCATGCAGCTGCTGAATCTCGATCTGTCTGACGACAGCCTGGCGGAAACGCCGCATCGCATCGCCAAAATGTATGTCGACGAGATCTTCTCCGGGCTGGACTACGCCAACTTCCCGAAAATCACCGTCATCGAGAACAAGATGAAGGTGGATGAGATGGTGACGGTGCGCGATATCACGCTGACCAGCACCTGTGAACACCACTTCGTGACCATCGACGGCAAGGCTACCGTGGCCTATATCCCGAAAGACTCGGTGATCGGCCTGTCGAAGATCAACCGCATCGTGCAGTTCTTCTCCCAGCGTCCGCAGGTGCAAGAGCGCCTGACCCAGCAGATCCTGGTGGCGCTGCAGACCCTGCTCGGCACCAATAACGTGGCGGTATCGATCGATGCGGTCCATTATTGTGTCAAGGCGCGCGGTATCCGCGACGCGACCAGCGCCACCACCACTACCTCGCTGGGGGGGCTGTTCAAGTCCAGCCAGAATACCCGCCAGGAGTTCCTGCGTGCGGTGCGTCACCACCAGGGGTGATGGCGTTGCGGGGCGACCCGCAAGACGACAACAGGCGCCTGCGGGCGCCTTTTTCATGAGCGGAAGACAGCGATAAAAAATGAACAGTCATCCTCTGCCGCGCATTGCCACGCTGGACTGCGTGCGCGGCATCGCCATCCTCGGCATTTTATTGCTGAACATCAGCGCCTTCGGCTTGCCGAAGGCAGCCTACCTCAATCCGGCCTATCTGGGGATGCCGTCATCGCGCGATGCCTGGATCTGGGCGCTGCTGGATATCTTCGCCCAGGCCAAGTTCCTGGCGATGTTCGCGCTGCTGTTCGGCGCCGGGCTGCAAATGCTGCTGCGGCGCGGCAAAAGCTGGATCCGCGCGCGGCTGTCGTGGCTGGTGTTGTTCGGCCTCGCGCACGCCATCTTCCTGTGGGACGGTGACATTCTGCTGGCCTACGGGCTGATCGGCCTGGTGTGCTGGCGCATGATCCGCGAGGCCAAAGAAACCTTCCAACTGCTGAAAACCGGCGTCGTGCTGTACCTGATCGGCGTGGCGGTGCTGCTGCTGCTCGGTTTTGTCTCGCACGGTGAGCCGGGCAGCTTCTGGCAGCCGGGCGTGGCGGAGTTGCAGTACGAGAAGTTCTGGAAGCTGCAGGGCGGTTTCGAAGCCTGGCGCAGCCGCGCCGATCTGCTCTCGTCCAGCCTGCTGGCCATCGGCGCGCAGTATGGCTGGGAGCTGGCGGGGCTGATGCTGTTCGGCGCCGGGCTGATGCGCAGCGGCTGGCTGCGCGGCAGCTATTCCTCCGGCTATTACCTGCGGCAGGCGGCGTGGCTGTTGCCGCTGTCCGTGCTGATCCAACTGCCGGCGGTGGCGCTGCAATGGCAGGTGCACTGGGACTATCGCTGGAGCGGTTTCCTGCTGCAGGTGCCGCGCGAGCTGGGCGCGCCGCTGCAGGCGCTGGGTTATCTGGCGCTGTGTTACGGTTTCTGGCCCGCGCTGTCGCGCCTGCGCATCGCCCACTGGCTGAGCCAGGTGGGGCGCATGGCGCTGAGCAACTACCTGTTGCAAACGCTGATCTGCACCACGCTGTTTTATCGCTTCGGTCTCTATGAGCAGTTCGACCGGCTGCAGCTGTTGGCGTTGGTGCCGCTGGTCTGGTTGATCAACCTGGCGTTTTCCGCACTGTGGCTGCGTTACTTCGAACAGGGGCCGATGGAATGGCTGTGGCGCAAATTGACGCAGATGGCCGCCGGTGGAACGGAATCCAAAGCGCTGAAGTGAGCGCCCGTCGGCAGGTTAAAAAAATGTATGTAAACGTTTTCTTTCCTGTGACGTAATTCACGCAGAGCAGCGGGCCAATCGGGGTAGGATAGCGCCACCGGCCACTACCCCGATTTCAGGATCCCGCATGCCTCCAGTTCATCCGATCACCATTCGCGACGTGGCGAAACGCGCCGGGGTCTCCGTAGCGACCGTCTCCCGCGTGCTGAACCACAGCGCGCTGACCAGCAAAGAGACGCGCGAGCAGGTGCTGCAGGCGGTGGCGGATCTGGGCTATCGCCCCAATGCCAACGCGCAGGCGTTGGCGACCCAAAGCAGCGATACGTTGGGCGTGGTGGTGATGGACGTGTCCGATCCGTTCTTCGGCGCGCTGGTGAAAGCGGTAGACACGGTGGCGCAGAAACACCACAAGTATCTGCTGATCGGCAACAGCTATCATCAGGCGGACAAAGAGCGCCATGCGATCGAAGTGCTGATCCGTCAGCGCTGTAACGCCCTGATTGTTCACGCCAAAGCCCTGAGCGACGCCGAACTGATCGGCTTTCTGGAGCAGGTGCCGGGCATGGTGCTGATCAATCGGATTATCCCCGGCTATGAGTCGCGCTGCGTCGGGCTGGATAACGTCTGCGGCGCAGAAATGGCGATGCGTCTTCTGCTCTCGCAGGGCCATCGGCGCATCGGTTATCTGGGCTCCAATCACCCGATCGAGGACGGGCCGCTGCGTCAGCAAGGTTATGTTCAGGCGATGGCCGCCGCCGGGCTGGCGACGCCCGACAGCTGGCGCGCGTACGGTTCGCCGGATCTGCAGGGCGGCGAGGCGGCGATGGTCGAGCTGCTGGGGCGCAACTTACAGCTGAGCGCGGTGTTCGCCTACAACGACGCCATGGCCGCCGGCGCCATGGCGGTGCTGAAAGAAAACGGTATCACGGTGCCGCAGCATTTCTCGCTGATCGGCTTCGACGACATTCCCATCGCGCGCTACACCAGCCCCAAACTCACCACGGTGCGTTACCCGATCGTTTCGATGGCCACGTTGGCGACCGAGCTGGCATTGCAGGGCGCAGCAGGCCTGGCGGAGCCGCAGGCCGCTCATCTGTTCATGCCGACGCTGGTGCGGCGCCATTCTGTCGCCCCCTGGCAAAGTGAGGCGACGGTCACTCTCTGACGATTTAATCTTGTGTAACCGTTTTCAATCTGTGAGAAAATTCACAGAATATTAACATCGCGCCGTCTATGCTCTAGGCGTTTTCCGGCGCAAAGGCCCTTGCCGCTGCAACCTTTATCTCGCGCTGACACAGCATTTCTCGGAAATAACAAGATCCACGGACGACAGGTGTTGAGTGGAAATCGCCAGGCCTGGGGTGTACGCACTGCCGGTGACCATTGGCTCAAAGACGAGTAATACCCTACACAGAACCGGAGACTGACAATGAATAAGAAGGTTTTCACCCTGGCCGCCATGGCCGCAGCCATGATGTTTGGCGCCGCAGCCCATGCTGATACCCGTATTGGCGTCACAATTTATAAATACGACGACAACTTCATGTCGGTGGTGCGTAAGGCGATCGAGAAAGACGCCAAGGCTTCACCGGACGTTACCCTGTTGATGAATGACTCGCAGAACGACCAGTCCAAGCAGAACGATCAGATCGACGTGCTGCTGGCCAAGGGCGTGAAAGCGCTGGCGATCAACCTGGTCGACCCGGCCGCTGCGCCGGTGGTTATCGATAAGGCGCGCGCAAACGATATCCCGGTGGTGTTCTACAACAAAGAACCTTCCCGCAAGGCGCTGGACAGCTATGACAAGGCATATTACGTCGGCACCGACTCCAAAGAATCCGGCGTGATCCAGGGCGAACTGATCGCCAAACACTGGCAAGCCAACCCGGCCTGGGATCTGAATAAAGACGGCCAGATCCAGTTCGTGCTGCTGAAGGGCGAGCCGGGCCACCCGGATGCCGAAGCGCGCACCACTTACGTGGTGAAAACGCTGAACGAAAAAGGCATCAAGACCCAGCAGCTGCAGATGGATACCGCGATGTGGGATACCGCGCAGGCGAAAGACAAGATGGATGCCTGGCTCTCCGGCCCGAACGCCAACAAGATCGAAGTGGTGATCGCCAACAACGACGCCATGGCGATGGGCGCGGTGGAAGCGCTGAAAGCGCACAACAAGACCAGTATTCCGGTGTTCGGCGTCGATGCGTTGCCTGAAGCGCTGGCGCTGGTGAAATCCGGCGCGATGGCGGGCACGGTGCTGAACGACGCCGACAACCAGGCGAAGGCCACCTTCGAGCTGGCGAAAAACCTGGCGGCGGGCAAGCCGGCCACCGAAGGCACCCAATATAAAATCGAAAATAAAGTCGTGCGTATTCCTTACGTCGGCGTAGATAAAGACAACCTGTCTCAGTTTGTTAAATAAGAATTGAGATCCCGCTAAGACCCCGCCTGCGGCGCCAACACCAGGGATACCGCCGGCGGGGATGTTTACGACTGCAAGATCGTTAAGCCAGGTGTATTTATGGCCGATAGCTCACGCGAATTTTTGCTGGAAATGACGGATATCTGTAAGTCATTTCCCGGCGTCAAAGCCTTGGACAATGTCAATTTACGCGTCCGTCCGCACTCGATTCACGCCCTGATGGGGGAGAACGGCGCGGGGAAATCGACGTTGTTGAAATGCCTGTTCGGCATTTACAAAAAAGACAGCGGCAGCATTGTATTTCAGGGCCGGGAAATCGATTTCAAGAGCTCGAAGGAAGCGCTGGAACAAGGCGTTTCGATGGTGCATCAGGAGCTGAACCTGGTGCTGCAACGCACCGTGATGGACAACATGTGGCTGGGGCGCTACCCGACCAAAGGCCTGTTCGTCGATCAGGACAAGATGTTCAAAGACACTCAGGCGATCTTCGACGAGCTGGATATTGACATCAACCCGCGCGAAAAGGTGGGCAACCTGTCGGTGTCGCAGATGCAGATGATCGAGATTGCCAAGGCGTTCTCCTATGACGCCAAGATCGTCATCATGGATGAACCGACCTCTTCGCTGACGGAGAAAGAGGTCAATCACCTGTTCACCATCATCCGCAAGCTGAAAGAGCGCGGCTGCGGCATCGTCTATATCTCGCACAAGATGGAGGAGATCTTCCAGCTGTGCGACGAGATAACGGTGCTGCGCGACGGCCAGTGGATCGCCACCCAGCCGCTGGAAGGGCTGGATATGGACAAGATCATCGCCATGATGGTCGGCCGCTCGCTGAGCCAGCGTTTCCCCGACAGGCAGAATACGCCGGGTGAGGTGATCCTCGAGGTGAAGAACCTGACATCGCTGCGCCAGCCTTCGATCCGCGATGTGTCCTTCGATCTGCATCAGGGCGAGATCCTCGGCATCGCCGGGCTGGTGGGCGCCAAACGCACCGATATCGTCGAGACGCTGTTCGGCATTCGCGAGAAGGTGGCGGGCACCATCAAGCTGCACGGCAAGGCGATCGACAACCACAGCGCCAACGAAGCGATCAACCACGGCTTTGCGCTGGTGACCGAAGAGCGGCGATCCACCGGGATTTACGCCTACCTCGACGTGGGTTTCAACTCGTTGATCTCCAATATCCGCAATTATAAAAACAAGCTCGGCCTGCTGGATAACGCGCGGATGAAGAGCGACACCCAATGGGTGATCGACGCCATGCGGGTGAAAACGCCGGGGCATCACACCCATATCGGCTCGCTGTCCGGCGGCAATCAGCAGAAGGTGATCATCGGCCGCTGGCTGCTGACGCAGCCGGAGATCCTGATGCTGGATGAACCGACGCGCGGCATTGACGTGGGCGCCAAGTTCGAGATCTATCAGCTGATGACCGAGCTGGCGAAAAAGGGCAAGGGGATCATTATCGTCTCGTCCGAAATGCCGGAGCTTTTGGGGATCACCGACCGCATTTTGGTGATGAGCAACGGCCAGGTTGCGGGCATCGTTAATACCAAGCAGACCTCGCAGAATGAAATCTTACGTCTCGCCTCCCTGCACCTTTAAGGATTCGAATTATGAACGCGCTAAATAAAAAAACCTTATTTACCTATTTCAAGGAAGGCGGCATTTACGTGGTGTTGCTGGTGCTGTTGGCCATCATCATCATTCAGGACCCGACTTTCCTCAGCCTGATGAACCTGAGCAATATCCTGACGCAGTCTTCGGTGCGCATCATCATCGCGCTGGGCGTGGCGGGGCTGATCGTTACCCAGGGCACCGACCTGTCCGCCGGGCGGCAGGTGGGGCTGGCGGCGGTGGTGGCGGCCACGCTGCTGCAATCGATGGATAACGTCAACAAGGTGTTCCCTCACATGGAAACCTGGTCGATTCCCCTGGTCATCTTGCTGGTGTGTGCGGTCGGCGCGGTGATCGGCCTGGTTAACGGCCTGATTATCGCCTATCTCAACGTGACGCCGTTCATCACCACCTTGGGCACCATGATCATCGTCTACGGCATCAACTCGCTGTATTACGATTCGGTCGGCGCGTCGCCGGTCGCGGGCTTTGATCCGAAGTTTTCCACCTTTGCCCAAGGCTTCTTGCGCTTCGGCGATTTTAAGCTGTCGTATATTACCTTCTACGCGCTGATTGCCATCATTTTCGTCTGGATCCTGTGGACCAAGACCCGCTTCGGCAAGAACATCTTCGCCATCGGCGGCAACCCGGAAGCGGCCAAGGTGTCCGGGGTCAACGTGCCGCTGAACCTGATCATGATCTATGCGCTGTCCGGCGTGTTCTACGCCTTCGGCGGCCTGCTGGAAGCGGGGCGTATCGGCAGCGCCACCAATAACCTCGGCTTTATGTATGAGCTGGACGCCATCGCCGCCTGCGTGGTGGGGGGCGTCTCCTTCGCCGGCGGCGTGGGTACGGTGTGGGGCGTGGTGACCGGGGTGATCATCTTTACCGTCATCAACTACGGCCTGACCTATATCGGCATCAACCCGTACTGGCAGTACATCATCAAGGGCAGCATCATCATCTTCGCCGTGGCGCTGGATTCGTTGAAATACGCCAAGAAGAAGTAGAGCTACCGCAGCACAGACGACAAGGCCGGCAAAATATGCCGGCCTTTCTTTTTGGGGCATTACCCGTCAGGGCTGTTTGGCTTTCTGCTTCTCTTCTTTCAGCTTGTGCTCCAGCTCAACCAATTGTTCCGGCGAGACGGCGGGATAGCCCTGGGCGTCTTCCGGCACGGTGTGCATGGCGGAGATCGGGATCAGCGGGCCGAGGAAGCGCGGTTCACGCTTGAGGATGTACAGATCGGTTAGCGCGCCCAGGCGGGCGAAGATCTCGCGGGCGCGCACCGTCATCATGTCTTTCGGCGACGGCACCGCGTAACACTGCGCCTGAATGCCCATGTGCAGGGCGATGAACAGCGCGCGCTCGCAGTGGAAGCGCTGGGTGATGATGATGAAATCGTTGGTGTCGAACACCTTGCGGGTGCGCACAATGGAATCCAGGGTGCGGAAGCCGGCGTAGTCCAGCACGATATCGCTCGGCGCCACGCCGGCGGCGATCAGATCGCGGCGCATGGTCATCGGTTCGTTATAGCTTTGCTGGGCGTTGTCGCCGCTCAGCAGCAGGTATTTCACCTTGCCGCTGTTATAGGCGTTGATCGCTCCCTGAATGCGGTAACGGTAATACTGGTTGATCACCCCGGTGCGGTAATACTTGGCGGTGCCGAGCACCACGCCGACCTGGCGATGCGGCAATTCCTGCAGCTCGTCGTAGACGTAAGGCGCGGTTTTCCAACTGATCCAGCGATCGAGCGCAATAGCCGAACCCATCAACACCGCAATGATGATGAACAGGCTGATGATCAGGCGTTTCCACATGTTGTTGCCTTACGCGCGCCGGGCTGAAAAAGATGGATCAAGGCTACTTTACCTGACCGACCGACGCAAGACGCGAACCGCCTGAAGCACGCGCGCCGCCGCATTTTTCGGCGGTTTTGCCGCACAAAAAAGCCCGGCGGAGCCGGGCTGGGTCATTTCAGCTCACCATTCAGAACGAGGTGCGCTTGTAGCTGCGGTACTGCGGCCGCCAGAAGTTGTGCTCGATGGCTTTCGACAGCGCATCTTCGGAGGTGACGATCGCCACGCCCTGCAGCTGGGCGGCTTTACCCACTTCCATGGCGATGCACTTCGACACGCCCTGAATATCGTCGATATTCGGCAGCAGCGCGCCGTGGCCGTCGGTAGCCAGCGGCGAACAATCCGCCAGCGCGCGGCTGGCGGCCATCAGCATGGCGTCGGTGACGCGAGTGGCGCCGGAGGCCAGCACGCCCAGACCGATCCCCGGGAAGATGTAGGAGTTATTGCACTGGGCGATCGGGTACAGCTGCTCTTTGTAGCTTACCGGCGCGAACGGGCTGCCGGTCGCCACCAGGGCGGCGCCGTCGGTCCAGTTGATGATGTCTTCCGGACGGGCTTCCACGCGCGAGGTCGGGTTGGACAGCGGCATCACGATAGGGCGTTCGCAGTGCTTGTGCATCTCGCGGATCAGCTCTTCGGTAAACAGCCCCGGCTGGCCGGACACGCCGATCAGAATGGTCGGCTTGGCGTTGCGCACCACGTCCAGCAGCGAGATGGCGTCGCTGGCGGTTTCCCAGCCGGCCAGGTTGTCGCTCTTCTGCACCAGCTTGCTCTGGAAATCGAGCAGGTTCGGCAGTTTGTCGGTCAGCAGGCCGAAACGGTCGACCATGAACACGCGGGCGCGCGCTTCGTCTTCGCTCAACCCTTCGGACTTCATCTGCGCGATGATCTGCTCGGCGATGCCGCAGCCCGCGGAACCGGCGCCGAGGAAGGTGACGGTTTGATCGCGCAGCTGGCTGCCGGCGGCGCGGCTGGCGGCGATCAGGCTGCCGAGGGTGACCGCGGCGGTGCCCTGAATGTCATCGTTGAAGCAGCAGATCTCGTCGCGGTAGCGGTTCAGCAGCGGGGTGGCGTTGTTCTGCGCGAAGTCTTCGAACTGCAGCAGCACGTTTGGCCAGCGGCGTTTGACCGCCTGAATAAACTCTTCGACGAAGGCGTGGTACTCCTCGCCGGAGATGCGCGGATGGCGCCAACCCATGTACAGCGGATCGTTGAGGCGCTGCGGGTTGTTGGTGCCGACGTCCAGCACCACCGGCAGCGTGTAGGCCGGGCTGATGCCGCCGCAGGCGGTGTACAGCGACAGCTTGCCAATTGGAATCCCCATGCCGCCGATGCCCTGATCGCCCAGGCCGAGAATGCGCTCGCCGTCGGTGACCACGATCACCTTGACGTTCTGCTTGGTGGCATTTTGCAGCATGTCATCGATGCGATCGCGGTTCGGGTAGGAGATGAACAGCCCGCGCGCGCGGCGGTAGATATCGGAGAAGTGTTCGCAGGCCTCGCCGACGGTCGGGGTGTAGATGATCGGCATCATCTCGCTCAGGTGCGAGTCCAGCAGGCGATAGAACAGGGTTTCGTTGGTGTCCTGGATGTTGCGCAGATAGATGTGCTTATCGTTATCGTTCTTGAAATCCTGATACTGACGGTAGGCGCGTTCCACCTGTTCTTCGATGGTCTCCACCGCTTCCGGCAGCAGGCCGTGCAGGTTGAAGTGGCTACGTTCTTCCTCGGTGAAAGCGCTGCCTTTGTTCAGCAGCGGAAATTCCAGCAGAATTGGGCCGGCGTAAGGGATGTAGAGCGGGCGTTTGCTTTCGTATTCTAGTTCCATCAGTTTTACTCTTCACGTATCAGATAACTTTATTGCCGACGATCCTAAAAGATAAAGAGCAGATGTACAGCATTTGTTGCCAGATGATGAACCAGGTTGGCGTAATTATCGACAATCAAATGATTTTTTAACTAAAGAAAGTGTCTCTGGCGGCGTCGGGGCATTGTATTTGGCGGGCGGGGCTGTTAGCGGCGGAACCGGATGGCTCCGCCGTGGTGCGCTTAGAAGGCGGCGCGGCTGACGTTCTGGCAGCCCAGCGCCGCCAGGGTGGCGCGGGTGGCGTCCCACTGGCTGAGGATCGCCTTCTGCGGCTCGGCCAACACGGCGCGGCGGATGTTCAGGCAATCGCCGCCGGAGAGGTTCAGCAGGATCAGCGCAGCCTGCAGCGGCGGCAGGCTCGGGTTGAAAGCGGCGTTTTCTGCATAGCGGCCGGCGTAGAGGCTGCCGTCCTGCGTTTCCAGCGCTACGCCGCTGTGGGCGTTGCTGTACGGAGCATGGCTCTGATTGGCCGCCGCCAGCGCCGCCTGCGCCAGCGCATCGTCCAGCGCCAGCCGGTGGCCGTGATCGACCTTGTCCATCAGCAGCGAAGCGATATCCAGATCTTTCGGGCCGAAGGCGTCCGGCAGATAGTCCGCCAGCGTGGCCGGCGCGCGGCCCGGCAGACGGATCTGCAGCTCGCCGCCGCTGTTCAGTTCATTCATAAACTGGCGGCAATGGCCGCACGGCGTGTAGTTGACGGTGACCGAGGCCAGCGCCGGCTCGCCGCGCAGCCAGGCATGGGTAACCGCGCACTGCTCTGCATGCACGGTTTGCTGCAGCGGCGCGCCGCTGAACTCCATATTGGCGCCGAAATAGAGGTTGCCGCTTTGCCCGCGCGCGATGGCGCCGACGTGAAAGTGCGATATCGGGGTTAACGAGCAGGCCGCCGCCAGCGGCAGCAGCGCGAATGCCAGCGCATCATCGTCCAGCCCGCAGCCTGTGCGGATCGCCGCCGCTTGCTCGGCCGTGAACATCGCCGGAAAGTCTGGCGCGTCCAGATAAGGCCGCAGGGCGGATTGCAGTGTCGCGGGCAGTGCGCTGAAAGCGGTGTGAAAACGCGGATGCATAGAAAGTCTCTCTACGGGTTAACGGGATAACATTCTAGGCAGGCCAGAGACATTAAAGTGTGACTAATGTCTCTTAATTGATGAAATTAATGCAATGAAATACATAAATGCGAGATGTATCGCAAGTTTCACCCTGTTCAGCCGAACAGGCGCAGCAGCACCGGGAACAGGAACGGTGCCAGCAGCGAGGTGATGATGCCGCAGATCACCAACGCCAGCGAGCCGAAAGCGCCTTCCTGGTAGTCCATCTCGGCGCAGCGTGCGGTGCCCAGCGCGTGGGATGCCGTGCCCATCGCCAGGCCGCGCGCCGAGTGGGTGGTGATTTTCAACAGGTTGAACAACGTATGGCCGAACACGGCGCCGAGGATACCGACGAAAATGACGCAGACTGCGCTGATCGCCGGAATGCCGCCGAGCGAGTCCGCGACGGCCATGGCGATCGGCGTAGTGACCGATTTCGGCAGGATAGAGGCGGCGATTTCCGGCGTGGCGCCCAGCCACAGGGCGATGGCGCCGCCGCTGATCATGGCGGTCAGGCTGCCGATGAAGCACACCGCGATAATCGACTTCCAGCGCGCGCGGATCTGGTGCAGCTGCTCATAGAGCGGGAAGGCCAGCGCGACGACCGCCGGCTGCAGCAGATCGTTGAGGATTTTGCTGCCCTGAAAGTAGCGTTCATAGGGAATACCGGTGAGCAGCAGCAGCGGGATGAGCACCGCCATGGACACCAGCAGCGGGTTGAGCAGCGGCATATTCAGCTTGCGCGCCAGCCAGCGCGCGGCGAAATAGACCGCCAGCGTCAGCGGCAACGACCACCAGATTTCATGGATCATGAATTGCCCTCCGTGTCGTCGGGCTTGCCGGCGATGCGGCGCTCGCGATGAAAATAGTGTGAGGTATAGCCGACCACCACCAACACCATCAGCGTGCTGATGAGGCAAGAGATAACCAGCGGGCCCAGATGCGCGACGATCTGGTCGTAGTATTTCATCACCCCGACGCCGATCGGCACGAACAGCAGCACCATATAGCGGATCAGCAAATGGCAGCCGGGTTTAACCCATTTGGCCGGCATAATCTGGGTAGAGAGCAGGGCGAACAGCAGCAGCATGCCAATGATGCTGCCGGGAATGGCGAACGGCAGCAGCGCCGCCACCGCGTTGCCGACGAACAGACACAGGTAGATAAGGAGCAGGGCCCTCAGGTATTTCCAGCACAGTGTGAGCACGTTGGCCATTGTCTTTTCCCGTTTAACTGATGTATTCATCATACAATTAAACTGTGAGCCATGCCACAGATCGCACCATGAATTCTCGCTATGGGTGCTATGCCCGAGCGGCGGGTTGACAGCCCGTATAGGCCGCTGCCTGCGGGATCAGCGCGCGTTTTCGGCCGTTGCCGCAGAACGTTCCGCCAGCCGGTGGCCGAGGAAGAAAAACAGCAGGCTGAGCAGGGCGGCGACGATCAGCATCACGAACATCAACGGCGGCGCGGCATAGCTGAGCAGCACCCCGCACAGCACCGGGTTGATGGCGCCGCCCAGCGCGCTGAGGTTTTGTACTCCATAGTAACTGCCTTTCAGGTGCGGCGGCGCAATAAAGTCGATGAACATGTATTCCACCGGGATAACGATGATCTCGCCTAAGGTAAACACCGCCATCGCCGCCAGCCACAGCCAGACCGCCTGGCCGGCCGCCATGAAACCGAGCAGCCCGACGATGAAAAATAGCGTGCCCAGCACCAGCCAGCGCAGCATGTTTTCCTGGCGCATGCCGCGGCTGAGCAGGTATTGCAGGGCGATGACGATGCCGGCGTTGACGATCATCACCAACCCAATGATTTTGTAGGCGAACTCGGCGCTGGAGACGGTGATCAGATACTGCGACAGATAGCCGGTGAACTGACCGAACACCACGGCGCCCAGGGTGCTGCCGAGGGTGAAGTAGATAAGCCGCCGATCGTTTCGCAAGATGGTCAGCGTCTGACGGAAGTTGGGGAGTGCCGCCGGTGCGGCGGCGGTTGTTGTCGGGCGCTGTTCCCGGCCGCGCAAGCGCAGGCTTAGCGCCGTCACCGTCGCCAGCGCCAATCCCCCCGACAGGTAAAACGGCAGCAGCGGGCTAAGCCCGGCCACCAGAACGCCGAGCGCAGAGCCGATCGCCCAGCCGACGTTGACCAGCGTGTAGTTGATTGAGAAAGCCTTGATGCGCTGCTCGACCGGCAGCCAGTCGGCGAAGCAGGCCTTTATGGTGATGCTTAACACCGAATAACAGGTATGCAGGATCGCCAGCACCACGATCACGCCGCCGGGGCGCGGGATCCAGGGAATGGCGAAGAAACTCAGCGCGAACAATAAAATCGACAGCAGGATCAGGCGGTTTTTGCTGAATTTGTCCACCAGATAGCCGCCGTACAGGCTGGCAAGGATGCCGAGGGTCAGGCTGACGCCCAGGATCACGCCCACGCTCTTCGGCAGCAGATGGAAATGTTCGGTGAGGTAGATGGTGATGAACGGCAGCGTAACGCCGCGGCCGATGGTCAACACCAGCGAACTGGCCAGCAGTACGTTGATCAGCGAGGGGAATCCCTTCATTTGAGGCCTGTTTATGCATACAGTTATTGGGCGATGCAGATAACATAGCGCATTTTGGCGGGGACGGAAGGGGAAAGCCGATAATTAGTTTAAAAACAGAGGCTGCGTCGGCAGCCTCGTCAAAAACAGCATTATTTACCGTGTTCGGCCTGCAGCGTGGCGAACCATGGCTGAACGAAATCGCTGCTGGTGCCCCAGCCGGGGATGATCTTCGCCAGCCCGGCGACGTTGACCGGCCCCGGCTGCGCCAGCAGCAGCGCCTGCGGAATGACCGCTGCTTTGAACTGATAGCTGTCCGGCGTGCTTTCCCCGGCGATCTTGTTGGCCACCAGGCGCAGGTTGACCGCGCCGATCAGCTTCGGATCCACCGCCACGCTGACCTGCCACGGGCTGCCGGCCTCGCGCATCAGCTGCAAATCCTGGTTGGAGATATCGATGCTGTACAGTTTGATTTCGGTGCGGCCGTTCTCTTTCAACGCCTTGTAAGCCCCTTGGGTAAAGGCATCCCAGGTGCCCCAGATGGCGTCGATCTTGCCTTTCGGGTATTTCGCCAGCACCGCGCCCACCTTGTTGGCGGTATCGCCCTGTACGTCGGATGAGACCGCGCCTATCGATTCCAGCTCATGAATGCCCGGATGCTGTTTCAATAACTGCTGGTAAGCGGCCTGACGGCGCTCCATCGGCGGGAAGCCGGCCACCCACAGCTTGACAATATTGGCCTGGCCGTTGAAATCCTTCACCAACTGGCCGAACGAGGCGTTAGCCAGCGAAGCGTCGTCCTGCTGCGAGACGGTGACGCCGGGAACGCGGCCGCTGACGTCGGTATCGAAAGCCGCGACGGCGATGCCGGCCGCCGCGATGCGCTTGACCAGGTCGGTGGAATAGGGAGCCCGCCCCTGCGAGAGAATGATGCCGTCATATTTCTGGCTGATAGCCTGGTTGACGAAGTCCTGAAAACGCGCGTCGTCGCCGTTGCTGAGGAAGGTGTCCACCTTGAAGCCCAGCTTGCGTCCTTCCTGAATGGCGCCTGCCAAAAATTGCGTGGTGTTGTCGTCGGATCCGAGGTTGCGGATCACCGCGATGCGCACCGGCCCCTGATGTTGAGCGATGGCGGCCGGCACGGCGGCGTTTTCCGCCGCCTGCAGCGGCAGGGCAGCCAGCAGACTGAGGGCGAGCAGCGAAGTCTTGAGGTTTTTCATTATTATAGGCTCCAAAAAAAGCAGGGAAACGATCCCGGTGAAGGTCTGTTATAGCAGTCTTTCTGTCTGGACGTCTATTTTGGGTTTCGGAGCATCATAGCCGGATGCGGCGGGCAGGGGAATCAGGGCGGTTATGACTTTTTCTTCATGCTTATAACGTGGGGGTTGGGGCAATAAAAAAGGGCCGAGCAAGCTCGACCCTCCCTATGCCACGCATCTGCGCGATTACTTGACCTGCATGCCAGGCTGCGCGCCGCTGTCCGGGCTCAGCAGGAAGATCTCTTTCCCGCCGGGGCCCGCCGCCATCACCATGCCTTCTGACACGCCGAAGCGCATTTTACGCGGCGCCAGGTTGGCGACCATGATGGTCAGACGGCCTTCCAGCGCTTTCGGATCCGGGTAAGCGGAGCGAATGCCGGAGAAGATTTGGCGCGATTCGCCGCCCAGATCCAGCTGCAGCTTCAGCAGCTTGTCGGAGCCCTCGACAAAGTCGGCGCTCTTGATCAGGGCGATACGCATGTCGACCTTGGCGAAGTCGTCGAAGGTGATGGTTTCCTGGATCGGATCGTCAGCCAGCGGGCCGGTCACCGGCTTGGCGGCGGCCATGTCTTCCTTCGAGGCATTGACCATCTCGTTGACCTTGTCCAGATCGATGCGGTTGAACAGCGCTTTGAACGCGTTCACCTGATGGCCCAGCAGCGGCTGCGGGATCGCGTCCCAGCTCAGCTCGGCATTGAGGAACACTTCGGCGCGCTCGGTCAGCGAAGGCAGCACCGGCTTCAGGTAAGTCATCAGCACGCGGAACAGGTTGATGCCCATTGAACAGATGGCCTGCAGATCGGCGTCGCGGCCTTCTTCCTTCGCCACTACCCACGGTGCCTGCTCATCCACATAACGGTTGGCCAGATCGGCCAGCGCCATGATTTCGCGGATCGCGCGGCTGAACTCGCGGCCGGCGTAGGCTTCGGCGATGCTCTGCGCCGCGTCGACGAAGGTCTGGTACAGCGCCGGATCGGCCAGGCTGTCGGCCAGCTTGCCGCCGAAGCGCTTGTTGATAAAGCCGGCGTTGCGTGACGCCAGGTTCACCACCTTGTTGACGATGTCGGCGTTCACGCGCTGCACGAAGTCTTCCAGATTGAGATCGATGTCATCAATGCGTGAAGAGAGCTTGGCGGCGTAGTAATAACGCAGGCAGTCGGCGTCCAGATGCTGCAGGTAGGTGCCGGCCTTGATGAAGGTGCCGCGCGATTTTGACATCTTGGCGCCGTTCACCGTCACGTAGCCGTGCACGAACAGGTTGGTCGGTTTGCGGAAGTTGCTGCCTTCCAGCATCGCCGGCCAGAACAGGCTGTGGAAGTAGACGATGTCCTTGCCGATAAAGTGGTACAGCTCGGTGGTGGAGTCTTTGCGCCAGAACTCGTCGAAGTTCAGATCGCCGCGCTTGTCGCACAGGTTCTTGAAGGAGCCCATGTAGCCGATCGGCGCGTCCAGCCAGACGTAGAAGTATTTGCCCGGCGCATCCGGGATTTCGAAGCCGAAGTAAGGCGCATCGCGGGAGATGTCCCACTGCTGCAGACCGGATTCGAACCACTCCTGCATCTTGTTCGCCACCTGCTCTTGCAGCGCGCCGGAGCGCGTCCACGCCTGCAGCATTTCGCTGAAGGCCGGCAGATCGAAGAAGAAGTGCTCCGAGTCGCGCATCACCGGCGTCGCGCCGGAAACGACAGACTTCGGATCGGTCAGTTCCGTCGGGCTGTAGGTGGCGCCGCACACTTCGCAGTTGTCGCCGTACTGATCCGGTGATTTGCATTTCGGGCAGGTGCCTTTCACGAAACGGTCCGGCAGGAACATGCCTTTCTCCGGATCGTACAGCTGAGAAATGGTGCGGTTCTTGATAAACCCGTTTTCTTTCAAGCGGCTGTAAATCAGGGTGGACAGCTCACGGTTTTCATCGCTATGGGTCGAATGATAGTTGTCATAGCTGATGCCAAAGCCGGCGAAATCCTGTTGGTGCTCCTGGCTCATCTCCGCGATCATTTCTTCCGGTTTAACGCCCAGTTGCTGCGCTTTCAGCATGATCGGCGTGCCGTGCGCGTCGTCCGCGCAGATGAAATGCACTTCGTGGCCGCGCATTCGTTGGTAACGCACCCAGATATCCGCCTGGATGTGCTCGAGCATGTGGCCGAGATGGATGGAACCATTTGCGTACGGTAGCGCGCACGTCACCAATAATTTTTTCGCGACTTGAGCCATAGTGAGAACTTGCTTTCTGTAATGAATAAAAGGGCCTTCGATGTTAACCGATCGCGCCCTTCGCTGCTAGGGCGGTTTCTTACAGGTTATACGCGCCAGCCGCCGCGCAGTTCTGGTATGCTTAGCCGGAAGCTACCCATTCAAAATCAAGGAGCCGGGATGAACGCAAAATCCCCTGAGCAGACCAACCCCGAAGTTCTGCGCGCCCTGGTGACCGGTGTACTGGCCGCCTTTGAACACCCGACGTTGAAAAACAACCTGACTGCGCTGAAGGCTATTCATCACTGCGCATTATTGGACGACGTACTGCATATCGAACTGACGATGCCGTTTGCCTGGCAGAGCGGTTTTGAAGCGCTGCAGGCGAGCGTCGGCCCTGAGCTGTTGCGCGTGACCGGCGCCGCCGCCATCGACTGGAAGCTGAAACACGATATCACGACGCTGAAACGCGCCAACGGCCAAGCCGGGATCAAAGGCGTGCGCAACATCATCGCCGTCAGCTCCGGCAAAGGCGGGGTGGGGAAATCCAGCACCGCCGTCAATCTGGCGCTGGCGCTGGCCGCCGAAGGCGCCAAGGTCGGTATTCTGGACGCCGACATTTACGGCCCGTCGATCCCCAATATGCTGGGCACCGAACATGAGCGGCCGACTTCGCCGGACGGGCAGCACATGGCGCCGATCATGGCGCACGGCCTGGCGACCAACTCCATCGGTTATCTGGTGACCGACGACAACGCCATGGTGTGGCGCGGCCCGATGGCCAGCAAGGCGCTGATGCAGCTGCTGCAGGATACGCTGTGGCCGGATCTGGATTACCTGGTGCTGGACATGCCGCCGGGCACCGGCGACATCCAGCTGACGCTGTCGCAGAACATTCCGGTGACCGGTGCGCTGGTAGTCACCACGCCACAGGATATCGCCCTGCTGGATGCCGCCAAGGGCATCGTGATGTTCGAGAAAGTGCATGTGCCGGTGCTGGGCATCGTGGAAAACATGAGCGTGCACATCTGCAGTAACTGCGGCCACCATGAACCGATCTTTGGCACCGGCGGCGCCGAGAAGTTGGTGCAGAAATATAACAGCCGTCTGCTGGGGCAGATGCCGCTGCATATCTCGCTGCGCGAAGATCTGGATCGCGGTACGCCGACGGTGATCAGCCGTCCGGAGAGCGAATTCGCCGACATGTATCGTCAACTGGCCGGCCGTGTGGCGGCGCAGATGTATTGGCAGGGCGAAGCGATCCCGACGGAGATTGCCTTCCGCGCGCTGTAATCTGTTTGCGGCAGTGAAAGAACCCGGCTTAAGCGCCGGGTTTTTTTATCGGATAGGGGTAGGCTTGTGCAGGTCGGCACGGGTATAAGGGCGTTCGATCTGCGCCAGCGTTTTGGCGATATGCTCCAGCAATCCCTGGGTGGGGGCCGGCTGCCGCTGCCCCATCAGCGCCAACGGCAAGGCCAGCGCGATGGCGAAGTGTGGCCAGGAGAGATGCGGGCGCGTTTTGTTCCGCTGCAACCGCAGGAACAGGGCGCTGGCCAGGTAGCCTAAAATCAGCCCGCTGATCACCTCGGATACCGAGTGCACGCGAATTACCAGCCGCGAAACGCCGATGGCGAAAGGCAATATCCACCCGGTCAGCAAAGCGATGCTACGTATCGGGTGGGAAAATCGGCCGGTCAACGTCCAGAGCAGTGGCGGCCAGATGCAGGCCGCGAGGGCGGAATGACCGCTGAATCCGGTGAAATCATAGCGCTCGCTGCCGATGCCCCAGCCCATAAAGGCCAGTTTGGACAGGCAGACCACCCCGCCGGTGAACCCGAAGATCAGCGCCCACTGCCAACCCGCCGCGCGGGTGGCGGGAGACATGAGCAGCAATAAAAACAGAATCAGCGCGCAGGGCAGCAGCAACATGCTGTCGCCGAAAAAAGTCAGAAAATACCAATCCAGCACATCAATCTCCGATGAAAGGGGGCGGGGAGCAAAAGTCAGCGCCGGGGAGTGTAACCCGTTACGGTGCGTTGCCCTAGCTGCGAGATTCTTAAAATGCCGCGTGGCCGTGGTGTGGCAGCCCGAATTCGCCCGCCGCCGCGCAATATCAATATACAGTGGCGCAATCCCCGGCGACTCCCTATAATTGTCGCGTTTTAGTTCCCCCCCTTCACACTATGAAATCAGGTCTTTAATTTTATGACTGACAATCCGCATCAGTGCGTCATTATTGGTATAGCTGGCGCATCTGCCTCCGGAAAAAGCCTTATCGCCAGCACGTTGTACCGCGAACTCCGCGAGCAAGTCGGCGATGAGCACATCGGCGTTATTCCAGAAGACAGTTACTATAAAGACCAGACTCACCTGACCATGGAAGAACGGGTCAAAACCAACTATGACCACCCGAGCGCCATGGATCACAACCTGCTGTTCCAGCATCTGCAGATGCTGAAGGCCGGTAAGGCGATCGAGCTGCCGCTGTACAGCTACACCGAACACACGCGCAAGAAAGAAACCGTCCACCTGGAACCTAAAAAAGTGATCATTCTGGAAGGGATCTTGCTGCTGACGGATATCCGTTTGCGCCAGGAGATGAACTTCTCGATCTTCGTCGACACGCCGCTGGATATCTGCCTGATGCGCCGCATGAAGCGCGACGTCAACGAGCGCGGCCGCTCGATGGATTCGGTGATGGCGCAATACCAGAAGACCGTGCGCCCGATGTTCCTGCAGTTTATCGAACCTTCCAAACAATACGCCGATATCATCGTTCCGCGCGGCGGCAAAAACCGCATCGCGATCGATATTCTGAAAGCCAAAATCAGCCAATTCTTTGAATAATGCCGCTTAATGGCCGGAAATGCGCATTTCCGGCCGACGGCCAACTATTTGCACCCCGGCGTAGACCTTTCGCCCGTTGTGTGGCAATTTTTGTTTAGTTACGCGTTTTGATGGAGAAGAAAGACATGAGACTGTGCGACCGCGATATAGAAGCCTGGCTGGATAGCGAGAAACTGGTGATTTCGCCGCGCCCGCCGCTCGAACGCATCAACGGGGCCACAGTAGATGTCCGTTTGGGCAATCAGTTCCGCGTGTTCCGCGGCCATACCGCGCCGTTTATCGATCTCAGCGGGCCGAAAGATGAAGTCAGCGCCGCGCTGGATCGCGTGATGAGCGACGAGATTGTCCTGCCGGAAGGCGAGGCGTTCTTCCTTCATCCCGGCGAACTGGCCCTGGCGGTGACGTTCGAATCCGTGACGCTGCCGAACGATCTCGTGGGTTGGCTCGACGGCCGTTCTTCTCTGGCGCGTCTGGGGCTGATGGTGCACGTGACCGCGCACCGGATCGATCCGGGCTGGCACGGGCGCATCGTGCTGGAGTTTTACAACTCCGGCAAGCTGCCGCTGGCGCTGCGGCCGGGGATGCTGATTGGCGCCTTGAGCTTTGAGCCGTTGTCCGGCCCGGCGGCCCGGCCATATAACAGCCGGCAGGACGCAAAATATCGCGATCAGCAGGGCGCAGTAGCCAGTCGAATCGACAAGGACTAACGGCGCGAGATGCACCGTCGGTGTGGCGCTGACAAGAGGGTGGCATGAGAAGATTACTGACGACATTGGCGATTTTACTGGTGGTCGTGGTGGCGGGAATGTCCGCGCTGGTACTGCTGGTCAATCCGAATGATTTTCGCGGTTACATGGTCAAAAAGGTCGAGCAGAAGAGCGGCTACCAGCTAACGCTTGAAGGCGACCTGCGTTGGCATATCTGGCCGCAGCTCAGTATTTTGGCCGGGCGCATGACGCTGACCGCGCCGGGCGCCAAGACGCCGGTGGTGAGCGCGGAAAACATGCGCCTTGACGTCAAACTGTTGCCGCTGCTGTCGCATCAGCTGTTTGTGAAACAGGTGATGTTGAAAAATGCCGTCATTCGCCTCACGCCCGACAGTGAAGAGCACTCGCAAGTGGACGCCCCGATTGCGCCGGCCGGCAGCGGCGCTGATGCGGCAGACACGGCCTGGAAGTTCGACATCGATAACTTGCGCGTCGTGGACAGCTTGCTGATTTGGCAGCGCGCCGACAACGCGCAAATCAATGTCCGGGACATCAATCTTACCCTGCAGCAAACGGAGAAACGGCAGGCGCAGCTGGACATTTCCAGCCGGGTCAACCGCGATCAGCGCGACCTGGCCTTCAGCATGGCGGCCGATATCGATCTGCAGCAGTTCCCGCACCAGATCGGCGCCAAGGTGACCCAGTTCAATTACCAATTGGTGGGAGCAGATATTCCGAACGGCGGTATTCAAGGCGAGGGGAATGCTCAGGTGGTCTATCAACAGACGCCGGCGCACATTGCCGTCACCCAGCTGAACGTCAGCGCCAATAACAGCCAGTTGACCGGCGATATCAGCGCCAGCCTGGGAGCGGTGCCCGGCTATGTGGTGAACCTGAATTCGGCTAATCTCGATCTCGACGCGCTTTCCGGTTGGCAATCCAGCACCAATACCGCCGAACAGCCCGCCGTGACCGCCGCGCCGGTGATCGCCAGCCAGGTCGACGATCGGCAGCAGAACCTGGAAGCGCTGCGCGATTTCAATGCACAGTTGAATCTGCAGGCGGCGCAGTTGACCTACCGCGGTATGAACGTTACCCAGTTAGCCGTCGCGGCAGATAATCAACGCGGCCTGCTGACGCTGCATAAACTTGCCGGGCAATTGGCCGGCGGTGATTTCTCTTTGCCGGGATCGCTCGACGCACGCGGCAATAAACCGGTGATAAACGTGCAGCCGACCCTGAACCAGGTTGAGCTCGGCGCGGTGCTCAAAGCCTTCGAGATGCCGCAGATGCTGACCGGAAAATTCAGCATGAAAGGGGATTTGACCGGCGATCGTCTTTCTTCAGAGTCATTTGAGCACCGTTGGAGCGGTACGGCGCAGCTGGCGATGCAGGATGCGCAGCTGCACGGCCTGAACATTCAGCAATTGATCCAACAGGCGGTGGCGCGTAACGATAACAGCGTGCGCGGGCAAGACAGCTATCAGCGCTATACCGAAGTCAAAAGCGTCTCGGCGCGGGCCAGCCTGAGCCAAGGCACTGTCAAGCTCAGCAGCCTGACGGCGGATTCGCCGTTGCTGGCGCTGACCGGCGCCGGCAGTATCGATATGCCGGGAAAACAGTGCGATATGGCGCTTAATGTGCGCGTCACTGGCGGTTGGCAAGGGCGCGGCGAACTGATCGAGCAACTGCAAAAAACGCCGATTCCGCTGCGGGTCTATGGGCCTTGGCAACAGCTGAATTACCAACTGCAGGTCGATCAGGTGCTGCGTAAAACGCTGCACGATCGGGCCAAAGATGCGCTGAACAAATGGGCTGAAAAGAACAAGGATTCACGCGAGGGTCAGGATCTGAAAAAGCTGCTCGACAAGCTGTAATCCCTCCTGACGCGGGCCGTCTTGCGGCCCGCGTCAGTATCGACGTTTCCCGCGATAATTTCCCTCCGTTACCTTGATGAAGGTCATGAAGACCCGCGCTCAATTTGTGCAGAGTAAGGGCGCATTCTGCTATGACTATGCGCCTGAGCGCGAAAAAATGACGAGTTGAGGAAACATGATAGAGCTTCTTATTGGCGCGGCGGTGGCGGCGGGCGTGGGCCGTTACATCATCAAAGGGTATTCCGCCACGGGCGTCTTGATGGTGGGAGGGCTGCTGCTGCTAGGCATCAGCGCCCTGATGGGAAAAACGCTGTTGCCGTCCGGCGCCGCATCTACCGGCTGGCGCGCGACCGATATGATCGAGTACGTCAAGATTTTGCTGATGAGCCGCGGCGGCGATCTGGGCATGATGATCATGATGCTGTGCGGTTTCGCCGCCTATATGACGCATATCGGCGCCAACGACGTGGTCGTCAAGCTGGCCTCGCGCCCATTGCAGATGATCAATTCGCCTTATCTGCTGATGGTGGCGGCCTATTTTGTCGCTTGTCTGATGTCATTGGCGGTCTCTTCCGCTACCGGGCTCGGCGTATTGCTGATGGCGACGCTGTTCCCATTGATGGTGAACGTTGGCATTAGCCGCGGCGCCGCGGCGGCCATTTGCGCTTCGCCGGCGGCGATTATCCTGGCGCCGACTTCCGGCGACGTGGTACTGGCAGCCAAGGCGGCGGAAATGCCGCTGGTGGACTTCGCGTTCAAAACCACGCTGCCTATCTCGATTGCCGCCATCGTCTGCATGGCCGTGGCGCACTTTTTCTGGCAGCGTTATCTCGATAAGAAGAGTGATGAACAGCACCACATTATGGACGTCAGCGAGATCAAAACCCATGCGCCGGGGTTCTACGCGATATTGCCGTTTACGCCGATCCTCGGCGTGCTGATCTTCGACGGCAAATGGGGCCCGGAGCTGCACATTATTACCGTGCTGGTAGGGTGCATACTGTTGGCGGCAGCGATCGAGTTTGTGCGCAGCTTCAGCGCCAAACAGGTATTCAGCGGCCTGGAAGTGGCGTATCGCGGTATGGCGGACGCTTTCGCCAGCGTGGTGATGCTGTTGGTGGCCGCGGGTGTCTTCGCGCAAGGGTTGAGCACCGTCGGCTTTATCAGCGGCTTGATCGGGTTGGCGCAGTCGTTCGGTACCGGCGGTTTGATCATGATGCTGGTGTTGGTGGTGATCACCATGCTGGCGGCCATGACCACCGGCTCCGGCAATGCGCCGTTCTATGCGTTTGTCGAACTGATCCCGAAACTGGCGGCACAGATGGGCGTGAATCCTGCCTATCTGGTGATCCCGATGCTGCAGGCCTCGAATCTCGGCCGCACGCTGTCGCCGGTCTCCGGCGTGGTGGTGGCGGTCTCCGGTATGGCGAAAATCTCGCCGTTTGATGTGGTGAAGCGTACTTCAGTGCCGGTAATTGTCGGGTTGGTGGTGGTGATCGTGGCGACGGAGCTGCTGGTTCCCCAGTAAAAGGAAGGCCGGGCGATGCCCGGCCTCGATGTTAAACCTCGTACTCCTCCGGTGGAGGAGGCGGGGTGATCTTCACTTTCAGGATGCGGTGGCTGTTGACCTCCAATGGTTCGAACAGGTAGTCACCGATCGTGATCTGTTCTCCTTCTTGCGGCACGCGCTGACTGTGTTCCATCAACAGCCCCGCCAGCGTGTGGTATTCGCGCTTGTCTTCCAGCGGCATCGGCAGGTACAGCACCAGATCTTCCAGCGGCATATAGCCGTTGGCGATCCAGCTGCCGTCTTCGTTTTGCTGAATGTCATGGCGTGCGTCCACCTCTTCGCCGGCCTCCGGCAGGTTGCCGGCGATAGTTTCCATCACGTCCGTCAGGGTGACGACGCCTTCGACGGAGCCGAACTCATCGACCACGAAGGCGAAATGCGTCTGCGCCTGGCGGAATTGCTCCAGGGCGCTTAACAGCGTGAGCTGCTCCGGGAAGATCAACGGTTGGCGTATCAGCGCACGCAGATCCAGCGGCGCCTGCGCCAGTTGCTGTTTGAGAACGTCGATGGTGTGGATCACGCCCAGCGGTTCGTCGCTGGCGCTGCTTTCCACCACCACGATGCGCGTGTGCTGATTACGTTCCAGCAACTGCGTCAGCTTTTCCTGCGGATCGTTCAGCTCAAGGTATTCGACGTCGTGACGCGAGGTCATGATGCTACTGACCGTGCGCTGCGCCATGCCGAGTACGCGTTCGATCATGCGCCGCTCTTGCTGATTGAAGATCTCGCCGTTTTCGCTGTCGCTGTCCGCCAGCAGGTTGGCGGAATGGCTGTCGACTTCCGCTTCTTCATGTTTGCCGCTCAGCATGCGCAGCACCGCTTCGGCGGTGCGTTCACGTAGTGGCCGCACCTTCGACAGAAAGCGACGGCGGTTGAACTGCGCCAGCTGGTTCAGCGCTTCGATCATGACCGAGAAGCCGATCGCCGCGTAGAGGTAGCCTTTAGGAATGTGATAGCCGAAGCCCTCCGCCACCAGGCTAAAGCCAATCATCAGCAGGAAGCTCAGGCACAGGATAACGATAGTCGGGTGCGCGTTGACGAAGCGCGTCAGCGGTTTGCTGGCCAGCAGCATCAGGCCGATGGCGATACAGACCGCGATCATCATCACCGCCAGGTGATCGACCATCCCCACCGCGGTGATCACCGAGTCGAGCGAGAAAACGGCGTCCAGCACCACGATCTGCGCCACGACCGGCCAGAAACGTGCGCCTTTGCGCGCGCCGTGCTGCTCTTCGTCCTTGCCTTCCAGCCGCTCATTGAGCTCCATGGTGGCTTTGAACAGCAGGAATATCCCGCCGACCAACATGATCAGATCGCGGCCGCTGAAGGGGTGCTCCGCGACGATGAACATCGGTTTGGTCAGCGTCGCCAGCCACGAGATGGAGGCGAGCAGCGCCAGACGCATGACCAGCGCCAGCAACAAACCGACGACACGGGCCTTATCTCTTTGTTGTTTTGGTAATTTGTCCGCCAGAATGGCGATGAAGACAAGGTTGTCTATACCCAGCACGATTTCCAGCACGACCAAAGTGGCCAGGCCGGCCCAAATTGTTGGATCAGCGATCCATTCCATACGCCCAATTTCACCTGTAAGTTCTACGGCTTATGCCGCACGGGAATGATGGGCGTTGAGGCGGCAAAATTCAACTTTAATCGGGAGGATGTGGTTCAGAACAGGAGGATTGCCGTAAACATCGATCGGCGCCGAGCGGCCAAAGGAATCAAGGGCCTGGGGAGCAAATATCTACCGGGATGCCATACGCTCAGAAAAGAAACGCCTTATTAAATTTATTTAAATCAAAACATTAAAACAATTTTCTTTGGCTATGATTCTTATCGGTATGTGGCACGAGTAGTCTTATTCTGAAAACGGCTGACTGGGGGGATCTAAGGCTTGTATCACTTAGACATTAGTATAAGAATCTTAGTCATATAACGGCAGTAACTAACATTGTTTGGTTATAAAGGCACCGTTTTTTTTATTTTTTTGTGAACAGCATGACAGTTCAAACGAAGAATGAGTGCCGCTTTGCATAAAAATTGCCTGGCTCATGCAATGACGTGGGGGGATACGCCATTAACAGTACTTTGGTAGCTGCAAGCCAAGGGCGGTAGCGTGCCCGATTGAATCCCCTTGTTCACGCTGCACAGATGAATGCAGCGCTACGATGAATTGGAATGAAAATGCAAACAAGACTTAAGGCAGTGATCCCCGTTGCGGGCCTGGGAACCCGTATGTTGCCGGCGACCAAGGCTATCCCTAAAGAAATGTTGCCCGTGGTCGATAAGCCCTTAATCCAGTATATTGTTGCTGAATGCGTGGCGGCAGGGATTAAAGATATCGTATTGGTCACGCATTCATCAAAGAATGCGATTGAAAACCATTTTGACACTTCGTTTGAGCTGGAGGCGATGCTTGAAGCGCGCGTGAAGCGCCAGCTCCTGGCTGAAGTGCAAAGCATTTGTCCGCCGGATGTCACCGTGATGCAGGTGCGTCAAGGACAGGCGAAAGGGCTGGGGCATGCGGTGCTTTGCGCCAAACCAATGGTGGGTGATTCTCCTTTCGTGGTGCTGCTTCCGGATGTTTTGCTGGATGATGCAACGGCGGATTTACGCACAGAAAATCTGGCCAAGATGCTTCAGCGTTTCGACGAGACGGGATACAGTCAGATTATGGTTGAACCTGTGCCGGAACAAGATGTGTCCAAATACGGTGTGGTAGATTGCGCAGGCGCGACGATCGCAGCGGGAGAAAGCGCACCGATGACGGCGGTGGTTGAGAAGCCGGCCCGCGAGGATGCCCCTTCCAACCTGGCCGTCGTCGGCCGGTATGTGCTTGCCGCCGATATTTGGCCGCTACTTGAGAAAACCCCTCCCGGCGCGGGTGATGAGATTCAACTGACCGATGCGATTGCGATGCTGATGGATGAACAAACGGTGGAAGCGTTCCATATGAGCGGTAAGTCCCATGATTGCGGTGACAAGCTTGGCTATATGAAGGCGTTTGTGCAGTATGGGGTGCGTCACGGTTCCGAAGGCGAAAACTTCACCCGCTGGTTGAAGCAGACGTTGGGAAAGTAACAGGCTGTCGCCACTGCGGCTGAAAGCGATCACGAGATTGAATGAGGTCTACCATGACGAAGTTGAAAGCGGTTATTCCCGTTGCCGGATTGGGCATGCGTATGCTGCCGGCGACCAAAGCGATTCCGAAAGAGATGTTGCCAATCGTTGATAAACCGTTGATTCAATACATTGTCAACGAATGCGTCGCGGCGGGGATTAAAGAGATCATCCTGGTGACGCATTCTTCCAAGAACGCCATTGAAAACCATTTCGATACCTCATTCGAGCTGGAGGCGATGCTGGAGGCACGCGTGAAACGGCAACTGCTGGATGAGGTACAGTCGATAACGCCAAAAGGCGTAACGCTGATGCACATTCGCCAGGGGCAACCAAAAGGACTGGGACATGCCGTTCTCTGCGCTAAACCGTTGGTCGGTGATTCTCCGTTTGTCGTTCTGTTGCCGGACATCTTGCTGGATGATGCAAAAGCCGATTTGAAGAAAGACAACCTGTCACACATGATTGCGCGCTTTGAGCAGACCGGTCTGAGCCAGGTTTTGGTGCAAAAGGCAGACGAACACGTGCTGCATGATTATTCCGTGGTTGAGTGTGAGGCCAGCAACCTGAAACCTGGCGAAAGTGCCCGTATCACATCGATTATTGAAAAACCGGCGCCGGAAACCAAGTTGGAATCCAACTACTCTGCGGTAGGGCGCTATGTCTTGTCCGCCGATATTTGGCCGCTGCTGGAGACCACGGAACCGGGAGCCTGGGGGCGTATTCAACTGACCGATGCGATTGCAGAATTGTTGAAACGCAAACCGGTAGAGGCGACAGAGCTGGTGGGGGAATCGTTCAACTGCGGTGAAAAACTGGGCTACCTTCGCGCTTTTGTCACTTATGGGTTGCGTCACCCAACCCAAGGCAAAGCTTTCCGTGAATGGGCTGAACGGCTAGCGTTTTGAACAAGACTGGATGGTTTCCCACCGGCCCGAACACGGCGAGTAAGTCAGGATAGTGGTTGAATTTTGGGGAATTTCACTGTCTCAATTTTTATATTAGTATACATTCAATAGCGGGTTGCTGAGTTGCCTTGGCGAGTGATTTTTGTTCGAGCTTGCCAAGCTGTTCTGCAACATACTGTTATTAATACAAATTAAAGCCCTAATCGGCCCCGGTATCGATTTTTCGCCAATGCGAGGCTTCTCAGCTTATTTAGCTTACCAATAATAGCTTTGCTCTTATCAACGGCAGATAAACGTTATGGAAAATTGCAACAGGGCGCTTATTGAGAGACGACGCAGCAAGTGTCAGGCATTTTGATAAGGTTACAGCGACGCAGCCACGGTTGGCTAGCATTGTAGCTTTGCAGATACATTTACTTGAAAGTGATGATAATTTGATGGCAAAACGACAATTGAAAGTGATATCGCTATTGATATCAATCAGCGTAATCAGTGGATGCACGGTGTTTCCTGGTCAACATTTGAACACTGTGGGGAAAAATACTGTAAAACAGGAAGATAGCGACTTCAATATTGATGACTTGGTTAATGTTTATCCTGTTACACCCAAGTTAATCCAGAAATTACGTCCTACCAAAGTGGTTGCTCAGCCCAATTCATCGCTGGAAGCCTCCTTGCGCAATTACGAGTATCGAATTGGCGTTGGCGATGTATTAAACGTTACTGTTTGGGACCACCCTGAACTGACTACGCCGGCAGGGCAGTATCGCAGCGCCAGTGATACCGGTAACTGGGTTCAATCTGATGGCACTATTTTTTACCCATATATAGGCAAAGTGAAAGTTGTCGGCAAAACAGTTGGCCAGGTACGTTCGGAAATAAGCGGCCGCTTGGCGCAGTATATCGAAAGTCCTCAGGTTGACGTCAATATCGCGGCTTTCCGTTCACAGAAAACGTATGTGACCGGGGAAGTCAAGACATCGGGGCAACAACCGATCACTAACGTGCCATTAACTGTTCTGGATGCCATTAACGCTGCAGGAGGGCTCAGTGAGAACGCGGATTGGCGTAATATCGTTCTGACGCATGATGGCAAAGAGCAGCGTCTCTCCTTACAGCAACTGATGCAGAACGGTGACTTGACCCAGAATAGGTTGTTGTATCCAGGCGATATTCTTTACGTGCCACGGAATGATGACCTAAAAGTATTCGTCATGGGGGAAGTTAAAACCCCTTCAACGCTGAAAATGGATCGTAGTGGTATGACGCTGACCGAGGCCTTAGGGAATACTGAGGGGATCAGCCAAACCGCTGCTGACGCGACGGGGGTATTCGTTATTCGCCCTCTTCACGGTTCCCAAGGCAACAAGCTGGCGGATATATATCAGTTGAATATGGCTGATGCGACAGCGATGGTTATGGGGTCAGAGTTCCACCTACAACCTTACGATATTGTTTATGTCACTGCGGCACCTATCGTTCGCTGGAATCGCGTAATGAGCCAACTGGCCCCGACGATAGCCAGCTTCAATGATCTTACAGAAGGCGCGCTGCGCGTTCGTAATTGGCCATAGGAATGAACGATGTTTGATTCAATCTTGGTTGTTTGCGTAGGTAATATTTGCCGTTCTCCAACGGGAGAGCGATTATTGCAGCGATTGGCGCATGGAAAAAAAATAGCCTCAGCAGGAATTGGAGCTCTTGTCGGTAAACCTGCTGATTCTGTAGCTGTTGAAGTGGCTAATCAGCATAATTTATCGCTTGACGGCCATATTGCTACACAATTAACCAAAGAAATGTGCCGAGAATATTCGCTTATATTAGTTATGGAAAAAGGGCATATTGATGCTGTATGTCGTTTGGCTCCCGAAGTAAGGGGTAAAACGATGCTGTTTGCCCATTGGCTTGGGCAGCGGGAAATTCCAGATCCGTATGGTAAAAGCCATGAGGCTTTTGAATTTGTATACCGCTTACTTGCTGATGGCGCTGAAAAATGGGCGCAGGCATTAAATCGTTAATCAGAGATTACAATGACTGAAAATACAAAGATGAATACTGCTGCAAATAATAGCAATGATGAGATCGATTTAGGTCGATTGTTAGGTACATTATTAGATCATCGTTGGTTGATTATTGGTGTAACTGCATTGTTTGCGGTAGTCGGGGTTGTGTATTCTCTATTTGCGACCCCGGTATATCAATCTGACGCGTTAGTCCAAGTAGAACAGAACGCTGGTAATTCGTTACTCAACAATCTTACAGAAATGTTACCTTCCAGCCAACCAGGTTCCTCGACAGAAATCGAACTGATTCAGTCGAGATTGGTGACGGGTAAGACAATTGATGATTTGAATCTAGATACGGTTATTGAACAAAAGTATTTTCCAGTTTTCGGCCAGGGTTGGGCCCGTTTGATGGGAGAGGTACCTGGAGAAATAGCCTTATCACGCCTTACGATACCTGAGTCATGGAAAAGTATCCCATTAGACCTTAAAGTCACTAGTGATAACACTTATAGCTTAAGTAATGATGGGGTTGAAATATTAAAAGGAAAAGTTGGTGAGCTTGCAAGTGGTAATGGCGTATCCCTGCTAATTAGTGGGCTTGGTGCCAAGATTGGCACTGAGTTTACAATTGTACAGCAACCAAAGTTGGTTGCTATTAATGATTTGCTCGCGGTTCTGTCGGTCCAGGATAAAGGAAAAGATACGGGGGTATTGGCACTTAGTTTGACTGGGGCCGACCCAATATTGGTGCGTAAAACCCTCGATAGCATCACTCGCAATTATTTACTGCAAAACGTTGAGCGTAAGTCGGAAGAAGCAGCAAAAAGCTTAGAGTTTTTAAAAGAACAACTCCCTGAAGTTCGTGGAGCATTAGATCTTGCAGAGGATAAGCTCAATCGTTTTAGGCAGCAAAATGATTCTGTCGACTTATCGCTTGAAGCTAAATCTGTGCTGGACAGTATTGTTGCGGTAGAAGCACAATTAAACGAGTTAACTTTTCGTGAAGCAGAAATTTCAAAGCTGTATACCCGTGAACACCCTGCCTACCGGGCTTTGATGGAAAAACGCGCTACGCTTGAGCAAGAGAAAAATCGTCTAAATAAGCGTGTAGGAGGTATGCCAAAAACGCAGCAAGAAATCATTCGTTTAACTAGAGATGTAGATGCTGGCAAAGAAATTTACATGCAATTACTGAATAAACAGCAGGAGTTAAGCATTACCAAAGCAAGTACTGTAGGTAATGTCCGTATTGTGGATCCTGCGGTTACACAGCCAAAGCCCGTTAAACCCAGAAAATTGCTTATTATTTTGTTGGCGACGTTCTTGGGGGGAATGATTTCAGTTGCTATTGTCTTGTTGAAGACAATGTTGCACAAAGGAATTGAAACTCCAGAGCAGCTAGAGCAAGATGGAATTAACGTATATGCGAGCATTCCTCTTTCAGAATGGCAACAGAAAAAAGATCGGGAGACGTTGTTATCTTCAAAACGTAAATCAAATACACGTTCTAATAGTCTCTTAGCTGTAGGCAATCCGGCCGACTTGGCTATTGAGGCTATCCGAAGCTTGAGAACCAGTTTGCACTTTGCCATGTTAGAGTCAAAAAATAATGTACTAATGATTTCTGGTGCAAGTCCGAATATTGGTAAAACTTTTGTCAGTATAAATTTAGCTGCTGTTATTGCACAGGCCGGACAGCGTGTATTAGTAATTGATGCTGATATGCGTAAAGGCTATTCACACACCTTGTTAGGCGTAGGTTGGCAGAATGGTCTGTCAGACATATTGTCGCAGCAGACAACATTCGAGGAATCGATTCGTAAAACAGAAATTGAAGGTATGGACTTTATCCCTCGTGGGCAGGTTCCACCCAATCCTTCTGAGCTATTAATGCGAATTCGTCTCAAAGAGTTAATTGACTGGGCAAGCAAGAAATATGATATCGTATTAGTCGATACACCACCAATCTTGGCGGTAACTGATGCTGCTATTATTGGCCACCATGCAGGAACCGCTCTCATGATTGCTCGCTTCAGCATGAATACTGTGAAAGAAATAGAGATCAGTATGCGGCGCTTTGAACAGAATGGCATTGATATTAAAGGTGTTATACTGAATGCGGTGGAGCGCAGAGCGAGTAGCTATTATGGCGGATATGGCTACTATCAATATGAGTACCGCTCGAATGATAAGGCATAGTCAGCACCATATATAATCATGATGTCAGGTGGGATTAAGTCCCACCTGATATTTTTTTAGGAAAAATAAATCGTTATCTATAGATTAGTTATCTTGTAAAGAATATTAAATACGGGTGATTAGATTATATTTTTTCATGAAAAGGTATTTCGATAATATAAATAATGCTCTTATAATGCTTTATAAAACGTAAACTCTTCCCAAATGAAAATTTACAAGTACACTTTATTTTTGGTCAAAAAATAATGAAAATACTAATAGTCAATACAATATATGCACCATTTAAAGTCGGTGGAGCCGAGGTTTCTGTACAACTATTAGCCGAGGAGTTGGTGAAAAATGGACATTCAGTACTTGTAGTGACTTTGCATGATAAGGCGAATAAAGAGAAGGCGACTATAAATGGTGTGAATGTTCATTACTTGCCACTTAAAAATATTTATTGGCCATTTTCCAACGATGGTGAGAAAAGGAAGAAGTGGGAAAAAATCGCTTGGCATATTATCGATAATTATAATTTCAAAATGGCAAGATTATTTTCTGAGGAGCTTGACAGTTTTAAACCCGATATAGTTCACACTAATAATATTTGTGGTTTTTCAGTTTCAATTTGGAAAGAGATCAAAAAAAGAGATATTAAACTTATCCATACTTCTCGAGATTATTATCTTTTTCATCCAAGTTCTACATTATATTCCAGAAATAAAAATATAAATGTCAATGCACTATCTGTTAAGTTGTGGTCCTTTTTTAAACGTTCAGCCAGCCACAGAGTTGATACCTATGTTGGCATAAGTGATTTTATTAAAACGTTTCACATCAACAATGGTTTCTTCAAAAGAGATAGCGCTTTTTATATCTATAACGCGGTGAATAGACCTGACTATCAATCGGACAAAGGGAATAAGACTCGTTTTGGATTCATCGGTCGATTGACAAGAGATAAAGGGTTTGATGACTACTGCGAGTTTGCGAGTAACAACCCCGATGCTGTTTACTATGCAGCTGGTCGCTTTCCGAGTGGCAAAGAAGGGGATGAACTAAAAAGATTGGCAGAGAAAAGTAATATTAAATTAATGGGTTTTATATCTATTGATGAGTTTTTCTCTCAGGTTGATGTGGCCTTTTTACCAGTAAAATGGCGAGAGCCGTTTGGAAGGGTGGTAGTTGAATGTGTATTTGCTAACAAAATAGTGTTGACAAATGCGGTTGGTGGTATTTCTGAATTGGCTATGCTTCTCCCAAACATTTACTTTATTGATAAAGGAAAGGATGTGATTGCAGGGTGTGCTGTGAATGAAGTTACGAACGAGCAACTTACGATGTTCAGTCAGGATAAAATAACCTTAGAGTATCTTTCAGTTTATCTTCACACCATAAGAAATGGTTCTGTTAATTAGTGATGAAACTTATCGCTACCAATTTTTGAAATATATTGGGGTGCTAGATGGACTTTCTTATATTACAAGATTCAATAGTTTTCTTTTTATTCCTAGCTATTGCGCTTATATATTTTCTCATTGTTGCCAAAAAAAATGGCTTCAATATATATACAATAATTTTATTTTCTATTTATATAATATGCTCTTACTCATCATATAATATTATGGTGAAACCGATACATGACTTCAACATAGCGATACCACGAACGGGGATTTATCATTTCAAAGTTATCGGGCCATTAGCTCCGATTGATATTATATTCTTGCTGCTTTTTGCTTTCGTTTTTATGAAAAAAATAATGACAAAAAGCTTGTTTAGTTATCAGATTGTAAAAAACTCGGCGGTAATATCAAAATATATAACTCTCCAGGGCGTTCTGTTGGCTATAATTTCCAGCATGGGATTTGTTGCCTATATTAAAAATGGAGGGCAAGGTGAGGTAAACGATCAACTAATTTATTGTAGAGGGGTCATATATTTTCTGGTTTCAATATTTTTATTTCAAAAATCATGTGAAAATTTGAAAGGTTTTGATTTTTATAAATTGTTCAAAATCTTTTGTGTCATTGATGTGCTTAATTTAATGTCCGGTTTTATTTCCAGCATAATTTTTCATGACTATGTATGGGAACGGTATGGTGTAAAAATAACAATTATTGATCAAGATAAGGCCACAGCATATTTTGTTATCTACGCATTGCTTATAACTTCACTTTTATTCACCAGGCCATTAAAAAACAAAGTGATTTACATATCGACCCTGCTTATTGGCATTTTTATGTTTTACAATATGTACAAATTTGTTTTCTCCTTGGCATTTCTCTATATTATTTATGAATTCTTCATCAACGCAATTCGAGGTCGAATAGCGGTGGTGAAAATGTCGCTACTAACAGTAGGCCTAGTTGCAGTAATGTCTACAGTATTGATGCTTTCAAATAGTAAGGCAATGAATACGCGTTCAACACAATTTGGTGACTACTGGGAGTATACAGGTAGTAAATTTCCTGCTATTGCATTGGGAATTGGCTTTGGTGGGCAATACTATTCGCCATCAGATACTGATGATCAGGGGGAGATAAAGCAAATCGACGTTGAGAATGGAACTGCTAACTACCGTAAAAGCATACAAACTCCGTTCTTGAATCAAATCAAAAATGCGGGCTTGATAGGTTTCTTCATAACTATTTTCTTTGCTATCTTTGCTGTCATATATATGGCTAAGATTAATATCTCCTTACCTGTTAATATTCTTTATAACGCTATATGCTTTAATATAATGTGGTTTATGTGTAGTGGCAGCATTATGCTTCAACCGACACCAATAGCAATAGTTACTGTCTCCAAGTTATTATTGTTGTTCTACTTGTTGCGAGAAAGAGAAAAAAACAATAATGCCACAGTTAAAGTTTAGCCATTATTACAAATGGGGTTTTTATGCTTTACATAAATGGTAGGTTCTTGACTCAAGAAATGACTGGTGTGCAGCGTTTTGCTGAGGAAATAACTCGCCAGTTGAATAAAGTAAGAGATGATGTGGTGGTTCTAGCGCCAGAAGGCGTTTTGAATAAGTCATTATTTAGTGAGTTTAATATTGAGGTTGTACAAGGAAAAAAAGGTCATTACTGGGAGCAAATCGATCTCCCTCGAGCTCTAAGGAAAAAAGGTGGGCCCTTATTATTGAATTTGTGCAGTACCGCCCCCGCTTTTTATAAGAATCAAATTGTCACTCATCATGATGTGACATACAAACGCTACCCTGATAGTTTTTCTAAGAAATTTAGATTTGTATATGGTCTTCTTGTTCCGATAATGTTGAAGAATAGTCGACATTTGCTTACTGTCAGTGAGTTTTCTAAGAGGGAAATTCATGATTTCTTTGGCTACCCTACGGAGAATATCTCAGTTATTTATAATGCGGTAAATAACTCATTTTCAAAGACAGAAGAGAAAGATATAACGAGGGGTGATTACTTGCTTGCTGTCTCCTCTCCTAATTACCATAAAAATTTCCATGGTATGCTATCGGCATTTGAATCTGTATCAGAGAAGTATGAAATATCACTCAAAATAATTGGGAAAACGGCGGTGAGCTTTTCTCAACAGGATTTCTCAAAACTGATATCCAATACTGATAAAGTGGAATTTATGGGGAGGGTCGACGATAAAACCCTTATACAGCTTTATCAAAATGCGGTGGCTTTTGTTTTTCCATCATATTATGAAGGGTTTGGAATTCCACCGTTAGAGGCTCAATCTTGTGGTTGTCCAGTTATATCATCAAATGCTGCATCTATGCCTGAAGTTTTGCAGGATAGCGTGATATATTTCGATCCGAATAATACGGAAGCGATTTCTGATGCCATGATAAAAATAATCACTGACAATAAATTGAGGGCTGAGCTCTCGCGAAAAGGTAATGATAACGTGAAACGTTTTTCTTGGCATTCCTCGGCGGAGAAGATTAGTAAAATAGTTGATGATTTTCAAAATGACGGGTTGTCATCTAAATGAAAGTATTACATGCAGCGGAAACAATAAAAGGTGGCGTTGCCACTGTAATGCGCCAACTTGTGGCAGGGCAGATTAACGACGAATCTATTGATGTTAGATGCATTGTTCCTTCTGAGCAAGTGTCTGAATTGGGTGTAGGTAAAGAAAATATCATCGTTTTCTCTCGCTCTGGCAGAGATATTTATTCATTTTTTATTTTCTTCCTTACATTCACTAAAACTATTATTTCGTTTAAACCGGACTTGGTACATCTTCATAGTACATTCTCTGGTTTTATGGGGAGGGTTGCGCTTTATTTATTGTGGCCATTTTACCGACCCAAAGTAATTTATTGCCCTCATGCTTTTTCATTTATGATGAAGGGTGGGGCAAAAAAATTAAAACTGTATGCAGCACTTGAGCGTGCTCTTTCGCCTATCACAGATGTCATTATTTGTGTGAGCCAGTATGAGAAAAGCTGCGCAATTGAATACGGCTTATCAGAAAGAAAACTGAAAGTTGTTCATAATGGTGTTCCGGATAAACTACCATCTGGACCAACTGCTAATCCCTTTGAGCCTGATGTGATTAATGCTATTTTCGTTGGAAGGTTTGATTATCAGAAGGGGTTCGATATTTTGCTTGACGCCATGACCAGAGTTAAGGGGGAAGCAATTTTTTTGACTGCCATCGGTAGTGCTGTTCATGGCAAGGATAATCCAAGAGAAATGATGCAAACATCATATACGGGATGGCTCAGCAGTGATGAGTTAGCACCGTATCTTATTAATGCAGATGTATTAGTAATGCCTAGTCGCTGGGAGGGCTTCGCTATGGTAGCGTTAGAAGCAATGAGCTATGGCCTGCCTGTGTTAGCGAGCAATTGTAGTTCATTTCCTGAAATGATTGAAGATGGCCATACTGGAATTCTATTCGAGGCTGAAAACTCAAAAGATTTGGCTAATTATCTTAGGAATACATCTAAAGATCAGTGGGCTAAAATGGGAGAGAATGCTAGAAAGGTTTTTCTTAAAAACTATACCTCAGTGAAAATGTGTAGAGATACGCTATCTATTTACAACTCTTTGGCTGCTGAGACGCAGCGATAAATGTTCTATTGGATATGATTTATTTATTTTTCTGTGTGAGTAAAAGTATAAGTCAACTCTATGCTAATTACTTTTTTTGTGTGCTGACACTTTTAAAATGTTATGGATGTCAACTTCATGAAAGAAAATTATAACTCTTCGCTATTTCATAAAATAATATTCCTTGGGCGAATCTCATGAGTATGGAAAAAGGGTCTATGGCAAATTATATTACTAAGTTATCTTTGGCATTGTCTGATATTTTTTTATTTAATGTTTCAGTATATCTTTCCTATCTTATTATTTATAATGTTTTTGGTGGCATAGAGGAGTTCATTCCGAAAGATGAATTTGCTGTTAGGGCTGCAGCTCAATTTATTCTTTCTGTTTTGTGTGTTATTTGGTTTTGGACTAGACTCCGTCATTATACATATAGAAAACCATTTTGGTTTGAGCTAAAAGAAATCGTCAGAACACTCATTATTTTTGCTATTTTAGATTTGGCGCTAGTTGCTTTCTCAAAATGGAATTTCTCACGTTATGTATGGATTATATCTTGGGCGTTGATTATTTTTCTTGTTCCTTTAGGCAGATCATTAACAAAAAGAATGCTTAACAAGTTCAACCTCTGGAAGAAGCACACAATAATAATCGGTACTGGAAAAAACGCATTTGAAGCTTACGCTGCACTACAAAGTGAAGAGGTTCTCGGGTTCGAGGTTGCAGCCTTTGTATGCTCAGATGACTCTTGTGCTGAAAACAAATTTAACATTCCTATTATTAGGGATGAGCGAGAGCTATGGAAGTGTTCTGATGTTGAGAGCACTCAATTCATTATTGCGCTTGAATTTGAGCAGCATGCATTACGGGATTGGTGGTTAAAGAATTTGGTGAAACATAATTGCCGTTCAGTTTCTGTCATTCCAACACTACGAGGTGTTCCATTATATGGGACTGATATGTCATTCATCTTTAGCCATGAAGTGATGATCTTGCGTGTCAGTAATAATCTTGCTAAGCGTTCATCAAGGTTGTTAAAGAGGGTGTTTGATATAGTAGGATCTCTTTCTATTATCGTTGCCTTAATGCCTATATTGATTTTTTTGGCTTACAAAGTATCGCGAGACGGTGGGAAGGCAATCTATGGACATGAGCGCATTGGATATAATGGAAAGAAGTTTAAGTGCTTAAAATTTCGTTCAATGGTAACTAACTCACAAGAGGTCCTCAGTGAGTTACTTGAAAGAGATCCAGCGGCTCGCGAGGAGTGGAACAAGGATTTTAAACTCAAAAATGATCCTCGAATTACTAAAATTGGTGCGTTTATACGTAAAACTAGCCTTGATGAATTACCACAACTCTGGAATGTCTTAGTAGGTGAAATGAGCTTGGTTGGCCCAAGACCTGTTGTAGAGGCTGAGCTTGAACGATATGCAGGTGATGTTGACTATTATCTTATGGCTAAGCCTGGCATGACGGGATTATGGCAAGTCAGTGGGCGCAATGATATTGATTATGATACTCGTGTTTATTTTGATGCTTGGTATGTAAAAAATTGGGCTCTATGGAACGATATCGCTATCTTGTTTAAAACTATTTCAGTTGTTTTGAAACGGGATGGAGCTTATTAACTTTTGAGTGTTGGATGATAAGGGGGGAGGATGGAGAGGCGAGAACTTGTAAAAAGCATGCTGCTTGCGGCGGCTGGTGCTTCTGTAGCTGGTATATCTTCAAGTGCTGAAAGCAGTGGTGAGGCCACTTCTAACTCTGTAGGTTTTGATAAGCTGCGCCCTGGCTCATTTAAGAATGATGGGGCTAAAACGATAAAGTTAAGCCCCGAAATGTTTTTTAATGGGAGGAGTTTGGATAGCACCAATCAATCGCTGACAGAAGTTAATATGCAGATACAGCGAGATAGCTATGATAGTTTTGATAAAATGCTACAGCAAGCTAGAGTTCTCTCATCGAATAATATCGTTGAAATTACATTGGGAGGGTATTATAGAGTAAGTAAAGGTAACTTCGAGTTGCCATCCAATTGTCATATTATCGGAGGAGGGACAGTATTTTTAGATAATGAGGAAAGTGATCAGGCTGTTTTTAAGGTTGAGAATAAACAGAACTTTATTTTAAAGGACATCACAATATCTTCATCAAAAACCACCGATTTGTGGGGGAAAACATGCAATGGCATTGAAATTAGAGGGTGTTCAAATTTTGAACTTAGCGGTTTAAACATAAGCTACCGTACAGATGCAATATCAATATCAGATTCATCTCATTTTAGAGTGGAGAATTGTCTTGTTCATAAGTTAGGCGAAGAGGGAATTGCTATTCGTGCCTGCTTCTCATGGCTTGTTTTTAACAATGACATATATGAGCATAATGGTGACGGTATCCTTCTGAAAACAAGTGGGTCCCCATCATATGATGGGAAAATCATTTGTAATAGGATATTTTCCGCTACAGATGCCTTTGGTTTAAAAGGAACTCTGGGGGGAGGTATTACTCTTAACGATGAGAAAACTGGATCCAGTACTACTTTTAGCAATCTTTTAGTGAGCGGTAACTCTATTAGTAATACCTCTTATGGTATTGCTTTTACTAATATTCAAAATCTGAAAGTAGTTGCAAATGATATTGATACGGTAGTTCGATTTGGCATTATCGTCGATAATGCCCTTCACAATAACCCACAGCAATACCCAATTAAAAAAACGATTGTCTCTGGTAACACGGTGAAAAATACGGGCCAAGCCGGGGTGGCATTCTTTAGTGCAAATGGTATCGATGTTCAGAATACCATTATATCTGATAATATTTTAGAAAGGTGTGGGTTGCAAGAGAGTGGAGATTATCCAGCTATTTCTTCTACTAATGCGACAATATCAGCTAATCGTATTAGCGATAGCCGTACTTTACTTAACGCTATGGATAGCATCATTAATGCTAACTTTTTTGGAAGCAGTTTAAAAAAAACAGCAGGTGAAAACATTGCTGATTTTAAGCTCGGAGGCTCCATAAATTTTATAGGTAATATCATTGAAAATAAAGGGATGGGGCATATTCGGCTTTTAGATATTTCCAATCTGGTTTTTATTGGAAATCAAGTAGAGCTAAGCTCGTCATTCTCTGTTTTCCATCTGGCATCGGCACCTTCAGGAGCAGTATTGATTAAAAATAATCATATTCAATCACCCGCTACGAATGTTTTCACTGGTATGATGACAGCAGCACATATGGTTGATACGGATTTTTCTTCGTTTGGAAATAAAGTGTGTTTATTTGGTGTTCCCAAATATGGTGAGTTTAAAGCCGGTGATAGAGCCATACAGCGCTGTCCTGAACCAGGTATGCCCTCTGAATGGGTATGCATTGAAAGTGGTTCACCGGGTATTTGGAGTATTGAGAAGTTTGCCAACATAAGTTGTCGCAGTACTCCTCAAAAAATCAATTTGGCTCCTAGTGAAAAAGCAATCATCAAAAGTGTCGCTTTAGGTGCTAAGTCTGGGTGGGCGATCAATTCGTTAGGGTGTTCACTACCTCTGATGCAAGCCTCGCTGAATGCTTCTTTAGATGAAGATGGTGTTGTTACCATTACAGTAAGAAATATTGGTGATGCTCACTTGAATGTAGAAAAAGTCATTTTCAATGTTGTGATCAATAGGGGGTATTAGTCGTGGTGAGTTCTTGTTTTTATGAACTGAAGACACTTAGCCCATTTTACTTTCGCTTTACTTCTCCTTTGGTGTCTGTATTTTTCTGCATTCCTTCTACTTGCATTTCTATCTTTATTTCATAGTAATTACTCTTTTTATTCCATGATCTATTGGAGTTTCCTGGTTGATTTTTTGTATGAGCATATTTAGGGATGCACACATATATATCTTGGTAAACCGTACCATGCATATTTAGATGTCTTCCGACATGCTGATTATGTCCCTTGAGGAGTTCACCATGCTTACCCCTCCGATACGTCGAACACAAGAGCATCGCCGTTTTTTATTCTATCAGACCCGGTATTTCTGCACTCAGTTATTACAAGCTGAAAGCTAAGTTCGTCGGTATCGAATCCTTTGATATCAAAAATATGAAAGATATCTAGGGCGAAAACCGTCAGTTGAAACAGATGTTTTCGAACCTGAGCTTCGAGAACCTCATACTGAAAATGTATTATTTGTTAAAAACGTTGAAATAAGTGATAAAGCGTGGATTTTAAAATTTTTCAGGTGATTAGCATGCCGAGGCGTCCCTGGAACCATGGAAGCGTTCATCATATCTACCATCTACCATCTACCATCTACCATCTACCATCTACCATCTACCATCTCCCATCTCCCATCTCCCATCTCCCATCTCCCATCTGCCATCTGCCATCTGCCATCTGCCATCTGCCATCTGCTTAAGCTCTATTTTTGCCTCATTGGTAAACAACATCTACCGGTGCGTAATTCCGTACTGCACGCGACCTTTCATCATCGAACCAGACCTGTCCCATCGATTTTATGCATGATGTGCTGACCGCGGCAGACGATTCCGGACTTTCGACGTGATGGATAGTTTTAACCGTGAAGTACTGGCAATAGAAATTCTCCTGAATGGTCCGAAAACGAGGCAAGTAGCCGCGAATAGCGATACTTGTTCATGACTCTGAGTGAAGCACGCTAATCACAACGCGCTGGTTTACGAAATAAAACACTGAGCAGCCTCATTAATCCCTGAGTAACCCGGCATAGGAAAGGTACTGGCTGATGGTGAAAAGTCCGTAAATTACAAAAAGTTCGTAAAACTAAACCGGTATGTTTACTTACTTGCTTAATGCACTTAACAATAGTTTCGGGTTTTGTGAGAGCCAACACCATGTTACGTATTTAAACTAAAATCAACTGTGCAAGTGATATCCGTTCAGGTTTCTTACTCGAGGCTCAATGATAACCTTGGCTCCAGAGTGGGTATGTTATGGCTTAATTGTATGATGTTTAAAGGAAGTCCTATTTTATTTGCTTTTGTATTTAATTATATATTTGTTTTTTATGTGATTTTAATTTGGTTCTGACCTTCCCTTTGATTTTCTTGTGTAAGTGGCCTGACTTGGTGATTTTGGGTGGTTTTTAATTTTAATTTTTAAAATCCATTAAAATTCAACCTGATGTGATTTTTTTATATTTAAATAAAAAAAATCCTACTCCTTGACAAGGGTCTGTTTATGGCCTTTCTTTAGTATGTGTCGCTATGGTTCTGTACGGTTAGGGGGTAAAGCAATCTTTAAGTTAGTTAGAGTATTAGTAGTTATGAGGTTCTTATAACTTCCTGTTTCCCTCATCTTCTTGATTAATAAAGGGACAGGTTTTGCTTAATCAAAAATCTACCTCGAAGGAGGTTTTTATGGCTTCTCTGGCGTTTCAAAAAGAGGCGGCTGCAGTTATGTATGCCGTTCTGGGGCAAAGTGCGTCAAGTTCAACTTATGATAGTGTTGGCGCACAGTTAGAAACAGGCAGCCTTTCAGCTGGCAGTTATGTAACAAGTTTGCTGACCTCCTCTGCTGGTGTGGCGTTATATGCGGGCAAAACGGATTTAGATATTCTGCAGGCGGTGTACACTAAAGCGTATGGAAGTGCGGCTCCAGTTGCAACACTTCAGGCTTTGCTGGCATCTTCTACGCTTGCCGACTCGATTTCTACAGTGGTTTTAAATATCATTAATTATCATGGATTTGACTCCGCAACAACGACATCGCAGCTTAACTTCGATTCACAAATTAATAAAATTTTATATCCAGCAACCAGTCCGGCAGCGGCTGCTGGTCCGGGTGCATCGGATGTTCAGGCCATATATCATGTATTGGGTCTGATATCTCAATCGAGCAATGTTAATTTATTCGGTTCACTTATCAACTCAGGGACCAAAACGCTTGTTCAGGTTGCTGATAAATTCGTAGCTGATCGCTCCTATTTGACGTCTTTGAATAACAATGACTTCTTGGTTCGCGTCTTCGCAGCTAGTTATGAGCGTGCACCATCGTCGACCGAGCTTTCGCACTATTTAGGGGAACTGACTGGTGGAAGTTCTCGAGGTCAAATTGTTGCGGAAATCATCACTGCGCTTCGTGGGTCGGTCGCTCCTACAGATTCTGTTGCGCAGCAGCATTTTAATGATGCGACGGTTATCTATGCGCAAGGTCAAATCGGTGGTCTTGCAGCTCAGGAACAGGCTGCAGCAGTATATTTGGCAGTTCCTGAGCGCGGTATTGATGCCGGTGCGTTGGATAATTGGAGTAAATACCTTTCATTAAGCACGACGACATACAAAGGGTTTATAAGTAATCTACTGACGTCTGATGAGTTCCAACGTAAAGGTGCACAGCTGACTGGTGATAACTTTATCCAACATGTTTACACCGCTGTTCACGGTACTGCAGCTACGGCTGCTCAGCTGGCGCTTTACAGTGCTTTGGGGACTGATAAATCGGTTATTACCCAGGCCATCATTAATGACCTGCGGACTTCAACGGCTACTGACGCGGTTACTGTCACTCAGCAGCACGCATTTGAGTTTGATATCGGTACCAGCCTGTTGTACAAAACCGCGGCTAGCCTGACGACTACAGCCGCCGGCGGTAACGCAACCGGCACCGTCAACACCGGCGCGTCCCACCAAATTAGTAATGCCGAAACGGCAGTTTTAACGGATGTCCAACTGAACGCCAATGCCGCCAGCACCGTGAACCTGAAGTTCGCCGACCATCTGGCGAATCTGACTATCAACGGCACCAGCGCAGCAACGGTCAACCTGTCTGACAATGGGGTTAATCCAGGCGTAGATATTACCGTCAATAACGGCAACGTCATCCTGAATGCCAGTTCGGGTGCGGATGACGTAGTCGTCACATCGACGGCAAACATTGCGGCCGGCACGGCGCAGTTTAACCTTGGTGCCGGCAATGATAGCCTGCACTGGGCAGGGAACGGCGTTTCCGGCGGAGCTAACACTGTCGCCAACACCGTCAAGGCTGACGGCGGCACGGGGACGGACTCCATTTCCGCCAACTTCATCACCAAAACCGTGGTGACCAACCAAAACGCCTTGGGCGTTCGCACCAGTACTGTGACCAGCAACGCCAATAACTTCTCGAATTTCGAGAAGATCGACCTGACCGGCTATATCGGCAAGTCTGTTGGTACGCTGATTACGACTCCGCTGATCGGTTCACCGACCACCACCAGCGTCACAACACCGACCCACACCTTTGACTTTGGCCTGACCAACGGTACATCCACGGTTGAAGGCACCACGGGCGGCACGGTTACGCAGAACGCAGCTGCCACCAATCTGGGCACGCAAGGATTTGTGATCTCCGGTTTGGCTAACGTCAACGTCATCAACGCCGCCGGCGGCAACGCCGCGCAGCTGGAAGTGAAAGGGGACGCGACCTCCGCCAGTACGCTGAACTTCACCTTCGTGCAGAACGCTACCGATCACTTCAATATCAATTTCGATGCGGTGAGTTCCGCCAATGTGAATGCCGGTGCCATCACCCTGAACAGCAGCAGCAGCGCCCTGTTGGGTACCGCGCTGAGCACGGTGAACGTGGCCTCAGGCGGTACTGGCAGCTTTGATAACATTCTGTCATTGGCTGGCACCAATGCGCAGGTTCAGACCATCAACGTGACCGGTGATCACGCGCTGGATCTGACCCTGGGCAGCGGTTTCAGCAACGTGCGTGATATCAATGCGTCCACCAATACCGCTGGTCTGAATCTCGACTCCAGCCATGGCGGTACCGGTGACGGTATCATCGTTCAGTTGCTGAACATTCTGCCGCTGAGCGTCATTACCACCAACCTGTTGGCGCCAGTGTTGACGGCGTTGGGCCTGAACGGTTACCAAATGACCGTGGAAGGTTCCAGTGCTGCCGATACCCTGGGCGTGATTGGCAACACCACGCTGACCGGTGGCGCAGGTGCCAACACCTATGACATCAAGGCGAGTAACACGCAGGCGGGTGTGACCATCAAGGACTTTAGCAGCCTCAAAGACAAGATTGTCGATGTTAACCATGGCGGCCTGACTATCTCCAATGACGCCAGCGGCACGGCGGTTGCGGACTACGGCACACGTTCCGCAGACACATTGGATGCGCTGTTGGGGACTCTGGTGGGCGGTTTGACCAACGGCGTTATCGGCCTGCTGGGCGGCATTCTCGGTCTGGACAGCAGCAACTCGTTGACGTCGAAAGTGGGTGTGGCATCCGTAGTATTCAGCGGTGGCGGTAATACTGCCAGCTCTTATGTGATTATCGACAACAACGATAACCATGCGCTGGATCTCAACGATACCGTGGTATACCTGACCGGGCAGAATCACCAGCAATTGGTGGATACTTTGCACTACGCGTAAGTAGGGGTTCCAGTGGGAAATAATTCCCATTGAAACTGTTAGTCAATAAAGAATACGGGGTGTGTGAACACCCCGTATTCTTTGAATTTTGTGAACCACGTCATTATCTCTGATTTATTCCCTTTCGTACTAAACTCGCTTTGCCCTGTCTACTATTTACCCTACTGTTTTCATTTGTTTTTTTCTGTGGTTCGTGAGGCGATTTTTTTTGCTTACGGCCTTGCTGATATCCGCTTTCTCTACCTATAGTTAGAAAAAGTATCTGCAGTCTCGAGCATGTCTGGGGTGGGGGTTCTTTAGGATTTATTTTACTTTTTTCCTTTTTAGGATTTTCCTTATAAGAGTCCAATGCGGATTTTGACTGACAGTGCACATGATGTAAGGGCAGAAAGTGAATCAATTTATACCGCGCAATGAAATTGCGGATGTTATACGGACTCGCAGTAAGGTTTTTTGGACCGTTGGCATATTTACCGCATTTATTAATTTATTAATGCTAGTTCCTTCTATCTATATGCTCCAGGTTTATGACCGGGTGCTTCCTTCTCGTAATGAAATCACGCTGTTAATGCTGACGCTGATCATGCTGGGCATGTTCGGCATGATGTCGCTGTTGGAATACGTGCGCAGCATGGTGGTGATCCGTATCGGCAGTCAGCTGGATATGCGTCTCAACACGCGAGTCTACACTGCGGCCTACGAGGCGAATCTGAAAAACGGTTCGTCTGACGCCGGCCAGATGCTGAGCGACTTGACCAATCTGCGCCAATTCCTTACCGGCAGCGCGCTGTTCGCCTTCTTTGATGCGCCGTGGTTTCCGATCTATCTGTTGGTGATATTCCTCTTTAACCCTTGGTTGGGGCTTTTCGCCCTGGTCGGTGCGCTGTTGCTGATCGCATTGGCGGTGATCAACGAAATGGTGTCGAAAAAGCCGCTGGCGGAGGCCAGCAAGCTGTCGATTATGTCCGGTACGCTGGCCAGCACCAATCTGCGAAATGCCGAAGTGATCGAGGCTTTGGGGATGTTGCCTAACCTGAAACGCCGGTGGTTCGGTCTGCACCAGCGGTTTTTGAACAGTCAGCGCATCGCCAGCGAACGCGCATCGCGGGTCACATCGATCACCAAGTTTGTGCGCATGTCGCTGCAATCGCTGGTGCTGGGGCTCGGGGGCTGGCTGGCGATCGATGGGCACATTACGCCCGGTATGATGATCGCCGGCTCCATTCTGATGGGGCGAACGCTGGCGCCGATTGAGCAGGTTATTAACGTCTGGAAGAGCTACAGCGCGGCGAAGCTTTCTTATGGCCGGTTGGTCAAGCTGCTGGAAACGCACCCGCAACGTGGTACCGGTATGTCCTTGCCGCGTCCGGAAGGGGTACTCGCAGTAGAAGGCGTCACCGCCACGCCGCCGGGCTCCAAAGGCGATGCGGTATTGCATAACGTGAGTTTTGCCATCCAGCCCGGTGACGTGCTGGGGATCATTGGCCCGAGTGCGTCGGGGAAATCGACGCTGGCGCGTTTGCTGGTCGGCATTTGGCCGGTCAGTGAAGGGATTGTTCGGTTGGATAATGCCGACATCTATCAGTGGAACAAGGATGAATTGGGGCCGTATATCGGCTATCTGCCGCAGGACATTGAGCTGTTTGCCGGGACTATCGCCGAGAATATCGCTCGCTTTAACGATATCGACTCAGAGAAAGTCATTGAAGCCGCTAAACTGGCCGGTGTGCACGAACTGATCCTGCGTTTCCCTAACGGCTACGATTCGGTGCTCGGCAACGGTGGCGCTGGGTTGTCCGGTGGACAGAAACAGCGTATCGGCCTGGCGCGCGCCTTGTACGGCGACCCTTCGCTGGTGGTATTGGATGAGCCTAACTCCAATCTGGATGATGCGGGCGAGAAAGCGTTGAACCAGGCCATTATGTTCCTCAAGCAACGTAATAAAACGGTGGTTCTGATTACCCATCGCACCAATTTGCTGTCGATGACCAGCAAGTTGTTGCTGTTGGTGAATGGCAACGTCAACGCGTTCGGCCCGACTCAACAAGTGCTTCAGGCGTTGGCCAATGCGCAAAAAGCGCAGACGCAACAGCCCCAGCAAGCGGTGAGGGCGGTAAATTCTGAGCCGGATGAAGGCAATATCCCAAAAACGCAAATTAATTAAGCCGTGAATTGCCTGATGGCTTTATTGCCGTCTGCAGTTTAAAGGAGTTGGTATGTCGACGCATATTGGCGAGCCGCAAGACTCGTATATTGAAGAGATCCCGCAGGATGAACGGCGGTTTACCCGGATGGGCTGGCTGGTAGTGGGAATTGGTCTGTTCGGATTTTTGCTCTGGGCAGCGTTCGCGCCTCTGGATAAAGGGGTGGCATCACCGGGATCGGTAACCGTTTCCGGCAACCGCAAAACGGTGCAGGCCCCGGCCAGCGGCATCATCAAGAATATCGCGGTGAAAGACGGCGACAAGGTGAAAGCTGGGGAGGTTCTGGTGCAATTGAGCCAGGTGCAGGCACAGGCTCAGGTTGATTCGCTGCGCGATCAGTACTACACCACGCTGGCCACCGAAGGGCGTTTACTGGCTGAACGCGATGGTCTGAGCAAGGTCACTTTTTCCCCTGTTTTCACCCAGGTTAAGGATCAGCCGCGCGTGGCCGAAATCATTGCGTTGCAAACGCAGCTGTTCGCCTCTCGCCGCCAGGGGCTGCAAAGTGAAATTGACGGTTATAAGCAGTCGATGGATGGGATCCGCTTCCAGTTGAAAGGCCTGCAGGATTCGCGCGCCAACAAGCAGATCCAACTTTCCAGCCTGCGTGAGCAGATGAACAGCATGAAGCAACTGGCGGCGGACGGTTATTTGCCGCGCAACCGTTATCTGGAAGTCCAGCGCCAGTTCGCTGAGGTGAACAGCAGCATCGATGAAACCATCGGGCGGATTGGTCAATTGCAAAAGCAGCTGCAGGAATCTCAGCAGCGTATCGATCAGCGCTTCGCCGACTATCAGCGCGAGGTCAGGACGCAACTGGCGCAAACCCAAATGGACGCCAGCGAGTTCCGCAACAAGCTGCAAATGGCCGACTTCGATCTGGGCAACACCGCCATCACCTCACCGGTGGATGGCACCGTGGTTGGATTGAATATTTTCACTCAGGGGGGCGTCGTGGGAGCGGGTGACCACCTGATGGACGTTGTACCCAGCCAGGCGACGCTGGTGGTGGATTCTCGCCTGAAAGTCGATTTGATCGACAAGGTGTACAACGGGTTGCCGGTGGATCTGATGTTTACCGCCTTCAACCAAAACAAAACCCCGAAAATTCCGGGGACGGTCACGCTGGTTTCCGCCGACCGCCTGGTCGACAAAGCCAATGGAGAACCTTACTACCAGATGCAGGTCACGGTCTCGCCGGAGGGCATGAAGATGCTCAGTGGCGAGGACATCAAGCCGGGGATGCCGGTCGAGGTGTTCGTGAAAACGGGCTCACGCTCGCTGCTGAGTTATCTGTTTAAACCTATTTTGGATCGCGCTCATACTTCATTAACCGAGGAATAATTTTGATTCAATCAAAACGACAGGCTGCCGGTCTGGTTATCGGCACCCTTTTGTTTGCGATATCTGCGCCGGTTTATTCGATAGGGATTTTAGACGCATATTCGCTGGCATTAGAAAAGGACCCGACCTACCGGGCGGCTATAAAAGAGAAAGAAGCGGGAGATGAGAACGAAAACATCGGCAGGGCGGGGCTGCTGCCGAAGGTATCGCTGAACTACCAGAATTCGCCGCGCAACTGGCAAACGCAGAAGTACCCGGCGAGTGACATTTTTGGAAATAGCCTTGGAGAGGCAACCAAGCGACAACAGTATCGCAGCCATTCCAGTTCGATCACGCTGACGCAGCCGCTATTCGACTATGAAGCGTACGCCCGCTACAAAGCCGGCGTGGCACAGACGATGATGTCGGACGAGCGCTATCGCGGCAAGTTGCTGGATCTCGCTGTTAGGGTGATTAACGCCTATGTTGAAGTCGCCTATTCCAAGGATCAAATCGCGTTGGCCGAAGCGCAAAAGGCGGCTTACAAGGAACAGCTGACCTTGAACGATCGCCTGATGAGCGCGGGTGAAGGCACCATTACCGACGTATCGGAAACCCAGGCGCGCTACAGCCTGGCCGAAGCGCAGGTAATTGAAGCGCGCGACGCGCTGGACGCTGCACAGCGCGAGCTGGAAGTGATTATCGGCATGCCGCTGAACCAACTGGATGAATTGCAGGTTTTGCGGCCGGGCAAGTTCAAGGTGGCACCGCTGATCCCGTCCAAGTTCGAAGATTGGCAGAAGATCGCGCTGGAGAACAACCCGGTGCTGGCCGCGTCGCGTCATGGCGTGGATGCCGCCAAGTATGATGTCGAAAGGAATCGTGCGGGCTTTATGCCGCAGGTTCAGCTGTATGCTTCGCATTCGGAAAACGATTCCAGCAGCGATAATACGGTTAACCAGAAATACCGTACCGACAGCATCGGCGTGCAGGTCAGCATGCCTATTTATTCCGGCGGCGGCGTTTCGGCGTCGACCCGGCAGGCGGCGGCGCGCTATGGCCAGGCGATGTATGAAATGGATGCACAGACGGGCACCACGCTCAACGATCTGCGCAAGCAATACAATTTGTGCATCAGCAGCCGCGCCAAGGTGGCGGCCTATGAGTTGGCGGTGCAATCGGCTACTACACAGGTGACGGCGACTCGGCAGAGCGTGCTGGCCGGGCAACGTGTCAACGTCGATGTGCTCAACGCCGAACAGCAGCTCTATAGCGCCCAGCGCGATCTGGCTTCCGCCAAGTACGCCTACATCAAATCATGGATCACCTTGCTGAGCGACTCCGGTACGTTGGATGAAAAAGATGTTATGCGGGTCGCGCAGTATTTTGCCCGCAGTCGCTAGCAACATATTCACTATGAGCATTAATCTGAAAGAGCAGCGCTATGCTGCTCTTTTTTTGTTAATACGTTATGTTATCGGCAGGTTGTTCCTCCTGTGTTTTTACTCGCCTGGTTTATTTCTGAACATAATTCCTGGCAAAGGGCGGTAGGTTAGGGGAATTTATACTTTAGCAAAATGTAGCGATTGGTCGACGATCGTACGAATTTTAGAATGATGCTGCTGATGAGTGGCGTCGTCCTTATAAGAACGATGACTGAGTAAAGGGTAGATAATGTCCAAACTAATCCCTGTGGTTATGGCCGGCGGTACTGGGAGCCGTCTGTGGCCGATGTCGCGAGAATCGTTCCCTAAACAGTTTCTTTCTATTGATGACAGTGGGATGAGCCTGCTGCAACAGACGTTACAGCGCTTGTCGGGGCTGGGCGGTATTGAAATTGCCGCTCCTTTGGTCATTTGCAATGAGGAACATCGTTTTTTGGTTGCCGAGCAATTGCGTGAAATCGGACAATTAGCGACCAATATCATTTTAGAGCCCGTAGGGCGCAATACCGCGCCGGCAGTGGCGTTAGCCGCTCATCTGGCAGCGGAAGAAGACGAAGACAGCATGCTCTTGGTGCTGGCTGCAGATCATCTGATCACGAAGGTCGATAATTTTCACGCGGCGATCCAGACGGCTATCTCGTTTGCAGGCAATAACCATCTGGTCACGTTTGGCATTATTCCGGAACATCCGGAAACCGGGTACGGCTACATCAAACGCGGCAGTCACCTGTCCAATGATTGTTTCAAGGTTGATTCATTCGTGGAAAAACCACGTTTGGAGAAAGCGATCGAATACCTCGCCAGCGGAGATTATAGCTGGAACAGCGGTATGTTCATGTTTAAGACCGCCAAGTTCTTACAGGAATTGCGGCAGTTCAGTCCCGACATCTTTAGCACAACCCAGCAGTCTGTGGGTAAGAGCCAACGCGACATGAATTTTATCCGGGTTGAGCAAGACATCTTCAAACACTGTCCAAGTGATTCCATCGACTATGCGGTGATGGAAAAAACGCGTGATGCCGTAGTGATTCCCATTGATGCCGGCTGGAGCGACGTCGGCTCCTGGTCTTCACTGTGGAACGTTTCCGAAAAAGATCCGTTGGGCAATGTCAACGTGGGTGACGTTATTTCGATCGACTCCAGTGACAATTACATTTCGTCGGAGTCTGCGTTGGTGGCAACCATTGGGTTGGAAAATCTTATCGTGGTCAACACCACTGACGCCTTGCTGATCGCTCACAAGGATAAAGTACAGGATGTAAAGAAAGTGGTTGATGAGCTTAAAAAGCGCAATCTTCATCACTTTCGCCAACATTCCACCGCCTACCGGCCCTGGGGCAAGATTTGCGACATCGACAGCGGCACGCACTTCCAGGTGAAGAAAATCATTGTGCGGCCAGGGGAGGGATTGTCGGTGCAACGCCATCTCCACCGTGCCGAACATTGGATCGTTGTGAGTGGGACAGCAAGAGTTAACGTTGATGATCAAGAGTTCTTCTTGTCGGAAAATCAGTCTACCTTCATTCCTGCGGGCAGTGTCCATACGCTAGAAAACCCGGGAAAAATCGATTTGGAAATGATCGAGGTCAGGTCGGGGCGCTATCTGGAAGAAGATGATATTGAGCGTTTGCAAGATCGCTATGGCAGAATTTAACAGGGTTTGGTAATGCAAAAATTGACGTGTTTTAAAGCTTATGACATCCGGGGAAAGCTGGGTGAAGAGCTGAATGAGGACATCGCGTATCGTATTGGACGTGCCTATGGCGAGTTTTTGAAGCCCAAACGGATCGTGTTGGGCTGCGATGTGCGGTTGACCAGTGAAAGCCTGAAACTGGCGCTGGCGAAAGGGTTACAGGATTCAGGCACTGATGTGATAGACATCGGTTTAACCGGTACCGAAGAAATCTATTTCGCCACAACCTATTTAAAAGCCGATGGTGGCGTGGAAGTGACCGCCAGCCATAATCCTATCGATTACAACGGCATGAAGTTAGTGCGCGAAGGCTCTCGCCCAATCAGCGGCGATACCGGGCTACGAGCGATTCAAGAACTGGCGGAGAAAAATCACTTTCAGGCGCCGGCAGCAACGCGCGGTAGCTATGTCCGCCAGGACGTATTGGGGGCTTATGTAGAGCACATACTGTCTTACGTCGACGTGAAAAACTTCAAGCCGTTGAAGCTGGTGCTCAACTCGGGCAACGGTGCGGCAGGGCATGTGATTGATGCCATCGAGGCGCAACTCAAGGCGCGGGGCGTGCCGTTGGAATTTATCAAGGTGCATCACCAGCCGGACGGGGCTTTCCCTAACGGTATTCCCAACCCTTTGCTGCCTGAATGTCGCGCGGATACCGCCGATGCGGTGCGTGAGCATGGCGCTGATATGGGGATCGCGTTCGACGGCGATTTCGATCGCTGCTTCCTGTTCGATGAAAAAGGCGATTTCATTGAGGGTTATTACATCGTCGGCTTGCTGGCGGAAGCCTTCCTGCAGAAACAGCCGGGAGCGAAGATCATCCACGATCCGCGTCTGAGTTGGAATACCGTCGATGTAGTCACCGATGCGGGTGGCGTGCCCGTGATGTCGAAAACCGGCCATGCTTTCATTAAGGAACGCATGCGTGCGGAAGACGCCATTTATGGCGGTGAGATGAGCGCCCACCACTATTTCCGTGATTTTGCTTATTGTGACAGCGGCATGATCCCGTGGCTGTTGGTTGCCGAACTGGTCAGTGTGAAAGGACAAACTTTGGGGCAACTGGTACAGGATCGCATTGCCGCCTACCCGTCTTCCGGTGAGATCAATATCAAACTGGCACAGCCGGCCGTGTCCATTGAAAGCGTCAAGCAATACTATTTGGCTCAAGCGGATGAGGTAGACTATACCGATGGCATCAGCATGTCGTTCGCAAACTGGCGTTTCAACCTGCGTTCCTCCAATACGGAACCTGTGGTGCGTCTTAATGTCGAATCGCGCGCCGATGTTGCGCTGATGCAAGCGAAGACCGACGAGATTTTGGCGTTGCTCGGTGCACAAATTTAACGCTTAATACATTGAATAGTCTAGGATGAGAGCGGTTTTACCGCTTTCTCTTCATGGTACGCCCAGAAGGTTGTATGATGCGCCCGGTATCGATGAGGGCGTTTTTGTCGAATCAAGAATGTTGCGAAGTATAAGGGGGGGATATGGCAATTTTAGTTACCGGTGGTGCTGGTTACATCGGATCGCACACCGTGCTATCGCTCCTGGAGCGTGGCGAGGACGTCGTGGTGTTGGATAATTTGTCCAACTCATCTGCGGAGTCATTGCAGCGGGTGGAGAAACTGTCGGGGAAAGCCGCAGAGTTCCATCAGGGAGACGTTCAGGATGCCGAATGCCTGCAGCGCATCTTTGGCGCTCATGAGATCACTGCCGTGATCCATTTCGCCGGTCTTAAGGCGGTAGGGGAGTCAACGCGCAAGCCGCTGGAGTATTATCAGAATAACGTTACCGGCACGCTGGTGTTGTTGGATGCTATGCGTCGTGCCGGCGTGCACGACTTTATCTTTAGCTCTTCTGCCACTGTCTATGGTGCCAATTCGCCGGTACCTTATGTAGAGACGACACCGATCGGCGGGACAACCAGCCCTTATGGGACATCAAAGTTGATGGTGGAGCAGATCCTGCAAGATTTCGCTAAAGCAGAGCCTCAGTTCTCGATTATCGCCTTGCGTTATTTTAATCCGGTAGGTGCTCACGAGTCCGGTTTGATTGGTGAAGATCCCAATGGCATTCCCAATAATCTGCTGCCGTACATCTCACAAGTGGCTATCGGCAAGCTGGAGAAGCTGGGTATTTTCGGTGGGGATTATCCGACAAACGATGGAACGGGAGAACGCGATTACATCCATGTCATGGATCTGGCCGAAGGCCACCTGAAGGCGATGGATCATCTGCCAAAGATCAATGGATTTAAGGCCTACAACCTTGGGGCTGGCGTAGGGCATTCGGTGCTGGCGATGGTTCAGGCGTTTGAGAAAGCGTCAGGCGTAACGATCCCTTATCAGATCTTGCCACGTCGCGATGGCGACCTGCCTGCTTTCTGGGCCAATGCCGATCTGGCTTATCAGGAGCTGGGATGGAAAGTCAGCCGAGGGATTGATGATATGATGCGCGATACTTGGAATTGGCAGCGCACTAATCCACAAGGTTACCAAAAGTAATACCTTACAGATAAGCTCCCTCTCTTTGTTAGATCATGATTGCGGTTTGCGATCGCAATCATGCATCCCACCAGGATACACATTCTTTAAATATTATAACGTATTTAACAATGCGATCGCGATTGTTACACGGGTTAAGCCCTTTTCGGGCGCTGAGTGAGCGTTCATCTCAGATAAGCCTGAAAAAGCGGATAATCTACAGGTGTTTTGATGGCTAAGGTGGTAGCATACGCAGCAAAAATATTTATTATATCCGTCCCCTATACCTGACAGGGGGGGACACGAGTATGGCTTTTCGTGCCATATGCGAGGTACAACAGTGTGGCGAGTTTTGGCCATGGATAAAATTCAAAAGCAAGATCAGTCGGTTGGTAGCTGTTGAGCCAAGGGCGGTAGCGTGATTTTTGCAGGCCTTCGTCACCGTGTGAGGTTGAGTAATCTCCTGTATTATCACTGCCAGCGAAATGCCCTTCGTTGCTGTTTGGCCTTCATCTAAGCACTGCATAAGGCAACAGTAAGCGCGATAATTGAACGTTATGTATTGGTGTGACCTAACTTAACATATTGTATTTAAAGCTTTATATATTTTTAGCGTCATAAGGACAAAAAATGTTATTACCTGTAATTATGGCAGGCGGTACTGGTAGCCGTTTATGGCCGATGTCACGAGAACTCCACCCTAAGCAGTTTTTGCGCTTGCACAGCGTAAATTCAATGCTTCAGGAAACGTTGAAACGACTCGATGGCGTGGAGATCGGTGAGCCTGTTGTAATCTGCAACGAAGACCACCGTTTTATGGTGGCTGAACAGCTGCGTCAAATTGATATGTTGTCACACAACATTATCCTGGAGCCCATTGGCAGAAATACTGCGCCAGCGATTGCTTTGGCTGCATTGAATGCTACCGCAGCAGGTAACGATCCTATCATGCTGGTATTGGCAGCAGACCATATCATCAAGGATGTTAATGTTTTCCACCAGGCGATCGAAGCAGCATTGCCTTACGCAGCGGAAAAAAGCCTGGTTACGTTTGGTATTGTGCCGACAGGTCCAGAAACTGGTTATGGTTACATCCAGCGTGGAGAGTGCTGCGATGATAAAGCGGTGGCCGCTAACGTAAAACGTTTTGTTGAGAAACCTGATCTCGCAACCGCTCAGGCCTATGTCGACTCCGGTGAATATTTTTGGAACAGTGGTATGTTCATGTTCCGTGCCAAGCGTTACCTGGAGGAACTGGAGGCATTCCGTCCCGATATCCTGGCTGCCTGTCGCCGCTCGCTGGATGATACCGAATGTGACAAAAACTTTATCAATGTCAATCGCGACGCCTTTGCGAGTTGCCCAGACGAGTCGGTCGATTATGCGGTAATGGAAAAAACACAAGATGCGGTCATGATCCCGCTGGATGCCGGTTGGAGTGATGTCGGCTCATGGTCTGCATTATGGGAAGTCAGCCAGAAAGATGGGGCTGGTAATGCATTGACCGGCGACACTTTCCTGCATAATACCCGTGATTGCTATATCAATACTGATGAAAAATTAGTTGCGGCTGTTGGCGTAGATAATCTGGTTATTGTTAACACTAAAGATGCCGTTCTCGTGGTTGATAAGTCGAAAGTTCAGGACGTTAAAAAAGTTGTTGAGTATCTGAAAAAACATAAGCGGAGTGAATATCGAAGACACCGCGAGGTTTATCGACCATGGGGTATTTGCGATATTTTGGTTGCTGAAAAGCGTTTTAATGTCAATCGTATCACCGTTAATCCCGGGGAAGCATTTTCTCTGCAAATGCACCATCACCGCACGGAACACTGGGTGGTTCTTTCTGGTACGGCTAAAGTAACAACGGGGGATAAAACGTTCTTACTTACCGAAAATCAGTCGACATTCATTCCAATTGGGGTTGTCCACCGTTTAGAAAATCCCGGAAATATTCCTTTGGAGCTGATTGAGATTCAGTCAGGCTCTTATTTAGGTGATGATGACATTATCCGTATTAAAGATCATTACGGTCGTTGCTAATTTTTGAGGTTTTAATGAGTGCCTTAACTTGTTTTAAAGCGTATGATATCCGTGGTCAACTAGGTGAAGAGCTGAATGAGGATATTGCCTATCGTATCGGCCGAGCTTATGGCGAATACCTGAAACCTCAGCGCGTTATCGTAGGTGGCGATGTACGGCTGACCAGCGAGTCTCTTAAAGTGGCTCTCGCCAACGGATTGCAGGATGCTGGTGTTGACGTATATGACATTGGTATGAGTGGCACTGAAGAAGTCTATTTTGCCACTTTCCATTTGAATATGGATGGCGGCATTGAAGTTACTGCTAGCCACAATCCAATGAATTATAATGGTATGAAACTGGTTAAGGCAAATGCTCAGCCGATTAGTGGTGATACCGGTTTATTTGCGATTAAAAAATTAGCGGAAGAAAATACGTTTCCTGCGGTAGTGAAGGATAAACGTGGTAGTTATCAACAAATATCCATTCTCACCGATTATGTAGATCATTTGCTGAAGTATATTGATGCAACAGCATTGAAGCCAATGAAATTGGTCATTAACTCTGGAAATGGTGCTGCAGGCCATGTTATCGACGAAATAGAGCGACGTTTCCAGCAAGAAAATATTCCCGTTACCTTTGTAAAGGTTCATCATCAACCTGATGGGAATTTCCCTAACGGTATCCCTAACCCGTTATTACCTGAATGTCGGGATGACACAGCAAAAGCCGTGCTTGAGCATCAGGCGGATATGGGAATTGCTTTTGACGGTGATTTCGATCGTTGTTTCCTGTTTGATGAGAAGGGCGCTTTCATCGAGGGCTACTATATCGTTGGCCTATTGGCAGAAGCTTTCCTGCAAGCCAACCCTGGCTCCAAGATTATTCATGATCCTCGTCTGTCATGGAATACCATCGATATCGTTACCCAAGCTGGTGGCATCCCTGTTATGTCCAAAACGGGGCATGCCTTTATCAAGGAGCGCATGCGCAAAGAAGATGCTATCTATGGTGGCGAGATGAGTGCGCACCATTACTTCCGTGATTTCGCTTATTGTGACAGCGGTATGATTCCATGGCTATTGGTAGCGGGTTTACTTTCAGTTAAAGGCAGTGTGTTGAGTCAGCTAGTGAAGGATCGTATGGAAGCGTATCCAGCATCTGGTGAGATTAATCGCAAATTGCCTGATGCTAAAGCTGCCATTGAGCGTGTTTTAGGCGTTTACAAAGATGATGCCGTGGCTTTTGACATGACAGATGGTATCAGCCTTGAATTCAATGAATGGCGTTTTAATCTGCGGACATCGAATACTGAACCTGTTGTACGTTTGAATGTTGAGTCAAAAGGGGATGTTGAATTGATGCAGAAAAAAACTAAAGAGATTCTGGCGCTCTTAGGCGGAGAATAACGATGAAAGAAATGTTATTAGCCATCTATGGTTACCGGGGTTTTATTTGGAGCAGTATTAAGCGGGACTTTCAGTCCCGTTACCAAACCAGCATGTTGGGAGCTTTATGGCTGGTATTGCAGCCGTTAGCGATGATTTTGGTATATACACTGGTATTCTCAGAAGTGATGAAGGCACGGATGCCTGATAATTCAGGCCCTTTTGCCTATAGTATTTATCTTTGCTCTGGGGTGCTGACGTGGGGATTATTTACTGAAATTCTTGATAAAAGCCAAAGTGTCTTCATTACTAATGCTAACTTAATAAAAAAGCTCAGCTTCCCAAAAATTTGCTTACCGGTCATTGTGACCGCGTCTGCGATTTTAAACTTCGCCATTATATTTAGCCTGTTTTTAATTTTTCTTGTTTTTACCGGAAACTTTCCCGGGGTTTTATTCTTCTCCGTCTTACCCGTTTTGGCTCTGCAAGTTCTGTTCACCGTCGGTCTGGGTATGACATTGGGCGTGATGAACGTTTTCTTCCGGGACGTTGGGCAGTTTGTTGGCGTATTATTGCAATTCTGGTTCTGGTTCACACCCATCGTTTATGTATTAAATTCGCTGCCTGAATGGGCCAGAACATCGCTGATGTACAATCCAATGGCCCGAGTTATGCAAGCATACCAGTCAATATTTGCATACCAACAGCAACCTAACTGGTACTCATTATGGCCAGTATTGGTTCTGGCCATAATTTTCTGTGCGTTTGGTATGAGATTGTTCAGGAAACACGCTGCAGATATGGTGGACGAGTTATAATGAGTTACATAAAAGTACATAATGTTGGCAAGGCATACAAACAGTATGCCTCTAAGACAGGGCGTCTGCTTGAGTGGATTTCGCCATTTAACACCGTCAAACATAAACTAAAATGGATCCTGCAGAACATCAGTTTTCATGTTGAGCCTGGTGAGGCGTTAGGCATTATTGGTATTAACGGTGCCGGTAAAAGTACATTACTGAAATTGATTACTGGCACAGCGAAACCAACCTGCGGCGAAATTGCTCTCGACGGTCGAGTTGCGGCATTATTGGAGCTTGGCATGGGCTTTCACTCGGATTTTACCGGGCGCCAAAACGTTTATATGTCAGGGCAACTGCTGGGTATGTCCGTCGAAAAAATTACGGAACTTATGCCGGAAATCGAGGCGTTCGCTGAGATCGGTGATTATATCGATCAACCGGTTCGTGTTTACTCAAGCGGTATGCAAGTTCGATTGGCATTTAGCGTTGCAACAGCGATTCGCCCGGATATTTTGATTGTTGATGAGGCCTTATCTGTTGGTGACGCTTATTTTCAGCATAAGAGTTTCGAGCGGATACGTGAGTTTCGCAAGCTAGGAACCACCCTCTTGCTCGTGTCACATGACAAACAAGCGATCCAAAGCATATGTGATAGAGCTATTTTGCTTAACAAAGGCAGAGTAGAAATGGAGGGTGAGCCTGAAGCAGTAATGGATTACTATAATGCCCTACTCGCTGATAAGCAAAATGTGTCGATTCGTCAGGTTGAAAATAATGGAAAATTGCAGACGCTCTCTGGCTCAGGCGAGGCAACTATTACCGATATTAGTCTTCTTAGTACCGAAGGTGAAAGTATTGAGGTGGTAGCGGTAGGGCAACCTGTCAACCTTCAGGTGAAGGTGCATGTCAATGAGGCTGTTCCTGAACTTGTCGTGGGATATTTGATTAAAGACCGATTGGGACAGCCGGTTTTTGGTACCAATACTCATCATCTGAAACAGCCATTATTCGATTTGAAAGAGAATGAATCGAGAACCTTTTCATTTGCGTTCTCTGCCAATTTGGGGGTTGGGTCTTACTCGGTTGCCGTAGCGTTACATACGGCAGGAACTCATGTTGGAAAAAATTACGAATGGCGCGATCTGGCGGTTGTTTTCAACGTTGTTAATTCAAACGAGAAAGATTTTATTGGAGTAGCTTGGTTGCCCCCTAAGTTGGAGATTTTTGAATGAGTGGTAATTTTTATCGCGTTTTTGAGGAAAAACATCGGGGGAGCGTGCAAGATATCAAACAACGCTTATCTGTATATCTTCCTTTTATTATGGCGTTGGCAAAAATTTACCCTTCAGCTGAAGTTGTCGATGTTGGCTGTGGGCGTGGAGAATGGCTCGAGATCTTACGAGATAATGCTATTCCTGCCATGGGGGTTGATCTCGATGATGGTATGCTCGAACGTGCTTTGCAGGTTGGACTGAACGTGAAGAAAATGGACTGCCTGGATTTCCTCCAGCAGCAGGAGGACGGCAGTCTACTGGCCATCACCGGTTTTCATATCGCAGAACATCTGCCCTTCGAGTTTTTACAGTCTTTGGTGAAAGAGGCGTTGCGGGTGCTTAAACCCGGTGGTTTGCTGATTCTGGAGACGCCAAACCCCGAAAATGTAAGCGTTGGAACCTGTTCTTTTTATATGGATCCGACGCACAACCATCCGCTGCCTCCAGCGTTGCTCGAATTCATTCCGAACTATTACGGTTTTCTGAGAACTAAAATACTGCGTTTGCAGGAAAAAGCGGCACTGAGAGACGAAGAGACATCGGTATATTTGGTCGATGTGTTGAAAGGTGTCAGCCCAGACTATAGCATGATTGCCCAAAAAGAGGGTGAGGCATCGATTGTCGGTGAGTTGGACGCCTATTTTGATAAAGAATATGGGGTTACTCTCGACGGCTTAAGCGATCGCTATGACCTACGCTTGAATAACGAGTTTAAGCGAATGAACACGGCGTTGCGTGCGCAGACAGTGAAGTTCCACGAAGTGAGTAACCAATTGGAGCGTTTTCAGCACCAATTGGACAAGTCACATCAAGAGCTGATGGCTGTACATGCTAATAATCAAAGCCTACAGCAGCAGCTCATTGACGTGCATGCTAACAATCAGAGTCTGCAACAACAGCTTTTTGATGCGCATACCAGCAATTCCTGGCGTGTGACCTCCCCATTGCGTTGGGTTTCATATCAATTTAAAGCGGTACGTGAGCAAGGCGTTAAAACTCGAGCTCGCAAAGCAGCCAAAAAGGTTTTGAGAAAGGGAATAAATACGGCTCTGGCTTTATTCCATGAACATCCTAAATTCAAAGCATTCATTCTTTCCAGCGCTAGAAAGCTGGGTGCTTACCGATTTCTGCAATCTGTTTTCAGACGGGTTTTAATTTCCGCACCTGACTATCACGCCGATCTTATGGTGAATGAACGTCATGTTGTGTATAAGGAAAATATGACGAGCAGAGCTATCGATATATATGAGCAGCTAAAGAGAATAAATAATAAGAAACACGGGGATTCATAATGCGTATTGTTATTGACCTGCAAGGAGCACAAACGGAAAGCCGTTTTCGGGGTATTGGCCGTTATACTCTTTCGATTGCAAAGGCAATCATCCGTAATAACAGTCAACACGAAATTTTTATTGCTTTGTCTGCGCTGTTTCCCGAAACCATCGCTGAACTTAAAGCGCAATTTGCTCGCTTAGTGCCGGCCGAAAATATCGTTATCTGGTATGCGCCTGGCCCTGTCAGAGCGATGGATAGAAACAATGCTTGGCGCAGTGAGTGTGCAGAATATGTGCGTGAAGCCTTCTTACATAATCTTAAACCTGATGTCGTTTTTATAACCAGTTTGTTCGAAGGGCATGTAGATAATGCGGTGACGTCGATCGCTAAATTAACGCCAAAAACTAAAGTGGCGGTGTTGCATCACGATCTAATCCCTTTGGTACAAGCGGATGTTTACCTGCAAGATGACGTTTATAAAGATTATTATTTAAAGAAAATCAATTGGTTGAAGAACGCGGATCTGCTGCTGACCAACTCGGACTATACTTCTTCGGAGGTGATTGAGTGGTTGGATATTCCCGAAAGCAAAGTGTGCACGATTTCGGCGGCGACCGAAGAACATTTTGATATCAGCGAGATTTCCGCTAATAATTTTTCTGAATTAAAAGAGAAATATGGCATTACCCGTGATGTCGTACTTTATGCTCCTGGCGGTTTTGACTCCCGTAAAAACTTCAAGAGGTTGATTGAGGCTTACAGCAAATTAACGCCTGAATTGCGTGAAAAAAATCAACTGGTTATCGTTAGTAAGCTATCGGACAGCGATCGCAGTTATCTGCATTCCATCGCGCGTAATCAACAACTGCGTGATGACGAGATGGTTCTGACTGGATATGTATCGGAACAGGATCTGGTCGTGTTTTATCAGTTGGCCAAGTTGTTTGTCTTTGCTTCGTTGCATGAAGGCTTTGGATTACCGATTCTGGAGGCCATGACGTGCGGTGCGGCGACAATCGGTTCTAACGTCACCAGTATCCCGGAAGTGATCGGTTATGCCGATGCGCTGTTTGATCCCTATTCTGTTGAGTCAATAAGCGACAAGCTTCAACAGGCTTTAAGCGATGACGTTTTCCTCGCTCAATTAAAGAAACACGCTTTGGAGCAATCCGCCAAGTTTTCGTGGGATAAGGCGGGAACTATCGCCTTGTCTCGTTTTGAGCGGTTAGTTGCTGAGGCCGGAGATGTGGAGTTTGAATCGGTAACGTCATCGCAATTGATCTCCGCCGTTTCCTCGATCAAATGTCGTGAAGAGCCTTCGGATAACGATCTGCGGTCAACCGCTGAGGCGATGGATAGAAATGCCAAAAGACTCGAGTTGCAAGGCATTGCGCTAGAGTCTCTCTCTTGGCGCGTTGAAGGACCTTTTGACAGCTCCTATAGCCTGGCTTTGGTAAATCGAGAATTCGCGCGAGCACTCAGTCGCGACAATGTTGACGTTCTGCTGCATTCAACGGAAGGGCCTGGCGACTTTGCTCCAAATGAAACCTTCCTAAGTGATGAAAGTAATGCGGATTTGAAGGCATTCCATTCGCGTTTGCAGCAGCGGAGTGAGCAGCAGGTTAATGTATTGAGCCGCAATATCTATCCGCCACGTGTCAGCAACATGGCTGCGGATGTGAAGCTTTTGCATTGCTATGCATGGGAAGAAAGTGGCTTTCCACAAGGTTGGATCAATAATTTCAACCGTGAATTGGATGCGATCCTTTGCACTTCAGAACATGTGCGCAAAGTATTGATTGATAATGGTACTAAAGTTCCCGTTTTTAATGTCGGGAATGGTTGCGAGCACTGGGAGCGGATTCAGTCAGCCAATCCTCCGCAACTGAACGCCAAAGCATTCAAATTCCTGCATGTTTCTTCGTGCTTCCCGCGGAAGGGGGTTCAGGCGATGCTGGCGGCCTATGGCGCCGCTTTTACCGGAGAGGATGATGTTTCTCTGGTCATCAAAACTTTCCCTAACCCGCACAATGAAATTCAGGCATGGCTTACGCAAGCTCAGAAGCGGCACGTCAATTATCCCCATGTCATTATTATCGAGCAGGATATGCCGGAACAAGAGCTGAAAGCGCTCTATGAACAGTGTGATGTCTTGGTGGCGGCAAGCTGTGCTGAAGGATTTGGTTTGCCGATTGCGGAGGCGATGTTGAGCGGTTTACCCGCTATCACCACTGGTTGGAGCGGGCAGCTTGATTTTTGCACGCAGGAAAATTCATGGCTGGTTGATTATCGTTTTGAACGCGCGAAGACCCATTTTGGCCTGTTTTCTTCATCATGGGTGCATGCCGATATTGATAAACTGGCCGAGGCGATGGCGCAGGCGGCGGCGACTGACAAAAAGCAACTATCGGCAATGGCAGCAAAAGGGCGTGAACTGATACTTAGTCAGTTTACCTGGAGCTCGGTTGCGCAGCGATCAAAGGCTGCGGTAGGCGAATTGCGTAAGCATTTTGACGTCGCTCAAGTGGAACCCCGGATTGGCTGGCTCTCGACGTGGAATACCAAATGCGGCATCGCCACCTATTCCCAACATTTGGTAGCTGACATGCCCAGCGACCAAATTGTGATTTTTGCACCGACAGCAAATGATCTGGTACATGCGGACGAAGGTAACGTTCTGAGGAGTTGGGTTGTTGGAAAAGAAGACAACTACCTTGATGCTTTAGATACTCAAATTGAAACCCTGAATCTGAATACCTTGGTCATCCAGTTTAACTATGGATTCTTTAACCACCGCGAGTTATCTGCCTTTATCAAAAGGCATCACCAGGCGGGACGGGTTATCGTTATGGCCATGCATTCGACGGTTGATCCGATCGAAAAAGAGCCGTATTGGAATTTCCGTTTATCAGAAATGACTGACGCGTTGAAAATGTGTGACCGTTTGCTGGTTCATTCTATTGCTGATATCAACCGCCTGAAGTTGCTTGGACTAGTCAATAATGTCACTCTGTTCCCACATGGCGTGATTAACTATCCCGCTCTGGCATCGACTGCTCATCGTAATCTGCCGCCTTTGGTTGCCAGCTATGGTTTTTGCCTGCCGCATAAAGGGTTGAAGGAACTTATCGAAGCCGTGGCCTATTTGAAAAAAGCGGGGAACCCTATTCGACTAAGGTTGGTCAATGCGGAATACCCCGTCAGTGAATCCACCGCTTTGGTTCGTGAGCTTAAAGAGACTGCGGCTAATTTGAAGGTTGAAGATCTGGTTGAGATGCATAACGATTTTCTTGATGATAAAGAAAGCTTACGTCTGCTCTCTGACGCCGATCTGCTGGTTTTCGCGTATCAAAATACCGGCGAATCGGCCAGTGGTGCCGTTCGCTACGGCATGGCGACGCATAAACCTGTGGCAGTGACGCCGCTCGCTATTTTTGATGATCTTGGTGACGCTGTCTTCAAATTGAAGGGAACCTCCGTAGTGGATGTTGCTGAAGGTATTGCAGATATTATTTCTGAGATTGTTAAAAACTCTTCGAGTGCAGTTGAAACGCAACGACGTGCTGATGCGTGGTGCGAGCAGCATGATTATCATGCCGTTGCCAGACGGCTAGAAAACATGTGTGCGGGCTTGTTAAGAGCAAAACATTTCAAATAACCTCCTCTAGCTATAGCCTTATTCAATGCAGTAGGTGTGATTTCTACTACTGCATTGAATCTACTATGTTGAAAGCATAGATATTCTATGGAATGTGACTTTAGATGAAAATAATTCTTTCCGTTGAGCCTATCAAGTTCCCGTTGACTGGCATAGGGCGTTATACCTATGAGTTGGCAAAAGGCTTGCAAAGCCACAACGAAATTGAAGAACTAAATTTTTTCTCCGGTACCCGTTTTTTATCTAACATACCTACGGCAAAAAATACATCTGATAGTAGTCACTGGTTGAAAAAAATTGTGCAGAGCAATTCATTGGCTATTGAGACCTACAGATTGCTTATGCCACAACTAAAAAAGAAGGCGCTGCGTGGCTACGAACGTTGCCTTTTTCATGGACCTAATTATTTCCTCCCTCCTTTTGACGGCCCTGCAGTGGCAACGTTTCATGATCTTTCTCCTTTTAAATGGGAGCACTGTTTCGATCCTAAAAGGAATCGTTATACCAAGAAAGAAATGATGAAAGCATTATCGAGGGCGAATGGTCTCATCACGGTCTCGAACTATATTCGTAAAGAGATTCATGAATATTTCGATTATCCAATTGAGAAAATCCACACGGTTCATCTGGCAAGCTCGCCTGATTTTTACCCTCGTCAGGTAGAAAACGTATCTGGAGTTTTAAAAAAATTTGATTTAAGCTATAAAGCCTTCACCTTATTCGTTGGTACCATTGAGCCGAGGAAGAATATTCTTTCCCTTATTCATGCTTATAGAAAACTGCCTGACGGATTGCGTGCCCGTTATCCATTAGTCCTCTCCGGCTATAAGGGATGGCGCAATGATGACATTATGCAGGAAATAGAGCGAGGACAGCGTGAGGGATGGCTTAAGTATCTGGGATTTGCGGCTGCAGAAGAATTGCCATTATTGTACTCTGCAGCCAGGCTGTTTGTTTTCCCATCACACTATGAAGGCTTTGGGCTTCCGGTATTGGAAGCGATGAGCTCGGGAACTCCGGTGATTTGTTCCAACAGTTCATCTTTGCCGGAAATCGCAGGTGATGCGGCATTAACTCACTCTCCTGAGGATGTCAGCTTATTAACGCAGCTTATTATCAGAGGGCTGACAGATGAAGCGTGGAGAAAGGATGCAATTGCATTAGGTTTGTCACATGCAGCAACGTTTTCCTGGAAAAATTGCACTAGCCAAACTTTAAACGTTTATCAAAAATTGACTAATAATGATTAAAGTACTCCATTTTTATAAAACCTATTATCCTGACTCATTTGGCGGCATTGAGCAAGTGATATACCAACTCGCTGAAGGTGGGGTAGAGAAGGGTATATCGACGGATGTTTTGTCCGTAACGCCTGCAGATAAGGATAGTTGCGAAACTATTTCACAGCATACAGCTCATAAAGTCAGACAAGATTTCAGCATTGCATCTAACCCATTTTCATTTCGTGTCATAAAGAAATTTAAAGAGCTCAGCGAGCAAGCGGATATCATCCACTATCATTTCCCATGGCCATACATGGATCTTGTACACTTCCTCTCGGGAGTGAATAAGCCGACAGTAGTTAGTTATCACTCTGACATTATCAGGCAAAAAAACCTTCTTAGGTTATATAAGCCACTGATGCACCTGTTCTTGCGTAAAATAGATTGCATCGTAGCAACATCACCGAACTATGTGGCCACCAGTGACGTATTGGAAACGTTCAAAAATAAAGTCTCTGTGATTCCGATAGGTCTGGATAAAGAGACATATCCGGTGCCAGAGCCGAGCCGCTTGGAAAAATGGCAGCGTCAGCTCGGCCAACCATTTTTCTTATTTATTGGCACGTTACGCTATTATAAAGGGTTACATATACTGCTAGAGGCGGCTATCGGTGCAAACTATCCTATCGTGATCGTAGGGGCCGGGCCGATCGAAAGTGAATTGCGTGAGCAGGCTCAGAACTTGGGACTGAAAAACGTTCATTTTCTTGGCGCATTGCCGGATGAGGATAAATCGGCACTACTGACGCTGAGCTATGGTATTGTATTTCCGTCACATTTACGCTCGGAAGCGTTTGGCATTTCGCTACTGGAAGGTGCCATGTACCGAAAACCCATGATTTCAAGTGAAATAGGGACAGGAACTACCTTTATCAACGTCAATGATCAGACGGGACTGGTGATCCCTCCATCGGATCCTTCGGCATTGAGAAAGGCAATGGATAAGCTTTGGGAGAACCCCAAGTTGGCGGAGACATTCGGTAATAAGGCGTATGAACGCTACGAAGAGATGTTCACCTCCAAACAAATGGTCGAGGCATACGCGAAAATCTACGAATCCCTGCTGGGAAGGCATAATAAGCCCGATTGAATGGTCTGGCAGGTTACTGAAAATTTAGACGAGTTATGTGACCTATCGCACCAATCACTACCCACCCGGCTCAATCCTGAGTTAACATGTGTGCCACATCACAAAACCTGCTGGCCGACGTTGCCGGCAGGGTCATCCTCAGACAGGAGTTCCTAAATGTCCAAGCAACAAATCGGCGTTGTCGGCATGGCGGTAATGGGCCGCAACCTCGCGCTGAACATCGAGAGCCGTGGTTACACCGTTTCCATTTTCAACCGTTCTGGCGACAAAACTGACGAAGTGATCGCTGAGAACCCGGGCAAGAATCTGGCGCCGTATTACACCGTTGAAGAGTTTGTCGAATCACTGGAAAAACCGCGCCGCATCCTGCTGATGGTGAAAGCGGGCGAAGCAACGGATAAAACCATTGCCTCGCTGACTCCGCACCTGGACAAGGGCGATATCCTGATCGACGGCGGCAACACCTACTATCAGGACACCATCCGTCGTAACCGCGAACTGTCCGACCAGGGCTTCAACTTCATCGGCACCGGCGTTTCCGGCGGTGAAGAGGGCGCGCTGAAAGGGCCTTCCATCATGCCTGGCGGCCAGAAAGAAGCTTACGAGCTGGTGGCGCCAATCCTGGAGAAAATCGCTGCGGTTGCGGAAGGCGAGCCTTGCGTGACCTACATCGGCGCAGACGGCGCCGGCCACTATGTGAAGATGGTGCACAACGGCATCGAATACGGCGACATGCAACTGATTGCCGAAGCCTATTCTCTGCTGAAACAGGCGTTGAATCTGAGCAACGAGCAGCTGGCCGAAACCTTCGCCGAGTGGAACAAGGGTGAACTGAACAGCTACCTGATCGACATCACCAAAGACATCTTCACCAAGAAAGACGAAGAAGGTAAATACCTGGTCGATGTGATCCTGGACGAAGCCGCCAACAAAGGCACCGGCAAATGGACCAGCCAGAGCTCGCTGGATCTGGGCGAACCGCTGTCGCTGATCACCGAATCGGTATTCGCACGCTACCTGTCCTCGCTGAAAGATCAGCGCGTTGCCGCGTCTAAAGTGCTGACCGGCCCGAAAGTGGCGCCGTTCACTGGCGACAAAGCTGAATTCATCGAGAAAGTGCGTCGCGCGCTGTATCTGGGCAAAATCGTGTCCTACGCGCAGGGCTTCTCTCAGCTGAAAGCCGCGTCTAAAGAAAACAACTGGGATCTGCACTACGGCGAAATCGCCAAGATCTTCCGTGCCGGCTGTATCATCCGCGCCCAGTTCCTGCAGAAGATCACCGACGCTTACGCAGCGGACGCCGATATCGCCAACCTGCTGCTGGCGCCATACTTCAAGCAAATCGCCGACGAGTACCAGCAGGCGCTGCGTGACGTGGTGGCCTACGCCGTGCAGAACGGTATCCCTACGCCAACCTTCTCCGCCGCGATCGCCTACTACGACAGCTACCGTTCAGCGGTGCTGCCGGCGAACCTGATCCAGGCGCAGCGCGACTACTTCGGCGCGCACACCTACAAACGCACCGACAAGGAAGGCGTGTTCCATACCGAATGGATGGAATAACCCCGCCCGTTGAGCGATAAAAAAAGCCGCCGAGGTTAACGCCCGGCGGCTTTTTTATTGCGTGCGAGTTAACGTCATGCTTTTTTCTGATGCCGCTCGCGCAGCCGGCCGATCACCGCGCTCAGATCCAGATCCTGGTCCTGCAGCAGCACCAGCAGGTGATAGATCAGGTCCGAAGCTTCGTTGGTCAGCTCTTCGCGATCGTTGACCGTGGCGGCCAGCGCGGTTTCCACGCCTTCCTCCCCGACTTTCTGCGCGATGCGCTTGGTGCCGCTGGCGTACAGGCTGGCGGTGTACGAGCTGTCCGGGCTGGCGTGCTTGCGCTCCGCCAACAGCTGTTCCAACTGATAGAGGAACGTCCAGTCGCTGGCGGCCGGATGGAAGCAGCTGCTGTTGCCCAGGTGGCAGGTCGGGCCGATCGGGTTGGCCAATACCAACAGCGTGTCGTTATCGCAGTCCGGCGTGATGCTGACCACCTTGAGGAAGTGGCCGGAACTTTCGCCTTTGGTCCACAGGCGTTGCTTGGTGCGCGAGAAGAAGGTGACGTTGCCGCTCTGCTCGGTGGTCGCCAGCGCTTCCGGCGTCATGTAACCCAGCATCAGCACTTCGCCGGAAACGGCGTGCTGCACGATGGCCGGCATCAGGCCGTCGGTTTTTTCCCAGTCCAGCTGGTTTCTCTGTTGTTCTGTCAGCACACGCGAATCTCCACGCCTTGTTCGACCAGGAACCTTTTCAGTTCGCCGATATTGATGATTTGTTTGTGGAACACCGATGCCGCCAGCGCGCCGTCGACGTCCGCATCGCGGAACGCTTCCAGGAAGTGCTCCATCGTGCCCGCGCCGCCGGAGGCGATCAGCGGCACTTTGCAGACCTCGCGCACCTGGCGCAGCTGCTGCAGATCGTAACCGTTGCGCACGCCGTCCTGGTTCATCATGTTCAGCACGATCTCACCGGCGCCGCGGCGCTGCACTTCCTGCACCCAGTCGAGGGTTTCCCACTGGGTGACGCGGGTGCGGCTCTCGTCGCCGGTATATTGATTGACGTGATACTTGCCGGTTTCACTGTCGAACCAGGTATCGATACCCACCACGATGCACTGCACGCCAAAGCGATCCGCCAGGCGGCTAATCAGATCGGGATCGGCCAGCGCCGGCGAGTTGATCGAAATCTTGTCGGCGCCGAAAGACAGGATCTGGCTGGCGTCCTCGGCGCTTTTAATGCCGCCGGCGACGCAGAACGGAATATCAATCACCTCCGCCACGCGCGACACCCAGCTTTTGTCTACCACCCGGCCATCGCTCGAGGCGGTGATATCGTAAAATACCAGCTCGTCCGCGCCTTCTTGCGCATAGCGCTGCGCCAGCGGCACGATGTCGCCGATGATTTCGTGGTTGCGGAACTGCACGCCTTTCACCACTTGCCCGTCTTTAACATCTAGGCACGGGATTATCCGTTTTGCCAGCATGCGATCGCCTCCTCAACGCTAAATTTACCTTCCAGCAGGGCGCGCCCCACGATCACGCCGGCAACGCCGCTGCCGCGCAGCTGGGCGATGTCGTCCAGATTGCCGATGCCGCCCGAGGCCTGGAAGGCCACCTGCGGATAACGGCGGCTGATTTCCTGATACAGCGCCACGTTGGAACCGGCCAGCGTGCCGTCGCGCGAAATATCGGTGCACAGCACGTGCTTGAGCCCGTAGGGCAGGAACTGTTCCACCACCTGTTCCAGCGTGGCGTCGGAGTCTTCTTGCCAGCCGCTGATGGCCACGCGCTTCACGCCCTGCGCGTCGATGCGCACGTCCAGCGCCAGTACCAGCGCGTCGGCGCCGTAGCGTTCGAACCAGCTTTGCACCAACTGCGGCTGTTTCACCGCGGTGGAGCCGATCACCACGCGCGTGGCGCCGGCCTCCAGCAGGGCGCTGACGTCTTGCTCGTTGCGGATGCCGCCGCCGACCTGCACCGGGACGTTAACCCCCGCCAACAGCTTGCGCAGCAGCGGGATCTGGCGCGCCGCCGGATCCTTGGCGCCGGTCAGGTCGACCAGGTGCAGCACCTGGGCGCCCTGTTGTTGATAGTCCTGCAGGCGCAGCAGCGGATCGTTGCCGTAGTCGCGCTGTTGGCCGTAATCGCCCTGATGCAAACGCACCACGTTGCCGTCGATCAAATCCAAAGCCGGAATAATCATGCTGCCTACATCTCCAGAAAGTTTTTCAACAGTTGCGCGCCGGCTGCTCCAGAACGTTCTGGATGAAACTGCACGCCGAAGAAGTTGTCTTTTTGCACGGCGGCGGTGAAGGGCTCGCCGTAGTTCGCCTGGGCGATGGTGCTGGGGCATATCGGCATCGCATAGCTGTGAACGAAATAGAAGTAGGCGCCGTCATCGATGCCGCGAAACAGATGGTGACCCGCCTGCGCGGATACCTGGTTCCAGCCCATGTGCGGCAGCGGCAGGCCGAAGTCGGTCATCTGCTTGACCGGCGTATCGATGAGGCCGAGCGTCGTTATGCCGCCGTTCTCTTCGCTGCTGGCCGCCAGCAGCTGCATGCCGAGGCAAATGCCCAGCACCGGCTGCGTGCAGGCCCTGATCAGTTCGATCAAATCGCGCTCGCGCAGCTGATCCATCGCCGCCTGCGCAGTGCCGACGCCCGGCAGGAACAGCTTGTCGGCGCGCAGCACGATCTCCGGATCGCGGCTCACCTCCGGCTGATAACCCAGGCGCCGCACCGCGTAGGTGACGGAGGCCAGGTTGGCGCAGCCGGTATCCAAAATCACCACGTTCATCACAGCACTCCTTTCGAACTCGGCAGGGTATTGCCCTCGACGCGGATCGCCTGGCGCAGCGTGCGGCCAAACACTTTGAACAGGCTTTCGACCCGGTGGTGGTCATTTTTGCCTTTGGTCTTCAGGTGCAGCGTGCAACCCATGGTGTAGGAGAGCGAGCGGAAGAAGTGCTCGACCATTTCGGTGCTGAGATCGCCGACGCGTTGATAGTTGAACTCGGCCTTGTACTCCAGGTGCGGGCGGCCGGAGATATCCAGCGCGCAGCGCGCCAGACACTCGTCCATCGGCAGCACGAAGCCGAAGCGGGCGATGCCGCGCTTGTCGCCGAGCGCCTTGTTCAGCGCTTCACCCAACGCCAGGCCGGTGTCCTCTACCGTGTGGTGATCGTCGATATACAGGTCGCCTTTGACGTCGATCTCCATGCGGAAGCCGCCGTGGGTGGCGATCTGATCCAGCATGTGGTCGAAGAAGCCGACGCCGGTTTTGATTTTGCTGCCGCCTTCGCGATCCAGCCAGACGTTGACATCGATCTGCGTCTCTTTGGTCACGCGGTTAACCCGCGCATGACGGTCGCGCAGGGTCAGCTGGCGCACGATCTCTTTCCAGCCCAGCACGCCGCGTTGGTAGCGCAGCCCCTGAATGCCCATGTTTTCCGCCAGCTGCACGTCGGTCGGCCGATCGCCGATCACGTAGCTGTGGGCGGTATCGAGCACGCCGGGTTCGAGGTAACCCTTCACCAGCGCGGTCTTCGGCTTGCGGCAGTCGCAGTTGTCCGCCGGCAGGTGCGGGCAGATCAACACATCGGCGAACTGAATGCCCTGCGAGCTGAGGATCTGCATCATCAGGTTGTGCGGCGGATCGAAGGTTTCCTGCGGGAAACTGGCGGTGCCGAGCCCATCCTGATTGGTGATCATCACCAGCTGATATCCCGCCTGTTGCAGCGCCAGCAGGGAAGGGATCACGTCTGGCTCGAGCGCCAGCTTGTCCAGGCGGTCAACCTGGAAATCTTCCGGTGGCTCGGCGATCAGCGTGCCGTCACGATCGATAAAGAGGATTTTTTGGCTCACATTGGCTCCTGGCGAGTCTGGTTGGCGCCGGGCAGGGCGGACAAGGCGTCCACCACGCGTTGACATTCGTCGCGGGTGCCTATGGTGATGCGCAGGCAGCCGGACAACCCGGGCTGTTTGTTTTGGTCTCGTAAGATAATGCCCTGATCCCACAAGCTTTTAAACACATTACTTGAGGCGGTGAAGCGAGCCAGCAGGTAATTGCTGTCGCTGGCGAAAACCTGCTCGACGCAGGCGCATTTTTCCAGCTGTTGCTGCAGCCAGCTGCGGGTGGCTGCGATGTCGGTGACGCGCTGGCGCATGGTGCGGATACCTTCTTCGCTCAGCGCCTGCGCGGCGATATCCGCCACCGGCGTCGAGAGCGGGTAAGGGGCGATCACCTTCAGCAGCAGGGCAATCAGATCTTCATTGGCGAGCGTAAAGCCGCAGCGCAGGCCGGCCAGCGCAAAGGCCTTTGACAGCGTACGCAGAATAGCCAGGTGCGGGTAGTCGCTCAACCAACCGGCTACCGAAGCCTGCGGGCAAAACTCGATATAGGCTTCGTCCACCGCGACGATCGCCTTGCCTTTGGCCAGCTCCAGCAGGCTGCGCAGAGAGTCCGGGTCGATCAGGTTGCCGGTCGGGTTGTTCGGGCTGCAGACGTAGATCAACTTCACGTTGTCCAGGCTGTCCGCGATGGCCGGCAGATCCAACTGCCAGTCCTCTTTGGCGGCCACGGTGCGGCGCTCCACGCCAAAGGTTTCGGCGCTGACGGCGTACATGCCGTAGGTCGGCGGGCAGAACAGAATGGCGTCTTTGCCCGGCTCGCAGAAGGCGCGTATCAGCAGCTCGATGCCCTCGTCGGCGCCGCGGCTGACCAGCACCTGCTCTTTCTTCACCCCGGCATAGGCGGCGTAGCGTTCGATCACCTGCGCCGGCTGGCACTCCGGATAGCGGTTGAAGGTTTGCGCGCTCAGCTGGAATTCCGGGGCGATCGGGTATTCGTTGGCGTTCAGCCATACGTCGCCCTTGCCGCCGAGGCGGCGCGCCGATTGATAAGGGGTCAGCTCGCGAACGTTGGCGCGCGCCAGTTTTTCGATGCTCATGCTTGCTCCTTCAGGGCGGCGACGCGCAGGGTCACGGCGTTCTTGTGGGCGATCAGCTGCTCGGCGGCAGCCAGCGTCTCGATGGTGGCGGCCAGGTTGCTGAAGCCCTGCGGCGTCAGCTCCTGCACCGTCATGCGTTTTTGGAAATCGGCCAGCCCAAGGCTGGAGCAGGTGGCGGTGTAGCCGTAGGTCGGCAGCACGTGGTTGGTGCCGGAGGCGTAATCGCCAGCGGACTCCGGCGACCAGTCGCCGAGGAACACCGAGCCGGCGCTGGTGATGCCGTCCACCAGTTCGCGCGCATTGCGGGTCTGAATAATCAGGTGCTCCGGGCCGTAGCGGTTGCTGATCGCCACGCACTCAGCCAGATCGCGCGCTACGATCAGGCGGCTGCTCGCCAGCGCCTGACGGGCGGTCTCGGCGCGCGGCAGCTCGGCCAGCTGGCTTTCCACCGCTTCGGCCACCGCCTGCGCCATTGCCGCGTCCGGCGTCAGCAGGATCACCTGCGAATCCGGGCCGTGTTCGGCCTGCGACAGCAGATCGGAAGCGACGAACGCCGGAGTGGCGCCGGCATCGGCGATCACCAGCACCTCCGAAGGGCCGGCCGGCATGTCGATGGCCGCGCCATCAAGGCGCTGACTGACCTGCCGCTTGGCTTCGGTCACGAAGGCGTTGCCCGGCCCGAAGATCTTCGCCACGCGCGGCACGCTCTCGGTGCCGAACGCCAGGGCAGCGATCGCCTGCGCGCCCCCGACCTGAAACACTTCCTGCACGCCGCACAGCTGCGCCGCATACAGGATCTCATCGGCGATCGGCGGCGGTGAGCACAGCACCACCCGGCGGCAGCCGGCGATGCGTGCCGGCGTCGCCAGCATCAGCACGGTGGAGAACAGCGGCGCCGATCCGCCGGGAATATACAGGCCGACCGAGTCGATGGGACGGGTCACCTGTTGGCAGCGCACGCCCGGTTGCGTTTCGACGTCCACCGGCGGCAGTCGCTGCGCGTTGTGGAAGGTTTCCACGTTGGCGACGGCCACCGCCATCGCCTGTTTGATGTCGTCGCCCAACCGCGCGGCGGCGGCGGCGATCTGCTCGGCGCTGACGCGCAGCGCCGAGACTTCCGCCTTGTCGAAACGGGCGCTGTAGTCGCGCAGCGCCCGATCGCCGTTGGCCTTCACGTTGTCGAGGATCTCGCTCACCGTGCGGGTGATGCTGTCGGAGGCGGCGATGGCCGGGCGCATCAGCAGCTCGGCCTGGCGTTCGGCGCTGCTGGTCGCCCAATCGATCGGCGTGTTGAAGGTCGACATGGCGTTACTCCATCATCTTTTCAATCGGCAGCACCAGAATCGAGCTGGCGCCGAGCGCTTTCAGTTTTTCCATGGTTTCCCAGAACAGGGTTTCGCTGCTCACCATGTGCATCGCCACGCGGTTCTGCGCGCCGGCCAGCGGCAGAATGGTCGGGCGCTCGGCGCCCGGCAACAGCGCGACGATCTCGTCCAGTTTCTCGCTCGGCGCGTGCAGCATGATGTATTTGGATTCACGCGCCTGGATCACGCCCTGAATGCGGGTCATCAGGCGATCGATCAGCTGCTGTTTGGCTTCCGGCATTTCGCCGTCGCGCTGGATCAGGCAAGCCTTGGAGCGGTAGATCACTTCGACTTCACGCAGGCCGTTGGCCTCCAGCGTGGCGCCGGTTGAGACCAGATCGCAGATGGCGTCGGCCAGACCGGCGCGCGGCGCCACTTCCACCGAGCCGTTCAGCAGGCAAGATTTGAAGCGCACGCCCTGCTTGTCGAGGTATTGCTTCAGCAGGTGCGGGTAAGAGGTGGCGATGCGGGCGTCCTGCAGGCTTTGCGGGCCGGCGTATTCGGCATCGAGCGGGGTGGCCAGCGACAGGCGGCAGCCGCCGAAATCGAGGCGGCGCAGCGTGAAGTAACGCGGGTCTTCGCCCTGGGCGCGGCGGCTGAGCAGCTCTTCTTCCAGCACGTTTTCGCCGATGATGCCGAGATCGACCACGCCGTCCATCACCAGGCCCGGAATATCGTCGTCGCGCACGCGCAGGATATCGATCGGCATGTTCTCGGCGAAGGCGATCAGACGCTGCTGCTGCAGGTTGATCTTGATGCCGCAGCGCGCCAGCAGTTCCTGGGATTCATCGCTCAGGCGGCCCGACTTCTGCATTGCGATCCGTAAACGTGTCTTGTCCAGCATGGTAACCTCTGTTTAATCTGTAATTTTATGAATTTATTGTAAAAACTATTCTTTCTGTCTGTCCGGAGCCAAAAAAAAACCCTCGGAAGAAATCTTCCGAGGGCTCTCTCTTGCGTTCTGCGCGCCACTGGAAGATTAACAAACCGTCTTCCAGCACTCATCGCCTGAAAGACTAGTCAGGGTGATGGTGATGATGGTGGTTGAACTGAACGCGTGTCATGGTGTTTTTCTCTAATCAAAAGCCGGTAAAAACCGTATGCCAATTAAGCTAAACTATCCGCTGTCCACCGCGCAACCCTTTTTTAACGTCATAAATTTAATTTATTGAAACAGGTTAGGTTATTAGCCACAGACAGCTTTACCTGACCTTAAGCCGGGCAGATTGTATCGCCGTGCGCAGTGGCGTAGCCTTAGGGGTAGGGCGCTGCGATCTTCAGGAGAGGAAGAGGATGAAAAAGGTAGCCATTATTGGTTTGGGTTGGCTGGGCATGCCGTTGGCGCTGTCGCTGATGGGGCGCGGGTATGACGTGGTCGGTAGCAAAACCACGCCGGACGGCGTCGAGGCCGCGCGCATGAGCGGCATCGAATGCTACCAACTGGAACTGACGCCGGAGCTGGTGTGCGATCCGGACGATCTGGAATCGCTGCTGCGCGTGGATGCGTTGGTGGTGACACTGCCCGCTCGCCGCACCGTCGAAGGCAGCGAAAACTATTTCAATGCGGTGCGTATGCTGGTGGACAGCGCGATGGCCTTTGGCGTGCCGCGGGTGATCTTCACCAGTTCCACCTCGGTGTACGGCGAAACCGCAGGCACGCTGCGCGAAGAGTCGCCGTTGCGGCCGGTCTCGCCGTCAGGGCGGGTGTTGGCCGAGCTGGAACGTTGGCTGCATGAATTGCCGAACACCTCGGTGGACATTCTGCGCCTGGCGGGGCTGGTGGGCGCCGATCGTCACCCCGGCCGCTTCCTGGCGGGCAAGCTCGACGTGAAGGGCGGTTCGCAGGGGGTGAATCTGGTGCACCAGGACGACGTCATCGCCGCCATCCAGCTGTTGCTGAAGCTGCCGAAGGGCGGCCACGTGTACAACCTGTGCGCGCCGCGTCATCCGGCCAAGCGCGAATTTTATCCGGCGCTGGCCGAGCAGTTGCATCTGGAGCCGCCGCAGTTCGCCGACGAGGCGGAGCAGGACGAGCGGCTGGTGGACGGCAACCGCATCTGCAACGAGCTGGGTTTTGAATACCAGTATCCCGATCCGGCGCGCATGCCGGTCAGTTAACGTCCGTCAGGCCCCGCGCATGCGGGGCTTTTTTTCGCCGGCGCGCGCCAAATCCTCCAGCAGCGCGTTCAACGCCTCGTTGGGCTGGACGGGGCGGCTGACCAGGCTAAGCGTGGCGCGATAAGAGAGCGCCGTGCCGCCCAACTGCCGCAGCAGCCCCTGTTCCACCCAGCGCGCCGCGTAGTGGGTGGGCAGATAGCCAAGACAGGTACCGCTCAGCACCAGATGGGCGACGCTTTCCATATGGTGAGCCACCGCCGCCAAGTGAGGCGGCGCGATCGGGCACAGCTGCTGCGCCAGCAGGTAGCCGCGCTTGACCCAGCGCGCGTTTTCAATCTGCTCGCGCTCGGGGTCTTCCACCGCGAACAGCGGGTGATCCGTGCTGCAGTAGATCGCCTGTATTTCCTCCAGCCACGGCTGATAACGTAACTCCTCCAGCTGTTGGCCGAAGTAACCGATGCCCAGATCGAGCTGCTGGTGCAGCAGCCCTTGCTCAATCTCGTTCGGCGAACAGATGCGGCACTGCAATTGCACGTCCTGATGGCGCCGCTGAAAGTGCTTGATGGCCTGGCTGAACGGATTGCCCGGCAGCGAAACCAGATTGTCCACCAGACCGATTTGCAGATCGCCGGTCAGCAGGCCGTTCAGCGACTGGCTGACCCGGGTGAAGTCGCGGGCGGCGTTGAACAGCGAACGGCAGGCGATCAGCATGCGTTCGCCCTTGGGCGTCAGCCGGAAGCCGGAGCGCCCGCGTTGGCACAGGCGAAAACCCAGTCGGGTTTCCAACGAGGCCAGATGGGTGCTGATGGTGGATTGGTTCATCAGCAGCGCTTCCTGCGCGGCGCTGACGCCCTGGGCTTCCGCTACCGCGACGAACACCCGCAGCAGTTTCAGATCGATATCGCTTAGGTTGGTGAGCATTCCCCCTCCGCAGAACGTCGGCCGGTTAACCCATTTTTAACATCGAAGAAATAGGTGCGGCGCTGAAGATATGGCCTTTCTTATGGCATGAGGTTGAAATAAAAATCAATACTTCAATAGGTTAGTTGCATCGCGTTTTCCGATGTTTACATGCAAAAGCGGGAATGGTAGCCGAGGTGGCCACCGGGGTAGCCTGCGAATGTTGCTCAAATGTTTCAATCCATCGCAGATAACGACAAGGAAACGCCATGCTGAACCAACCCCAAAGCGGTAACGATATGCCGCGCTTTGCCGGCCTCCCCACCATGATGCGCCTGCCCGCGGCAGAACAGGCGCGCGGTCTGGACGCCGCCTTTGTCGGCATTCCGCTCGATATCGGCACCTCCAACCGCAGCGGCACTCGCTATGGCCCGCGCCAGATCCGCCAGGAATCGGTGATGATCCGTCCTTACAACATGGGCACCGGCTCTGCGCCGTTTGAACGGCTGCAGGTGGCCGATCTGGGGGATGTCGCCATCAACCCCTACAGCCTGGCGGACAGCGTGCAGCGCATCGAGGCGGCTTACCACGAGATCCTGGCGCACGGCTGCACGCCGTTGACGCTCGGCGGCGATCACACCCTGACGCTGCCGGTGCTGCGCGCCGTCGCCCGTCGTCATGGCCCGGTCGGGCTGATCCACGTCGATGCGCATTCCGATACCAACGAGGAGATGTTCGGCGAACAGCTGGCGCACGGCACCACCTTCCGCCGCGCGTTTGAGGAGGGGCTGCTGGCGCCGGAAAAAGTGGTGCAGATTGGCCTGCGCGGCAGCGGCTATGCGGCGGATGACTTCGACTGGTCACGCCGCCAGGGCTTTCGTGTGGTGCCGGCTGAGGCCTGCTGGCACCGGTCGCTGACGCCGCTGATGGCGGAGATCCGCGAACAGATGGGCGAAGCGCCGGTTTATCTCAGCTTCGATATCGACGGGCTGGATCCGGCCTTCGCACCGGGCACCGGCACGCCGGAGGTCGGCGGGCTGTCGGTCTGGCAAGGGCTGGAGATCGTGCGCGGCTGTCATGGACTGAACCTGGTCGGCGGCGACGTGGTGGAGGTGTCGCCGCCTTACGATCGCTCCGGTAACACCGCGCTGCTGGCGGCCAACCTGCTGTTTGAAATGTTGTGTGTGCTGCCGGCCCGCTGAGGCCGGCGCACTGACTCTACCGGCGGAGCGGTTGCGTCGGGGCCCCTGATAACAATAACTACGGAGTGGAGGTACCCATGAATCTCGATCTGCTGGTCGTGGTGTTTTACTTTCTGGTGATAGGCGCGGTGGGGTGGATGGGCATTCGCCGCGCCAATTCCAAAGAGGCGTATCTGGTGGCCGGGCGCAACCTGGGGCCGGGGCTGTATCTGGGCACGCTGTCGGCGGTGGTGCTCGGCGGCGCGTCGACCATCGGCAGCGTCAAGCTCGGCTACACCTACGGCATCTCCGGCGTCTGGCTGTGCGGCGCGCTGGGGCTGGGCATTGTGGTGCTGAGTCTGGTGCTGGCCAAGCCGCTGCTCAAACTGAAGCTGTATACCGTCAGCCAGGTGCTGTCGCGGCGCTATCACCCGGCGGCGCGGGTCACCAGCGGCGCGATCATGCTGGCGTATGACCTGATGGTGGCGGTGACCTCGATCATCGCCATCGGCAGCGTGATGCAGGTGATGTTCGGCCTGTCGTTCAGCGCGTCTATCCTGCTCGGCGGCGGGCTGGTGGTGCTGTATTCGACGCTGGGCGGCATGTGGTCGCTGACGCTGACCGACATCATTCAGTTCATCATCATGACCGTCGGCATGATGCTGGTGCTGATGCCGATGAGCATCGTCAAGGCCGGCGGCTGGGAGGCGTTCACCAGCCTGCTGCCCGCCGGTTACTACCAGCTGTCGTCGATCGGGCTGGACACCATTCTGGTGTTCTTCCTGATCTACTTCTTCGGCATTCTGATCGGCCAGGACATCTGGCAGCGGGTGTTCACCGCCCGCAGCGCCAATGTGGCGCGCTTCGCCGGGCTGGGGGCGGGCGTCTATTGCGTGCTGTACGGCGTGACCGGCGCGCTGATCGGCATGGCCGGCAAGATCGTGCTGCCGTCGCTCAGCAACACCGACGGCGCCTTCGCCGCCATCGCGCAGGCGGTGTTGCCGGTTGGCGTCAGCGGGCTGGTGGCCGCTGCGGCCCTGGCGGCGCTGATGTCCACTGCCAGTGCCTGCCTGTTGGCGTCTTCGACCATCGCGTTGGAGGACGTGCTGCCGGCCATCCGCCGTAAACCTTCCGGCGGGCTGGCCGCCGGGCGCTTCACCACGCTTTTCATGGGCGCGGTCATGCTGGGGCTGGCGTTTGTGGTGCGTGACGTACTGGCGGCGCTGACGCTGGCTTACAACCTGTTGGTGGGCGGCATGCTGATCCCGCTGGTGGGGGCGATCTTCTGGCCGCGCGCCACCAGCGTTGGGGCCATCGCCAGCATGCTGACCGGCAGCCTGTGCGTGGTGGGGCTGATGGTCTGGCACGGCATCGACGCCAACAGCCCGATCTACGGCGGTCTGCTGGGCGGCGGCGTCGCCTTCGTGCTGGGCAGCCTGCTGAGCCGCCCGACGCCGCAGCTGCAGGCGCAAACTGAACGCTGAGGCGCGATCCGGGCTTTTATCACGGCGCCTTTACTGATTTACTGAGGTGCAGGGCGCATCGCCGCCCTGTTGGTTTAACGGTGAGGGTAAGGAGAAGGTGAGTCATGGGTAAAATCAGCGTCGCATGCTGCCAGTTAGCGCTGCGGGTAGGGGAAGCAGAGCATAATCGGGCGCAGTCCGCTCAGGCGATCCGTCATGCGGCGCAGCGCGGCGCCAACGTCATCGTGTTGCCGGAGTTGGTGAACAGCGGCTATGTATTGCGCGATAAGGCGGAGGCGTGGGCGTTGGCCGAGACCGAAGACGGGCCTAGCCTCAGCCTGTGGGGGGCCCTGGCGCGTGAGTTGGATGTGGCGATCGTCGCCGGTTTCTGCGAGCGGCTGCCCGATGGCGGGGTGGCCAACAGCGCGGCATTGATCGATGCGCAGGGCGTGAGGGCGATTTATCGCAAAGCGCACCTGTGGCATGAAGAGAGTTCGATCTTTACCCCCGGCGATCGGCCGCCGCCGGTCGTCGAGACCCGCTTTGGCCGGTTGGCGGTGATGATCTGCTACGATCTTGAATTCCCGGAGTGGGTGCGGCTGCCGGCGCTGGCCGGCGCTCAGCTGCTGTGCGCACCGGTTAACTGGCCGCAGGCGCCGCGTCCGCAGGGCGAACGGCCGGCGGAGATGGTGAAGGCGCAGGCCAACGCCGCCGTCAATCGGCTGTTCATCGCGGTGTGCGATCGCTGCGAAACGGAGCGCGGCGTTGCGTGGATCGGCGGTTCGGTGATCGTCGACGCCGATGGCTACCCGTTGACGCAGAGCCTGACAGGCGAAGGCATGGTGCTGGCATCGATGGATATCAGCACGGCCGATGACAAGCGCATCGGCCGCTACAATCATGTGCATCGCGATCGGCGGCCGATGCTGTATTGAAGCGGCGGGGCAGTCGGCGGATCCGGCTGCCCCGCCGATCGTTTCTCCGGCGGGAAAATCCGCCGTTTTGGCGCTTACAGCCAGCCTGATTTCTTCAGCTTCTGATACAGGAAAATACAGCCGACGGCGGTCGCCCCCAGCGTGGCGTGATAGGCCCACGGGAATTTCAACTCCGGCATGTCGGCGAAGTTCATCCCGTACAGGCTGAAGATCACCGTCGGGATAGCCAAAATCGCCCCCCACCCCGCCAGCCGTTTCACCACTTCGTTTTGTTTGACCGTCACCAGCGCCAGATTGACGTGCATGGCGTTGGTCAGCATTTCGCGCATGTCGTCGATGTTGTTGACCACCTGATGCGCGTGATCCTGCACGTCGCGCACGTAGGCGCGCAGCTCTTTCGGGATCACTTCTTCGTGCAGACGGATCAGCTGGTTGCAGATTTCATCCATCGGCAGCGCGGCGTTGCGCAGCGCCAGCAGGTGGCGGCGCAGAGTATAGACGTTCTCGATCGCCGCCTGATCGAACTCCGACTGAAACATGTTGGCTTCGATGTTCTCGATAGTGCTCTCGAAGCGCGTTACCACGCTGCGGTAGTTATCCACCACGAAGTCCAACACCGAATAGAGGGCGAAGCCCGGCCCGCGGCACATCTGCTTGTGGTTCTCTTCCGCCTTGGCGCGGATCGGCGCGTAGCTGGGTGAGGCGCCGTGGCGCACCGTCACCAGAAAGTTTTTGCCGACGAAGAAGTGGGTTTCGCCGTATTCGATTTCGTCGTGCTCGCCCCACTGCGCGGTTTTCACCACGATGAACAGCGAGTCGCCGTAGGTCTCCAGCTTCGGCCGCTGGTGCGCGCACAGCGCGTCTTCGATCGCCAAATCGTGCAGGCCGAACTCCTCCTGCACCTTGCGCATAAACGCCGGTTCCGGCTGCCGCAACCCCAGCCAGACGAAGGTGTCCGGTTGTTTGACCACCTCGCTGATATCGTCGATGGTCACTTCGCCCAGCCGTTGGCCGGCTTTGTACGCCACACAGTTCACCACCATGCTTTTGCTGTCCATCTGTCCATCCATCAATCAGTCAGGGTTTTGGTAAGAAAATAGCACTCATGTTCCACCGGATACTCTTTCAGCGTCATTTGCAGCTGATAGCCGAGCTTTTCGTAGAAAGGTCGCGCCTGGAAGCTGAAGGTGTCGAGACGGGCGTAGCGGCAGCCGCGTGCCTGCGCCTCATGCTCGGCGGCGCGCATCAGCCGGCCGCCGAGGCCGCTGCCGCGCTGGGTATCCGCCACCCACAGCCACTCGACGCTCAGCCAGTTGCCCCAGGTTTCGGCGGTCAGCCCGCCGATCACCGTGCCGGCCTCGTCGCGCGCATAGACGCTGAGCGGCTTGCGGTGGCTGGCGTCGATATGCGGCAGGTTGTAAGCGCGCAGGCCTTGCCTGATCGCATCGAGGGTATGTTCGTCAATCGCGTCGGTAACGGTAATGTCCATTTTTCCTCCTGGGTTATGGATTAACTTAAGCACACTGCGGCTAAAAGGCAACCCGTTGAAATGTAATGTAAACACCCATTGCGACGGGCTGGGCTACACTAAACGGGTCATTTCATCTTCAGGAGGACGCCATGCCCCGATTGACTCTGCTGGCCGGTTTGCTGCTGTGCAGCGGCCTGCTGCACGCCGCGCCGACGGTCAGCCAATTGCAGGACGGCCTGGAACACCCATGGTCGCTGGCCTTCTTGCCGGCGGAACAAGGCCTGCTTATCACCGAACGGCCCGGCCGGCTGCGGCTGTGGCTGCAGGGCAAGGGCCTGTCGCCGCCGATCGCCGGCGTGCCGCAGGTCTACGCCGAGGGGCAGGGCGGCCTGCTGGAGGTGTTGCCGGCTCCCGACTTCGCCGCCAGCCGCCGGGTGTACCTGAGTTTCGCCGAACCGGGCGAGGGCGGCAAAGCCGGCACGGCGGTCGGCTATGGCCGCCTGAGCGACGACGGCGCGCGGCTGGAAAACTTTAAGGTGATCTTCCGTCAGCAACCCAAGCTGTCGGTCGGCAATCACTTTGGCGGCAAGCTGGCGTTCGATCGGCAGGGCTACCTGTTTATCGCGCTGGGCGAAAACAACCAGCGGCCGACGGCGCAGGAGACTGACAAACTGCAGGGCAAGCTGGTGCGGCTGACCGCCGAGGGCGCGGTACCGCCGGACAACCCCTGGGTCGGCCAGGCAGGTAAACGCCCGGAGGTTTGGTCTTACGGCCACCGCAATCCGCAAGGGTTGGCGCTGAATCCGTGGAGCGGCGCGATCTGGGAGCATGAACACGGTCCGCGCGGCGGCGATGAGCTCAATATCCCGCTGCCGGGTAAAAACTACGGCTGGCCGCTGGCCACCTATGGCATCAACTATTCCGGCCAACCGATCCCGGAGGCCAAAGGGGAACGGGTGCCCGGCACCGAACAGCCGCTGCACTATTGGCGGGTTTCGCCCGGCCTCAGCGGCATGGCGTTTTATGACGGGCAGCGTTTCCCCGCCTGGCGGCATTCGCTGTTCATCGGCGCACTGGCGCAAAAGGCACTGATTCGCCTGACGCTGGAGGGGGACAAAGTGGTGGCGGAAGAGCGGCTGCTGGGCGATCGCGACGAACGCATTCGCGAGGTGCGCAGCGGGCCTGATGGCTACCTGTATCTGTTGACGGACGAACGGGACGGCAAGCTGCTGAAGGTCGGGGCGTCGTAACGCCCCGCACGCGTCAGGTGAGCTCGCTCATCACGCCGCGCTGATAGGCCGGGCGTGCGCGCAGTTGCTGATACCAGCGCTCCATGTTCGGCCGCGGGCGGCGGGCGATCGGCATTTCGAACCAGGCGTAGGCGAAGCTGCCGAGCGGGATATCGCCGAAGCCGAACGCGTCGCCGGAGAGGTAAGGCTGGTGCGCCAGCGTCTGTTCAATGACGTCGAAGTGTTTTTCCAGCGTGGCGATCGCCGCTTCGATTTTCGCCATGTCGCGCAACTCTGGCGCAGTGCGGATCAGGCCCCAAAAGACGATGGTGAAGGCCGGAACGATGGTCGAGGTGGTCCAGTCCATCCATTTCTCGGCGGCGGCGCGCGCCTGCAGATCTTGCGGATAGAACGTCGCGTCGCCGAATTTCGCCGCCAGGTAGCGCACGATGGTGTTGGACTCCCACAGCACGAAGTCATCGTCCTGCAGTAACGGCACCAGGCCGTTCGGGTTCAGCGCGCGGTAACTCTCTTCGTTGACCTTGCCAAACGCCCCGCCGGCGTTGATGTGGGTATAGCTCAGCCCCAGTTCGGCGGCGCACCACAGCACCTTCCTGACGTTGTTCGAATTCTCACGACCCCAAATGGTCAGCATGGGATAACTCCGTTAGCGGATTAAAGACCCTTAATACCTACGCCACAATGCGCTTTTTGTCACACCGCAGGGCATTTTTTGTCTGCCGCTCAACGCTCCCAGCGGCACACTTCCCAACCGTGCTCCGCCGCCAGCGCGCTCAGTTCGCTGTCGGGATTGATCACCGTGGCGCTGTCGACGAATTGCAGCATCGCCTTGTCGTTGAGAGAGTCGCTGTAGCCGTGGCTGTGCTCGAACTTCAGGTGCGGGTGCTGCGCCAGCCAGTGCTGCAGGCGGATCACCTTGCCCTGTTGATAGGTCATGGTGCCGTAGGTGTTGCCGGTGAAGCGGCCGTCGCTGATTTCCACGCCGATCGCCAGCGCATCGTCGGCGCCGAGCTGTTCGGCGATCGGCGCCACCAGGTGTTCGCCGGTGGCGGAGATCACCAGGATGCAGTCGCCGCGCTCGCGGTGCCACTGCAGGCGTTCACGGGCGGCGGGATAGACGCGCGGCAGGATGTCGCGCCGGATGTAGCGTTGCACCCAGCCGGCCACGGTTTGCACGCTCAGGCCGGTCAGCGGCGCCAGCGTGGCCTGCATGTAGTCCTCCATCGACAGCTTGCCCTGATAATAGAGCTGCATCAGCTGCTGCTCCTGCAGTTCCAGCTCCGCCGGCGCGAACCCCTGGCCGACCAGCCAGCGGATCCACAGACTGGCGCTGTCATCGTCAATCAGGGTTTCATCCAGGTCGAATAAGGCTAAATCCATCAGTATTTCTCCGGCAGGCAGGGTATGAGGTCGTTTACAGGATAGCGGATAGCGCACGTCGCCAGCCAGCGGCGTCGGCGAAATTGCGCAGAGCATAAGAAACATTGATGACGGTTTTGCGACAGTTTGTTGAACGTTTGCATAACTTAGAACGCAACAATATTGGCCGCCCCGGCGAGCGCGGTGGTAACTATGGGGCAAATGCAGCCACCCGCTGGGGAGGGTCAATGTTGATTATTCGCCTGTACGGCAGCCCGATCGTAATCGGGGAAGAAGAGGAACCGCATGATGACGCATCTGACGACGCTGAAGACGTTGCCGCTGCTGGATCTTTCGCAGCTTGACGGTGATGCGCGCCGGCGGCGCGCTTTTCTTGACGATTTGCGCACGGCGGCGCGCGACGTCGGTTTCTTCTATCTGCGCGGTCACGGCGTGGACGGCGCGTTGAATGCGCGGTTGCAGCACGCCGCGCGACAATTTTTCGCCCTGCCGGAAGCCGACAAGCTGGCGGTGCAGATGGTGCATTCGCCGCACTTTCGCGGTTACAACCGGGCGGCGGCGGAACTCACGCGCGGGCAGCCTGACTGGCGCGAGCAGTTCGATATCGGCGCTGAACGCCCGGCGCTGACGCTGGCTGGCGACACGCCGCGCTGGGCGCGTCTGCAGGGGCCAAACCAGTGGCCGGCGGCGCTGCCGGCGCTGAAACCGCTGCTGCTGGAGTGGCAACAGGCGATGACCGCCATGTCGCTGCGGCTGCTGCGCGCTTTCGCGTTGGCACTTTCGCTGCCGGAGCAGGCTTTCGATCGCTTATACGGCGAGAAGCCCAACGAGCACATCAAACTGATCCGCTACCCGGGGCGGGACGCCACCGCCAGCGCACAGGGCGTCGGCGCGCACAAGGACTCCGGTTTTCTCAGCTTCCTGCTGCAGGACGCGCAAAAAGGGCTGCAGGTGGAGGTCAGCGAGGGGCAATGGATAGACGCGCAGCCGCGTGAAGATACCTTCGTAGTGAACATCGGCGAGCTGCTGGAGCTGGCGACCAACGGCTATCTGCGCGCCACGGTGCACCGGGTGGAAACGCCGCCGGCGGGGAGTGACAGATTATCGATCGCGTTCTTCCTCGGCGCGCGTCTGGACGCGGTGGTGCCGCTGTACCAACTGCCGCCGCAGCTGGCGGCGCAGGCGCGCGGTCCGGCCAGCGATCCGCTCAATCCGCTGCTGCGCGATGTGGGGTATAACTACCTGAAAGGCCGCATCCGCTCTCACCCCGATGTGGCACACCGTTTTTATCAGGACGTCATCGGCCTCTGAACGCCGGGCGTAAAAAAGCCCGGCGCGTCGGCCGGGCTGATCGAGCGCTGATGCGGCGATTATTCCGCCAGCGCCTGCTGCAGATCGGCGATCAGATCTTCCACATCTTCAATCCCCACCGACAGGCGCACCAGCTGCGGCGTGATGCCGGTTGCCAGGCGCTGTTCCAGCGGAATGGAGGCGTGCGTCATGCTGAACGGCTGGCTGATCAGGCTTTCCACGCCGCCCAGGCTTTCCGCCAGGGTGAACAGGCGCGAACGCTGGATGACCCGGCGCGCATAGGCGTCGTCGCCTTTCAGCCGTACCGAGATCATGCCGCCGAAGCGCGTCATCTGGCGCGCCGCCAGCTCGTGCTGCGGGTGGCTCGGCAGGCCGGGATAGTAGACGTTTTCCACCTGCGGCTGGCTCTCCAGCCACTGGGCGATGCGCAGCGCGCTGTCGCTGTGACGCTGCATGCGCAGCGCCAGGGTGCGGACGCCGCGCAGCGTCAGGAAGCTGCTGAACGGATCGAGAATGCCGCCGACCGCGTTTTGCAGGAAACCGAGCTGTTCCGCCAGCGCCGGGTTATCGCCCACCGCCGCGACGCCGGCCACCACGTCGGAGTGGCCGTTGAGGTATTTGGTGGCGGAGTGCACCACCACGTCAAAGCCCAGATCCAGCGGGCGTTGCAGATACGGCGAGGCGAAGGTGTTGTCCGCCACGCTGATGAGCTGGTGCTTTTTGGCGATCGCGGCGATGGCGCTCAGATCCGCCAGCTTGAGCAGCGGGTTGGTCGGCGTTTCGACCCAGATCATTTTAGTGTCCGGCTCGATCGCCTGTTCCAGCCCGGCGAGATCCGCCGGCGCCACGTAGGTGACGCGCAGGCCGGCGGTGCGGCTGCGCACTTTTTCCAGCAGGCGATAGGTGCCGCCGTACAGGTCGTCTACCGCGATCAGGTGGCTGTCTTTATCGAGCAGCTCCAGCACCGTGGAGCAGGCCGCCAGGCCGGAGGCGAAGGCGTAACCGCGGCTGCCGCCTTCCAGTTCGGCGATGGCGCTTTCCAGCGCGGTGCGCGTCGGGTTGGCGCTGCGGGAATACTCATAGCCGGTATGCTCGCCCGGCCCCGGTTGGGCGTAGGTAGAGGTGGCGTAAATCGCCGGCATCACTGCGCCGGTCGCATCCGGGGTGTAACCGGCGTGAACGGTCAACGTATCAAACTTGGCCATAATGGGTCCTTATTAACGTAATTTTTGGCGCCAGGCGTTAAGCACGTCTGTGCGGGTAATCAGGCCGAGGAAGCGCTCGCCGTCGAGCACCACCGCGACGTGGCCATGGTTGAAGGTGGCCTGTAATTCCTCGTAGCCGGCTTCCTTTTGCAGCGTATGAACCTGTTTGGTCATCGCGCTGCCGGCCGGCAGGCTGAAGTGGGCGGCGTCGGCCTGGACGGCGTTCAGCAGATCCCACTCATCGATCAAACCGACCACCCGATCGCCTTCCAGCACCGGCAGCTGCGAGATGTCGTACAGCCGCATGCGGGCGTGCACGATCGCCAACGTGTCGTCCGGCGCGGCGGAAACGGCGGCGCCCTCGTCGTGGCGGTAGGCGATCAGATCGCGCAGATCGCCGTGCTGTGGCTTGCTCAGCAGGCCCTGTTCCAGCATCCAGTGATCGTTATACATTTTAGACAGGTATTTGTTGCCGCTGTCGCAGACGAAGGTCACTACCCGCTTGGGTTCGGTCTGTGCGCGGCAGTAACGCAATGCGGCGGCCAGCAGGGTGCCGGTGGACGATCCCGCCAGCACGCCTTCCTTGCGCAGCAGCTCGCGCGCGGTGGTGAAGGCTTCGGCGTCGCCGATGCGGTAAGCGTTGCGCACCTGGTCAAAGTCGCTGAGCGGCGGGACGAAGTCTTCGCCGATACCTTCCACCAGCCAACTGCCGGCTTCGCCGATATGGCCGTGGTCGAGATAGTCCGCCAGTATTGAACCCGCAGGGTCGGCCAGCACGAATTCCGTCTGCGGCGAAACCTCGGCGAAATAGCGGCTCAGCCCGCCCAGCGTGCCGCCGGAGCCGACGCCGACCACGATGGCGTCCACGTCATGCTCCATCTGCCGCCACAGTTCGGGCGCGGTGGTGGTGGTATGGGCCGCCGGGTTGGCCGGATTATTGAACTGGTCGATATAAAAAGCGCCGGGGATCTCTTCCGCCAGGCGTTTGGCGTAATCCTGGTAGTAAGCCGGATGCCCCTTGCCGACGTCCGAACGGGTCAGCAGCACTTCCACCCCCAGCGCGCGCAGGTGGAAGATCTTCTCGCGGCTCATCTTGTCCGGCACCACCAGCAGCAGCTTATAGCCTTTCAATGCCGCCACCAGCGCCAACCCCAGGCCGGTATTGCCGGCAGTGGCTTCGATGATGGTGCCGCCCGGCTGCAGTTTGCCATCGCACTCGGCCTGCTCGATCATCGACAGCGCCACGCGGTCTTTGATCGAACCGCCGGGATTTTGGTTCTCCAGCTTGACGAACAGCCGGCATGGGCCGGTATCGAACTGGGTCAGCTCCAGCATCGGGGTATTGCCAATCATCTCGATGACGGAATGGGGGATCGCCATGACTCATCTCCAGGATTATTCGGTATAAAAGTCGTTGTGCGGATGATAGCGCTGAGGATAAGCGCTTTAAAAAGAACAAATAGCGGTTCTATATGCCATTATGGAATATATTAATCTTTTTTGGACGTATGGATGCGCAGATGTTTAGCGGTGCAGATGCTTGGCCGTGTAGCCGTGGGTAGATGCGAAAATGCGCGTCGCGATGCTTTTTTGAACGATAAGTGCGTGCCTGCGTACAGTTATGTAAAAATGCTGAAAATTCACGCTAAACCCTGCAAAAATAAGATAAATCACATAAACTCACAGCAAGGGCATTTTCGGTGCGTTGCGTTACCCATTACGGGCGCCGCAGGGGGTTGCGGCCGGCACGCGCGCACCGGGCCACTCTCGCTGGTTGGCTTAAAACGTGAACATGTTTGAAAGTTAACGCTATTTCAATGGTTTTGAATGGACACTCTGGCGACGTCATGATGAAAAAAAACTTATCCACTTCCCTGAAAAAACTGACCTTCAGCGTAGGCATCCTGTTGCTGGCCGCCCCGGCCGTGCACGCGGCCGAGCCGCCGGCGCCGCCGCAGGTAGACGCCAAGGCCTTCATTCTGATGGATTACAACAGCGGTAAGGTGCTGACCGAAGGCAATGCCGATACGCGTCTCGATCCCGCCAGCCTGACCAAGATCATGTCCAGCTACGTGATCGGCCAGGCGATCAAGGCCGGCAAGATCAAGCCGGAAGACATGGTCACCGTCGGCAAAGACGCCTGGGCGCCCGGTAACCCGGCGCTGCGCGGCTCTTCGCTGATGTTCATCAAGCCGGGCGATCAGGTGCCGGTGCTGGAACTGAATAAGGGCATCGTGATCCAGTCCGGCAACGACGCCAGCATCGCGCTGGCGGACTACGTGGCGGGCAGCCAGGATTCGTTCGTTGGCCTGATGAACAACTACGCCAAATCTCTGGGGCTGCAGAATACCCACTTCCTGACGGTGCATGGTCTGGATGCGGAAGGGCAGTACAGCACCGCGCGCGACATGGCGCTGCTGAGCCAGGCGTTGATCCGCGACGTGCCGGACGAATACGCGCTGCATAAAGAGAAAGAGTTCACCTTTAACAAGATCCGCCAGATTAACCGCAACCGTCTGCTGTGGAGCAGCAACCTGAACGTCGACGGCATCAAGACCGGTTACACCAGCGGCGCCGGCCACAACCTGGTGGCGTCCGCCACCGACGGCCCGATGCGTCTGATCTCGGTGGTTTTAGGCGCGCCGAGCGATCGCGTGCGCTTTAGCGAAAGCGAAAAGCTGCTGACCTGGGGCTTCCGTTTCTATGAAACCGCGACGCCGATCAAGGCCGATAAGCCGTTCGTCACCCAGAAAGTGTGGTTCGGCGACGTCAGCGAAGTGCCGCTCGGCGTGGCGAAAGACGCCTCGGTCACCATTCCGAAAGGGCAGATGAAAAACCTGAAGGCCAGCTACAAGCTGACCCAACCGACGCTGGAAGCGCCGCTGGCGAAAAACCAGGTGGTCGGCACCATCGATTTCCAGCTGGACGGCAAAACCATCGAGCAGCACCCGCTGGTGGCGATGCAAGAGGTGAAAGAGGGCAACTTCTTCAGCCGCATCTGGGATATGGTGATGATGAAGCTGAGCCAGTGGTTCGGCGGGATCTTCGGCTGAATGCCCTGACACCGCTGCCGCATCGTCGCGTGCGGTTCCTGAAAAAGCCGCAACCTTCCGTTGCGGCTTTTTCATTTTCAGCATCCGTGGCGTTTCAGAAATAGTCCACCAGCATGGTGGCTCCGCTGGAGAAGTCACCTTCCGCCAGGGTGACGGCGCTGTTTTTCACCGGCACCGCATCAAGCGTCGGCGGATTGGCGTAATCGATGTTCAGCGGCGTATTGATGGCGAAAGCCTTGCCGTTGGCCAGCAGTTTGATGCCCAGCCCATTGACGCTGCTGTTCAACACGCTGCTGTCAAAGGCCGCCGCGCTGCCCATGATCTTCATTTTCAGCTGGCGGCTGTTATCCAGAAACTCACACTTGATGCTGTAATCGATGCGTTGCATATAGCGATTACCGTCGATACGTTTGATGCCGACCTTGCCAAAGTCGATATCGATGGTGCGCCCGTCGTTGATCACGCAAGGCGGAGGCGCCACCACGGTGGCGGTGATACTGACCTTGGTGCCCTGGTCGGCGGCCTGGGGGGCGGCGCTGATCACACCCAGCGTAAACAGCAGAGCGCAACGCGTTTTCCTCGTCATGTTCATTCTGGCTCCCGTCTCAAGGTGCGCTGAAGATCAGCGTGGCCGAGCCTGACATCGGACCGGTGGCGATGCTGGTGTAAGGCACATTGTTCTTCACTGGCACAAAGGTGACGGTGTCGTTGCCCAGCCCGTTGACGATGCGCGTTCTGAACGTATTGTTGGGTTTCACCACCGCGCCATTGTGCACCATGGCTACGCCGACATTAGGATTGGAGGTCTTGATGAAATCGCTGGAGAAGCCGCTGGCATCGCTGACCATGCGAACCAAAATGTCTTGTGTCGCGCTCTGATCGTCACACCGGTAGCTGAGCGCCTTGTCCTGTTTGATTTGGGCGTCGATGGCGCTCTGCGTGAGAAAGTCCTGGCGGATCTGACCGAAGTCGACGTTAATCTGCTGGCCGTTGTTGATAGTGCAACTGGTGGTGACGAAGTAGGCGTCGTTGTCGGCGATCAGGCGCCACCGATAAGGCCCACATTTTGGGCAACCTGACTGGTCATTTTTTTGTTCAAAGTTGATTTGGCCGATGACGTCGCCCTTGTTCACCTTGATATCCTGCGTCGGCGAACGGTTGAGCACGATGTAAACCCTGATGGAAATGCTGGCACTGTTTAGGCCGGTAATCGTCATCACCTGGATACCTGATTGGATCGGGGATAAGTAGTCGGTGCCGTTGATTGTCATACCGTTGGCAAGCGTACCGAAAATGGCGGTGTTCATCGTCAACGCCGGGCTGCCGGTGAGTAAAATATCTTTCCAGTTGGCGACGTCGTTTTTACAGGTCACCTGGCTGACGTTGACGATTTCATTTTTCCCGATGGACAATTCAGGGCCTATCTTTACCCTGACGTCGACCGGCGTCATTGAACCACCCTGACCAATGTTCCCGCCGTCGGAGGTTTTACAGGTAAATGCATTGGCGTTACCAATGAGGACGAAAAAAGATAATGCCAGGCAGTGTTGTAAAAATAGGATGGTTGTTTTTCTCACAATAATATCCCGATTATATAGTGTCATTTGGCTAGGTGCCGCCACGAAATAGGGCTAATTAGGCTGACTGTGCCGGCGTTATTCCGTTAAATGAGAATAAGGCGCATCTATTCCTGGTATTTCCTTGTTGTCAGCTGGCAGTAGGGCGGTGGGGTACCACCTCAACGAGTTGTTGATGGAGCCGTCCGTTACGAGCACTTCTTGTTTGGCGACGAGTTCCAACAGCAGTAGCCGGGCGCGGTAAACGCCGACGTTGACGGCGTTGGCCAGTTGCCGGGTAGACAACCACAGATGCTGAGGTGGCAGTCCGGTGTCGGGACATTGACGGGGCGACTGCGCGAATAATGTTTGCAGCAGATCGTGCTGCAATTGCCGTATTTCCTTTTGTTTTGGAGATAACGCTTCCATAGCACTTCCTCTGTATTTCGATTGCTGTATTCCTAAGAAAAAACAAAGTTTCACTGCCTACCAATAACGAGGTAAATCGCGAATCAAGAAAAATCCTATCTATTTATCAGGATTGAAAAAAAGGGGTTTCCCACTCCGTTTCTACCTGTTTGCAGGCTGGGGGAGTGTCACGCAGAAACCTAAAGTTTTGGTTTATTATATTCACAAATGGCGGCTTTGCGATCTGATTAATTGTGAAACAGAGAAAAACAGGATATTGCACTATAAAAGTATTTTTTACGATCTATGAGCCTAAAAATAACACTAAATTAACTTTAATTAGGAAATAAATTGCGAATGTTCGTCTTGATCAAAAAAAGACTTTTTTTGCTGGTGGGCATTTGCCAGAATATTCACCGCCAGACAAGAAGGGCGGATTAGAAAGTATTGGTCTCTGCTTGTTGTGATTTCGTTTATTTTTATATGACGGATTCATTAATGGGTAGACCGCTGCAGACTTGCCGTTATCGACGTATCTATTGTCGGTTTCTTTGGTTTTGGCAGTTAACCAACCAGCAAGATGCTAAAGAATCAGGGCTGCGCATATATAAGCGCGAGCAGATTTCCTGTTGCTCTTTTTCTTGATTGGAATATGCATTTTTTCTTATAAGGAATATAGGTTCTATGAAACTTAACAAAATCATGATGGCTGCAGTGATTGCATTTGGCGCAAGTTCTTTTGCACAGGCAGCCGATCAGGGACACGGTAAAGTGACCTTCACGGGTTCTATTATTGATGCGCCATGCTCTATTGCACCCGAGTCGATCGATCAGACCGTAGATCTGGGCCAGGTTTCTAACGTGGCGTTGAAAAACGGCGGCAAATCCAACCCGCGTCCGTTTGAAATCAAGCTGGAGCAGTGTGATACCACTACGCTGAAAACCGTTAAAACCACCTTCAGCGGCATTGCGTCGTCAACCAACAAAGATCTGTTGGGTATCGCGGGGACCGCCAGCGGCGCCGGCGTAGCAATCACTTATGGCGGCCAGCCGATCAAACTGGGTCAGGCGACTGCAGCACAGACGCTGAATACTGGCAACAACAGCCTGAACTTCGCCGCTTACCTGCAGGGTGAAGGCGCTTCCGCAGCCATCGTTCCGGGCGATTTCACCGCCGTAGCCGACTTCACTCTGGCTTATCAGTAAGTGAGACCGCAGGCCTAATCAACCAGGCATGGGGCACGCCGCATGCCTGGTGACTCTCTGTGTCAAAGGAATGTCGCGATGTTTTTTTCAAGGAATCGGGCGAGTGCCGTTCTTTTGGCGTCGTTGGCGTTTGCGCCCGGCAGTGCAATTTCCGCCGCACAGGGGTGGGGCAAAGTCAGTATGCACGGCGCCATTATCGACACTGCCTGCGCCATTGCCGCCGGCAGCCGCGATCAGACAATCGATATGGACACGCTTCCTATCGGACAGATCATTCGTGACGGCCAGGGAATGACTAAACCTTTCAGTATTGAATTGGTTAATTGCATTTTGGAACGTCCGGAAAACAAGCCTGATTGGAAATTCTTTCAGGTCACGTTTGATGGTTTGGCGGAAGGCGCTTTGTTTGGCGTACAGGGCGATGCGCGCGGCATCGCATTGAAGATAAAAGACAGCCGCGGCAGGCCGGTTATTCCAGGGGAGCCGTTGCCGATGGAGGGAATAATACCGGGCAACCGAGTGCTGAATTATTCCATGACGTTAATGCCGAATCACCAGCCGTTGAAGGTGGGAGCGTATTTTTCCACAGTGCGTTTTAAGCTGGATTATTTTTGATTTTTTTTCGTACTGACGGTTAATTCGTTATTGAAAGGACTTTATTATGCTTTCACCGGCAGGGAAGTTATTTCGTCTTCAGGCCTTGGGGCTTTGTGTCGCCCTTTCTCTGGGAAATCCGATCGCGTTGGTTTATGCCGCCGACGTTATTCAATTCAATACTGACGTCTTGGACATCAACGATCGTAAAAATATCGATCTGAGCCAATTTACGCGCAGCGGCTACATCATGCCGGGCGTTTATACCATGGTGGTGCACGTCAATAAGAACGATCTGGCGGAACAGCCGGTGACGTTTATGGCGCCCGAGAACGATCCTAAAGGCAGCGAAGCCTGTCTTTCGCCGGAGTTGGTCAACCAACTGGGGCTGAAAGAAAAACTGTTAAGTACGCTGAACTGGACGCACGGCGGCCGTTGCCTTGACGCCTCCAGCCTGGCAGGGATGGAAGCCCGCGGCGATCTTGCCAGCTCCTCGCTGTACCTCAACATTCCTCAGGCCTATCTGGAATACAGCTCGGAAAACTGGGACCCGCCTTCGCGCTGGGATGACGGTATTCCCGGGCTGCTGTTTGACTATAACGTCAATGCTCAAACACAAAAACATCAGAAAGGCGGCAGCAGTTACAGCCTGAGCGGCAACGGCACCGGCGGCGCCAATCTGGGCGCCTGGCGTCTACGCGCCGACTGGCAGGCTAATCTCAGCCATCAGACCGGTTCTTCTCAGTCGACCGACAAACAGTTCGACTGGAGCCGCTATTACGCCTACCGGGCTATTCCGGCGCTGCGCTCGCGGCTGACGATGGGGGAGGATTATCTGAACTCCGACATTTTCGACAGCCTGCGCTTTACCGGCGTCAGTCTGCGATCCGACGACAGCATGTTGCCGCCCAACCTGCGCGGCTATGCGCCGGAAGTGACGGGCGTGGCGAAAACCAACGCCAAGGTGGTGGTCAGCCAACAGGGGCGCGTGCTGTATGAGACGCAGGTGGCGGCGGGGCCATTCCGCATTCAGGACATCAACGACGCGGTTTCCGGCGAGCTGGACGTACGTGTCGAAGAGCAAGACGGCAGCGTGCAGGCGTTCAAGATGAATACCGCCAACATCCCTTATCTGACGCGACCGGGTACGGTGCGTTACAAGCTGGCGACGGGCAAGCCGTCGGAGTGGGGGCATCACCTGCGCGGGCCGATGTTCGGCACCGGTGAGTTCTCCTGGGGCATCAGCAACGGCTGGTCGCTGTACGGCGGGGGCATCGCCGGCGGCGATTACAACGCGCTGTCGCTGGGGATCGGGCGCGATCTGATGGCGCTGGGGGCGTTGTCGTTCGATGCCACGCAGTCGCGTGCGCGCTTGCCGCAGGAGGGCGCTCTGACCGGTGGTTCGTACCGGTTGAGCTATTCGAAGAACTTCGACCAGTACGACAGCCAGATCACCTTCGCCGGCTACCGCTTCTCCCAGGAGGACTTCATGAGCATGGGGGACTACCTCGATGCGCGTTACGAAGGGGGACGCAGCGGCAAGAGCAAGGAGATGTACACCATCACCTTCAACAAACAGTTCCGCGATCTGGGGCTCAGCACCTATCTCAACTACAGCCACCAAACCTATTGGGATCGGGCGCCGAACGATCGTTACAACCTGATGGTATCGCGCTACTTCGATATCGGCGATTTCAAGAACGTCAGCGTATCGCTGTCGGCCTATCGCAACCGTTACAACGAGCGCAATGACGACGGGATGTACCTGTCGCTGTCGCTGCCCTGGGGCAGCGCCGGGACGCTCAGTTACAACATGACGCTCGATCGCGAAGAGAACGCCCATCGGGTCGGTTACTACAACCGGGTCGATGAACACAACAACTATCAGATCAGCGCCGGCGCAGCGCGCAGCGGGGCGACGGCCAGCGGCTATTACAGCCATCAGGGCGATATGGCGCAGATCAACGCCAACGCCAGCTACCAGGCCGGCCGTTACAGCGCTGTCGGCATCGGCGCGCAGGGGGGGCTGACGATGGCGGCGGAAGGGGCGGTGCTGCACCGGGTCAATACGCCGGGCGGCACGCGCTTGCTGCTGGATACCGAAGGCGTCGCCGGCGTGCCGGTGCGCGGCTACGGCAGTACGGTGCTGACCAACCGTTACGGCAAAGCGGTGGTGGCGGATGTAAACAGCTACTACCGCAACAAGGCCAGCATCGATCTCAACAGCCTGAGCGACAACGTCGAGGCGACGCGTTCCGTGGTGCAGGCCACGTTGACCGAGGGGGCCATCGGCTACCGCAAGTTTGAGGTGATAGCCGGCGAGAAGGCGATGGCGATCGTCAAACTGGCGGACGGCAGCGAGCCGCCGTTCGGCGCCACGGTGCTGAATGCCCGCAAACAGGAGACCGGCATCATCAATGACGGCGGCAGCGTTTACCTGTCCGGCCTCAACCCCGGCGAGCGCATGCGCGTGCATTGGAACGGCGCGGCGCAGTGTGAAATCCAGTTGCCGGCGCCGCTGCCGGCCGAATTGCTGATGAACACGCTGCTGCTGCCTTGCCGTCCTCTGGCCGGCAACAAGCCGGCGGCTGACGCCAACTGACTTACACCCGGCGGAGTGCGCTCCGCCGCTAAACCGCCGGGGCGGGATTGCCCGCCTTCGGCCGACTGGAACCGTGAAGACATGATGAATCTGACTATGACCAGAAAGACCGTTTCCCTTGTGGGCCCGCTCGCCGCCGCATTGACGCTCGGCGCGGTCGGCCTGCCCGCTCATGCGGCTATCGCGCTGGATCGCACGCGCGTGATTTTCGACGGCGACCTGAAAACGGTCAGTCTCAACATCAGTAACCAGAACAAACAGTTGCCGTATTTGGCGCAGGGATGGATCGAAGACGATCGCGGCAACAAGATCCAAAGCCCCTTCACCGTGCTGCCGCCGGTGCAGCGGGTGGAGCCGGGCAAACCGAGCCAGGTGAAGATCCAGTCGCTGCCGGCCGCGCGTCAGCTGCCGCAGGACCGGGAGACGCTGTATTACTTCAACCTGCGGGAAATCCCGCCGCGCAGCAATAAGCCGAACACGCTGCAGATAGCGTTGCAGACCCGCATCAAAATGTTTTATCGCCCGGCGGCGCTCGCCCCGAAGAAGAACGCGGCGCCGTGGCAGGAGCAACTGACGCTGACCCGGCAGGGTGACAAGTATGTGGTGAACAACCCGACCCCTTATTACGTGACGATCGTTGAGGCGAGCGCCGGCAAGGGCGGCAAAGGGGCGGCCGGCTTTGAACCGTTGATGGTGGCGCCGAAGGCCAGCGCCCCGCTGAACGTGCCCGCCGCGAGCCTCGGCAACGGTCCGTCGCTGGCGTACATCAACGATTACGGCGGGCGGCCGCAGTTGAACTTCCGCTGCGCCGGCAGTGCCTGCCAGGTCGTGCCGGTCGCCAAATGACGAGCCGCGCGCAAGCAGGGAAGACCGAGTCATGAACACAGCGGAGTGAACGAATCATGCAACGAAAGATCCCCATGCTGTTGGGAAAGGCCTATGAACGTCATCAGCGACGCACTATCGGCCTGACGGTGTTGGCCGCGCTGATGGTGCCGCTGACGGCGGGCACGATGCTGATGCTGATGCCGCCGGCCCGCGCGGTGGACAACTGGGACGTGGAGGGGGCGAACGGCACGCTCCACGTTTACGGCGCGTTGACGGAAAGCGCCTGCAGCCTGGAAATGACCACCGCTCGTCAGGAAGTGTGGTTGGGTGAGACGGGAACGGCGCACTTCCAGCGCCCGGGCGATCGCGGCACGCCGGTGGCGTTCGAGCTGACGCTGAAAGACTGTCTGCGGGCGCCGGCGAGCAGCCGCGACGCCTGGACCGGGGTGCTGGCCTGGAGCGGCAGCCAGCCTGCGGTGTCCGTGGCGTTTGCCGCGCCGACGGATGACGACGCGCCGGGGTTGGTCAGGGTTGCCGGCGTCACCGGGTTGGGGTTGCAGCTGACGGATGCCAGCGGCCTGTCTGTGCGCCTCGGCGCGCGTAACAAACCGGTATTGCTGACGCCGGGACAAAACACCCTGACGTATACGGTGACGCCGGTGCGCACCCCGGCGACGCTGAGCGCCGGCGCTTACCGTGCGGCGATCGATTTCCGGCTTTACTACGACTAATACGCCGCTTGCGCCCGGTCGGCGCAAGCACAACCAAAGGGAGTGGCGTCATGCGCGCGACAGAGACGAACCGGCGCCGGAGCGCGCTGTTGGGGGCTGGCATGGTCATGGCGGCCGGCATAATGGCGCAGTCGGCGACTGCGGCGGAAAACATGCGCTTTCACGGCACGCTGGTGGCCGAGCCGTGCGTCATTCAGCCAGGGGATGAGGACATTCCGCTGGATTTCGGCACCATCGTCGACAAATACCTGTATCTGAACACCCGCTCCCACAGTCAAACCTTCGCATTGCACCTGACCGAGTGCGATCTCAGCCTGGGCAATACGGTGGCTATCACGTTTACCGGCACCGAGAACGCCAAACTGCCCGGCCTGTTGGCATTGGATGCCGGCAGCCTGGCGTCGGGGATCGGCATCGGGCTGGAAGACAGCAGCGGCAAGGCGCTGCCGCTCAATCGCGCCAGCGATAAATTCCGCCTGAGTGCCGGCAACACCACGCTTACGCTGCAGGCCTATGTGCAAGGGGAACCGGAGGCTATCCAGACGAAGTCCATCGGCCGCGGCACCTTCAGCGCGGTGGCCACTTTTACGTTGGAATACGAATAAGCGTCTACAAGGACAAGAAACGCAATGATGAGAAAGCACGTCAATCACGCCCTGCGCATGGGGCTGCTGTGCCTGTTGGCGTTGAGCGCCGCCGCTTGCCAAAGCCAAAAGTCGGGCAAGCCCGCCGTGAACACTAAAAATCAGGTTGTGCAACCTCCGTCAGAAGAGGCTTTGCGCAAGCAGCGTGAGGCCGAACAGCTGCAGCAGTGCCTGCAGCAACTGGGCGCATTGCGCGCGATCGACGAGAAACAGTATCAGCGCTATAAACGGGCCTTCGACAGCCTGATGAGCGGCGCTTCGCAGTACGCCAGCCTGCGCGCCCGGGTAAACGGTGACACGCAGGAGACGGTGGATGCGCTGTATCGCTACAAGGTCAACTATCTGTGCGCCGGGGTGAATCAGGCGGTGTTGACCGGCTTGGCGGATCGTGGGGAGCAGATTAAATGAGGCTGCGCCTGCTGGGCTGCGTCGCTCTGCTGTTCTCCGGCGTCGCGCTGGCGGACGACGGCGTGCCGGCGCTGCTGCAGTTTGCCGAGCAGTATCAACGGCAAAACATCGTGCCGACGAACGAAAAAGCGGCGCCAGTCGAACGCGAGTCGGGGCAAAAAAAGCGTGAGCCCGCGAAGCGCTCGTCGGACAACAATAAGCCAGCCTCACCGGCCAAAGCTTTTACGCTGACCCAGGAATTATTGGCGCGTGACCAACAGCTGGCGCGCCAGCGAATGGAACTGACGATGTTGCGCCAGGAACTCGCCGCGTTGCGGGCGGAGAAAGCGACGCCATCCGTCGCGACGTTGCCCGATTCGTCAACGCTGCAAAAGTGGATCGCCGGGCTGGGCGCCGCCTGGCGCGGCTCGCCCGACGCGCAGCGCGCCGAGGCGCTGCTGCGTCAGGCGACGCAGGAAACCGCCCAAAGCAGAGCGACGGCGGCGCAGGCCGAACGGCGCGTCACCGAACTTGAGTCTGCCGCGCAGGCATCGGCACAGACGCTTGCACAACGCCAACGCGAGCACCAGGAGGCGTTGAACGCTCTGCGCGCCGCGTTGGAAGAAAGCGAGCAGAAGCGGGCCGGTGAGCAGAAGGCGACTCAGCAGGCGCGCGAAGACCTGCTGGCGTTGCGTAAGCGGCTGCCATGGGAGATGACGCCGGAGCAGTTGAAGGATGATCGCAAGCGTCTGTCCTATGCGGCGGGCAGTGCGCTGGGGCGGGACATTCAGGGGGTAGTGGCGGAGCGTCAAAGTTGGGGCGTGCCGGTGGATCGCGACAGCCTGTTGGCGGGCGTCATCGATAGCGTCTCGGGGCGTTTGCGGTTGCCGCCGGATGAACTGAATGCGCTGACGGCGCAAGCGGATGCCAACGCCGTGGCCGCGCGTGAGAAACGCGTTAACGAACAGCGGCGGCGTGATGAAGATTACCTGACGCAGTTCAGTCAACAAAAGGACGTAAAGCAATCGGCGATGGGCTTCTGGTATCGGGTGGATTACGCCGGGGAGGGCGCGCTGGCGCCAACGACGGTGGTTGATGTGGTCGTGAAGGAGACGTTGACCGACGGTACGGTGATCCAGGATATGGAACTGAGCGGCAAGGTGCTGTCGCAACCGTTGTCCGAGTATCCGCCGCTGTTTCGGGAGGCGATAAGCCACCTGCACAACCACGGATCGCTGACGATGGTCGTGCCGCCAGCGCTGGCCTACGGCGAAACCGGCTATCCGCCGAAAGTGCCACCCAACGCCACCATGATTTATGAATTACGCATCGACAACAGTCAGGCGCCGACAAAGGGTGCCCAGGCGGTTAAACGGGAAGCCGGAACGGCGGGGAGGCAGGGATGAACACGATGATAAAAATCGCGCTATTTGATGAAAACCGTTACTTCAGCGCCGGTTGGCAGGAGGCCCTGGCGCTGCACTTCAGCACTTACGGCAAGCGTACGCTGTTACTGGATGCGCAGCAGGTTCACGAAGCCGATCTGGTGTTCTGCTATTTTCCCCCCGGCGTGCAAAGCTGTTTTTGTCACTTCTTTGAGGCGCAGACCGCAGGGCGCAAAACGCTGTATTTCTCGTTGCGAATGCCGGAGGGGCGGCATAAACGCACCGTCGGTAACCGCTGCGCGCTGGAGGCCGGCGTCATCTACCACGATATGCCGTTGGTTTCGGCGCTGTATCAGGTGAGCGCCGAGCTGGAGCGGCGCAGCAAATGGCCGAACCGGCCGGGTTGTGGCAGAAACTGCATATGCCAGCACCGCGGCCTGACGCTGCGCGAACAGGAGATCATGCGCTGTATGACGCGCGAGATGGGGGTGACGCAAATCGCCCGGATGCTGGACATCAGCGTGAAAACCGTCAGCAACCACAAGATGAGCGTGATGCGCAAAATGGGATTCCGGCGTAATGCCGAACTTTACGGTTGGCTGCGGCACAGCGCTCGTCCTGGGGCTGTGGGGGGGCGAGCCGGCATTCAGGTGGGCGTTGCGGCAGGGAAAGAGCGGCATTGAAACGGCGCCGGCCAAGTCAGACCGGCCGGCGCCTTTAGTGCCTCGCCGTGGCGATCAGTTACAGGCCACGACCTTGATCGCCAGCCCGCCCTGTGAGGTTTCGCGGTATTTGGCGTTCATGTCTTTGCCGGTTTCGTACATGGTTTCGATCACCTTATCCAGACAAACCCGCGGCTCGCTGGTGCGGCGCATCGCCATGCGCGCGGCGTTGACTGCCTTGACGGCGGAAATGGCGTTGCGTTCGATGCACGGCACCTGAACCTGGCCGGCGAGCGGATCGCAGGTCAGCCCCAAATGGTGCTCCATGGCGATCTCCGCCGCGATACACACCTGCGCCGGGCTGCCGCCCAGCAGCTCGGTCAACCCGGCCGCCGCCATTGAACAGGCCACGCCCACTTCCCCCTGGCAGCCCACTTCGGCGCCGGAGATCGAGGCGTTCATCTTGTACAGCGCACCAATCACCCCGGACGCCAGGAAATAGCGGGTGTAGGAGTTGGCATTCACCGGGCGGATGAACTTGTCGTAGTAGGCCAGTACCGCAGGGATGATGCCGCAGGCGCCGTTGGTCGGCGCGGTGACCACGCGGCCACCGGCGGCGTTCTCTTCGTTGACCGCCAGCGCGAACATGTTGATCCAATCGACCACGTTCATCGGGTCGATATTGTTCTTGTCTCCGGTCACCAGAATGCGGCGCAGCGCGGCGGCGCGGCGCGGCACCTTCATCGGGCCGGGCAGCAAGCCTTCGGTGTTGATGCCGCGCTCGATACCGGCGCTCATCACCTGCCAGACGTCGGCGAAGTGCGCGTCGATATCCGCTTTGCTGCGCAGCGCCAGTTCGTTCTGCATCACCAGGCCGGACAACGACAGCCCGGTCTCTTTGCAATGCTGCTGCAGATCGTGCGCCGATTTGAACGGGTAGGGCACTGGCGTGGCGCCCTCGGTGGATTGGCCGAAGTGCTCTTCGTCGACGATGAAACCGCCGCCGATCGAGTAATAGGTTTTGCTGTGCAGCAAGCGTTCACCGGCGAAGGCGCGGATGCGCATGCCGTTTTCGTGCAGCGGCAGGTTGTCGCTGTGGAAGTTCATGCCGCCGTGCAGCGGGAAATCCACCTCGTGATGGCCGTTGGCCAGCGGCAGGCGGCCGCGCTGTTCGACGTCGCGGATAAAGCCCGGAATGCTGTCGATGTCCACGTCGTGCGGCAGGTTGCCGGCCAAGCCCATGATGATGGCGATGTCGGTGTGGTGGCCTTTACCGGTCAACGACAGCGAACCGTACACGTCGACCACCACGCGGGTAGTGTCCTGCAGCTGCTGGTGGGCGATCAGATCGTCGACGAACTGTTTGCCGGCCTTCATCGGGCCAACGGTGTGGGAGCTGGATGGGCCGATGCCAATTTTGAAAATATCGAAAACGCTGACCATGGTCTCGCCTCCTTCTTCAGGTTTCAGGCGGTGAATACGGGAAATGGGGGCAGTGCGGGAGGGCCGGCGCGCAGCGGCGCCGGCCGGACGTGATTAGCCGAGCAGGCTGAACACGATAGCAGAGATGGCGATCAGACCCATCACAACCACAAACACGTTGCTGATGTGGCCGCTGTACTTGCGCATGGCAGGCACTTTACGGATGGCGTACATCGGCATCAGGAACAGCAGCATGGCGATGATTGGGCCACCCAGGGTTTCGATCATGCCCAGGATGCTCGGGTTCAGGGTGGCGACGATCCAGGTGGTCACCAGCATGAAGATAGCGGTCATGCGGTTCAGCTTGGCGGTGCTGACGGTTTTGCCGCGGCTCTTCATCGACTTGGCGACCAGGCCGTTGAAGCCTTCACGGGCGCCCAGGTAGTGGCCCAGGAACGATTTGGTGATGGCGACGAAGGCGATAACCGGCGCGATGTACTCGATCATCGGGTTGTTAAAGTGGTTAGCCAGGTAAGACAGAATCGAGATGTTCTGCGCCTTGGCTTCCGCCAGGTTTTCCGGCGTCAGGCTCAGCACGCAGCTGAACACGAAGAACATCACGGTCAGCACCATCATGATGTGTGCGTAAGCCAGAATGCGGGAGCATTTCTTCTCGGCGTCTGCGCCGTACTCTTCGCGTTTGGCGACGGCGAAGGCGGAGATGATCGGCGAGTGGTTGAAGGAGAACACCATCACCGGGATCGCCAGCCACAGGGTCATGATCAGGCCGTGACCCATGCCGGTACCGCTGCCGGACAGCGACACGTTTTCGAAGATGGCGCCGGTCCAGTTAGGGATCAGATACACCGCCAGCAGCATCAGCACTGCGACGAACGGGAAGACCAGGATGCTCATGGTTTTCACGATGGCCTGCTCACCGAAGCGCACGATGGTCATCAGGCCGACGATCAGGATCAGCGACAGAATGGCGCGCGGCGGCGATGTCATGCCCAACTGGTGGGTGATGAAGCTGTCGACGGTGTTGGTGATCGCCACGCTGTAAACCAACAGAATCGGGTAGATGGCGAAGAAGTACAGCAGGGTAATCAGTTTACCGGCGGTGATGCCGAAGTGCTCTTCCACCACGGCGGTGATGTCTTCACCGGGATTTTTGCCGGACAGAACGAAACGGCACAGACCGCGGTGGGCAAAGAAGGTCATCGGGAAAGCGATGATGGCCATGATGATCAGAGGAATCAAACCGCCGATGCCGGCGTTGATGGGCAAGAACAGGACGCCTGCGCCGATGGCGGTGCCGTACAGGCCCAACATCCACATGGTATCCGTTTTACGCCAGGTACTGCTGGAGCCCGAGGCCGCAGAGGCAATTGTGCCGGTCTGTGTAGTGTCCATAAATATCTCCGAAGTGAACACGAATTTAAAATTAAAAGGCAAAACTTAAGGTTAAACCGTCAAACGTCCTATTCAGGCAACGCTTGCGGTAAGAATCAGGTGTTGCTTGCGGGGATGTTTTGGCGTCCCCCTGGTTGTTTATTGCGTTCATTACCAAGGCACAGCGCCGGGTAATTCACTAAAGACTTTTCACCGTCGCGGGCGATAAAAGTCGTTACCGCTGCCGACAGGTCTTTGCCTGTCGATTTTTGTTGGCGGCAAGATAACGATTTACAGTAGAAACAACCGTGATCCTGCTCTCAAATGCGCAATATGTGCAGTTATCAGCTTTTTTATCGATTTTTCGCGCATTTGTTGCACATTTGTGTAAGATTTTGTGCTGAGAACGCTCTCATGAAAGTTTCTGCGATTATGCGGTATGTACAATAATTAACCAGATAAAGCGCTGTGCTCAGCAGCAAGCCGAGCAATATATTTTATGCGTGGTTTTGGATCTAGCGAAAAACCCGGATTAAGCAGTTTTAGTGATGTAGATCACATTATGTTTTTAAGGTAAATGACGTTTATCTTTTTGTTTTTATTTTGTTTTTGTTGAAAATCACCGCTAGTAACGAAGGGAAATTACTTACGTGGTTAGCGGATAAAAATGCGTAACCATTCATCATATAAATAACAGATACCTAACAGGTATTGGCGAGATTTGCTGCAATTGCGTAAACCGCCGTTTATTTAAACTTCCTGGCCTTTGGCTCGATTTATCATATAAAAGCCATAAATAGCCGTTAATTCACCCAACCGACCGCGTGGTTAGCCTGCGAAAAAATAATCACGCGGGTGAGCTGTTGCATTTTATTAACCTGATGTTGCGTGCGGATAAGCGAAAAACGTGAATTGATTGCGCATTATTTGTTCACTTTTCGGCGGGGAAAGAGGGATATCGAAGCGGTGCGCCGTCGGTTATGACGGCGCTGAAGGCGGACTAATAGCGGATAGCGATGGCGTTATCGTTGAAGAACGCCATGAAGTCGGCGTCCGGCTGGCGATCGGTGATCACCCGATCGAACTGCGTCAGCGGGCCGATGCAGGCCGGTTTGGTTTTGCCGAACTTGCTGTGGTCTGCCACCAGGATCTTTTGCTGCGCCATCGCCATGGCGCGATGCTTCATCTCCAGCTCGTCGAAGTTGAAGCAGGTGGCGCCGTGCTGCAGGCTGAGGCCGGCGGCGGAGATAAAGGCGATGTTCGGGCAGATGTGATCGAGCTCGTTGCGGCCGCCGACGCTGGAAAAGATGTAGTTGTTCGGCTTGAACTCGCCGCCGCACAGCACCACCTTGCAGTTCGGTTTGTCCTGCAGCGCCAGGAAGGTGTTCAGCGAATGACACACGGCGGTGAAAGCCAGCTCGTCGGTGATGGCGTCGATGATCGCCGGCGTGGTGGTGCCGCAGTCGAAAAACACCGTGTCGTTTTCATTGATCAGCGGCGCCGCCAGCAGGCCGATGCGCCGTTTCTCCGTTACCTGTTTGGCTTTTTGATCGGAAACGAAGTAGTTGGTCACGCCGTTGCTGCGCGGATCGGTCACCACGTAGCCGCCGAGTAACACCACGGCCGCCGGTTCGGCGCTCAGATCGCGGCGAATGGTCATCTCCGAGACCCCCAGCAGCACGGCGGCTTCTTTCAGGTGGATCTTGTCAGCGCGTTTTAACGCCTGAACTAACCGGTTGATACGTTCTTCGCGCCGCGTTTCCATAGATCCGTCTTCCCACAGGTAGTAGAGATAAAAGGCGAGCCGGCATTTCCGGCGCTAAACAGAACGATGCGGGGCAATATCGGGCCGCATCAACCGCCCGTATTGTCCCGCATCGGAGTGTATTGGCTATGCCCCTCAGGGCATACCGACGATCAGTAGCTGCCCGCTGCCGCCTGAGCGCCGGAGACGATGGCGACGCCGGAGCTGGTGCCGATACGCGTGGCGCCGGCTTTGATCATCTTCTCGGCGGTGGCGCGATCGCGCACGGCGCCGGAAGCTTTCACGCCCATTTCGCTGCCCACGGTCTCGCGCATCAGTTTGACGTGCTCTTCCCGAGCGCCGCCGGTGCTGAAGCCGGTGGAGGTTTTCACGAAGGCGACATCGAGTTCGCGACACATTTCACAAACCTGGACGATCTGCGCATCGCTGAGCAGGCAGGTTTCCAATATTACCTTCAACGGGATCGCCGCGCAAACCTCGCGCACGGCGGCGATGTCGGCTTTCACTTCGTCCAGCAGGCCGCTCTTCAGCCAGCCGACGTTGATCACCATGTCGATCTCTTGCGCGCCGGCGGCGATCGCCGCTTTGGCTTCAAAGGCTTTGGCGACGGTCAGGCCGGCGCCCAGCGGGAAACCGATTACCGAGCAGACTTTCACCGTGCTTTCCTGCAGCAGCTGGGCGGCCAGCGGCACGTAGCCGGAGTTGACGCATACCGCATAGAAGTTGTGCTGCTGCGCTTCTTCGCACAGTTTGGCGATCTGCATTTCGGTGGCGTCCATGGCCAGCAGGGTGTGGTCAACATAGCTGGCGTAATCGATGTTTTCGGTGGTCATCGCGGTTCCTTAGTGAAGTTGAGAAAAGAGCATGGATAGGTAATGTGAAAATAATAACATTGCAATGTCGATAAACCTAGCGGGATTTGAAAAATGTCGACGAGATCATAGTTACTTCACTGTTATATGTATAACTTAGAGGAGGGTGGTTTGTTATTTAAATAACATTTTCAGCGACCGCTCGCGGCCTGCGCGGGCGAAACGTCGAGGGGAAAAAGATGAAGATCAACATCGACCTGGCTCCTGAAGCTTTCGGGACGTATCGGCAGGAACTGTTCCGTAACGCGGATTTCGCGGTGAGCGCGCATCGCTGCGCAGAACGCGGGCCGATGCTGACGCTGGCGAACTGCCGTGGCGCGCTGACGGTTTTGCCGTATCAGGGCCTCGCGATCTGGGACGCCGAATTTGACGGTCATTCGCTGAAATCGGGCCGCCGCAGCGTGCGGGGCGCCGGAAGAAAGCGCGCTGACGACGCCGCGTTCTGTCCCGCCTGGCCGAGTCACGACGGCGCGCCGCTCCAGATGCAACGCGTGTGGCTGCAGCTGGCGGGCGATGAGCTGACGTTGCACGGTGAAGGCGAGCGGTTGGGCGGGCGTTGGCGCATCGGCCCGGCGCTGCGTCTGGCGGCCCAGAGCGCGCAGTTCGCCATAGAGATGAAGGTTACCAACCTGGCCGATCGGCCGCAGCCGCTGCGCTATGTGTGCCGCCTCAACTACGATTGCATTCCCGACGCGGTGTTCCGCCAAAACTTGCCGACGCCGGCGCTGTTGGGAGAGATGCTCGGGCAGGAACTGCTGTGCTCCGACGATCTGACGCGCTACGTGGATCAGGCCGAGTTCTTTATGCTGGCGCCGCAAGGCCGCCGCTATGTGACGCGTTTTGCCACCGGGCAATTCAACTATGGCCTGCGGCGCATCGCTGTCCAGGGCAACAGGCGGCTGCTTGCTTTTATCCAGCCGGCAAACTGCCGGCCTAACGCGCCGGAAGGGGAGGCGGGAGTGATGCTGGGAGCGGGAAAAACGCGGGCATTTTGCGTGACCACCGGCGTGGTGTGAAAGCAGGGGCGGTAACGCCCCTGTCATGTTATGCGGTTATTCTTTCACCCAGCCGCGGCGAATGGCGAAGGCAAACAGAAAGCGATACAGGCGCGACAGCCTGTCGGCGAGGACATCGCCGAACAGATTCCATACCAACTGAGCGAACAGGCAGCCGACCAGGCCGAGCAGGAAACCGCCGACCATATCCAGCGGCCAGTGCACGCCGAGGTAAACGCGTGACCAGGCGATGCCGACGGCGACAATCATCAGCAGCGCGCCGGACCAGACCCGGTGCCAGAACAGGAACGCCAGCGCAAAGGTAAAGATGGCGGTGCCGTGATCGCTGGGGAACGAACTGTCCGGCACGTGCGCCAGGAAGGTATAACCCACGCCGGCGACGAACGGGCGCTCATGCGGCAGCAGCGCGCCGATAGCGGAGGCGGCAAGCATGGCGAACAGCAGCGCGATCGTGGTTTTCGCCACCACTTCGCGCTGCGAAACCAGCTGGCTGCGCGGCCCCCACAGCCACAGGCCGACGATCAGCAGCGGCACGATAATGATAAGATCGCGCGCCAGAAAGGTGGCGAAATCGATCATCCATTCGGGAGATGCCGGGGTCGCATTGATCCAGGCGAAAAGAACATGGTTTAACTGCTCCATAACCGTTACCTCGTCTTGCGGCGCCAATAGCCGCTAACTATCCAATAAATCGCCAACTGGCTTAACCAAACCCACCAACCTGCCCACAGGTTATGGGTAAGAAAATGTGCGCCGCGCATGATCTGACCAAAGCCCATCAACATGCCGAGCGCAATACCGCCGCACCAGCAGCACCAGGCCAGGCGCGGGCGCTGCGGATAAAACAGGAAAAACAACGCCATGACCGCGAAACCGCTCGAGGCGTGCCCGCCGGGGAAACAGCGACCGGGGCCCGGCAGCGCCGGTACCGCGCCGAACAACGGGAAGGACATCGCCTTGCCGCCGTACTCGATCAGATCCCACGGACAGGAGTGCGCGCTGGTGGCCTTGAGAATGCCCACCACCAGCGGGCCGATGCCGAGAAGCAACATGCTGACAATCAGGCGCGCGCTGCGGCGATAGATGCCCCAAAACAGCGTCAGCACCGCTCCCACGATCACTATCTGCTTCAACAGACGGTGATTGATCAGATCCAGCCAGTAATTGTTTTGCCACGGGAAATGCCCGCTGGCGGCATCGTACCAATAGTTGCTGATCGCCCAGTCCAGCTGTTCGTTGCGGGAGAGCCACAGGAACACCAAACCGCTGATCAGCAGGCCAAAAACTTGCCAACGGTAAAAGGATGTCGGCAGGGAGTAAAGGGCGGTTGTCTTAATTTGCTGTGCCGTTGAGGATTGATTTAATGACGATTCTGGATTCACGCGCAGGCTCGGTGACAGTATTGAATAGCGCCACTGTAATAATTCTGTCTTAAGAAAACCTTAGTCCGCCGGTAAGAAAACCCTATCTGATACACCCGGTTGTGCGCAGATCATCACCTGTTTATCTCGTCTTAATCGGCGGTTTTTTCTGGGGTATTGCTCCGGCTAACGGGGAATGCCAGGCGATTGTCACTATTTATCGCCTATTGTAAAGAAGATTAAACCTGTGGCGAGCTTGGCGGTAGTGTATTAGTTTATAGACGGATTATTTGACAAAAAGTGTAGGGATAAACATGAACAAGGCATCCGTTGTATTTTCCGGCCTGCTGATGGCCGTTTCCGCCAGCGCCATGGCGGCCACCTCTGGCGACGATGCGGATATCAGCAAACAGCCGCTGGAAAAGGTCGCGCCTTACCCGAAAGCCGAGAAGGGCATGAACCGCCAGGTGATCTACCTGCCGAAGCAAGAGCACGAAGAGAACTACAAGGTAGAGCTGCTGATCGGCAAGACGCTGGAAGTGGACTGCAACCGCCATATGATTGGCGGCACCCTAGAGACCAAAACCCTGTCCGGCTGGGGCTACGACTACCTGGTGCTGGAGAAGCTGTCCGAACCGGCCTCGACCATGATGGCCTGCCCGGATAACACCAAGACCAAGAAATTCATCGCCGCCAACCTGGGCGACGCCGCGATGCAGCGTTACAACAGCCGCCTGCCGATCGTGGTGTATGCGCCGAAAGACGCGGAAGTGAAATACCGCATCTGGAAAGCCGAAGATACCGTAAGCCAGGCTGAATCAAAGTAATCCGCGATTAGCGCTGTGAATACATGATCTTGTACAAAACCGTTTGAAGAGCATTTTGCGATGATATGCGGCTCTTCAGGCGGTTTTTTATTTTCAGGTAGGAAAGCCGGGTGCTTAGCCAAATTTTTTCAACCTACAGAGGGAAAAAGGAAAGTGACTCAAGCTAACAAGGTTAACATCCTTGGTTTAAGGGCATTTTTTTAATTTTCACTCGCAATATCCTCATTTTTTATCTCCCTTCATCTCTGATTATATTATTTTGAATTGCAATTATTTCGGTAATAACAAACCGTTTCGGTTACATAAATAAAAATATTCTTATTAATCATTTTATTGTTGTTTTATTGATTTTATTTAATGGCGAAGGAATGGAAATTAATTATTGTGCTGCTAGATTCATCAATGTAATTAGCTCCACGGCAATTACATTGTTCGCTAATTAATATCTAAAAAAACTTACGAGGATATTCCAATGGCTGATTGTAAATGCAATGAACAAGATCCGCACGCTCAAAATGAACATGTTGCTGATTTTACTGCGGTTGGATTTTCGCAAAAAACACCGGCGCCGGTACCTGTAGACCTTAAGCAGCAGGGCGTGTTGGCGCTTAAACTTTCGGTTTGCGTTGGGGCCAGTTATAACCCTGCAAACAACCAAATCTGTTTTACCATTCCTGTCTACGGTGACTTTTGCGTTTCTTCGCCGATTCCAATTCCCATTGGTGGGCAGCTTAAAGTGTGCGCAGAGACCTGTGGTTCCTTTATTCCTACGGGATTGAAGGCCACTATTTATCTGAACGGTTCCGTTCTGTTCTCTGTCGTTCTTTTTGGCGCTTGCTAATGTAAAAAGAAAAGCAAGGCACCGTAGGTGTCTTGCTTTTTTTGATATTAAGATATTGATAAGGCCGTTGTTGAGTTCAGCCCCACTTGCTAATTAATACAGTTACTCCGCTCTCACTCCTTCTGAAATCAAACCTTGGGAAGTCATTGTCTGATAGCCGACCGCCCGACACTAAACGTTAAGAGAAACGATGTTTCAGGAAGGAGCGGACGCGGCGCTGTACGTCGTCAGTTGAGGTGTTGCTGCCATCTGATGGTGGTCCCGCGGGCGGTGGAGTGCAGGCAACAAAAAACCCGATAATCTTGAACCTAAAAGGCGGGATTATCGGGCTCCACAAAATGGGGACATCAAAGAAAAGCAGTGGCACTAATTCAGACTGCGGCCCCCAACGAAAGTTCTGGCCGGCGACAAAAAAATCAAAATATTTTTATCGCCGATCCATCTCTCCCGCTAATCGATCAGCCGAGTATGCCCGGCCATAGCACTACGATGAGCGAACCCGCCAGCGTTAACAGCACGTTAGCGATGGCGTAGGTGCCGGCGTAGCCCAACGCCGGGATGTTGCTGCGCGCGGTATCGCTGATAATTTCCATCGCCGGCGCGCAGGTGCGGGCGCCCATGATGGCGCCGAACAGCAGGGCGCGGTTCATGCGCAGCACGTAGGCGCCGAACAGGAAGCAGATAATCACCGGCACCAGGCTGACGATCAGCCCGGCGATCAGCATCTGGCCGCCGACCGCGCCCAGGCTGTGGCCGATGCCGGCGCCGGCGCTCAGACCCACGCCCGCCATAAACACCATCAGGCCGAACTCTTTCACCATGTTCAGCGCGCCCTGCGGAATGTAGCCGAAGGTCGGGTGGTTGGCGCGCAGGAAGCCGAGCATGATGCCGGACATCAGCAGGCCGGCGGCGTTGCCGATGCCGAACGAGAAGTTGCTGAACTGAATGGTGATCTGGCCGATCAGCAGGCCGATGATGAAGAAGGCGCAGAACGCCAGCAGATCGGTCACCTGGCTGTGGATCGAGATAAAGCCAATCTTCTCCGCCACGCTCTTCACCCGGCGCGCGTCGCCGCTTACCTGCAGCACGTCGCCCTTGTTGAGCACGATGCTGTCGTCGATTGGCATTTCGATCTGGCTGCGGATCACGCGGTTGAGGAAGCAACCGTGGTCGGTCAGCTTCAGCTGGCTCAGGCGTTTGTTCACCGCGTTGCTGTTCTTCACTACGATCTCTTCGGTCACGATGCGCATGTCGAGCAGATCGCGGTCGAACACTTCCTTACCGTTGCGGAAGCTCGGATCCAGCCGCGCGTGGGCGTCCGGATAACCGACCAGCGAGATCTCGTCGCCCACCTGCAGCACCGCGTCACCGTCCGGGTTGGCCAGAATGCCGTTGCGGCGGATGCGTTCGATGTAGCAGCCGGTCTGGCGATAGATGCCCAGCTCGCGCAGGTTCTTGCCGTCGGCCCAGGCCACCAGCTCGGGGCCGACGCGGTAGGCGCGGATCACCGGCAGGTAGACCTTGCGTTGGCTGTCGGTGTCCAGGCCGCGCTCGCGGGCGATTTGCTGGGCGGAGGTGGACAGATCCTGGTGCTGCAGCTTCGGAAGGTAACGCGCGCCGAAGATCAGGCTGACCAGACCGATCAGGTAGGTGAGGGCATAGCCGAGGCTCAGATGATCCTGCGCCGCCAGCAGCGCCGGGCCGTTGACGATGGTGTTGCGCAGCGTATCGCCGGCCCCAACCAGCACCGGCGTCGAGGTCATCGAACCGGCCAGCATGCCGGCGGTCAGGCCGATGTCCCAGTGGAACAGCTTGCCGAGGCCGATGGCGATCACCATGGCCGAACCGACCATCACCAGCGCCAGCATCAGGTAATTCTTGCCGTCGCGGAAGAAAATCGAGAAAAAGTTAGGCCCGGCTTCCACCCCGACGCAGAAAATAAACAGCATGAAGCCGAGATTCAGCGCCTCGGTGTTAATGGCGAAGTGTTGCTGGCCGAGCAGCAGCGAAACCACCAAAACGCCAATGGAATTACCGAGTTGGACGGAGCCCAGACGGAGTTTACCGAGGCACAGCCCCAGTGCGAGTACCACGAACAGTAACAGAATGTAGTTACCGTTTAACAAACTAGCGACGTTTATGTTCACGGAGGATAACTTATTGTTTACCAGTAAGTGCTTGATATAGATAACTATAAGAGATAAATTCAGCCTTAAAACGACATCATAAATCACCACCAGCGTAAGGCGAAGCGAACCATCGTTCGGCGGCGTTCATTCTAGACGCTATGACCGATGACAGCCAGCACAGAAAGCTGATTTCCTGCGCCGCCGTGCGCATTTAACTCTCTTTTGACCAAGGAAAAAATTCGGTTCAGCGTCACCGCACGGGTGACCGGGCCGATTTCTATTGATGCGGTAATTGGGCGGGGGAGAATTCGCATGACGAGTTATAGATATTGGCTGGGCATTCTCAGCTGTTTTCTGTTGTTCAGCCTGGTGTTTCTCGGCCAGCAAACCGGCCTGTTCGGCAGCACGGATCATGAGCACCACGGTGAAACCGGCCTGCTGCTGTTTGTGATCCCCGGCGCGATCGCCAGCTATTTGTCGAGCCGCAAGCGGCTGCTTTGCCCGTTGCTTGGCGCGCTGTATGCATTGCCGCTGTGCCTGCTGATCCGCCACTTCTGGCTGACGCCGTCCTCGTCGTTTTGGCAGGAACTGGCTTACGCCACCAGCGCGGTGTTCTGGTGCGTGTTCGGCGCGATGCTGATGCTGTTCGCCCTCGGTTTGTTGCACACGCTCCAGCAGTTGCACCGGCGGCAGCGGCAATAAAAAAAGGCGCATTAAGCGCCTTTTTGTCGTTCAAAAACTTACTGGAACAGGTTCAGGTGTTCTTTAGCGTAAGCTTCGAAATCGGTGCAACCGCCGATGTGCTTCTCATCCAGGAAGATCTGCGGCACGGTTTCAACCGGTTTGCCGACGGTTTTTTCCAGATCGGCCTTGGTGATGCCTTCCGCGTGGATGTCAACGTAACGGAAGTTGAAATCGTCGCGTTCTTCAGTCAGTTTTTCCGCCAGTTCTTTAGCGCGGACACAATAAGGACAGCCAGGACGCCCGAAGATTACTGCAAACATGCAACGCTCCTTAATTGGATTTTCGATAAATTATTCGCGATTGCAACGACATCCCGTCACCGAAAAAGTCATTACCTGCGTCAGATGGCGCCTACTATGCCCGTTGAGGCGGTGAAAAAAAAGCAGGAATTACCTGTTAATCTGATTCATGTAACCAATTAGTCTGCCGGGGCTGTCGCCGTCGGCGGGAATTCACTACACTGGGGGCAGACCTTCTGGAGAGGAAAAATATGCGTTCATTCGGTGACTTACCGCGCCCGGTGCTGGTGTTGGAAGGGCTGGGCATCGTGATGCTGGTATTGGCCTACCTCAGTATTCACGGCCACCTGCAGCTGCCGGGCTGGCTGGCGTCGCAACAGGCGGCGGTCGGCATGATTTTCCTCGGCGTGGCGCTGATGGTGCCGGCGGCGGCGTTTCTGGTATGGCGCGTGGTGCAGGGGTTCGGGCCGCTGATGCGCGGCGGCTTGCCGCCGGAAAACGATCGCCGCAAACCGCAAGATGCAGACGCATCGAAAGATAATCAGGATCGCGATCCGCGCGCCTGAGCGCCGCGGCCGCTAACCCGCCTGCCGGGCAGGCGTTGGCTTTTGGGGTGACGAGTGAAAATTGCCATTCTTTCTCGCGACGGATCGCTCTATTCGTGCAAGCGGCTGCGTGAAGCGGCGGAAGATCGCGGGCACAGTATCGATATCATCGATCCGCTCTCTTGCTATATGAACATCAATCCGGCGGCGCCGACCATTCACTATCGCGGCCGTCAGCTGGAACGTTACGATGCGGTGATCCCGCGCATCGGCTCTGCCATTACCTTTTACGGCACGGCGGTGCTGCGCCAGTTCGAGCTGCTCGGCAGCTACCCGCTAAACGAATCCGTGGCCATTACCCGCGCCCGCGACAAGCTGCGTTCGCTGCAGCTGCTGGCGCGGCAGGGCATCGATCTGCCGATCACCGGTTTTGCCCATTCGCCGGACGACACAGGCGATCTGATCGAGCTGGTCGGCGGCGCGCCGCTGGTGGTCAAACTGGTGGAAGGCACGCAGGGCATCGGCGTGGTGCTGGCGGAAACCCGTCAGGCGGCGGAAAGCGTGATCGACGCCTTTCGAGGCCTGAACGCCCACATCCTGGTGCAGGAGTACGTGCGCGAGGCGCAGGGGTGCGATGTGCGCTGTCTGGTGGTGGGTGGCCGAGTGGTGGCCGCCATCGAGCGGCAGGCGAAGCCCGGCGAGTTTCGTTCCAACCTGCACCGCGGCGGCACCGCCCGCAAAGTGACCATCACCGCCAGGGAGCGGGCGATTGCGGTCAAAGCGGCGAACACGCTGGGGCTGGACGTGGCCGGGGTGGATATCCTGCGCGCCGAGCGCGGCCCGCTGGTGATGGAGGTCAACGCCTCACCGGGGCTGGAAGGGGTGGAAACCACTACCGGGCTGGACATTGCCGGCATGATGATCGAATACATCGAGCAGCGCGGCCGGCCGGGGTTCCGCCTGAAATCGGGCGGCTGACGGTACGCGCGTTGCGCTTTTCCCGCCGAGCAATATCTTAATTAGTGAATTAAGCCGCATTGATCGTGGCGTATCGGGTGAATATTCCGTAAGCTATGCGCCTTTTCGCGTTTTGAATATTGTGAGGCTGGTTATTATGGATTCACTCATTGTCCCCGATTTGGCGCTGTTGCGGCGCTGGCTGGATCAGTCGGGCATTTCTTTCTTTGAGTGCGATTCCTGCCAGGCGCTGCACCTGCCGCACATGCAGAACTTCGACGGCGTGTTCGACGCCAAGATAGATCTGGTGGATAACGTCATCCTGTTCTCCGCGCTGGCTGAGGTGAAGCCGACCGCGCTGATCCCGCTGGTGGCGGACCTGAGCCAGATCAACGCCAGCTCGCTGACCATCAAGGCCTTTGTCGACATTCAGGACGACAACCTGCCGAAGCTGATCGTCTGCCAGTCGCTGAGCGTGGCGGTCGGCATCACCTACGAGCAGTTCACCCACTTCATGCAGCAGGGCGAAGAGCAGGTCTCGATGGTGATCCTCGAGGCGCGGGCGAACGATCTGCTGTTTATGGGGGATGAAGAAGAGATCCCCGCTGGCGCCGTGCGTCAGCCGATGCTGCACTGATCCTCGCTGTACCTTAAGCATGCCGTCGCTCCGGCGGCATGCTGTCGTGACTCCCCTCCGCAATTAAATATTCTGCACTTAGGCCTCTGCCGCCCGATCTTTCTCGGCTTTTACGCCATTAATGCCGTATCACATAGAGAAAAATTGCATAAAAAATCGATAAATGGCGTTTTTTACCCTGGGGGCTGGCGGGTTGCGATGGCAGCGGCTATGCTGCTGATTCTGCAAAGGGCTTGCGATTTCCCTTGTAACCACGCGAGCAGGGCAGTGCAAAAAGGCGCATGCAATCATATGCATAGCCATTCAGTTCGCGGTTGCAACGATTGCGCTCAATCAGGAAAGGTTTTGTATCGCTGCAGATACAAGTTCAATTCTATGATTCACCCTGTTTTGGAGGAAGTTACGGATGGTCACCCAACGTAAAAAGTGGTTATCGGGTGTGGTTGCCGGCCTGTTGATGGCCGCGTCCGTCACGGCGTCAGCCGAAGAGAAAACGCTGCACGTGTATAACTGGTCCGACTATATCGCGCCGGATACCCTGGCCAAATTCCAGAAAGAAACCGGTATCAAAGTGGTGTACGACGTCTTTGACTCCAACGAAGTGTTGGAAGGCAAACTGATGGCGGGCAGCACCGGTTATGATCTGGTGGTTCCTTCATCCAACTTCCTCGAACGCCAGTCGCAGGCCGGCATCTTCGAACCGCTCGACAAGAGCAAAATGCCCAACTACAAGAATCTCGATCCCGAGATGCTGAAGCTGGTTGCACACAACGATAAAGACAACAAATACGGCATCCCATACCTGATGGTGACCACCGGCATCGGCTATAACGTCGACAAGGTGAAGGCGGCATTGGGCAAAGACGCGCCTGTCGACAGTTGGGATCTGATCCTCAAGCCGGAAAACCTCGAGAAGCTGAAAAGCTGCGGCGTCTCCTTCCTCGATGCGCCGAGCGAGGTTTACGCCACCGTGCTGCACTACCTGGGCAAGGATCCCAACAGCACCAATGCGGCGGACTACACCGGCGCGGCCAACGATCTGCTGCTGAAACTGCGGCCGAACATTCGTTACTTCCACTCTTCTCAGTACATCAACGATCTGGCTAACGGTGATATCTGTGTGGCGATCGGCTGGTCCGGTGACGTGATGCAGGCGGCCAACCGCGCCAAAGAGGCGAAGAACGGCGTGAACGTGGCCTACGCGATCCCGAAAGAGGGAGCGCTGACCTACTTTGACATGTTCGCCATGCCGGCGGACGCCAAGAACAAAGACGCCGCGTACCAGTTCCTGAACTTCCTGATGAAACCTGACGTGATGGCGGGCATCAGCAACTATGTCTATTACGCCAATGCGGTGAAAGACTCCACGCCGCTGGTGAACGCCGAAGTGCGCGAGAACCCGAACGTCTATCCGCCGGCCGATCTGCGCGCCAAGCTGTTCACGCTCAACGTGCAGTCGCCGAAGCTGGACCGTGTCATTACCCGCGCATGGACTAAAGTTAAAAGCGGGAAGTGATGATGGGGGGGATCCCCCCATCGTCGGTAAACCGGCAGGCGGGCGCTCCCCGCCTGCATTGCCGTTTTGGGCCACGGCGCTCGCCGTGGTTTTGTGCCGCTTTACGCCGGAGAGCACCCCGATTGAACGACGCCATCCCTCGTCCTCAAGCCAAGTCGCAGAAGGTCTTCACCCCTCTGCTGGAAATCCGTAACCTCACCAAAACCTTCGACGGGCAGAATGCGGTCGAAGACGTCAGCCTCACCATCTACAAGGGCGAGATCTTTGCGCTGCTTGGCCCGTCCGGCTGCGGCAAGTCCACCTTGCTGCGCATGCTGGCCGGCTTTGAACAGCCGACGGAAGGGCAGATCGTGCTCGACGGGCAGGATATGTCGCATGTGCCGCCGTACCAGCGGCCGATCAACATGATGTTTCAGTCGTACGCGCTGTTCCCGCACATGACCGTGGAGCAAAACATCGCGTTCGGCCTGAAGCAGGACAAAATGCCGCGGGCGGAGATCGCCGAACGGGTGGCGGAAATGCTGGCGCTGGTGCACATGCAGGAGTACGCCAAACGCAAACCGCACCAGCTTTCCGGCGGCCAGCGGCAGCGGGTGGCATTGGCACGCAGCCTGGCCAAGCGGCCGAAGTTGCTGCTGCTGGATGAACCGATGGGCGCGCTGGACAAGAAGCTGCGCGATCGCATGCAGCTGGAAGTGACCGACATTCTCGAGCGCGTCGGCGTGACCTGCGTGATGGTGACGCACGATCAGGAGGAGGCGATGACCATGGCGGGGCGTATCGCCATCATGAACCGCGGCAAGTTCGTGCAGATCGGCGAGCCGGAAGAGATCTACGAGCATCCGAACAGCCGCTTCAGCGCAGAGTTTATCGGTTCGGTCAACGTCTTCGACTGCGTGCTGCAAGAGCGCCACGACGATGCGCTGATCCTGCAAAGCCCCGGGTTGCGCCATGCGATCAAGGTGGATCCGGATGCCTCGGTGGTGGATGGCGTGCCGATCCAGGTGGCGCTGAGGCCGGAAAAGATCCTGCTGTGCGAACAAGTGCCGGAAGACGGCTGCAACTTCGCGGTGGGGGAAGTGGCGCACATTTCCTACCTGGGCGATCTGTCTATCTACCACGTGAAGCTGCACAGCGGGCAGATTATCAGCGCCCAGCTGCAAAACGGCCATCGTTTCCGCAAGGGGATGCCCACCTGGGGCGATGAAGTGCGTCTGTGTTGGGAAACCGACAGCTGCGTCGTGTTGACGGTGTAGTAGAGCCGGTGAGGAGTAACCCGTATGACCCTGCTTTCTGAACGCACGCCGGAACCGCCGGCCAAAACGCCCTCCACCCTCAAGGCCCTGTTCCATCGCCTGCTGATGGCTCACGGCCGCAAGCTGGTGATCGCATTGCCGTATTTATGGCTGACGCTGCTGTTTATGCTGCCGTTCCTGATCGTGTTCAAGATCAGCCTGGCGGAGCTGGCGTTGGCGGTGCCGCCCTACACCGAGCTGATGAGCTGGGTGGACGGCAAGCTAAACATTGCGCTCAACTTCGCCAACTACCTGCAGCTGACCGACGATCCGTTGTATATCGATGCCTACCTGCAGTCGCTGCGCGTGGCGGCGGTCTCGACGCTGTGTTGCCTGATCATCGGCTATCCGTTGGCCTGGGCGGTGGCGCACAGCAAGGCGTCGACCCGCAACATTCTGCTGTTGCTGGTGATCCTGCCTTCCTGGACTTCGTTCCTGATCCGCGTCTACGCCTGGATGGGGATCCTGAAAAACAACGGCACGCTGAATAACTTTCTGATGTGGCTAGGGGTGATCGATCAACCGCTGGTGATCTTGCACACCAACCTGGCGGTGTATATCGGCATCGTTTATTCCTATCTGCCGTTTATGGTGCTGCCGATTTACACGGCGCTGATCCGGCTGGATTACTCGCTGGTGGAGGCGTCGCTGGATCTGGGCGCCCGGCCGCTGAAAACCTTCTTCAGCGTGATCGTGCCGCTGACGCGCGGCGGCATCATCGCCGGTTCGATGCTGGTGTTCATTCCGGCAGTGGGGGAGTTCGTGATCCCGGAACTGCTCGGTGGGCCGGACAGCATCATGATCGGCCGCGTGCTGTGGCAGGAGTTCTTCAATAACCGCGACTGGCCGGTGGCCTCGGCGGTCGCCACCATCATGCTGCTGTTGCTGATCGTGCCAATTTTGTGGTTCCACAAACACCAGAACAAGGAAATAGGGGGGCAGGAATGAACAACTTGCCGGTAGTGCGTTCACCGTGGCGCATCGCCATCCTGACTGTCGGCTTTACCTTCCTGTATGCGCCGATGCTGATGCTGGTGATCTACTCCTTCAACAGCTCCAAGCTGGTGACGGTGTGGGCCGGCTGGTCCACGCGCTGGTATAGCGAACTGTTCCACGATTCGGCGATGATCAGCGCGGTGGGGCTCAGCCTGACCATCGCCGCCGCCTCCGCCACCGCCGCGGTGGTACTGGGGGCCATCGCCGCCGTGGTGATGGTGCGATTCGGCCGCTTTCGCGGTTCAACCGGTTTCGCGTTTATGCTGACCGCGCCGCTGGTGATGCCGGACGTGATCACCGGCCTGTCGCTGCTGCTGCTGTTCGTGGCGATGGGGCATGCCTTCGGCTGGCCGTCGGAACGTGGCATGTTCACTATCTGGCTGGCGCATGTCACCTTCTGTACCGCTTATGTGGCGGTGGTCATCAGTTCGCGTCTGCGCGAGGTGGATCGCTCGATTGAAGAGGCGGCAATGGATCTGGGGGCGCCGCCGCTGAAGGTGTTCTTCGTCATCACCTTGCCGATGATTGCGCCGGCGCTGATCTCCGGCTGGATGCTGGCGTTCACCCTGTCGCTGGATGACCTGGTGATCGCCAGTTTCGTCTCCGGCCCGGGCGCCACCACGCTGCCGATGCTGGTGTTTTCCAGCGTGCGCATGGGGGTGAACCCGGAAATTAACGCGTTGGCCAGCCTGATCCTGCTGGTGGTGGGCATCCTCGGCCTGATCGCCTGGTGGTTTATGGCGCGCTCGGAAAAACAACGATCGCGTGAATTGCAGCGGGCGGCCCGTAGCTGAATCGTAACAAACCTGCTATTTTTGCAATCAATAAATATTGCAACTAACTACCTGACTTTACATGCGCCACCTGTATAGGTGGCGCGTCGTAGCGGAACACGGATATGTCAGACATGCTGAAAAGCGGGCAGGGAATGGGATCGACTTCGGATGCGCCGGTGCCGGTGATGGTGGCGGGCACCGCCATGGTGGCGATCAAGTGCATCAGCGTGCTGCTGCTGCTGGGTGAGCTGGGCGTCGACGGCGCGCAGGAGTTCGTCAACACCAGCGCGCAGGCGTGGGATTCCACCTTTATCTTTCTGGCCGGCCTGATGCTGCTGTGCCTGCAAATCAGCTGCGGCTTTGCGGTGATGCGCGGCCGCAATTGGGGGCGCTGGGGCTATGTGGTCTGCCAGTGCATCGTGGTGCTTTACCTGCTGCTGGCCACCATCGGCAGCGTCTTCCCCGAGGTGTTCACCGTGGAGGGGGAAACCAGCGGCCAAATCCTGCACGTTCTGATCCTGCAAAAGATCCCCGACGTGGTGATCCTGGCGTTGCTGTTCGTTCCTGCCGCCAGCCGCCGCTTCTTCACCGCGCGCAAGTGAGATTTTAGGCGCGCGGAGTGGTAAACTCTGCGCCCTTAATTCGTCATCCTGAACTTCACGGTAATCTTCATGCATTGCGCTTTGTATACGGCGGGCACCTGCCGTTCCTGTCAGTGGCTGGAAAAGCCCTATCCGCAGCAACTGGCCGACAAACAGCATCACCTGCAATCGCTGCTGGCCGGGCGCGACGTCGCGCAGTGGCTGCAGCCGGTGGCGGGGGAACTGAGCGCATTTCGCAATAAAGCCAAGATGGTGGTCAGCGGCAGCGTGGAGCGACCGCTGCTCGGCATGCTGCACCGCGACGGCACGCCGGTCGATCTGAGCGACTGCCCGCTGTACCCCGCCGGCTTTGCGCCGATGTTTGCTGTGCTGAAAAGCTTTATCGCCCGCGCCGGCCTGACGCCGTATAACGTGGCGCGCAAACGTGGCGAGCTGAAATACCTGCTGCTGACCGAAAGCACGCTCGACGGCGGCGTGATGCTGCGTTTCGTGCTGCGCTCGGAAACCAAACTGGCACAGCTGCGCGCCGCGCTGCCGTGGCTGCAGCAGCAGCTGCCGCAGCTCAGGGTGATCTCCGCCAATATTCAACCGGTGCATATGGCGATCATGGAAGGGGAGCGCGAGATCGCGCTGACCGAACAGCAGGCGCTGGAGGAACAGTTCAATCAGGTGCCGCTGTTCATCCGCCCGCAAAGCTTCTTTCAGACCAACCCGCAGGTGGCCGCCGATCTGTATGCCACCGCCCGCGACTGGGTGCGCGCGCTGGGTATCGACAGCATGTGGGATCTGTTCTGCGGCGTCGGCGGTTTCGGCCTGCACTGCGCGCAGCCGCAGACGCGCCTGACCGGCATCGAAATCAGCGCGGAGGCGATCGCCTGTGCGCGCCAGTCGGCGCAGCGGTTAGGGTTGTTGCAGGTAGATTTTCAAGCGCTCGATTCCACCCGCTTCGCCACCGCCGAAGGCCAGGTGCCGCAGCTGGTGCTGGTCAATCCGCCGCGGCGCGGCATCGGCCAGGCGCTGTGCGACTATTTGAGCCGGATGGCGCCGGACTATATTCTGTATTCGAGCTGCAACGCCGAGAGCATGGCGAAAGATATCGAGATGTTGCCGGGGTATCGCATCGAACGGGTGCAGCTGTTCGACATGTTCCCGCATACCTCGCACTACGAAGTGCTGACGCTGCTGGTGCGGCGTTAAAGGCGCTTTTTGGCAGCCGTGTAAGCCGCTGAACGTTCGCGTTTGCCCACAGACAGGACCAGAACCACGATCTCCGTTTCCATGACGCGATATACCAAACGAAAGCCTGAGGCTCTGAGTTTGATTTTGTAGCAATCAGGCAAACCGGCGAGTTTGTTGGCGGGGATGTGGGGATTAACCAGCACCGATGCCAGCTTTTTTTTGAACTGTTCCCGGATCACCGGGGACAGTTTTTTAAATTCCTTCAGCGCATGTTCTTCGAATTCAAGCTTATAAGTCATCCAAATTGACCTTAATGCGTTTGCCGTTCATCCGTGAACGAACGATTTCAGCGAGTTCGATATCTTCCAAGTACTCCGCGATCGCCTCCCAGGTTTCCGGAGAGACGTAATATCCCGAAATCTTACCGTTGGTCAGGACGGCGACCGGTTGCCCTTGTGCCTCTTTAAGGGCGGCGTTGGGCGATTTCTTAAAATCGCTGATGCTGACTGCCGAGTCGGCAAGAATGGGTTGAACCGTCATGATGTTATCCTTGATGCTAAATTCAGTATCAAATTTAGCACTAACCGGATGGGGTGGCAATTAGATGGAGCCGCCGAAGGAGGGCGACTCCACACGCGGACTTACTGCGGGAACCACTTGTCGTTGATGGCTTTGTAGGTGCCGTCGGCCTTGATGGCGTCCAGCGCGGCGTTCAGCTTGGCCAGCAGCGCCTGGTTGTCTGGGCGCACCGCGATGCCGAGACCGGTGCCGAAGTATTGCGCATCGGTGATGTGCTCGCCCACCGGCGCCAGCTGCGGGTTGGTTTTCAGCCATTCGTTCACCACGGCGGTGTCGCCGAACACGCCGTCGATGCGGCCGTTTTTCAGCTCCAGAATGGCGTTCTGGTAGCTGTCGTAAGAAACGGTGTTAATCTCCGGATGCTTGTCCTGCATGTATTTCTGGTGGGTGGTGCCGTTTTCCATGCCGAGCTTTTTGCCTTTCAGATCCGCCAGCGAGCTGAACTTGCCTTTTTGCGCGATCACGATCGCCGAGTTGGCGTAGTAAGGCTGGGTGAAAGCGACCTGTTTGCTGCGCTCCGGCGTGATATCCATGCCGGAAATCACCGCATCGTATTTCTTGAATTTCAGCGCGGCGATCAGGCTGTCGAACGCCTGGTTGGTGAAGGTGCACTGCGCCTGCATTTGCTTGCACAGCGCGTTGGCCAGATCGATATCGAAGCCGACGATCTGGTTGTTGGCGTCGAGCGATTCGAACGGTGGGTAGGTGGCGGAGGCGGCGAAGCGGATGGTTTCGGCCGCGGTGGCGTTAAAGGTCATCCCGGCTAACATCGTCGCGGCAAGCAGCAGTTTTTTCATGCGTAGAGCTCCTGTCTGGATCCTGAAAGTGATTATTCGCTATCGTTTGTTTTTACTGGTAATCGCCAGAGGTTTTTGCGCGAATGCCTGTTGTTAACCCTGCCATTGAGTGAATTAAAATGCAATATAAATGATTAAGTATTGCCTTGAGGATAAAAAAAGCCCCGCACAATGGCGGGGCTCATGGGGGCGGCGGCCTCAGTTGCGACGCTCAAACGCCAGCGCGCGACGCTCCACCAGGCGCATCAGCAGCGTCAGCAGGCCGTTGACGCACAGGTACACCAGGCCGGCGGCGCCGAACACCATCACGTCGTAGGTGCGGCCGTACATCAGCTGGCTGTAGCCCATCACTTCCATCAGCGTGATGGTATAGGCCAGCGAGGTGCTTTTGAACACCAGCACCACTTCGTTGGAGTAAGACGACAGCGCGCGCTTGAAGGCGAACGGCAGCAGAATGCGCAGCGTCTGCCGGCGCGACATGCCAAGCGCTTCGCACGATTGCCACTGCCCGGCGGGAATGGCGCGCACCGCGCCGTAGAACAACTGCGTGGTGTAGGCCGCGCTGTTCAGAGCCAGCGCTATCATCGCACACAGCCAGGGCTGCGACAGCAGGTTCCACAGCCAAGGGTAGTCGCGGATCGCCGGGAACTGGCCGGGGCCGTAGTAGATCAGGAAGATCTGCACCAGCAGCGGCGTGCCGGTGAACAGCGTCACATAGGCCTTGACCAGCGGCGTCAGGATCGGCGTTTTCAGCGTCAGGATCACCGTCAGCAGCAGCGACAGCACCAGCGCGACGATCAGCGCGGCGACGGTCAGCGTCAGGCTGGTGTGCAACCCTTTGAGGATCTCCGGCAAATATTCAATCATCAGGCCGGCCCCCGCTCAAAGCGCGTGGCGCGCAGCTCAATGCGTTTGATGACGTATTGGCTGAACAGCGTCACCAGCAGGTAGATGGCCGCGGCGATCACATACCAGGTAAAAGGCTCCTGGGTGCGGGTAGCGATGCTCTTGGTTTGCAGCATCAGATCGTTCACGCTGATCAGCGACACCAGCGCGGTGTCTTTCAACAGCACCAGCCACTGATTGCCGAGGCCGGGCAGGGCGTGGCGCCACATCTGCGGCATGATCAGGCGAAAGAAGATCGCCGCCTTACTCAGTCCAAGCGCCTGACCGGATTCCCACTGCCCCTGCGGCACCGCTTTGAGCGCGCCGCGCAGCGTCTGCGAGGCGTAGGCGGAATAGAGCAGGGCCAGGGCGATCACCCCGCACAGGAACGGGCTGACTTCGAAATTGTCGATCGCCAACTGAATCGGCAGCTGGAACAGACCGAGGTTGAGGGTAAAGCCGTCGGAGAGCATCAGCAGCAGCTGCGACGAGCCGAAATAGATAAACAGCACCACCAGGATTTCCGGCAGGCCGCGCAACACGGTCACCCAGGCGGTGCCGAGCCAGCTGACCGCTTTCCAGCGGGACGATTCCCATACGGCGAACAGCATCGCCAGAATCAGCCCGAGGATCAGGGCGCAAACGGCAAGGCCGACGGTCATGCCGGCGGCGCTTGCTAAAGGTTGTAATTCATTCATTTGGGCGTATTACTGCTGGAACCATTTTTTGTAGATGGTTTCATAGGTCCCATCCTGCTTGATCTTGTCCAGAGCGGCGTTGAACTTGCCCTGCAGATCGGTGTTCTTCTGGCGCACCGCAATGCCAAGGCCGGTACCGAAGTAGTCTTTGTCGGTCACTTTGGCGCCCACTGCCGCCAGCGCGTCATTCTGCTTCAGCCACTCGTTGACCACCGCGGTATCGCCGAACACCGCATCAACGCGGCCGTTCTTCAGATCCAAAATGGCGTTCTGGTAGCTGTCGTAAGGCACGGTGATGATTTCCGGGTGCTTGTCAGTCAGGTATTTCTGGTGGGTGGTGCCGTTTTGCACGCCGACTTTCTTGCCTTTCAGCGCCGCCACGTCGGCGATTTTGCCTTTCTGCGCGATGAACAGCGCCGAGTTATCGTAGTAAGGCTTGGTGAACAGCACCTGCTTCTCACGCTCTGGCGTAATGTCCATACCGGCCATCACCGCATCGAAACGCTTGAACTTCAGGCTCGGGATCAGGCTGTCGAACGCCTGGTTGGTGAAGGTACATTCGGCCTGCATTTCTTTGCACAGCGCGTTGGCCAGATCGACATCAAAACCCTGAATCTTGTTGCCGGCGTCAATAAATTCAAACGGAGGATAGGAGGCTTCGGTAGCGAAACGGATGGTTTCGGCTGCGGAGGCGGAAACGCTGATGCCGGCCAGAACGGCGGCGATTATTAGTTTTTTCATCGCAAACTCCCCAAATTACAGCAAGTTAATTGTTAGTGTGATAAGTAATTAGCAAACTCGGTGGTCCGCGGCTGCGTGAAGTGGCTGCTGTCGCCTTGCTCCACTACGTGGCCGTTTTCCATGTACACCACGCGGCTGGCGGTTTTGCGCGCCACTTCCACTTCGTGGGTGACGATCACCTGCGTGATGCCGGTGCCGGCCAGTTCGCGAATGATGCTGACGATCTGGGCGGTGATTTCCGGATCCAGCGCTGCGGTCGGTTCATCGAACAGCAACACCTGCGGCTCCATCATCAGGGCGCGGGCGATCGCCACGCGCTGCTGCTGGCCACCGGAAAGGTGCAGCGGGAAGCGATCGGCGAAGTCGGTCAGGCGCAGACGCTTGAGCAGCTTGTCGGCGCGCTCCATCGCCTGAGCCTTGGTCAGACCCAGCACGCGGCAAGGTGCCTCGATCAGGTTCTGAACCACGGTGAGGTGAGGCCACAGGTTGTATTGCTGGAACACCATGCCGACATTTTGCCGCAGTTCGCGAATGGCTTTCTCGCCCGGCGCCTGCCTGAAGTCGAATTGGTTGCCGGCGATCTGCAGTTGGCCCGAACGCGGCATTTCCAGCAGGTTCAGCACCCGCAGCAATGAACTTTTCCCGGCGCCGCTTGGGCCAAGCAGCACCAGGGTTTCCCCGGCTGGACATTCCAGCGTGATGTCAAACAGCGCCTGGTGAGCGCCGTAATAGCAATTGATACCGTTAAGTTGAATACTCATGCGCCAGAATTGAATAGACATTGATGCCGCAAATGTTAACTTCCACAGAATACTTATGCAATCTTTGTGCGTTAAAATTTATGAGTGTGCGGCGGGACAGTAAAAGATTAGCACAAGATACCGCGACTCAAGCCGAGGGAGGGGATTTGTGGTGCAGGCTGTGAGATCGGTAGCGAAATTTTTTCTATTGGACGAAATTCGAGCGGTAGACGGGCGGCGGGATGACCGACGCGGCAAGCCCGCGTCGGCCGGGGGAAGCGGGTTACTGGTTTTCCAGCACCTGGCGTACGCTACCGTTGGTGGCGTGCGCTGGAACATTCAGGTAGCGAATATCATCAACCACCCAGCAGGTGCCTTCGCGCACCATCAGCACTTCGTCCTGCCAGTTCACGGTGCTGTTGGCGTCTTTCTGGTAGCTCAGGTCAACGCGCAGCGGGATGTTCTTCGCATCGGTGTTAGGAATGGTCGAGGCGCTGGCGACGGATGCGCTGCTTGGCCCCTGCGCATTGCCGGAGAACAGATCGCCGGTAATCTGATGCTTGCCCGGGTTTTGAGCGGTGCTGACCAGATCCTGATACAGCACTTTACTCAGATAAGGCTGCAGCTGCGCCAGGCGGTTGCTGTCCGGCAGGCCGGCGCCCTGCTGGATGCGCAGGTCATAGAACTTTTGCGCGACCGTATCCGGGCCGCCTTCCACACAGCTGCCGCTGCGGGTGCCGATATCCTTGTATGCCGGTTCCACCGTGGTACAGGCACTCAGCAACAGCGCTAAGGGTAAAACAGCCGCAATCGTTTTTGTTTTCATCTTATTACCTTATGTGAAAGTCTCTACCATGAAGACCGATAGCTTACAGTATAAATGCGTTTTTTGGCCTTGCATTCGTACTGCGTGCCATTGATTAAGCGAACATAATGTCAATCTTCTGGTCATAGATACGTTGAATTAATCAAACAAGGAGTTCTGATGCAGCTTTCAACTACCCCGACCCTGGAAGGGTTTACCATCACCGAATACTGCGGCGTCGTCACCGGCGAAGCGATTCTCGGCGCCAACATTTTTCGTGATTTCTTCGCCGGCGTGCGCGATATCGTCGGCGGCCGTTCGGGCGCTTACGAGAAAGAGCTGCGCAAGGCGCGACTGATCGCGTTCGAAGAGCTGGAAGACCAGGCGAAAGAGCTGGGCGCCAACGCGGTGGTGGGTATTGATATCGATTATGAAACCGTTGGCAAAGACGGCAGCATGCTGATGGTGACCGTCAGCGGCACCGCGGTGAAAGTGAGCCGCTAACGCCATGCTTTTTTTTCGCCCCGGCCATTCCGCCGGGGCGACATCCTCTTGATTTATCCCACCTTGTGCTGCTCGACGATTGGGCGGTGTTCCTGCGGCTTCGTGGGCACCGGCTCCTGGCGATGCGGCATCGGCTGAACGGACGTCTGATGGAGCTGCGGCGCCGGGGCCGCATGCGGCATGATGCGCTGTTGCGGCGCCGGCATTGGGCTTATCGCCGCCGGATGCTGCGGCGCTGCCGGTTCGCGGATCACCGGCTGAGCGACGTGCGGAGCCGGCTGAATCTGCGGGCGCGCGACGGCTGGATGCATCGCCGCAGCGGCCGGCATCGGATGCGTCTGCAGCGGCGCTGAATGTACGGCTGTCGGCTGCTGTGGGTGAGGCGCCGTCGGAACGGCATGCGTGAACGTCGGCGTGCTCATCGGCTGCTGTGCATGGGGCGCGATGACCGGTTGTTGCACGTGTGGGGCGGCCGCTACCGGCGGGTGTACGGTTATCGGCTGCTGTACGTGAGGCGCCACCGGCTGAGTATGCGCAAAGTTCGGCATGGTCATCGGCGCGTGGGCCGCAGGCGCGACGCGCGGCAGTTGCGGCGCAGCGTTAGGCACCGGTTGGCTGAAACGCGGCGCCGGCGCGGCGGCGGTATTGTAGTTGTTCACCGTGCTGGTGCTGCTGCGATTCACAGTGTTCACGTTGTTATATTGGTTGATGTTAGTGACGCGATTCACCACGGTGGTGGAATGCGATACGTAAGGCGCATTGCGGTAGACCACCGGCTGGCGCCGATCGTCCCAGCGCATATCCCAGTTGTGCCAGCCGCTGTTGTGTTGGTTGAGCAAAGAGGCCACCGCGATGCCGACGCCGAAGCTGATCACGCCGGCCGCCAGCATGTCGCCGCCGCTGTAGCCCGAGGGCTGATACTGATAGCTCGGATAGGCCTGGATCGGCGTGCCGTAGGCCTCCCAGGGATCGTAATGCGGAACGTAAACCGTATCCGGCTGGCTGGGTTCGATAACGATGGTCTCGCCCGGCGCCGCCACCACGCGCTGGCGATAGGGCTGCTGTTCGACATAACGCGTCGTCGGCGCCACGACGATGCGCTGCTGCGGGGTGTTTTTCAGCGTGCCCTGGCTGGCCGCCCGTTGACGCATCACCTGAATGGCGTTCATCACGTCGGTGGGATCGTTCAGGTAGGCGCTGCCCAGGGTGGTGGTCCAGGGGATGTTTTTCGCCATTTGATCGAGCACGTCGGGGAATTGCACCAGGCCGCGCACGCTGGGATCCCAGGGCTGAGCGTCGGCCGCCGAGCTGAGCGCCGCCGGTTGCAAGCCGCGGTTTTGCGCCAGCCAGGCATCCGCGGCGCTGATTTGGTCAGGATAGCCCGCGCCGGCCAACACCTGCGCCAGCAGCTTGTCGGGGAACAGCGCCACCGGGCTGACCAACTGGTACAGTTGATCGGCGCTCAGCGGCGTATAGGCCGGCGCGCTGGCACTCGTGACGGGCGCGGCCGAGGGCGGGGCGCTCCCGCCCATCGCATCGGCGACTTTTTGCCGATCGCAGCCGCTGAGCGGCAGCATGACGGCACAGAGCAACCAGGACAGATAGCGTGGCGTGAACATGTTCGACTCCGCTCTTTCAGCGCAGATGATACTTTGAGACTATCATGGGCGGGAAAGGCCGCCAGCCGGGAGCAACACTCGCTTGCACATCGGCGCTCTCTGTCATTATTTCTCGATGAGCGTGATGATTGGATACAGATCAATCGCGTCGCGTTACATCTTTCACGGACGTCAATCAGGAGGATAAGTGAAAATTTGGCCAGGGATCATCGCCGCCGCGCTGTTGGCGGGATGCCAAAATCCGCAGCAGAACACGCTCGTCGATCGTGGCGCTTACCAGCTCGAAACCTTGCATCAGGCGCAGGGCGCCGATCAGCGTATTCGGTTTCTGGTGATGCACTATACGGCGGAAGACTTTCATTCATCACTGAAAACGCTGACCGATGAACACGTCAGCGCACACTACCTGTTGCCGGCGCACCCGCAGCGCGAACACGGCAAACCGACGGTGTACCGGCTGGTGCCGGAAGCGATGCGCGCCTGGCATGCCGGTGCCAGCGCCTGGCGCGGCCGCAGCAATCTCAACGACACCTCGATCGGCATTGAAATCGTCAACAAGGGGTTCACCCGCAGCATGCTGTTCACCCATTGGCAGCCTTATACGGCGGAGCAGATCGCCGTGCTGATTCCGCTGAGCCGCGACATCATCCAACGCTATGGCATCCAGCCGCAGGACGTGGTGGGGCACAGCGACATCGCGCCGCAGCGCAAACAGGATCCCGGCCCGCTGTTCCCCTGGCGACAACTGGCGCAGGCCGGCATCGGCGCCTGGCCGGACGAGGCAGACGTGCAGCGTTTGCTGGCGGGGCGCGATCGTCATGCGCCGGTGCCGCTGGCGCCGCTGCTTGATAAGCTGGCGCGTTACGGCTACGCGGTTGATTCGTCATGGGATGCGCGGCAGCAGCGCAATGTGCTGGCGGCGTTTCAGATGCATTTCCGGCCCGACGATGTTCGCGGTGAACCGGATGCAGAGAGTGAGGCGATTATCGATGCGCTGCTGTTGAAGTACGGCGCGTGGCGTTGATTACAGGCCGTGCAGTTTGCCGTGATCTTTCAGCCAGCGGGCGGTGCGCGCGATGCCTTCTTCCAGCGAGACGATCGGCTGATAGCCCAGCTCTTGCTGCGCGCGGGTGGTATCGAGCGTGAGGTCGAAGTTGAGTTTGGCGACGCCGTAATGGGTCAGCACCGGCTCCTTTTCGCTTTTGCTGCCCAGGCGCTCCATGCCGCGCGCCATCATGTCGAGCATCGGATAGGGGACGGAGCGGATGCGGCACTTCATGCCCAAATCGTCGATCAGTTGCTGCACCACGGTGCGCAGCGGGCGCGGCTGCTGGTTGGTGATGTTGTAGGCGCGGCCGGACGGCGTGTCTTCTTTTAGCGTCGCCAGCCACATGGCGTGCACCGCATTCTCCAGATAGGTCATGTCCACCATCGCCGCGCCGCCGCGCGGCAGCAGCAGGTTGCCGTAGCGTTTGATCATCTGCAGCAGCCGCGGCAGCATCACCTTGTCGTGCGGCCCGAACAATCCCTGCGGGCGCAGAATGGTGAAATGGGTCTGCGGATTGGACAGCGCCAACTGCTGGATCACCTGCTCGCCGGCGGCCTTGCTGCGCGCGAATTCGTTGGCGTAGCGCTGCGGGCGAAAGTCTTCGGTCACGTTGCGGTGATGGTGGTAGTCGAAATAGATCGCCGGTGAAGAGATGTGAATGAACTGCGCCACGCCATAGGCCGCCGCCCATTCGCCGAGGCGGCGAGTGGCGCGGACGTTGGCCAGTTCGAAGGCTTCTTCGGTGCCCCAGGGCGAGGTAAAGCTGGAGCAGTGCCACAGCACATCGACGTCCGCCAGCATCGCTTTGGCCTGCGAAGAGATCAGGTTGGTGAGATCGGCATGAATGAACTCAGCGCCCATTTTTTCCAGCAGGCCGCCCATCGCCTGGTTGCGGCCGGTGGCGCGCACTTTGATGCCCTGGCGGCGCAGATATTCAACGGCGTTACGGCCTAACCCACTGGTGGCACCGGTGACCAATACCTTCATAACGGACTCTATTCTCACCCAAAATCGGAATACCGGCGGGCGCTTGCGGCGCTCCCAGCAAATAAGATGCCATTCTTCCGTGATTTCGTGCGCTATGCAATCGGAAAGCCCCGAAGCACAGCGGCAAACTGTGCGGTTGATCGACAAATGAGCGCCGTTCAGCGCTGTTGGCGGTCTAGGTTCTCGGCAAGCTCGGCGATGCGCTTCGCCATGCCGCGAAAAATGAACAGATGCGCGGGCATCATGGCGAACCAATACAGCAGCCCGCTGAAGCCGGCCGGGTGCCACCAGGCGCGCACGTCCAGCGTGCGGCGATCGCCGCGATCGGTGATGGTGAAGCTCAGCCGCCCCAGCCCCGGCGCCTTCATGCCGAACAGCAGCGCCAGCTGCCGCAGCGGCTTCAGCGTGATGACTTTCCAGCCGTCGATCTCGTCACCCAGCGCCAGGGACGCGCGCGCCGGGCGGCCATAGACCACGCCGTTGCCGATCATGTCGTCCATGCGGGCGCGGATCCGCCACAGGATATTGGCGTAGAAATAGCCTTCCTCGCCCCCTAGCTGCTGCACCGTTTGCCACAGGGCCTGGCTGGAGGCGGCGGTGTCCAGCGCGCAACCGGCCTGTTTGGGGTAGTAGCCGTAGCCAGGGCGCCAGCGAGCCCGCGCCGCCGGATCGTAGCCCCAGTCGGCGGAGTCGACCACTTCCAGTTCGCGCTGCAGCGTGGCGGTGACCGCCTGATCAAAAGTGTGCAGGCGCTGCGGGATCAAGGCTTGCAGCGGCCGGCCGTCGGCGGGCAGATCGTGCTTCAACCCCTGGATCAGCGCGCGGGCGATCGGCGTTGGCACCGAGGTGATCAGGCTGATGAACCACACTGAAATCAGCCGCGTCGGCAGGGGGATCGGGATCAGCCAGCGCCGCTTGCCGCTGATGGCGATAAAGCGTTTGAACATATCCTGATAGCTGAGGTATTCCGGCCCGGCGACGTCAAAGATGCGGTGTTCTTGCGCCGGGTGCGCCAGCAGATCGGCCAGGTAAACCAGCAGGTTCTCCAGCGCCACCGGCGACGATTTCGAACGCACCCAGCGCGGCGGCGTCAGCACCGGCAGGTTATAGACCATGTCGCGCATCACTTCGAACGCCGCCGAGCCGGGGCCGACGATGATGCCGGCGCGCAGCTCGGTCACCGGCACGCCGCTCTGGCGCAAGATCTCGCCGGTCAGGCGGCGGGCCGCCAGGTGCGGCGAACTGTCGTCGTTCGGCTGCAGCGCGCCGAGAAAGATCACCTGCTTGACGCCGGCATTGCGCAGCGCGTCACGCAGATTTTCCGCCGCCTGGCGCTCCTTTTCGATAAAGTTGTCGCCGTCGCCCATCGCGTGCACCAGATAGTACAGCGTATCGATCTCCCACAGCGCCGCGCTCAGGGTGTCCGTGCGGTACAGATCGACATACAGGCAGTTGACCTGCGGCCAGTTCTGCTCCTGCAGCCACTCGATGCGCCGCGCGGCGGCGGTAATCTGGTGCCCCTGTTCGATCAGGTGCGGGATCAGGTTCTGGCCTATATAGCCGCTGGCTCCAAGAACCAGTACGCGTTGGGGTGTCATCGGGCCGCCTTGTGCGGTGAAAGAGTCGCAGAACGACAGGATGCCAAATTCAGGGTTTAAATGCACTTTTTGTATGGGTATAAGCCAGTTGCATCCGCCGCGGCGCAGGTTCACACTACGCGCCCCTTATCGAACGAAGACCGGATGTCATGAAGCTCAATGTGATTTGTTACGCCCTGCTGGGCCTGGCGCTGATCGCCAGCCTGTTCTCGCCGCATCCGGTGTGGATGGGGTTGCTGCTGGCGAACCTGCTGACGTTTCTGATCTACGGCGGCGATAAGCTGGCGGCGCGCAAGGGATGGCGACGGGTGCCGGAGACGACGCTGTTGCTGTTTGGCGCGCTGGGCGGCTGGTTGGGCGCGCTGCTGGCGCAGCAGCTGTTTCGCCACAAGACCCAGAAGCAGCCGTTTAAAACCTGGTTCATCCTCAGCGTGGCGCTCAACCTGGCGGCGGTGCTGGGGCTGTGGTACTGGGTTTACGGCCGCTGGATCTTCTGATTACAGCAGCAGCGGCAGAGTCGCGCTGGCGGTGGTCTGCATCGCCTGAGCGTAGGTGGGATCGCGCTGAGTCAGTTCGGCGATCATCAACTCCACCAGCAGCATGGCGCCGACCTTGGCCGGCAGGGCGCCGGCGGTCAGCGGCCCTTCCGGTTTGGCCGCCACCAGCAGCGTATCCGCCATCTTGGCCAGCGGGCTGCGTTGGGTATTGCTGACGGCGATCACGCCTGCGCCGCGCCCTTTGGCCAACGTCACCGCATGCAGCACGTCCTTGGTGGAGCCGGAACTGGAGATGACGATCAGCAGATCCCGCTCACTCAGCGAGGCTGCATTCATCGCCGCCCGGTGCATGTCGCTGAACAGCTGCGCCGGTTTGCCGAGGCGCAACAGCTTGTAGTGCAGGAAGTCGCCGATGATGGCGCTGGCGGCGACGCCGTAAATCTGCACCGAAGCGCAACGTTGCAGGCTGTCCGCCGCCTGTTGCAGCGCCTGCGGATCCAACAGCGCGCCGGTATCCCGCAGCGCCTGTACGCTCTCTTCCACCAAATTTTCCGCCGCGCTTTGCCGTGTCGCCGCTTCCGGCTGGCTTTGTTGCAAGCTGAGGGCCAGCGCCATTTTAAATTCGGTATAGCCTTTGCAGCCGAGATGGCGGCACAGCCGCGTGACGCTGGCTTCGCTGGTGGCGCTTTCACGCGCCAGTTCGGTGATGGTCAGGTAAACGGCGCGGGAGGGCTCCGCAAGAAGATAGTTGCCGAGCTTTTGCAGCGTAGGGCTGTACCCCGCCAAATCCTGCCGCAGCCGCAATAACAAGTTGCCTGTATTCATCACGTTACCTTTCTGAGTATTCCCGTTTCTATTGTGGCGGAAAGACGCCGCGGCTCGCCAGTTAAATCGACGGATTGTGAAGCCGATCATCGTTATGAATAAATTTTTCATTAAAACTATTTTAATGTGATAAAAATTTTCATCATAAAAATGATATCGGGGGAAAATTTATGTCAACACCAGAATTGCCGCGCTCCGGCGGCTGGTTCGAAAAAGCCCAGCTGTTCGGCAAGTCGTTCATGCTGCCGATCGCCGTGCTGCCGGCTGCCGGCCTGCTGTTGGGGATCGGCGGTGCGCTGTCCAATCCCAATACCGTCGAGGCGTATCCCTTCCTCGATGTCGGCTGGTTGCAAAGCATATTTACCGTGATGGCCAGTGCCGGTGCTATCGTGTTCGCCAACCTGGCGGTGTTGTTCGCGGTCGGCGTGGCGGTGGGGCTGGCCAAAAGCGACAAGGGCACGGCGGGGCTGGCTTCGCTGATCGCCTATCTGGTAATGAACGCCACCATCAATGCGCTGTTGAAAATCAACGGCACGCTGGCCACGCAGAACGCGGGCGCGGTGGGGCAGGGAACGATTCTCGGGATCCAGACGCTGGAGACCGGGGTGTTCGGCGGGGTGGTCATCGGTTTGGTGACCTGGTATCTGCATGGCCGCTACAACAAGATAGCGCTGCCGCCGTTCCTGGGTTTCTTCGGCGGCTCGCGCTTTGTGCCGATCGTCAGCTCGCTGGCGGCGATGGCGGTCGGTGCCCTGATGACGGTGGTGTGGCCGCATTTCCAACAGTTGATCTTCGGCATGGGCGGGCTGGTAGACGCCAGCGGCTATCTCGGTACCTTTATCTACGGCTTCGTATTGCGCATGCTCGGGCCGTTCGGCCTGCATCACATCTTCTATCTACCGTTTTGGACCACCGCGCTTGGCGGCAGCGAAGTGATCAACGGACAGCTGGTGGAAGGCACACAGCGCATTTTCTTCGCCCAGTTGGCCGACCCGAATACTCAGCAGTTCTACATTGGCACGGCGCGTTTCATGTCCGGCCGTTTTATCACCATGATGTTCGGCCTGGTCGGCGCCTGCCTGGCGATGTACCAGAGTGCGCGTCCCGAGAACCGCAAACGCGTCGGCGGACTGTTGCTGTCGGCGGCGCTGACCTCGTTTCTGACCGGCATCACCGAACCTATCGAATTCTCGTTCCTGTTTGTCGCGCCGGCGCTGTACGTGGTGCACGCGCTGTTCGACGGCCTGGCGTTCATGATCGCTCACATCCTGCATATCACCATCGGCCAGACGTTCTCCGGCGGCTTTATCGATTTCATGCTGTTCGGCGTGCTGCAGGGCGAAGCGAAAACTCACTGGATGTACGTCCCGCTGGTCGGCGTGCCTTGGTTCTTCCTGTACTACTTCACGTTCCGTTTCCTGATCCTGCGTTTCAACTTTAAAACGCCGGGGCGCGAGGCGGAAACCGCGCCGGAAGCGGTGATGACGGGCACCGAACGCTCGCAGCAGGTGCTGGCGGCGCTGGGCGGCAAAGAGAATATCGTCGAACTGGATTGTTGCGCCACGCGGTTGCGCGTGACGGTGAAGCAGAGCCGGTTGTTGGACGAAAGCGGGCTGAAGGCCAGCGGCGCACGGGCGGTTATCGTTCGCGGCAACGGTGTTCAGGTGATCTACGGCCCGCACGTCACCATCATTAAAAACGAAGTCGAGGAGTTGTTGGATTTATGACGCTTTCCATTTTGCAGCAGATTGAGGGGCGCCTGGTGGTGTCTTGCCAGGCGCTGGACGACGAGCCGCTGCACAGCGATTTTATCATGTCGCGCATGGCGCTGGCGGCCGAGCAAGGCGGCGCGGCGGCGATCCGCGCCAACGGCGTCGAAGACGTCAACGCTATCATGCGCACGGTGGCGCTGCCGGTCATCGGCATCATAAAGCGCGATTATGCGGGCAGCGACGTGTATATCACGCCGACCCTGCGCGAAATCGATGAGTTGATGGCGGCGGCGCCGCAGATGATCGCGCTGGACGCCACCGGCCACCCGCGGCCGGGGTCGCTGCAGCTGGCGGCATTGGTCGCCGCGATCCGCACCAGGTATCCCCGGCTGTTGCTGATGGCGGATATCGCCACCCTGGAGGAGGCGCAAGAGGCCGCCAGGTTGGGCTTCGACTGTGTGGGCACCACGCTGTACGGCTATACCGCCGAAAGCCGGGGCGCCCGACTGGCGGATAACGATTTCGGCTTTCTGCGTGCGGTGCTGGCGGCGGTATCGGTGCCGGTCATCGCTGAAGGCAATGTCGAAACGCCGGCGATGGCCGCGCGCTGCCTGAGGCTGGGGGCGCATGCGGTGGTGGTGGGCGGCGCCATTACGCGCCCGCAGCAGATCACTCGCCGCTTTGTCGACGCCATCGGCGGGCGATAAGAGACTCCCGGCGCACCGGGAGGGGAAATCAGGCGTGCTGCTGAAGAAACTCCCGCCACAGTTCGACCACCCGCTGCAGATCCTGACGGCTGACGTCGAGGTGGGTCAGAATGCGCGTCAGCGGGCCGCTGCTGATCAGCACGCCGCGTTCGCGCATCCACGGACCGAATTTGGCCGCCAGCGCCGGCGGTTGGCGCAGGTACAACACGTTGGTCTGCGCGCCGGGAGCGGCGATCTCCACGCCGATCTGCCGCAGCTGTTGCTCCAGCCAGGCCGCGTTGTCATGGTCTTCGCGCAGCCGCGCAACGTTATGCTCCAGCGCGTAGAGGCCGGCCGCCGCCAGGATGCCGGCCTGACGCAGCCCGCCGCCGGTCATCTTGCGCCAGCGCAGCGCACGCTGAATGAAGGCCTCGCTGCCGCACAGCAGCGATCCGACCGGCGCGCCCAACCCTTTCGACAGGCAAATGGTGAAGGTGTCGCAGTATTGCACGATCTCTTTCAGCGGCAGGTTCAGCGCCACGGCGGCGTTGAAGATGCGTGCGCCGTCGATATGCAGCGCCAGCTGGCGCTCGCGGGTAAACTGCCACGCCTGCTGCAGGTAGGCCTGCGGCAGGACTCGGCCGCTGATGGTGTTTTCCAGGCTCAACAGCCGGGTGCGGGCGAAGTGGATATCGTCGGGTTTGATGGCGGCGGCGAGCTTGTCCAGCGGCAGCGTGCCGTCGGCGTCGGCCTCGATCGGCTGCGGCTGGATGCTGCCCAGCACCGCTGCGCCGCCGGCTTCGTATTTGTAGTTGTGCGCCTGCTGGCCGACCAGATATTCATCGCCGCGCTGGCAGTGGCTCAGCAGCGCCACCAGGTTGGCCTGGGTGCCGCTGGGCAGAAACAGCGCCGCTTCTTTGCCCGACAGACGCACTGCCTCGGCCTCCAGCGCGTTGACCGTCGGATCATCGCCGTAGACGTCGTCGCCGACTTCTGCCTGAGCCATCGCCTGGCGCATGGCGGCGCTGGGGCGGGTAACGGTGTCGCTGCGTAGATCGATAAGCATAGGGTTCCTGGAATGTAAGGGAGAGGAAAAGGGTACATGGCATCATATACCCTTTATTTTACCGGGGCAGCTTGCTTAGCGCAGCCAGTTGGTTTTCGCCAGCTCGACCACTTCGTCGCCGCGGCCGTTGATGATGGCGCGCAGCATGTACAGGCTGAAGCCTTTCGCCTGTTCGAACTTGATCTGCGGCGGCATCGCCAGCTCTTGCTTGGCGGTGACCACGTCCAGCAGCGCCGGGCCGGGATGCGCCAACATCTCCTGCAGCGCGCCGTCCAGATCGGAGGCTTTTTCCACGCGGATGCCCTTGATGCCGGCGGCGTTGGCGATCGCCGCGAAGTCCGGATTATGCAGGTCGGTGCCGTCGGTCAGGTAGCCGCCGGCCTTCATCTCCATCGCCACGAATCCCAGCACGCTGTTGTTGAACACCACGATTTTCACCGGCAGCTTGAGCTGCGCCAGCGACAGGAAATCCCCCATCAGCATGGTGAAGCCGCCGTCGCCGCACATGGCGATCACCTGTTTATCCGGCGCGGTGGCCTGAGCGCCGATCGCCTGCGGCATGGCGTTGGCCATCGAACCGTGGTTGAACGAACCGAGCAGGCGGCGCTTGCCGTTCATTTTCACGTAGCGGGCGGCCCACACCGTCGGCGTGCCGACGTCGCAGGTGAAGATGGCGTCGTCGCTGGCGTACTGGCTGAGCTGCTGCGCCAGATACTGCGGGTGGATCGGCTGGTCGTCGTTGGCGGTCGCCAGCCCGTCGAGATCCTTGCGCGCGTTGCGGTAATGCTCCAGCGCCTTGTCGAGGAACGCCCGGTCGCGCTTCGGTTCCAGCTGCGGCAGCAGGGCGGTGAGGGTGGTGTGGATATCGCCCACCAGCGCCATATTGACCGGGCAGTGCGCGCCGATGCTGCCGGGGTTGATGTCGATCTGAATGATGTTGGCGTTGGTGGGGTAGAACGCGCGGTAGGGGAACTGGGTGCCGAGCAGCACCAGCGTGTCGGCGTTCATCATCGCGTGGTAGCCGGAGGAGAAGCCGATTAGCCCGGTCATGCCGACGCTGTAGGGGTTATCCCATTCGATATGCTCTTTGCCGCGCAGCGCGTGCACCACCGGCGCCTGCAGCAGCTCGGCCAGCTTGACCACTTCATCATGCGCGCCGGCGCAGCCGCTGCCGCACATCAGGGTGATGTTCTTCGCCTTGTTCAGCGTTTCCGCCAGCTTGTTCAACTCGCTCATCGGCGGCTGCACCAGCGGCAGCGCCGGGGTATGCCAGGTCACGGCCGCGTCTTCCGGCGCCATGCGCAGCGCCACGTCGCCCGGCAAGACCACCACCGAGACGCCGCGATTGAGGATCGCCTTGCGCATGGCGATCTCCAGCACGCGCGGCAGCTGTTCCGGGTTGGAGACCAGCTCGCAATAGTGGCTGCATTCGCGGAACAGCTCCTGCGGATGGGTTTCCTGGAAGTAGCCGCTGCCGATTTCGCTGGAAGGGATGTGTGCGGCGATCGCCAGCACCGGCACATGGTTGCGGTGGCAGTCGAACAGGCCGTTGATCAGGTGCAGGTTGCCGGGGCCGCAGGAACCGGCGCACACCGCCAACTGGCCGGTAAGCTGGGCTTCGGCGCCGGCGGCGAAGGCGGCCACCTCTTCATGGCGGGTGCCCAGCCATTCGATGGTGCCCATGCGGTGCAGGCTGTCGCTAAGGCCGTTGAGCGAATCGCCGGTCACGCCCCAAATGCGTTTTACGCCGGCTTGATCCAGCGTTTTGGCGATCAGTGTGGCTACGGTTTGCTTCATGGTTCCCCCAAACAAGGTTTGAAAAACGATGTGGACTCGATCCGGTGAGTGGCAGCAGAACAACTGCAAGCATAGCTTACCGGCTGTGGACGAGATGCGGTCAGGAAGGGTAAAGAGCGTAGGACGGGGAAAAGTGTAACCGGGCTGAAGAGGGGGAACTTGCCGATAAATGCCCCATCGCGGCGATGGGGCCAGGGATTACGCCAGCGTGACATCGCCCTGCAGTTGGCAACTGCAGGCCAGCACGTAGCCCTGCGCGATTTCTTCCGCGCTCAGCGTCATGGTGCTGGTGGTGGTGTAGTCACCCTCAAGGATGCGGGTTTTGCACGAGCCGCACACCCCGGCGCGGCAGGCGGCGTTGACCGGCAGGGCATGGGCCTCCATCGCCGCCAGCAGCGTGCTGCCAACCGGTACGCGGAATTCGCGCAGCGGGCGCGCGGCGCGCAGCGTCAGCCCTTCGGTGGCGTCGGCCTGCGCCGCCGGCGTGTGGAACTGCTCTTTATGGAAACGCTCGGCCGGCACGCCGAGCCGGCGGCACAGCTGCTCCACCTGATCCATGTAGGGCGCAGGGCCGCAGGTCATCACCGTGCGTTCGGCGATATCCGGCGCCGCCTGCCGCAGCGTCTGTTCATCGATGCGGCCGCTGAGGTAGCCGGGTTGCAGATCCTGCTCGGCCATCAGCGTCAGGCGCAGCTGCGGATGGGCGGCACACAGCGCGCGCCATTGATCGGCGAAGATCGTGTCGGCGGGAGTGCGCACGTTAACGATCGCGACGATATCGCAGGCCGGACGGTTAGCGGTCAGCCAGCGGCACATCGAGACGATCGGCGTCACGCCACAGCCGGCGGCCAGCATCAGGTAACGATCGGCCGGGTGGCGCTCGCAGCTGAATTCGCCCTGCGCGTCGGACAGCCACAGGGTGTTGCCGGGCTTGACCTCTTGCGTCAGCCAGCGCGATCCGACGCCGTCCGGCAGGCAGCGCACGCTGATGCTGAGAAAGCGGCTCTGGCCGGGCGAGGAGGAGAGCGTATAGGCGCGCAGCGTCTCCTCGCTGTTGCGGATGCTGACCAGCGCAAACTGGCCGGCCTGGTAAGGATAGAAAACGTCGCAGATCAGGTTCAGCGTCCAGACGTCGGCGGTTTCACGCTGGATGGAATGCACCTGCATGCGGTTCGGGCAAAGCGGAGTGGGTTGAGTCATCGGGGCACCTCAAAAAGCAAAGGGGCCGGCGCAGGCGGCCCCATAACGTAACGGCATCAGGCGAGCAGCGCGGTGATATCCTGCTCGACGGTAGTGATCGGGCGCAGGCCGAATTTCTCGTTGAGGATCGCCATCAGGTTGTCGGTCAGGAAGCCCGGCGCGGTCGGGCCGGTGACGATGTTTTTCACCCCCAGCGACAGCAGCGTCAGCAGAATGACGATCGCCTTCTGTTCAAACCACGACAGCACCAGACTGAGCGGCAGCTCGTTGACGCTGCAGCCGAGCGTGTCCGCCAGCTTGACCGCCAGCATGATGGCGGAGTAGGCGTCGTTGCACTGGCCGACGTCCAGCAGGCGCGGCAACCCTTCCAGCGTGCCGAAGTCCAGTTTGTTGAAGCGGTACTTGCCGCAGGCCAGCGTCATGATCAGGCAGTCTTGCGGCACGCTGCGGGCGAAGTCGGTGAAGTAGCTGCGCTCGTCGCGGCTGCCGTCGCAGCCGCCGACCAGGAAGACGTGGCGCAGTTTTTTCTGCGACACCAGGTCGATGACCGTGTCGGCGGCGTTAAGCAATGTCTGGCGGCCGAAGCCGACGGTGATCAGGTGTTCGATCTCGGTGTAAGGGAAGCCGTTCATGCCCTGTGCCTGGCGGATCACGGCGCCGAAGTCGTCGCCTTCCAGATGGTTGACGCCCGGCCAGCCGACGATGCTGCGGGTCCAGATACGATCGCCGTAGTTGCCGACGTTAGGATCGATGATGCAGTTGGAGGTCATCACGATCGGGCCGGGGAATTTGGCGAATTCCGTCTGCTGGTTTTGCCAGCCGCTGCCGTAGTTGCCCACCAGGTGCTTGAATTTTTTCAGTTCCGGATAGCCGTGCGCCGGCAGCATTTCGCCGTGGGTGTAGACATTGACGTTTTGCCCTTCGGTTTGCTCGAGCAGCATGCGCAGATCTTTGAGATCGTGGCCGGAAATCAGAATGGCTTTCCCGGCCACCGGGCGCACGTTGACCGTACTGGGCTGCGGATCGCCGTAGGCCTGGGTTTCGCCGCGATCGAGGATCGCCATCACGCTGAAGTTCATCTTGCCGATGCCCATGGCGTTGTTCAGCAGGGTGTCGACGTCGCGCGGCCGGGTGCCGAGCCAGGCCATAAAGGCGTGGTAGTCGGCATAGAGCTGTTCGTCGAACTGGCCGAGCACGTGCGCGTGTTCCATATAGGCCGCCGCGCCTTTCAGGCCGTACAGGCACAGCAGGCGCAAACCGTGTACGTCGTCGCCGACCTCGGCCTTGTCGCTGTCGAGGGCAAACTGCGCCGCCTGTTGCAGCAGCGCAGGCATATCGTCACCGGCCAGCTGCAGCGCCGCCATCCGGTGATCGACGCGTACGCCGGCGTCCAGCAGCCGGCAACGGGCGGCCAGCGAATCGCGCAGCAGCAGGGTTTCGCGCGCGTAGCCGATGATGCGCTGGGAATCGAAGTTGACGTTGGTCAGGGTGGCGAAGAAGGCGCGCGGAGCGAAGCTGTCGATCTCGTGGTCGACGATGCCCAGCGAACGCGCCTGCAGCGCCCAGGCGGAGAGGCCCTGCAGCGCCGCCACCAGCAGATCCTGCAGATCGGAGGTTTCCGCCGTTTTGCCGCACATGCCCTGAGCATACGCGCAGCCGTTGCCTGCCGGGGTACGAATGGTTTGTTCACATTGCACACAGAACATAGTCGCTTCCTTTTATTTTTAAAGTTGCATTTATAATGCTTGTTTAAAAGCATAGATCGGCGATCGGGGTTGCAAAAGGCTTTTGTGCGACTACTGCGGGCAAGTTTGATTTAGCGCAATTTTGCGGTGCGGATGGGAATGATTACGCTTTGGGGGCCAGGCGGCCCCCAGGGGGAAAGGATCAGGAGAACAGGGCGATCAGCACCGGCGCCAGCAGGCTCAGCAGGAAGCCGTGCACGATGGCGGGCGGCACCATGTCCAGCCCGCCGCTGCGCTGCAGCACCGGCAGGGTGAAGTCCATCGAGGTGGCGCCGCACAGGCCGAGGGCGGTGGAGCGGCTGCGGCGCACCAGCGTCGGGATCAGCATGATCGCCACCAGCTCGCGCGCCAGATCGTTGAAGAACGCGGCGCTGCCCATCACCGGGCCGTAGGCGTCGGTGATCAGAATACCGGACAGCGAGTACCAGCCGAAGCCAGAGGCCATCGCCAGCCCGGCCTTGACCGGCAGCCCCAGCAGCTGCGCCGCCAGCGCGCCGCCGGCCAGCGACGCGATGACCACCGCCAGCGCCACCAGCGTGCCGCGGCGGTTGAGCACGATCTGGCGCAGCGTCATGCCGCTGTTGCGCAGCTGAATGCCGACCAGCAACAGCAGGAAGATCAGCGCATATTCGCTGCCTTTATGGGCGAACTGCAGCCATTGCCACTGCGTCAGGCCGAGCAGGAAGCCGCCGAGCACCACGCCGCACAGCTTGAGCGACTCCAGCGCCATGTGCACGCGCGAAGGCAGCTTTTCCTGTTTATGGCTGCTGCGCCACGGCATGCGCCGCTCCAGCAGCGCCAGCAACAGCAGGTTGGCGCAGAGAATGCAGAAGAAAAACACTGCGCTGTACTGGAAGATCAGCACCAGGTTGCTGCTGAGATTCTCCATAAACGCCAGGCTGATGCCCATGAAAAACAGGATCACGTACACCATCCAGCTCAGCAGCCGGTTGATCAGCACCAGCAGCGGGCGATGGCGTAAGGGAATGAGGTAACCGACAATCAGCGGTAACAGAATAATCAACAGTCCTGAGTACATGGTGCAACGAGTGTCCTTGAGTTTTGAAGCGCGCCGAACGGCGGCGAGGAGCACACGCTAACCAAAAGCCCGGCCGGAGTAAAGCGGCAGATTTGACGTTGGCCGCTTGACCTGCAAGGGGTTTTTTGACCATGCTCTGTGAAGGTCACCTCATTGAAGAGGCGACGGCGCGCACGGGAGGCGGCGGATGTTCTTGGAGCGTATCGAAATTGTAGGTTTTCGCGGCATTAACCGGCTGTCGCTGATGCTGGACGACAACACGCTGTTGCTCGGCGAAAACGCCTGGGGTAAATCCAGCCTGTTGGATGCGCTGACGCTGCTGCTGGCGCCGGAGCAGAAGCTGTATCGGTTTGAAGCGCACGACTTCCATTTCCCTCCCGGGGAGGAGGCGGCCAAAGAGCGCCACCTGCAGGTGGTGTTCACCTTCTGCGAAAAAGACATCGGCCACGCGCACCTGCCGCGCTATCGCCACCTGACGCCGCTGTGGGTCAAGGGCGAAGATGGCTTGAGCCGCATTCATTACCGCTGCGAGGGCGAGCTGGCCGACGACGGCACGGTGTGCACCTGGCGTGGTTTTCTCGACGCCGACGGCAACGCCTTTCAACTGCACCATATCGAACAATTGGCCCACGCCATTATCCGCATCCATCCGGTATTGCGCCTGCGCGACGCGCGCTTTATTCGTCGCCTGCGCCCCAGCAGCCTCGGCGATGAACGCAAACCCGATACCCAGGCGCTGGCGCAGCAGTTGGATCAGCTGACGCGCGAGCTGGTGCGTAATCCGCAGAAGTTGACCAACGGTGAGCTGCGTCAGGGGCTGGCGGCGATGCAGCAGCTGCTGGAGCACTATTTCGCAGAGCAGAGTTCACAGGTGACGCGGCCGCGCCGCCGCGGCGGTGAACCGGAGCAGGACGCCTGGCGCGCGCTGGACGGCATCAACCGCATGGTGGCCGAGCCGAACAGCCGCAGCATGCGCCTGATCCTGCTGGGGATGTTTTCCACCCTGCTGCAGGCCAAGGGTGACGTCAAGCTGGATCCCCATGCCCGGCCGCTGCTGCTGGTGGAGGACCCGGAAACTCGCCTGCATCCGATCATGCTGTCGGTGGCCTGGGGGCTGCTCAATCAGCTGCCGTTGCAGCGTATCACCACCACCAACTCCAGCGAACTGGTGTCGCTGGTGCCGGTGGAGCACGTCTGCCGGCTGGTGCGCGAGTCGGGGCGGGTTGCGACCTACCGTCTCGGGCCGCGCGGGCTGAGCGCCGAAGACGGGCGGCGCATCGCGTTTCACATCCGTTTCAACCGGCCGTCGTCGCTGTTTGCCCGCTGCTGGCTGCTGGTGGAAGGCGAGACCGAAGTGTGGCTGCTGAACGAGCTGGCGCGTCAGTGTGGCTACCATTTCGAGGCGGAAGGGGTGAGGGTCATCGAATTCGCCCAGTGCGGCCTGAAGCCGCTGCTGCGCTTCGCCCGCCGTATGGGTATCGAGTGGCATGCGCTGGTGGACGGCGACGAGGCGGGCAAAAAGTACGCCAATACCGTGCGCAGCCTGCTGGACAATCATGAAGACAACGAACGCGATCGGCTGACCGCGCTGCCGGCGCCGGACATGGAACACTTCATGTTCCGCGAAGGGTTCGCCCCGGTCTATCACCGAATGGCGTCGGTGCCGATCAACGCGCAGATGCCGGTGCGCAAGGTGATCCTGAAAGCGGTCCACCACTCGTCGAAGCCGGATCTGGCGATCGAGGTCGCGATGCAGGCCGGCGAATGGGGCACGGACTCGGTGCCGCCGCTGCTGAAGAAAATGTTCTCACGGGTGATCTGGCTGGCGCGCGGCCGGGCGGACTGACGGCCCGCCGGGCGTTATCGGGCGCAGAAATGCGCCGTCAATCCCTGTTCCAGTTCGTCCAGCAACTGATAGCGGCGGCGATACTCGGCGCGCTTCTTGCTGGCAATCTCTTCGATCGGCTTGCGGGCGATGCGCTCGGGCAGCAGGAAATAGCCGCTGTCGAGCGGTTTGGCGCCCATCGACAGCCAGAACTGGTCGTAATCGGCGTGCAGTTGATCCTTCTTCTTACTCTGGTAACGCCAGTTTTGATAGATATGGGTGGCATTGCCGACGGCTACGATCCGGCGGATGCCGAGATGCCGAGCCAGCGTGCAAACGCCTTCCAGCACCAGACGTTTAGGGAACAGACCGTGACACTCCTTGGTGGTGTGCTGGATCTCGGCGTGCGGCACCTCATGGTTCGCGCCCTGCAGGCCGCCGATGAACAGCGTCGGCTGCTGCTGATAATGCATCAGCGCAAAGGTGATTTCCGCCAGCATCACGCCGTTGGCGTTGCGCAGCAGCAGCGTGGCTTCCCCTTCCTTATTCAGTTTGTCGATCGCCGCCAGTTCCAGCGAGATCGGCGCTTCGTTTTTGCCCATCGCGCGGGCCAGCACGAAAGGCTGTGGGCCGAGGTGGCCGAGACGCATCTTCAGCGGCATGCGCTGCACGATGAGATCGTAATGATCGCGCAGGGCGAACAAGCATTCGATCTTGCTCATGTTGGCCGCCAGGTAGGGGCGATGCAGCTTGCACGGCAGGTTCGGCTGCGCGTTCAGGATCTCTTCCAGCAGCGGGTTGCTGGCCAGGGTGCTGAGCAGGCCGCTGGTGGTGCGCCAGTTGAGCAGCGAACGGCCGAGAAACTTCAGGCGAAACGAGGTTTTTTTCCAGGCGTTGCTAGGCGCCTTTTCGCCATTGATCAGCGCCGTCATCAGTTGCCAGCCGTTAAGCGGCCGGGGGGAGGCGAGTGGGTAGCTGAGCTGTGACATGATGAAATCCTTGGCTGTGTTGAATGGCGGTATTTCATCAAGGTTTCACTAAACGGGAGTTCAATGCTGAACTGTAACCAGGCGTGTCTCCACATTGTGTTGAGCTAAGGTTTAGTTATTCCCTACGTTGCATGCTAATTTAGCTCCGCCGCCGCAATGGGCGGTCGATATTCACAAGCACAGGCAGGTCAATTTTGACAGGGTTTAAAGGACATAAACGCCGCTGGATACTCGCACTGGCGGTGATTGCGGCGCTTGCCGCGGCGGCCGTTTGGCACTTTCGCCATCCGGCGCCGACCGATTTCAAAACGGTGAAGGTCACCCAGCGCGATCTGCAGCAGAACGTGTTGGCGACCGGCCAGCTGGACGCCGTGCGCAAGGTTGACGTCGGCGCGCAGGTCAGCGGGCAGTTGGAAAAACTGTATGTCGAGATCGGCGACAAGGTGAAAAAAGGCCAGTTGCTGGGGGTTATCGATCCGCAACAGGCGCAGAACAGCATCCGCGAAGGCGAGGCGACGCTGCGCGAACTGCATGCGCAGCTGCTGCAGGCGCAGGCGGAACAGCAGCTGGCGGCGGTCACGCTGCAGCGCAACCAGGCGCTGGCCAGGCTGCAGGCGGTGTCGCGTCAGGATTTGGATCAGGCGGCGACGCAGCTGGCGGTGAAGAAGGCGCAGGTGGGCACCATCAATGCGCAGATCGCCCGCAACCAGGCCAGCCTGGATACCGCCAAGATCAATCTGGCCTATACCCGCATCGAAGCGCCGATGGATGGCGACGTGGTGCAGATTACCACGCTGCAGGGCCAGACGGTGATCGCGGCGCAGCAGGCGCCGAACATTCTGACGCTGGCGGATCTCGGCACCATGCTGGTGAAGGCGCAGGTCTCGGAGGCCGACGTCATTAACCTCAAGCCGGGTCAGAAGGCCTGGTTCACGGTGCTGGGCGATCCGACCCGGCGCTTCGACGGCGTGCTGAAAGACATTCAGCCGACGCCGGAAAAGGTCAACAACGCCATCTTCTATTACGCGCGTTTCGAAGTGCCCAACCCGGAAAGGCTGCTGCGCTTGCAAATGACGGCGCAGGTGCACATTCAGTTGGCCGGCGTCCAGCAGGCGCTGGTGATCCCGCTGGCGGCGCTGGGCGATCAGATCGCCGACAATCGCTACCACGTTTCGGTGCTGAAACAGGGCAAGGAAGAGAAGCGTGAGGTGGCCATCGGCCTGCGCAACAATATCGATGTGCAGATCCTCAGCGGGCTCGAGGCGGGCGATGAGGTGATCGTCAGCCGCGGCGGCGTGGAGGCCGGCTGATGGCGGCGCTGTTGCAGCTGAACGGCATTCGCCGCAGCTACCGTTCCGGCGAGCAGACGGTGGAGGTGCTGAAGGGGATCAGTCTGAGCATCGACGCCGGTGAAATGGTGGCGATCATGGGGGCTTCCGGCTCCGGCAAATCGACGCTGATGAACATTCTCGGCTGCCTGGACAAGCCGAGCGCCGGCGTCTATCGGGTGGCCGGCCAGGACGTGGCGACGCTGAGCGACGATGCGCTGGCGCAGCTGCGGCGCGAGTATTTCGGCTTTATCTTTCAGCGTTATCATCTGCTGCCGCATCTGAGCGCGGCGCACAACGTCGAGGTGCCGGCGGTGTATGCCGGGCTGGGCAAAGCGGCGCGGCGCGAACGGGCGGAAGCGCTGTTGCGCCGTCTGGGGCTGGGGGAGCGAGTCAACTATCGGCCGAGCCAGCTTTCCGGCGGCCAGCAGCAGCGCGTCAGTATCGCCCGCGCGTTGATGAACGGCGGGCAGGTGATCCTGGCGGATGAGCCGACCGGCGCGCTCGACAGCCATTCCGGCGAAGAGGTGATGGCGATCCTTAAACAGTTGTGCGCCCAGGGGCACACGGTGATCCTGGTGACTCACGATCCGGCGGTGGCGCGCCAGGCTGAACGGATCATCGAGATCCGCGACGGCGAAATCATCTCCGATTCGCGCCCGATGCCGTCGGAGGATGCGCAGGCCAAGCCGCTGGCGCTGGCCGCCGCGGCGCCTTCCTGGCGGCAGATGGGCGGCCGTTTCCGCGAGGCGCTGATCATGGCCTGGCGCGCGATGGCGGCCAACAAGATGCGCACCGCGCTGACCATGCTCGGCATCATTATCGGCATCGCCTCGGTGGTGTCGATCCTGGTGATCGGCGACGCCGCCAAGCAGATGGTGCTGGCGGACATCAAATCCATCGGCACCAATACTGTCGATATCTATCCCGGCAAGGATTTCGGCGACGACGATCCGACCTACCGGCAATCGTTGAAATACGGCGATCTCGACGCGCTGCGCGAACAGCCTTACATCAGTGCGCTGTCGCCGAGCATCAGCAGCAGCATGCGGCTGCGCTTGGGCAACGTTGATGCGGCGGCCAACGTCAACGGCGTCAGCGAGCAGTTCTTCCGCGTGTACGGCATGAGCTTTACCCAGGGCGTCGGCATCGATCCGATGCAGGTACAGTCGCAGGCGCAGACGGTGGTGATTGACGCCAATACCCAACGGCGGCTGTTCCCGCACCAGAAGAACGTGGTGGGGGAAGTGATCCTGGTGGGCAACATGCCGGCGACGGTGGTCGGCGTGGCCAAGGAGAAGCAGTCGATGTTCGGCAGCAGCAAGACGCTGAACGTGTGGGTGCCGTACAGCACCATGGCCAACCGGCTGATGGGCAACAGCTATTTCGATTCGATCACCGTGCGCATCCGCGACGGTTACGACAGCAAGGAAGCGGAGCAGCAACTGTCGCGCCTGTTGACGCTGCGCCACGGCAAGAAGGACTTTTTCACCTATAACATGGACAGCCTGGTGCAAACCGCGGAGAAAACCACCCGCACGCTGCAGCTGTTCCTGACGCTGGTGGCGGTGATTTCGCTGGTGGTGGGCGGCATCGGCGTGATGAACATCATGCTGGTGTCGGTGACCGAGCGCACGCGCGAGATCGGCATCCGCATGGCGGTGGGCGCCCGTTCCGGCGACGTGTTGCAGCAGTTCTTGATCGAGGCGGTGTTGGTCTGCCTGGTGGGGGGCGCGCTGGGGATTACGCTGTCGTTCGCCATCGGCCTGGCGGTGCAGTTGGTATTGCCGGGCTGGCAGATCAGCTTCCCGCCGGCGGCGTTGCTGAGCGCGTTCCTCTGTTCCACCGGTATCGGCGTGGTGTTCGGCTATCTGCCGGCGCGCAATGCCGCGCGGCTGAATCCGATCGATGCGCTGGCGCGCGAGTAAGTAAAAGGCATAAAAAATGCCAGTCACACGGCGGCTGGCATTTTTATCGCAGTCAGGGTCAATGCAGCGCGACGCTGCTGGAGGCGTTCAGGACAGCGCCTCGCTTTCCACCGGCACAATCAGACTGGCATGGTTCCCTTTTGGCCCTTGATGCACGTCGAAGCTGACCTGCTGACCTGCCTTCAACGTTCTGTAACCATCCATCTTGATGGTGGAATAATGCGCGAAAATATCTTCGCCACCGCCGGCTGGGCAGATGAAGCCAAAGCCTTTGGCGTTGTTAAACCATTTAACAGTACCCGTCTCCATGCTTTTACATCCCTCGCAACGCTATTTTAAGTGAGATGAATAACTGAATTCGCACCCGCCGTGGGCGGGTAGCAGGGTGGACAAGGGGTGGTTAAAAGACCACCAGCCACGAATTTACACTCTAGAGCAAATGATCGGGGCGTCAAGGGATCGGCTTTTGTCGGCGGGGAGCAGTTCACCAAAGTTTGAAGCAGGTAACGCTATTGCCACGATTCAGTCACAATTGGCCCGTTTTTTTGCGCACGTTACAGTGCGGCGGGACGATGGCGAAGATGATAAAATAGTAACTATCCCCACTTTGAATAACCGAAACCTGTCCCCATATCAGAGGGCAGAGCAGAGAAGATGAGCAGCGATGGGCAATAACAACGACTGGCTAAATTTTGAACACTTGGCCGAAGAAAAACAAATCGATGCGGTAAAACCGCCGTCTATGTATAAAGTTATACTTAACAACGACGATTACACACCGATGGAATTTGTGATTGACGTTCTGCAAAAGTTCTTTTCTTATGATATTGAACGCGCAACGCAACTGATGCTCACGGTCCACTATCAAGGCAAGGCGATCTGTGGTGTTTTCACCGCCGAGGTGGCGGAAACCAAAGTCGTCCATGTGAACCGGTACGCAAGGGAGAACGAGCATCCGTTGCTTTGTACGCTGGAAAAAGCCTGAATAAGGCAATCTATTGGGGAGGTGCTTATGCTCAATCAAGAACTGGAACTCAGTCTCAACATGGCTTTCGCCAGGGCGCGTGAGCACAGACACGAGTTTATGACCGTGGAGCACCTGTTGCTGGCGTTGCTGAGCAACCCTGCCGCGCGAGAAGCGCTCGAGGCATGTACGGTGGATCTGGCCGCGTTGCGCCAGGAGCTGGAAGCCTTCATCGAACAAACCACACCGACGCTGCCCGCCGGCGAAGAAGAGCGCGACACTCAGCCGACGCTCAGCTTCCAGCGCGTGTTGCAGCGCGCGGTCTTCCATGTGCAATCTTCCGGCCGCAGCGAAGTCTCCGGCGCCAACGTGTTGGTGGCCATCTTCAGCGAGCAGGAGTCGCAGGCGGCCTATCTGCTGCGCAAGCACGACGTCAGCCGTCTCGACGTGGTGAACTTCATTTCACATGGCACGCGTAAAGACGAGCCGGGCCAAGCGCCGAATGCGGAAAACCCGGTGAACGAAGAGCAGTCCGGAGGGGAAGACCGTATGGAAAACTTCACCACCAACCTCAATCAGTTGGCCCGTGTGGGCGGCATCGATCCGTTGATCGGCCGCGATCGTGAGCTGGAGCGCGCGATTCAGGTGCTGTGCCGCCGTCGTAAAAACAACCCGCTGCTGGTCGGCGAATCCGGCGTGGGCAAGACCGCGATCGCCGAAGGCCTGGCCTGGCGTATCGTGCAGGGCGACGTGCCGGAAGTGATGGCGGACTGCACGCTGTATTCGCTGGATATCGGTTCACTGCTGGCCGGCACCAAATACCGCGGCGACTTCGAGAAGCGCTTCAAGGCGCTGCTCAAACAGCTGGAACAGGATCAGAACAGCATCCTGTTCATCGATGAAATTCACACCATCATCGGCGCCGGTGCGGCTTCCGGTGGGCAAGTGGATGCCGCCAACCTGATCAAACCGCTGCTGTCGAGCGGCAAGATCCGGGTAATCGGCTCGACCACCTACCAGGAGTTCAGCAACATCTTCGAAAAGGATCGCGCTTTGGCGCGCCGCTTCCAGAAGATCGATATCACCGAACCGACGGCGGAAGAGACCGTTCAGATCATCAACGGCCTGAAGGCCAAGTATGAAGCGCACCACGACGTGCGTTATACCGCCAAAGCGATCCGCGCCGCGGTGGAGCTGTCGGTGAAATACATCAACGATCGTCATCTGCCGGACAAGGCGATCGACGTGATCGACGAGGCGGGCGCCCGCAGCCGGTTGATGCCGGCCAGCAAGCGCAAGAAAACCGTCAACGTGGCCGATATCGAGTCCGTGGTGGCGCGCATTGCGCGCATCCCGGAGAAAACCGTGTCGGCCAGCGATCGCGACGTGCTGAGAAATCTGGGCGATCGCTTGAAGATGCTGGTATTCGGCCAGGATCAGGCGATCGAAGCGCTGACCGAAGCGATCAAGATGAGCCGTGCCGGTCTGGGCCACGAGCGCAAGCCGGTCGGTTCCTTCCTGTTTGCCGGGCCGACCGGGGTCGGGAAAACCGAGGTCACCGTACAGTTGGCCAAGGCGATGGATATCGAGCTGCTGCGTTTCGACATGTCCGAGTACATGGAGCGGCATACCGTCAGCCGTCTGATCGGCGCGCCTCCGGGCTACGTCGGTTACGATCAGGGCGGGCTGCTGACCGATGCGGTGATCAAGCATCCGCATGCAGTGGTGCTGCTCGATGAGATCGAGAAGGCGCACCCGGACGTGTTCAACCTGCTGCTGCAGGTGATGGACAACGGCACGCTGACCGACAACAACGGCCGCAAGGCGGATTTCCGCAATGTGATCCTGGTGATGACCACCAACGCCGGGGTGCGGGAAACCGAACGCAAGTCGATCGGCCTGGTGCAGCAGGACAACAGCACCGACGCGATGGAAGAGATCAAGAAGGTGTTTACGCCGGAGTTCCGCAACCGTCTGGATAACATCATCTGGTTCAACCATCTGTCTACCGAGGTGATCCAGCAGGTGGTCGACAAGTTTATCGTCGAACTGCAGGCGCAGCTGGATGCGAAGGGCGTCTCGCTGGAGGTGAGCGACGAAGCGCGCGATTGGCTGTCGGTGAAGGGCTACGACCGTGCGATGGGCGCTCGTCCGATGGCGCGCGTCATGCAGGAGAACCTCAAGAAACCGTTGGCCAACGAGTTGCTGTTCGGCTCGCTGGTGGACGGCGGTTCCGTGAAGGTCGAGCTGGACAAGGACAAGAAACAGCTGACCTACCACTTCCTCAGCGCCGCCAAGCGCAAAGCGGACGAGGGCGCGGTGCACTAAGGCCGCCTTCAGGCAAAGAAAAAGCGATGCTTCGGCATCGCTTTTTTTATGGGTGAGATTCACCGTACAGCAGAAACGAGTGAGCCCTCTCAGTTTACCTGCGCACCTGCAACCCGTTGTGTAACGTCGCTGCGGGGGTAAACGGAAAGGGCTCCCGAGGGATATTACATCCTCGATGCCGCCAGCGTGTGGCGCGCGGTGAGCCGATTAACGGCTACGGAAGACAATGCGGCCTTTGCTCAGGTCGTACGGGGTCAGCTCTACAGTGACTTTGTCGCCCGTCAGGATGCGGATATAGTTTTTACGCATTTTACCGGAGATGTGTGCGGTTACCACGTGCCCGTTTTCCAATTCAACGCGGAACATGGTGTTCGGCAGCGTATCAAGAACGGTGCCCTGCATTTCAATATTGTCTTCTTTGGCCATCGAATCCTCTAGGTCTAACTACCTTAGTTTTTAACCGGCAAGATAATGCCGAAAAACCCCCATTATGTAAAGATGTGTCGGTGAACATTGCACCGTTTCCACCAATTAGTTTGCTGGGCAGGGCGGTTCAACCGGCTGTGGGGATATGACTTGCGGCGCCCAGCACGCCGGTGCCAAAGGCCGCCGTTGAAGGGTGCTGAGCTGCTGCAAAAATTGACGGCGCGGAATTTCACGCGCGCCAAGGCGGGCAGTGTGAGCGTTCAGCACCTGGCAGTCAATCAATTCCCCGCCATAAGCGGCAAAATGGCGGCAAAAGGCCATCAATGCGCATTTTGAGGCGTTGGTGACGCGGCTGAACATCGATTCGCCGCAGAATAACGCGCCCTGCGCCACGCCGTACATGCCGCCGACCAGTTGATCATCCTGCCATACCTCCACCGAGTGCGCGTAGCCGAGGCGATGAAGATGTTGATAGGCGCGCTGTACCTCCGGGCCGATCCAGGTGCCTTCATCCGGCCGGTGGGCGCAGGCGGCGATCACTGAGGCGAAGTCGTGATTAAGCGTGATGCGAAACGGATCGTGGCGCAGAAAGCGTTTCAGGCTGCGGTTGAGATGAAACTCGGCCGGGAACAGCACCGCACGCGGATCGGGTGACCACCACAGAATCGCTTCCCCCGGCGAGTACCAGGGGAAGATGCCGCGCTCGTAGGCTGCCAGCAGCCGTGGCGCCGTCAGGTCGCCGCCGATCGCCAGCAGGCCGTTGGGATCGCGCAGGGCGCCCTCAGGCGAGGGAAACGCCAGCGACTGAGGGGAAAGCTTAACGATGCGCATACAGGGTTTCTGCGTCCTCTACGGGCCGATTACGGCGCCAGGTTGCTGATACGGTTGCGAAAGCGGGCATAGCGGCCCTGCTGGCGCATTAGGGCGGCGTGATCGCCCTGTTCGACAATTTGGCCGTCATCCATTACGCAAATGCGATCGAGATGCTCCAGGCCGTACAGGCGGTGCGTCACCAGGATCAACGTCTTGCCCTGACAATGCCGGCGCAGCAGCGCCAGGATCTGCTGCTCGGTCTCGGCGTCCAGCCCTTCGGTGGGTTCGTCAAGCAACAGCAGCGGGGCAGGGTGCAGCAGCGCGCGGGCGATGCCCAGCCGGCGCATTTCGCCGCCGGACAGCTGCCGGCCGCCTTCCCCCAGCCAGGCGTTCAGCCCGCCGTCGCTGTCCAGCAATTTGCCGAGCCCCACCTGCTGCAACACCTCGCTCAGGCGAGCGTCGCCGGCAGCCGGTGCGGCCAGCCGCAGGTTTTCCCGCAGCGTATCGCTGAAGATATGCACTCGCTGGCTGACGACCGTGGTCATTCGACGCAGCGTGGTTTCATCATAATCTTCCAGCGGTTCGCCGTTGAGCAGAATTTTTCCGCCGTCGGTGCGCCAGGCACGGGTCAGCAGCTGCAGCAGGGTGGACTTGCCGCAGCCGGTGCGGCCGAGCAAGGCGATGTGTTCGCCGGCTGCCACCTCGAGCGTGACGTCGCGCAGCACCGGCTGCGGCTGATCGGGGTAGGTGAAGCTCAACTGCCGCAGGCTAAGCTGAGCCCGGTCGGCGGCGGCCGGGCCGACGGCCGGGAAGGAGACTTCCGGTTGGCGATCGATGATCTGTTTGACCCGCGTGGCGGAGGCGATCACCTGGCCGAGGTGCTGGAAGGCGCCGGCCACCGGCATCAGCGCTTCGAACGACGCCAGCGCGGCGAAGACAAACAGCGCGATCAGCGCGCCGGGTTGGGTATCGCCGCCGATGCCGGCGGCGGTCAGCCACAGCAGCAGTGTCACCGTCAGCCCGCTGGCGAGGATCATCAGCGCCTGCGCCTTGCCGCTCAGCGAGGCTTGCTGCCACTGGCGGCGTTGCCACAGCTGTTCGGTGGCGTTCAGCGTCTGGCGGAAGTCGTTGACGGCGCCGAACACCACCAGCTCCGCCTGCCCCTGCAGCCAGGCGGTCAGGTCGGTGCGGTATTGGCCGCGCAGGGCGGTGAGTTGCCCGCCGATCGGTTTGCCGGCGCGATAGAACACCGGCGGCACCAGCAGCAACAGCAGCAACAGAATGCCGCCAAGCGTCAGGGCAAGCGCAGGATCCAGCCAGCTCAGGCCGTAGGTGACCACCAGGATCACCGCCGCCGCGCCTACCAGCGGCGAGATCACCCGCAGATAAAGGTGATCCAGCGTGTCCACGTCCGCCACCAGGCGATTGAGCAGGTCGGCCTGGCGGAAACGGGCGATGCCGCCCGGCGTCAGCGGCAGGATCTTGCTGAAGGTGAACACCCGCAGGTGCGACAGCACGCGGAAGGTGGCGTCGTGGCTGACCACGCGCTCGGCGTAGCGCCCGGCGGTGCGGAAGATCGCCGCGCCGCGCACGCCGGCGGCCGGCAGCATATAGTTGAAGGTCAGCAGGCCCGCCAATCCGGCCAGCGAAGAGGCGGCCAGGAACCAGCCGGAGAGCGCCAGCAGGCCGATGCTGGCCAGCAGGGTGACGATCGCCAAAAGGATGCCCAGGCTAATCAGCAGGCTATGGCGGCGATACAACGCCAAAAACGGCAGCAAAACGCGCATGATTAAAGCTCCCCGCGGCGATGGGCGATCAGCGTGGCGAACTGGCCCGGCTGGGCGCTGAGGGTGGCGTAATCGCCCTGTTGCACGATGCGCCCGTTATCCATCACCCAAATCTGATTGTAGTCTTCGGTATCTTCCAACTGGTGCGTCACCAGCAGGGTGGTTTGCTGATGCGAAGCGGCATTCAACGCCTGCATCACCCGTTGTTCGCTATGGGCATCGAGGCTGGCGGCCGGTTCATCCAGCAGCAGCAGGCGGCGCGGGCCGATCAGCGCCCGGGCGACCGCCACGCGCTGCGCCTGGCCGACCGACAGGCGGGCGGCGTTGTCGCCCACTTCGGTGTCGAGCCCCTGTGGCAGATAGGGCAACAGTTCGCTGACGTAGGCGTGTTCCACCGCCTGCTGCAGCTGCGCTTCGTCGGCCTGTGGGCAGCCCAACAGGATATTGGCGCGCAAGGTTTGCGCCGGCAGGTGCGGGTTCTGCCCGACCCAGCTGAGCTGTTGACGCCAGTTTTCTGCGGACAGTTCACGCAGCTCGACGCCGTTGACGGTCAACGACCCACGGTAGGGCAGGAAGCCGAGCAGCAGATTGAGCAGCGAACTTTTACCGGCGCCGCTCAGCCCGACCAGCGCCACGCGCTGCTGCGGTTGCAGGGTGAAACTCAGCGGCCCGGCCAGCAGCACGCCGTTCGGCGACAGGATTTCCAACGCGTTCGCCTGCAACGTCAGCGGCTGATCGGCGGGCAGCTGCCGCGTGCCGTTGCCCATCTGCTCGCCTTCGGCGCTGAGGAAGGTTTCCAGCGCCTCCGCCGCGCCGACCGCCTGTGCTTTGGCATGGTAGAAGGTGCCGAGATCACGCAGCGGTTGGAAAAACTCCGGCGCCAGAATCAGCACCAGAAAACCGGAAAACAGCGTTACGCCGAGGCCGTAGCTGCCGAAATTGAGTTCGCCGAGGTAGGAAAAGCCGAAGTACACCGCCACCACGGCGATGGAAATCGAGGCGAAGAACTCCAGTACGCCGGAAGAAAGGAAGGCCATGCGCAGCACTTCCATGGTGCGGCTGCGGAAGTCTTCGGAGGATTTGGCGATTTGCGCGGTTTCGGCCTGCGCGCGGTCGAACAACCGCAGGGTGTCCAGGCCGCGCAGGCGGTCGAGGAAGTTGCCGCTCAATCGCGCCAGTGCCACGAAGTTGCGGCGGTTGGCGTCGGCGGCTCCCATACCGACCAGCGCCATGAACAGCGGGATCAGCGGCGCGGTCGCCAACAGAATCAAACCGGCGGCCCAATTGATCGGGAAAACGGCGATCAGGATCAGCAGCGGGATGAAGACCGCCAGATACATCTGCGGCAGATAGCGCGAGTAATAGTCCTGCATATCCTCGATCTGCTCGACGATGATGCTGGCCCAACTGCCCGCCGGTTTGCCCTGGATCCAGGCCGGGCCGAGCTGCTGCAGCTTATCCAGCACCTGCTGGCGCATGCGCTGACGGATCACCTGGCCACACTGGAAACCGACCCGCTCCCGCAGCCAGCTCAACAGCGCCCGCAATGCGAACGCGACGATCAGCCAGATAAACGAAGGGATCAGCTGTTCGCGCGGGATGTGCTCGATGATCAGGGCGTGCAGCAGGCTGGCCAGCAGCCACGCCTGCGCCACGATCAGCAGGCCGCTGAACAGCCCCAACAGCATGGAAAGGCGCAGCCAACGCTGCGCTAACGAACTCTGGGTTTTAAGCCAACGGGTTAACTGTTGCTGTCTGGTTTTTTTCATCAGATATGCGTCTGCGTCGCCGGCGCCCGTTTGTTATGGGCTGGGTTAACGTACTGTTAAATAATAGTGTTTGGCGCAATCGGCGACAAACAAGCGAGGCCTTATGTTACCTCGTCACCCGGCAGACTGAAAAGAATAAAGCGGGCAAATATGGCTATAACAGATGGGAAGGAGAGATTGCTAAACCCAGAAACAAAAAAAGCGGCTCGAGAGCCGCTTTTTGCCGATGATGAAAACGTCTTAGCAGACTTCCGCGCCGGCGATGCCGTCCAGGTAACGTTCTGCGTCCAGCGCCGCCATACAGCCGGTGCCGGCGGAAGTGATCGCCTGGCGGTAGACGTGATCCATCACGTCGCCTGCGGCGAAGACGCCGGGGATAGTGGTTTGGGTCGCATTGCCGTGAATGCCGGACTGTACCTTGATGTAGCCGTTTTCCAGCTCCAGCTGGCCGCCGAAGATGCCGGTGTTCGGGCTGTGGCCGATAGCGATGAACACGCCGGCCAGTTCCAGTTCACGGGTTTCGTTTTCCGCTTTGGTGCTGCGGATGCGCACGCCGGTCACGCCCATTTCATCGCCCAGCACTTCGTCCAGCGTATGGTCGGTGTGCAGCACGATGTTGCCGCTTTTCACTTTTTCCATCAGCCGGTCGATCAGGATCTTCTCCGAGCGGAAGCTGTCGCGACGGTGGATCAGGTGAACCTCGGCGGCGATGTTGGACAGGTACAGCGCCTCTTCAACGGCGGTGTTGCCGCCGCCGACCACCGCGACTTTCTGGTTGCGGTAGAAGAAACCGTCGCAGGTCGCGCAGGCGGAAACGCCTTTGCCCTTGAAGGCGTCTTCGGAAGGCAGGCCAAGGTAGCGGGCGGAGGCGCCGGTCGCGATGATCAGCGCGTCGCAGCTGTATTCGCCGCTGTCGCCGAACAGGCGGAACGGACGCTGCTGCAGATCGACGCTGTTGATATGATCGAAGACGATTTCAGTCTGGAACTTCTCCGCGTGCTCGCGCATGCGCTCCATCAGCGCCGGGCCGGTCAGGCCTTCGGCGTCGCCCGGCCAGTTTTCCACTTCGGTGGTGGTGGTCAGCTGGCCGCCTTGCTCCAGACCGGTGATCAGCACCGGATTCAGGTTGGCGCGCGCCGCGTAGACGGCGGCGGTGTAACCGGCCGGGCCGGAGCCCAGAATCAGTAATTTGCTATGTTTAGCCGTGCCCATGAATAACCTCTTTATTCCACAATGGCGGACAATGAAGCCGATTGTAGGGAAAATGGCGCAGTAAAAAAAGCGCCGGGCGACGTTGTTAACGATTTGTATGATAGTTGTCGCCTATTAATGCACCCGCTGTCGGCAAATCGTACGCCGAACGCAGAAATTTACCTTATCAAAGCCGCATTCGGCCGCTGAATCGCCAACCGCGCAAAAACGGCGCATTCTGCGACTTCAGCCGCTCCCCGCCGGGGTTTATCTGCCAGCGATTCATAACCAAAAATGGGATGCAGACTTTTCGTGACGGTACGTTGTTCTGATTTTGCTTCTTTTACTTTGACAATCCGCTGCGCATTTGCGAAAACATCATAGGAAGAAGAAATTATCCCCGTAACACCAGCAAATCGTACGTATTTGCACCGCGAGGCGGCAATGCGCGATGGGTGTGCGGAGCAGAGCGCGCAAGCGTTTGCTGATTTTTTCTCGACCTAAACGTCGTTACCTGCATCGCGCGGAGTTGGACAGACAGGCTGTGCGGCGTGGAATGATGGTAGTGAAGAAGCATATGACAGGCATCGGGTCTTCGCTTGGAACGAACCCTTACACATTGACGTTGGCTAGGGTGTGGCAAGTGCACGGAAGAAAATAAGAGAGACAATAATAATGGCAGACAACAAGAAACGCCCGGGTAAAGATCTTGACCGTATCGACCGCAACATCCTGAATGAGCTGCAGAAGGATGGGCGTATTTCGAACGTCGAGCTTTCGAAGCGCGTGGGGTTATCCCCGACACCATGTTTGGAACGCGTGCGCCGTCTCGAGCGCCAGGGTTTCATTCATGGCTATACCGCATTGCTTAACCCGCATTATCTGGATGCGTCCCTGCTGGTTTTCGTGGAGATCACGCTGAACCGCGGCGCGCCGGATGTGTTTGAGCAATTCAACTCGGCAGTGCAGAAGCTTGAAGAGATTCAGGAGTGTCATCTGGTTTCCGGCGATTTCGACTACCTGTTGAAAACCCGCGTACCGGACATGTCGGCTTACCGCAAATTGCTGGGCGAAACCTTGCTGCGTTTGCCGGGGGTTAACGACACCCGTACCTACGTAGTGATGGAAGAAGTGAAACAGAGTAACCGTCTGGTTATCAAAACACGGTAAGGTGCAGGTGCAAAACCTGATTAAATTGGTTACACTCCTGTTTATTCATACAGTTTCGGCGCCGGGGCAGTTTCTCGGCGCTGTTGCTATGTCAGCTAACAGGAACCTGGAGAGCCTTTCTTGAGCCAGGAATATACAGAAGATAAAGAAGTTACCCTGAAAAGACTCAGCAGTGGCCGGCGTTTGCTGGAAGCTGTGCTTATCGTGGTAGCGATTTTTGCCGTTTACCTCATGGCTGCGTTGGTCAGTTTCAATCCGTCTGACCCAAGCTGGTCGCAGACCGCGTGGCATGAGCCGATTCACAATCTGGGCGGCGGTGTCGGGGCCTGGTTGGCCGATACGCTGTTCTTCACCTTCGGGGTGCTCGCCTACGCGATACCGCCGATCATGCTGGTCCTGTGCTGGGCGGCTTATCGCCAACGCAGCAACAGAGACTACATCGACTATTTCGCGCTTTCCCTGCGCCTGATCGGCACCCTGGCGTTAGTGCTCACCTCCTGCGGGCTGGCGGCGCTGAACGTCGACGATCTCTATTACTTCGCTTCCGGCGGCGTGATCGGCAGCCTGCTGAGCAACGCCATGTTGCCGTGGTTCAACGGCATCGGCGCTACGCTGGCGCTGCTGTGCGTATGGGCGGCGGGGTTGACGCTGTTTACCGGCTGGTCCTGGCTGGTGATCGCCGAGAAGATCGGCGGGGCGGTGCTGGGCGTCGCGACGGTGATGACCAATCGCTCACGTCGCGAAGAGCGCTATTTTGAGGATGACGAGCGTTACGTCGACGACGAACCTGAGCAGGCAGAGAAGGGCGCCGCCGCAGCGGTTGCCGCGACCGCCGCCGGAGCCGCGGCCGCCGATGACGACGTGCTGTTCTCCGCGCCTTCGGTCACCGAAAGCGCCAAAGCGGCGGCGGAAGACGCCGCCGATCCGTTGCTCAGCGGCCTGCGCGCCGACGATGGCGAGCTTGAAGCAGAAGCCGCATCCATCGCGCCGGCGGCTTCGCCTGCACCGGCGGTGAAGGCAGAGATCCACGAGCCCGTTGCAGCGCCGATCGCCACACAGGCGCCGTCGGTGACGGTGGCGCCGGCCGCGCCGGCCTCTGTCAATCAGCACCCGGTGAGCGCCCCGGCGCAAGACGCTACGCCGCCGCTGTATTCCTTCGAGATCCCGGAGGAAACGCCCGCGCCTAAGGCGACGCGTCCTGTCGATCCTTATCAGGATGACGATGAGCCGCGCCTCGGCAACTGGCAAGAGCCGGCCGCACCGCAGCCGCCGGCGCGTTCTCCCTTTGATTTTACCGCCGCACAGCGTGACAGCGTCGACATCGGCAATTCGAGCGGTTTCAGCGCCACCGGCGCCAAACCGCAGCCGGATACGGCGGCAGCCGCTGCTGCTGCTGGTGCCGCGGCGGCGACCTTTATGCCGGCCTTTACGGCGACCAGCGACGGCAATCCGCAGGTTAAGCAGGGCATCGGCCCTGAACTGCCGCGGCCGAATCCGGTGCGCATCCCGACCCGTCGCGAACTGGCTTCCTACGGCATCAAGCTACCTTCGCAGCGTGCGGCCGAACAGGAGCAGCGCCAGACAGAGGCGGAGCCTCAGCAGCCGGCGACGGTGAACCCGCAAGAAGAAGAGGCGCTGCAGGAAGCCGCGCTGCGTCAGGCGTTTGCCGAGCAGCAGAGCCAGCGCTATGGCGAAAGTTACGCGCCTGAGGAACAAGATGACGAGAGCGCATTGCAGGAAGCCGAGCTGAGCAAGGCGTTTGCCGAGCAGCAGCACCAACGCTACGGCGAAGGCTATCAACAGGACGACGAAGAGGCGCAGCAAGAGGCAGCGCTGCGCCAGGCGTTCGCCGAGCAGCAGCAGGCGCGCTACGGCCAGCAAGCACCTGCTCCGCAGGCACCGGCCACCAGCCCGATCGATACCCGCAATGCTTTCAGCTTCTCGCCGATGGCGGATCTGGTGGACGATGGCCCGAGCGAGCCAATGTTCACGCTGTCCCCGCAGCTTGAAGAGCGCATTGAACAGCAAAGCGAGCAGGAGGACGATGTGCCGTTCGGTCAGTTTGAGCCTGTGGCGCCTGCGGCTCAACCTCAGCAATCGCATCAGCCGCCTCAACAATACCAACAGCCGCCGCAGCAATACCAGCAGCCGCAGCAACAGCAGTATCAACAGCCGTCGCAGCCGCAATATCAGCAGCCGCAGCAACCGGCGCAGCAGCAGCCTCAGCAAGCTCAGGCCGAGCAACATCCGGCGATGGACAGCCTGATTCACCCGTTCCTGATGCGCAACGATCAGCCGCTGCAGAAGCCGACCACGCCGCTGCCGACGCTGGATCTGTTGACCGAAGCGCCGAAAGAGGTGGAGCCGGTCGATTCCTTCGCGCTGGAACAGAAGGCGCGCCTGGTGGAGGCCAGCCTGGCTGATTACCGCGTGAAAGCCGACGTGGTGGACATCCTGCCGGGGCCGGTCATCACCCGCTTCGAGCTGGATCTGGCGCCGGGCGTTAAAGCGGCGCGCATTTCCAACCTGTCGCGCGATCTGGCGCGCTCGCTGTCGACTTCGGCGGTGCGCGTGGTGGAAGTCATCCCCGGCAAGCCTTATGTCGGCCTGGAGCTGCCGAACGCCAAACGGCAAACGGTGTATCTGCGCGAAGTGCTGGATTGCCCGGCTTTCCGTGACAATCCGTCGCCGCTGTCCATCGTATTGGGTAAAGACATCTCCGGCGAACCGGTAGTGGCCGATCTGGGCAAAATGCCGCACTTGCTGGTCGCCGGTACCACCGGTTCCGGTAAGTCGGTCGGGGTCAACGCCATGATCCTGAGCATCTTGTATAAGGCCACGCCGAAAGAAGTGCGCTTTATCATGATCGACCCGAAAATGCTGGAGCTGTCGGTTTACGAAGGCATTCCACACCTGTTGACCGACGTGGTTACCGACATGAAAGACGCCGCCAACGCGCTGCGCTGGTGCGTGGGTGAAATGGAACGCCGCTACAAGCTGATGTCAGCTCTGGGCGTGCGTAACCTGGCCGGCTACAACGAGCGCGTCGATCAGGCCGAAGCGATGGGGCGTCCGATCCCGGATCCATTCTGGAAGCCGACCGACAGCATGGACATCACGCCGCCGGTGCTGGAGAAAGAGCCGTACATCGTGGTGATGGTCGACGAATTCGCCGATCTGATCATGACGGTGGGCAAGAAGGTCGAAGAGTTGATCGCTCGCCTGGCGCAGAAAGCGCGTGCGGCGGGTATCCACCTGGTGCTGGCGACCCAGCGTCCGTCGGTGGATGTGATCACCGGCCTGATCAAGGCCAACATCCCGACGCGTATCGCCTTTACCGTGTCGAGCAAGATCGACTCTCGCACCATCCTCGATCAGGGGGGCGCCGAGTCCTTGCTGGGCATGGGTGATATGCTTTATCTGGCGCCGAACTCCTCGATCCCGGTGCGCGTACATGGCGCATTCGTGCGCGATCAGGAAGTGCATGCGGTGGTCAAGGATTGGAAAGCGCGCGAGCGGCCCCAATATAAAGAGGGCATTCTCAGCGGCGGTGAAGACGGCGAGGGCGGTGCCGGCGGCGGCATGGACGGTGACGAAGAGCTGGATCCGCTGTTTGACCAGGCGGTGGATTTCGTGGTGGATAAACGCCGCGCCTCCATCTCCGGCGTACAGCGCCAGTTCCGTATCGGCTACAACCGCGCGGCGCGCATCATCGAACAGATGGAGGCGCAGGGCATCGTCAGTGAGCAGGGGCATAACGGCAACCGCGAGGTGCTGGCGCCGCCGCGGCATGACTGATGGTTTAGCCGTTGCAATTCAATAAGAAAGGGCCGCTTAAGCGGCCCTTGTGCAAAGAAGCGTAAACCCGTTTCTTCTCGGAACATTGGCCTACCGGCCGATCGCCGGCTTCAGGTAAAGTAACGGGAGTAAAGGGTTGATTGACCCGCACGGCGTCGCCCTGCGGTTAACGCATTTCATAAGGTATCTGGAATAATGAAAAAACTGTTAGTTGCCTGCTGTCTGCTTTCGGGATTCGCTTCTACCTCCGTGCTGGCCGACGCCGCACAGGATCTGCAAAGTCGCCTGGCGAAGGTGAACAGTTTCCACGCCAGCTTCTCGCAAACCGTGACCAGCGCCGAAGGCGCCGCGGTGCAACAGGGTGAAGGCGAGCTGTGGGTGAAGCGGCCGAACCTGTTCAACTGGCACATGACCTCACCCGATGAGAGCGTGCTGGTCTCCGATGGCCAAACCCTGTGGTTTTACAACCCGTTCGTCGAGCAGGTGACGGCGACCTGGTTGAAGAACGCCACCGGCAATACGCCGTTTATGCTGATCACCCGCAATAATGCCAGCGACTGGAAACAGTACAACGTGAAGCAAAAGGGCGATGATTTCGAATTAACGCCAAAATCCGCCAGCGGCAACCTGAAGCAATTCGCCATCAGCGTGACCAACAGCGGCACCATCCGCAGCTTCGCCGCGGTGGAGCAGGACGGCCAGCGCAGCGCTTATACGCTGAAAAGCCAGCAGAACGTTGCCGCCGATCCGGCCAAATTCAAATTTACCCCGCCGAAGGGGGTGACGCTGGACGACCAGCGCCAGTGAGGTGCAAGTGAGTAATAATCTGTCGCTCGATTTTTCCCAGAACGAGTTCCAGCCGTTGGCCGCGCGCATGCGGCCGACCACGCTGGCGCAGTATATCGGCCAGCAGCATCTGCTGGCCGCCGGCAAGCCGCTGCCGCGCGCCATCGAGGCCGGGCAGTTGCACTCGATGATTTTATGGGGGCCGCCGGGCACCGGGAAGACGACGCTGGCAGAGCTGATCGGCCGTTATGGTCAGGCGGATGTCGAACGGATCTCCGCCGTGACCTCCGGCATCAAGGAGATCCGCGAGGCGATCGAACGGGCGCGGCAAAACCGCGACGCCGGCCGCCGCACTATTCTGTTCGTCGATGAAGTGCACCGCTTCAACAAAAGTCAGCAGGACGCATTCCTGCCGCACATTGAAGACGGCACCATCACCTTTATCGGCGCCACTACCGAAAACCCGTCGTTCGAATTGAACTCGGCGCTGCTGTCGCGCGCCCGCGTGTATCTGCTTAAGGCGCTGACCGCCGAAGATATCGGCCAGGTGCTGGATCAGGCGATGAACGACAAGGCGCGCGGCTTTGGCGGCCAGAACGTCGAGCTGCCGGCGGAAACGCGCCGCCTGCTGTCGGAGCTGGTGGGGGGCGATGCGCGCCGGGCGCTGAACAGCCTGGAAATGATGGCGGACATGGCGGAGCTCGACGCCAAAGGCGTGCGGGTGCTGACGCCGCAGCTGCTGAAAGAGGTGTCGGGCGAGCGCAGCGCGCGCTTCGACAACAAGGGCGACCGTTATTACGACCTGATTTCCGCGCTGCATAAATCGGTGCGCGGTTCGGCGCCGGACGCCGCGCTGTATTGGTATGCGCGCATCATTACCGCCGGCGGCGATCCGCTCTATGTGGCGCGCCGTCTGTTGGCGATCGCCTCTGAAGACGTGGGCAACGCCGATCCGCGCGGCATGCAGGTGGCGATCGCCGCCTGGGATTGCTTCACCCGCGTGGGGCCGGCGGAGGGCGAGCGCGCCATCGCGCAGGCGATTGTTTACCTGGCCTGCGCGCCGAAGAGCAACGCGGTTTACACCGCGTTCAAGGCCGCCATGCGCGACGCCAGGGAGCAGGCCGATTATGACGTGCCGGAGCATTTGCGCAACGCGCCGACCAAGCTGATGAAGGAGATGGGGCTGGGGGCGGAGTACCGTTACGCCCACGATGAACCCAACGCCTACGCCGCCGGCGAGAACTACTTCCCGCCCGAAATGGCCCATACGCGCTACTACCAACCGACCTCGCGCGGGCTGGAAGGGAAAATCGGCGAAAAGTTGGCATGGCTGGCTGAGCAGGATCAAAATAGCCCGACAAAACGCTACCGCTAGCGTGGCCGTTGCGGTAAGGTTAGCGGGTATCACTCTTCTTTTATGCGGCTATAAATCAGCCGCATAGAACAACAACACTTCTTTCAATAACAACAAGCACAGGATTAGCATGCTCGATCCCAATCTGCTGCGTAATGAGCTAGACGCAGTCGCCGTCAAACTGGCTCGCCGAGGTTTTAAACTCGATCTGGATCTGCTGCGTTCGCAGGAAGAACGCCGCAAAGTTCTGCAGGTAGAAACTGAAACGCTGCAAGCGGAACGCAACTCCCGATCGAAATCCATCGGTGCGGCCAAAGCGCGTGGGGAAGACATCGAGCCGCTGCGTCGCGAAGTGAACGAGCTGGGTGACAAGCTGGATGCCGCCAAGGCGGCGCTGGATGCGCTGCAAAGCGAGATCCGCGATTACGCCCTGACGCTGCCTAACCTGCCGGACGACGCGGTGCCGGATGGTAAAGACGACAGCGAAAACCTGGAAGTCACCCGCTGGGGCGAACCGCGCCAGTACGACTTCGCGGTGCGCGATCACGTCGATCTGGGCGAAATGGCCGGCGGGCTGGATTTTGCCGCCGCAGTTAAGCTGACCGGTTCGCGTTTCGTGGTGATGAAAGGGCAAATCGCCCGCATGCACCGCGCGCTGTCCCAGTTCATGCTGGATCTGCACACCGAGCAGCATGGCTATCTGGAGGCCTACGTGCCTTATCTGGTCAACCACGCCACGCTGTACGGCACCGGCCAGCTGCCGAAGTTCGGCGAAGATCTGTTCCATACCCGCCCGCTGGAAGAAGAAGCCGACAGCAGTAACTACGCGCTGATCCCAACGGCGGAAGTGCCGCTGACCAACCTGGTGCGCGACGAGATCGTGGAAGAGGAAACTCTGCCGCTGAAGATGACCGCACACACGCCATGCTTCCGTGCGGAAGCCGGTTCTTACGGCCGCGACACCCGTGGTTTGATCCGCATGCACCAGTTCGACAAGGTTGAAATGGTGCAGATCGTCCGTCCGGAAGATTCGATGGATGCCCTGGAAGAGCTGACCGGCCACGCGGAAAAAGTGCTGCAGTTGCTGAACTTGCCTTACCGCAAGGTGCTGCTGTGCACCGGCGACATGGGCTTCGGCGCGTGCAAGACTTACGATCTGGAAGTGTGGCTGCCGGCGCAGGATACCTACCGCGAGATCTCGTCCTGCTCTAACATGTGGGACTTCCAGGCGCGTCGCATGCAGGCGCGCTGCCGCAGCAAGGCCGACAAGAAACCGCGTCTGGTTCACACGCTGAACGGCTCCGGCCTGGCGGTCGGCCGTACACTGGTGGCGGTGCTGGAAAACTACCAGCAGGCCGACGGTCGCATTCAGGTGCCTGAAGTGCTGCGTCCTTATATGGGCGGCCTGGAATATATCGGCTGAACAGCCAATCACTAGAAAAAAGCGCCTGCGGGCGCTTTTTTTATGTCGAGAATTCAGCCTTTCGCCAGCGCGTAGGCTTGTTTAATGTAGTCCGCCAGGTGCTTGCTTTTCACTTCGGCGGGCGAGTGAAGCTTGATGTGCCGCCGATATTGGCCGTTGCCTTCAAGTTGCTGATAGCGATCTTCCAGTCGGTGCCCTTGGCCGAATTCCACCGTGACGTGATTGCGGTAGGCGAAAACGCCGCAGAAAAATTGAGTATGCGAGAACATGATGCCGCCGTATTTGACCGATTCGCTGACGCCACTGCCGCTCGCCGTGGCGATCCGGCGCACCTGTTGTACGATCTCCAGCAGCTCGCCGTGCGTGCTGCCGATGTCCGCCAGCAAGGTCTCGACCGCCGCATTATTTGCCTGACTCATCTCGCTTCTCCGTCGTCAAATCCGCTCTGCGCTGAGCATAACGCTTTTTCGGTCGTTTGGTCGGAAACAAATCGTGCGCTGGAATGATAAGAGGCGATTGACTTTTTTATCGCCAGTGGCATGATGCGCGCACTCTCATTGCGCGTTCGGTCACAATTTCACTATGTCCGCATACTCCCGCCCAGTGCTCCTGTTGCTCTGCGGCCTGTTGTTGCTCACGGTATCCATTGCCGTTTTGAATACGTTAGTGCCTCTTTGGTTAACCCATGCTCAGCTGTCGACCTGGCAAGTGGGAATGGTCAGCTCCTCCTATTTCAGCGGCAACCTGTTGGGCACGTTGGTGGCGGGTAAACTGATCCAGCGCGTCGGCTTCACCCGCAGCTACCATCTCTCCTGTTTGTTGTTCGCCGCCGCGACCGCCGGTATGGTGCTGTCGATCGATTTCTGGAGCTGGCTGGGCTGGCGCTTCTTCGCCGGCGTCGGTTGCGCCTGGATCTGGGTGATTGTGGAAAGCGCGCTGCTGCGCAGCGGCAATCTCAGCAACCGCGGCCAGCTGCTGGCGGCCTATATGATTGTCTATTACCTCGGTACGGTGACCGGCCAATTGCTGTTGAGCATGACCTCGACCGAATTGCTGCACGTGGTGCCGTGGGTGACCGCGATTGTGATCAGCGCCATGCTGCCGATGCTGTTCGCGCGGGTCAACCGCCATGAAGACGAGCCGCAGCAGGCGGCGGTGTGGACAATGTTGAGACGCCGCAGCGCGCGCCTCGGCATCAACGGCTGCATCATCTCCGGCATCGTGCTCGGTTCGCTGTACGGCCTGATGCCGCTGTATCTCTCCCATCAGGGCATGAGCGACGCCAACGTTGGCTACTGGATGGCGCTGCTGGTCAGCTCCGGCATCGTCGGCCAATGGCCGGTCGGACGCCTGGCCGATCGTTACGGGCGCCTGCTGGTGCTGCGTATTCAGGTGTTCGTGGTGATCCTCGCCAGCGTGGCGATGCTCGGCAACTACGCCATGGCGCCTTCACTGTTCATCCTCGGCTGCGCCGGCTTTACCCTGTATCCGGTGGCGATGTCCTGGGCCTGTGAGAAGGCAATGCCGCACGAACTGGTGGCGATGAATCAGGCGCTGTTGATGAGCTACACCATCGGCAGCCTACTGGGTCCGTCGATGACGGCGCTGCTGATGCAGAACTACTCTGACCGCGTGCTGTTCGTGATGATCGCCGCCGTGGCGCTGGTTTACCTGCTGATGCTGCTGAAGAAGCAGAAGCCGGATCACCATCACACGCCGTTCGCCGCCGCCTGAGCATAAAAAAACCGGCTATGAGCCGGTTTTTCTTTGGCGCTGCGCCAATCAGTAAATCACTTTGTGGCCGTAGCTTTCCAGGATGCCTTTGACGCGGTCCATGGTCTCGGCCTTCGGCGGATGCACGCCGTCCAGTTTGTACTCTTCCCCCATCGCTATCCATTTGTGCTTGCCCAGCTCGTGGTAAGGCAGCAGCTCGATTTTCTCGATGTTGGTCATGTCTTTGGTGAACTCGCCCAGCAGGTGCGCCGATTTATCGTCGTCTGACCAACCCGGCACCACCACGTAACGGATCCAGGTGCGCTGGTTGCGTTTCGCCAGGTAGCGGGCGAATTCCAGCGTGCGATGGTTGGAAACGCCGACCAGATTCTGGTGGATCTCATCGTTCATCTGTTTCAGATCCAGCATCACCAGATCGGTAGTGTCCAGCAGCTCGTCGATCACCGGATCGTAGCGGCGCACGAAGCCGTTGGTATCCAGACAGGTATTGATGCCTTCGGCGTGGCAGGCGCGGAACCAGTCGCGCACGAATTCAGCCTGCAGGATCGCTTCGCCGCCGGATGCGGTCACGCCGCCGCCGGAAGCGTTCATGAAGTGGCGGTAGGCCACCGCGTCTTTCATCAGCTCTTCGACGGTCACTTCTTTGCCGCCGTGGGTATCCCAGGTGTCGCGGTTATGGCAATAGAGGCAGCGCATCAGGCAGCCCTGGAAGAAGACGATAAAGCGGATCCCTGGCCCGTCGACGGTGCCGCAGGATTCGAAGGAGTGGATGCGACCAGTTACTGACATTGCGGGGTTTTCTCCAATATTGACTGTCAAACGCAGTCTAAAAATAGGCGCGTGGCCGCCGGCCAGGTATCTGCGATGCAGTGGCGGAGTGAGCCCGCCACCGGGGGTAATGATGCCTGTCGGCCGGTCAGTTGCCGGATAACTGTTTTGCCGGCTATCCATTCAGTATAGATGTCCGGCAAAACAGACTCGTACAGAGTCAGGGGAGAGCGGTGGGAGAAAAGGGCCGGCAGAACCGGCCCTGACGTTGCTACCGAGCGGTTTCCCGCCCGGCTGGCGCATTACATCGTTTGAGTGAAGGTACGAGTAATGACGTCCTGCTGTTGCTCTTTGGTCAGCGAGTTGAAGCGCACGGCGTAACCGGAGACGCGGATGGTCAGCTGAGGGTATTTCTCAGGGTTTTCCATCGCGTCCAGCAGCATTTCGCGGTTCATTACGTTGACGTTCAGATGCTGACCGCCCTCGATGGAGGCTTCATGGTGGAAGTAACCATCCATCAGGCCCGCCAGGTTGGCTTTACGCACGTCGTCGTCTTTACCCAGCGCGTTAGGCACGATGGAGAAGGTGTAGGAGATCCCGTCTTTCGCGTAGGCAAACGGCAGTTTGGCTACCGAGGTCAGGGAGGCGACTGCGCCTTTCTGGTCACGGCCGTGCATCGGGTTGGCACCTGGGCCGAATGGTGCGCCGGCGCGGCGGCCATCCGGGGTGTTACCGGTTTTCTTACCGTACACCACGTTGGAGGTGATGGTCAGTACGGACTGGGTCGGTACCGCGTTGCGGTAGGTGCGCAGTTTCTGAATTTTCTTCATGAAACGCTCAACCAGGTCGCAGGCGATGTCATCGACGCGGGCGTCGTTGTTACCGAACTGCGGATACTCGCCTTCCACTTTGAAGTCGATAGCCAGGCCGTCTTCGTCGCGAATGGTGGTGACTTTCGCGTACTTGATGGCGGACAGGGAGTCGGCCGCCACGGACAGACCGGCGATGCCGCAAGCCATGGTGCGATAAACGTCACGGTCATGCAGCGCCATCAGCGCAGCTTCGTAGCTGTACTTGTCGTGCATGTAGTGAATGATGTTCAGCGCGGTCACGTACTGCTTGGCCAGCCAATCCATAAAGTGGTCCATGCGCGCCATGACTTTGTCATAGTCCAGCACTTCGTCCATCATCGGCGCTTCTTTCGGGCCGACCTGCATTTTCAGTTTTTCGTCAACGCCGCCGTTGATGGCGTACAGCATGGTTTTCGCCAGGTTGGCGCGGGCGCCGAAGAACTGCATTTGCTTACCGACGATCATCGGGCTGACGCAACAGGCGATGGCGTAGTCATCGTTGTTGAAGTCAGGACGCATCAGGTCGTCGTTTTCGTACTGTACGGAAGAGGTGTCGATGGACACTTTCGCCGCGAATTTCTTGAAGTTCAGCGGCAGCTTCTCAGACCACAGGATGGTCATGTTCGGTTCCGGAGACGGCCCCATGGTGTACAGGGTGTTCAGGAAGCGGAAGCTGTTTTTGGTGACCAGGGTACGGCCGTCGACGCCCATACCGGCCAGGGATTCAGTCGCCCAGATTGGGTCGCCGGAGAACAGTTCATCGTACTCAGGGGTACGCAGGAAGCGCACCATACGCAGTTTCATCACCAGGTGGTCGATCAGTTCCTGCGCTTGCTCTTCGGTCAGTTTGCCCGCCTTGATGTCGCGCTCGATGAACACGTCGAGGAAGGTGGACACGCGGCCGAAGGACATGGCGGCGCCGTTCTGGGATTTCACCGCGGCCAGGTAGCCGAAGTAGGTCCACTGCACCGCTTCTTGCGCGCTGGTGGCTGGGCCGGAGATGTCGTAACCGTATTTGGCGGCCATCTCTTTGATCTGAGCCAGAGCGCGATGCTGTTCAGCGATCTCTTCACGCAGCTGGATGGTCATTTCCAGATCTTCGCCGTTTTCCAGTTTTTCCTGCAGCGATTTGAACTGGTTCAGCTTGTCGGCCATCAGGAAGTCGATGCCGTACAGCGCCACGCGGCGGTAGTCGCCGATGATGCGGCCGCGGCCGTAAGCGTCCGGCAGACCGGTCAGCACGCCGGATTTACGGCAGTTCAGGATGTCTTTGGTGTAAACGTCGAATACGCCCTGGTTGTGGGTTTTACGGTATTCGGTGAACACTTTTTTCAGCTGCGGATCCAGTTCGCGGCCGTACACTTTGCACGAACCTTCGACCATTTTGATGCCGCCGAACGGGATCAGCGCGCGTTTCAGAGGGGCGTCGGTCTGCAGACCCACGATGGTTTCCAGCTCTTTGGCGATGTAACCCGCGTCGTGAGAAACGATGGTTGAAGCAACGTTGGTGTCGAAATCAACCGGCGCATGAGTGCGGTTTTCCAGTTTGATCCCTTCCATAACCTTGTCCCACAAGGTGGTGGTGGCTTGAGTAGCGCCAGCCAGGAAGGATTCGTCACCCTCATAAGGCGTGTAGTTTTTCTGGATGAAGTCACGAACGTTGACTTCATTCTGCCAGTCACCCTTGCTGAAACCTTCCCAAGCGTTGGCTAATTTCTCGTTAAGTTCGGTCATTGTACACCTACCTTTGATTGTGGATTTCTAACTCTGCGCGCGGTTACTCACAGCTTAGTGCTGCTCGCGGCCCCCGCGCAGATAAATTACCCAGTAAGTCAACCCAACCAGCAGACCACCGCCGATGATGTTACCGAGGGTGACCGGAATCAGGTTGTCGATGATGAAGTTGCTTACTGTCAGATGAGCGAATTGCTCAGGTACCGCCCCTACGGCTTGCCAGAATTCCGGCGTGGCGAAGTGTTTGACCACGATGCCCATAGGGATCATAAACATGTTGGCGATGCTGTGTTCGAAGCCGCTGGCGACAAACATCCCGACCGGCAGCACCATGGCGAGCATCTTGTCGGTCAGGGTGCGGCCGGAGTAGCTCATCCAGACCGCCAGGCAGACCATCAGGTTGGCCAGAATGCCGAGGCACACGGCTTCGATGAAGGTGTGATGCAGCTTGTGGTCTGCGGTTTGCAGGACATTCAGGCCCCACTGGCCGTTGGCGACCATATACTCGCCGGAGAACCAGATCAGCGCCACGAAGAACAGCGCGCCGACCAGATTGCCGAGATAAACGTTCAGCCAGTTGGCGCCCAGCTGGCCCCAGCTGATGCGGCCGCTGGCCTTGGCGATGACGATAAGTACGGTAGAGGTGAACAGGTCGGCGCCCGACACCACCACCAGCATTAACCCGAGAGAGAAGCAGATGCCGCCGACCAGTTTCGCCAGCCCGAAAGGCACGCCGGCGGTGCCGGTGGTCGCCGTGATGTAGAAGACGAAGGCGATGGAAATGAAGACACCGGCGGTGATCGCCAAATAAAACGTTTTCAGCGGATGTTTGGTGGCTTTATACACGCCGGCATCTTCAGCGATTTTCGCCGTTGCCGCAGGTAAAATCAGATCGAAGGGGCTGTCAGTTTTCAAACTAACTCTCGCTCTTAAGGGTTAAAACAACGCAATGAGATACTAGCAAAGCAGTATAGGGGAAAATTTGATTTGGATCATAAGGCGGGGAAGTAGAGCGGTGAAATGACGTGTTTTTTGTGTGGTTTTTATGGTTAATTTATTGATTTTTAATAAAAAACAATTTTTTAATGTTTGCAAATTTTTTTGAATCCACCGAGTGGTCGGCGTGGAGTAAAGTTAAATTTTTAGGCGTTTTGTCGCCGCGCGGCGCTGAAAGTTTAATTATCGGTTAATTATTATTTCACCGTCCGGCAACAATTGACGGTTTATTTATTTTTATGGTCGTTTAACCACCTATTTCCCGGCGAAAAAATAAAACCGAATGCGTTGAAATAAACCGCAAAATTGAAAACGCCGCAACGGAGTGCGGCGTTTGGCAACAGGGGTACTCCCAAAGTGGCAGTATCCCCTGATGATGCTTAGGCCTTGGCCCAGTGGCGGCGTTTGGCCGCCTGCAGCTTCTCGTAAGCCGCCAGCAGAGCCTGATGGGCCGGCAGCGCCTTCAGATCGGCATCGACGGCGAACAGCCCGTTGAAGCGCTCTTCACCGCTGATGGCGGCGGAGGCGGCGTCGACCGCTTCCTGGCCGTACATCTTCACGAACGCGGTATAGTACTGCGCCGCTTCGCGTTCAGGCTCCTGCGCCAGCAGCAGCAGCGTTTGCAGGCAGCGGTAGTAGTTGCTGCGCGCCGGGCTCAGCACCGAGGCGTTGAAGTCCTGCGTCCATTCGGTCCAGATCAGCGCCTGATCCAGATCGCCGCCCGCCAGCGCCAGCATCGATTTCAGCTCGCCCACGCGCAGGGTATACCAGGCGTTGTCTTTGCCGCTGGCAATGCCCAGCAGTTCGCGTACGCGGGTGAAATCGTCCAGCCCTTCGTCGTCCAACTGCTCGATCAGCGCCAGGTATTCTTCCGGCTCCCACTCGCTGCCCGGCAGCGCCAGCAGCGTATCGCGCAGGTGCGCGCCCATGCTGTTGTTAGCCAGCAGCAGGTCTTCCGCCGGGTAGATATCGGACATGCCCGGCACGATGATGCGGCAAGCGTAGACGCCCAGGTGCTCGTAGTCGGCGATGTACACTTCCGCGTCTTCCTTGTCGAAGATGCTCATCAGGGTGGCGAACTCTTCCTGCGTGCTGCCGCTGAAGTTCCAGTCAACGAACGGATAGTCCGCGTCCTGCTTGAACAGATCCCAGGAGATCAGGCCGCTGGAGTCGATGAAGTGCGTTTCCAGGTTGGTGTGTTCCGCCACTTCTTCGTCATCGAAGGTCGGCGCGGTGAACACGTCGAGATCTTTCAGGCTGCGGCCCTGCAGCAGTTCGGTTACCGTGCGCTCCAGCGCCACGCCGAAGTCCGGATGCGCGCCGAATGAAGCGAAACAGGTGCCGTTGGTCGGGTTGAACAGCACCACGCAGATCACCGGGTAGTTGCCGCCCAGCGAGGCGTCATAGGAGAGGATCGGGAAACCTTCCTCTTCCAGCTTGGCGATAGCTTCCACCACGCCCGGGTAGCGGTTCAGCACCTCGTCCGGGATCGCCGGCAGGCTGATGGATTCGGCGATGATGCGGTTTTTCACATAACGCTCGAACACTTCCGACAGGCCCTGCACGCGCGCTTCGTTGGCGGTGTTGCCGGCGGACATGCCGTTGGAAACATACAGGTTGCCGATGATGTTCATCGGAATGTATACCGTTTGCTGGTCGGACTGACGGGTGAACGGCAGTGCACACACGCCGCGATCGGCGTTGCCGGACTGCAGATCGACCAGATCGCTGGCGCTCAGCTCTTGCTGCGGATCGTAGAAGGCGTGCAGGCGTTCGTCGAGGATGCCGGCCGGCAGCGCGTCGTCCGCCGGGATCGGGAACCATTTCTCATTCGGGTAGTGCACGAAATCGCCTTCGGCGATCTGCTTGCCCAGATAGAAATCGGCGAAGAAGTAGTTGGTGGACAGGCGCTCGAAATATTCACCCAGCGCGGAGGCCAGCGCGGCTTTTTTGCTGGCGCCTTTGCCGTTGGTGAAGCACAGCGGGCAATCGCGATCGCGGATGTGCACCGACCACACGTGCGGCACCGGGTTCAGCCAGGAGGCTTCTTCGATGTTGAAACCGAGATCGCTCAGTTTCTGCTGGAAACGGGAGATGGAGTCTTCCAGGGCGGCGTCTTTACCGGGGATAAAAGTTTGCGTCATTGTCTTCACTTTTTGCGCGTACTAAAAACGCGCAATGATACGGGGTTTTACGCTGGAGCTCCACGTATTCCTAAAGCGGCGGCAAAGTCACAGTTTTTTTAAGGATAAAGGCCATAATTCAGCAAGTTATCTGTCACGGAGAAATCTAATGAAATCAGTGAAACTCAGCGCGTTAACCCTCTTGTTGACCGGTGTCAGCGCCTCGGCGCTGGCGCTGCCCAACATCACCCTGCTGGCGACCGGCGGCACTATCGCCGGCGGCGGCGATTCGGCGACGAAATCCAACTATACCGCGGGCAAACTGGGCGTCGAGGCGTTGGTCGATGCGGTGCCGGCGCTGAAAGATATCGCCAACGTGCAGGGGGAACAGGTGGTGAACATCGGCTCGCAGGACATGAACGATCAGGTCTGGCTGACGCTGGCGAAGAAAATTGACGCCGACTGCGGCAAAACCGACGGCTTCGTCATCACTCACGGCACCGATACGCTGGAAGAGACGGCCTATTTCCTTGATTTGACGGTGAAATGCGACAAGCCGGTGGTATTGGTGGGGGCGATGCGGCCAGCGACGGCGATGAGCGCCGACGGCCCGTTCAACCTGTATAACGCGGTGGTGACGGCGGCGGATCCGCAATCGGCCAACCGCGGGGTGCTGGTGGCGATGAACGACACCGTGCTGGACGCGCGTGACGTCACCAAGACCAATACCACCGCCGTGCAGACCTTCCAGTCGCCAAACTACGGCCCGCTGGGGTATATCCACAACGGCAAGATCGATTACCAGCGCTCGCCGCAGCGTAAGCATACCCGGGAGACGCCGTTCGACGTCAGCAAGCTGAACGAGCTGCCGAAGGTCGGCATCGTCTACAACTACGCCAACGCCTCCGATGCGCCAGCCAAGGCCCTGATCGCCGAAGGCTATCAGGGCATCGTCAGCGCCGGGGTCGGCAACGGCAACCTGTATAAAACCGTGTTCGACACCCTGGCGACGGCGGCGCACAACGGCGTGGCGGTGGTGCGTTCTTCGCGCGTGCCGACCGGCGCCACCACCGAGGATGCGGAAGTGGACGACGCCAAGTACGGCTTCGTGGCCGCCGGCACGCTGAATCCGCAAAAGGCGCGCATTCTGCTGCAGCTGGCGCTGACGCAAACCAAAGACGCGAAGCAGATCCAGCAGATGTTTAATCAGTACTGATCGTTTCCTCTCCTGCGGGGGCCATCCAGGCTCCCGCAGCCATGTTGGCTGAATACAGCATAAAACACCGCGTTAACCCGCTGAATTTCCCCATGTCACAGGGTTTTATCGTCCAAACAATCGCGACGGCCGCAGAGCCTGTCATCACCCGGCACGGCCGTTTGCCGCCGACGGGCGAATAAGCGTTGCAGCCATGGGGCGTGAGTGATAAAACCGATGGGTTGGTTAACGCGAGCGTTAACTTCGGGCGTCTTTTCGACAGGTCGCTTTTCTGCGGCGAACAGTGAATGTGGTGAGGGGAAATGACTCAGGTTTATAATTTTAGCTCTGGCCCGGCGATGCTGCCGGTGGAAGTGTTGCGTCGTGCGGAACAGGAACTGTGCAACTGGCACGGCCTGGGAACGTCTGTGATGGAGATCAGTCACCGCAGCAAAGAATTCATCGCCGTTGCCGAGCAGGCGGAACAGGATCTGCGCGATCTGCTGAAAGTCCCCTCCAACTATAAAGTGCTGTTTTGCCACGGCGGCGCCCGCGCGCAGTTCGCCGCGCTGCCGCTGAACCTGCTGGGCGACAAGGCCACCGCCGACTATATCGACGGCGGCTATTGGGCGCACAGCGCCATCAAGGAAGCGGAAAAGTATTGCGCCCCGAACGTCATCGACGTGAAAACCCGCATCGACGGCCTGAGCGGCATCACGCCGATGAAAGAGTGGCAACTGAGCAACGACGCGGCTTACGTGCACTATTGCCCGAATGAGACCATCGACGGCGTGGCCATCGATGAAACGCCGGACTTCGGCGACAAAGTGGTGATCGGCGATTACTCCTCGACCATCCTGTCCCGCCCGCTCGACGTCAGCCGCTTCGGCGTGATTTACGCCGGCGCGCAGAAAAATATCGGCCCGGCCGGTCTGACGCTGGTGATCGTGCGCGACGATCTGCTGGGCAAGGCGCGCAAAGAAGTGCCGTCTATCCTTGACTACACCGTGCTGGCCGAGAACGGCTCGATGTTCAACACCCCGCCGACCTTCGCCTGGTACTTGTCCGGGCTGGTGTTCAAATGGCTGAAAGAGCAGGGCGGCCTGGTGGAGATGCAAAAACGCAATCAGGCCAAGGCCGAGCTGTTGTACGCGACCATCGATAAATCTGACTTCTACCGCAGCCAGGTGGCGATCGCCAACCGTTCCTGGATGAACGTGCCGTTCCAGCTGGCCGATGCGGCGCTGGACAAGGTGTTCCTCAGCGAAGCCGAGGCTATCGGCCTGCAGGCGCTGAAAGGCCACCGGGTAGTTGGCGGCATGCGCGCTTCTATTTACAATGCCATGCCGCTGGCCGGCGTCCAGGCGCTGACCGACTTCATGGCCGACTTCGAACGTCGTCACGGTTGATTCCGGCAGCCCGCCAGGCGCGGGCGGCCTCAGGCTGTTGTCCTTTTGCATTAAAGCGGCTCCGGCATTATTCCGGAGCCGTTTCGTTTATCAGAATTGGAGAGTTTTGTTCACATGGTGGATTCCCTGACGTTACAACCGGTCGCCCTGGTCAATGGCACCGTCAACTTACCCGGCTCGAAGAGCGTTTCTAACCGCGCTCTGCTGCTGGCGGCGCTGGCGGAGGGAACGACCCGGCTGACCAACCTGCTGGACAGCGACGACGTGCGTCATATGCTGAATGCGCTGCAGGCGTTGGGTGTGAACTACCGGCTTTCCGCCGACCGCACCGTGTGTGAAGTGACCGGCGTGGCCGGGCCGTTGGTGGCCAACCAACCTCTGGAACTGTTCCTCGGCAATGCCGGCACCGCGATGCGCCCACTGGCGGCGGCGCTGTGCCTTGGTGAAGGCGACGTGGTGCTGACCGGGGAACCCCGCATGAAAGAACGCCCGATCGGCCATCTGGTGGACGCGTTGCGCCAGGGCGGGGCGCAGATTGATTACCTCGAACAGACCGATTACCCGCCAATTCGCCTGCGCGGCGGTTTCCAGGGCGGCGACGTCACCGTTGACGGCAGCGTTTCCAGCCAGTTCCTGACCGCGTTGCTGATGACCGCGCCCCTGGCGCCGCAGGATACGCAGATCCACATCAAGGGCGAGCTGGTTTCCAAGCCGTACATCGACATCACGCTGCATCTGATGCGCACCTTCGGCGTATCGGTGAGCCACGACAACTACCGGGTATTCCATATCCAGGGGCGCCAGACGTATATCGCGCCGGGCGATTACCTGGTTGAGGGCGACGCTTCTTCCGCCTCTTACTTCCTGGCGGCGGCGGCGATCAAGGGCGGCACCGTGCGCGTGACCGGCATTGGTCGCAAAAGCGTGCAGGGCGACACCAAGTTTGCCGACGTGCTGGAGAAAATGGGCGCGCGCATCACCTGGGGCGACGATTTCATCGAGTGCAGCCGCGGTGAACTGCGCGGCATCGACATGGACATGAACCACATTCCCGACGCGGCGATGACCATCGCCACCGCAGCGCTGTTCGCCGAGGGGCCGACCACCATCCGCAATATCTACAACTGGCGGGTGAAGGAGACCGACCGTCTGGCGGCGATGGCCACCGAGCTGCGTAAAGTGGGGGCGGAAGTGGACGAAGGCGAAGACTACATTCACGTCGTGCCGCCGGCCAAGCTGCAGTTCGCCGAGATCGGCACCTACAACGATCACCGCATGGCAATGTGCTTCTCGCTGGTGGCGCTGTCGGATACGCCGGTCACCATTCTCGATCCGAAATGCACCGCGAAGACCTTCCCGGATTATTTCGAACAGCTGGCGCGCATCAGCCAGCCGGCGTAACCCGTCAAATCGTTTATTTTAAGGCCCCTTTGCGGGCCTTTATCGTTTTTAACCTTTGGCGACCGGCGTTTCTTCTATACTTTTTCGCGGTTGTGCGCTTATTTTCAACAACCGGATAGTTCCAGGGTAACAGATCGCCGTAGGGCAGCGTATAATACGCCACCGTATTTGCCCCTGATTGGGCAGGTGACAGAGCTCACGGGCTTCGAGTCGAAGCACGCCGTGTCTCTGTGAGGTTTTCTACCTGAAGGAGAGAGAAATGACGGCTACAGCCCCGGTGATAACCGTTGATGGACCAAGTGGCGCGGGCAAAGGCACGCTGTGTAAAGCGTTGGCCGAGTCCCTTGGTTGGCGTTTGCTGGACTCCGGCGCGATCTATCGCGTGCTGGCGCTGGCGGCGTTGCATCATCAGGTGGATATCACTTCTGAGGAAGCGCTGGTTCCGCTGGCCGCACATCTCGATGTTCGCTTCGTTGCCCAGGACGGCAAGCTGCAGGTGATTTTGGAAGGTGAGGACGTCAGCAATGAGATCCGCACCGAAACCGTCGGCAACACCGCGTCGCAAGCGGCTGCGTTTCCGCGCGTGCGCGAGGCGTTGCTGCGCCGCCAGCGCGCATTCCGTGAGGCGCCCGGCCTGATTGCCGATGGCCGCGACATGGGCACGGTGGTGTTCCCTGACGCGCCGGTCAAGATTTTCCTCGACGCCAGCTCGGAGGAGCGCGCGCACCGCCGCATGCTGCAGTTGCAGGAGAAAGGCTTTAATGTTAACTTTGAACGTCTTTTAGCCGAGATAAAGGAACGGGACGACCGTGACCGTAATCGGCCTATCGCGCCTCTGGTGCCCGCTTCTGACGCCCTCGTGCTGGATTCTACCAGCATGTCGATCGAAGAAGTGATCCGGCAGGCGTTGACGTATGCACAGAAAGTGTTGGCGTTGCCGCAGCAATAAGCGCGGCGGCGCTATTGGCTTTTTGTCATATTTGTCATAGCGGTATCGCAATATATCGGGTAAAATTTTACCCCTGTAACCTTAAACCCTGTCGGCATGGAGCCAATGGCGGGGTATGTGAAACAACCCCATTCGGCGGGACGCTAAATGGACGTTAAACTAAAGAACCCTGAAGATTAACAACATGACTGAATCTTTCGCTCAACTCTTTGAAGAATCCTTAAAAGAAATCGAAACCCGCCCGGGTTCCATCGTTCGTGGCGTCGTTGTTGCTATCGACAAAGATATCGTACTGGTTGACGCCGGTCTGAAATCTGAGTCTGCCATCCCGGCTGAGCAATTCAAAAACGCCCAGGGCGAGCTGGAAATCCAGGTTGGTGACGAAGTTGACGTTGCTCTGGATGCTGTTGAAGACGGCTTCGGTGAAACCCTGCTGTCCCGTGAGAAAGCTAAGCGTCACGAAGCTTGGATCACGCTGGAAAAAGCCTACGAAGAAGCTGAGACTGTAACCGGTGTTATCAACGGCAAAGTGAAGGGTGGCTTCACCGTCGAGCTGAACGGCATCCGCGCGTTCCTGCCAGGTTCCCTGGTTGACGTGCGTCCGGTACGTGACACTCTGCACCTGGAAGGCAAAGAGCTTGAGTTCAAAGTCATCAAGCTGGATCAGAAGCGCAACAACGTTGTCGTTTCTCGCCGTGCGGTTATCGAATCCGAGAACAGCGCTGAGCGCGATCAACTGCTGGAAAACCTGCAGGAAGGCATGGAAGTTAAAGGTATCGTTAAGAACCTCACTGACTACGGTGCATTCGTTGATCTGGGCGGCGTAGACGGCCTGCTGCACATCACTGACATGGCTTGGAAACGCGTTAAGCACCCAAGCGAAATCGTCAATGTTGGCGATGAAATCACTGTTAAAGTGCTGAAGTTCGACCGCGAGCGTACTCGTGTATCCCTGGGCCTGAAACAGCTGGGCGAAGATCCATGGGTTGCTATCGCGAAACGTTACCCAGAAGGCACCAAGCTGACTGGCCGTGTAACCAACCTGACTGATTACGGCTGCTTCGTAGAAATCGAAGAAGGCGTTGAAGGTCTGGTACACGTTTCTGAAATGGATTGGACCAACAAAAACATCCATCCGTCCAAAGTTGTTAACGTGGGCGACGTAGTGGAAGTGATGGTTCTGGACATCGATGAAGAACGTCGTCGTATCTCCCTGGGCCTGAAGCAGTGCAAATCCAACCCATGGCAGCAGTTCGCAGAAACCCACAACAAGGGCGACCGCGTTGAAGGTAAAATCAAGTCTATCACTGACTTCGGTATCTTCATCGGCCTGGACGGCGGCATCGACGGCCTGGTTCACCTGTCTGACATCTCCTGGAACGTTGCAGGCGAAGAAGCAGTACGTGAATACAAGAAAGGCGACGAAATCGCTGCTGTTGTTCTGCAAGTTGACGCAGAGCGCGAGCGTATCTCCCTGGGCGTGAAGCAACTGGCTGAAGACCCGTTCAATAACTACCTGTCTATGAACAAGAAAGGTGCTATTGTTACTGGTAAAGTCACTGCAGTTGACGCCAAAGGTGCTACAGTTGAATTGGCAGGCGGCGTAGAAGGTTACCTGCGTGCATCTGAAGCCTCTCGCGACCGCATTGAAGATGCAACTCTGGTTCTGAACGTAGGTGACGAAGTTGAAGCTAAATTCACCGGCGTTGACCGTAAGAACCGCGTTGTAAGCCTGTCCGTACGTGCTAAGGACGAAGCTGACGAGAAAGACGCCATCGCAACTGTTAACAACAAACAGGAAGAAGGCAACTTCTCTAACGCAATGGCTGAAGCTTTCAAAGCGGCTAAAGGCGAGTAATGACGGGGGGCGGTCGCTGACCGCCCCAATACGGTAGTTTAGCTGCAAAGCTTGGAGGTACTATGACCAAGTCTGAACTTATTGAAAGACTTGCTGGCCAGCAATCTCATATTCCGGCGAAGGCCGTTGAGGATGCAGTGAAAGAGATGCTTGAGCACATGGCCGCTACGCTGGCCGAGGGCGAACGCATTGAGATCCGCGGATTCGGCAGTTTTTCTCTTCACTACCGTGCCCCGCGTGTAGGCCGCAACCCGAAAACCGGTGACAAAGTCGAGCTGGACGGCAAGTACGTTCCTCACTTCAAACCAGGCAAAGAGTTGCGTGACCGCGCCAATATCTATGGCTAGTCGCTGACTGATCATAGCGTTGTTGCTTGTAAAGAATATAAAACGGTGCCTGTAAGGCGCCGTTTTTTTTCGCCTGCGATTCTCCACGATACGCTTGTGAATTGCGTACTGCGCCGCATTTGCGGTGTAGTTGCTGCATAAACCTCTCTTACCCTGGCGCGCTCGCCGCATTCTCGCTAAAGCCCGCTGGTCGCGACATGCCGCTTGACTCATCCTGTTTGCCTGCCGTAACGCGCTTGTGCGCGTGGCGGGTGCGATGGGAGAAGAACGATCAAAATTTCGCTGGATCTGGCGATATTCGCCGTTATCTGCGGCATCTTGCCGCTGCTGATTTTACCGCAGTTGCCAGAACTATGGCTGCTGTGGCCGATGCTGTTTGTCGGCTGCTTGCTGTTGCGCGCGCGTTGGCCGTTCTGCCGCTATTTGGCCTGCCTGGGATTGGGATTCACATGGGCGGTTTTCAACGCCGGAAGCCTGCTCGGGCAAATGGAGCGCTTAACTCGCATGCCGGACGTGACGGCGGTGGTGCAGGTGAGCAGCGTCGCGCTGGAGCCCGCCGCCAGTAAACAGACGCTGATGCGCATCGAGCGGGTCGACGGTCATTGGTTGGCGCCTGCGCTGGCGTTTACCACGACGTGGGCTCCCGAACGGCAGCGGCTGTGTGCCGGGCAGCGTTGGCAATTGAAACTGCGCCTGCGGCCGGTACATGGCAAGCTCAATGAAGGCGGATTTGACAGCCAACGTTGGGCGATTGCCCAGCGCCAGCCGTTGACGGGGCGGGTCAGGCAGGCTCGTTTGCTGGATGGCGACTGCGGGCTGCGTCAGCGCATCATCAGCCATGCGGAAACTAACATCGGTGAATTGCGTTACAAGGCGGTATTGCTGGCGCTGGCGTTTGGGGAACGAACCGCGCTGGAGCAGGCTTTGCGCACGCTGATGCTGAAAACCGGCATCGCTCACCTGATGGCCATTTCAGGGTTGCATGTGGCGATGGTCGCCATTTTGTTCTGGGCCGCGTTGCGAGCGCTGCAGTTTTTTCTTCCCGCCCATTTGATTGGCTATCGCTTTCCATTGGTCGCAGGCTGGGTGGCGACGCTGATCTATGTTTGGTTGGTGGGCGCCCAACCGCCGGCGGTGCGTACCGCGTTGGCGATGACGCTGTGGATGCTGTTGCGCTTGCGCGGCGTTCATTGTTCTTCCTGGCAAGTGTGGCTGTGGTGTATCGGGCTGATTTTGCTGTGCGATCCGTTGGCGGTTTTGTCAGACAGTTTTTGGCTGTCGGTGCTGGCGGTGGGGTGTTTGATTTTTTGGTTTGAATGGGCACCGCTCAGCGAGCGATTTCGCTCGGCCTGGTATTGGGCGCCGGTACGCTGGCTGCATATTCAGTTGGGCATGACGTTGTTGCTGGTGCCGATGCAGGTCGCGCTGTTTTTAGGTCTGACGCTGACCTCGCTGCCTGCCAATCTTTGGGCTGTGCCCATCGTCTCATTGGTGACGGTGCCGTTGATTTTGCTGGCGGTGATCGGCGGCGTCTTCCCCTCGCTAAGTTACGGGCTTTGGTGGTTGGCAGATTTCACGTTGAGCGGGGTGTTTGTGCCGCTGCATTACCTGCAACGCGGTTGGGTGGATTTGGGGGCCGCCTCGCTGCTGGCCAGCATAGCGGGATGGCTTATCGTTATCTGCTGGCGCTTTCATTGGTGGTGGCGCTATGCGCCGGGGCTGGCGGCGGTGGCGATATGCTGCGTGTTGTGGCGTGGCAAAGCGCCGGACTATCGCTGGCGCGTCGATATGCTTGATGTCGGGCACGGGTTGGCGGTGGTTATCGAGCAAAACGGCAAGGGGATACTGTACGATACCGGCGATCGTTGGCCCACGGGCAGCGCTGCCGAACGGCATATCTTACCGATGTTGAACTGGCGGAATATTGAACTGGAGCAGATCATTATCAGCCATATTCACCTCGATCATATCGGCGGGCTGCCGGTGATGCGGCGGGCGTTTCCGCAGGCGACGGTGCGCAGCCCGATACGCGGGGAAGGACACTTGCCCTGCATCGCCGGGGAGCGTTGGCGCTGGCAATCGCTGCAATTCGAGGTGCTGTGGCCACCGAAAACGCGCAAAAGGCCGGTCAATGACGACTCCTGCGTGATCCGCATCGACGATGGGCAATTCAGTTTGCTGCTCACCGGCGATGCGGAAAAGAAGGCGGAGGCGCAGCTGTTACGGTTGCGGCGCGATCGCTTGGCGGCTACGGTGTTGCAGGTGGGGCATCACGGCAGCAAGACGTCCTCGACGCCGCCGTTTCTGCGCGCGGTCAATCCCGAAGTGGCGCTGGCCTCCGCATCGCGTTACAACAAATGGCGATTGCCGGCGCGGAAAGTGGTCGCCAGATACCGGGCAAATGGCATCCAATGGCGCGATACAACGCGCTCGGGTCAGTTATCGGTACTTTTTTTCGACAACGATTGGCAAATTAAAGGCTTTCGCGAACAATTAATGCCCCGTTGGTACCATCAGCGGTTTGGCGTAGAGGGTGATAATGAGTAAAATAGGCCGCTATTTCTTCCGATGCTGGTATTTGCATGATGAATGATAAAGATCTCTCGACCTGGCAGACGTTCCGTCGACTCTGGCCGATGATCACTCCTTTTAAGACCGGGCTGATTGTGGCCGCCATTGCGTTGATTATGAACGCAGCGGGGGACACGCTGATGCTGTCTCTGCTTAAACCGTTATTGGACGATGGGTTTGGAAAAACCGACAGCAGCGTGCTGGTATGGATGCCGTTGGCGGTGATTGCGCTGATGTTGATGCGCGGCGTGACCAGTTTTGTTTCAAGCTACTGCATTTCCTGGGTTTCCGGCATGGTGGTGATGCAAATGCGCCGCCGCCTGTTTGGCCACATGATGAGAATGCCGGTGGCCTTCTTCGATCAGCAGTCCACCGGGACTTTGCTGTCGCGTATTACCTATGATTCCGAGCAGGTAGCTTCCTCCTCTTCCAGCGCGCTGGTGACCGTGGTGCGTGAAGGAGCCTCGATCATTGGCCTGTTCATCATGATGTTTTACTACAGCTGGCAGCTGTCGGTGATCCTGATCGTGCTGGCGCCGATCGTCTCCATCGCCATTCGCCTGGTGTCCAAGCGTTTCCGCAACATCAGCAAGAACATGCAGAACACCATGGGGCAGGTGACCACCAGCGCCGAGCAGATGCTGAAAGGCCATAAAGAAGTGTTGATCTTCGGCGGCCAGCAGGTGGAAACCGAGCGTTTTAACTCGGTGAGCAACCGCATGCGCCAACAGGGCATGAAATTGGTCTCCGCGTCTTCGATTTCCGATCCGATCATTCAGCTGATCGCTTCGCTGGCCCTGGCGTTCGTGCTGTTTGCCGCCAGCTTCCCAAGCGTGATGGAAACCCTGACCGCCGGCACCATTACCGTGGTGTTCTCGTCGATGATCGCGCTGATGCGTCCGCTGAAGTCGCTGACCAACGTCAATGCCCAGTTCCAGCGAGGGATGGCGGCCTGTCAGACGCTGTTCTCCATTTTGGATATGGAACAGGAAAAAGACACCGGCACCCGCGAAGTGAAGCGTGCGAAAGGCGATATCGAATTCCGCAACGTCACCTTCTACTACCCGGCCAAAGAAACGCCGGCGCTGCGTGATATCAACCTGAAAATCTCCGAAGGCAAAACCGTCGCGTTGGTGGGCCGTTCCGGTTCGGGTAAATCCACCATCGCCAACCTGCTGACGCGCTTCTACGATATTCAGGAAGGCGAAATCCTGATGGATGGCCACGATCTGCGTGAATATACCCTGGCCTCGCTGCGCAATCAGGTGGCCCTGGTTTCACAAAACGTGCACCTGTTCAACGACACCATCGCCAACAACATCGCCTATGCGCGCGAGAGCGAATACAGCCGCGAGCAGATTGAGAAAGCGGCGGAAATGGCGTACGCGATGGACTTCATCAACAAGATGGAAAACGGTCTGGATACGGTGATCGGTGAAAACGGCGTGATGCTGTCCGGCGGCCAACGCCAGCGCATTGCCATCGCGCGTGCTTTGCTGCGCGATTGCCCGATCCTGATCCTGGATGAGGCGACGTCTGCGCTGGATACCGAATCCGAGCGTGCCATTCAGGCCGCGCTGGACGAGCTGCAGAAAGACCGCACTTCGCTGGTGATCGCACACCGTCTGTCGACCATTGAGAAGGCGGACGAGATCCTGGTGGTGGAGGACGGCCGCATCGTCGAACGCGGTGAACACGCCGAGTTGCTTGAGCGCCAGGGCGCCTATGCGCAGCTGCACCGCATGCAGTTTGGTCAATAATGATTGAGCGCATCTGGTCCGGCGGTTCGTTGCTTTATCTGGCGCTATTGCCGCTCTCGTGGCTTTATGGCTTGTTCAGTTGGCTGATCCGCCTCAGTTACCGCTGCGGCCTGCGTAAAAGTTGGCGTTCGCCGGTGCCGGTAGTGGTGGTGGGTAACCTCACCGCCGGCGGCAACGGTAAAACGCCGATGGTGATTTGGCTGGTGGAACACCTGCAACAACGGGGCTATCGCGTTGGCGTGGTGTCACGCGGCTACGGCGGCAAGTCGGCGGTTTATCCGCTGGTGCTCGGTCAGAATACGTCGACCCGCGAGGCGGGCGATGAGCCGGTGCTGATTTATCAACGTACCGGTGCGCCTGTGGCGATCGCGCCCAAGCGAGCCGAGGCGGTGCAGGCCCTGCTGCAACAACAGCCGCTGGATGTGATCATCACCGACGACGGCTTGCAGCACTACGCTTTACAGCGTGACTTCGAGCTGGTGGTCATCGACGGCGTGCGTCGTTTCGGTAACGGCTGGTGGTTGCCGGCCGGGCCGATGCGTGAACGTGCCGCGCGGCTTGGCAGCGTCGATGCGCGCGTCGCCAATGGTGGCGTGGCGCAGGCCGGGGAAATTGCCATGCGCCTGCAGGCGCGTGATGCGGTGAACCTGCTGAGCGGTGAACGTCGCCCGGCGGCCGAGCTGCCGCGCGTGGTGGCGATGGCGGGCATCGGCCATCCGCCGCGTTTCTTCGCGACGTTGGAAAAGTTGAACGTCGAAGTCGTGCAGGAAGTGGCGTTTGCCGATCATCAGGAATATCAGCAGGAACCGCTGGCGGCGTTGGTTAATGCAGATCAAACGCTGTTGATGACGGAGAAGGACGCGGTGAAGTGTCGCGCCTTTGCCCAGCCCAATTGGTGGTATCTACCGGTTGATGCGGTGCTACCGTCCGCTCAGGCTGAGCAACTGCTGCAGGATATCGAATCTCTGCTGACTAAGTAATCTCAGGATGCCAGCGTGGCAAGCCCCAGGGCTTGCGCGCAGGCTTCCAGCGAACGCTGCTGGGTTTGCTGATACAGCGCCAGTTCGTCGATCACCTCACTGCCCAACGCTTGTTCAAACGCTGCCCGGCTGGAAACCGCGTTGTACTGCGCGTGGCGGCTGTCCCCCAGATTCGACTGGAAAATCCCCGCCGCGCTGACCGGCAGAAAATCTTCATATACCAGAGGCTGGAAGCGAACGTGTTCTTTCTCGATCAGTTGTTCCAGGGTGCTGTGCTTGTCCAGCGACTCTTTGGCCGCCAGGCCGCATTCGGTCGGGAAATAGCGGAACCAGGCCAACTGTTGCTCACGCAGCGTGGCGTAATCATCCGGAAACGCCCGGAAGTTTTCCTCCAGCAGTTGATAGTAGCGCTCGGCATTCTTCTCGCTCGGCGGCGCCTGCAACGCATCGTTGGTCGCCTGCAGCAAACGGTCGTAAAGTTCGCGTCCTTTAGGCGTTAGCGCCACGCCGCGTTGTTCGATCTCGCCGAAGCGCGCGGTATGGTGACCGGCGATGGCGTGGCCGTCGTGCTCAACGAAATCGACGCTTTCTTCCAACGCTTTGAAGCTGGTTTGGCGCAGCAGGATCGCGCGGCGGCGGCGCGGCGGGCCCTCGATGACCGCTTTGGGCGTAATACCGCGGCCGGGCATCGCTTGCTGAACGCGATCGATATCCAGCGTACGTGGTGTCAGGTGGTTGATATGCGGCCCTTTAAACGCCACCACGTCGGCGATCAGGCGATGCTGATCGTGCAGCTGCCGGTATTCTTCGGCGCTGACCGTCGCCTGGTTATGCCAGCGGAAGGTTTCCAGCGCTTGTTCGACAAATTCTTGCGCCTGCACTTCATTCAGCCCACCTTGCGCTTCCTGCAGCGCCATCAGCTCCAGCGCGCGATCTGTAAAGATACGGCGGCGCGCCAGCAAGCGCTCGGCCAGCGCACGCAGCGCGGGATCTTCTATCAGTTCCAGGCGCAGCAGGGAGGTGAACACGCGGAAAGGACTGATCTGCAGCGCGTCTTCGTGTATGGCGCGAAAAGCGGTGGAGTGCACCGGAACGCCCGCCACCGACAGGTCATAGTAACCGACCGGCGCCATGCCCATCACCCGGAACAGGCGGCGCAGGGTGGCCAGTTCGTCCGCCGTGCCGACCCGGATCGCGCCGTGGCGCTCCATGGCCAGGCGTTCGATCTCGCCGGTGATTTGCAGTTGATGAGCCAGTGCGGCATCTTCGCGTAGAACCTGCCGGTTGGTTTCCGCCACCAGCTCCAGCAGATCGCCGTACAGCGGTACCTCTTTTTGATACATGTCCGACATCGCGTGAGAGAATCTGGCGCGGATTTCATTAGGTGAAACGAACTGCTGGGCGGTCATGCGCATAGCTCCTTGATTCAGCATAATCTGAAAAATCGTGTTTTTAGCGGCAAAAGTGCTGGCGAAAAAGCCGTCTGCCTTGTTTTCCCCTCAAGTTTAGCCATCTGATTTGGGATTTGTTATAGCGGCGTCAAGCATATTAGAGTTTTATGCGTTAGCTCTCATTTGCAGCGCTCAGACGGGCAAATGATGCCCCGGTGAGGAGAGGAACGCGCTGGATCGGCTGCGGCGAGCGTTAAATTAAGTCATGTATATTCATGGGGATAAAAATAAATTCGGTGTAATGATGAATTTATTGCAATAAACCTCTTGTGCATTCACCATTTTTATGAGTAAATGCAAGTCGGCCTGTAATCCAGACCTATTTATGTTCGAGTTTAGAGTTAAGCAGTTCCTCCAAAAACGTTATCATCCGATTCCGCTTCAAAGACGAACCTTCTAAGTACCTCCCATAAGTAATGTTTCTGAAATGGCCGCAATTGCCTCTTATGGCAGGTTTTGTAAATATATTTAAAGGTAAAAGTAATGTCTAAGAAGACTGGTCAAGTTAAGTGGTTCAACGAAAGCAAAGGTTTTGGTTTCATTGAGCAGCACGACGGCGGCAAAGATGTATTCGTACACTTCTCCGCAATCATGACCGACGGTTTCAAGACCCTGGCTGAAGGCCAGCGCGTCGAGTACACCATCCAGGACAGCCCGCGCGGGCCGGCTGCCGCCAACGTAGTTGCTCTGTAAGAAGACAGGGAACGCGTATAAAGAGATCTTAATACAACCATGGTGACGCTTCAGCGCTGAGTCATGCGGAAGATATTAAGTTCAACAAGCCCGCCTTAGTGCGGGTTTTTTATTTTTTTGCTCACGAGAGGTTTGTTACGAAAAACTTTAGGATCGGCTGGTAGCGTCCAGACAATATAAAAAATGACGTTGTCAAGGATGCTCAAGTAAAAGGATATAAGTTATGTTTAAAAATACTGTGTTAAAAATGGGTCGTGTGAAATGGTTTAATCAGGCCGAAGGCTATGGTTTTATTTCACCGGTAGATGGCAGCGACGAAATCTATGTCAACCGCAACGCTATCGCCAACACCAAAAATAAGTCGTTGAACGAAGGTCAGAACGTTGAGTTCTCGATCTATCGCAGCTCGCATGGGCTGTCCGCGGCAGACGTTATCGCGTTCTGATCGCATCCTCCTTCCTCGCCAGTGCCGGTGTCGCCACCCGCAAGCACTGGCGAAGATAAATCCCGCGATATCCACTATTATCAGGCCATTGCCTACTCGCCACGGATATCAGGATGACCACCCCGACCATTTCCCTTACCGCCGCTCGCGCACTGCACCTTGCCGCCCAGGGGCTGCTTTCTCCGCTTAAACGCCAGGCTCGGCCCGATGATGTCGTGAGCGCGATCCAGCGCATGGGGCTGTTACAAATCGATACCATTAGCGTCGTCGCCCGCAGCCCGTATCTGGTGCTGTTCAGCCGTTTGGGGGCCTATCAGCCGGAGTGGCTGGAGCAGGCGCTCGCCGGCCGCAAGCTGTTCGAGTATTGGGCGCACGAGGCCTGTTTCCTGCCGATCGAGGATTTTGGTCTGTTGCGGCATCGCATGCTGGCGCCGCATGATATGGGCTGGAAATACTCGGCCGACTGGGTGCAGCAGCACCAGGCAGCGATGGACAACCTGCTGCGGCACATCGAACAACAGGGGCCGGTGCGTTCCGCCGATTTCAGCGCCGAGAAGAAAGGCAACAGCGGGTGGTGGGACTGGAAACCGGAGAAACGGCACCTGGAGATCCTGTTTACCGCCGGCAAGCTGATGGTGGCCGAGCGTCGCAACTTCCACCGGGTTTACGATCTGACCGAAAGGCTGCTGCCGGCCTGGGACGATGCGCGTCATGCGCTGCCTGCGGAGCGGGCGCGCCGGCAGATGTTGCATCGCACCTGCCGCTATCTGGGCATTTTCCGCGCCGAGTGGTTGGCGGATTATTATCGGCTGAAACGCGTGGCGCCAAAAGCCTTGCTGGCAGAGCTGCAGGCGCAGGGGGAAATTTCGCCGGTGCAGGTAGAGGGGCTGGAAGGGCAGTTCTATGTGCATGAATCACTGGCGGAACTGCTGCCGCTGGCGGAGCAGGGCAAACTGAAATCGACGGTCACCAGCCTGCTGTCGCCTTTTGATCCGGTGGTGTGGGATCGCCGCCGGGCGCTCGAACTGTTCAACTTTGACTATCGGCTGGAGTGTTACACGCCGAAAGAAAAACGTCGCTATGGTTACTTCACGTTGCCGGTGCTGCATCGGGGCGAGCTGGTGGGGCGGATTGACGCCAAGGCGCACCGTCGCCAGGGCATCTTCGAGATCATCAGTTTCCATGCGGAGCCGCAGGTGCGCTTCGGTAAACAGCGAGCGCAGGACATCCGGCAGGCCATCGCGCGCACGGCCAAATGGCACGGTGCGCAACGCGTCGCGCTGGGCGACATTCCGGCCGCGTTGGCCGCGGAATGGGGTGCCGGCTGGGAAGTGGGATAACGAGCGACGCCGTCGGTGGGGTAAAACGAAGTGAAGCGTCGCTCGTTACAAAGGGGCTCAGTGGCTGAAGTTAGCGAACAGAGCGATGATTTTATGCAGACGTTTGATCATGTATCACGGCTTTCTTTTGTGATTTGTGTCACAAAATTCTACGCCGGGATGCGCCGCAGTTCAAGCTGTCGCGCTGACGCAGTGAGGAAATATCGGCGGCTTGGCGCCGCCGATGATTAACCTGAGGCCGGGCGTTATGCTATCCTCACTGCCTTTCCCAGATGACCTATCCCCTAGCGGAGGATGCATGGACCACCGTTTACTCGAAATCGTTGCCTGCCCGGTATGCAACGGCAAACTCTATTTCAATAAAGAAAACCAGGAACTGGTGTGCAAAGCGGACGGGTTGGCTTACCCGCTGCGCGACGGCATTCCGGTGCTGTTGGAAAATGAAGCGCGTGCGCTGTCGCTGGATGAGAAGCACGCATGAGTTTTATCGCTATTATTCCCGCCCGCTACGCCTCAACCCGTTTGCCGGGCAAACCGCTGGCCGATATTCATGGCAAGCCGATGGTGGTGCATGTGATGGAGCGCGCCCGTGAGTCCGGCGCCAGCCGCGTCATCGTGGCGACCGATCATCCTGAAGTCGCCAAAGCGGTGGAAGCCGCCGGCGGCGAAGTGTGCATGACCAGCCCGGATCACCATTCCGGCACCGAGCGTCTGGCGGAAGTGATCGCGCACTACGGCTTTGCCGACGACCAGATCATCGTTAACGTGCAGGGCGACGAACCGCTGATCCCACCCGTTATCGTGCGGCAGGTGGCGGAAAACCTGGCGGGCAGCCAGGCCGGCATGGCGACGTTGGCGGTGCCGATCGAGAGCGCCGAAGAGGCTTTCAACCCCAATGCGGTGAAGGTGGTGATGGACGCGCAGGGCTACGCGCTCTATTTCTCACGCGCCACCATTCCGTGGGATCGCGAGCGTTTCGCCGCGTCGAAAGAGAGCATCGGCGACAGCCTGCTGCGTCATATCGGCATCTACGCATACCGCGCGGGCTTCGTGCGCCGCTACGTCAGCTGGGCGCCGAGCCAACTGGAGCAGATCGAGCTGTTGGAACAGCTGCGCGTGCTGTGGTACGGTGAAAAGATCCACGTGGCGGTCGCGAAAGCGATCCCGAGCGTGGGGGTCGATACGCCGGAAGACCTCCAGCGCGTGCGCGACAGCATTCAACCCTGAGCCTGATTTCGTCGGCGCGCCGCGCAACGCGCCGACGATGCAATACCCCCATTATTGATCCCCGTTTTGTTGATCTGCGTTGAAGAATTTTTCCGCTCGCCGTTCGATGATGTTACGCATCCCCCCTAATTAGCCTGAGGTGAATGCCTTATGGAGCAGTTACGCGCCGAACTGAGCATTGTGCTGGGTGAGTCCATCAGCCGGCTGGAGCGGGTGAGCGAACAGCCTTATGCGCATATGTATTCGCTGTACGATCGGCAGGGCAACGCGATCCCGCTGATGGCGAAAAGCTTTATCTGTCGGGGCATCGCCCAGCAGGAGGCGTACAAGCTGTCGATGCTGGCGCGCGACGGGGATATTCGCCTGCCTACGGTGTATGGCGTGGTGTGTACCCACCAGGCGCCGTATACGGAAATCCTGCTGATCGAGCGCCTGCGCGGCGTGTCGGCTGAGGCGCCGACGCGCTCGCCGGATCGCTGGAATATGCTGATGGAGCAGATCGTTGACGGGATATTGGCCTGGCACCGCATCGACAGCCACGGCAGCGTCGGCAGCGTTGACAGCACGCAGGAGAATGACTGGTTTTGCTGGTATCAACAGCGGGTCGAAGTGCTGTGGGCGACGGTGGTCAATCTCACCACCCCGCAGTTGACCATGGCGGATCGGCGTTTGCTGTACCGCACGCGCGAAGCGCTGACCCATTTCTTCGTCGGCTTCGATGATCCCTGTGTTCTGGTGCACGGTAACTTATCGCTGCGCAGCATGCTGAAAGATCCCAAAAGCGATCAACTGCTGGCGATGCTCAATCCCGGCGTAGTGCTGTGGGCGCCGCGCGAATACGATCTTTTCCGCCTCTGCGAGGCGGGCATGCCCAGCCAGCTGCTGTTCAGCTATCTGCAGCGGGCGCCGGTCGCCGACGCTTTCCTGGCGCGGCGCTGGCTATATGTGGTGTGGGAAGCGGTAGGGCGTTTGATCCATACCGGCAAGCTGGAGCGGCGGCCGTTCGACTATGCGTCGCAACAGCTGCTGCCCTGGCTGGCCGGTTGAACGAGCTTTACTCTGCGCCGGCGCTATCTGCGCCCTTCAGCCATTGCCACAGACTACCCAGCGTTTCATACCACGCGCGCTCGGTATGGCCGAGGAACATTGACGACGGTGTGGCGCGATCCCAGATATTCAGCGGCGAGTCGATCGCTAACTGGTTGGCCGGCGCCGGGATCGGGTGCAGCCCCTTAGCCTTGAAGAAACGCATGGCGCGCGGCAGATGGTTGGCGGAGGTCACCAGAATGAACGGTTGCTCGCCGACCAATTTGGCGACCTGAGCGGCCTCTTGCTCGGTATCGCGCGGTTCCCCCAAGATCACCATATCACTGCGCGGCACGCCCAGGCTTTCGGCCACCAGCGCCGCAGTGGCGGCGTTGCTTTGCATGGGGCCGGCGGACGCGCCGGTGAACACCATCCTGGCGCCGGGATGTGCAAGGTAGAGCCGCACGCCTTCCGTCACGCGCGGCAGACTGTTGCCGAGCAGGTTTGAACTGGGCGCCCAATCGGGATTGTAGGTATAACCCCCGCCCAACACGACGATGTAGCTGACCGGATCGTTACCGCGATAAGTCTGGTATTCGGCCTCGATCGGCCGCAGCAGCCGGTCGGCCACCGGTTGCAGGCTGAAAAGCAGTAAAAACAGCCAGCTCAGCGTGAAAATCGTCTTACCGCTTTTTTGCCAGCGGGTGAACCACAGCAGCAGCAGCGCCAGCCCCATCAGCAGCATCAACAGCGGCAGTGGCATCAGCAGGGCGCCAAAGAACTTTTTCAGGTTGAACAGCATCGAAAATCAGATCCTTTTGGGTGAAAAAGCGGCATCCAGGTATAAACAGGCCGCAAGAAGATACATTCTAAGTCAGTCTGTGCCAAAATAGCAGGTTTGAATGGGCGTGCGCTTTGCCGCCGACAAGAATGAGATCAGCGGAGCCGTTGTCCATGCAGGATCGCAATTTTGACGATATTGCTGAAAAATTTGCGCGTAATATTTACGGCACCACGAAAGGAAAAATCCGCCAGGCGGTGGTTTGGCAGGATCTGACCGGGCTGCTGGCGCAGTTGCCGCAGCGGCCGCTGCGCATTCTCGACGCCGGGGGCGGTGAAGGCCATATGGCCTGCCAACTGGCAGAATTAGGACATCAGGTGTTGTTGTGCGATCTTTCTGGTGAGATGATCCAGCGCGCCGCGCAGCTGGCGGAGCAGAAAGGTGTGAGCCAGAACATGCAATTCGTACAAAGTTCTGCGCAGGATATCGCTCAACATTTGGAACAGCCGGTTGATCTGATATTGTTTCATGCAGTGCTTGAATGGATCGCCGAGCCCGAAGCGGCGCTGCAGGCGTTGTATGACTGCCTGACGCCGGGCGGCGCACTGTCGCTGATGTTCTTCAACGCCAACGGCCTCTTGATGCGCAACGTGGTGTTGGGTAATTTCCAACTGGTGGATCCCGAGGTCAGACGGCGCCGCAAGCGTTCGCTGTCGCCGCAATATCCGCACGATCCGCTATTGGTCTACGGTTGGTTGGAACAGCTGGGCATGCGCATCGGCGGCAAAACCGGCGTGCGGGTGTTCCACGACTATCTGCAGAGCAGACAGCTGCAAACACAAAAATTTGAAGAGTTACTGGCGCTTGAACAGCACTATTGCCGGCAGGAGCCGTACGTGAGTTTGGGGCGCTATATTCACGTCATGGCGCATAAACCAAACCTGAAGGACGAACTATGAGTGAATTTTCCCAGACAGTACCCGAACTGGTCGCCTGGGCACGGAAAAATGATTTCTCTATTTCGCTCCCTACGGAGCGTCTCGCATTTCTGCTCGCCATCGCCACCCTGAACGGCGAACGACTGGACGGCGAGATGAGCGAAGGTGAGCTGGTTGATGCATTTCGCCATGTCAGCAAGGGTTTTGAACAGACGCATGAAACGGTGTCGATGCGCGCCAACAATGCGATTAACGACATGGTGCGCCAGCGCCTGTTGAACCGTTTTACCAGCGAGCTGGCGGACGGCAACGCGATTTACCGCCTGACGCCGCTGGGTATCGGCATTACCGATTACTATATTCGCCAACGCGAATTCTCCACGCTGCGTTTGTCGATGCAGCTGTCGATCGTGGCGCAGGAACTCAAACGCGCCGCCGATGCCGCCGACGAGGGCGGCGACGATTTCCATTGGCACCGCAACGTGTTCGCGCCGTTGAAATATTCGGTGGCGGAAATCTTCGACAGCATCGACATGACCCAACGCGTGATGGACGAGCAGCAGCAGAGCGTGAAGAACGACATCGCGGCGCTGCTGAGCAAAGATTGGCGGGCGGCGATCTCCAGCTGCGAGATGCTGCTGTCGGAAACCTCGGGCACCCTGCGCGAGCTGCAGGATACGCTGGATGCGGCGGGCGATAAGCTGCAGGCCAACCTGCTGCGCATCCAGGACGCAACCCTCGGCAACGTGGAACTGGGTTTCGTTGACAAGCTGGTGTTCGATCTGCAAAGCAAGCTGGATCGCATCATCAGCTGGGGTCAGCAGGCGATCGACCTGTGGATCGGCTACGATCGCCACGTGCATAAATTTATCCGTACCGCTATCGATATGGACAAAAACCGCGTGTTCGCCCAGCGCCTGCGCCAGTCGGTGCAAACCTATTTCGACCACCCGTGGGCGCTGACCCATGCCAATGCCGATCGTCTGCTGGACATGCGCGACGAAGAACTGGCGCTGCGCAGCGATGAAGTGACCGGGGAACTGCCGCCGGATCTGGAGTTCGAAGAGTTCAGCGAGATTCGCGAACAGCTGGCGGCGATGATCGAAGAGGCGCTGAAGGTGTACCAGGAACAGCAGATGCCGCTCAACCTTGCAGCGGTGATGCGCGATTATCTGGCGCAATATCCGCGTGCGCGTCATTTCGACGTGGCACGTTTAGTGGTCGACCAGGCTGTGCGCCTCGGTGTGGCTGAAGCAGATTTCTCAGGGTTGCCGGCGGAATGGCAGGCAATCAATGATTACGGAGCCAAGGTCCAGGCCCATGTCATCGACAAATATTGAACAAGTAATGCCAGTCAAGCTGGCCAAGGCGCTGTCCAACTCGCTGTTTCCGGCATTGGATAGCCAACTGCGCGCGGGTCGTCACATCGGTATCGATGAGCTGGACAACCACGCCTTTTTAATGGATTTCCAGGATGAGCTGGAAGAGTTTTACAACCGTTACAGCGTCGAGCTGATTCGGGCGCCGGAAGGTTTCTTCTATTTGCGCCCGCGCTCCACCACGCTGATCCCGCGTTCGGTGCTGTCCGAGCTGGATATGATGGTGGGTAAGATCTTGTGCTACCTGTATCTCAGCCCCGAGCGCCTGGCGCACGAGGGCATTTTCAGCCATCAGGAGCTGTACGACGAGCTGCTGAGCCTGGCCGATGAGAACAAGCTGCTGAAGTTCGTCAACCAGCGCTCTACCGGTTCGGATCTCGATCGGCAGAAGCTGCACGAAAAGGTGCGCACCTCGCTGAACCGTCTGCGCCGCCTCGGCATGGTCTATTTCATGGGCAATGACAGCAGCAAGTTCCGCATTACCGAGGCGGTGTTCCGCTTCGGCGCCGACGTGCGCAGCGGCGACGATCCGCGTGAAGCGCAGCTGCGCATGATTCGCGACGGCGAGGCGATGCCGGTTGAAACCAGCCTGTCGCTGAACGATGAGAATGACGCTGAGGATCAGCAGGTTGATAACGCTCCTGACGGTGCAGAGGATGAACAGGAATGATTGAACGCGGTAAATTTCGCTCGTTGACGCTGGTTAACTGGAACGGCTTCTTCGCCCGCACCTTTGATCTGGATGAGCTGGTGACCACGCTGTCCGGCGGTAACGGGGCGGGTAAATCCACCACCATGGCGGCCTTCGTCACCGCACTGATCCCCGACCTGACGCTGCTGCACTTCCGTAACACCACCGAAGCGGGCGCCACCAGCGGCTCGCGCGACAAGGGCCTGCACGGCAAGCTGCGCGCCGGCGTGTGTTACTCCACCCTCGACGTCGTCAATTCACGCCACCAGCGCGTGGTGGTTGGCGTGCGTCTGCAGCAGGTGGCAGGGCGCGACCGCAAGGTCGATATCAAACCGTTCACCATTCAGGGGCTGCCGACCGCGGTACAGCCGACTGAATTGCTGACCCAGACCGTGGGTGAGCGCCAGGCGCGCGTGCTGTCGCTGCAAGAGTTGAAAGAGCGCGTGGAAGAGATGGAGGGCGTGCAGTTCAAGCAGTTCAACTCCATCACCGATTACCACTCGCTGATGTTCGATCTGGGCGTGATCCCGAAACGCCTGCGTTCGTCCGCCGATCGCAGCAAATTCTATCGTCTGATCGAAGCGTCGCTGTACGGCGGTATCTCCAGCGCCATCACCCGCTCGCTGCGTGATTACCTGCTGCCGGAAAACAGCGGCGTACGCAAGGCGTTCCAGGACATGGAAGCGGCGTTGCGCGAGAACCGCATGACGCTGGAGGCGATCCGCGTCACCCAGTCGGATCGCGACCTGTTCAAGCATCTGATCTCCGAGGCCACCTCCTATGTGGCGGCGGACTATATGCGTCATGCCAACGAACGCCGCATCCACCTGGACGGCGCGCTGGCGCTGCGCAGCGATCTGTTGGGCAGCCGCAAGCAGCTGGCCGCCGAACAGTATCGCCATGTGGAAATGGCGCGCGAGCTGAGCGAACAGAGCGGCGCCGAATCCGATCTGGAAACCGATTACCAGGCCGCCAGCGACCACCTGAATCTGGTGCAGACGGCCATGCGTCAGCAGGAGAAGATCGAACGCTATGAAGCCGATCTGGAAGAGCTGACCTACCGTCTGGAAGAGCAGAACGAAGTGGTGGCCGAGGCGAGCGAGCAGCAGGCCGAAAACGAAGCGCGCGCCGAAGCGGCCGAGCTGGAAGTGGATGAGCTGAAGAGCCAGCTGGCCGACTACCAGCAGGCGCTCGACGTGCAGCAGACCCGCGCCATTCAGTACCAACAGGCGCTGCAGGCGTTGGAGCGCGCGCGCGCGCTGTGCCAACTGCCGGATCTGACCGCCGACAACGCCGAGCAGTGGCTGGACACCTTCCAGGCCCGCGAGCAGGAAGCGACCGAAGCGCTGCTGATGCTGGAACAGAAGCTGAGCGTGGCCGACGCCGCGCACGGCCAGTTCGAGCAGGCCTATCAGCTGGTGGGTAAAATCGCCGGTCAGGTCAGCCGCAGCGAAGCCTGGCAGTGCGCGCGCGAATTGCTGCGCGACTGGCCTTCGCAGCAACACCTCGCCGAGCGCGTTCAGCCGCTGCGCCTGCGCCTGAGCGAACTGGAACAGCGCCTGCGCTCGCAGCAGGACGCCGAGCGCCTGCTGCAAGAATTTTGCAAACGCCATGGTCAGGAGTACCAGCCGGACGATCTCGACATGCTGCAGCAGGAGCTGGAAGAGCGCCTGGAAGCGCTGTCGCAGAACGTCAGCGAAGCCGGCGAACGCCGCATGGAGATGCGCCAGGAGCTGGAGCAGATCCAGCAGCGCATCCGTGAGCTGACGGCGCGCGCCCCGGTGTGGCTGGCAGCGCAGGACGCCCTGAGCCAGCTCAGCGATCAGAGCGGAGAGCCGCTGGAAAACAGCCAGCAGGTGACCGAATACATGCAGCAGCTGCTGGAGCGCGAGCGTGAAACCACCGTCGAGCGCGACGAGGTGGCGGCCCGCAAGCGCGAAGTGGAAGCGCAGATCGAACGTCTCAGCCAGCCGGGCGGCGCGGAAGATCAACGCCTGGTCACCTTGGCCGAACGTTTCGGCGGCGTGCTGCTGTCGGAAATTTACGATGACGTTACCATCGACGACGCGCCTTACTTCTCGGCGCTGTACGGCCCTTCGCGCCACGCCATCGTGGTGCCGGATCTGTCGCTGGTGCGCGAGATGCTGGAAGGGCTGGAAGATTGCCCGGAAGATCTCTATCTGATCGAAGGGGATCCGCAGTCGTTCGATGACAGCGTATTTGCCGTCGAAGAACAGGACAAAGCGGTGGTGGTGAAGATCGCCGATCGCCAGTGGCGTTATTCCCGCTACCCGGAAGTGCCGCTGTTCGGCCGCGCGGCGCGCGAAAACCGCCTGGAAGTGCTGCATGCCGAGCGTGAAACGCTGGCGGAGCGCTATGCCACGCTGTCGTTCGACGTGCAGAAAACCCAGCGTTCGCATCAGGCCTTCAGCCGCTTTATCGGCACCCATCTGGCGGTGGCGTTCGACGCCGATCCGGAAGCGGAGATCCGCGGCCTGAACGCCCGTCGCGGCGAGATCGAGCGTGCGCTGAACAATCACGAAGCGCAGAATCAGCAGCAGCGCCAGCAGTACGATCAGGCCAAAGAGGGCATTTCCGCGCTCAACCGCCTGATGCCGCTGGTGTCGTTGCTGAACGATGAAACGCTGCAGGATCGCGTCGACGAGATCCGTGAAGAGCTGGAAGAAGCACAGGACGCCGCGCGCCACATTCAACAGCACGAGGTGTCGCTGACCAAACTGGAGCCGCTGCTGTCGGTGCTGCAGAGCGATCCGCAGCAGCATGAACAGCTGCAGCAGGACTACGCGCAGGCGCAAAGCGTGCAGCGTCAGGCCAAACAGCAGGCGTTCGCGTTGACAGAAGTGGTGCAGCGCCGCGCGCACTTCAGCTATACCGACTCCGCCGGCATGCAGAATGCCAACAACGATCTCAACGACAAGCTGCGCCAGCGTCTGGAACAGGCGGAAGCCGAACGCGCCCGCGCCCGTGAGCAGCTGCGTCAATATCAAACCCAGTTCACCCAATACAGCCAGGTGCTGGCCTCGCTGAAAAGCTCGTATGACGCCAAGCGCGACATGCTGAAAGAGCTGAGCCAGGAGCTGGTGGATATCGGCGTGCAGGCCGACGCCAACGCCGAAGCGCGCGCGCGTCAGCGCCGCGACGAGCTGCATGCGGCGCTGAGCAACAACCGCGCTCGCCGCAATCAGCTGGAGAAACAGCTGACCTTCTGCGAAGCCGAAATGGATGGCCTGCAGAAGAAACTGCGCAAGCTGGAACGCGACTACCATCAGCTGCGCGAGCAGGTGGTGACCGCCAAGGCGGGCTGGTGCGCGGTGATGCGTCTGGTGAAAGACAACGGCGTGGAACGCCGTCTGCATCGCCGCGAGCTGGCGTATATGGATGGCGACGAGCTGCGCTCGATGTCGGATAAGGCGCTCGGCGCGCTGCGTCTGGCGGTGGCGGACAACGAACACCTGCGCGACGTGCTGCGTCTGTCGGAAGACCCGAAGCGGCCGGAGCGTAAGATTCAGTTCTATATCGCGGTGTACCAACACCTGCGCGAGCGTATCCGCCAGGACATCATCCGTACCGACGATCCGGTCGAGGCCATCGAGCAGATGGAGATTGAGCTGGGCCGTCTGACCGAAGAACTGACCGCGCGCGAGCAGAAGCTGGCGATCAGTTCGAAAAGCGTGGCCAACATCATTCGCAAAACCATTCAGCGCGAGCAGAACCGCATTCGCATGCTGAACCAGGGGTTGCAGGCCGTTGCTTTCGGCCAGGTGAAGAGCGTCCGTCTGAACGTCAACGTGCGCGAAGCGCATGCCACTTTGCTGGACGTGCTCTCCGAGCAGCAGGAACAGCATCAGGATCTGTTCAACAGCAACCGCCTGACCTTCTCCGAAGCGCTGGCCAAGCTGTATCAGCGCCTGAATCCGCAGATCGACATGGGGCAGCGTACGCCACAGACCATTGGCGAGGAGTTGCTGGACTACCGCAACTACCTGGAAATGGAAGTTGAGGTGTACCGTGGTTCCGACGGCTGGCTGCGTGCGGAAAGCGGCGCGTTGTCTACCGGTGAAGCCATCGGTACCGGGATGTCAATCCTGGTGATGGTGGTGCAGAGCTGGGAAGAAGAGTCCCGCCGCCTGCGCGGTAAAGATATCTCGCCGTGTCGCCTGCTGTTCCTCGATGAAGCGGCGCGCCTGGATGCCAAGTCGATCGCCACGCTGTTCGAACTGTGCGATCGTCTGGAGATGCAGCTGATCATCGCGGCGCCGGAAAACATCAGTCCGGAGAAGGGCACCACCTATAAACTGGTGCGTAAGGTGTTCCAGAACCACGAGCATGTGCACGTGGTGGGGCTGCGCGGTTTCGCCGGCGAGCCGCCGGCGCTGGGCACTGCGCCGGTTGAGACGCCGTAACGCAGAAAAACGCCCTAAAAATCCGAAAATAGCCGCCGCAGGGTGGCTATTTTTTTGTGCGCGTGGATGATAGTCCTGCTTTTTTATCCGTTGAAAAGCGGTTAGTTTAATCACATAAACAGTTATTCGACGCCCGCAGGGCGAAACGGCCTTTCTGTTTGTATACTGAAACTATATGCAGTTTTTGACGTTTTTTTTTGTGAGCATACAGGGGGCAAGGGATGTTGCTTAAAAAGGGAAACTCTCTACGACGTTTGGCGCTGAGTGGCGCTATCGCCTGTAGTCTTGTGTCGTCGTTTTCCGCCTTGGCCACCGTAACGGCGTTACCGGTGGCAACAGCAGGCATGTCCGTTGCGCAGAGTCGTTCTGAACTGCTGGCCGCGTTGCCGCGCGGTATGGATCTGCACTACCTTTCCACGCTGGCGCCGCTGTATGCGGCGAATCATATGCAGCCGATGTGGCAGGATCGCGAGGCCGTTCAGCAATTTCAACAGCAGCTGGCCGAACTGGCGATGTCCGGCGTACAGCCGCAGTTCACCCAGTGGGTGAAGATGTTGACCGATCCGGCGCTCAGTGAAGCGGGCCGCGATGCGGTGTTGTCCGATGCGATGCTGGGCTATTTGCAGTTTGTATCCGCCATCGGCGCCAACGGCAACAACTGGCTGTACAGCAATATTCCTTACAAGCTTGGTTTGCCGCCCACGGCGGTGATCAATCAATGGCAGCTGGCGGTGCGCCAGGCGCGAACCCTGAGCTACGTGAATTCACTTGCGCCGCAGCATCCGCAATACGCCAAGATGCATCAGGCGCTGCGTGACATGCTGGCGGACAACCGCCCCTGGCCGCAGGTGGGCAGTGGCCCGAGCTTGCGCCCAGGCCAAATGAGCAACGATATCCCGGCGCTGCGTGAGATCCTGACGCGCACCGGCATGCTGGCCGCCTCGGCGCCGGAAGCGGAGCCGGAACCGGCGGTGGTCTCGGCGAAGAGCAATGAACCCGACGACGGCGGGCTGACGGTAGACGAAGAGAAAAGCCGCGTGACGGTCAGCCCATCGGCAGCGCCGGTGACGGAGTTGACCGCGGAACAGACGCCGCCGCAGATCGGCAGCGTGGTGAGCGACAACCTCTATACCAACGAGCTGGTGGAGGGCGTCAAGCGTTTCCAGAAATGGCAGGGGTTGACGGCGGACGGCGTGATCGGCGTGCGCACCCGCGAGTGGCTCAACGTGTCACCGAAAACCCGCGCCGCGCTGTTGGCGCTGAATATCCAGCGCTTGCGCATCTTGCCGGGGCATGTCGGCACCGGCATTATGGTGAACATTCCCAACTACTCGCTGACCTACTATCAGAACGGCAACGAAGTGTTGTCCTCCCGCGTTATCGTCGGGCGGCCAAGCCGCAAGACGCCGTTGATGAGCAGCGCATTGAATAACGTGGTGGTCAACCCGCCTTGGAACGTTCCGACCACGCTGGTGCGTGAGGATATCGTGCCGAAGGCGATGCGCGACGGTAACTATTTCCAGAAACACGGCTATACCGTGCTGTCAGGCTGGAGCAACGATGCGGAAGTGATCAACCCGGCGATGATCGACTGGAGCATGGTTTCTGCGCGCAACTTCCCGTATCGCGTGCGCCAGGCGCCAGGCGCCACCAACTCGCTGGGGCGTTTCAAGTTCAATATGCCGAGCTCGGATGCCATCTACCTGCACGATACCCCGAACCACAGCCTGTTCCAGAAAGACATCCGCGCGCTCAGCTCCGGCTGCGTGCGGGTGAACAAGGCTTCCGATTTGGCGAATATGCTGCTGCAGGATGCCGGCTGGAACAATAGCCGCGTTTCCTCCACGCTGAAAGAAGGCAATACCACTTATGTGAATATTCGCCAGCGTATTCCCGTAAAACTGTATTATCTGACCGCCTGGGTTTCGGATGATGGCCAACCGCAATTCCGTACAGATATTTACAATTATGATAATACGGTGAGATCGGGCGCACAAATTTTGGCTCAGGCCAAAAAATTAATGCAGTAAATGCAGTAATTATAAATAAATAACGGTCAGAATGTTTGGCTATACCGCAGGCCCTCGTAGCCGGGGGCCTGTAAACCTAGGCGTATCGCGGGTTGACTCAGCATACGCAGGCGGTTATGGTTCGGACAGTGCGCTGCTTTGTGCATTTATTTTGACATTCTTGCCGGGTTTAACAGAGTCATGGACAAAATTGATCATCATCGCCGTAAATGGCTGGCGCTAGGTGGCGCCGCTATGGGCATAGCGCTGCTTCCAGGGCAGGCATTTGCCAGTCTTTCCACCGCTCGACCGCGTATTTTAGTGCTGAATAACCTGAATACCGGTGAATCTATTAAAGCCGAGTTCTTTGACGGCAAAGGCTACAATAAAGAAGAGTTGGTTCGGCTAAATCATCTGTTCCGCGATTATCGCGCCAACAAGGTTAAATCGATCGATCCCAGCTTGTTTGATCACCTCTATCGCCTGCAGGGGCTGCTGGGTACCAGCAAGCCGGTGCAGCTGATCTCCGGTTACCGTTCCGTAGATACCAATAACGAATTGCGCGCGCACAGCCGCGGTGTGGCCAAGCACAGCTACCATACCAAGGGCCAGGCGATGGATTTCCATATTGAAGGTATCCAATTGAGTAATATCCGTAAAGCGGCGTTAAAAATGCGCGCCGGTGGTGTAGGATATTACCCACGTAGCAACTTCGTGCACATCGATACCGGCCCGGTTCGGAGCTGGTAATCGCGGTGCCCTCAGTGAATAACGCCGCTCCTTGCGGAGGCGGTGTTATTGTCGTTGGAGCCTTATGAAATACCATCTTATTCCCGTTACCGCCTTTAGCCAGAATTGCAGCCTGATCTGGTGTGAAAACACGCAGCAGGCGGCGTTGGTCGATCCCGGCGGCGAAGCGGAAAAAATCAAAGCGGAAGTGGCGAAACAGGGTGTGACAATCACGCAGATTTTGCTGACGCACGGCCATTTGGATCACGTCGGCGCGGCGGCGGAGCTGGCGGAACATTATCAGGTGCCGATTTACGGCCCGGATAAAGAGGACGCTTTTTGGCTGGATGGTTTGCCGGCGCAGAGCCGGATGTTCGGGCTGGAAGAGTGTGCGCCGCTGACCCCGACCCGTTGGTTGTCGGAAGGCGATGAGATGCAGGTGGGTGAGATGACGCTCAAGGTGTTGCATTGCCCTGGGCACACACCGGGCCACATCGTCTTTATCAATGAGCAGGCGCGTTTGGCGCTGGTGGGTGACGTGCTGTTTAACGGCGGCGTGGGGCGCAGCGACTTCCCGCGCGGTGATCATCAGGCGCTGATCGCCTCTATTCGCACCAAACTGCTGCCATTGGGCGACGATATGCGCTTTATTCCCGGCCACGGCCCGATGTCGAGCTTTGGCCACGAGCGCCAGACCAATCCGTTCCTGCGCGAAGAGCCGGCGGTGTGGTAACGATTATTTCCCGGCCGAAATAATCAAGGGCGCATAGAGCGCCCTTTTTTTATGATTTATGACCTGCGTCGATGCTTTAGAGCACGGCGACGATGGCTTCACACAGCGGTGCCATGTTGTCCGGCGTCATGCCGGCCACGTTCACCCGGCCCGAGTTTACGGCGTATACGCCGAACTCTTCACGCAGACGCAGCACCTGTTCTTTGGTCAGGCCGCTGAATGAGAACATGCCGTTCTGCTGGATGATAAAGCTGAAGTCCTGTTGTGCGCCTTTCTCCTGCAGGGTGTTCACGAACAGCTGACGCATGCGGTGAATGCGCTGGCGCATGTCGGTCAGCTCCTGCTCCCACATCGCGCGCAGGGCGTCGTTGCCCAGAATGGTGGCGACAACGGCCGCGCCGTGCGACGGCGGGTTAGAGTAGTTGGCACGAATGGCCGCTTTCACCTGGCTGAAGGCGCGATCGGCGGTTTCGGCATCGGCAGCTACAATGGTGCAAGCGCCGACGCGCTCATTGTACAGGCCGAAGTTTTTCGAGTAGGAGCTGGCGACGATCAGCTCTTGATGTTTGGCGGCGAAAATACGCAGACCCTGCGCATCCTCTTCCAGACCGTTGGCGAAGCCCTGGTAGGCGAAGTCGAACAGCGGCAGCCAGCCATTGGCGGTGGAAAGCTCAGCCAGCTGCGCCCACTGTTCCGCCGTTGGATCGATACCGGTCGGGTTATGGCAGCAGCCGTGGAACAGCACGACATCACCGGCCTGAGCCTGTTTCAGGCTGTTCAGCAGGCCGTCAAAATCCAGCGCGTGGTTGGCTGCGTCGTAGTAGGCGTACTCCAGCACTTCCAGGCCAACGGCGCTAAAGACGTTCTTGTGGTTCGGCCAGCTTGGGTTGCTGATCCAGATGCGCTTGGCGCTGGTCTGGTTGGCGATAAAGTCTGCCGCTACGCGCAAGCCGCCGGTGCCGCCTGGCGTCTGTGCGGTGCGTGCGCGACGATCGGTGACGATCGGGCTCTCTTTACCGAACAGCAGCTCTTGCGTGCAGCTGGCAAACGCCGGGATGCCTTCAATGCCGAGATAGTTTTTGGTGGTCTCGTTTTCCAGCAGATACTGTTCAGCTTTTTTTACGCTGGTCAGCACCGGGGTTTTGCCGGTTTCATCTTTATAAACGCCAATGCCTAAATTGATTTTATTCGGGCGGGCGTCGGCGCGGAAAATGTCGGTCAGGCCCAGGATCGGGTCGGCGGGTGCGGCGGTGATTTTTTCAAACATGTCAGGTGCTTCCAAATCTCGGAGTTAAGCAGACAGAAGCATCAGGGTAGCGCCAGTTATCGGCTTTGCCAACCGTTTGCGATAAAAACACCGCGATCTTGTGAACGGGAAGGATTCGACAGAAAAAATGAGGGATAAGGGGAAATCTGCAGGATAAAACGTTACCGGCAGACACAAATAAAAACAGGGCCGAAGCCCTGTTTTTTTAACTTAGCCGACGGTAAACCGCCGTTAAGCGAGACAACTTAGAACTGGTATACCAGACCAACAGCTACGATATCGTCGGTAGCGGTGCCGGTTGCTTTGGTGAACTCGTTGTCATCCAGCAGGTTGATTTTGTAATCAACGTAGGTGGACATGTTCTTGTTGAAGTAATAGGTGGTACCAACAGAAACATATTTAACCAGATCCTGGTCAGAACCCACGCCTGGGACGTTCAGGTTTTTACCTTTAGATTGCAGGTAAGACACTTCTGGACGCAGACCGAAGTCGAACTGGTACTGAGCAGTCACTTCGAAGTTCTGAGTTTTGCTCGCGAAGCCGCCGCACTTGTCATCGGTAGCTGCACAGCCTGCACCGAAGTTACCGCCGCCGAACGGAGTCATGTTACGGGTTTCTGCGTACATCGCCGCCAGGTAAACGTTGTTGGCGTCGTATTTCGCGCCCACGGTCCATGCGTCAGCCTTGTCGCCACGCTCGTTGGAACGCAGTTTTTGGTCGTCGGTACGGTTAGAAGATGCGTATGCAGCGCCGAAGCTTACGCCTTCGCCGATGTCATAAGTAGAGGAGATGCCCCAGCCGTCGCCGTTTTGTTTCTTGACGTTACGGCCGTCGTTCTGGTTTTTGCCCTGGTACTGAACGGCGAAGTTCAGACCGTCAACCAGACCGAAGAAGTTGTTGTTACGATAGGTCGCAACGCCGTTGGTACGGCCGGTCATGAAGTTGTCGGTGTAGGTGTAAGTATCGCCACCGAACTCTGGCAGCATATCGGTCCAGCCTTCCACGTCGTACAGTACGCCGTAGTTACGGCCGTAGTCGAAGGAGCCGTAGTCAGCGAATTTCAGACCCGCGAAGCCCAGACGGGTTTTGGTGCCTTCGGTGCCCTGAGATTCGGAGTGGTTAGCCTGGACGTTGTATTCCCACTGGCCGTAACCGGTCAGTTGGTCAGTAATCTGAGTTTCACCTTTGAAGCCGAAACGAACATAGGTCTGATCGCCGTCATTACCTTTGTCGTCGGAGAAGTAGTGCAGACCGTCAACTTTGCCGTACAGATCCAGCTTGTTGCCGTCTTTGTTGTAGATTTCAGCTGCGTTTGCTGCACCAGCAGCCAACAGAGCCGGGATAACCACTGCAAGAATGTTGCGCTTCATCATTATTACCCTCATTGGTGTTATTCGGACACCTTTGCCACTGCCGCCAATAATTCCTTGGGAACTATTGTTGATAGATTGGTGTCGTCCTGTGTCTGAACGCAGTGTTCCATTCACAGGCGGGTTAATCTAGGACGAAAATGATACCAATGTCGCAATGAGGTTGCAAAAGGAAAGTATGTGTAACCAAATGTAATTTTTCGGGAACTTTGTGACGTGCGTCAATATTAAAAAATGCGAAAGGCCAGCGAGGCTGGCCTTTGTTTTGTAACGAAATCGTTTAAAAAACGTGTGATCGTATAAATTAGAAGCTTGCGTTACGTGGGGTGCGTGGGAACGGGATCACATCGCGCACGTTTTGCACGCCGGTGACATAGGCGATTAAACGTTCAAAGCCCAGGCCGAAACCGGAATGCGGCACGGTGCCGTAACGACGCAGATCGCGATACCACCAGTAGTCTTCCTTATTCAGGCCCATCTCTTCCAGACGCTGATCGAGTACGTCGAGACGTTCTTCACGCTGAGAGCCCCCGATGATTTCACCGATGCCCGGCGCCAGCACGTCCATGGCCGCGACGGTTTTGCCGTCTTCGTTCATGCGCATATAGAACGCTTTGATGTCTTTCGGGTAGTTTTTCACCACTACCGGCGCCTGGAAGTGTTTCTCCGCCAGATAACGCTCATGTTCGGAAGAGAGATCGATACCCCAGGAGACCGGGTTTTCGAAGGTTTGGCCAGAGGCCAGCAGGATCTCAATGGCGTCGGTGTAGTCTACCTGGGCGAAATCGGAAGAGACGAAGCGCTCCAGACGCGCGATAGCGTCTTTATCCACGCGCTCGGCGAAGAATTTCAGATCGTCTGCACGCTCATCCAGCACCGCCTGGAACACATACTTCAGCATGCTTTCGGCCAGGCCGGCGACATCGTCCAGCGTCGCGAAGGCCACTTCCGGCTCGATCATCCAGAATTCCGCCAGGTGGCGGCTGGTGTTGGAGTTTTCAGCGCGGAAGGTTGGGCCGAAGGTGTATACCTTGGACAGCGCACAGGCGTAGGTTTCGCCGTTCAGCTGGCCGGAAACGGTGAGGAAGGCTTCCTTACCGAAGAAGTCCTGGCTGAAATCGACGGCGCCCTTGTCGGTGCGCGGCAGGTTTTCCAGATCCAGCGTGGAGACGCGGAACATCTCGCCGGCGCCTTCGGTGTCGGAGGCGGTGATCAGCGGGGTAGATACCCAGAAATAGCCATTTTCATGGAAGAAGCGGTGGATCGCCTGCGCCAGGGTATGACGCACGCGCGCCACGGCGCCGATCAGGTTGGTGCGCGGGCGCAGGTGGGCCACTTCGCGCAGGTATTCGATGCTGTGACGTTTGGCCGCCATCGGGTAAGTATCCGGATCGTCGACCCAGCCGACCACTTTGATCGCGGTGGCCTGCAGCTCGAAGCTCTGGCCTTCGCCCGGTGAGGCGACGACCTTGCCGGTAACTTCAACCGAACAGCCGGTGGTCAGGTGCAGCACTTCATCTTGATAATTCGGCAGAGAATTATTAACGACGGCCTGTAACGGATCAAAGCAGGAACCGTCATAGACGGCCAGGAAGGAGATACCAGCTTTTGAATCTCTCCGGGTACGTACCCAGCCGCGTACGGTGACTTCACTGTCAACCGCAGCACGACCTTGCAGTACGTCGACTACAGGCACTACGCTCATAGATTTCTCTCTTTAATAATTTGGTTTAGAAATAGCTTACAACCCAAGAATATGGGGGTAATGGCTATGTTACTTGCCGCGGTGCAGAGCACAAGCAGAAATCATCGGATTGGCGCAACATTTATCGCGGCTGACTGAAAAGAGGGCGTTCGGGATAAAAACAAAAAAGCCGGCGCGTGAACCGGGCCGGCTTTCTCTCTTTATATAAAGAAGGCTCAGCTGGCTTTCTTCACCAGCGGCAGATCGAAGGCCTTGCGCAGGGCCCTGACGAACGCCTGGTCCTGGCAGATGGTCTTGCCGGGGCTGTCGGAGAGTTTGGCCACCGGCTTGCCTTTGCACTCGACCAGCTTGATCACGATATTTAACGGCTTAACGCCGGGAATATCGCAGGTCAGGCGCGTGCCGATGCCGAAGCCGAGATTAATGCGCTGATAGAAATGGCGATAGAGCGCCAGCGCTTTTTCCAGATCCAGATTGTCCGAGAACACCAGCGTTTTGCTCAGTGGGTCGATGCCCAGTTTCTGATAGTGGGCAATGGCCTTTTCACCCCACTCGACGGGATCGCCCGAATCGTGGCGAAGCCCCTGATAACGCTCGGCGAACTGCGGGCCGAAGTCGCGCAGGAAGGCATCCATGGTGATGCAGTCGGTGAGCGCGATGCCAAGCTGGTCCGGATATTCATCCAGCCAGGCCTGCAATGCGGCGCGCTGGCTGTTGGCCAGCACCGGGCTTATCTGCTGATGCGCCTGGAACCACTCATGCGCCTGCGTGCCGACCGGCGCCAGACCCAGCTGGTGCGCCAGATCGTAATTGCTGGTGCCCGACAGGTACGGGAATTCGGCCTTCAAGGTGCTGACGATGGCCTGTTGCACGCCCTGAGAGAAACGGCGGCGGGTGCCGAAATCCATCAACTTGAAGCGCGAAAGATCCAGATCGCCCGCCAACGTCTTGAACTGCGCCAGCTTGGTTTGCAGATGCGCCACCGCCTGTTCCGGCGTCGCCAGCGGCGAGCGCCGGCGGTGCACCACTTCGCTGATCACTGCCAGCAATGGGACTTCCCACATGATCACTTCACGCCAGGGGCCGGCGATGCGGATTTGCAGCTTGCCGTCGCGGTTGTCGATGGTGACCTGCTGCGGATCGTAGCGGAACGTTCGCAGCCAGTTCAGGTAATCTTGACGGAAGAAGGGCAGGCCCGAAAGATAAGCGAATTCGGCGTCGGTTAGCGCCAGCCGGCTCATCAGCGCCACCTGCGCGCGGATCTCGTCGGCATATTCGCCCAGCAGTTCGTCGCCGCGGCAGCGGAATTCCGCCGCCACGCTGATCGCGGGATAGCGATGGAACACTGCTTGCTGCATATGAAGCTTATAAGCATCGGTATCAAGCAGTGATGTCAAAATCGGGGAAGCGTATTGAGTCATAGCGCGTTACAGCATCCTCGTCAGGCGCGTGTCCAAATCCGGATAATCATAAAAGTGGGGGGGGAGTATACCCGGATTATCCTGTTATTGAAGCTGCATCACACCATAAATCACCGAAGCGGGTCGAGGATTAAACGTGCCTTTATGGCAGCCGGATAGCGGCGGAGAGGAAAAAAAGCCAGATATGCCTGTAAGGTGAATGACTTAGCCTAATTAGTCATAAAAATTATAATGTTAATTATTTTAAACAGCGAATCAGATAAAGCCGGCCTGGGTATGCACGCTGACCCGATCCTTGCCGTTCTTTTTGCAAAAGTAGAGCGCTTCGTCCGCCTGTTTGATCGCCGCCTGCAGCGCGGTGAACGCGCTGACTGGCGCAATGCCGCAGCTGGTGGTGAAACGCACTTGCCGTCCGTCGGCCAGATTTAGCGTCAGGCGATGAGTACGGGCGCGCAATTGCTCCATGATGTCCCGCGCGTTGTCCAACGAACAGTTGCCCAGCAGCACCGCGAACTCTTCGCCGCCATAGCGGCAGAAGATGTCGCTGGCGCGGAACGCGCGTTGCAGCAGGTGGCCGAAGGCCACCAGCGCCCGGTCACCCACGTCGTGGCCGTAGCTGTCGTTGAGTTGTTTGAAATTGTCGATGTCGATCAGGCAAAAGGCCTGCGGGTAGCTGGCGTTGCCCAGCAGTTGACATTCAAGGAAGAATTTACGGCGGTTGTAGATATTGGTAAGCGGATCGAGGAAGGAAGAGGCCTCGAGCTCTTTAATCAGCAGTTGTTTCTCGCTCTCAAGCGAGACCTTGTCCAGCTGGTATTGCCTGAGCTGCTGAATGGCGTCGCTGATGGCGATCAATTCCTGGCTGTAGAAGGCGTCGTTGCGATCGATATTCATCTCACCGCGCGACAGCCGCACGATATTGTTGTGGGTCTTGGTCAGCCAGCGGTTGATGCTGGTGCAGAACACCAACGCCGGCAAAATGAACAGCAAAACCACCAGGCCGGCCAGCGCGATCATGCCGTAAATGGTCGTCTGGCTATCGTAAATTTTATGACGCGAAGCGACGGTTTCCAGCTCGAAGCTGCGTTGATACAGCGCCTGCGAAAGCCCGCTCAGCTCGTCGACATAGCGCGAAATAAGCGCTGCGGGATAGGGTTTTTGGGTATTGATGGCGGTGTATAACCCATCGGTGATCTGCTTGAGACGTTCGGCCGACACTAGGGTGAGCAACTGATTGACGAGCTCGGTGGTTTGCACGTCGTCGTAGTTGATCTTCATGAAGATCAATCGGGTGCTCAGCGCGTTCAGCACGCCGGTTAGCTGAATGGACTTCAGATAGGCGTCTTTGCGAACGAGCTGGCTGACGTTGACGTCGATAATCTGATCGCTTAATTCCGTCAATGACATATTTAGCCGGTTATTGAGGCGGATGGCCTCGAGAAACATAAAGGAGTCGGTATCCACCATCCGGGTATCGTAGGTGTAGCGGTAATAACTCTTGCTGGTTTGCGAGATGTAATAGGCGCTGTTGATGTTGAACAGATTGGCGTTGGTGTTATTGACCTGCGAAAGCTGCAGGTTGTCATTATCCAGCAGCTGTTCCATCAAAGCGATCATCGACAGCGCGGCGATTTTTTGCTGAACCCCAAGCTGTCTGGCGACCTCATCGTCCAGATGTTCGCGGATCCGGGTGATTCTCTCACGCGCCACCCGATCGGCGGCCAAACATTGCGCACGGGTGATTTGCGGATCGATCAGGCTCAATCGTTTGAGGCGATGAGCCAGCAACGCAGCCTGAAAAGCTTCGGAAATTTCTTTGGCGCGATCAATTTTGTACAGGTTTAGCTGGTTGTCGCGGTAGTCGGTATGGGCTTCGAGCAGCTCATCGACGATGAACAGAGAGAAAGAAGTCATCAGGCACAGGGTGAAAAAATAGATTGCGTATTTAATCTTCATAATGCGAGCCATCCCTGAACCTGATGCCGCAATTATACCACCATGCCGCCGGTGTCGCCTCAACTATGCCGGCGCGCCGCGATGGCGGTTTTTTAGCAGTAAATGCTGATTTTTATTTGGCCATTGGTCACCCGCACTGCCGCCTGCCGGGCGATTTATGATTTGCCTCTGATTTCTCTCTCCTGGTCGCCCTGCGGCTCTGGGCTTTTCGGCCAGCTGTGATACAGTTTATTCACAATTCAGGCTCACCGCGCGCCGCAGGGGAACATACCGGCTGCGGTACGAAGGAGAAGAGCAGCCTGGCACCTATAACTCACTGAGACGTTTAAGGGTTTTTATGACACAACAGCCACAGGCAAAATACCGCCACGATTATCGCGCGCCCGATTACACCACGACCGATATCGATTTGGACTTCAGTCTGGACGCGGAAACCACGCGCGTGACCGCCGTCAGTAAAATCAAACGTCAGGGGGCGGCCGGTGCACCGCTGGTGCTGGATGGCGAAGATTTGACGCTGGTGAGCATTCAGGTGGACGGCCAACCGTGGAGCGCCTACCGTCAGCAGGATAACCAGCTGATCATCGAAGAGTTGCCGGCACAATTCACTCTTACCATTGTCAACGATATTCACCCGGCGAAGAACACCGCGCTGGAAGGGCTGTACCTGTCCGGCGATGCGCTGTGCACGCAATGCGAAGCCGAAGGCTTCCACCACATTACTTATTACCAGGATCGCCCGGACGTGCTGGCGCGCTTTACCACCCGCATCGTGGCCGACAAGACGCGCTATCCGTTCCTGCTGTCGAACGGCAACCGCATCGGCCAGGGCGAATTGGCCGATGGCCGCCACTGGGTGCAATGGCAGGATCCGTTCCCGAAACCTTGCTACCTGTTCGCGCTGGTGGCGGGGGATTTCGACGTGCTGCGCGACAGCTTCACCACCCGTTCCGGCCGTAAGGTCGCACTGGAGCTGTTCGTCGATCGCGGCAACCTGGATCGCGCCGACTGGGCAATGACTTCGTTGAAGAACTCGATGAAGTGGGACGAGACCCGCTTCGGCCTGGAATATGATCTCGACATTTATATGATTGTGGCGGTCGATTTCTTCAATATGGGCGCGATGGAGAACAAAGGGTTAAATATCTTTAACTCCAAATATGTGCTGGCGAAGGCGGAAACCGCGACCGACAAGGATTACCTGAACATCGAAGCGGTGATCGGCCACGAATACTTCCACAACTGGACCGGTAACCGCGTGACCTGCCGCGACTGGTTCCAGCTCAGTCTGAAAGAGGGGCTGACGGTGTTCCGCGATCAGGAATTCAGTTCCGATCTGGGATCGCGTTCGGTCAACCGCATCGACAATGTGCGCGTGATGCGCGGCGCGCAGTTTGCCGAAGACGCCAGCCCGATGGCGCACGCCATCCGCCCGGACAAAGTCATCGAGATGAACAACTTCTACACCCTCACGGTGTATGAAAAGGGTTCCGAGGTGATCCGCATGATGCATACCCTGTTGGGGGAGGAGAACTTCCAGAAAGGGATGCAGCTCTATTTCGAACGCCACGACGGCAGCGCCGCTACCTGCGACGATTTCGTGCAGGCGATGGAGGATGCGTCTAACGTCGATCTGTCGCGCTTCCGCCGTTGGTATAGCCAGTCCGGCACGCCGCTGTTGACGGTGCGCGACGAGTACGATGCGCAAACTCAGCAATATCGCCTGCATGTCAGCCAGAAAACTGCGCCGACCGCCGATCAGCCGGAGAAGTTGCCGCTGCATATTCCGCTGGATATCGAACTGTACGACAGCGAAGGCAATGTCATTCCATTGCAAAAAGGCGGCCTGCCGGTCAACAACGTGCTGAACGTCACCGAAGCGGAGCAGACCTTCGTGTTCGACGGCGTGGCGCACAAGCCGGTACCGTCGCTGCTGCGCGAATTCTCCGCGCCGGTGAAACTGGACTATCCGTACAGCGATCAGCAACTGACCTTCCTGATGCAGCACGCACGCAATGAATTTGCACGTTGGGATGCGGCACAGAGCCTGCTGGCGACCTATATCAAGCTGAACGTGGCGCGGCACCAGCAGAAGCAGCCACTGTCGCTGCCGCTGCACGTGGCCGATGCGTTCCGTGCGGTGCTGCTGGACGAAAAACTGGATCCGGCGCTGGCGGCGCAGATCCTGACGCTGCCGTCGGAGAACGAAATCGCCGAGCTGTTCGCCACTATCGATCCGGAAGCGATCGCCGCGGTGCACGAAGCGATCGTACGCTGCCTGGCGCGGGAGTTGGCCGAAGAGTGGCTGGCGGTGTATCACGCCAACAAGACCGACGGCTACCGCGTGGAGCATGCCGAGATCGCCAAGCGCGCCTTGCGCAATGTGTGCCTGGGCTATCTGGCGTTCGGCGAAGATGAGGCGCTGGCGGACCAGTTGGTGAACGAACAGTATCGCCAGGCGGACAACATGACCGACTCGCTGGCGGCGCTGTCTGCCGCGGTCGCGGCCCAGCTGCCGTGCCGCGATGCGCTGCTGGCGGCGTTCGACGAGCGCTGGCATCAGGATGGCCTGGTGATGGACAAATGGTTCGTGCTGCAGGGCGGCAGCCCGGCGGCAGACGTGTTGAGCAAGGTGCGCGCGCTGTTGCAACACCGCTCGTTCAGCCTGAGCAACCCGAACCGCACCCGTTCGCTGATCGGCGGCTTCGCTTCCGGCAACCCGGCGGCGTTCCATGCCGCGGACGGCAGCGGCTATCAGTTCCTGGTGGAGATCCTCAGCGATCTCAACCAGCGCAACCCGCAGATCGCCGCGCGCCTGATCGAACCGCTGATTCGCCTGAAGCGTTACGATGCCGGCCGCCAGGCGCTGATGCGTAAGGCGCTGGAACAGCTGAAAGGGTTGGAAAACCTGTCCGGCGATCTGTACGAGAAGATCAGCAAGGCGCTCGACGCCTGATTTTTTCGCGCTAGAGACATCAAGGGACGGCCTGGGCCGTCCCTTTTTCATTCATTCAATTCGCCGCCCGGCGCGCGGCGTCCGTCGCGGCAGGCGGCGATAACACCCGTTCCAGCACTTCGGCCTCCAGTTCCGCCAGCCTGGCCGAGCCTTTGCGGCGCGGCCGCGGCAGATCGATGCTCAGATCCAGCCCGATATGGCCCTCTTCAATCAGGATCACCCGATCCGCCAGCGCGATGGCTTCGCTGACGTCATGTGTGACCAGCAGTACGGTAAAACCGTGTTGTAGCCACAGCGTTTCTATCAGCCCTTGCATCTCGATGCGCGTCAGGGCATCCAGCGCTCCGAGCGGTTCATCCAGCAGCAGCAGGCGGGGGCGGTGGATCAGCGCGCGCGCCAGGGCGACCCGCTGCTTTTGTCCGCCGGACAGCGCCGCCGGCCAATCGCGGGCGCGATCCGCCAAACCGACCGCTTCCAGGGCTTGCAACGCCGCGTCGCGCCACTGGCCGCGCAGCCCCAGACCCACGTTATCGATCACCGTTTTCCATGGCAACAGGCGCGCATCCTGAAACATCAACCGGGTATCCTCTTTAGCGGCGGCGAGCGGCGCGTTGCCGCTGAGCAAAGCGCCGCTGCTGGCCTGTTCCAGGCCGGCCAACAGGCGCAGCAGGGTGCTCTTGCCGCAGCCGCTGCGGCCAACCACCGCCACGAACTGCCCGGCGGAAATGCGCAGCTGAATATTGTCCAGCACCGTGCGGTTGCCGTAACGTTTGCCGATAGACTCCAGCGTCACCGGCGTGCCTTGCGCAAGGCGAGCGGGAAGGGTCATAGCGCTTCTCCCTGTTTCAGTTGATAGGCCGGATGCCAGCGCAACCAGACGCGCTCCAGCAGCTGCGCGCCCACGTCCGCCAGCTTGCCGAGCAGGGCGTACAGCACGATCGCCACCACCACCACGTCGGTTTGCAGAAATTCACGCGCGTTCATCGCCAGGTAGCCGATGCCCGAATTGGCCGAGATGGTTTCGGCGACGATCAGCGTCAGCCACATGAAGCCGAGAGCGAAACGCACGCCGACCATAATCGACGGCAGCGCGCCCGGCAGCACCACCTGTGTAAACAGGCGAAAACCGCTCAGGCCGTAGCTGCGGGCCATCTCCAACAGGCCGCGATCGATGTTTTTGATGCCGTGATAGGTATTGAGATAAATCGGGAACAGCGTACCGAGCGCCACCAGAAAGATCTTGGCGGATTCATCGATGCCGAACCACAGGATCACCAACGGGATCAGCGCCAGATGCGGCACGTTGCGGATCATTTGCACCGAGCTGTCCAGCAGGCGTTCGCCCCAGCGCGACAGCCCGGTAATAAAGCCGAGTATCAGTCCGATGCTGCCGCCGATGGCGAAGCCTAACAACGCGCGCTGGCTGCTGATGCTCAGGTGCTGCCACAGTTCGCCGCTTTGGCTCAGGCGCCAGAAGGCGGCCAGCACCGCACTCGGCGCCGGCAAAATGCGGTTGGACAGCCAGCCGGTTTCGACGGCGATTTGCCAGATGATCACCAGCGCCAGCGGCAGCGCCCAGGGGGCCAGCCGATACAGGATGCGTTGTACGTTATTTGCCATCGGGGCGCTCCTCAGCTCTGCGATACTTTTTGCGGAACATAGATGTTGGCCACCACTTCGCCCTGCGGACGCACCGGCTGAAGGCGAGCGGGCGTTTCCTCCTGCGCCAGATCGAGGTGCGGGAACAGCAGTTCGCCGACGCGGTAGGCCTCTTCCAGATGCGGATAGCCGGAGAGAATAAAGGTGTCGATGCCCAGATCGGCATATTCCTGCATGCGCGCCGCGACCGTCGGGCCATCGCCCACCAGCGCGGTGCCGGCGCCGCCGCGCACCAGGCCGATGCCGGCCCACAGGTTCGGGCTGATCTCCAGATTATCCTTTTTGCCGCCGTGCAGCGCCGCCATGCGCCGTTGGCCGACGGAGTCGAAGCGCGCAAAGGCCTGCTGCGCGTTGGCGATGGTTTCCTCATCGAGGTGGGCGATCAGCCGGTCAGCGGCGCGCCAGGCTTCTTCGGTGGTTTCCCGCACGATGACGTGCAGCCGGATGCCGAAACGCACCTGGCGGCCTTTCGCCGCCGCTTTGGCGCGCACCTCTTCGATCTTCGCCTTAACCTGCGCCGGCGGCTCTCCCCAGGTGAGATACATTTCTACCTGCTCGGCGGCCAGATCCTGTGCGGCGGCGGAGGATCCGCCGAAATAGAGCGGCGGGCGCGGCTGTTGCACCGGCGGGAACAGCAGTTTGGCGCCTTTCACCTGAATATGCTTGCCGTGGAAATCGACGGTTTCCCCTTCCAGCACCCGGCGCCAGATGTGGGTGAACTCGGTTGAGGCTTCGTAGCGTTCTTCATGGCTAAGGTGCAGCCCCTCGGCCGCCAGCTCTTCCGGATCGCCGCCGGTGACCAGATTGAACAGCGCGCGCCCGTTGGACAGGCGATCCAGCGTCGCCGCCTGGCGCGCCGCCAGCGTAGGGGAGATGATGCCCGGCCGCAGCGCGACCAAAAATTTCAGCCGCTGGGTGACCGGGATCAGCGAGGCGGCCACCAGCCAGGAGTCTTCGCAGGAGCGGCCGGTGGGGATCAGTACCCCGCCGAATCCCAGCCGATCCGCCGCCTGGGCGATCTGCTGCAAGTAACCGTGATCGACGCTGCGAGCACCCTGTGCGCTGCCAAGATAGTGGCCGTCGCCGTGGGTGGGTAAAAACCAGAAAACGTTCAGGCTCATCGTCAATGCTCTCCCGTATTTATTGCGCGCTTGGGCGCCAGATGCGTTGCGAGATGTCGACCTTCACCGGCACCAGCCGGTTGGCGTAAAACAGGTCGGCGGTTTGCTGCTGCGCGGCGATGGTATGCGCATCGAGCGGTGTGATGGCGGTCGGGGGGCGGTGATCCAGATAGCTGGCGATCACCGGTTCCGGCAGCCCCATGGCGTTGGCCAGCAAGGTCACGCTTTGCGCCCGGTCGCTGCGGGTGAGCGCATCGGCCTGGGTCAGCACCGTCAGGACCTGGCTGATAAAGGCGCCGTTGGCTTCGACATAAGGGCGTGCCGCCAGATAGAAGGAGCCGGTCTGGTTCAGATCGGTGCCGTCGCCGAGCACCCGAACGCCGCCCTGCAGCAGCGCGGCGGAATAATAAGGATCCCAGATCGCCCAGGCATCGACGTTGCCCTGTTGGAATGCGGCGCGCGCATCGGCGGGCGTCAGATAGGCGGGCTGGATATCCGTAAATTTCAGTCCGGCTTTTTGCAGCGATCGCAGCAGCAGGTTATGTGAGCTGGATCCTTTCTGGAACGCGACCTTATGGCCTTTCAGATCGGCGACGGTTTTGATCGGGCTGTTTTCCGGCACCAGGATCACTTCCGCCTTCGGTTTGGGCGGCTCAACGCCGACATACAGCAGATCGGCCCCGGCGGCCTGCGCGAAGATCGGCGGAATATCGCCGGTGCTGCCCAGATCGATGCTGCCGACGTTCAGGGCCTCCAGCATTTGCGGGCCGGCGGGAAACTCGATCCAACTGATGCGGGTGGCGGGGAAACGTTCCTCCAGCAGCCGGTGGCTCTTCGCCAGCACCAGACTGACCGATCCTTTTTGGTAGCCGATGCGGAACTGCGCCGGATCCTGAGCGACGGCGGCGTTGGCCCAAACCAGCGACAGCAGGCCGGTGAAGGCGGCGGCGCTCAGCCAACGCCGCAAAGCAATGCGTTGTTTCATTCAGGCTCTCCTTTTCCAGGCGTTTCAGGCGGTTTGACGCGCCGCCAGTGGCGAGGCGACGCGCAGCGCCGGCGGTTTGCGGCGGCCAAGTGCCAGATAGAAACTGGCCAGTGCCTCTTCCAGCCGGGCGGCCACGGCGTCGGTGAGCGTGGCGCCTTCGTCGGTCAGCTGGATCTGGCTGTCGTCGGCGAACACGCCGTGCAGCACCTCTTGCGCTTTCAGCGCCGCCAGTACCGGTTTCAACGCATAGTCCACCGCCAGCATGTGGCCGATCGAACCACCGGTCGCCAGCGGCAACACCACCTTATGATCCAGAGCGCGTTCCGGCAGCAGATCCAGCAGGGTTTTCAGCGCGCCGGAGAACGACGCTTTATAAACCGGCGTGGAAATCAGCAGGCCGTCGGCCTGCGCCAGCTGCTCGGCAAACGCCTTGATCGCCGGACTGTTGAAGTTGGCGTACAGCAGATCTTCGGCGTCAAAGTCGTGCAGGGTATAGGCCGTCACTTCCACCCCTTGCTGCCGCAGCCAGTTCTGACTCAGCGAGAGCAGCGCGGCGGAACGTGATGGGATGCGTGGGCTACCGGCCAGTGATATAACGCGCATTGCCACTCCTTATAACTAAAAGTTAGGTTTAATTAGAAAATCAATAGGAAGTGTTTTAAACCTACCAGCAACCCGGCGCGTTTTTTAAATCTCATTTTTTGATTTGGATATGCGCAAAAGCGGATTAGCGCCGATTTGGCGGTGAAGAGGGAAAACGATTGCGTAAAAACGGCTTTTTTTGCCTTTAATCAATTCCAATTAGGCGGGGGATACCGGATAATACGCCCCCGGTTTGCAACCGGGAAATCAGGAGAGTCCATGTACTACCCCCTCATCAGGAAAGCGTTGTTCCAGCTCGATCCGGAGCGCGCGCACGAAGTGACCTTTCGTCAGCTCAGCCGTATTACCGGCACCCCATTAGCGTTTCTTGTCCGTCAGTCCGTGCCGACCAAACCGGTCAACTGCATGGGGCTGTCGTTTAAAAACCCGCTGGGATTGGCCGCCGGTCTGGATAAAAACGGCGAATGCATCGATGCGTTCGGCGCGATGGGCTTCGGCCATGTGGAAGTCGGCACCGTGACGCCGCGTCCGCAACCGGGCAACGACAAGCCGCGCTTGTTCCGCGTGGTTGAGGCGGAAGGCCTGATTAACCGCATGGGGTTCAATAACCATGGCGTGGACAATCTGGTTGAAAACGTTAAGAAATCCCATTTCGGCGGCATTCTTGGGATCAATATCGGCAAGAATAAAGACACGCCGGTCGAGCAGGGCAAAGACGATTATTTGATCTGCATGGATAAAGTTTATCCGTATGCCGGATATATCGCGATTAACATCTCTTCACCGAATACGCCGGGGTTACGATCCTTACAGTATGGCGAAGCGCTGGACGATCTTTTGGCTGCGATTAAAAATAAGCAGCAGGAATTACATGCGCGTCATCACAAATATGTGCCGGTGGCGGTAAAGATCGCGCCGGATCTTTCAGAAGAAGAATTGATCCAAATTGCCGATAGCCTGGTGCGGCATAATATCGATGGCGTGATCGCCACCAATACCACGTTGGATCGAAAATTGATCCAGGGGTTGAATTACTGCGAACAAGCGGGCGGGTTAAGCGGGCGTCCGTTGCAATCACGCAGCACCGAAGTTATCCGTCGTCTCTCCACCGAACTGCAGGGGCGCCTGCCGATTATTGGCGTAGGCGGCATCGATTCGCTGACGGCGGCGCGCGAAAAAATGGAGGCCGGCGCGAGCCTGCTGCAAATTTATTCCGGATTTATCTATCACGGCCCGCGTTTGATTAAAGATATCGTTACCCATATCTAATATTTTTCCTCTCATTTTATTCCGGGGGTTTATTTCTGCCCCCGGCTCGTCTATATTTTGTTCGTTAGCTTAAATATCGTTCGCGGAATTATCCGATGTTTAAGCGATTTCATCGGTGATAAAATTGCCTTTTAGGGTGAGTGCGGCGTTGGCATAGGCAGCGAGAAGGATACGAAATGAAGATAAAACCTGACGATAATTGGCGTTGGTATTTTGATGCCGAACACGATCGGCTAATGCTGGATTTAGCTAATGGTATGATCTTTCGTTCACGTTTCCCGGCCAAAATGTTAACGCCGGACGCCTTTGATGAATGTGCTTTTTGCGTGGATGACGCCGCCCTTTATTTCACCTATGAAGAACAGTGCAAGCAGGTCAAGCTTAGCCATGAACAGCGCGCCGAGCTGGTGCTGAATGCGCTGGTCGCCTATCGCTTCCTGAAACCGCTGATGCCAAAGAGCTGGCATTTCTCGCAGCAGCATTACCCGCTGCAGCCGAAAAACGGCGAGCTGGCGGCGGTGAAAGTGATGGAGAGCGGCGCGGAAGCGCGCTTGCTGGTGGTGGAGGCCGGGGATAACGCCAGCCTGTGCCTGCTGGCGCAAAATCAGCTGACGGTCGCTGGCCGTACCATGGTCTTGGGCGACGCCATCAAGGTGATGCACGATCGGCTGAAACCGTGCGCGCAGGATGAAAGCGCCGCCCCGGCTTACGACAGGGCGGTATAAGGCGGTTTACGCCAGGGTCAAATCACTTTTCGGGATGCAGCTGCAGCACAGGATGGTGCCGTTGTCGCCCAGCGCGCTTTTCTTCAGGGGCGCGACCTCACCACTCAGCAACGTAATGCGGCAACTGCCGCAAATCCCGGCGCGGCAGGAGTAAGGCACGCGGATGCCTTGCTGTTCCAACTGTTCGAGCAAGATCTGCTGGTTGTTGCCGGTAAACACCTTTCCTTCATATTCGATCGTGACGCTGTGCGCGCTGTCTTGCGGCACCTGCACGCTCTCCACCACTTTGCCTGCGCCATAAGGGCGCGGCGGCTTGGTCGACAGCACTTCCACCGTATCGCCCACGCGGATGATGCCGCTGTTGCGGGCGATCATATTCTGGCCGAAATCGATATCGCCGTTGTCGGCGGAGCGGAATTTTTGCAGCGTGCTGAGCGGTTCGCCGCTCGGGTGCTTGCGGCCGCGCTCGGTGCTGACGGTGGTGAGCACGCAGCGGCTGCAGGGTTTCACCAGATCGAACATCACGTCGCCGACGCGGATCACCTGCCAGCCGTCCTCGGCCCAGGCGGTGGCGCCGCTCACCACCAGATTGGGGCGGAACTGTTCCAGCTTGATGCTGCCGGGGCAACGCTGCTGCAGATCGTTAAACGAAGCCTGGTTAATCAGCAGATAAGGATAGCCGTCCGCAAACGTCAGTGGGATTTCGGGGTGCTTCTTCACCCGGCGGGTCAGCTCCGGCCCCAGCCAGCGCAGCTGCACGTCGCGCTGGAAATAGCCGCTCAGCCAGCGGTTGATCTCATCCGGCGCGATCAGCGCGGTGAAATGGTTGCCCCACACCTCGGTCGGCTGCGGCGCGGCGGCGAAGTCGCTGAAGCGAATGGCGGCGCTTTCGCCGTCCGGCGCGGTCAGGAATAGCCCGTCCGGCAACAGCGCCGGCGTGAACAGCACCATCTGCGGGTATTGGCGCGCGGTAATAAAGGTGCCGTCCGGCTCGGTGATCATAAAGTTGCGGTCGAAGGCCAGACCGCTGCTGCCGACCTGGGCGTAGGAAAGCTGCAGGCCGCGCAGTGATTTAACCGGATGGACGTAGAGTCTGGAAAGCGTGATCACCCTTATCTCCGTGCGATGATTAAATAGAAGGGAGCAACTTTATGACAAGCGGTGCGGATTAGCTATAATGCGCAACAATTTTCTTTTTGGTGATAAGTACGATATGAACTCTCTGTTTGCCAGCACGGCGCGTGGATTGGAAGAACTGTTAAAAAGCGAGCTGGAAGCGCTTGGCGCTCACGACTGCAAAGTGGTGCAGGGCGGGGTACATTTTCAGGGTGACGATCGTCTTCTGTACCAAAGCCTGCTGTGGAGCCGCCTGGCTTCGCGCATTCTGTTGCCGCTGAACGAATTCCGCGTGCACAGCGATCTGGATCTGTACCTCGGGGTGCAGGCGATCGACTGGCCGAGCATTTTTGGCGTGGATAAAACCTTTGCCGTGCATTTCAGCGGCGTGAACGAAGAGATCCGCAACAGCCAGTATGGCGCGCTGAAGGTGAAAGACGCCATCGTTGACAGCTTCACCCGTAAGCTCGACCAACGCCCGACGGTTGCCAAACAGCAGCCGGACATTCGCGTTAACGTCTTCCTGCAGCGCGATATGGCCAGCGTGGCGCTCGATCTGAGCGGCGAAGGCCTGCACCAGCGCGGCTACCGCGATCTCACCGGCCAGGCGCCGCTGAAGGAAAACCTGGCGGCCGCCATCGTGTTGCGTTCCGGCTGGCAGCCGGGCACGCCGATGCTTGATCCGATGTGCGGCTCCGGCACGCTGTTGATCGAAGCGGCGATGATCGCCGCCGATCGCGCGCCGGGCCTGCACCGTCAACACTGGGGCTTCAGCGCCTGGAATGGCCACAACGCCGAACTGTGGCGTGAAGTCACCACCGAAGCGCAGGTGCGCGCGCGCCGCGGCCTGCAGGAAACCGCCTCTCGCTTCTTCGGCTCCGATATCGATCGCCGGGTGATTGAAATGGCGCGCGGCAACGCCCGCCGCGCCGGCGTCGCCGAGCTGATCACCTTCAATGTCGGCGACGTCGCGCGCTTGACCAACCCGCTGCCGGAAGGCCCGCACGGCACGGTGATCAGCAACCCGCCTTACGGCGAGCGTCTGGAAAGCGAACCGGCGCTGATCGCGCTGCACAACATGCTGGGGCGCGTGATGAAAAACGCCTTCGGCGGTTGGCAACTGTCGCTGTTCAGCGCCTCGCCGGAGCTGTTGAGCTGCCTGCAGCTGCGCGCCGAGCGCCAGTTCAAGGCGAAGAACGGCCCGCTGGAGTGCGTGCAGAAAAACTATCAGCTGGCGGCAAGCCCGGCCGGTAGCGCCACCGGCGGCGTGCAGGTGGCGGAAGATTTCGCCAACCGTCTGCGCAAGAATTTGAAGAAGCTCGACAAGTGGGCGAAGCAACAAGGCATTGAATGCTACCGCCTGTACGACGCCGATCTGCCAGAATACAACGTCGCGGTGGACCGTTACGGCAGCAAGGTGGTGGTGCAGGAGTATGCGCCGCCGAAAACCGTCGATGCGCAGAAGGCGCGTCAGCGCCTGTTCGATGTGATCAACGCGACGCTGGCGGTGCTGGAATTGCCGTCGAATCAGCTGATCCTGAAAACCCGCGAGCGCCAGAAGGGCAAAAATCAGTACGAGAAACTGGCGCAGAAGGGCGAGTTCCTGCTGGTGGAAGAGTATAACGCCAAGCTGTGGGTCAACCTGACCGACTATCTCGATACCGGCCTGTTCCTCGATCACCGCATCGCGCGCCGTATGCTGGGCGAGATGAGCAATGGCAAGGACTTCCTCAACCTGTTCGCCTATACCGGCACCGCCAGCGTGCACGCCGGGCTGGGCGGCGCGCGCAGCACCACCACGGTGGACATGTCGCGCACCTACCTGGAATGGGCGGAGAAGAACCTGCGCGCCAACGGCCTGACCGGCCGTCAGCATCGGCTGATCCAGGCCGATTGCCTGTCTTGGCTGAGCAACGCCAATGAACAGTTCGACGTGATCTTCATCGATCCGCCGACGTTCTCCAACTCCAAGCGGATGGAGAACACCTTTGACGTGCAGCGCGATCATCTGGCGCTGATGAAAGATTTGAAACGGTTGCTGCGCCGCAACGGGACCATCATGTTCTCGAACAACAAGCGCGGTTTCCAAATGGATATGGCAGGGCTGAGCGCGTTGGGTCTGGAGGCGAAAGAGATCACCGCCAAGACGCTGTCGCAGGATTTTGCCCGTAACCGTCAGATCCACAACTGCTGGCTGGTGACTCACGCCGGCGAAGGAAAATAATTACTATGTCGTTAATCAGCATGTCCGGCGCCTGGCTCTCTTTCAGCGATGCGCCACTGTTAGACAACACCGAAATTCATATTGAAGACAACGAGCGCGTGTGTCTGGTCGGGCGCAACGGCGCCGGCAAATCCACGCTGCTGAAGATCCTCGGCAAAGAGATCCCGCTGGACGACGGCCGGGTGATCTACGAACAGGATCTGATCGTGGCGCGTCTGCAACAGGATCCGCCGCGCAATATCGGCGGCAGCGTGTTCGACTTCGTGGCGGAAGGCGTTGCGGAGCAGGCAGAACACCTGAAGGCCTATCACGCGATCTCCCACCTGGTGGAAAGCGATCCGAGCGAGAAAAACCTGGCGCGCATGGCGCAAATCATGGAGATCCTCGATCACCAGGGGCTGTGGCAGCTCGACAGCCGCATCAGCGAAGTGCTGCTGCAGCTGGGGCTGAACGGCGACGCCGAGCTTTCCTCACTGTCCGGCGGCTGGCTGCGTAAAGCGGCGCTGGGCCGCGCGCTGGTGAGCTCGCCGCGCGTGTTGTTGCTCGACGAACCGACCAACCACCTGGATATCGAAACCATCGACTGGCTGGAAGGTTTCCTGAAAGAGTTCGACGGCAGCATCGTCTTCATCTCGCACGACCGTTCGTTTATCCGCAACATGGCGACGCGCATCGTCGATCTGGATCGCGGCAAGCTGGTTTCCTGGCCGGGCAACTACGATCTCTATCTGCAGAGCAAAGAAGAAGCGCTGCGGGTGGAAGAGCTGCAAAACGCCGAGTTCGACCGCAAGCTGGCGCAGGAAGAGGTCTGGATCCGTCAGGGCATCAAGGCGCGCCGCACCCGCAATGAAGGCCGCGTGCGCGCGCTGAAGGCGCTGCGCGTCGAGCGCTCGCAGCGCCGCGAAGTGATGGGCACCGCCAAAATGCAGGTGGAAGAGGCGACCCGCTCTGGCAAAATCGTGTTCGAGCTGGAAGACGTCAATTATCAGGTTGGCGAAAAGGTGCTGGTGCGCGGTTTCTCCGCCCAGGTGCAGCGCGGCGACAAGATTGCGCTGGTGGGGCCGAACGGCTGCGGCAAAACTACGCTGCTGAAACTGATGCTCGGTCAGCTGAAAGCCGACAGCGGCCGCGTGCACTGCGGCACCAAGCTGGAAGTGGCCTATTTCGACCAGCACCGCGCCGATCTCGATCCTGAGCGCACGGTGATGGACAACCTGGCGGAAGGCAAGCAGGAAGTGATGGTCAACGGCCGTCCTCGCCACGTATTGGGCTATCTGCAGGACTTCCTGTTCCACCCGAAACGCGCGATGACGCCGGTGAAGGCGCTGTCGGGCGGTGAGCGTAACCGCTTGCTGTTGGCTAAGCTGTTTCTGAAACCGAGCAATCTGTTGATCCTCGATGAACCAACCAACGATCTCGACGTCGAAACGCTGGAGCTGCTGGAAGAGCTGATCGACGGCTATCAGGGCACCGTGCTGCTGGTCAGCCACGATCGTCAGTTCGTTGACAACTCGGTGACCGAGTGCTGGATCTTCGAAGGCAACGGCGTGATCAATGCCTTCGTCGGCGGTTACTACGATGCGCATCATCAGCGCGCGACGGCGAAACCGATTCGTCAGGCGGCGCCGAGCGCGAGCAAACCGGCGGCGGAGAAAAAGGCCGAACAGCCGAAGAAAACGGCGGCCAAGCTGAGTTACAACCTGCTGCGTGAGCTGGAACAGTTGCCGCAGCGGCTCGAACAGCTGGAAGCGGAAATCGAAGCGCTGCAGGCGCAGATGAGCGACGCCGACTTTTTCACGCGGCCGCATAGCGAAACGCAAGAAGTGCTGACGGCGCTGGCTGATGCCGAGCAAGCGCTGGAACAGGCTTTCGCCCGTTGGGAAGAGCTGGAAGCGATGAAAAACGGCTGACCGTTGCGATGCCGCCCGCGCGCTGCTGCGGGCGGCATCGACGTGCCGGTGAGCGACGTTATTTAGGAGGAATATGGTGTGTTCCCACAACAATCATCAGCAGCATAGTCATTCCGCACCCTCGGCGGCGCAGCAGGATAACCTGATGCTGTGTCCGCAGTGCGACATGCTGGTGGCGCTGCCGCCGCTGGCCTATGGCAGCAAAGCGGTATGCCCGCGCTGCAAAACCACGCTCAGCGCCCGCTGGGACGAGCCGCGCAAGCGGCCGATCGGTTACGCGCTCAGCGCCTTGTTCATGCTGGTGCTGGCCAACATTTTCCCGTTTATCAACATGCGCGTCGCCGGCCTCGGCAACGAAATCCGGCTGATCCAAATCCCGGAAGTGATGGTGGCGGAAGACTACGCCAGCATGGCCACCTTGTTTATGGTGTTCGTGCAGCTGATCCCGGCGTTTTGCATGGTGGCGATTATCCTGCTGTGCGCCAGAGTGCGCTTGCCGCTGGGGCTCAAAGAGTGGATGGCTCGGGTGCTGTTCCAGTTCAAGACCTGGTGCATGGTGGAAATTTTCCTTGCCGGGGTGCTGGTCAGCTTCGTCAAGCTGATGGCCTACGGCGATATCGGCATCGGCAGTAGCTTCGTGCCTTACTGCCTGTTCTGCCTGCTGCAGGTGCGCGCCTTCCAGTGCGTGGATCGGCGCTGGCTGTGGCAGGATATCGAACCGGCGCCGCGACTGCATCGCCCGCTGACGGTGGGGCGCACCGGCATGCGCCAGGGCGTGCGCTCCTGCGCGTGCTGCACGGCGATCCTGCCGGCCGATCAGGTGCGCTGTCCGCGCTGTCACACCAAGGGCTACGTGCGGCGTCGTCACAGCCTGCAGTGGACGCTGGCGCTGCTGGTGACCTCTGTCATGCTGTATATTCCGGCCAACCTGATGCCGATCATGGTGACCGAGGCGCTGGGCAACAAGATGAACTCCACCATCATGGCGGGGGTGATCCTGCTGTGGGGGGACGGCTCTTATCCGGTGGCGATGGTGATTTTCATCGCCAGTATCATGGTGCCGTCGCTGAAAATGTTGGCGATCGGCTGGCTGTGCTGGGATGCGAACGGCAGGAAGAAACCGCGCGCCGACAGCGAGCGTATGCATCTGATTTATGAAGTGGTCGAATTCGTTGGCCGTTGGTCAATGATCGACGTGTTTGTGATCGCCGTGTTGTCGGCGTTGGTGCGAATGGGGCAGTTGATGAGCATTTATCCCGCGACGGGCGCCGTGCTGTTCGCGCTGGTGGTGATCCTCACCATGTTCGCCGCCATGACATTTGATCCCCGGCTGACCTGGGATCGCGCAAGTGAAACAATCAACAAGGAGCCGCAAGGTGACGGAAAATAATCATAGCGTCGCAGACGTTGAGAAGATCAAACGCTGGTCGCCGGTGTGGATCATTCCCATCGTGACCGCGCTGATCGGCGCCTGGATCCTGTTTTACCACTTCAGCCATCAGGGGCCGGTGGTGACGCTGGTGACCACGACGGCGGAAGGGCTGGAAGCGGGTAAAACCAAAATCAAAAGCCGCAGCGTTGACGTCGGGGTGGTGGAAACCGTCACGCTGAGCGATGACCTGAGCAAGGTGATGGTGCAGGCGCGTCTCAATTCCGGCATGGAGAAATTGCTGCGCCAGGATTCCGCCTTCTGGGTGGTGAAGCCGCAGATCGGCCGTGAAGGCGTCTCCGGGCTGGGCACGCTGCTCTCCGGCGCCTATATCGAACTGCAGCCGGGCAACAAAGGCAAAGACGGCAAAGACAACTATCAGCTGCTCGATGCGCCGCCGCTGGCTTCCCCAGATGCCAAAGGGTTGCGCATCGTGCTGGACAGCGAGAAATCAGGCCAGCTTAACGCCGGCGATCCGGTGCTGTTCCGCGGTTATCGCGTCGGGTCGGTGGAAACCAGCTACTTCGATCCTAAAGAACGCGCCATGCGCTATCAGCTGTTCATCACCGCGCCTTACGATCAGTTGGTCACCACCAACGTGCGCTTCTGGAAAGACAGCGGCGTGGCGTTCGATATGTCGGCGCAGGGCATGCGGGTGGAGATGGGCTCGTTGACCACGCTGTTCAGCGGCGGGGTCAGTTTTGACGTGCCGGACGGCTGGGATCGCGGCGATCAGGCGAAAGAGAAGGCGGAATATCAGCTGTTCGACAACCAGCGCAGCACGCAGGATTCGCTGTATACCGTGCATAAGGATTACCTGCTGTTCTTCTCCGACTCGGTACGCGGCCTGCAGCCGGGCGCGCCGGTCGAGTTCCGCGGCATCCGTCTGGGTACGGTGGCGCAGGTGCCGTTCTATAAAGACGGCATGGCGCAGCGTCTGGATAACGATTACCGCATTCCAGTGCTGATCCGCATCGAGCCGGATCGCTTCCAGAAACAGCTGGGCGGCAACTTCGATATTGAAGGGCACCTGAAAGATGCGGAATCTCGCGGCATGCGCGCCTCGATGAAGTCCGCCAACCTGCTGACCGGTTCGCTGTACATCGATCTCGACTTCTATCCGCAGGAAAAACCGTGGAAAGGGCCGCGCGAGCTGTTCGGTTATCCGCTGATGCCGACCACCAGCGGCGGTCTGGCGCAGATCCAGCAGAAACTGATGCAGACGCTGGATAAGATCAACTCAATGCCGATCAATCCGATGATCAACGAAGCGACCAAGACGCTGGCGGAGAGTCAGAAAACCATGAAGTCGACGCAGCAGACCATGAAGTCGCTGAACGACATCATCGCCAGCAAAGAGATGCAGGCGCTGCCGCAGGACATGCAGAAAACGCTGTTGGAACTGAACCGCAGCATGAAAGGGTTCCAGCCTGGTTCACCGGCTTACAACAAGATGGTGGGCGATATGCAGCGCCTCGACCAGGTGTTGCGTGAGCTGCAACCGGTGCTGCGCACCCTGAATGAGAAGAGCAACGCGCTGGTGTTTGAAGCCGCCGGCAGCAATGACCCTCAGCCGAAGAAGGCCACGAAATGATGAAATGGATCCCGGTAGCCCTGGCGCTGTTGCTCAGCGCCTGCAGCAGTTCACCACAAAAGACTTACTATCAGTTGCCGGCGCTGGGTGCGCCTGCTGCGGCCAGCAGCAGCGGCGCTTCCACGCGCCAGCTGTGGCTGGAACACGTGAGCGTGGCGGATTATCTGGCGCAGAGCGGCGTGGTGTATCAGACCAACGACGTACAGTATGTGATAGCCCAGAACAACCTGTGGGCCAGCCCGCTCGACCAGCAGTTGCAGCAAACGCTGGTCACCAACCTGAGCAGCGCGCTGCCGGGGTGGGTGGTCTCTTCGCAGCCGATGAGCAGCGATCAGGATGTGCTGAACGTGACCATTAGCGGCTTTCACGGTCGCTTTGACGGGAAAGCGATCATTCGCGGCGAGTGGGTGCTGAACCGCCAGGGGCGTTTGATCAAAAGGCCTTTCAACCTGGAGCTGAAACAGGGTGAAGACGGCTATGATGCCCTGGTGCGCACTCTGGCGCAGGGGTGGCAGCAGGAAGCCCAGGCTATCGCAGCACAGATGGGCGGCATTTAGTCATAATTTGGTCTAAAATCGTCTAATCCCTGTCGGCGTGAAAATCCGTTTTTTCTCGCTGGCAGGGATTTCTATTTCATTTCAAACAGTTAACCCCTTTCCCAGCAGATCAGCCACTTAGCACTTTCCTCGGGCGTAGCTCACAAATATGACATTGGCGTGAATTTTGCGCATTGATCTTCTCTTCTTTTAGCGCTATTGATTACTCGTGGCTGCGCAAAAAGCAGCCATTGTTTTCTTTCCACCAGACCAAAATGAGGGAAACGAGGCATGAAGAGACAGAAACGCGATCGTCTGGAAAGGGCGCATTCGAGAGGGTATCAGGCAGGTATTTTAGGGCGTTCCAGGGAACATTGTCCCTACCAATCATCGGTGGACGCCCGGTCTCAATGGCTGGGAGGTTGGCGAGAAGCCATGGAAGACAGGGCTGTGACCGCTTAAGCGGCTCCCTGTCAAATAAAAGGAATAACCTCCGCCCTTGGCGGAGGTTTTTGTTTGTGCCGTTTACTCGTCCTGCCAGCGTTTCAGTAGAATACTCGCATTCACGCCGCCAAAGCCGAAGCCGTTCGATAAGGCGTAGGTTATGTTCATCGATTTAGCCCGTTTCGCGACCAGGTGTAAACCTGCCGCCGCCGGATCGGGATTGTCCAGATTCAGCGTCGCGGGGGCGATCTGATCGCGCAGCGCCAAGGCGGTAAAGATGGTTTCCAGCCCCCCGGCGGCGCCGAGCAGGTGCCCGGTGGCGGATTTTGTCGAGGTTACCGCGACGCTTCCTGTCGTGCCAAACAGGTGTTTGATGGCATTGATTTCGCCCAGATCCCCTACGGGTGTCGACGTCGCGTGTGCGTTTAAATGCTGAACCTCTTCTGGGGCGATGTTCGCCTGCCTCAACGCGATTTTCATCGCCCGATAAGCACCGTTGCCGTCTTCGGCACCGGAGGTCATGTGGTAGGCGTCGGCGCTGGTGCCATAACCGACGATTTCCGCGAGCGGTGTGGCGCCGCGCGCCAGCGCGTGTTCCAGCGTTTCAATCACCAGCATGCCGGCACCTTCCCCCATGACAAATCCGTCCCGGGCACTGTCGAAAGGCCGGGAAGCCTGCCTTGCCAACTCGGTCGGAGCGGTGGACATGGCGCGCGCGGCGGCGAACCCGCCCAGGCTGACGGTATCTATAGCGGCTTCGGTGCCGCCGCACAGGGCGATATCGGCTTCATCATTGCGGATCATACGCACTGCGTCGCCAATGGCTTGCACGCCGGCGGCACAGGCGGTGACCGGCGCGCCAATCGGTCCCTTGAAGTGGTGTTTGATTGAAACGTGGCCGGCCGCCAGATTGACCAGGAATGAGGGGATGGTGAACGGCGACAGCCGCTTGGCGCCGCGGCTGTCGGTGGTGCGCACCGCCTGGGCAATCGCCGGGAAGCCGCCAATGCCCGAGGCGATGACGGTGGCGGTGCGCTCTTGTTTTTCGTCCGTATCGGCTATCCAGCCGGCCTGACGAACGGCTTCATCCGCCGCCGCCATGGCAAACAGGATAAAGCGATCCATTTTCTTTTGGTCCTTGGGGGCGACGGAGGCGTCGGGGTTGAAGCCCGCTTCAGCATCCTGCGCCAGCGCCGGAACCTGACCTCCGACCTTGACCGGTAAATCTGCAACGATCTCGTCAGGCAACGCTCGAATGCCGGACTCTCCTTTTAACAAACGTTGCCAGATGGCTTCAACACCGCACCCTAGCGGTGAAACGGCGCCCATGCCGGTAATGACGATACGACGATTGCTCATGATGGCTCCTTGGTAAATTCGGGTAAATCGGCGAGGCGCCGTTGCCGCATCAGTGCGGCGCGTTGATGTATGCCTTCATTTGCCGCAGGCCCTGGTGCCAACGTAATAAACTGCGGCGGCACCTGCTGTTGGGTATCGACATTGACCAATTGGACCTGGATCGGCCGATCGGTGCGGCCGTCGACTAACAAGGCGCTGATGTCACCATTGATCAAATGGCGATTGCCCCATTCTGAAAGAGCTGCCAGCACGGGGAGAAAATCGTTGCCGCGTTCGGTGAGCAGATACTGATAGCGAACCGGCCGCGTTTGATAACGTTGCTTATGCAGAATGCCGTGGGCTACCAAATCCTTCAGTCGCCGGGCCAGGAGAGTCGGTGACATCCCCAGACTTTGTTGGAATTCGTCGAATTTGGATAACCCCTGAAAGGCATCACGCAGGATCAGAATGCTCCACCATTCTCCGACACGATCTAATGAACGTGCGACGGGGCAAGGTGCATCGCTAAAGCGGGTTTTTTGCATATCGGCCCTTAGTTGGTACATTTATTGTAGTTACATGGGTGGCTATACTAGGTGATTTTAAGGGGCAAGAAAATAACCGGATGCAAAAAACGCTATCGTGTCGATAGCTGGCTGTGGGAGGGGGGCGCTCAAACTGGCCTGTGGCTTTGACCGTTTCGGGCAGGAAAAGGGTAGAGACAGGAGGGATAAGTCGGTTCGGTAACGGGCGATTAAAGGAGGTAGGCAGTCTTTAAACGGTAAGAGAAAGAAATGCCATCACGCTGGGCGTGATGGCATGCGAAGAGCATTAGCAAAGAAGACGATGGCCGCCCTCTCGTCTGCGTGATTAGAACGCTGTGGTATCCTTGAACAGACCCACTTTCAGATCGGTGGCGGTATAGATCACTTCGCCGTCAACCAGCACTTCGCCATCGGCGACGCCCATGATCAGCTTACGGGTGATGACGCGTTTGAAGTTAATACGGTAGGTCACTTTTTTCGCGGTTGGCAGCACCTGGCCGGTAAACTTGACTTCACCAACGCCCAGCGCGCGGCCTTTGCCTTCGCCACCCAGCCAACCGAGGTAGAAACCAACCAACTGCCACATCGCATCCAGGCCCAGACAGCCTGGCATGACCGGATCGCCGATAAAGTGGCAACCGAAGAACCATAGGTCCGGATTAATATCCAGCTCCGCTTCCACATAACCTTTGTTGTGAGTCCCGCCGTCTTCGGTCATCTTGACCACGCGGTCCATCATCAACATGTTACCTGCCGGCAACGGTGGGCCACCGGCGCCGAACAGCTCGCCACGGCCGGATGCTTCGAGGTCTTCTTTCGTATAGGAATCGCGTTTATCTACCATGTTCTCAGTAAGCCTTATTTTAATGAAGGACGCAGGTTAGCTAACACGTGTACGCTGAACAAGTCCGATCAGCCGTGGTTGAACCAGTTGAGCCAGCGCAGCGGCCAAGGACGACGGCGTTCCTGCAGGCTCACCTGCGCAATCCGTTCCTGAATGGCCGCCAACAAATTCGGCTGTTGTTCGTCAGAGTAGAGGCAACCTGTGAGCAAAGGCAAGGCTTCCGCCGCGCTCTCTACCGCCCACAGATGGAACTGCCCCTCGCGCACCGCGTCGACGATATCTTGACGCAGACACAGATGGCGCACGTTGGTCACGGGCAATACGACACCCTGTTTGCCCGTCAGGCCGCGGCGTACACAAACCTCGAAGAAACCTTCGATCTTTTCGTTAACGCCACCTATCGGCTGTACGTTGCCGAATTGGTCGACGGAGCCAGTGACGGCGATCTGCTGGGTGATCGGTTGCTGTGACAGGGCGCTGACCAATGCGCATAGCTCAGCCAGCGAGGCGCTGTCACCGTCCACTTCACCATAAGATTGCTCAAAGACGATGGAAGCGGAGAAGGGCAGCTGCTGATCAAGATCCAGTTCGGCGATCAGAAACGCCTGCATGATCATCATGCCTTTAGCGTGCAGGTTGCCGCCCAGTTCGGCTTTGCGCTCGACGTCGGTGAACTCGCCGTCGCCGAGATGCACAACGCAACTGATCCGTGACGGTTCGCCAAAGCTGCGTGGATGACCGGGATAATCCAGGACAGACAGACCGTTGATCTGTCCGACCACTTCACCCTCGGTCTCAATCAGGATCTGGCCCAACTCAATCTCATCCTGCATACGCTCGGCCAGATAGCTTTCGCGCCATTCTCGGGCATTTAACGCCGCCTCGAACGCTTTGGCCGTAATGCGATCTTCTTCGGCATACAGTGCGGCTTCGGATAGCTGCTGGCCAAGCCAAACCGGCGAGAGTGGCAGAATGCCCTGATCGCCACTGTAACGCACAGCCTGGACGATCAGCGGCGGCCAGGCGTCGTTCGCCAGCATCGGCAATTGCTGGTCGGCAATCACGCCGTTGACGTAACCGCACCACTGCGTCATATCATCAACTTCAGTCAGCTGCAGATCGTCTTCGAATTCACCGTAGATCGCTTGTTCACTCAGTTCCGGCTCGATATCGTGAAAATCGGCCAGGCCGTGACGATCGCCGACTACAATCAGCCGCAGATCCAGCGGCATCGGTGGAATGGCTACCGGCAGCGGGCGGGTTTCGTCTGGCGAAACCCAGTGGAACTGGCGCTGGCCGATCATTTGCTTCAGCCGCAGCCACAGCAACGGCTGAGCAAGCAGCGCCCGCGCCGACAGAATCAGAATGCCGCCGTTGGCCTGGTGCACCAGACCCGGCTGCAGGGTAATGTCGCCATTGTGGATCCGTACGCAGCCAAACAGCTGTTCCGGTTCAATCCACTCCTGGAACAGACAAGCGCCGCCGGCGGCAAAAGGTTCATCGCCACGGCTGGCTGGCTCGACGCTGACCTTGCCATCCTGAATGACATAGTGGCTGCCGCGGCATGCCGTATTTTTCGGCAGCAGTGGTTTGACGGCGTGAGCGATCAGTTCCAGATACTCTCGCGTTTCTTGCGCTTTCAACAGCATGAAACGCGGTGGCGATTGGGGGTGGCAAAATAGCGTCAGGGCATTTTCCAGCCGAGGCTGAATGGCGGAAAAGGGCACGGGTGCCAACTGAGCGGCGGTATCAAATATCGCCTGATAAGGCGTTACGTCCGGCAATAAAGATTGCCATTCAAGTCGGTTATTGGTCAAAGTGTTAGATGCAATCGTTAAAAAGGGAAAGGGCGATTATACAAGAATAACGGCGGCTTGATACATGTGGAGTGCCAGTTGGCATCAGGGAGTTTGACATCGCGCGGTGACTGTGCAAAAAACAGTCTAAAAGACGGTTTAATTGCCGGGGAAATTCGGCGCAAAGCTGTTATGCTTATTTGAAGTTACGCGGTCACTGAAGAGCTCAAGATGAAATATCAGCAACTGGAAAATCTGGAGAGCGGTTGGAAATGGAAGTACCTGGTGAAAAAGCATCGGGAAGGGGAACTCATTACCCGCTACATTGAAAACAGCGCTGCTCAGGAGGCGGTTAACGAGCTGCTGAAGCTGGAAAATGAGCCGGTAAAGGTACTTGCATGGATTGCCGCTCATATGAATCCGGAACTGGATAACCGGATGAAACAAACGATCCGCGCCCGCCGCAAACGTCATTTTAACGCAGAACATCAGCATACGCGTAAAAAATCTATCGATCTGGAGTTTTTGGTTTGGCAACGATTGGCTGCCCTGGCGCGCCGCCGTGGCGTTACGCTGTCGGAAACCGTCGTGCAGCTTATCGAAGACGCTGAACGCAAAGAAAAGTATGCGAACCAGATGTCGTCGTTGAAAGAAGACTTGAAGGCGATTCTTGGCAAAGATCCCAAGTAAGCGCGTGAGAACGCCCCTATGGCGCCAGGCATTGAATGTTCTGGCAACAAGAGGACGAAAAAAAACCCCGCATTGGCGGGGTTTTTTATTAGGCGAGTAAACTTAGCCCTGAGGCTGAGTTACAACGTCTTTGATACCTTTAACTTCGATCTCTACGCGACGATCTGGTGCCAGGCAAGCGATCTGAGCTTTGGTAGCGCGGCCAGATTTGTAGCCACAGGTGTTGCCTGTAACTGCATCTGCTTCACCCATACCACGTGCAGAGATTTTGTCTGACGGGATACCTTTGGAGACCAGGTAGTCAACAACGCTCTGTGCGCGTTGTTCAGACAGTTTCTGGTTGTACTGGTCAGAACCAACGGCGTCGGTGTAACCCAGAACAACTACGGAGCCGTCTTTAGGATCCATGGAGCTCAGCTGGGTGTACAGCTGATCCAGAGCCTGCTGCCCTTCTGCTTTCAGAGTAGATTTGTTGAAGTTGAACAGCACGTCAGACTTCAGAGTGAAACGCTTGGTTTCAACAACTGGAGCTGGAGCCGGAGCTGGTGCTGGAGCAACTACGTCATCCTGACCGAAGCGGTAAGAAACGCCCAGGCTCAGCATGGTGTTGTCTGGACGTGCGCCAACGGTACCTGCGTCACCGATGTTGCTTACGAACTGGTAATCCAGGCGGGTAGCCCAGTTTTTGGTCAGTGCGTATTCAACACCAACAGCAGCCAGCGGAGAAACGCCGGTGTCGTGGTCGCTCAGACGCTGACCAGTACGGCCGTAGTTAGCTTTGGAGTCTGCACGCCATACCATACCACCCAGACGAGTGTAGATGTCCAGATCGTCAGCAATTGGGTAGCTCAGTTTAGCGGCCAGTTGAACGCCCTGCGCTTTGAAAGCACCGTTGTTCACGCTGCCTTTGTAAGGCATGCGGCCGAGCCAGTCATAGCCCAGCTCGAAGCCCAGGTATTGGTTTGCCTGGTAGCCCAGGAACGCGCCGGCACCCAGCTGATCTTTGTGGGTTGGGCCGTTGCCGATACCGTTCTGGTAACCGTTACCGTAGAAACCAGTGTCGTGGTACTGGGACCAGCCCAGTTTAGCACCGGTGTACCAGGTGTTATCTTTTGGAGCGGCTTGCGCTACGGTAGCGAAACCTGCCAGTGCCACTGCTAATGCGATAGCTGTCTTTTTCATTTTGCGCCTCGTTATCATCCAAATAGGCAATGAGCTTTAAAGCTGTTTAAGCCCTTGGTTAAATTCCTTCGCCAAGGTTTAAGCCCTCGTTTGTTACTCGCCAGTTTTTCTGACGTTATAGAGCAACCTTGGCGATGTAAAGTCTACAACGTGGCGCGAAAGTTACAAGTGTGATGTGATAAGGCTCTAAAAAAAAACGCGGAATCGTACATATTTGCTAACATTCTTAGCCTAAAAAAGCGGCGATTCATCGAGCGTTTTTGCCTGCCAAACCGCAGCCGGACTCGCTTTTTGCCTTCCCCCACAAAGGTTCCGCTTAGGGGGTGCGAAAATGATGGGAAAAATCCTAAATTTACTTAATGATACAAAGAAGAGTGAATTTTTAGGGTAGAACAGTGTCCGTGAGTCGGGCTAATGTCACGTTGAGGGCGCATGATAAACCCATAGGCATTACCCAATTCTGCCGCACGTCTTAATTTTAGACGATCCTCCTCCGTTAGCTCGGGCAACCAGCCGAGAACCACGCTGTAATTTCCCGTTTGCAGCGCTTTTTCCATCGCCTCGACCGTATTCACCGGGCTGATCTGGCTCAGTTGCACCATTTTATCTACAGGCAGACCGGATTGCTGCAGCCATTGCTTGCTTAATTTTTGCTGCGGCGTCAGCCACAGAAGCCAGCGAGACTGCTTGCCCAATTGCAGCAGCAGGGGCAACAGTAATTGAGCCACTGCGGGCTGGCGCTCGTTGTAAACAAGTTCACTGATCAAGCCATTCTCTTTGCCGATATCCGTGTTCTTCGCAACATTGCGCGTTGTATAAGAGCCATGGCCGAAATGAGGTTGGTAGAGTGATTGAGTACGCATAAAGTTCCCGCCCGTCGTGTTACTGTATGTTTATACAGTATCCCTGATTTAGGATAAGATCAACCCAAATTTTCGTAGCGGCTCGCATAATTGCGATCATTTTTTGTACTGGCGGTTTTTGTGATTGGCAGGCGGGCGGATAGTGCGTATTTTTCTAATTAGTTGTTCACGTTACTTTTTTCATTGATGAGAGAAATAATACGGCCAGAACCTAAAAAGGAGGAACGCTATGAAAAGGATGTCGACGAGAAGGATCGCGCAGGCTAAAAATTGCTTTGCGGCGCTGGGCGCCATCACAACACGATCACAGTTTGGCGGCTATGGGCTGCTGGCTGAAGGGATAATGTTTGCGGTGGTAGCGGAAGGGGAATTGTACTTGCGGGCTACGGCGAGCATGGAACCGGCCTTTCGCGCCCGGGGCATGGTCAATATGGTCTATTCCAAGCGCGGTGTGCCCATCACCTTGCGCTATTACTGGGTTGACGAGTCGCTGTGGCGGGAACGCAACGAGCTGGTAGGGTTGGCCTGGCAGGCCATCAGGGAAGCGCGCCGAGAGCAGCGGCTCAAGGCCGGCGATCACGGCAGATTGAAGGCGTTGCCAAATATAGATGTCAACATGGAGCGCTTGCTATGGCGAGCGGGTATTCGCAATGCCTATGACCTGCGGCTGCATGGCGCCAAACGTAGCTATCTTCGCCTGCTGCAACAGCAGACCAATCTGGGGTTGCGCGTGCTGCTGTCGCTGGGCGGCGCGATAGCCGGCTATCATCAGGCGGCATTGCCGACCGAATTGCGCAACGAACTGGTGCGCTGGTTCGATCATACGATGGCTATGCGCCGCCATGGGCATGAGCCAGTAGTTCAGGGCCCATCGAGCGGGCCCTGAATAATTAGGTTGCCTTATTGATTTGGGTATGGAGTGCGGTGAGTTCCGGCAGCAGCTCGAGCATTAGCCCCACCTGCTGCAAAACCAACTGTTCTTTGCTTTCAGGTTCCGGAACGGCTGTGCGAATGCGCTCCGCCAGCTGTTCCAGCGCTTGCGCAATGCGCTGGCTGTTCCGTTCTTCTTGATGTAAGGCGCCGTCCACGTAACACACGGCATCATTGAGCAGATCGAGTGTGGCAGGGGTATTCAACCGCTCGCGGTGCGCCCCCAACGCCGAGATATAACTCAGGAGAGTGTGGTTCAGGCAGAGCAGACGGAAGGCGGCTTCTTGCAACGCCTTGTCGGCCTTGGGATCGGCGGACATGTTGGAGATGACCGAAGCCAGTTCAGCATCGCTGTTGTGGGCATCTCGCCGCGCGATGCGGTAAGCGAGCCCGTTATCCTTACCCTGATGATATTGCACCAGAATGGCGTCCAGATAGCGACAGTTGGCATTCAGCGTTTTATCCACTATCGCCGGCAGTTGGCGGAACTTCCAGTCCGGCCAGATAAAGCTGACCGCCGCCCAGGCGATGGCGCAACCCAACAAGGTATCGTAAACGCGCGGGGCTGCTACTTCGAAACCTTCACCCAACAGGTTAAAGCACAGCAACACAAGCAGCGTAATGAACATCGTTGCATGGGCATACTGCACGGTGCGAAAAGCGAAGAACAGGACACCGGTGATGACGATCAACACCAGTTGTCCTTCCACGGAAGGCACGAAATAGAGGATTGGCAGGCCGATCAGGATACCGGCCAGAGTGCCGATGATGCGCAGCGCCAGGCGCCGGCGGGTTGCGTTGTAGTTCGGTTGGCAGACGAACAGGCTGGTCAACAGGATCCAGTAACCGTGTTGCATGCCGGTGAACTGGATGAAGGCGTAACCCACGCACAGCACTACCGACATGCGGATCGCATGGCGGAACAGGGCCGACTGCGGCGTCAAATGGCGGCTGATGCGCAGTCGGATGTCGCTCCAGCCGGTTAAGCGATCGTCGGCCAGGCTGTTCTCTTCCGCCTGCCCGCTGGCCAGCGTCTGCTCTGACTCGATATTGGCCAGCTGCGCATCGATCGCATGCAGGTTTTTCAGCAGGTGCGCCAGCGCTTTGGTTTGCTCTGAATTGCCCTGGGTTTCGGTTATGCGTGCCAAGGCCTCCTGAATGCGGCTGAAGGCTGGCTCAAAACGCGGGTTGTGTTGGTATTTTTGCCGCAGCAGGATCGATTGTGCCAGCTGGCGGCAGGCGCGCGCCTGCATGCTCAGCAAACGCTGGAAGCGGAATAAAATATCGCTGTGACGGAATTGCCGGCTGAGCGCGTGGTACTGAACATGGGAAGAGCTGGCGCGTTCGTGGATATCCTGCGCGACAAAATAGTAGTGCAAGGTGCGGCGGGTGCCGCGTTGGCCGCGATCGCCTTTCAGGCGCGTCAGCAGCGAGGCTTTGGTCTGGTTCAGCAACGCGACCAACGCGCTGTTGGCCATCGCGACATCCATCCATGGCAGGTCGGCGTCGCGTTCGGCGTCGGGATCGAACAGGTTGGCCTTGGCATCCAGATAGTTGGCCAGCTGCTCGTAGCAGCGTGCCAGGTTCTCTTGCAGCGGCCGGATAGGGAACAGCAGGTGGCCCGCCAGCGTCAGCAGGTTATACCACAGCGCGCCGATCACCAGCAGCAGCGGTTGCTGATACCAGGCATCGTACATGGCGGTGCCGAGCATGGTGTAAACCGCGATCAGCAGCGCGCCGAAGGCGATGGTGGCGTAACGTTGCCCTAAGGCGCCCAGCAGGATAAAACCGCAGGTTGAGGTGGTTAAGCCAAGGGCGAACAACCAGGGATAGGGAAACAGCAGTTCGATTGAAGCGGAGGCGACAAAGAAGCACACCAACGTGATCAGCAGGTTGCGTAACCTGCCGGCCAGGCGGTCGTCCAAATCGGTCAGTGCCGCTGCCACCACGCCCAGCGTCAGCGGGATAGTCAGCTTGGGAATGCCCAGCCACCAGGGAACGGCGGTGGTGCCGATCAGCGCAATAAGAATGCGCAGGTGGTACAGCAGATTGCTGTTGTAGGTATAACGACGTACTGCGGGTGCAAAAGAGAGCACAAAAAACTCCTCAAACGGAGAAAAAATTAACGCTGATGATAGTGGCGGCGAGCATTCTCAATACGCGCTTGCTGAGCCATTTCTACCGAGACGACGCGGCGCCCCACCGGCCACAGCGCGATGGCGGCTATTTTGAAATTGGCGATACCGACCGGAATGCCGATGATTGAAACGCATTGCACGATACCGGCGGCGATGTGCGACAGGCACAGCCACCAGCCGAACAGCACCAGCCAGATAATGTTGAGCAGTGAGCCGCCGGCGGAGAGCAGCGCATTGCTTTTCTCCGGGTACAGTTCATCGACATGTATCGCCTCGTTGCCGAACGGCACCAGTGACAGCTTGGTGATTTCCCAGCAGGAGCGAGTGAGCGGCAGCGTGATGACCAGTAGCACGCTGAACACTGTCGCAATGAGCCAGCCTAGCGTGGTGAAGAAACCGCCCAACACAAAATTAAGAATATTCAGTACAGTACGCATAGACGTCATTCTGCTCTAATGATAGCCAAACCGCGATGCGGGCGTATTCACGATAAAAACGCAAAATCTATTCTACCCTTTTTTTAGCGCTAGAGTGCCACTGCTTATCGCAGGTAAACTGGCAGATATCCGTTATTTACTCTCAACATAGTCATGGCGCGACGATATGGAACTTAAAGCGACATCGCTGGGGAAACACCTGGCTCAGCACCCTTATAACCGCGTGCGGTTGCTGCACGCCGGCGTTGAGGTGAGCGGGGAAAAACATGAATACCTGATCCCCTTCAATCAACTGATTCAGGTCAGGTGCAAGCGCGGCATCGTCTGGGGCGAGCTGGAATTTGAATTGCCGGACGAAAAAGTGGTGCGGCTGCACGGTACCGAATGGCAGGAAACGCAGCGTTTTTATCACTATCTGCAGCAGGCGTGGCAGCACTGGAGCGCCGAAATGAGTGAGGTCAGCGCCGGCGTGCTGCAACAGCAGGTGGCGCAGATTCAGCGCATTGAGCAGCAAGATAAATGGTTCAAAAAGTCTGAGCTGGGCAAGCTGCAGCAGCAAATTCGTGAGGCTTTCTCCGCGCTGCCGATGCCGGTAGCGCGCCTGGATGAATTCGATAACTGCCGGGCCGATTACCATCTGTGTCTGCAATGGCTGCAGCAGGGGCAACGCAGCGTTGAACAACGCAACCGGCAGTGGACCGATCGCATGCTGGAGCAACATCACGACTTCTTCCAGACCGTCGAGAGCTCGCCGCTCAACGACGCCCAGAGCCGGGCGGTGGTCAATGGCGAGGATTCCGTGCTGGTGTTGGCCGGCGCCGGCAGCGGCAAAACGTCGGTGCTGGTGGCGCGCGCCGGCTGGCTGCTGCGCCGTCAGGAGGCGGAGCCGGGGCAAATCTTGCTGTTGGCGTTCGGCCGCCAGGCCGCCGGCGAGATGAACGACCGCATCAAAGAACGTTTGGGCGATGTCGGCATTCAGGCCAAGACCTTCCATGCCTTGGCGCTGCAAATCATTCAACAAGGCAGCCGCAAAGCGCCGGCCATCAGCAGGTTGGAAACCGATGCCAACGCGCGCAAAGCGCTGCTGATTACCCATTGGCGCCAACAGTGCGCGGAGAAGAAAGCCCAGGCCAAGGGGTGGCGTCAATGGTTGACCGAAGAGCTGGAATGGGAAGTGCCGGAAGGCGACTTCTGGCAAGATAAACGCCTCGCGGATCGCCTGGCGGGCCGGCTCGAGCGGTGGCTGGGGTTGATGCGCATGCACGGCGGCAGCCAGGCGGAAATGATTGAGCAGGCGGATGAAGACATCCGCGATCTGTTTTCAAAACGCATCCGGCTGATGGTGCCGCTGCTGAAAGCCTGGAAAAGCGCCTTGAAAGAGGAAGGGGCGGTGGACTTCTCCGGCCTGATCCATCAGGCAGTCAACATTCTCGACAAGGGGCGCTTCGTCAGCCCATGGAAACATATTCTGGTCGACGAATTTCAGGATATCTCACCGCAGCGTGCGTTATTGCTGGCGGCATTGCGCCGACAGAACAAGCAGACCTGCCTGTTTGCGGTGGGGGATGACTGGCAGGCGATTTATCGCTTCAGTGGCGCAGAGTTGACGTTAACCACGGCTTTTGCCACCCACTTCGGCGAAGGGGCGCAGTGCGCGCTGGACACGACTTATCGCTTCAACGAACGTATCGGCGAGGTGGCCAACCGGTTCGTGCAGCAGAATCCGCACCAGCTGAAAAAACCGCTCAACAGCCTGAGCAAGGGCAATAAAAAGTCGGTGGCGATCCTGCCGCACGAGCAGTTGGAACCCTTACTGGACAAGCTGAGCGGCTACGCCAAGCCGGATGAACGCATTCTGGTGCTGGCGCGTTACCATCATCTGAAACCGGAAGCGTTGGCGAAAGCGGCCACCCGCTGGCCTAAACTGAATCTGGAGTTTATGACCATCCATGCCAGCAAGGGGCAGCAGGCGGAATACGTCATCATTGCCGGTTTGCATGAGGGGCGTGACGGTTTCCCCGCCGTGGCGCGCGAGTCGGTGTTGGAAGAGGTGCTACTGCCGCGGCCGGAGGATTTCCCGGATGCCGAGGAACGCCGTCTGCTGTATGTCGCGTTAACTCGCGCTAAACATCAGGTATGGCTGTTGCAGGATCGTGAGCACCCTTCGGTATTCGTTGAACACCTGCAGGATCTTGGCGTACCGGTGCAGAAAAAACCGTAAGCTCGGGCCTGGCGGCAGCCAGGCCGTGAGGACTACTTCAGGCGGTCTTGCAGGTAGCGCTGATAGTCGGGGATAGCGATCTCCACCTCGCTTTTGAACAGCGGAGAGTCGATCAGAAAGTCTGCGGTCGAGCGGTTGGTGGCCACCGGAATATTCCATACGGTCGCCAGCCGTAGCAGCGCCTTCACGTCCGGATCGTGCGGCACCGCGTTCAACGGATCCCAGAAGAAGATCAGCATGTCTATCTTGCCTTCCGCAATCAGTGCGCCAACCTGCTGATCGCCGCCCATCGGCCCACTCAGCATGCTGGTGACGGGAATGCCGCTGGCGCGCTGTATCAGGTTGCCGGTCGTACCGGTGGCGTAAAGCTGATGCTGCGCCAGAATAGTCTTGTGGCTTTCTACCCACTCCAACAGGGCCTGTTTGCGGTGATCGTGCGCCACCAGCGCAATGTGTTTGCGCGCGGCGATAGTGCGGGTAGTCAATTCCATCTCGGTGTCCTTCGCTAATCAGGGGGATGTGCGACAGATTACTGAAACTGTTTTTCACTGCCTAGCGTTTGCGCTTGAAAATGCGAAGAAAAGGCGCCTTTGCGGGGAAAGACGCCGGGAGGGATCAGCGAATCGGTTGTTTATTGGCCCAGCGCAGGAAGCGCTTCTGTGTTTCCTTGTCGGCCTGTTGGAACCAGTATTGCAACATCTGTTCCGACACGTTTTCACCTTTCAACGTCACCGTCGGGGCATTCAGCGGTGCGCCGGCCAACGCGGGGGTTGAGGGATTGCCTGCGTTCGCCTGCACAAAGGTCGGAACGGAGGCTGGGCGGTTCTGGCGGTTGTAATCGGTCATCACCTTTTCCAAATCGGTATTGAAGGTGACGCTGTCGGGATGCAGCGCATCATGCCGGAATGGCAAGGCGTTGCCGTCTTTATCGACCACCAGATAATTTAACGTTCTGTCAAAGCGTTGCGCATCACGATCGTTCTCGATGCGCGGCAGTTCGATCGCCACTTGGCTGATCTTTTGCGTATTGAAGCTGGCAACCAGCGGCAGGGAGGTATAGGCCTGTGTATGCTGGCCGGAACGTACGGTTTTGGTCACTTTAAACAGCAACTGGTGCTGCCCGCCATCCAGTTCAAGGCTGTCGGCACCTTTTAACAACGAACCTGTCATTTTCTTGCCGTCGACCACCAGCAGGTCGATGTCCGGGGAGAGTTTCAGGGTCGTAGCCGCGGCAGGCATACTGATGCTGAGCAACGCCGCAACCACCAGACCAAATCTCATCATTATCTCCTTATAAAGTGACGTAGCTCTAAGTGTTGAACACGGCATAGGTTGTGTCAAAATTTTTCAATCGGGTATTTTGTTTACATTTTTACATATTTTATCGCGATTAGACACGACCGTGCGCAGCTGAACCGCGACAGCCTCTGACCATAAGATTGCGGTGAAGTTTCCTTCGCATTAGCGTTTAACCGAGCGAATGCCGATCGGTTACACTCGAAATGGAAAGTGACGCAGTGATAAACGGGAGTTGAAGATGCAAGATCAAGAGATTGTTGAGCTGTTGCAGCAGGTGAAAACCATCGCGCTGGTCGGCGCCAGCGATAACCCGTCGCGGCCCAGTTATGGTGTGATGGCATATCTGTTGGCACAAGGGTATCAGGTGATCCCGGTCAGCCCAAAACTGGCGGGGCAGACGCTGCTGGGGCAGCAGGTTTACCCTACGCTGGCCGCTATCCCACAGCCGGTGGATATGGTTGACGTGTTTCGCAATTCGGAGGCGGCTTACGGCGTGGCGCAAGAGGCGATAGCGATCGGCGCCAAGGCGCTGTGGTTGCAGATAGGGGTGATCAACGATCAGGCGGCAGCGCTGGCGCAACAGGCTGGGCTGCGCGTGGTGATGGATCGCTGCCCAAAAATAGAAATCCCGCGTTTAGGGCTGGAGCGCTAAATAAAAAAAGGGCCTGGCGCGATGCCGGGCCCTCTCGGGGTTTCTCAGGTCTTGGCGCGGTCAATTGCGCAAACGTGGCGCCTGTAACTGGTGACGGATGGATTCCGCCAGTTCATCCAGCGATGGTTGCTCGGGGTGCGCCTCCTGGGGCTCACCATCCAGCTGCGCTTCCGCCAGATAGGTGTGCACCGGTTGGCCTTCCTCGTCTTCCATCACCACGTGGTACCAAGGGGCGGAACGCAGTTCGTCGTTCGCCGCTATCTCGTCAGCTTTGGGTTGTTCTAAAGAGTATTCCGGGTCGATATCGATAACGACCCCCAAATACCCCAGCAGTTTATGCCTAACCTGTTGTCCGATACCGAATTTGCTGGCAATCATGATGACCTCCTGAGAAACAATGCCTTGCTCATATATGGGGGCAAGGCAGCGCATTTCAAGTTACATCACCCGACAAGCGAAGCCTTTCAGATACAGCCCCTCAGGATACGTGGCGATCACCGGGTGATCGGCAGCCTGGCGGAACTGCTCTATAAATTGTACATCACGTCCGGCATCTACAGCGGCATCGGCCAAAATTTTCTGGAACAGGTCGGTCGGCATCAGGCCGGAGCAGGAGAAGCTGAGCAGAATGCCGCCTGGATTCAGCAACTGCAGCGCCAGCATGTTGATGTCTTTGTAACCGCGGCAGGCGCTGGCCAGCTGATTCTTGTTCTCGACGAACTTAGGCGGATCCATGATGATCAGATCGAATTTTTCGCCTTGAGCGCGGTAGTTGCGCAGCAGCTGGAACACGTCATCGCGAACGAACTCCGCCTTGTTCAGATCAAGCTTGTTGAGTTCGACGTTCTGTTTGGCGATGTCCAGCGCCGCCTGCGAGGTATCCACGCTGATCACCTGCGCGCAGCCGCCCATCAGAGCGGAAACGGCGAAGGCGCCTGTGTAGGAGAAGCAGTTCAGCACTCGGCGGCCGGCAGAGTAGTTCCGCGCCGCCAGGCGGCTGTCGCGTTGGTCGAGGTAGAAACCGGTCTTGTGCCCTTGCTGAATGTCCACCAGCAGCTTCATGCCGTGCTCGGTAATAGGCAGGAGTTCCGGCGGCAGATCGCCCAGCACCGGACCCTGCGCCAGCGGCAGGCCTTCTTTTTTACGCACCGCAACGTCGGAGCGATCGTAAATCGAACATTCCGGGTAGCAATGCTGCAGGGCGGAAAGCAGGGCCGGGCGCTGGTATTCGGCACCGGCGGACAGCAGCTGCAGCACCAGGAAATTCTGGAAGCGATCGATAGTGATGCCCGGCAGGCCGTCGGACTCGCCGGCGATCAGGCGGTATCCGTCCAGACCGTCACGCTGCGCGACCCAGTCGCGCCAGCTTTGCGCTTGCTGCAGGCGGCGAATGAAGAAATCGATGTTAATCTCTTCATCCTGCTGGAAAGTCCAGACGCGTGCGCGGATCTGCGACTCGGGCGAATAGGCGCCGCGCGCCAGCCACTTGCCCTGGCTGTCGAGGATATCGATGGTTTCACCGGAGAGGGCTTTACCCTCAACGCGTTGAACGGCGCCGGAGAACACCCAAGGGTGGCGACGGAGTAAGGACTTTTCACGTCCTTTGGCGAGAAACAGGCGTACGGTCATAATTAATAATGCTGCCAGCTAGGATAGAAAGAGTGACACGGCGGTGCAAAGGCACGGCAATGCCATAATGAAAACTGAATTAAGGGGGCGATTATGACACAAGTTTGCATTGCTGCGTATGTGTATGGCGTGGTGCAGGGGGTAGGGTTCCGCTATTCCACTCAGCGGCAGGCTGAGGCGTTGGGGGTGACCGGCTATGCGCGCAATCTCGATGACGGCAGCGTTCAGGTGGTGGCCTGCGGCACACAGGCGCAGGTGGATAAGCTGGTGGAGTGGTTGAAACAGGGCGGCCCGCGCAGCGCACGCGTCGAACGCGTGCTAGTGGAACCGCAGGGGGTGGCCGATTACGCCGGGTTTGGCATTCGCTATTAAATGCTCGCCTGCAGCGGCGCTGCGGGCGGCGCGGTCAGATGCATTTCACCGGTTTCGGCAAGCCGGCGATTTTGGTGGCTTGTTTGGCCGGCCCTTTCGGGAACAGGCGATACAGATAGCGGCTGTTGCCTTTTTCTTCGCCGTATTTCTGCGCCATGGCTTTGACCAGCATGCGAATAGCCGGCGACGTATTGAATTCCTGATAGAAGTCGCGCACGAAGCGCACCACTTCCCAGTGTGCTTCGGTGAGCACGATCTCTTCCTGCGCGGCCAGCAGCGGCGCCAGGCCCTCATGCCAGTCGGCGCTGTTTTTCAAATAGCCCTGCGCGTCAGTGTCGATAACCTGACCTTCAAACTCCAACATACTGCCTCGATAACGGATAATTCGGAACGGCCGCCAGTTTAGCAAATTTTTTCGGCCGCAAAAAACAAAGCCCCGCCGGAGCGGGGCCTGGAAGACATGCGTAACGCGCGATCAGTTGCTGCGGGCGAAGCCCAGAATGCTCAACAGGCTGATGAACATGTTGTAGAGCGACACGTACAGGCTAACGGTGGCGCGAATGTAGTTGGTCTCGCCGCCGTGAATGATGTTGCTGGTTTCCCACAGGATCGCGCCGGCGGAGAACAGGATGAACAGCGCGCTGATAGCCAGGTGCAGAGCAGGGATCTGCAGGAACAGGTTGGCGATCACCGCCACCAGCAGCACCACAAAACCGGCCATCATCATGCCGGACAGGAACGACATGTCTTTACGAGTGGTCAGCACATACGCCGAGCAGCAGAAGAACACCGCGGCGGTGCCGCCCAGCGCCAGCATGATCAGATCGCCCGCGCCCGCGTTCAGGAACGAACTGAGGATCGGGCCGAGGGCGTATCCCATGAAACCGGTCAGCGCGAAAGCCGCCAGAATGCCCGCCGGGCTGTTGGCCAGTTTATGGGTCAGGAACATCAGGCCGTAGAAACCGACCAGCATCAGCAGCAAGCCTGGTGCAGGCAGACCCAACATTGTACTGGCGGTCGCGGTCAGGGCTGAGAAAGCCAGGGTCAGGGATAACAGGAAATAGGTGTTGCGCAGGACTTTATGCGTGCTGAGCAGCGAGTCGCGCGAAGAAGATGAGACGACAATGCGGTCCATAATGCTCTCTCTTATCAGGCCATCACAAAATAATCCCGATGATAGGCAGCGCAAGGGCTTGATTAAAGTTTGTTTACCAATCTTTACCCTTAGTTATCATTATGGCAACAGCGGGGTGGGTGTTCGTTTGATCGCCGTTTGCTTTGCCTGCGGCGATTTTTCGCGCGGTTGAACGCGTTCGGGCTTTACAAGCGAATAAGGTCTGTTTATAGTGCGCGTCGTTGCGGAGGGGTGGCCGAGTGGCTGAAGGCAACGGTCTTGAAAACCGTCGACGGGAAACCGTTCCAGAGTTCGAATCTCTGCTCCTCCGCCATACATTCTGACCCCGTGCTCTCTGAGCACGGGGTTTTTTGCTTTTGCGTGCGGATAAACCGGGGCGCTTTTGCAGGAAACGCGATCGGCTATTGATAAGGGCCATGCGTCGGTGAGATTATGCACCTATCAAGGCCGGCCGCTCGGCTGCCTGCTGTTGCCAGGCGTTACCGGTGCGACAAGCAACGCCGCCTTATCAATTTCGTTTAATGCTCTTATGGAGACAGAGATGAACTGGTATCAAGTCGCCTTATGGACCATGATCTTTTTGAAGTCCGGCGCTTTCCTGGTGTTCGTATGGTGGTGGATGTTCAAACGCGCGACCAAACCTTATGTCCGCCCGCAAGACGTCGTGGTGGACGATACGCCGTACGATGAGAACCTCACCATGGAAGAGGTGATGAAAAACCATGGCATCGTCCGCACGGATATGTCGGTAAAATAGTCTTCCCGCCTCCCCAACCGTTATCTGGGGCGTGTTTGCCAAGAGCGCGCCCCCTTGTGTTTCTTCGCTGTCTCTTTATGGCATTCTGCTTTCACGTTAACGGCATAACGTGACCGGGAAAAGCACGCCATGAACGATGTACGCATCCTGTCGCACTTTACGCATCGAAAAAACGCCGTTCTTAATGCCGAGAGAGATCATGGGGATTTCTTTGGTCAGCTCATCCGGCGCGTTATCGTCGGGGGCTTTGCTGATTTCTCGGTGGGTGGTCATGTAAAACCCGTGATCCAACCTCTTTATATCAAAGTTTATTTTTCTATCCAGGCTGTAGGTTTTTCCTCCCACGGTAATGTCCCCACGTTGAACGATCATGGCGCGATGCTCGTCATAGATGAATAAACTGCCCGTCACTTTTAGTTCCAGGTCATCGCCTGAAGCTAATCGTTTTTTTGTGATCGTATCGGCTTGGCAATTCATATGTACAGGTGCGTCGGGTGTGAAAACGCGAAGCAGGACAATGAAGAGAATCACTGCCAAAAATCCGATAATCAGTATTTTTGGGTTGCGCAATGCGGCCATTTATTTTCCATTGAGAATTTTGTAGGTAACACACTGGGTATATCGACCTTGCGAGCCGAGATAGCATACACCGAGGAAGGTGTTATAAATCAACGTATGTTTTTCGGAGGAAAAATAGATATCCGCCTTACTGGCTAGACAATCCACACCGCTGCCTTCTAATGCCTGGTTGACCATGCGCTTTTCCAGTTCGTCATCAATATGTTTATCTGCATCCAGAGAATATAAGGTGCAATTTTCTTTTTTTCCTAACGCAACTAAATTCTCCCGAGGTTGATCAGCAGGTTCGATAGGATAAAGCGTCGCTACGATCAACAGAGGAATAAATACGCAGCAGACAGTGGCAACAGCGCTAACCTTTACCTTTTTCTGCGGCGGCACCAGGTGTGGTTCGGCAACAGGTGCCAGGGGCGAAAGCGGCTCTGAAGCATAAGAAGGCGGCGTTTCGCTGACGGTTACCTGCGGTGGCGGATAAATTTCAATCATAGCGGTGAAACAAAACCCGACTTTCGCCAGGGTTTTTATTGGGGAGGTCTCTCTACCCAGAAGCTTGAATGCTTTCCTTATTTCACTGACGGCTACATTTAGACTGATCGATGAGCCTGAAAAACCATACTCTTCCCATACCTTTTTTATCAACATCTCACGTTTCAATGGGATATTGGGGTGAGTCAGCATTTCAATTAACAGGCGTGAAGCCGGGTTGGATATCCGTATCGATGACTCATCATTATCAATGAGTTGGAGACGACACGCGTTTGCGTCATAGATCACGCAGAGGTCGATAATATATTTCATGTATTCAGGTTTTTATAATGATATAGGCTTCCAGTTCGCGGCTAGTATTTAGTGAAACTTCGGGTAGGTCAAGGTTCTGGGCGGAAAACATAAATAATCAAGGACGTTTTTTTATTTTCTCGGCGAACGGAAAACGCAGTCCTTTGCCGTTTTTTATGTCATTTTTGGAGTTAAATTCTAAAAAAATTAGTTTTTACAGATTATAATAATTAAAATTTAGGTTAATAAAAATAATGTTCCTGTCGTTAATGATTTGATGCAGAATTATCTTAGTGTTTACGGCGCTTGTTTATGTGCCAATCGCTTATTGTTTGCTCCCGAACGGCAATGTGAGTTTTCCAAGGAAAAGACAGGTATTTAGTGCAAAGTATCGACGTTGTCTTTGGCCATGGATGGAGGAAGTATGCTCAGTATCGGTATCGTATCTGAAAACATTTTCTTCAGAGAGGCGATAAAAAGAATATTGATGCCAAGGATTTTTCATAAAGATCACGTTATTGCCTACTACGACGATCTGCCTTTGGCTATGGGGCGAAATTGCCACGATATTCTGATCGTCGATGATGCGGTAAAAAGCATGTTGCGTTTCAGTATGGCTGTCGCGTTATTGGCTGCTATTCATGGTGTAAAGATTTTTTTGACGACGGAAGAGAAGCGCCGTCTGTTATTTCGTTCTGTCTCGCATGATGTCGTCGTGCTCGATAAAAAAGGCAGTGTCCCCGGCATCAGTAAAGAGCTGTCTTTTCTGATGGATAATATCTCGCAGCGCCCTGCATTGAATGGAGGCGTTGCGAGTGGAGTGGGGCGCCATACGAAAAGTTGTCTGACGGAAAGTGAAGTGGAAACGCTCCATTTGCTTTCCTTCGGCTATACGGTGACTCAGGTTTCCAAGATTCTTGATAAAAGCGTAAAAACGGTCAGTACGCAGAAATGCAGTGCATTACGCAAAATGGGATTGAAGAATCGGGTGCACAACTTACTGGAAATCTCATCCGGTTTCTCGGAGGTTCCCTAGAGATTCGTTATTTTCATCGTTTTTATTGTCGGGTGATTAATAACGCTATTGCTTGATTTTATAAAAACAGGAATGTGTTCATCCTTTTGCCTCTGTATTACGGGGAGGGATTTCTTTATCCCGCCGGCAGCGGCTGATTTTTATTTATTCTCTTAAACCAAACTGTTATGGAGTTTTATCTCATGATGAAGAAGATGTTTTCTGTTGCAATCATGGCGGCTGCGGTCGCTGCGCCAACGGCTTTTGCTGAAGACAATTCCGCCGGTGGCATCATTAACTTTACCGGTGCCATTACCGACACCACCTGTACGATTAACGGCGGAAAAAGCGCGGATTTCACCGTTGCGCTGAGCCCGATCTCGGTGACCGACGCGGGTAACGCCGTTGGGCCAATCACCAAGAACAAGAAGTCCTTCTCGCTGACCTTCTCCGGCTGTTCGCCGGCGGCCGGCACTGCAGGCACCCCGCTGAAAATCTACTTCTCCTCCGCGGATAACATCTCCACCGACGGCAAATATTTGCTGAACAACTCGGTCAACGAGAACGACGCTTCCGTTGCGAAGAACGTGGGCTTCTCTCTGGCTGAAACCGGTTCTTCCACCCCGATCCAGCTGAACGTGCCTTATGTCACCGACATCATGGGCGATAAAGCGGCACCGGATTCAGAAACCCTGACGCTGGACGCGTACTACTACAAAACCAACGCTGAAGCGGCAAAAGTGGGCGCTCTGAGCTCCAACGTGACTTACACCATTTCTTACCTGTAATCGCGCTGAAAGCCAGGCCCTTGATGGGCCTGGCCACCCGGGGGAACGATGAAAAAATATATGATGATAGCGGCGCTGTTGCTCGGTTCCGTTGGCGCGCAGGCCAATGTGGTGGTTAACGGTACGCGGGTGATCTACCCGGCAAACAACAAGGATGTGATTGTCCAACTGCTGAATAACGGTGCCGATCCCTCACTGGTTCAGGCCTGGATCGACGACGGCGACATCAATTCCACCCCGGAAACCGCCAACGTACCGTTTTTGCTATCGCCACCGGTGGTGAAAGTGAACGGCAACAGCGGGCAGCAGCTGCGCATTCAGAAAGTCGGCGCCGCGTTGGCGGCGGATCGTGAATCGGTGTTCTATCTCAACGTGCTGGATATCCCGCCGACGCCGGAAAACCTGCAGGGTACCAATACGCTGCAGCTGGCGATCAAATCGCGCATCAAGCTGTTCTACCGCCCGCAGGCCTTAACCCGCGGCGTAGAAAACGCATTGGAAAAACTGACGCTGCAAGCCAATGGCAAGGGGTTCAACGTCATCAACAACAGCCCGTATTTCATCACGGTAGCGAATATCGGCCAGGGTGAGGACAAGCATCTGCTGGTTGATTCGCTGATGGTTGCGCCGTTTTCCACCCAGTTTGCTGCCAGCAAACGATCGGTCAGTAAAAACGCGCGTTATGACCTGATGTATATCGACGATCTGGGGGCTTACAAGTCTAAAGCCATCACCGCACACTAACCTGAAAGAACAACAATGAAGCTGAATAAAAAAGTCCTCTCGCTGCTGACCGCCTCTTCATTCTTGTTGCCGGATACGGCCTGGGCGGTGACGTTCGATACTTCGCTGTTGGCCGGCGAATCGCGCGATTCCGATCTTTCGCGTTTTTACCTCAACAATGACATGCCTGCCGGCCGGCAGGAGATCGATGTGTATGTCAATCATGACTGGAAAGGGCGCTACGCGCTGCTGTTTGGCACGCAACGCGACGATATTCAAATTACCTACCAGGATGCACAGCGGTTGGGCATCGATCTGAGTCAATTGCCGACACCTCAGGCGCCCCAGACGACGCTGTCGATCGCCTCGCTGGTACAGGGCGGGCGGTTCGATATGGACGTCGGCGCGCTGAGCCTGCGGTTGACGGTGCCGCAGGCGCGGGTCAACCGATCGGAAGCAGGGTACGTGGATCCGGCTTTCTGGAATCGTGGCATCTCCGCGTTGACGCTGGCTTACAACGCGACCTACTACCACGCCGAGGCGCGTGGCGAAGGCAATCGCAGCAATAATGACGATTTTTATACCGGGCTGGAGTCCGGGATCAATCTGGCCGGCTGGCAATTTCGCGACAGCAGCAGCTTTCGCCACGGCAGCGGGCGGGGGAGCCAGTGGCAAAACAACACGCGTTATCTTCAGCGCGGGTTCGCCGACATCAAATCCAACCTGACCGCCGGTGATTTTTATTCGCCGGGGGAGCTGTTTGACTCGGTACGCATTCGCGGGGTGGCGCTGGCGTCGGATATCAGCATGCGGCCCAACTCGCAGCAGGGTTTTTCACCGATTGTGCGTGGCGTGGCGCAATCCAACGCCCTGGTGAAAGTGGTGCAGAACGGCAACGTGATCTACCAGGAAAACGTGCCGCCGGGCGCCTTTACCCTCGACAGCATTCAGCCGACCGGTTCGGCGGGCGATCTGTGGGTGACGGTCAAAGAGGCTGACGGGCGCGAGCAGTCGTTCAGCGTGCCGTTTTCAGCCGTACCCAACATGTTGAAACAGGGTGTCAGCCAATACAGCGTACTGGCCGGCAAGGTAAACGAAAGCAATACCGATTACGAACCCGGCTTTGTACAGGGCACCCTGCAGTACGGTTTCAACAATCTGGTAACGGGTTATGCCGGCAGCATTTTGAGCGACGACTATCAGGCCTGGCTGCTCGGCAGCGGCTGGAACCTGCCGATAGGGGCGGTGTCCATTGATCTGACACATGCCGATACTCGCCTGAAAAACCGCCGTGAAAGCGGGCAGAGCTTCCGTATCGCCTACAGTAAATTTCTCGATGTCACCGCGACCAACTTCACGCTGGCTGCCTATCGCTATTCCACCCGCGGTTACTACAGCTTTACCGACGCCATTTACTCCAATGACGGCTATCGCCAGCTGGAGCGTCAGTTTGATCGCTGGCGTGACGAGGAGGGCGTGTCCGAACTGGATATGAACACCTGGGATGCGCTGCGTTCGGCTCGGCCGAAAAATACCTTTACGCTCAACCTGAACCAGCGTCTTAACGAAGGATGGGGCACGCTGTTCTTCTCCGGCTCCCAGCGTGATTACTGGACGGCCAATGCGAAAAGCCGCGAATACCAGCTGGGGTACTCCAACAATCTGGGGCGCGTCAGCTACTCCGTTTCCGCCAGCCGGGTGCGCAATAGCCAGCGTGAGGAAGAGACGCGCTATTACCTGTCGTTCAGCCTGCCGCTGTCGGTGTTCGATAACAACGCCTACCTCAGCACCGGCCTGTCTGCGACAGACTCCCACTATCAGCAAAGCACGGTCAGCCTGAGCGGCAATGCGCTGGAGTCCAACCGCCTGAGCTACTCGCTGAGCGGCAGCAATCGCAGCGGCGGTGACAATATGGCCAGCGTCAATGCGGCCTATCGCGCCCGCGCCTCGACGCTGGGCGTCTCCTACAGCGAAGGCAACGATTATCGTCAGAGCGGCCTCAGCGCGCGCGGCAGCCTGGTGGCGATCCCCTGGCATCTGCTGGCGTCGAACGAGATCGGCAACACCATGACGGTGGTCGAGGCGCCGCAGGCCGAAGGGCTGATGGTCAACGGCGACGAAAGCATCGTGACCAATGCGCAGGGTTTGGCGCTGGTGCCTTATGCCACGCCGTACCGGCAAAACTCGGTCACGCTATCGGATACCGGCCACAGCAGCGGGGCGGAAATCAGCGGCAACGTCGCCAACCATGTGCCTTACTACGGCGCGGTCAGCTACCTGAAATTCGAGACCGATCAACGTCGGCCATTCCAGCTGCGTGCGCAGCGCGCCGATGGTGCACCGCTGCCGTTCGGCGCCGAAGTGATGGATGAAAACGATCGGTCGGTAGGTTTTGTCGGCCAGGCCAGCGTGTTGTACCTGCGCGCCGAACAGCCGCCAACGGCGTTGACGGTGCAATTGCGCGACGGCAGTTGCCACATCGCCAAACCGAATCTGGCGCTGGATGCGTCGCCCGGCGTTTGCCGCTAATACAGGATAACCGAATCTATGATCAGGCTGATTTTTTTGCTGCTGCTGTCCGGGTTGTTCAGCGGCTATAGCTATGCTTCCTGCTATGGCAAGGGCATTGAGTACGCCCCTGCGCTATTTGTAGACCTTTCTGACAAACTGAGCGCCGCTAACCCGGTCTGGGAATACCAGACGTCTACCCAATATAGCGGGACTTTCCGATGTTCAGGCCGCAAATTCGAATTTTCCTATACGCCGGTGCTGTCACCGAAAGATAAATATGCCACCTATATCGGTTTCAATGATGGCAAGCAGTGGGTACGCGCTGAAATCACCAATGACATCAAGAATATTACGTTAAGAGGGGCGGGAAGCCATTCGGCCAGCGAACTGAATACAATGATGACGGTGCGATTTTCGCTGGTGCAAAAACCCAAAGACGGGTTGTTGGTCAATGGCGATAGCTATCCGTTTGAAGACGTGCTGTTCGTCAGTGATATGAGCGGTATGTCATTGGGAGAGATCCTTGGCTGGCCGTTAAAAATGTTGAGCAAACTCCTGTCGTGGATCGCGAGCGGTTTTCGAAAATGGCCTTATGACGACCGTGATATGTACGGTCAACCGATGACGGTGAGGTACGCGCCGAAAACCACCACCTGTCATTTCGACAATGCCGGCCTGACGGTCAGGTTGCCCAAAATGGGCGTGGCGCAGGTGCTGAATAACAATCAACCCGGCTACACGCCGTTCTCGCTGAACATCAGCTGCCAGAACATGCAGCAGGAAGGCATCGCGGATCGCGCCGTTGAGATGTTCCTGTCCAGCAATAACCTGCTGGCCTCTGACGCCAGCGTGTTGACCAATGCCAATGCGGGCGGTGCGCAAGGGGTGGGGCTGCGCCTGGTCAAGCGCGACATGCCGAGCTCGCCGGTGGTATTGTCACCTTCCAACGTCGATCGCGGCAGCGCCACCTCACTGTTTCACGTCGCCGCCGGCGGCAGCCTGAACAGTCATTTCATCATCGGCATGGGCGCTTATTATTACCCTTATCAGCGCGATGGCGTGACGCAGGGGGAACTCAACACCTCGGCCACGTTGAACATCATCTATCCCTGAGAGGTTCGGGAGAACCGGTGCGCAACCTGTTTCGTTCACCGGTGTTCCGTCGGGTGTTCGAAAATATGTGCGCCGGCGCCCTGTTGGCCCAAAATATCGTTTGGGTTGCGCAGCGGGCAGTCGGCGAGCGACAGGCAGCCGCAGCCGATGCAGCTGTCGAGATGGTCGCGCAGCATGGTCAGTCTTTGAATGCGCTCATCCAGCGTTTTGCGCCAGGCGGAGGACAACACGCCCCATTGCTCCGAGGTCAGCTTGCTGCCGGCGGGAAAGCGGCCCAGCGTGGCGCGGATCTCCTCCAGCGGAATGCCCGCGCTTTGCGCGATCTTGATCACCGCGATGTAGCGCAACACCACCGGCGTGTAGCGGCGCTGGTTACCGGCGTTGCGCGTCGCCTGAATCAACCCCTTGCTCTCGTAAAAGTGCAACGCGGATACCGCCACGCCGCTGCGCTTCGCCACTTCCCCAACGGTCAATAGCCGATAGGTGTTAATCGGTTCATTTCTTGCCATTCCACGTTCCTCGGCTTGACCTCAAGTTAACCTGAGGTTTTATAGTGCAGCCAGCCGGGCTTGGCAACCGGCATCTTTCGTCACTTGCCTGCGCTGCGTCGGGGGAAGGGTGGCTTTGGCTGTAAAATCAGGAAGAAACCGTTACATGATGAAACGATACCTCATTATTGCCGCGCTGCTGGCGGCGCTCGCCGTCGCTGCGGTAGCGATGCGATCCACCGCGCGGCAAAGCGAAGGCGCGCCGGCCTATCCGCCGGTGAAAGTGGCGCTGGCGCCCGCACTGCGTGAACAGGCGGCGCGCAGTTACGCCGGCGTAGGCGAGCTGGAGGCGGCCAGCCAGGTGGAAGTGGCGGCAGAGACCAGCGGCCGCATCACGCGCATCCTGTTCGAATCCGGCCAAACGGTACGGCAGGGGCAACTGCTGGTGCAGCTCAACGATGCGGTCGAGCAGGCTGAGCTGGTGCGCCTGCAGGCGCAGCTGCGCAATGCCGATCTGCTGCTGGCGCGCATGCGCAAGCTGATGAACCTCAACGCCACCGCGCGGCAGCAGTTGGACGATGCGCTGGCCGAACGGGATATGGCGTTCGGGGCGGTGCAGGAAACGCAGGCCAAAATCGCGCAAAAGGCGATCCGCGCGCCGTTCTCCGGCGTCATCGGCATTCGTCGCGTACATGAAGGGCAATACCTCAACGCCGCCGAGGCGGTGGCCAACCTGGTGGATGCCGATACGCTGCGCGTCAATTTCTCGCTGGACGAACAAAGCAGCGCCGGACTGGCGTTGGGGCAGGCGGTGTCGGTGCAGGTCGGCGCCTATCCCGAGCGCGCTTTCCCCGCCGCTATTACCGCTATCGACCCGATGATCGGCAAATCCCGCACCGTGCAGGTGCAGGCGACGTTGACTAACCGCCAGGGATTGCTGAAGGCCGGCATGTACGCCGGCATTCGCGTCACGCAGCAACAGCGCGTGGCGGTGCTGACGGTGCCGGAAACGGCGCTGACCTATACGGCGTACGGCGATACCGTGTTCGTCGCGCAACAGGGTGAAAAGGGCATGACGGTCAAGCGCGTCTCGGTCACCGTGGGCGAACGCAATGACGGGCGCGTCGAGATCGTCAGTGGCCTGCAGGAAGGCGAGCGGGTGGTGACCTCGGGCCAGCTCAAGCTGAGCGACGGCATGGCGGCCGAGCCGGTGGCGCAGGATGCTCTGAACGCCGCCCAGGCCGGTTCCTGAGGAGAGACCGATGACATTTACCGATCTGTTCGTGCGCCGGCCGGTGCTGGCGCTGGTGGTCAGCACCTTGATTCTGCTGTTCGGCGCGCTGGCGCTCAGCAAACTGCCGATCCGCCAATACCCGCTGCTGGAAAACTCTACCATCACCATCAGCACCGACTATCCCGGCGCGTCGTCCGAGCTGATGCAGGGCTTTGTTACGCAGCCGATCGCCCAGGCGGTGTCCTCCGTCGAGGGCGTTGACTACCTTTCTTCCTCCTCGGTGCAGGGGCGCAGCGTGGTGACGGTGCGCATGGCGCTGAACCGCGACTCCACCCAGGCGCTGACCGAAGTGATGGCCAAGGTCAACCAGGTGCGCTATAAGCTGCCGGAGCAGGCTTACGATCCGGTGATTGAGCGTTCCGCCGGTGAAGCTACCGCCGTGGCCTATGTCGGTTTTTCCAGTAAAACGCTGTCCACGCCGGCGCTGAGCGAATACCTGACGCGGGTGGTGGAACCGATGTTCACCACCATCGACGGCGTCGCCAAGGTTGAAGTGTTCGGCGGGCAAAAAATGGCGATGCGCCTGTGGCTGGACAGCGATCGGCTGGCCGGCCGCGGTCTGACCGCTGCCGACGTGGCCGATGCGGTGCGGCGCAACAACTACCAGGCGGCGCCGGGCAAGGTGAAAGGGCAGTATGTGGTTGCCAACGTGCGGGTGAATACCGATCTCACCAGCGTAGAGGAGTTTCGCAATCTGGTGGTGCGCAACGACGGCAACGGTCTGGTGCGCTTGAAAGACGTCGGCACCGTGGAGCTGGGCGCCGCAGCCACGGAAACCAGCGCCTTGATGGATGGCGAACCGGCGGTGTTCCTTGGCGTCTTCCCTACGCCGACTGGCAACCCGCTGGTGATCGTCGACGGCATTCGTCACCTGATGCCGGCGATCGACAAGATGCAGCCGCCGGGCGTGAAGATGGCGCTGGCGTTCGAGACCGCGCGCTTTATTCAGGCCTCGATCGATGAAGTGGTGCATACCCTGCTCGAAGCGCTGGCGATCGTTGTGGCGGTGATCTACCTGTGTCTGGGGTCGCTGCGCACCGTGTTGATCCCGGTGGTGACGATTCCGCTGTCGATACTTGGCGCCGCCGGGCTGATGCTGGCCTTCGGCTTCAGCGTCAATTTGCTGACGCTGCTGGCGATGGTCCTGGCGATCGGTTTGGTGGTGGACGACGCCATCGTGGTGGTGGAGAACGTGCATCGCCATATCGAAGAGGGGAAAACGCCGCTGGCGGCGGCGATGATCGGCGCACGCGAGGTGGCCGGGCCGGTGATCGCCATGACCCTGACGCTGGCCGCGGTCTATGCGCCGATCGGCCTGATGGGCGGGCTGACCGGCGCGCTGTTTCGCGAATTCGCGCTGACGCTGGCCGGGGCGGTGGTGGTGTCCGGCGTGGTGGCGCTGACGCTGTCGCCGGTGATGAGTTCACTCCTGCTGCCGGCCAAACAGAGCGAAGGGCGCGTGGCGCACGCCGCCGAGTGGTTCTTCGGCGGCCTGACGCGGCGCTATGCGCGCGCGCTGGATTTCTCGCTGCATCACCGTTGGCTGACCGGTACGCTGGCGCTGCTGGTGATGATCAGCCTGCCGCTATTGTACCTGATGCCGCAGCGCGAGCTGGCGCCGACCGAGGATCAGGCCATCGTACTGACCGCCATCAAGGCGCCGCAGCAGGCCAACCTGAACTATGTCGAACGCTTTGCCTACAAGCTGGACGAGGTTTACAACCGCATGCCGGAAACCGAAAGCCGCTGGATCATCAACGGCAGCGACGGCACGGCGTCCGGCATCGGCGGCATCAACCTGACGCTGTGGCAGGCGCGCCAGCGCTCGGCGTCGGCGGTGCAGGCCGATCTGCAACGGGCGGTGAACGATGTTGAAGGCACCAGCATTTTCGCCTTCCAGCTGCCCGCCTTGCCAGGCTCCACCGGGGGGCTGCCGGTGCAGATGGTGCTGCGTACGCCGCAGGACTACCCGCAGCTGTACCGCACCCTGGAGGAGGTGAAACAGAACGCCAGAAACAGCGGCCTGTTTATGGTGGTGGACAGCGATTTGGACTACAACAACCCGCTGGCGGAGGTGCACATCGATCGCGCCAAGGCCAACAGTCTGGGGATACGCATGAGCGACATCGGTGAATCGTTGGCGGTGCTGGTGGGAGAGAACTACCTCAACCGCTTCGGGATGGACGGGCGTGCTTATGACGTTATCCCGCAGAGCCTGCGCGAACAACGGCTGACGCCGCAGGCGCTGGCGCGGCAATATGTTCGCGCCCAGGACAATACGCTGGTGCCGCTCTCCACCGTGGTATCGGTGGCCGTTAAGGTCGAACCGAACAAGCTGACCCAGTTCAACCAGCAGAACGCCGCCACCCTGCAGGCGATTCCCGCGCCCGGCGTTTCGATGGGCGAAGCGGTGGCTTTCCTCGAACGGCAGGCCAATGCGCTGCCGGCCGAATTTAGCCACGACTGGCAGGGGGATTCGCGCCAATACACCCAGGAGGGCAGCGCGCTGGCGTTCGCGTTCCTGGCGGCGTTGGTGATCATTTACCTGGTGCTGGCGGCGCAGTACGAGAGCCTGAAAGATCCGCTGATTATCCTCATCACCGTGCCGCTGTCGATCTGCGGCGCCTTGCTGCCGCTGGCGCTGGGCTACGCCACGATGAATATCTATACCCAGGTCGGTCTGGTGACCCTGATCGGGCTCATCAGCAAGCACGGCATTCTGATGGTGGAGTTCGCCAACGAGCTGCAGATGCATCAGGGGCTGACGCGGCGCGCCGCGATTTTGCAGGCGGCGCAAATTCGTCTGCGGCCGGTTCTGATGACCACCGGGGCGATGGTGTTCGGTTTGATCCCGCTGCTGTTCGCCAGCGGCGCCGGGGCTGCCAGTCGCTTCGGCCTGGGGCTGGTGATCGTCTCCGGCATGCTGGTGGGCACGCTGTTTACCCTGTTTGTGTTGCCGACGGTGTATACGCTGTTGGCGCGCGATCACGCGGTAGCCTCACCTCGTCAGCGTGAGTTGGCCGCCGCGCAAAAGGCGCTGACGGAATAATCCGCCGGCGCCCGCGTGAAGAATAAACCCGCTTCGGCGGGTTTTTTCGTCAGTTTTTGCAGCCCATCAACTCCGGCAGAACGCCGGGTTTGCTCTTCAGCGAAGCCTGCACGTCGTCCGGCAGACCGGCCCAGATGATCAGGCCGGTGCGTTTCTCGATCTCGTCCACCGTCACGCGGAATTGGCAGAAATCGGCGCCCTTCGGCGTGTTCTGGTCGAACAGGAAGGCGGCATAGTGGTTCACCGCCGGGCTGTTGTTGATGAAAATCACCTTCCAGTAGGCGCTGGGGATGGTGTGCGCTTTCTGGGTGCCCGGCAGTTTGCCCATATCGCGCTCATACAGCGGCCCGGTCACGGTATAGACCGAGGAGATATCGGCGCGATCGATCAGCTTGCGTTCCTGATCTTCCAGCCGCGCCCAGGCGCCCTGGTTCAGATCGGACTTTTGCGGCGTGATGTTGGACAGGTAGTTCAACGATTCCCAGTCGGAGACGCCCGCCAGCGAGGCCAGCGGCGCCTGATGACCGCGATCGACCTTCAGCGCGGCGTTGGCGCCGGTGTAATCGGCGGGCGCCAACGTATCCGCCGGGTTGAGCGCCGGATCGGTTTTCCAGTTGCGTGTCTTGCCGCTGGCCGGCGTGTCTTTGGTGATGTGATAGGCCACCCAGTTGGCGAACTTGGTGGTGCTGTTGTTGTTCAACGTATAAGCATGACGCACGATAGACACGTTGCTGCTGCCGCCGGTCGGGCAGCCGACCGCGCAGTTGTCGATGGATTCGAGCGTGTCGGCCGACGCCTGCGCGGCGAACAGCAGGGCGGCCAAGGCCAACATCTTGTTGTTAAAGCGCATATTCATATCCTCAATAAGTTAAAAAAAGCACTGTATATATTTACAGTAAATTAAACTTATCGCAGTGAAACGAATACAACAATGCAACATATTCATGTTGTGAATGTGTCAGTCATGGTACAGCCAGGCCACACGTTAAATACGGCGGAAATAAAAACGGCGTCCAACAGACGCCGTTTCAAAGGGGGTTATTCCAGCAGGTCGTTGACCGTGCGGCGAACGTAGTGCGTCATCTGCGCCAGATCGCCCGGTGACACCGGGCCGCCGCCGGCGCGCACCACTTGCTGTTCGATCTGGGCGATTTCCTGTTCGACCTTGTTGGCGATCTGCACTTTGACTATCTTGTCCACCGAAGACAGCAGCACCTTCAAGACGACTTTCAGCGCGATGTTTTCGCAGAACGAGTCGTAGTGATGAACCGGCGGCGGCGGGGCCGGAGCCGGCTCGGGCGCGCGCGGAGCCAGAGCCTTGAAGCTGTCTACATTTTCAATAATAAGATCCATGTCTCTTATTAGTTCATCAAAATCTTTAGACACTGACTTATTCCCTTCGCTGTGCGCAAAAAACAGAACGCCCGTCCTCGGGCTGAAAGCGGATGAGCGACGGGCAGAACGAATTCGGGCCTGGCCTTCAGACGTTGAATGGCCGGGGGAGGGGCATTCTAACCTTGCGGCGGGTCGGCAACAAGATGGGGCCGTGCGAATGCGCGGCCCTTTGGATCACGAGGCTGGAGGGCGCTTAACTTTTCAGCTTGGCGGTGATTTTGGCCACGTGTTCGCCCTGATAACGGGCAATGGTCAGCTCTTCGTTGCTCGGCTGCCGCGAACCGTCGGCGCCGGCGATGGTGGTGGCGCCATACGGGGTGCCGCCGCGCACCTGTGAAACGTCAAACAGCTCCTGCGTCGCATAGCCGATCGGCACGATGATGAAACCGTGGTGTGCCAGCGTGGTCCAGGTCGAACTGATGGTCTGTTCCTGGCCACCGCCGGTGCCGGTGGAGGAGAAGACGCTGCCTACCTTGCCGTACAGCGCGCCGGAAGCCCACAGGCCGCCGGTCTGATCGAGGAAGGTGCGCATTTGCCCGGCCATATTGCCGAAGCGGGTCGGCGTGCCGAAAATAATGCCGTCATAGTCCGCCAGCTCTTGCGGGGTGGCGACCGGCGCCTGCTGGTGTTGCTTGCCCCCGGCCTTGGCGAAGGCTTCCGGCGTCATGGTTTCCGGCACGCGTTTGACCGTCACGTCCACGTTATCGACCCGATTCGCCCCTTCGGCCACCGCCTGCGCCAGGCGTTCGATGTGGCCGTACATTGAGTAATAAAGCACCAACAGTTTCGTCATGTTCCGTACTCCCGCTCAGATGATTAACAAAAACCCCTGATAAGCATAGAAGCGAATGACGAACTTGGCGTTACGACGTTACCTGATGCCGGCGATCGCCAGCAGGGCGCCAAAGGCGATCAGCAGCCCGCCAAAGGTACGATCGATGCCGCGGCGCAAACGCAAAAAGCGCGCATTGACGCCCGGTGCGGAAAATAGCAGCGCGACGGCGGCAAACCAGAAGATATGGACGGCGGCGATAAAAAGACCATAGCCGATTTGCACGCCGAGCGGGGTGTGCGGAGAAACCACCTGCATGAACAGGCTGACGATGAAGATGGTGGTTTTCGGGTTTAACGCGTTGGTGAGAAAGCCGGTTTTCAAGGCGGCGAAATCGCTGATGGCGGCCGGCGCTGTTGTGGGGGCTGCATCATGGTGCGCCGCGTTGCGCAGCAGCGTAACGCCGAGGTAGATCAGGTAGGCGGCGCCGATGGCTTTAAGCAGGTTAAACAACCAGGGCGACTGTTGAATCAATACGCCGACGCCAATCAGCGTATAGCTGACATGGACCAGCACCCCGGCGCCAATGCCGCAGGCGGTCAAGACGCCGGCGCGGCGCGAAAGCAACAGGCTATTGCGCGAGACCATGGCAAAGTCCGGCCCCGGGCTTATCACGGCGAGTAAAGTAATGGTGACGACAGCGATGAGTTCAGTCATAGTTATCCTTGCGATGTTTATCAATAGAGTGACTGATTTATAAGAGTAATTTTTCTCGGTGACAAACGATGAATAGTGACAGTATCGGTGAGAAAAACTCACGCAAAACCGGCAGGCCGTTGCCGTTGGGCGGGCTGCGTTGCTTCGAGGCCGCCGCGCGGCTGGAAAGTTTTACGCAGGCGGCGCAGGGGCTGAATTTGACGCACGGCGCCGTCAGCCGGGCGGTGCGGGCGCTGGAAGAGGAACTGGGCGTGGCGTTGTTTGAGCGCCGCCATCGGCGGGTTCTGCTCACGGCGGCGGGGCGCAAGCTGTTTCAGGCGACGCAGCAGGCATTCGGCATTCTGGATCATACCGCGCTGGAACTGCGCCAGCAGGCGCTCGACGCGCCGCTGGTCTTGTCCTGTGAACCGACCTTGTTGATGCGTTGGCTGATCCCGCGCCTGCCGGCTTTTCAGCAGGCGCACCCGGATATCAACTTACAGCTGGTGGCCGGTGGCGGGCCGTTTTCGTTCCATGACGGCATTACGGCGGCGATCAGGCGCAATGACTTCGATTGGGGAAAGCAGGTGCATAGCCTGGCGCTGTTCAGTGAAAAGGTTGGGCCGGTGTGCCAACCCGAGGCGTTGGCAAGGATGACGATCGCCGAGGGCAGCCTGCGGAGTTTGCGGCCCGGCACTAAACTGCTGCATTCTGCCACCCGGCCGGATGCCTGGCGGCACTGGGCGCAGCAGCAGGGGATGGCGTTGGCAGGGCATTCGGAGCAGCGCTTTGATCATTTCTATTTCAGCCTGCAGGCGGCGGTCGCCGGTCTTGGCATCGCGATCGGCCCGTGGTTACAAGTGCGAGACGATCTGGCCGCCGGTTTGTTGAGTGCGCCGTTCGGTTTTACGCCCGACGGCAGCGGCTATTACCTGCTGTCGCCGCAGGCGATCGTGCCGGGCAGCGCGTTGGCCCGGCTGGCCGAGTGGCTAACGCTCACGGCAGACGCCTGAGTTTTTGCGCCAGCCGCTGTTCCTGCCAGCGGCTGAAGACGTTGCGCAGCAGCAGAGTGCGCACCGCCCGCATGACCAGCGCGAGGCTCATGCCGCCGATCGCCCACAGCGACCAGAGATAGTGCGGGTGGGTAAACCAATTAATGGCGAACAGCAGCGCGCCAATCACGGCGAAACGCACCGCCATGCTCAGCAGTTTGCCTTCTGCCGCGACCTGGCGACGAAGGCGCTGTTCGTCAGGCTCCTCCTCCATTATCTGTTGCGGCTGTGCGTTGAGATCGCGGACCTGCACGCCCAGCGCGGCGGCGATTGCGGTCAAGGTTTCCAGGCTGGCCTGTTCGCCGTTTTCAATCCGCTGTACGGTGCGGGTGCTGAGGCCGGCGATGGTCGCCAGCTGCTCCTGCGACCAGCCTTTTTCCAGACGTAACGGCCTGATGCGGTACTTTTGCATGATGCACTCCCGAGTTCGCTGTCACTGTCATCCAGTGTAGGAGGCGCGGGGTGGCGGCGCCACGACAGCGGCACGACAGCGACACGACATCCGCCGCCGGCGCGGGCTGGCGGGCAGTCAGAAGGCGACGTTGCGAATAAAGCGCAGCGGGAGATCGCCGTGGTTGGCGTAAGCGTAACGTTGATCGCTGTTGAAGGTTTGCGCGGCGCCGGCGGAAAGGGTCAGCGTGCCTTGTTCCAGTTCCAGCGTCAGGGTGCCGGCAATCACATAGATCATCTCGCTCCAGCCTTCGGCGTCCGGCGCCGAGTCATAGCGCTCGCCCGGCATCAGCGTCCATTCCCACAGCTCGGCCCGTTGGCGCGCCGGCACGCTGGCGGCGAACAGCGCCTGGCTGCCCGGCTGTGCGCCTTGCCAGGCCAGTTCCCCTACCAGATGGCTGCCGCGCGCTTCCGGCGCCTGGATCAGATCGGTAAAGGAAATCGCCAGGGCGGCGGCAATCTTGTCGAGCACCGCCAGGCTGACGTTGCGATCGCCGGCCTCGATGCCCGCCAGCATGCGGCGGCTGACGCCGGAAAGTTCGGCCAGCGCCATCTGGCTCAGGCCCGCCTGTTGGCGGTAGCCGCGCAGATTGCTGCTCAGGTACTGCAGCACTTTGGGGGGATCGGTTTTCGCGTTATGCGCCGTATTGCTCATCGCCGGACTTTATCTCATACTGGCAGGATCTGTGCATTATATTGCACTCAGCAGGAAGGGCAAGCCGGTGTCAGCAGCAAAAAAATCCTTTATTTCCGCCGTGGTTCCGCAGATCAGGCTGCCGGAAGCGGTGTTGATTTTCATCACCATGATCTGGGGTGGCACCTTTTTGGCGGTGCACCATGCGATGCAAGTCAGCGGGCCGTTCTTTTTTGTCGGCCTGCGTTTCGCCACCGCCACGCTGGCGTTGACGCTGTTTTCGCTGCGCGTGCTGCGCGGCCTGACCCTGTATGAACTGAAGGCGGGCGTGCTGATCGGGCTGGCGATCATGTTCGGCTATAGCATGCAAACCGTCGGCCTGCAGACCATCACCAGCAGCCAGTCGGCGTTCATCACCGCCATGTATGTGCCGATCGTGCCGCTGTTGCAATGGCTGGTGCTGGGGCGGTTCCCCGGCATCATGTCGTGGATCGGTATTCTGCTGGCCTTTACCGGCCTGATGCTGCTGGCGGCGCCGAGCAGCACCGACATGACGCTGAGCCTCGGCGAAATTCTGACGCTGGCCGGCACGCTGGGCATGGCGGCAGAGATCATCCTCATCGGCGCTTTCGCCGGCAAGGTGAATATCCGCCGGGTGACCATCGTACAGCTGGCGACCGCCTCGCTGGCCTCGTTTTTGATGATGGCGCCGACCGGCGAGTCGCCGCCGCCGTATTCGGATTACCTGCTGTACAGCGCCATAGGGCTGGGGCTGGCCAGCGCGTTGATTCAGCTGACCATGAACTGGGCGCAGCGCAGCGTTTCACCCACGCGCGCTACGGTGATCTACGCCGGTGAACCGGTCTGGGCGGGCATCGTCGGGCGGCTCGCCGGTGAGCGTTTACCGGGCGTGGCGCTATTGGGGGGCGCGTTGATCGTGATCGGGGTGGTGGTCAGCGAGCTGCGCGTGCGACGCAAGGATAAAGCGGCGGTGGCGACGGAAGCGGATTAGCGCAGAGGCGTAAAAAGAAAGGGGCGGAGAGATCCGCCCCTTTTTGCATCACGCGATTTTCTTCTTGCGCAGGAACACGTAAGACAGGCCGAGCACGATGAACCACAGCGGAGTGACGATCAGCGCCTGACGGGTGTCTTCGCGCAGCGACAGCAGCACCAGCACGAACACGAAGAACGCCATGCACACCCAGCACATCAGTTTGCCGGCAGGCATTTTGTAGATCGATTTCTGGTGCAGCGCCGGGCGTCGTTTACGGTAGACCAGGTATGAGCACAAAATGATGGTCCAGACGAACATGAACAGAATAGCCGATACGGTGGTCACCAGAGTGAAGACCGTCATCACGTTCGGAATCAGGTAAATCAGCACCACGCCGCCCAGCAGGCAGATACAGGAGAAGGTGAGGCCGTTGGCCGGCACCGCGCGCTTGGACAGGTTAGCGAACGATTTCGGCGCGTCGCCTTCCTGCGCCAGCCCGAACAGCATGCGGCTGGTGGAGAACACGCCGCTGTTGGCGGAAGAGGCGGCGGAGGTCAGTACCACGAAGTTGATTACGCTGGCCGCGGCCGGCAGGCCGATCAGCACGAACAGCTCAACGAACGGGCTCTTGTCAGGCACCACGGAGTTCCACGGCGTTACCGACATGATGACGATCAGGGCGAACACGTAGAACATGATGATGCGGATCGGAATCGAGTTGATGGCGCGCGGCAGCGACTTCTCCGGATCCTTGGTTTCCGCGGCGGTGGTGCCCACCAGCTCAATGCCGACGAAGGCGAATACCGCGATCTGGAAGCCGGCGAAGAAGCCGCTGATGCCTTTCGGGAACATGCCGCCGTCATTCCACAGATGGGTGAATGAGGCTACGGTGCCGGTCGGCGACTGGAACTGCATGGCGATCATCACCAGCCCGGCGACGATCAGCCCGACGATGGCGACGATTTTAATCATCGCAAACCAAAACTCCATTTCGCCGAACATTTTCACCGTCGCCAGATTAAGGCCGAGCAGCAACAGCACGCACAGCAGTGAAGCGATCCACTGTGACAGCTCGGGGAACCAGAACTGGGCGTAGGCGGTGATCGCCACGACGTCGGCAATGCCGGTGACCACCCAGCAGAACCAGTAGGTCCAGCCGGTGAAGAAACCGGCCCACGGGCCGAGCAGATCCGCGGCGAAATCGCTGAACGATTTGTACTCCAGGTTGGACAGCAGCAGCTCGCCCATGGCGCGCATCACGAAGAACAGCATAAAGCCGATGATCATGTACACGAAGATGATCGAGGGGCCGGCCAGGCTGATGGTTTTACCGGAACCCATAAACAGGCCGGTGCCGATGGCGCCGCCGATGGCGATCAGTTGAATATGTCGGTTAGTGAGGTTTCGCCGTAGATGATCTTCTGAAGCGGGCGTCGCGTCAGTCGCTATTTTAGAGTGATCTACCATCTGATGATGTCCTGTTTTACCTGTCATTAGTGAAGTCGCGAGCTCTGAAGTGGCTCTTTTTTATACATTTATCCGGTTGATCCGGCTTTAGTAAGGTAGTGCAATAACGCCACCTTTGTGCAACATGTTTACAACATTTATACGCGGGATAAAAGTCGATCAATCTTTACACGAGAGGAGGCAAATCGGACGTTCAGGGAGCGGAAGATTACTCTTCAAACGGTGGGATTAACAGACCTTATGCGGCTTATCTCGTTGATTAAACAAAGGGTTGTAAAATTCGCATGAGAAAAAGTAATGGGTGTAAGCGTTTGACAGCGCCTCCGACGAGGAGGACAATTTACCGCGTTGGGTCGTTAGCTCAGTCGGTAGAGCAGTTGACTCTTAATCAATTGGTCACAGGTTCGAACCCTGTACGACCCACCAACCAAATCAGCGTGTTACGCTCAGACTTTTCTTCGTTTCTTCCCGCATTGCGCCGTTTTAAGCGCGCATTCTGCAAAAAAATTCGCATTTTTCGACTGATGTTCAGAAAGGTGATCTGGCGCAAACTGCAATGTTGCACCGTACTTTATACGGCAAGGGAGGCTGTGCGCTGGCGCAACGTCGGCGTAGGGGTGGGCCATTTGCCCAAGAATCTTTCAGGTCAGGAAACGGGGAATAAATGCGCCGTCGACATCAAAAGCAGCGCCCAGACGGCGGCCGAGAGCGCGGCGGTGGCATAGACGCGCCGCGCCGGCAGTTGCAGCATGCCGGCCATCAGCGGCACGGTGTAACGCATCACCGCCAGAAAACGCGAGGCGAACAGCAGCGGCAGCCCGCGCTTTTGCAAGGCGCTTTGCGCTTTGCGCAGCGGGGCGTGAAAGCGTGCCGGCAGCCGGCGGCCAAGATCGCGGCGGCACAGCAGCGCGCCGAAGTGGAAAGACAGGATCGAGCCTAACGCCGCGCCGAGGGCGATGGCTGCCCAAACCGAGCCGATGGGCAGCGCATGCTTGCCCGCCACGATGCCCATCAGCAGCGTGACCGAGGCGGGCGGCAGGGCGGAAGACACTACGATCACGGATTTTCCCAGCGCGAACAGGAAAATCAGTAGCAGCAACATCTCCGGTTCCGGACTGTATTTGGCGATAATGTGCGTCAATTCATCCATTTAACACCTGCGGGCGAGAGGGCTGAGTGCCAGTGTCCCATCCGCAGGTTCAATAAGGGTTAAATAACGCGCCGCTATCCGGCGATCTCCGCGTCTTGCTTGCTCACGTCGGTGCGCCGGTTTCTGAGCGCCCACAACAGCGTGGCGCACAGCAGCGAAAAGGCAGCCAGCACCAACGGCCCGGCATGCGGGCTGTGAAAACGCTGTTCCGCCTCGGTGCGGATCAGCGGGGCTAAAAAGCTGAATGCGGCGCCAAGCGTGGTGCAAAAACCGATGCCGGCCGCCAGCGCCGGGCCGGTCAGCACCTGGGCGGGAAACGTCCAGAAAATCGGCTGTACCGCCAGAAAACTGACTGCGCAACAGCTCAGGGCGACGATGGCGAGCAAAGGGCCGGCATAGGAAGACACCACCAAACCCAGCGCTGCCGCGACCATGCAGCCGACGGCGATCGGTAATCGTCTGGCGGTTTTTCTGTCGGCATAGCGCGGCAGGAAATAGACGCCCAGCGCGGAGAACGCCCAGGGAATGGCGGCCACCAGCGAGGCCTTGAAGCCAAGATGGGTGCCCATCAGCGAGGCGACCTGCGACGGCAGGAAAAACATCAGGCCGTAGACGCCGATCTGCAGGGTGCCGTAGATCAACGCCAGATGCCAAACTTTGCCGCTGCTCATCGCCGCTTTGACGCTGCTGGTTTCGGTCTGCTGCTGTTCATCGGCCAATTGTGCCACCAGCGCCGTGCGTTCTTCCTCGGTCAGAAAGCGCGCCTGCCGTGGATTATCGTCGAGATAGAAAAAGGCGAAAACGCCGAGGACGACGGCCGGCAATCCTTCCAGCACAAACATCCAGAACCAGCCGGGTTTACCCAACACGCCGTGCATCTCCAGCAATGCCCCCGATAGCGGTGAACCGAGCGTCAGCGCCGCCGGCACGCCGAGCACGAAAATGCCAATCACCGAGGCGCGCACCTTATTGGGAAAATAGATCGACGCCAGCAGCAGGATGCCGGGGTAAAAGCCGGCTTCGGCGATCCCCAGCAGAAACCGCAGGACGATAAATTGCTGTTCATTGGTCACCAGCCCGGTGCAGGCCGACAGCGCCCCCCACAGCGCGGTGGTGGCGCTGAGCCAGCGTTTGGCGCCCCAGCGGTTCATCAGCAGGTTGGCCGGGATGCCGAACAGCGCATAGGCGGCAAAAAATATCCCGGCGCCCAGGGCAAAGGCGGATTGCGACAGCGCGATATCGATGGCCATCGCGTCCTTGGCAAAGCCGACGTTAACCCTGTCGATAAAGGCGATGAAGTACATGGCGAACATCAAGGGCACCAGTCTGCGCCAGGTTTTGCGAATGGCGGCGTTGAGCGCAGGAGCGGCATAGGTGGCGTGATTCACTGGCGGTAACCTCTCTTCTGAGAATGACAAGCGTCGGTCATAAGGACCGTCCTGGCGCCGTTGCCCTCAACACGACGGTAACAGCGGACCTTTTTCGCAAACCCTAAAGGTCTAATGGTCAGGCCTTTTGGGGTGAAAAAAATGCCGCGTATCGGGTCGGCAGATTGATGCAGACATCACCATGGTGAATGGTATGTTGCTTTTTTGTTAATCAGACGTTCACACAGGGCCAGGGCGCGTTCAAGCGCTTTGATCGAGATCTGTGTGCGCTATCACCGAATTGGCAACCCGGTGTTAGAGCTGGAGAGTGGCGCTTTCATCTCGCGAGGGAGGACGATAAGGTGAGGCACGGCAAAACAGAATGCAGGAGCGCAACATGCTGAAGGTCATCGCTGAAGATTTTATCCACCCGGAACACATTGACACCGTTATGCCGTGGTATCGCGAGCTGGTGGAGAAAACCCGTCAAGAGCCGCTGTGCATCAGCTATGAACTGTGCATCGACCAGCAGGATCCCGGGCATTTTATTTTTATCGAAAGCTGGCCGGATCGCGCTGCCCTGGATGTGCATTGTCAGACCGAGCATTTCACCCGGCTGGTGCCGCAGATCAACCACTATCAGCGCAAGCCTTGTACCTTCCTGTTTATGCAGGCATTTCCTGAAACAGGCGATAAATAGGCGAAAAAATCCCCGCAGGGGGCGGGGTCAATGGCTTCTCATTACTATCTTGTTGTGTTTAAAAAATAGGCTGATAATGATTTTCATTCTCTAAGAATGCTCTTAAATAAATCAGCTTGGTGAATGATTCACTGCCTGCTTTTCGCTGGCGGTTTTAATGGCGCGCAACATACGGCGCCGTATCAACCCGCTTACCAGGCGAATCGCATACCAATAGGGGGTAAACCGCCGCCGGCTGGCGTCGTCGGGGCAGAAGATGCGCGTTTCCGTTACCAGACGGCAGCGCCCGCCCTCCAGCGGGCTCGCGGCATACCCCAGCGCCAGTTTGGCGACGCCGGGCTGGGCGAAAGCCAGAAACCCCGCCCCGTCGGCGACCTGCTCCAGGCCGTATTCAGCCTGCCAAAATCGGCCGATCAGGCCATAGACCAACGCGCTTTCATCCTGCTCAAGCAGGCAAAAGTTATGCAGGCCAAACGGCGGCGGGCTGGGTTTATCGCGTGGCATCAGGCGCGCGGGCAATTCGCGTAGCGCTATCATGCTGCGGAAAAAGCGATCGTGCTTGGGATCATAAGCGGCCACGGCCTCCAGGATCCGCGCCTGCGGTGCGGCGATGGCGATCGCATGCCGCTCCGAGAACTGGTATTGCCCAAGGTATTTATTCAGTAGCGTCATGCTTTGCATTCTCCCGCCATTCGCTTTGCAGCAGGGCGAAACCGAATTCGTCGCCCCATGCGCCTTTGAAAAACACGTTTTGCCGCCAACAGGCCTCACGGCGAAAGCCCAGCTTACTGAACAACGCGGCGGCGCGAAGATTACGCGCGTCTACCACCGCAGTAATGCGGTGTTTCGCCAGCGGCCCGAACAGCAGGGCGATGACGGCGCTTAGCGCCTCGCGCGCTTGTCCTTGCCGCTGATGAACCGGATCGAAGGTCACGCCCAGTTCAGCCTGACGCCCTTCATCGAAAAAATGCACCGCGACATCGCCCAGCAACGCGCCGTCTTCGCGGCGCTCGACCGCCAGTTGAAACCAGCTGTCGTCACGGTTGAATTCGAGCTGCCGTTGCTGTGCGAAAAAGGCCTGTGCCTCGGCGGCGCTGTAGTCGCTCCAGCTTTGATAGCGCGCCACGTCTGGGTGGCTGCGGTAGGCGGTAAAGTGGGGCAGATCGTCGGCGGTGAACGGGCGCAGGATCAGTCTGGGGGTTTGTAGAGGCAAATGGCGCATTGTTTTTCCTTATCAGCGCATTAGGGCTACCGGCAGTGTAGCCCAGCGCCGACAGGCAGGCTGTGTAAAATGAGCGGTGGAGGACAAACGGGAAATGCCGGTTCAGGCGAACCGGCAGGGGCATTATCGACGGGCGGCAGCCTGACGCAAGCGCTCGACCGGGCCTTGTTGAAAATCGAATGAGGGGGCTTCTTGCCGCGCCAGTCCCTGACGCACGATGGCCTTAACCGCCTGGCTGGCGGCAAGATCTTTTCCGGCGATCTGTTCGGCGATGCGCAACGCTTCTTCCCGGGCCGAACTTGCGCTGATGCGGGAAATGGCGCCGTGTGACAACGCTTCCTGTGCGCCGACGGTTCTGCCGGTCAGCAGCCAGTCGAGCGCGACATAGGGGGAAATACGCGCCGGCAATCGCGCGCACCCGCCTTGTGCGGCGACTAACCCGAGCCCGGTTTCGGGGAAGCTGAAGCGTGCGTTCTGGCCGGCGACGATCAGATCGCACGCCAGGGCCAGCTCAAATCCGCCCCCGTACGCGATGCCGTCAACGGCGGCGATGATCACCTTGGCGATCTGTGCATGGATCAGCCCGCCAAACCCCTCCGGCGTGACGATGGGCAGTTCACCCTGATGAAAGGCGTTGATATCCATGCCGGCGGAAAATACCGCCGGTTGACCGGCCAGGACGATCGCTCGCACCGAGTCATCGTTATCTGCCTGCCGCAGGTAGGTGCGGATCAGCTCGGCCATCTGCAGGTTGATGGCGTTCTTTTTTTCCGGCCGATTGAGGGTGATGACCGCAACCTGCGCGCCATAACGTTCGTAAAGCACCGGCGGTGATTCACTCATCGCTGGCCTCCCCGCGGAAAAAGATCAGCGTCAGCAGCAGGGCGATGGCGCCGAGCGGCAGCGAAAACAGCGGCAGGTAATAGGCCGGCAGCGCATAGAGCGCCAGGCCGCCCAGCATGCCGCCCGCCGCGATGCCGGCGTACAGCACCGAGCTGTTGAGCGATACGGTCAGCGCGCCAAAGCGTTTCGATAGCGACAACAGGTGATGCTGGATCGGCACCAGATACATCCAGCCGGTGATGCCCCAGACCAGAAAGATGGCCAGCACCCACCAGGGGGAAGTGACATAGAAGGCCAGCAGAAACAGGGACAGCGTCTGGATCGCCACGGAAAACAGCAGCACGAACTTGCTGCCGAGGGCATCGGTTAACGCGCCGGAGGCAAAATTGCCGATCACCGCGCCAATGCCGAACACCAGCAGCGCGAGGGGCAGGATCGCCTGCGGGCCGAACTGGGTGTTTTTCAGCAACACGCTGACGTAGCTATAGACGATGTGTTCCGAGCAAACGGCAAAAAAGGTGATCAGCAGCGTGGTCAGCACCGCCTTTTGTCTCAGCGGGGCGAGCCGCTCTTTCAGCGAATGCTTGCCCGGAGGCGCAATGGCCCGCAGCGCCAGCGACAGGCCCAGCAGCGCAATTGCCCCCAGCAGGGCGATGAACAGGAAGATTTCTCGCCAGCCGATCAGTTTGGCGAGAAAGGTGCCGAACGGAATACCGAGCGCAATAGCCAACGTCATACCCCCATAGACGATGGAAATGGCCAGGCCGCGGCGTTTTTCCGCCACCAGCCCTACCGCGGCGGCGGCGGCCTGCGGCGTGTAACAGGCCGCCCCCAATGCCGCCAGCACTCTGCCGAACGAGATCTGCAGGTAGCTGGTGGCCCAGGCGCAGGCCAGGTTGCCGGCGATGAACAGCACCAGCGCCAACTGCAGGATATGCTTGCGGTTGACGTTGCCCAGCAGCCAGGCGGTGAGAGGGGCGAACAGCATATAAGCCAGCGCGAATACCGATATCAACTGCCCCGCTTGCGCGGGGCTGACGGCAAAGGTATCGGAAATGTCGCTGAGCACGCCGGCGACGATAAAGGCGTCGGTGCCGATGGCGAACGTGCCGGTCGCCATCAGACAGAGCGTGATCAGATGGCCGTTATAATCCGCTAACTTCATCCCGCCCTCCGCAGATCGTTCGCCGCCCAGACTCGTCCCAGCGCCGCCAGGAAGGTCTCCACGTCGGCATGGGAGTGCGCCGAGGTCGGCGTCACCCGCAGCCGCTCGCTGCCTGCGGGCACCGTCGGTGCATTGACCGGTTGCACGTAAATATCGTGTTCATCGAGCAGCACTTTACTGATGTGTTTGTTGCGGTGCGGATCGCCGACCAGCAGCGGCAGGATATGGCTGTCTGCCGACACCAGCGGGATGCCGGCGGCGCGCAGGCCGGTTTTCAGGTGATCGACGATCGCCAGCAGGTGTTTGCGTTGGGTGTCATGCTCGAGGTTGTATTTAAAACTGGCCAGCGCGGCGGCCACCACCGGCGCCGGCGACGAGGTGCTGAAGACGAATGCCGGGGCCCAACTGCGCACCGCCTCCACCACCGAACGGGGCGCGGCGATATAGCCGCCCGCCGCACCGTAAGATTTGCCGAACCCGCCCTGAATAATGGTGATTTTATCCAGCAGGCCCAGTTGTTCGGCGTAGCCCAGCCCCCGTTCGCCATAGACGCCGGCGGAGTGGATCTCGTCGAGATAGGTCAGCGCCTGGTACTGCTCCGCCAGCGCCACGATCTGCGCCAGGGGGGCGAAGTCACCGTCCATGGAATACAGCGACTCGAAAGCGATCAGCTTTGGCCGCGCCGGATCGGCGGCCTGCAGCAGCTCGGCGAGGTGTGCCACATCGTTGTGGCGGAAGATTTTTTTCTCCGCTTTGCTGTAGCGGATACCGTAAATCATCGAGGCGTGATTCAGCTCGTCGGAGAACACGATCAGATCGGGAATGGCGTCGCACAGGGTGGATAAGGTGGCGTCGTTGGCGCCGAAACCGGTGGTGAACAGCAGCGCCGACTCTTTGCCATAGGCGCTGGCCAGCAGCGTTTCCAGCTCGCTGTGGTAGACCGAGGTGCCGGAAATGCTGCGGGCGCCGCAGGTGCCCAGCCCGACCCGATTAACCGCATCGGTGGTGGCCAGCAGCACTTTGGGGTGGTGGCTCATCGCCAGATAGTCGTTCGAGCACCAGACGTTGAGACGGCGCTCACCGTGATGGCCGTGGCTGGTGGCCCAGGGTTTGTCCTGCACGCCGCGTTCAAGGTTGAGGAACTCGCGAAAACGCCCCTGTTTTTTGGTTTCCGCCAGCTTTTCTTCAAGAATGTTCAGTACGCTCATCGTATGTTCCTTGTGTTAAACGGCTTTAAGGTTTAATGACAGCCCCTGACCGACGCCGACGCACATCGTCACCAATGCGTTGTTCGCCTGTTGGTCGCGTAATTCCAGCGCTGCCGACAGCACCAGGCGCGCGCCGGACATCCCCAGCGGATGACCGAGCGCGATGGCGCCGCCGTTCGGGTTGACCCGCGCGTCGTTGGCGCCGATACGCCAGTGTTTCAGCGCCGCCAGAACCTGTGAGGCGAACGCTTCGTTAATCTCGATGATGTCGAAGTCGTTCAAGGTGAAGCCGCCGCGCTGCAGCAAGCGCTCGGTGGAGGCGATCGGCCCCAGCCCCATCAGCGCCGGTTCAACGCCGGCGGCCGCGCTGTCGCCGATCTCCGCCAGCGGTTGCCACCCCTGGCGCTTCACGTAGCGACCGGAAGCCAATAGCAGCGCGGCGGCGCCGTCGTTGATGCCGGAAGCGTTGCCTGCCGTGACCGAACCGCCGGCGGAGAACGCCGGTTTCAGCGCCTGTAGCTGTTGCAGCGTGCTGAGCCGGGGAAATTCATCCTGCGCGAATGTGCGGGTCGTTTTACGATCGGCCGGCACGTCCACGGGCGTGATTTCCCGCGCCAGCCGGCCGCTGTCGATCGCCCGGCGGGCCTTCTGCTGCGAGGCCAGCGCGAACAGGTCCTGTTCCTCGCGTGAGATATGTTGCCGTTGGGCTACGTTTTCCGCCGTAATGCCCAGCGGATCGCTGCCGTAGCGCTCCGCCAGCCGTGGGTTAACAAAGCGCCACCCCAGCGTGGTGTCGTACAGCTTCACGCCTTTGTCGAACGGCGTTTCGCCTTTGCTCAGCACATAGGGCGCGCGGCTCATGCTTTCCACACCGCCGGCCAGAATCAGTTCGCTGAGGCCGCTGCGGATTTTCGCCGCGGCGTAGATCACCGCATCCAACCCGGAGGCGCAAAGGCGGTTGAGGGTGATGGCAGGCACCGACGGATCCAACCCGGAAAGCAGCGCCGCCATGCGGGCGACGTTGCGGTTGTCTTCGCCGGACTGGTTGGCGCAGCCCAGGACCACTTCGTCCAGATCTGCTTCCGCCGCCGGATGGCGCTGCAGCAGGCCGCGAATGATCGTCGCCGCCATGTCGTCGGGGCGGGTATGCGCCAGGCTGCCGCCATAGGCGCCGATCGCCGTGCGCGTGCCGTCGATCAGATAAACGCCGTCATCTTTAATGCTCATCATGGATCCTTAAGGCGTGGTCGTCAGCGCCGGTTGCGCGGCGTGCAGAAGGGTGTAATGCGGCGCATAGCGCGCCGCGTGCAGCAGCTGCGCCAGATTGCTCAGCGTCGTCCTGACGTTTTTCTCCCCCAGTTTGCCGAGCCAGTCGAAAATGCCGCCGGCGTAGTTAACGCCCGCGACGGCGGCGACATCGATGTCTTCCCGGCTGCAGACGCCGCTTTCCACCATGATCACCGACTCATTGATCAGGCTGCTGAGGACGCGGGCGACGATAAGCGCCGGGGAGTCCTTGATAAATTCAACCTGCGGGATTGCCGTGTGCAGCAGGCGTAAAAACAGCGCCTTATTGGCCGCAGAAGCGTGGCGGCTGTGCGCCGCCACCAGATACGTGGTGTCGGCGTAGTTCAGGGCGACATCGACCACAAAGGCATCCGCTGCCGTCTGCTCGGCCAGTTGGCTCGCCGTGCGGCCATCGGTGATGCTGACGGTGAAAGCGTCATTGATCTGGACGGCCGCTCCCAGCCCCGGTAATGCCGGCCGTTGTTCCACGCGCAGCTGTGGCCACTGAAGCGCGGCTCGCTGCTGCAACAGGGTAAAAAAAGGATGCTCGCCGTAAACGCGCAGCGTCTCGACGTCTGCATTGTTGGCGGCCGTCACCGGCGGGGCGGTTTCTTCGGCGGCAAAATAGGAGCGGCCGTTCTTTTTCCCCAACAGACCGGCATCGACCAGTGAACGCTGCAGATGACCAGGGGTATAGCGCGGGTCGTATTGCATGTCCTGCCAGATTTGCCGGCTGACCTGATAGTTAATGTCTTGGCCGATAAAATCGGTCAGCTCGAGCGGCCCCATGCGGAAGCGCCCGCCGGCCTTGAGGGCGCGGTCGATCTGCGCCGCGCGCGCCACATGTTCTTCCAACAGGCGGAACCCTTCCAGGTAGTAGGGGCGGGCCATGCGATTGACGATGAACCCCGGCGTGGCCTGGCAGACGACATCGCGTTTCCCCAACGCCGCCACCAGTTGGCGGCAGCGTTCCGTGGTGGCGTGCGCGGTAAAGTAGGCCGGAATGATTTCAATCAGCTTCATCAGCGGCGCGGGGTTGAAAAAATGCAAACCGATAAAGCGTTCGCTGTGCGTCACCGCAGTTGCCAGCTTGTTAAGCGACAGTGAGGAGGTATTGGTGGCGATCAGCGTGTCGTGCTTGACCACCGCGGCGATGGCCGCCAGCACCTCAAGTTTGGTTTGTTCTTGCTCGGCGATGGTTTCTATTACCAGCTCGCTGTCGGCGATGGCCTCAAACACGGAAGTGAACATCAGATTGGCCAGCACCGCGTCCTTATCCTGCAGCGCGATCTTGCCCTGTTCGACTTTCTTGTTCAGGTCTTGCGCGATATATTCGCGAGCTTGATTGAGGGTATTGCCGTTGCGATTATAAAGCATCGTGGGAATGCCTTTTTGCGCGAAAAGATAAGCGATGCCTCTGCCCATCGTTCCCGCGCCGATAATCGCAGCCGATTGAATTGCCGCATTACTTTCTGCCATAGAAAATCCCCGTCACTGTATGCCATGCGAAATTCGCAAATGCTTATTATCTCTTTGGATTTACGGCGGCACTGGGTGCCTGTCTGGAAAGTAATTGGTGGTGTCCTGGCTGTCTAACGGTAGAAATGACAGGTTTACGTGTCGAGGAGAGTATGCTATTCGCGTAGTTTTCCTGTTCGGCGCAATAAAAAGGCTTATTTTAAGGGGAATAGCTGTTTTCGTTATAGCGTTGGTATTTTTTATTATATGAAACGGCTACTGGCGCCGGGCGGCGATATTCTATAGTGAATCTGACCTATCGATAAATCGGCATCGCTATCTGGAGAACCTGCGTTATGGATACCCGCACTCAACGGCTCATGGCGGAGGTGATTGGCAGCCTGGCCGATCGCGAATGCTTTCTGACGCAGCTGGGGCCCTGCGCCGAGGCGTTGGGGTTTGATTATTTCTCCTACATCGTGTTTTCCTGTTATCCGGCCAGCAGCCCCAAGATGCTGAGCGAAGGGAATATTTCAACGAACTATCTCGAGGATTATCGGCGGCAGCGGGTATATTTGCAGGATCCGGTTATTGAGCGTGCTCACCATTCCACGCTGCAGTTTCAGTGGGACGAAAGCTTTTATCATGAGCGGCCGACGCTTTGGCGGCGTATGGCGCAATTCGGCTTGTGCGCCGGTTGGTCGCAGTCGGTCAAGGATTGCTATGGCAGGTTGGGGATCCTGACGTTTGCCGGTAAAGCGCTACCTGAGCAAACGCCGCAAGCGCGTGCGGCAAATGAAACTTTTTTCCTTTGGCTGGCGCAAACCGCCCATAAAACGCTGCGGGAGGCCTTGATATCGGTGAATGATGACGCGATAAAAGATGTGTTGACGCTGCGCGAAAAAGACATTTTACGCTGGAGCAGCGAAGGGAAAACGGCGGAAGAGATCGCGTTGTTGATGGGGGTGAGCGAGCGCACGATCAATTTCCACATCGGCAACTCGATTAAAAAGCTTTCTGTCGCCAATAAGACCGCCGCTACCGCCAAAGCGGTTTATTTACAGCTAATTTAATCTCGAGTAATAAATAATTAATCACCTATCCGTTATCGGTGTAATGTTTATATTTTGTTAAATTAAAAACTATCCTTGTCAGTATTTACCCCTCGATCACAAAAGCGTGATAAAGCGATTCACCGCGCCCGTGCGCGGCAGTATTCTGTTGGCACCCGGTTTACATAGAAAGGACGTGATATGTACAAGACTATTTTAGTGCCGATCGATATTGAAGAGGATCTGTTGACCGAGCATGCGCTGAAGCATGTGGAATATTTGGCGAAGATGTCCGGCGCTAAAGTGCATTTCTTCCATGCGCTGCCGGATGCCTCGGCTTTTGTTACTGCCTATTCGTTCGGCCTCAAGGAGTTTGAGAATCAGGCGGAGGTGAAGGCGGTGGATAGACTGAAGAAAATCATGTCGGAAATCGCTCTGCCGTTGGATCGCCTCAATTACACCGTCAGCTTCGGTTCTGCACGCGATCAGGTGTTGGAACTGGCGGAAGAGATCGACGCCGATCTGATCATCATCGGTTCGCGTCGCCCGAGCGTGAAAACCTATCTGCTGGGGTCCAATGCCGCCGCTATCGTTCGCCATGCCAATATTTCGGTGATGGTGGTCAGATAATTCATCTTAAACTCACCGTTTTCGGGCACGTTCTGCGGTTACCGGCCGGCTGCAGAGCGTGCTTTGCGTTTTATTGCCATCCCAGTCTGAACTGCTACGATTTTAGCTGACGTTTTTATGCCAACCGGGCCACCGGCCTTGCGCATATTTTTCATTTCAGCCAGAAGAGGGGCAGCTATGCCATTAGAAGTCGATGGGATTATCAGAGGCGATCGGGGCAGTGAACCGAGCCGTTGGCAACATGCGTCAACCAAACCGCTTATCACGCTAACCTGGCACCACACCATTCCCTGGAACTGTTTGCGTAATGTCTGGAATGGTTTGGTGGCGGGGCAGCATTGGAACGCGCTGGACGAGTTTATGAATCTGATCGGTGTGCCAAACCGCGCCGCGGTGCTCAAACAGATCCAGAATAAAAACCTGCAGGATCGCGATGGATTACACACTCTGGTGACCTGGCAAGGATGGAATATCGTCGAGGGGCCAGGTAATGAGTATCGCGCGCAGGGGGACGATCCCGGTGAAAACTTCGACGGTTGGTCGGGTAAGGGGATGAGCACTAATCAGCAAGCGACGCTGCAGCAGGTCAACGTGTTGTATCAGGTGATGGCGCCGCTGGGAAGCCGTGCGCTGGACGCCGCCAGACAGGCGCCGCCCATTACTGCGGAAGAAGCAGACGTCTTGCAACGGACGATTAAACAGACCCGCCCAACGTTGCGAGGAAAGGAACCGATCCGGTGGCAAGAAGACATGTGGCATCAGGTGCAGCCGGGTAAAGAGGCGAAACACTTTGCACGCTGGGACACCAAACCGGTATGGCGCAAGCGCCTGCACAGCGACATGGCTCAGGCTGGATAAGCCTCTCCCCGCGCCGGGTTGCCGGCGGGGGGCATAAATCCAGCGTTAATCGCACAGCGCCACTATTTCGTCGTACAACGCCTTGGGGATTTCCACGCCGTATTGCTCGCTCTGGCGCCGTTGCCGATAACGGCGTTCGCCGGGGATGCGGGCGCCTTGCGCCTGCATATCGGCAAACATCGCCTCCGCTCCGACGAAATATTTCGCCTTATCCGCACCGAGAAAACGCTCGGGATCCAACGCGATGACCAGCTCACCACCGTAAGGCGACGAACCGGTGCCATCGTCATAGGCCAGCGATTCCTTGCTGGTCATATCGCCGATCAGCGGCCCTGCCAGCAATTCAACCATTGCCGCCAGCGCCGAGCCCTTATGCCCGCCGAAGGTCAGCATCGCGCCCTCCAACACGCTGGCGGCATCGGTGGACGGGTTGCCTGCCTTATCAATGCCCCAGCCTTCAGGCAGCGGGGTGCCGGCGCGGCGGTGTAATTCGATTTCGCCGCGCGCTGCCGCGCTGGTGGCCATGTCGAACAAAAACGGCGGCCGATCCGGACGCGGCCAGCCGAAGGCGATGGGGTTGGTGCCGAAGAGCGGTCGCGAACCGCCGGCCGGCGTCACCCAGGCGTGGCTGGGCGTGCAGGCCAAGGCCACCAACCCCTGCTCGGTCAGCGGTTCGATATCGGCCCAGAGCGCGGAGAAATGCACGCAGCGGTTGATCGCCAGCGCGGCGACACCGTTGGTGCGCACTTTCTCGATAAAGGCCGGCAGAGCGGTGCGGTAGGCCAGCAGGGAAAACGCACCGCCGGCGTCGGCGCGCAAGATGGCCGGCGCCTGGTCGAGCAATCTGGGCATCGCATCGGCAGAAACCTTGCCTGCCCGCAGCGATCGCACGCAGCCCAACAGCCGGTACAGCCCGTGAGAAGCGCAGCCGTCGCGTTCGCCCTGGGTGACATTTTGCGCCACCGCCTCGGCATGCGCCTGATTGAAACCGTTGCTGCGCAGCGTACGCAACGCCAGTTGATAAGCCTGTTCCAGCGACAGCACATGCATGGATGTCATTTCGATCTCCTCCCTGGGTTCATTCTTCTTCATCGCCGATAAAATTGGCCTGGGGTAAACAGGTATAGGCGCCCCAGTAGTAAATCGCCAGCGCAATCACCGCCATGGTGAGGGTGTCCCATGGATGAGCAATAGCGCCGATGCCGCCGAAGCTGCTGAGGTAGGAAAGCCCGATCACCAGCGCATAGAAGACGATCAGCCACAGCGAGGACCAAATTTGCTGCCTGAGGCTAACGGCGTGGGTCGGCACCTGATTCTTGAACAGGATGTAGATGAAGAACATCAGGATCTGCAAGCCGAGCAGCCAGGAGACGGTGTCCCAGCCGGACCAGAAGACGATCAGCGCCGAAATAATAAACGACAGCGGGCCGAGCACGCAAAAACCGCGGACCCGGAACGGACGCGGCATATCGGGCGCATTGCGCCGCAGCCCGGCGGCGGTGACCGGGGCGATGGCGTAGCTCAGCACCAGTGCGGCGGACACCACGCCGATCAGTTTTTCCCAGGATGGGAACGGCAGCGTCCAGAATACCGAGAGAGCGAAGGTCAGCCACAGCGCCGGGCGAGGAATACCTGACTCGCCATCCACCCGGGTGAACAGTTTGAAGAAGGTGCCGGCGCGCGCCCAACCGTAGATCACGCGAGGCGTGGCGTTCATATAGATATTGCCGGTGCCGCTCGGCGAAACGATCGCGTCGCTGACCACCAGAAACGCCAGCCATCCCATGCCCAGCGTGATGGCGATGTCGCGGAACGGCAGGGAGAACTGTTGGCTGATGCCGGCCCAGCCGCCGCTCAGCATCTCGCTGGGGATGCTGCCGAGAAACGCTATCTGCAGCAGCACATAGATGATGGTGGACAGCACCACCGACAGGATCAGCGCGATGGGAATGGTGCGCTGCGGCCGTTGCACCTCGCTGGCGACCGAAATGATCGGCGTCAGGCCGAGGTAGGCGAAGATGATGCCGCCGGCGGAAATGGCGGCCTCAACGCCGGCGGAACCGAAGGGAGCAAAGCCCTGGCTGTGCAGGTTTTCCGGTTTGAAAAAGCTGAACAACACCACGATCACCAACAGCGGCACCAGAAACTTCAGCACGCTGATCAGGTTATTGGATTTGGCGAAGGTTTTGACGCTGTAATAGTTGAGCGCGAAGAAAAAGCACAGCAGCGCCAGCTGCACCAGCCAGCCGATCGCGGTTGGATCGCCGGAACCCGGCTGACTGAGGAACGGGAACCAGGCGGCGGCGTACTGCCGGGCGGCGACGACTTCGATGGCGATCAGGCTCGAGAAGGCGATCAGCGTGATAAACCCCAGCAGATAACCCATCAGTTCGCCGTGCGAGAATACCGGATAGCGAATGATGCCGCCGGCGCGCGGCAGGGCGGCGCCCAGCTCGCAGTAGACGATGCCGAGCAGCAGCACCGCCAGGCCGCCGATCAGCCAGGAATAGATGCCGGCCGGGCCGGCGATGGAGGAGACATGGCTGGCGGCGAACAGCCAACCGGAGCCGAAGATGGCGCCCAGACCGATGAACGTCAGGTCGGTGAGCGTAAGCTGCTTCTTGAATTTGCCTTGGGTTGTCATGGTATTACCCTTTTGTTATTGAATGGCAGGCAGATGCGGCCGGGCTAATTTGGGGCAGGTGAAACCAGGGGGGCTCGGGTGTAAACGCCGTTCACCAGCCGTAGCAGGTTGAGCGGGTTGGCGTCCTGCAGCGCCGGCGGCAACAGCGCCGCAGGGGTGTTTTGCAAACAGACCGGCCGCAGGAAACGCTCGATGGCCAGCGTGCCTACCGAGGTGCCGCGTGCGTCGCTGGTGGCCGGGTAAGGGCCGCCGTGCACCATGGCGTCGCACACTTCCACCCCGGTCGGATACCCGTTGAACAGCACCCGACCGGCTTTGCGCGCCAACAGTGTCGTCAGCCCGGCGGCCACATCGAGATCGTCGTCGTCCGCCAGCAGCGTGGCGGTCAACTGGCCTTGCAATGCCGTTAGCGCCGCATGCAGCTGCGTTTCGTTATCCACCGCCACCAGGATGCTGACCGGGCCGAAGACCTCTTGTTGCAGCAGCGGGTCAGCCTGCAGCAACAGCGCCTCTTCCGCCTGATAAAGCTGCGCCGCCGCCCGAAGCGTGGGCGTTTCGCTTCGGCCTGCGAGACGCCGCATACCTGGATGGGCATCGAGGGCCGCCAGCCCGTGACGGTAGTGCTCCAGCGTGCCGGCATTCAGCATCGGCTGCGGCTCGGCGGCGTTGACCAGGGCGCTCATCGTTTCGGTTAACCGATCGAAGGCGGCGCCGCGCAGCGCGACGATTACGCCGGGCTTGGTGCAGAACTGACCGCAGCCGAGTGTGAAGGAAGAGACCAGTTCCTGCGCAATGCGCTGCCCGCGCCGCGCCAACGCCTTGGGCAGGATCACTACCGGATTGATGCTCGACATTTCTGCGAAGACCGGGATAGGTTGAGGGCGTTGCATCGCCAGATCGAAGAGCGCCCGGCCGCCTTGCAGCGAGCCGGTGAATCCCACTGCCTGAATCGCCGGATGTTGTACCAAATCGGCCCCCACGCGGTTGCCGAAGATCATGTTGAAGACGCCGGCGGGCATCCTTGTGCGTTCCCGAGCGCGCTCGATCGCCTGAGCGGTCAGCTCGGCGGTAATCATATGGCCGCTGTGCGCCTTGAACACGACCGGGCAGCCGGCGGCGAGCGCGGCGGCGGTATCACCGCCCGCGGTGGAAAACGCCAGCGGGAAGTTGCTGGCGCCGAAGACCGCCACTGGGCCGAGCGCCGTGCGGTATTGCCGCAGATCGGGGCGCGGCAGGGGGGAACGCTGCGGCAGCGCGCAATCGATGCGCACGCCCTCGACGTCGCCGCGCCGCAGCAGCGTGGCGAACAGCCGCATCTGGCCGCTGGTTCTGGCGCGTTCGCCGCTCAACCGCGCAGGCGGCAAGGCCGTTTCCTGCATGGCGAAGGTGAAGAAAACATCATCCAATGCGTCTAACTCTTCGGCGATGGCGTCGAGAAAGTTCGCGCGTTGTTCTGCACTGAGCTGTGAATAGGGCGCAAAGGCTGCTGCGGCGGCTTCTGCGGCGGCGGCGGTTTCTGCCGCCGTGGCCTGGTGGAAGCGGTAGCCGGTTGGCTGACCGTCGTCGGCGCGCAGGCTACACAGCGACGCTTCCCCTTCGGCGCGGCGTTGGCCGCCGATAAATTGTTGGCCGCTGATGGCGGCGTAGCGATCGTTGGGCATCGGTTCCCCCGGTAGATAAAGCATGACGCCCGGCATGGCCGGGCGATGAAGGCGTCACAGGCCGACGTTCGGCAGCGCAGGGCGGGTGGCCAGCGCTTTATCGATCACGGCGTTGATCTCGGTGAGCGTTTCTCCCTGCAGCGCCAGGCGCGGAGGGCGAGTGACAGCGCTGCCGCGGCCGACCCGCTGTTCGCAGAGTTTGATGCACTGCACCAGATCGGGGCGGGCATCGAGGTGCAGCAGCGGCATAAACCAGCTGTATAGCGCCAACGCTTCCTCATAGCGTTTTTCCTTCGCCAGCCGGAACAGGGTTTCCCCTTCGCGCGGGAAGGCATTGGACATGCCGGAGATCCAGCCTTGCGCGCCGACGGCGATGCTTTCCAGCACCACATCGTCCAATCCGGCGAACAGCACGAAGCGATCGCCGACTTCATTGCGCAGGTCGATAAAGCGGCGGGTATCGCCCGACGAGTCTTTGAAGCACACGATGTTCTCGCAGTCGACCAGCGAGGTCAGAATGTCGGGCGTGACGTCATTTTTGTAAATGGGAGGGTTGTTGTAGACCATTATCGGCAGATCGGTCGCGCCAGCGACGCTGCGGAAGTGCGCGGCGGTTTCGTGCGGTTTGGCGGAGTAGACCAGCGCCGGCATCACCATAATTCCGTCGACGCCGGCCTTTTGCGCTTCACGCGCCATATTCTGCGCGAAGGCGGTGGTGAACTCGGCGATGCCGGCGATCACCGGCACTTTACCGTCGGCGGCGTCTTTCGCCACCTCGATCACCGCCAGCTTTTCCTGCACTGTCATCGAGGTATTTTCACCGACGGTGCCGCACACCACCAGGCCGGAGACGCCGTCGCGCACCAGGTTTTTGATCACCGTATGGGTGGCGTCGAGATCCAGAGAGAAATCGTTGCGAAATTGGGTCGTCACCGCCGGGAATACGCCGCTCCAGCTTAGGGTTTTATGGCTCATCGTGTTTGTCCTGTCGTCCGAAAGTGTTAATGAAAAGTGAATCTTTGGTAAGGCTCACCGACAGATTGACCGGTATTGCGCAGGGAGGCTTGACGCTTTTCGCCGATTGCCGCGACGAAATTGGCACAATAGCGGCGGAAAGCGGGCGTGAAAAATCGGGCGTCGGTACGCCGTGAGAAGAGAGGGTTAACGGGGTAAATCAGCGCGTTAAGCGGAAAGCGTCAGGCGAAAATCGCGCGGCGTGGAGCCGGTCATCGCTTTGAACTGACGGCTGAAGGCGCTGTGATCGGTATAGCCGCACTGCAGCGCGATGTCCGTGATCGGCAGATCGCCGGCCAGGAGTTCCGTGGCCTTTTCCAGCCGCACTTTGTGGATCATCTGGCGCGGGGTGAGGTGGAAGATACGTTTGCAGTAGCGTTCGATCTGCGCCACCGATAACCCGGTCAGCGCCGTCAGCTCTTCAAGCGCGATCGGTCTGGCGTAGTGGCGGCGGATATGCACGTCGATCGCCGCCAGCCGCTGGTAGGCCGGATGATTGGCTCTGGCCTCCTGCAGATCGTGAGAAATACCCGCCATACCGATGATTTTTCCCTGCGCGTCATACAGCGCCAGCTTTTGCGTCAGGCACCAGCCGGTTTCTCGGCCGTTGTACAGGTGCATTTCCAGCTGATCCTGGATCAACACGCCGTGGCGCAATACCCGCAGATCCTGCTCGGTATAGCCGGATCCGAGCTGAGCGGGAAAAACGTCGGCGGAGGTTTTGCCCAGCAGCGGCGTCACGGTTTTGAAACCGCAGCGCCTGGCCAGCGTCAGGTTAGCCAGCAGGTAGCGAGCCTGGGCGTCTTTGATAAAGAACACCACGTTGGGGATCGCGTTCAGCAACGGCGCGATCAGCGCCAGCGTATTCAGCAGATCGCGCAGGTTGTTCGGGCGCTGCTGCGCCAGCCCGTCGCACAGGCGCGACAAATGTTCGACGGCGAAAACGTCCTCCTGATCCGGCAGCCCCACCAGGGCTGGCGGCGAGAGAGAAATCTGATGTTGATGGTCTGAAATGGATCGCATAGCAGTCCCTTTTCGGTCGTTAGCCGGAAAAACAGGCGAGCCAGATTGGCGCTTTCGCATCAATATTAACTTTTTTGTAACGAAGCAAGCGCTATTTCCGGCGGGCTGCCAAATATGCGGATTGCCGCATACTTTTGCCGGACGGTGATTGGCGGTTGCTTGAAAACTGAGGCGTTTCTCGCTACACAAGGGTTTAGCATGAAAATAACGACATGATAAATAAGTCATTATTATGACAACCGTTAAACTCATACCCGCGACGCGTCAGGCCTGACGTTTGTCACTGTGCTGATTTCTTCATTCGCTGCGCCGAAATGCATCAAGCCGTCATGCTCACATTCGTTCAGGCTAATGCCATTGGTAACATCTCATTAACCCAGGAGACGCCGATGGCACTTTCTGCGCATATCACCGCTTTGCGGGCGATCGATTCTCATACCGGCGGAGAGCCGACCCGCCTGATCGTGGAAGGTTTTCCCGATCTCGGCGAGGGTAGCATGGCGGAACGGCGGGCGCGTTTCGCACAACATTATGACGATTGGCGCTGCGCGGTGATGCTCGAACCGCGTGGCAATGACGTGCTGGTGGGGGCATTGCTGTGCCGCCCCTGCTCGCCACAGGCCACCGCCGGGGTGATCTTCTTTAACAACAGCGGCTATCTGGGCATGTGCGGGCACGGCACTATCGGGCTGATCGCTTCGCTGGCTCATCTGGGGCGCATCCACGCCGGGCGCCACCTGATCGAGACCCCGGTCGGCCCGGTAAGCGCCACGCTGCATGATGACGGCAGCGTCACGGTGGAGAACGTGGCGGCTTATCGCTACCGCCGCCAGGTGCGGCTTGAGGTTGCCGGTCACGGGCCGGTGACGGGTGACATCGCCTGGGGGGGCAACTGGTTTTTCCTGATCGGCGAGTCACCGTTGCCCATCGATAAACACAATCTGGAGGCCTTGACCGCGTTCACCTGGGCGGTGCGACAAACGTTGGAACAGGCGGGCATCCGCGGTGAAGACGGCGGAGCGATAGACCATATCGAACTGTTCGGTGACGATCCGCAGGCCGACAGCCGCAGCTTCGTGCTGTGCCCCGGCAAAGCCTATGACCGTTCTCCGTGCGGTACCGGCACCAGCGCCAAACTGGCGTGTCTGGCGGCGGACGGCAAACTGCCGCCGGACACGCAGTGGCGGCAGGCCAGCGTGATCGGCAGCGAATTCCAGGCCTATTATCGTTGGAACGGCGATCGCATTGCCCCCTTTATTCGCGGGCAGGCCTATGTGTGCGCCGATAGCCAACTGCTGCTCGACGAACGCGATCCCTTCGTCTGGGGGATACGCTGATGGGCGCCGAGCGGGGAGCCGATGTCATCGTGGTCGGTGCCGGTATCATCGGCGCCGCTTGCGCCTGGCGGCTGGCGCGGGAAGGGTATCGTGTCTCGGTGGTGGATGATCGCCGCGCCGGCGCCACCGCCACCGCCGCCGGTATGGGGCATCTGGTTTGCATGGACGATAATCCTGCCGAGCTGGCGTTGAGCGCTTATTCGCTGCGGTTGTGGCGCGAAGTGACGGGGCGCATGCCGGAAACCTGCGCCTGGCGTGGCTGCGGTACGCTGTGGTTGGCGGATCAAGCGGATGAAATGGCCATCGCCGAGCAAAAGCGGGCGCGGCTGGCGGAGCAGGGCGTGGCCGCGGAACTGCTGACGGCAGAGCAGATCGCCGTCATGGAGCCGATGCTGCGGCACGGCCTGGCCGGCGGACTGCGGGTGCCGGGCGACGGCATTCTGTATGCGCCGCTCGCGGCTCGCTGGCTGTTGGCCGACCGTGGTGCGGCAATTGACGTGGTGCATGGTGAAGCGACAGCGTTGGAAGAGGAAGCCGTGCGGCTGGCGGACGGCAGACGTCTGGCCGCGCCGGTGGTGGTCCTGGCCTGCGGCCTTAGGGCCAATAGCCTATTACCGCAGACTTTGCTTCACGCCAAGAAGGGCCAACTGGCGATCACCGATCGCTACCCGCCGCGGGTGCGGCATCAACTGGTGGAGCTGGGGTATGGCGCCAGCGCGCATGCCAGTAACGGCACGTCGGTGGCTTTCAATGTGCAGGCGCGGCCCACCGGACAATGGCTGATCGGCTCTTCCCGCCAGTTCGACGCCGTCGATTCGGCGTTGGACATGCCGCTGTTGGCGGCAATGCTTACGCGTGCGCAGCATTTCTTGCCCGCACTGGCGCAGATGAACATCATTCGCTGCTGGACCGGGTTGCGCGCCGCCTCTGCCGACGGGCTGCCGCTGTTGGGCGTGCATCCGCGGCATTCCTGGCTGTGGCTGGCGCTGGGGCATGAGGGATTGGGCGTCACGACTGCGCTCGGCAGCGCTGCGCTGATTACTGCGCAGATTGGCCGGCAAACGCCGGAGATTGACGATTCCCCGTATTTGGCTGCGCGGGCGTTTGCCGCCGAGGAGTTGCCTGTATGAATGAAAGACAAAATACGATCGCGTTGATCATCGATGGAGAACACCGGCGGGTGCCGGTTGGTCTCAGCGTTGCTGCGGCGCTCAGCCTGTGCGGCGACGATCGTTGTCGGTTATCTGTTTCACACCAACCGCGGGCTCCCTTTTGTGGCATGGGCGTTTGTCAGGAGTGCCGGGTGACCATTAACGGCCTGCGTCGGCTGGCGTGCCAAACGCTGTGCCAAGCCGGCATGCGCATAGAGAGGAACGATGATGAGTAACTTCAATTGTGAGGTGCTGATCGTCGGTGCCGGGCCGGCCGGCATGGCGGCTGCGCTGGCCGCTGCGGAAAGTGGTGGCCAGGTGCGAATGATTGATGATAATCCGCATCCCGGCGGGCAAATCTGGCGCGACGGGATGCAGGTGGCTTTACCTGAAACGGCGAACCGCTATCGGCAGGCGGTGGCGGCGCGGGAAAATATTGCGCTGCAGTCTGGCTGCAAGCTGGTGGCGCAGTGTGGCGCTAACCGATTGGCATATGAAGACGCCGAGGGCTGCGGCGTGATTCGCTATCAAAAGCTGATTTTATGCAATGGCGCGCGTGAACTGTTGTTGCCGTTTCCCGGCTGGACGCTGCCGGGGGTGACCGGCGCCGGTGGTTTACAGGCGCAAATCAAGCAGGGGTTGGCGATCCGTGGCGAGCGAGTGGTGATCGCCGGCAGTGGTCCGCTGCTGTTGGCGGTGGCCGACAGCGTGAAACAGGCCGGCGGAGAGGTGGTCATGTTGGCGGAGCAGGCGCCGCTGTGGCGGTTGGCGGCGTTTGCCGGCGGCCTGTGGCGCTGGCCGGCCAAGCTGCGTCAGGCGTTTTCTTTGATGCCGCATCATTACCGTGCCGGTAGCCGGGTGCAGGCGGCGTTGGGGCAAGCACGTTTAACCTCGGTGCGTGTCAATAACGGCGGGCGGGAAAGAACGATCGCCTGCGACAGGTTGGCCTGCGGTTTTGGTCTGGTGGCGAACATTGAGCTGGCGATGCTGTTGGGGTGTCGGATAGAACATGACGCCGTAGCGGTGAATCATTGGCAGCAAACCAGCCAGGTGCAAATTTTTGCTGCCGGGGAGTGTACCGGCATCGGCGGCAGTGAATTGGCGCTCACTGAAGGTGCCATTGCCGGCTATGCCGCCACCGGGCAGCGGGAAAAGGCAGAGCGCCTGGCGGCGCAGCGGCGGCGGTGGCGGCGTTTCGCCACGGCGGCGGCAAATGCCTTCGCACTCGATGAGCGCTTGAATTCGCTGGCCAATCCGCAAACGTTACTGTGCCGCTGCGAAGACGTTACGTTGGAACAGGTACGCCATCAGCCGGATTGGAACACGGCTAAGATGAGCAGCCGCTGTGGTATGGGGGCATGCCAGGGTAAAGTCTGCGCAACGGCGGCGAGGCAGCTTTTGGGCTGGCCTTTGCCGTCGCCGCGTGTGCCTTTAACGCCGGTCAGGACGGAAACGCTGGTTGCGCTGGGGCTGAACCGATGTGATGACGATGGTTGAATGGGTTAGCGGCATCTCGCCCCAGGCAAACGCCGCCACATTACCATTGCGGCCAATAGTAGGTTTTCTCCCGCCAGCCTTTGCCGTACATACAGGCTTCGATGGTGGCGTCTCGGGCGGACTGATTGCGATCGGTCTGCACTGTTTTAATCGACGGCTCCTTGTCGTAGCGGTATCCCGATGGACAGTCTTTCTTATTCTTCTCGCAAGGAATGTATTTGTTTTCGTAGCTGAACTCCACGTCCCGCACCACGTCCGGGGGGAAGCGATCGTATCCGCGGCTGCGGCATTCGGCATATTCGGCATTCCGGGTACTCTCAACCGCGCCAGGCCTTTCCCATTGGGTGCAGGCGGTCAACATCAATAACGGCAAAACAATCAAACAACGGCAATTCTTCATGGTGTCCCTAACTCTTTCTCTATCCTGAGGCTCGCAGCCTAGGAATGTTCCCAACTGACGAGGTGGGAAAGTGTAATAAACTGGCGGAACAATTGGAAATGATAATGGTTATTGTTTAGGTGTGATTGAGGAAGTGCCGCGTTGAGAGAGGATGTGGTGCATTGAGGGCAGTCTGTAAGGATCCGCGACCTCACGGCGAGGGCTGGACGATGTGGCATTGATTTTATTCATTCTCTTTATGCCGCAATGATCCGACCGCAATTGCATCGTTTTAATGAGGGAAATAATATGCAGGCTAAGTATTTTCTTATCCGGTATGACTATTATTTTTATTTAGGATATTTACCTATGCCAAGGATTTAATGCTCAGTATTAATACCTTATTTTTTTATTTCTGTTTTTTTATTGGGGTTTTATTTTCAGGTTTTTTCTGGGGAAGACTTTTTAGTTACAGGGAATTCATTTGCATTTTAAATTTGGATTTTTTAAATTCATTTTAGAGGAAGGATAACCGTACGAGACAGAGTCAAAAAAGGAGTTTATTTTGTCTGGGATAAAGAAAACGCCTGAAAGTCATGACGGTTTACCTTCACCATCAGAGGATTATGATACTTTTAAGCACCTCTCCGATGTTGGCGCCGTGTTGGGATATGGGCGAACCCGCTTTTATCAGTGGTGCCGTGGGCGCGGATTTCTAACCCCGATGAACGTTCCGTCCCATGAAATGATCAGCCTGGGATATATGGTGGCGGTGTTATCAGAGACCGGTCATACCCGGGTTTATGTCACGCAGGATGGTTTCAGTTACGTCAGTGGTGCTTTTGCGGCAGATATCCAACGTGGCATGATCAAGTTTTAAATCTGCAAGAATCGCCTTTATTTCAATGGCTTTAATGCAGAATCTTCTTATCCCTGCAGGTTCTTGAGAGGAGTGGGAAGTTATCCGATTTTTTCGTCTCTGCGGTATGAAGGCTACTGGAGACAGCTATTCTCTTGCTACGATAAGCATTATTTTCTTCAGGAGCCAAGGATGAAGCATTACGCCGCGTTGTTATTTGCCTCTGCACTGCTGACGGGGTGTGCGACTCAAGCCGTACCGCCGCAACAGGCTGAGTTGCCCCCCCCAAGCCGTCTGATGCTCTATCAGAATATCCCGGATACGCCTTACGCTACGGTGGTCGTGGTGCGCGACAGCGGAATGCTGGCGGGCAGCTGCCGCACTGGCGTCTATGTGAATGGGGAGTTTGCCGCTTCACTCGAGGCAAAAGAAAAAGCAGAGTTTCGCGTGCCGCCAGGCAATATTTCGGTCAGTATCGGGCAAGATATGATCGAGAACTCTCTATGTATTTGGCGTGAAACCAGCGGCAGCGTGCCGATGACGCTGCGCGCCGGTGAAAGCCGCTATCTGCGCATCGCCGGCGATCGGCAGCGAGGCTTCGTGTTGCAGGCAGGGCGGCCGTAACAGCCCAGGCAAGGGCGTTAACGCCCTTGCCACCATCCCCACAGCGTAATTAATAGCCACGCCGCCGCAATCCAGCACAGTACCGCCGCCCCCAGCGCTAACGACAGCCGCAGGCTGTTAATCAGGAAATACAGCGAAATCAAATATACCAGGTAGGGCAATACCGCCCACATGCCGAAAATCAGCGTCGTTTTCAGTGCCGCAATTGAACGTTCGCTGCCGACAATGTAATGCGCAATCAGGGCGAAAGTGGGAAAGAGCGGGACTAAACCGGCGATATAATAGTTGCGCGTTTTGGCCAGCAGGCCGATTAGAACCACGACCAGCGCGCCGATCAGCGCTTTGACAAGGATGCCCATAACGGTCTCGGGTGTGGGGGAGAAAGTCAACACACTGCCCGAAAGCACGTGCAAGATCAATGGGGTGTGGCGTAGCGTGGTGAAAAGCAGACCCACAAGAAGTGCGGGTCTGGGGCGCAACGCTTACTGACGGTAAGCGTGCTTGATTTGCTGAATGCTGTTCTTGAAGATTTCTGCCTGAGTCGGATCTTCAATCTGCGCGATGAAACGTTCCATGTTGATGATGACTTTCCCGGCGTCGGCCTGGCCGATCGACTTCAAGATCAGCGTCAGCGTAGCTTTGAGGCAGGCAACCTCGGTCGCCAAGATTTCCGGGTTTGCAGACGTAGTGAAATCAACGTTGCTCATTTTCTCTCCTGATTTTTTGAGGCCGTAGCCTGATACAAGCTGCTTTGGCGCACCGCGCGCGGGCTAAAAAGTAGCCCCGGGCGCGGCGGCGAATTTAACTGGGCGCGGAGTATAGCATAGCATGAGTCTGTCATCTGCACCGGGCTTGCTCAGGTCTCGCGGATGGGCAACGTTCGCTCATTGCCTGTCTGAATCATCTACTCTTGGCAAGTTATTTCGAGGTGGTTAACAAGTATTTTTCCGGTACGTTATTGTTGAACAATCGGGGTTATTATAATTATTGGGGGCGGAGGCGCCGATTTTACCGGCGTTTGCCGGGAATAATAGTTTCGACCGAGGGTTGCCGGACCCACGTTGGCCGCAGATTTTGTTACGCCTTTAAATATCAAATGATTACAAACAGCCAACAGCCGTGTTAATATTATTCATGTCGTGATTGCTTACACAGATTTCTCCCTCGCGGCATGATTGTCGCGCTATCCTGTGTCAGACGCAGCGCGACGAAATTATTTTCGTCGCCCGATCTTTTCCGACGTGACGATTTATCGGCGGCATAGACGGCTAAAATTGAAAAATCAGCTCTGCTCCGCAAAGTTATTCGGAAGTATGTATTAATCTGTGTTCATTCTTGTCTGAAAAACAAGTAATATCTCTGGCGAAAACAGAGGCCGATTGCGTTACTCCCTTTTTTTGGAGATTTTTCCTTGATTAGCGTTCTTCTTGTTGATGACCACGAACTGGTGCGCGCAGGGATACGACGCATTCTTGAAGATATCAAAGGTATAAAAGTTGTCGGTGAGGCTCAGTGCGGTGAAGACGCCGTAAAATGGTGCCGCGGCAACGCTGTCGATATCGTGCTGATGGACATGAATATGCCGGGCATTGGCGGGCTGGAAGCCACGCGCAAGATTGTGCGTTATGCACCCGACGTCAAAGTCATCATGTTGACCATCCATACTGAAAACCCTTTGCCCGCGAAGGTGATGCAGGCGGGTGCCGCCGGTTACCTGAGCAAGGGCGCCGCGCCGCAGGAAGTGATTAACGCCTTGCGTTCCGTGCATGCCGGGCAGCGCTATATCGCGTCTGATATCGCACAGCAGATGGCCCTGAGTCAGTTGGAACCGCAGGCTGAAACGCCGTTCAGCTGCTTGTCTGAACGCGAGTTACAGATCATGTTGATGATCACCAAAGGCAAAAAAGTGAATGAGATCTCGGAACAACTGAGTCTCAGCCCGAAAACGGTGAACAGCTACCGTTACCGCATGTTCAGCAAACTGAATATCAGCGGCGACGTCGAATTGACTCACCTGGCCATCCGACATGGATTGTTCAATGCGGAGACGTTGTTAAGCAGTGAATGACCGTTTTGATGCCAAAGCCTTCCTGAGTACCGTCACCAGCCAGCCCGGCGTCTACCGTATGTATGACGCCACGGGTACGGTGATCTACGTCGGTAAAGCCAAAGACCTGAAAAAGCGTCTCGCCAGCTATTTTCGGCAGCAGGTCAGCAGCCGTAAAACCGAGACGCTGGTTAAAAATATCGCGCAAATAGACGTAACGGTTACCCACACCGAGACAGAAGCGCTGCTGTTGGAACATAACTACATTAAATTGTACCAACCGCGATATAATGTTCTTTTGCGAGACGATAAATCTTACCCGCTGATTTTTCTCAGTGCGGATACCCATCCCCGTTTGGCTGTGCATCGCGGCGCCAAACACGCCAAAGGCGAATATTTCGGGCCTTTCCCCAACTCTTACGCCGTGCGCGAGACGCTGGCGCTGCTGCAGAAGCTGTTCCCAATCCGCCAGTGCGAAAACAGCGTGTATCGCAACCGTTCGCGTCCGTGCCTGCAGTATCAGATCGGCCGCTGTTTGGGGCCTTGTGTTGCCGGGCTGGTGAGCGAAGAAGAGTACCGGCAGCAGGTGGATTACGTGCGGCTGTTTCTTTCTGGCAAAGATCAGCAGGTATTGCACCAGCTGATTGAGCGTATGGAAGAAGCCAGCAAACTGCTTAATTTCGAAGAAGCGGCGCGCATTCGCGATCAAATTCAGGCTGTGCGCCGCGTCACAGAACGGCAGTTCGTGTCGGGCGACAGCGACGATCTGGACGTGATCGGCGTGGCGTTCGATGCCGGTATGGCGTGCCTGCACGTGCTGTTCATCCGTCAGGGCAAGGTGCTGGGCAGCCGCAGCTATTTCCCTAAAGTGCCGGGCGGCACGGATATGGGTGAGGTGGTGCAGACCTTTGTCGGCCAGTTCTATCTGCAAGGCAGCCAGGCGCGTACGCTGCCCGGCGAGATCCTGCTGGATTTCAGCCTGCCGGAAAAAGACCTGCTTGCGGAATCGCTCTCCGAGTTGGCGGGGCGCAAGATCCAAATTCAAAGCAAACCGCGCGGCGATCGCGCCCGTTATCTGAAACTGGCGCGCACCAACGCGGCAACGGCGTTGACCACCAGGCTGTCGCAACAGTCGACGATCCATCAGCGGCTGGCGGAATTGGCCAAAGTGCTGAACCTGACGGAAATCAACCGTATGGAGTGCTTCGATATCAGCCATACCATGGGTGAGCAGACCGTGGCTTCGTGCGTGGTGTTCGACGGAAACGGCCCCGTGCGAGCGGAGTATCGGCGTTACAATATCAGCGGCATTACTCCTGGCGATGACTACGCGGCGATGACGCAGGTGCTGAAGCGCCGTTACGGCAAGGCGCTGGAAGAGAAAAAGATCCCGGATGTCATCTTCATCGACGGCGGTAAAGGGCAGCTCGGCATGGCGATCGACGTATTCAAATCGCTGAATGTTACCTGGGACAAGAATAAGCCGCTGTTGATCGGCATCGCCAAAGGCGCCGACCGCAAGGCAGGGTTAGAAACGTTGTTCTTCGTGCCGGAAGGTGAAGGGATTTCTCTGCCGCCGGATTCGCCGGCGCTGCATGTGATCCAACACATCCGCGACGATTCGCACAATCATGCCATTACCGGTCACCGGCAGAGAAGGGCGAAAGTCAGGAATACCAGCGCATTGGAGCTGATTGAAGGCGTAGGGCCGAAACGGCGCCAGGTGCTGTTGAAGTATATGGGCGGACTGCAACCTTTGTTGAACGCCAGCGTGGAGGAAATTGCAAAAGTGCCGGGTATTTCACAAGCATTGGCAGAAAAGATCTACAATGCATTGAAACACTGAGGGCAATGTAGCAACATACTCTTAATTTCCACTCTAGCCAGATAGTTACCGTAGCATTATGCAATTGAATATACCGACTTGGCTTACCCTGTTTCGCGTAGTTCTGATCCCATTCTTTGTGCTGGCGTTTTATCTGCCGTTCAACTGGGCTCCGATGGTTTGCGCCGTTATCTTTGTGTTTGCCGCCGTCACCGACTGGTTTGACGGCTTCCTGGCACGTCGCTGGAAACAAACGACGCGCTTCGGGGCGTTTTTGGATCCGGTCGCGGACAAAGTGATGGTGGCGGTGGCGCTGGTGCTGGTGGCGGAGCACTACCACAGCTGGTGGATCACGCTGCCGGCGGCCACTATGATCGCCCGTGAAATCATCATTTCGTCGCTGCGCGAGTGGATGGCGGAAATTGGCAAACGCAGCAGCGTGGCGGTGTCCTGGATCGGCAAAGTGAAAACCATGGCGCAGATGATGTCGCTGGTGGGCTTGCTGTGGCGGCCGGATCGTTCCGTAGAGTATGTGGCGATTGGCTTGTTGTATATCGCGGCGGTGCTGACTTTCTGGTCGATGTTCCAATATTTGAACGCGGCACGCAACGATTTGCTGGAACCGTGATCGATACGCTGCAAAAAGCGGCAAACGATCGTGGTGTGCCAACAATTTTATTGACTCATCACGTCAGGTAAGTAGAATGCATCGCATCAGACGACAACGATGAATTGCCGAAAGATAGCAAAGAAATCAGTAAGTTCTGGTAATGCGGGAATAGCTCAGTTGGTAGAGCGCAACCTTGCCAAGGTTGAGGTCGCGAGTTCGAGCCTCGTTTCCCGCTCCAAACATTAGCCTGTTGAATCTTCGTGATTCGGCAGGTAAGAAAAAGGGGCTTCGGCCCCTTTTTCGTTTTCTATTCCTTTGCCGTCCGGCGAAACCTTTCTTCATCTTCCTGCATCGATTCTTGTCCCTATATCTCCTGCCATTTTCATACCGCAGGATACTCCTGAAAACAGGCACATTTGATTGGATATCATGTCGATGCTCTGTGGGGTATTGATGCCGAGCCATCGTGCGGCGTACAACGCGATGTGAGTCTCCAGTTCTGCAGTTGCGTTGGTCGTTCAGGGCGGTGGCACCGAAGATTGCGCGATGTCCCCATGATGATGCTTTGCCCGGTACCCCATGATCGTAAGCAAATGAAAAGCCGGGGAGGGCACGGGTAAGCGATTCCTGTCGAGAAAAAAGATCCGATTTGCCCGTGAATCCCTAAGCCGATGCATATAAAATCAACATTCCGCTTGCCTTTCCGTTGGCATTGTGAACAGTGCGCCCACAAAATAAGCAGTTGAAAGCGTTAGAGAACTTTTTGCTATTTCGGGGGGTTGCCAAGGTGGGGGGTTTAGTCCATAATGCAGTCCATCGATTCGGCGGTGACGAAATAAATTACTTAAGAATCAGATGATTAAGATAAGCGATTTCAACATCGCGATTGAAAAGAACAAAACGAAGTGGGTGAATCACCGGCTTTGGCCTGAAAAGGCAAACAGAATAAAGGCGCGTTAACAAAGCGGTTATGTAGCGGATTGCAAATCCGTCCAGTCCGGTTCGACTCCGGAACGCGCCTCCAACTTTCCCGAGCCCGGGTGGTGAAATCGGTAGACACAAGGGATTTAAAATCCCTCGGCTTATGGCTGTGCGGGTTCAAGTCCCGCCCCGGGTACCAGGGAACAAAAATACCGAATAATCAAAGCAATAAGTAGTAATGTCGTAGACCGCCGAGAGGCGGTTTTTTTGTTTTTGTAATTCGCGTTACGCCTGCATTTTTTCCTTTCTTGTCATGCCGCTACCCTGCCTGCAGGGAGCCCCGCAGGGCTCCGAAGTACAACTCATAAGAAACCGAACGCCGCAGCGAGGATCCAGCCGAAGACGCAGGAGACGCTGACGCCAATCAGGCCGGGCAGAATAAAGCTGTGGTTGATCACGAAGCGGCCGATGCGGGTGGTGCCGGAGCGGTCGAACTGGATTGCCGCCAGATCGCTGGGGTAGGTCGGCAAAATATAATAACCGTAGCAGGCCGGCGCTGAAGCGACGATATAGGCCGGGTTGACGCCGATCGCCAGCGCCACCGGCACCAGCGCCGCCAGCGCGGCAGCCTGCGAATTGACGAATTTCGACACCAGCAGCAGGATCAGCGCATAGGCCCAGGGGTACTCTTTCACCAGCACGCCCAGCGTGGCTTCTATCTGCGTCAGGTGCGCGCCGAACATGGTTTCCGCCATCCAGGCGACGCCATACACCGCCACGATGGCGATCATGCCGGAACGGAACACCTCGTTTTTAGAGATAGACGCCGGGTTGGTGCGGGTGATGATAACGATCAGCGCCCCGGCCATCAGCATGCACATCTGGATCACCAGAACCATGGAGAGCGGCTTGCCGCCGAAGCTGGGCCGCAGGCCGGAAAAGGCCCCCAGCACCGCCACCAGGGCGATGGTGGCGAGGAAAATCCACATGGCGATCCAGTTGCTGCGCGGCAATACCCGGTCCAGCAGGGTAGCGGCGTCGCCGTAGACATAGCGATGGTTCTCCGGCACCGAGATGAACTTCTGGAACTCCGGATCTTTGTCCAGGTCTTTGCCGCGGAACCAGCTGAAGATGCCGATCGCCAGAATGCCGCACAGCGTTGAAGGGATGGTGATAGACAGCAGATCGAGGAATTCCAGATGGCGGCCATTGAAGGTGTAGCTGCTGAGCATTGCCACCAGTGACACCACCGCCACCGAGACCGGGCTGGCGATAATGCCCATCTGCGCGCCGATCGAACTGGCCGCCATCGGCCGTTCCGGGCGGATATTATTTTTGATCGCCACGTCATAGATGATCGGCAAGATGGTATACACCACATGGCCGGTGCCGCACAGGATAGTGAGAATACAGGTGACGAAGGGGGCGATGATCGAGACATAACGCGGGTTGCGCCGCAGCATCCGCTCGGCGATCTGCAGCATGACGTCCAACCCGCCTGAGGCTTGCAGGGTGGCGGAGGCCGCCACCACCGCGATGATCACCAGCATCACGTCTACCGGCGGTTTGCCGGGCTGCAGGTGAAAGCCAAACACCAGGATCATCAAACCGATACCGCCCAGTAACCCCAGCGCAATGCCGCCCTTACGCGCCCCATACAGCAGGCATGCCAATATAACCGCTAATTGCAGAAAGAAATCCATGATAGATACGCCTTAATAATGTTGAACTTAACTGCGTTCAGTTTCCGGCGGTGTTTACAGTAGAAAGTTGTTTTAAATCTAAAGGCGCTAAAAAATTGTGGTTATTAGCTCTAAAGAGTGATGACGGTCACGTTCAGAGAATCTGAAGAGCAGGCGGCTGACGACATCAGCACGAAAAAGCAAGTTAAGAGGTCAGACCTCTCCTATATAACCGGTTTACCACCAGAGGAGAGAGCAATGGATCCGACAAAAATGACCGGGCTGGCGTTATTACAGGCTGCGATGGCTGGCAAGATCCCACCGGCCTCGATCGCTGAAACCGTGCCCATGAAACCGGTCGCGGTGGAAGAGGGGTATATCCGCATCGCGGCGCGGGCCGACGGGCGCCATCTGAATCCACTGGGGGGCGTACATGGCGGTTTCGCCGCCACGGTTTTGGACTCGGTGACCGGTTGCGCGGTGCACAGTACGCTGGGCGCGGGGATTGGCTATGGCACCGTCGATCTGCAGGTTAAAATGTTGCGCCCTGTGCCGAAGGAAACTGATCTGATCGCCGAGGGGCGTCTGGTCTATGCGGCGAAGAACGTCGCTTTTGCTGAAGGCACGCTCAAAACGGCGGAAGGGAAGCTGCTGGCTTCGGCAACCGCCACTTGCTTTATTATTCGCCCCACCGAACAAGCACCGCAATAACCTGCTTTTTATCGGGCTTCGGGCTATCAACCCGGAGCCGGATGCATTTATCTTCGGCTGCATGCCTTGCTGCGCTACGATGGCAGGCGCGATACGCCATTGTGGTCTAGTATTCTTGGGTGAAAATTTATCGGGGTGATTATGCAGCCGTATAAAGAGGTTGAGTTTGATCATGAGCTTTGTCTGGCGATCGGCAAAGCCGTATTAGACGTGGTGGCGCAGGGGGAAGAAACCAGCGCTCCGGCGGTGATGAACGCGATTGAGCGGTCGGTGGCGCAGGGTCTGAATGACGACGAAACCGCCATCGCCGACGACGCCCTGGATGTGATGGCTCGTCTCATCCACGGTTTCAGATTCATTAATCTCGCGGGTGAAGAGGATACTCCCCATGCATTGGTTGAATTTCAAGCGCTACAAGAGTGACGTTGCCAAACAGGCCGTGCCGCCGCATTTGAATGCGGCTGAATTTGCGCGGCATTACGCCGACAAGCCGCAAGCCGATACGGAAGAGTACCTTTCGTTGAGCGGGGAGATGTGCTGGGATGCGGTGGTGCTTTGCGCTCACCGTTCAGGCGCGCTCAGCAAGGCGAAATACAAGCAGCTGTGGCTGACGGTGTTCGATAAGCAATATAAACATTTCGTCAGCCCTGATGATACCGAGATCCGCACCATGGCGGATATGCTGCGCGCGCCGCAGGGATGTTTTATCGGTATATTTTCCATGCGCGATGCGGCGGCGCCCCGATTGCTGCATGCTATGATCGGCACCGGTGCGGGATTTGCCGCGGGCAATAAAAATCTTTGCATCGGCGTGGGCGGCGCGGTCGGTTGGGAAAATCTCAATCTGGCGCGCGATCTGCGCTGGCAGCCGGAAGGCGGTTTTTTACGCCAGGGCGACAACGAAGTGCTGCGCATTTTTTATCGGCCTTTCCCCGCCTGAACCACCGGCCGCAGGCTTTTTAGGATAAAAAACCGCCGCCCGGCGGTTTTTTGTTGCTTACTTAAACCCGCCGTTGCGTATGAACTCGAGACCGGCGGTGGTGATCCGCGTTTGGTGCGGATCGATATCATAGTTGTTCTCGTCGATGTCGCTCATCACATAGGCTTGTATCAGCCCCTTGGTTTTAAGATAGGCGAAGGGATCGGCGAAGGCGTGCGGGCTGGTGGCGTCCTGCTTCCACAGTTCGTAGGTTTTTTCATCCAGCGTGCCGGGGTGATTGGCGGCCAGGTGGGTCAGGATCTGATTGTAGAACTCATAGTCGGTCATGATGCGGTCCTCTTTATCGCGAGCGACAGTCTCGGAAAATGGCGTAACGTCTATCAATCATAGCCGAAGTTTCCCACCGCCTGCGGCGGCGTCGGGTTAGCCGCGTTGGCTTTCAATCCAGTGAAACAGACGTGAAATGCTGAAGGTGATATCGCCAATGTTGAAAAGCGCGCCGAGCCACAGGGTCAGCATCACCAGGATGCCGATAATGATGGGAAGGTCCATTTTGCTCATGATCATGTTCTTCATCAATAAAGAGTGTGCGGCAAAGCGTACCACCAATCCTGATTGTCATAAAAATGCGCTGCGCATTATTTCTTTTGAAATCAAAGTAAAAAAGCCACCCAAACGGGTGGCTTTCAGCGGCGATCAGTCCAGCTTGGGGTGCTGGTCTATCAGGATCTGCTTTTTCTTTTCCAGCTCGGCGATCTGCGCGTTGATGTCCTCGACTTTCTGTTCGATGTTGTCGTAGGTCTCCTGCAGCAGTTCTTTCGCTTCGGTACGGTCAGAAGCGGCCGGCGTCGCGCCGCGCAGCGGCTTGTTGGCGGTCTCTTTCATGTACAGACCGGTGATAAGACCGATCACCGCCACAACCATCAGGTAGTAGGCCGGCATGTACAGGTTGCCGGTCGCTTCGACCAGCCAGGCAGCGACGGTCGGTGTCGCACCGGCGATCAGTACCGAAATGTTGAACGAAATCGCCAGCGCGCTGTAGCGGATGTGCGTCGGGAACATTGCCGGCAGAATCGAGGCCATCACCCCGGTGAAGGAGTTGAGCAGCACCGCCAGCACCAGCAGGCCGACGAAGATCAGGCCGATGACGTTGCTGTTGATCAAAATGAAGCACGGGATCGCCAGCGCCAACAGGCCGATGCTGCCGCCGATGATAAACGGCTTACGACCGATACGGTCGCTGGTCAGGCCGATCACCGGCTGCACGAACAGCATGCCGATCATGATGGCGATGATGATCAGAACGCCGTGATCCTCCGAGTAGTGCAGGTTATGCGACAGGTAGCTCGGCATGTAGGTCAGCAGCATGTAATAGGTCACGTTGGTGGAAATCACGATACCGACGCACACCAGCAAACTTTTCCAGTGTTTGGCCGCGATCTCTTTGAACGAGGTTTTCGGCGGATTTTCGATGGCGTTGCGATCTTCTTTCTCCATCTTATCCACGTGCTGCTGGAACGCCGGGGTTTCTTCCAGCGCATGGCGCAGATAGAGACCGATCAGGCCCAGCGGGGCGGCGATGAAGAACGGAATGCGCCAGCCCCAGTCGAGGAAGTTGGCTTCGCCGACGATGCTGGAGATCAGCACCACTACGCCTGCGCCCATCACAAAGCCGGCGATGGAGCCGAAATCCAGCCAACTGCCCATAAAGCCGCGTTTGCGGTCCGGTGAGTATTCGGCGACGAAGATCGCCGCACCGGAATATTCACCGCCGACGGAGAAGCCCTGCGCCAGTTTGGCCAGCAGCAGCAGGATCGGGGCCCAGATGCCGATCGACGCATAGGACGGGATCAGGCCGATACAGAAGGTGCTGACCGCCATGATGATAATGGTGACCGAGAGAACTTTTTGCCGGCCGAACTTGTCGCCCATAGCGCCGAAGAACAGGCCGCCGAGCGGACGCACCAGGAAGGGCACGGAGAAGGTCGCCAGCGCGGCGATCATTTGCACGCCGGGAGAGGCGCCGGGGAAGAAGACCTGGCCAAGCGCATAGGCGACAAAGCCGTATACGCCGAAGTCGAACCACTCCATCGCGTTGCCCAGGGCCGCCGCGGTGATCGCCTTCTTGAGTTTGCTGTCATCGATGATGGTGATGTCGTTAATGTGCATCGGTTTATGTCGTTTTTTTCTTAACTTCATATAATCATCCCTTAATGAATTATTCGTTGTTCGTGAAAGCGTCATCTCCGTTCACTGTTGTTTTCGAGTTATCAAATCGGCTAATCGAATCGCGATTCAAAACGATTCATTATCCACATTTAAGTTGGGATGTGGATCACAAAATATCGTCGTTTATGCCAAGATTATGTCATTTAGGTGACTAATTATTTTGCATCTATAGCTTAACGTTATATCTTGCGGCGATCAAATCCAGCAGTTTAACTTAAGTATTTGCACCGATTTGGTGCGAGAATAGTCTAATAATTGTGCTATTTGACGGTTTTTCGTCTGATTGATGATGTTTCAAGTATAGAGAGTACGGGAGATAAAACAGGAAAAATTGATGTGTTCGTCGCTAAAAAAACGCCTGACCAACTGGCCAGGCAGTTTGGATTAGGGCGCCGACGAACCGCCGAACTCCAGATAGATTTTCGCCAGGTTCTGGTACTGCGCGAAGCGGTTTTCGTCTACCGCCAGTTCCGCCTGACGGCGTTGCTCCTGAGCGTTTAGCCAGTCGGTAATGGTGACGGCGCCCTGCCGGTAGCGCACCTCGTTCAGCCGCTCCGATTTGCGCGCCAGCGCCAATGAGGCGCGCAACTGCGTTTCCTGCGCCAGCAGCTGCGTGCGCAGTGACAGCGCATTGTTCACATCGCCCATCGCTTTGTACAGCGCCTGCTTGAAGGCCAGAACTTGCTGTTCATAGTCGTTGCGGGCGATCTTGATTTCCACGCCCATTTGCCGCCACTGCAGGAACGGCAGCGTCAGGCTGGCGCTGAGGCTGCCCGTCGGGTTGCGCAGGAATTCCAGCAGCGCGCTGCTGCTGGCGCCCAGTGAACCGGTCAGGCTGAACTCGGGATAGTATTGCAGACGTTTTTCATCGACGTTGGCCAGGGCGGCGCGCAACCGCAGCTCTTGAGCGCTGAGATCCGGGCGACGGCTCAGGACGCTGGCGGGAATGCCGGTGTTGATCTGCGGCATCGCCGCCGTCGGCAGGCGTGCGGGCGCGATGGTGGCCTGGCCCGAAGGCGCACCCAGCAGCACCGCCTGTTCGTTCAGCGCCTGTTGGCGTTCGTGCTGCAACGCCAGCAGTCGGCTTTCCTGCGTCAGCAAGCTTTGCTCCGCGTTCACCACGTCCAGCGCCGAGATGCTGCCGGCCTGATAACGGGCGTTGGCCAGCCGTAGCGTCGTTTTGGCATAGGCGATGCTCGCCCGGCTGACGTCGATCTGCTGATTGAGGAAGCCGATGCGCCAGTAATTCGTGGCGGCGTCGGCCAGCAGCGTCAGGCGCGCCGTTTGCAGATCCTGCTCGGAAGCCTGGCTGGCCCACTCGGCGGCGTCGCGCTGGCGCGCCAGTTTACCCCACAGATCGACTTCATAGCTCGTAGAGAGTGTCGCGTTGCTGGTTTTATTCCACGCGGAGGACTCGGACAGCGGGCGATTAATGCTGCTGCCTAATGAGGCGCTGACGCCGGGCGCGGTGCTGATGCCGACGCGTTCCGCCTCGAGCCGCGCGCGGTAAACGCGCAGCACGGCGGCGGCCAGATCGTTATTGCTCGCCATCACCAGTTGCAGCCAACGATCGAGCTCGGGATCGTGGAAATCGCGCCAGTCGAACGGCGTCGGCGCGGCGTTGTCGGCAGCGTATTGCCACCCCGCAGGATAGTTGACCTGCGGCGCCCGGTAGTCGCTTTTCAGGGCATTGCCGCAGCCGGCGGTGAGCAGGGCGGCGAGGCTTAACGCCAGGGGAGATAAAATTTTCATGGGTTACTCGCTGGCCAATGAAACGACCGGATCCATCCTTGCCGCTTTGCGGGCGGGGAGATAACCGAAGATCATGCCGATTAAGGTTGAACAGAAAAATGCCGTGGCGGCGGCTTGCCAGGAATAGATGGCGGTGAACATGCCGCCCGCCAGCGAGGTGAACAGCGACCCGGCGGCGAACGATAGCGCGATGCCCAAAGCGCCGCCGATCAGACAGACCAGCACCGCCTCTATCATGAACTGTTGCATGATGTCGCTGCGCCGTGCGCCGACCGCCATGCGCACGCCGATTTCGTGGGTGCGTTCGGTCACCGAGACCAGCATGATGTTCATCACGCCCAGGCTGCCGATCACCAGCGCGATGGACGCCACCATCAGGATCAGCAGGCTGAAAGTCATTGACGTGCGTTCGATGGACTTTCGGATTTTATCGAAGTTGTACAAACGGAAATCTTTTACGCCATGGCGTTGGGTCAACAGCTGTGTGATAGCGGTGACGGCCGATTCGCTGGCGACATTGTCCTTTAGCCGAACGGTGATGCCGCTGAGCGTCGGTTTGCCTACCATGCGATACATCACCGTGCTGTAGGGCATCCAAACAGTAATGCGATTGGGCGCGTAGTTGCGATTGCTTTTCGCCACACCGATCACCCGTGCCGGCACCGAGCCGAGAAACACGATCTGGCCGAGCGGCTCGACGCCGAAATCGCCGAACAGCGCCTGGCGCGCATTGTCGTCGATGATCACTTCCTGCAGCGCATTACGATCGTCGCGGAAAGTCACGCCTTGTAACAGCTCGACGCCGTTAACGCGGAAATAGTCGCGCCCGACGCCGGTGATCGAGGCGGTGGCGGATTTGCTGCGAAAACGGATGCTGTCGGAAGCGTCTACTTCCGGGCTGACGCTGTCGACGAAGCTTTGCTGCGCCAGCGCGTCGGCATCGGCCGGCACCAAGGTGCGGATGCTGTCGATGGCGTCGTCGAAGAAATCGCGGCCCGGATAGATGCTTACCACGTTAGTGCCGAGATCTTTGAGGTTTTCCAGCGTGCGCTGTTTGGCGCCTTCGCCCAGCGCCACTACCGTGACCACGGCGGCGATGCCGAAGATGATGCCGGTCATGGTCAGCGCGGTGCGCAGACGATGAGCGTTCATCGCTTTCAGCGCCATGTGCAGCGATTCGCGGGTGCGGTCGATTAGGCGTTGCCAGCCGCTTTGCCGGCTGCGGTTCGGCGGCGGCAACGATGGGCCGGACGCCGATTTGCGGCCGCTGTCAGCGATGATCTTGCCGTCTTGCAGTTCGATGACGCGCTGCGCATGTTGCGCCACTTTCATATCGTGGGTGACGATCACCACGGTATGGCCGCGCTGATTCAGTTCGCTCAGGATCGCCAGCACTTCCTGGCCGGATTGGGTGTCCAGCGCGCCGGTCGGTTCGTCCGCCAGGATAATTTCGCCGCCGTTGATCAGGGAGCGGGCGATGCTGACGCGCTGCTGTTGGCCGCCGGAAAGCTGGCCGGGCTTGTGGTCTTCGCGTCCCTCCAGGCCTAACCGCGCCAGCAGTTGCGCCGCCCGCAGCCGCCGCTGATCGCGCCGGGCGTTGGCGTAGATGGCCGGGATTTCGACGTTGCCCAGCGCGCTGAGATCGGGCATCAGGTGATAGCGCTGGAAGATAAAACCGATATGTTCGCGGCGCAGGCGGGCCAGTTCGTCCGGCGACAGGTGGGCGGCGTTCTGGCCGCTGATGTAGTAATCGCCGCGATCCGGCACGTCGAGGCAGCCCATGATGTTCATCAGCGTCGATTTGCCTGAGCCGGAAGCGCCGATGATCGCCACCAGCTCGCCGGCGGCGATGGTCAGATCGATGTCTTTCAACACCGTTAACGCTTGACCGCCGTTGGTGTACGTTCGGCTGATGCCTTTTAGTTCGATGATCGCGTTCACAGGAAGATGCCATCCTCAGCCGATTTGGCGGCGGGCTGCGACAGCACCACGGTTTCACCGGCTTTCAGGCCGCTGAGGATCTGAATGTCGACATTGTTGGTGATGCCGGTGGTCACTTTGCGCGTTTCCAACCGCTGGTCCTGGGTCAGCACCTGCACCTGCTGCATTTCTCCTTCGGCTTTATGCACCGCCTGGATCGGCACCAGCAGGGTGTTCTTCGCGTCGCCGAGCAGCAAGGACACCTGCGCGGTCATGGCAATGCGCAGGCGGTTCTCCGGGTTGGGTACGTCCAGCAGCGCGTTGTAATAGACCGAGGCGTTCGAGGTGCCGGAGCCGGAAGCGGAGCTGGTGCCGGCGAGCGAATCGTCTTTCATCACCGATTCCGGCGCCAGCTCGATGGTGCGCAGCGTGGCGTCGTACCGTTTATCCGGATCGGAGAAAATAGTGAAGTACGCCTTTTGCCCCGGTGAAATGCGGGTGATGTCGGCTTCGGAGATCTGCGCCTTGATGGTCATCATATCCAACCGCGCCAGCTTGACGATGGTCGGCGCGCTTTGGCTGGAGTTGACCGTTTGCCCCTGCTGTGTGACCACGGCGATAACGATGCCGTCCATCGGCGCAACCACGCGGGTATAGCCCAGATCGATTTTTTTCTTCTCGACTTCGATCTGCGATTGCACCAACTGCGCATTGAGCGCCTGCAGATCGGCGCGAGTGGTGGCGAGCGAGGCTTCGGCAGTTTCGAAGTCTTCCCGCGAACTGGCTTCGTCGTTCAGCATGCGGCGCTGGCGTTTGAAACGCGACTCCGCCTGTTTCAGCAAGGCCTGTTTGGCTAACATATTGGCTTTGACTACGTTCAGCGCCGCCTCGGCGTTGCGCAGATCGTTGCGCTGTTGCAGATCGTCGATGTCGGCGATCGGTTGCCCTTTGGTGACGCGATCGCCCAGCTTGACCTTCAGCGATTTGACTTCGCCGGAGACGCGGGCGCCGACGTTGACGCGTTCGATGGCATCCAGCCGCCCGGTGGCCAGCACGGCGTTTTCGATATCGCCCAGGCGGGCCGGCGCGGTAACGTAATCCTGCTGCGGCGGGCGTTGCCAAAAGATGGCCAGCGCGACGGCGACGGCGATGAAAACGATGGCGGCGAGCAACGCCAGACGGCGGGAGGGGAGCTTCAGTGATGACATACCCAGGTTTTCCATAACGATAAAAGCGGCGGTTCCAGTCTGCCATCATGGCAGCGCCAGCTTGAACTGGCGCTAAACGTGAGGCGCTTTCCCGCTGGAAAGGGGATAGTAAAGGCTTTCCCGTTAAAGATCACGGTGAGTTATTATCCGCCGGGTGTGCAACCGGCTGCAGGGCGCGTTATACTGGCTAAAAAACCAGTATTCATTCATCAGCAGGATAATGCCACCGCCATGATGCCAAACCGCCTCGAGCCGGAACTCGACATTTATCAATACCCGGAGCACCTGCGCGCCTGCCTGGCGCCGTTGCCTAAAGGGCCGGGCGTGTATGTGTTTCACGGTCAAAGCGAGAGCCTGCCGCTTTACATCGGTAAAAGCGTCAATATACGCAGCCGGGTGATGGCGCACTTCCGCGCGCAGGACGAGGCTAAAATGCTGCGCCAAACTCGACGCATCAGCTTTATCGAGACCGCCGGTGAGTTGGGCGCATTGCTGCTGGAGGCGCAGTTGATCAAACAACAACAGCCGCTGTTCAACAAACGTCTGCGGCGCTCGAAACAGCTTTGCGCGCTGCGCTTGCAGGCAGATGCGGTGACGATTGCTCACGCCAAAGAGATCGACTTCGCCGTCACGCCCGATCTCTACGGGCTGTTTGCCAATCGCCACGCCGCGCTGGAAAAGCTGCGCGCCATCGCCGACGAGCATCGTTTATGTTACGGCAAGCTGGGGATCGACAAGCTGCCCGCCGGGCGAGCCTGTTTCCGTTACAGCCTGCGCAAGTGCGCCGGCGCCTGCTGTGGCGTGGAGTCGGCGCAGGAACATGCTCTGCGGCTTAGCGCGGCGCTTGAACAGTTGCGCATCGCCTGTTGGCCGTTCGCCGGACGCGTGGCGCTGGAGGAGCAGGGCGAGACGCTGCGTCAGTACCATGTGATCCACAATTGGTTTTATCTGGGCTCGGTCGGCAATCTGGCGCAGGCGAAGTTGCTGCAGAGCGCGGCCAGCCACTTTGACAGCGATGGCTACAAGATTCTGTGCAAGCCGCTCATGGCCGGCGATTATCGGATTATTGCGCTGCCGTAATGCCATAACGCTATCGATAACCTAAGACTTATCTGTAAATTCAGGGCATTATGCTAAAAAAGCTTGAGTCCATAATGTTGTTATGGATAATGGCACCCCGAAGCGAAGGAACGCGCTATTAACTCAGTTGGCAGAGTGATTGGTTTTATAATGGCTTGTTTTGGCTTGAAAATTGATAGACGCGGGTTCGAGTCCTGCATAGCGCGCCAGCTTTCTTTCCTTCATCTCACCGCGCTTATCGTAAAGCGCACCCGGGTTGATTTGCACTATCGGCTCCTCGTTGGGATTTTCGGGTGTGCTTTACCGTAACCGCTGGCTTTCCTTCCTCTTTCTCTTTCGATCCTTTGCTAAACTGTAATCAGGCAGGCTTGCTGCCCGGCAACAGGAGGTCGATATGTCTCACTCCGAGCAACTGCAGGAGCTCTTGCAACGCGTCGCCGCCCTTGAGGCGAGAGAGAAAGCGCTGAGCGCCGCATCCAACGCTTATCAGGCGATTATCACCACCATGTTGGGCAATATGGAGAAGGTCGAACGTGACCGGATCATCGCCATGATCGATCAGGCCCATGAAATCGCCTACGCCCGCGCCATTCAACGCAGCAACGAACCGCAAAAGCAAAAAATCAAACAGGCCGACGACGTCGCCCAGCGCATGTTCATGTTTGCGCAAGGCAAAGCCGCTCAGCCGCGCTGAAGCCGAACTATAACAGTTGCCGCCATTAAGTTGGCTAACTGATCTACCCGGCAAAACTGTACTTGTGTTACTTTTAGCGGTGAGATTTGATGGCAATGCTGTTTCCAGCATAAGGTTGTAACGATGGACGCGATTAAAAGCATCTTGGTTAAAGAGATTGAACAGATCAATCGGCGCGAAGGGCGGGACGGCAAGCCGCGCTTCAACAGCGAATTCGCCCGCACTCACCGCTATTTGTGCCTTGCCATGTTCGCCGGTTACTTCGCGGTGATCGCCGTGATGTATCAGGTGCCGTATATGGGGATGTATGCCTTCCTGGGCTTCACCGCTTTCGTGCTGTTCATGTTCGCCATGCTGCTGATCGAGATCCGGCCGGTGTATCGTTTCGAGGACATCGGGGTGCTGGATTTGCGGGTTTGCTACAACGGCGAATGGTACTTCACCCGCGCGCTGTCGCCTTATGCGGTGCAGCAGCTGCTGGATGAGCCGTCCATCGGCGCCGCGCTGAAACAGAAGATGCGAATCATCATCGGCAACAAGGGCGAAATCGATTTCTACGACGTGTACGACATGGCCTACGGAAAAAAGCCGCAGGATGAACCGTCTCAGCTGGCGGCGGCGAACTGAAAGGTTTCCGGCCGGCGGCTTGTCGATTATACTCAGCGTTTGAACGCGAAGCAGAATGAGGACCAAGCGATGAGTGATGATATTTTCGATTTTGATATCGATGCCGAACTGGCGAAAGCCGAAGAAAAAGCGGCGCAGAAGGTAAAAGAGGTCCCCGAGTTCCTCGAAGACGAAGCGGACTGCGAAGGTTGCAAGATCTGATTGCCTGCCCCATAAAAAAAACCGCCGCGGCGGTTTTTTTTATGTCTGAGCGTCGCGCGGCGTCAATCCAGCACGAATCCCCAGATCAGGAACGCCGCCACCAGAATCAGGCAAAGCGCGGACACCGTCACCAGTATTTTCCCCAGAATGTCTTTTTCTTGTTCCTGCTGCGTCACGTTGAAATTATCCAATTAAAAGTCTATGGACCAAACCGGCGATGCCGAGATCGAGCGCCGCTACGCCCAGCGCCATGATCACTATCACCGAAAGAAATCGAGTCTTGCCGTTCACTTCCCTAATCCCTATCGGCGCCGTTATATCAAAGGGATATAATTTGGCAGCGCCGTACTGCATACATCGTGATAGAGATTAAGAGCGTTCTTAAGGCCAGAAGTTCCCTCATCTGGTAGGCCGGCGCCTGAGCGGCAGCGTTAGTCGGTCACGATCCGCACGCCTATCTTGCTGACTTGATTGCCGTCCATTTCGGCGATGGTCCAGGTCAGACCGTCCCATTCCACCTGGTCGCCGATCACCGGTTCACCGCCGATCAGCTGAATGACGAACTGCCCCAGCGTCTGCTGCTCGTCCACGTCGTCTTGCAGATTGAGGCCATAGACCTGCGAGATATCGCTCAAACGGGCATCGGATTGCAGTATAAAGTCGCCGAAGAAGCGCTCGTCGAGCGTCACAGCCGGCGCCTGGCTGAACAGCTTGCCGAGGATCGGCAGATCGTGCTCATGGCCGATGACGCACAGAATATCGTTCTCTCGCAGCCGGGTGCTGCCGCTCGGGTGCAGCAGCTCTTTGCCGCGGAACAGGGCGGCGATGCGGGTATTGGGCGGCATTTTCAGCTCACGCAGCGCCGCGCCGACGCACCAGTTTTCCGCCGAAAGCTGATACACGAACTGTTCCCACTGGTTTTCCGGGTGCACGTCCAGCCCAACGCGGGAGATCGGCGTCAGCGCCGGCGGCACGATCACCTTGGCTTTTTTGGCGGCAAACGACAGCGTGGTGCCCTGCAGCAGCAGGGAGACCAGCACCACGAAGAACGCCACGTTGAAGAACAGCTGGGCGTTGGGCAGCCCGGCCATCATCGGGAACACCGCCAGGATCACCGGCACCGCGCCGCGCAGGCCGACCCAGGAAATAAAGCCGCGCTCGCGCAGGGTAAAGCTGCGGAACGGCAGCAGGCCGATAAACACCGACAGCGGGCGGGCGAACAGGATCATCCACAGCGACAGCAGCAGGGCAGGGATGGCGATCGGCAGCAGCTCGTGCGGGTTAAGCAGCAGCCCGAGCACCAGGAACATGCCGATCTGGCTGAGCCAGGCGAGGCCATCGAAGGTTTGTACGATGCCGTGACGGTTGCGGATCGGCCGGTTGCCCAGCAGCAGGCCGCACAGATACACCGCCAGAATGCCGCTGCCGTCCAGCGCGGTGGTCAGCGCGAAAATAAGAATGCCGCCGCTTACCGCCAGCAGCGGATAGAGGCCGTCCGCCAGTTTGATGTGGTTGATCAGCGTCAGCAGCAGCCAGCCGCCGCCCAGACCGAAGACGATGCCCATGCCGAACTGCTGCATCAGATGCAGCGGGAAGGTCCAGCTCAGTGCGGTTTCCCCGGCGGCGATCATCGCAATCAGCGTGATGGTGAGAAACACCGCCATCGGATCGTTGCTGCCGGATTCGATCTCCAGCGTGGCGCTGACGCGTTCGTTCAAACCTTTGCCCCCCAAAAGGGAGAAGACCGCGGCGGCGTCGGTGGAACCGATGATGGCGCCGATCAGCAGCCCCTGCAGCAGATCGAGATTGAACAGCCAGGCGGCGGCCATGCCGGTCAGGCCGGCGGTGATCACTACGCCGACGGTGGCGAGAGAGAGTGCCGGCCACAGGGCGACGCGGAAAGAGCTGACCCGGGTACGCATGCCGCCGTCGAGCAGGATCACCGCCAACGCGAGGTTGCTGACCAGATAAGCGACCGGGTAATTGCTGAAGACGATGCCGCCGGGGCCATCGACGCCGGCCAGCATGCCGATCGCCAGGAAGATCACCAGGATCGGAATGCCGAGCCGGGAAGAAAATGAGCTGAGCAGAATGCTTGCCCCCACCAGCACGGCACCGATGACGAACAAACTGTTAATGGTGCTGGCATCCAAAATATCGCTCTCCTGAGGCTGGGGGATAGGGGCACTGCGCTGGTGTCGATGATAACGTGTTTAGTGGGTAAAACGCCAAGGCTGATTGCGAAAACAACCGATCAATTATTGCCCTTTGGTGCGATTAACCGAATAAAGTGAGGGGAAGAGGGAGAATGCTGTCTTTTATCCAACATTATCAGGCTGCTGTATTTCTGCTTTGGCAACAATGCCCGATCGTGGCTGAGGGAAAAACCATTAAGCCCGCGCCGGCAGGCTTAATGGTTTGCAGGCGCGGTAGGATTAATGATCGAGCGATTCCAGCGCCCGTTTGATCAGCTCGGTGGCCAGCTTGCTTTCCGCTTCGGAAATGCCGTCGAGATTGAAGTTGGAAAGCTCAGCGACCAAAACGCTGCGTTCTTTGCCGCTGATCGAAGCGTCCAGCGCGGACAGCAACCTGCCGAGGATCTTCAGCAGGGTGGCGTTTTCCGCTATGGCTTCTTGAGCTGGGGTGTTCTTATCGGTCATTCAAAATCCTCTCTGTCGTGACGGAAGGGAGATGCAGCTAACGCCACCGAATAAATTAAACGATCGCGCAGCCCTTCGGGGGTGTTGAGCCCAATCACTACCGTAAGGCAGGGATCCGGATTTCTACTTATGCATTGCAGTTATAACGGCTAGGTTATCTATGCAGCCGTATCACTTTGCCTTAACGGTCGACGCCAGGCTGAGCAATGTGTGCTCTGTATGCAAACCACCAGTATAGGCTTTTTACGCGGCGGCAATATGACAGAAGCCCCCTGCAAACGGTCGGGTTTACAGGGGAAAGGTTATTGCGGTTTGCCGGAGAACAGGAAGCGCAGCACCGGAATGCGCTTGTGCAGTTCATATAGCGCGAAGGCCAGAGAGAACACAAACAGCAGGCCCAGCAAGAATCCCAACAGGTTGTTGCCGATATACGGCGTCACGAAAGCGCCATATATCAGGGTCAACGGATGGTGCACCAGATATATAAACAGCGAGGCGTTGACCAGATAGGTGATGCGCGGCGAGTGATAATTCAGCAGGTTATGCCCGAAAGAGAACACGACGTTGGTCATCAGGATCCCCATTAGGGTTTTGATCACCACTTCCAGCTCGAACATATAGCTGCTGTGCGCCAACAGCTTTTGGTTCAGCATATATGCGATAAACAGCAGCAGCGAACCGAGCAGCGCCAGCGGCGAACGGCGCAGAAAAATCTCCTTAAGCCACACATACTTAAACGCATAGGCGCCGAGGAGGAAGAACGGCAAGTAGAACATCGTCTCCATCACCACGAAATTGAACAGGCCGTTGGATAATAGCTGCGGGGCGAAAATTAAAATAATGCGGTGCGCGGCCGAATAGCATACCGCATAAATAAAGAAATACAGTGAGATGTTTCCTAATCCACGCATTCTGTTTATTAGCGTTGGAATATATTCACGGGTTTGACGCTTGATTTTACGGAACAGATAAAAACAGGCGCAGGTTAACAATGACAGCGTCAATAAGAACCACAGATGAGAAACCAATTCCCAAACTGTTACATTTATTTTCTGATAGAGAGAAAATTCATCCCAGCCGTTTAATTTGTCGGTGAAATATTTCAGCATGAAAAACTGCGGCACCGTGATCAGCGGGATGGAGCTCAACAGCGGGATCGCCACCCGCTCCAGCCTGACCTTCAGCCACTGGTGGCGCTCGTAGCGCTCGTAAAGCATGTAGGAGAAGTAGCCGGATATCACGAAGAACACCTGCATGCGGAAGGCGTGGATGAAGTCGTTCAGCACCGTGAGCGAAAAGGAGGGCGACGCGCTGTTCACCGCCCAGGCGTGGCTGGAATAAATCAGGGAGAGGTGAAACGGGATGCCGAGCAACATCAAATAGGCTCTGATGGAGTCGAGGAAAAACTCGCGCTGTTTGCTGCCTTTAGTCATAGATTACCGCTGGTGATTTAATCGAGAGTTCATTAACACGCTTAATAAGTCGTCAAACGTTAAATTGTTATCCGGAACCCTACTATAGCCCCCCGCATTTTTCCATAGCGTCTTGTTGCGCGGCTTGCTACGCTGGTGTTCCATCAGCTGCTTAAACAATGAGCCGTAAACATGAACCATCCATTTATCATGTTGTCGGAAAGCTGAGTAATCCATTAATATGGATTTAAATGCTTTGAGCACACGAATAGGGGGGGATGTGCTAGTTAATATATTATCCGGACAACCACGCGCCGCGAGCGTTCGTTGGTTAGGTGCGACCGTATTGTTCACGCTGTTCAGTTCGCCGGCTTGGGCCTTTTCTATTGATGATGTCGCCAAGCAGGCGCAGGATCTGGCGGCGAAAGGTTTCGAAGCCCCGAAGAGCAACCTTCCTTCTCAGTTCCGCGAGATGAAGTTCGCAGACTATCAGCAAATTCAGTTCAATCACGATAAAGCCTATTGGAGCAAGCTGAAAACCCCTTTCAAGCTTGAGTTTTATCATCAGGGGATGTACTTCGATACGCCGGTGAAAATCAACGAAGTCACCTCCACCAGCGTAAAACAGATCAAGTACAGCCCGGATTACTTCAACTTCGGTTCGGTCAAACACGACCCTGAATCGGTGAAAAACCTCGGCTTTGCCGGTTTTAAGGTGCTTTATCCGATCAACAGCGCCGACAAAAACGATGAGATCATGAGCCTGCTGGGCGCGAGCTATTTCCGCGTGGTGGGTAAAGGACAGGTTTACGGGCTTTCCGCTCGCGGCCTGGCTATCGACACCGCTTTGCCGTCCGGCGAAGAGTTCCCGCGTTTCCGCGAATTCTGGGTTGAGCGTCCGAAGCAGGGCGACAAGCACCTGGTGATTTATGCGTTGCTGGATTCCCCGCGCGCCACCGGCGCTTACCGTTTCACGGTGATCCCGGGCCGCGACACCACCGTGGACGTCGAGTCTAAAGTGTTCCTGCGCGACAAGGTGGGCAAACTGGGCCTGGCGCCGCTGACCAGCATGTACCTGTTCGGGCCGAACCAGCCGTCGCCGACGCTGAACTACCGCCCGGCGTTGCACGATTCCAACGGTCTGTCTATCCACGCCGGCAACGGCGAGTGGATCTGGCGTCCGCTGAACAATCCTAAACACCTGTCCGTCAGCACCTATACCGTCGAGAATCCGAAAGGCTTCGGTCTGCTGCAGCGCGGCCGCAACTTCAAGGATTACGAAGATCTGGACGATCGCTACGATCTGCGCCCGAGCGCCTGGATCGAACCGAAGGGCGACTGGGGCAAAGGCAAGGTCGAACTGGTGGAGATCCCGACGGCGGATGAAACCAACGACAACATCGTCGCGTTCTGGACGCCGGATACCTTGCCGGAAGCCAAAAAGCCGCTGACGCTGAGCTACCGTTTGAACTTCACCCGCGATGAAGACAAACTGCATTCGCAAGATATCGCCTATGTGGCCCGTACCATGCGTTCGACCGGCGACGTGAAGCAGTCCAACCTGATCCGCGAGCCAGACGGCAGCGTGGCCTTCCTGGTCGACTTCGTTGGCCCGGTGCTGAAAGGGCTGGACGCCAATACCCCGGTCGCTTCTCAGATCAGCATCGGCGACAACGGTGAGATGGTAGAAAACAACGTCCGCTATAACCCAGTGACCAAAGGCTGGCGCCTGACGGTGCGTCTGAAAGTGAAAGACGACAAGAAGCCGGTAGAAATGCGTGCGGCGCTGGTCAATGGCGATAAGACTCTGTCGGAAACCTGGAGCTATCAGCTACCTGCCAATGAATAAGCCTACTCAACCCGCCCAGGATTATCTTGCGGCGCTGCCTCTGACCGCCGAGCGGTCGGAGGCGCTCAACCCTCAAACGGCGGATGGCGCTCAGGCACTGGAGGCGCTCCATCGGCAGATGGGCGCCGCCGACGCCAACGTTAATAGCCTGTCGGCGGATGACGTGGCGCTGGCCTCGGTCAAACCGCGTATCGAAAACGCCTGGCCGGATGCGGTCAGCGATGACGACTTCGATACCGACGCCGAAGGGCGCGCCATTCTGAAGGCGACGCCGCCGATCAAACGCACCACCATGTTCCCGGAAGCCTGGCGCACCAACCCGGTGGCGCGCTTCTGGGATTCTCTGCTGGGGCGGTCGCCGCACAATCGGCACGCCACCAAAGAGGAGGCCGAGGCCGAGAACCGCTGGCGTACCGTCGGCTCCATGCGCCGCTATGTGCTGCTGGTGCTGATGCTGGTGCAAACCGGCATCGCCACCTGGTACATGAAAACCATCTTGCCTTATCAGGGCTGGGCGCTGATCGATCCTATCGCCATGCTGGATCAGGATCTGATGCAGTCGGTGTTGCAACTGCTGCCGTATGTGCTGCAAACCGGCATTCTGATCCTGTTCGCCGTCCTGTTCTGCTGGGTCTCGGCCGGTTTCTGGACCGCGCTGATGGGCTTCCTGCAGCTGCTGATCGGCAAGGACAAATACAGCATTTCCTCCACCATCAAGGGCGATGAGCCGATCAACCCGGCGCACCGCACTGCGCTGATCATGCCGATCTGCAACGAAGACGTCGAACGCGTGTTCGCCGGCCTGCGTGCGACCTATGAGTCCGTCGCTGCGACCGGTCAGCTGGAACACTTCGATATCTACGTGCTGAGCGACAGCTACGATCCGGACATCTGCGTGGCCGAGCAAAAAGCGTGGATGGAGCTGTGCCGCGATGTCGATGGCCACGGCCGCATCTTCTATCGCCGCCGCCGCCGCCGCGTCAAACGCAAGAGTGGCAACATTGACGACTTCTGCCGTCGCTGGGGCGGTGAGTACAGCTACATGGTGATCCTGGATGCCGACAGCGTGATGAGCGGCGAATGCCTCACCGGGCTGGTGCGCCTGATGGAAGCCAACCCGAACGCCGGCATCATCCAGTCGGCGCCGAAGGCGTCCGGCATGGATACCCTGTATGCGCGCGTGCAGCAGTTCGCCACCCGCGTTTACGGGCCGTTGTTCACCGCTGGCCTGCATTTCTGGCAGCTGGGCGAGTCGCACTACTGGGGGCACAACGCCATCATCCGCGTGAAGCCGTTTATCGAGCACTGTGCGCTGGCGCCGCTGCCGGGCGAGGGCTCTTTCGCCGGGTCTATCCTGTCGCACGACTTCGTTGAAGCGGCGCTGATGCGCCGCGCCGGCTGGGGCGTGTGGATCGCTTACGATCTGCCGGGCAGTTATGAAGAGCTGCCGCCAAACCTGCTGGACGAGCTGAAGCGCGACCGTCGCTGGTGTCACGGCAACCTGATGAACTTCCGCCTGTTCCTGGTGAAAGGCATGCACCCGGTGCACCGCGCGGTGTTCCTTACCGGTGTCATGTCCTACCTGTCGGCGCCGCTGTGGTTTATGTTCCTGGCGCTCTCCACCGCATTGCAGGTGGTGCATACGCTGATGGAGCCGCAATACTTCCTGCAGCCACGGCAGCTGTTCCCGGTCTGGCCGCAGTGGCGGCCCGAGCTGGCGATAGCGCTGTTCTCCACCACGCTGGTGCTGCTGTTCCTGCCGAAGTTGCTCAGTATTGTGCTGATCTGGGCCAAGGGCGCGAAAGAATACGGCGGGGCGTTCCGTCTGTTCATTTCGATGCTGATGGAAATGCTGTTCTCGGTGCTGCTGGCGCCGGTGCGCATGCTGTTCCATACCGTGTTCGTGGTGAGCGCCTTCCTCGGTTGGGAAGTGGTGTGGAATTCGCCGCAGCGTGACGATGATGATACGCCGTGGGGCGAAGCGTTCCGCCGCCATGGCTCGCAGATGTTGCTGGGCCTGGTGTGGGCCGGCGGCATGGCGTGGCTGGATCTGCGCTTTCTGTGGTGGTTGGCGCCGATCGTGTTCTCGCTGATCCTGTCGCCGTTTGTGTCGGTGTTGTCGAGCCGCGCAACGCTGGGCATGAAAAGCAAACGCGCCAAGCTGTTCCTGATCCCGGAAGAGTACAATCCGCCGCGTGAGCTGTTGGCGACGGAAGAATATCTGCATCTCAACCGCAACCGCGCGCTGACCAACGGCTTTATGCATGCGGTGGTCAATCCATCCTTCAATGCGCTGGCGACGGCGTTGGCGACGGCGCGTCACCATCTGCGCGCGACGCTCGATCGCAATCGTGAGGAGCGGGTGAACGAAGCGCTACAGTTAGGGCCTGAGAAGCTGGTGAAGGGCAAACGTCTGGAGCTGCTGAGCGATCCGGTCACGCTGGCTCGTTTGCATCAGCGCGTCTGGCTGTTGCCGGAAGGCGCCGCCTGGCGTGAGCATTATCAGCAGTTGCCGCACAACCCGCTGGCGCACCCTACGGGCCGGCGTTAATTGCTAATCGGCAACGCTCAGACGGGGAATGCGCATGGCGCATTCCCCGTTTTTTTTACCTTTTGCTTACGTGCGCCGGTACCGGTGGAGAAAGGGAACTGTGATAGACTGCGGCCGATGCGTTGTTCACTCGCGAAACAACCCCTTGCTCAGAGTCAATGTCGTGAAGCTCTCTTCCTATCTTCGGCTGGCCTGCGTGACGGCCGGTGTGATGACACTCACCGGCTGCGGCAGCATTATCAGCCGCACCGTGCCCGGTGCGGGGCATGGCCACCAGTACTATCCCGGCGTGCAGTGGGATCTGCGTGACACGCCCTGGCGCTACGTCACGGTGATAGATGTGCCGCTGTCGATGGTGGTGGACACCTTTATGCTGCCGTTCGATGCGCAACACGGCCCCTATGAATAAACCCGTTCAGCGGGTGGCGAACACCACCAGCTGATAGCCTTGCTGCCCGCAATGGAAAGGCGCCAGCGCCGTCATCCCCAACCCTTGCACGTGAGCGGCCAACGAATGCGGATTGTCATCGTCGATAAACAACGCGCCCACGTCATAGTCATGGCAGGTATGCGCTTTGACCGCGGCGTAGAGGCGCTTCAGCACGCCTTTGCCGCGCCAGGCGGCGGCGAGGCAGACCGGGCCGTAGAGAAACACCCGCTGCTCACTCAGCGGCCGTCCGGCGAAGGATTGCGTGGCGAGCGTCACCAGCATCGCCTCCACCACCGGCGGGCGCGGTTGCACGTCGGCGGGCATCAGGCAAACAAACCCCGCCAGTTGGTTCTCCTGTTCGGCCACCCATATGCCGATGCCGCGGTTGATCGCCGCCAGCTGCGCCTCATTCATGCGCGATACGATAAATCCCTGCCGTTTTTGGCGCTCGTCGAGCGCTTCCGGCACGTTTTCCCCCTGTAGCTGCAAAATGGCGGGGTAGTCGGTAGGGCGGGCCCGGCGAATAATCATGCGGCCTCCTTGGCGATGAAAGCGTGGTGCGGGTTAACGTTCATCCCACTCATCGGCGGCGGCCTGGCCTTCTTCGGTATCCAGCGGCGGCTCGAGCTGAAAGTCGCCTTCCTCCCATTCGTACAGGGTGTTTTCGTCTATCCACTCGGCGGTGATTTCCACCTCGTCGTAGTCACCGTCGAAGATCGCCTGCGCCGCCGCACCGCTGCGCAGCGTCAGACATTCTACCGCCTCGCCTTCTTCTTCGAAGAACTCCGCCTGCCACATCGTGTCGCCATCCTGCATCACGTACTTTTGCAGATTGAACTGCTGGGGCACCGGCGGTTCGTCACCGCTGCCGCCTTCGGCGGTGTCGATAAACTCTTCGCGTGCGGCCTCGATGGCTTCTTCCAGGGTTGCATACAGGCTCATGTTCGCCTCCGTTGACAATGAGAGTAAAGCGTCCGGCGTGCTGCCGGCGCGGTGGGGGAAAACGTCAAAACTAATTGTTGTCTCACTGGCGCAGGATGCAAATTTTTTTGTTGTCCGCTTTGCGACGATGGTTGTCCGCAAAGCGGGAGAAGAGGAGGCGATGGCGGGAAATAATGACGCGATCGTTCACTCTGGCGTCAGGAGAAGCCCATGTTAATCGACCCTTCAAGCAAATACCGACCTTTCCCGCCGGTGGCGTTGCCGGACCGCCAATGGCCTGCGCGTACGCTGCGGCAGGCGCCGCGCTGGTGCTCCAGCGATCTGCGCGACGGCAACCAGGCGCTGGCGGAGCCGATGGATAACGCGCGCAAGCGCGAATTCTATCAATTGTTGTTGCAGTGTGGTTTCAAAGAGATCGAGGTGGCGTTCCCTTCGGCGTCGCAAACGGATTTTGACTTTGTACGCGCGCTGATCGACGAGCGGCTGATCCCGGACGACGTTACGATCCAGGTGCTGACGCAGTCACGTGACGATCTGATCGACCGCACCTTCGAGGCGCTGCAGGGGGCGCCGCGGGCTATCGTGCATCTGTATAACGCCACGGCGCCGATGTTTCGCGATATCGTGTTCCGCCAGGATAAGGCGGCGACCGTGGCGCTGGCGGTGAACGGCGCGCGGCGCATTCGCCGGCAGTGCGAGGCGCAGCCCGATACCGCCTGGTGCTTCGAATATTCGCCGGAAACCTTCTGTTTTACTGAGTTAGAGTTTGCGCTGGAGATCTGCGAAGCGGTGGCGGAGGTTTGGCAGCCGGGGCCGCAGCGGCCGATGGTCATCAACCTGCCGGCGACGGTGGAAGTGAGCACGCCCAACGTGTATGCCGATCAGATCGAATGGTTCTGCCGTCACTTCAGCCGTCGCGCCGATGTGGCGATCAGCGTGCATCCGCATAACGATCGCGGCACCGGCGTGGCCTGTGCGGAGCTGGCCTTGCTGGCCGGCGCCGATCGGGTCGAAGGCTGCCTGTTCGGCAACGGAGAGCGCACCGGCAACGTCGATCTGGTCACGCTGGCGTTGAATCTCTATACCCAGGGCGTGGCGCCGGGTCTCGACTTCAGCCGCCTGAAGCAGGTGGTGGAGGTGGTGGAGCAGTGCAATCAACTGCCGGTGCATCCTCGCCATCCTTATGCCGGTGAGTTGGTGTTTACCGCCTTCTCCGGTTCGCATCAGGATGCGATCAAGAAAGGTTTCGCCGCACAGCGGCAGCGGCAAGATGGCCGCTGGCAGGTGCCATACCTGCCGCTCGATCCCGCCGATGTCGGTTGCAGCTATGAGGCGGTGATCCGGGTCAACAGCCAGTCCGGCAAAAGCGGCGCCGCCTGGCTGTTGGAGCAGAATCATGGGCTGGCGTTGCCGCGTGGTTTGCAGATTGATTTCAGCCAGGTGGTGCAGCGCGCGACCGACGATAGCGGCAAAGAAATGAGCGGCGCGCAGCTGTGGCGCTTATTCCGCGATACTTACGGGCTGGTGGAGCAGCCGCGTTTGCAGCTGTTAAGCTACCAGACGGAAAGCCATGGGGTAGAGGCCTACAGCTTCAACGCGCGAGTTGCCTGCGAGGGAGAGCCGCTGCGCCTGCAGGGGGCCGGCAATGGTCTGCTGTCCAGCGCGGTGGATGCACTGCGTCAGCGCTTCGGCTTGCCGCTGGCGATCGAGGATTACCACGAGCATACGTTGGGGCATCAGAGCGATAGCCGAGCGGTGGCCTATATTCGCTGTACGCTGCCGCAAGGTGAGGCGACTTATGGCGTTGGCATCGACGTCGACTCCGCCAGCGCCTCGCTGCAGGCGCTGTTCAACGTCGCCGGGCGCTATCTGGCGCCAACGTCGGCACAGTCCGGCTGAAATAGTCGCTGGGTGCTACTCCCAGCAGCCGGCGGAACATGGCGCTGAACGCGCTGGGGCTGTCATAGCCGAGATCCAGCGCCACTTCCAACACCGAGCGGCCGGTCGCCAGCGCGTTTAATGCCGCCAGCAAACGGGCGCGTCGCACCCAGTCGCTAAAATGTAGCCCGGTTTCTCGCAGGAAGCGTCGCGACAGGGTGCGTCCGCTGACGCTGAGATGAGCGGCAGCCTGTTCCAGCGTCCAGGGCTGCGCCAGCGTGGCCTGGATGTGGCGGCACAGGGCGAGCAACGAGGCTTCGCGAGGTTCCGGCAGGTGCAGCGGCAGGATCGGCAGCATTCGCAACTCATCCAGAATCAGTTCCATCACGCGCTCATCGCGCCCGCCGCTGGGGTAGCCGGGCGCAATCTCCATCGCACAGATAATCAACTCGCGCAGCAGCGGGGAAACCTGCACTACCTGGCATTGGGCCGGCAGATCGGCGCGCGCCAACGGATCGACGAACAACGTCCTGGCCGCCACCTGGCCGGTGATACGCAGGCTGTGCACCACTTTCGCCGGCACCCAGACGCCGCGGCCGGGCGGCACCACCCAGCTGCCGAGCCGGGTCGTGACCTGCACCACGCCGCTCAGGCTATGGATCAGCTGCGCGCAGTTATGGTAGTGGTCCGGCTCGCTGTCGCCGTGGCGATAATCTCTGGCTAATGGCCGGACAGGCCGATCGGGCGGCAGAACGTCGTGAAAAAGCAGCATCGTAAGCAGGCTCCGCGCGGCAAAAGGGGGAGGACAGCATGCCATGCGTCGCTGTTTCACACCAGTCTGTGGCGCGGCACGGTAAAATGGTTTATAAAATTATATTATATAATTTTATAAACTGAAGGAGGGGCAATGGATATTGATGCGATGCGCAAGGCGGCGGCGCAGGCCGGTGCGATGCTGCGTACCCTGGGCAACGAAGATCGGCTGCTGCTGCTGTGCCGGCTCAGTCAGGGCGAGATGGCGGTGAGCGAACTGGCGCAGGCGCTGGATATCCGCCAGCCGACGCTGTCCCAACAGCTTGGCGTGCTGCGCGAGGAGGGGTTGGTCTCCACCCGGCGAGCCGGCAAGCAGATTTACTATGCGGTGGCCGATGCCAAAGCGCTGGCGCTGCTCGCGACCCTGTATCAACTGTATTGCCCACAGCCGGAGAACCGCGATGACCATTGACTGGCAGCACTTCACGCCGTATTCCGCGTTGACGGGCGGGGCCATTATCGGCGGCGCGGTAGCGCTGCTGCTGTTGTTCAACGGCCGGATCGCCGGTATCAGTGGCATTACCGGCGGTTTATTGAGCGCGGGCGGCCGGGAGCGGGGCTGGCGCGCCGCATTTATTGGCGGGTTGCTGCTCTCCCCGTGGCTATATGCTGCCGCTGCGACGTTGCCATCCGGTGAGATCTCGGTTGGCAACGGCTGGCTGGCGGCCGCAGGGCTGTTGGTGGGCTTGGGTACTCGATTGGGCAGCGGTTGCACCAGCGGGCACGGCGTGTGCGGTGTCGCGCGGTTGGCGCCGCGTTCGCTGGCCGCCACGGCGGTGTTCATGCTGCTGGGGTTTATGACCGTGTGGCTGATGCGCCACCTGTTGGGAGGGTGAAAATGCTTAAATCGTTGTTGGCGCTGCTGAGCGGCGTCATTTTCGGTCTGGGGCTGATCGTCGCCGGCATGGCCAATCCGGCCAAGGTGTTGGCGTTTCTCGACGTTACCGGCCAGTGGGATCCCTCGTTGGCGCTGGTGATGGCTGGGGCGATCGCGGTGGCGGCGCCGGCCTTCCTGTGGGCGCGGCGACGCGAACGGAGCCTGTTGGGGGAAACGTTGCAGATCCCGGCCGCCGGGCGTGTGGATCGCCGTTTACTGGCGGGCAGCGCGCTGTTCGGCATCGGCTGGGGCATCGCGGGGATTTGCCCTGGCCCAGCCTGGGTGTTGGCCGGGGCGGAGATAAGTCGGGTATGGCCGTTCCTGTTGGCGATGCTGGCGGGTATGGCGCTGTATGAAATTATCATGAGGCGGAGGCGTTCATGTCGATAGCCAAAGCGGTGTTGCGCATCGCGCGCCCGACAGATCGGTTGCAAGAGATTGCCGCGCTGTATTGCCGTGGGCTGGGGTTCGAAAGGCTGGGCGAGTTTGTCGATCATCTGGGCTTTGACGGCATGATGATCGGGCATCCGCAGCATGCTTACCATCTGGAGTTTACGCAGCATCGCGGGGTGCGGGTCGGGCAGGCGCCGACGCAGGATCACCTGCTGGTGTTTTATCTGCCGGATGAGAACGAATGGCGAGCCGCGTGTGAGCGGATGCGGGCGGCGGGGTTCTTGGCGGTCGCCGCCTATAACCCCTATTGGGATCGGGCGGGGCAAACCTTTGAAGATCCTGATGGCTACCGGGTGGTATTGCAACACCAGGCCTGGCAGGCATAAAAAAACCGGCGCATCGAGCGCCGGTTTGCGAGATAAAACGGTTTATCCGTCAGGCGCTGGTCGCCGGCTTTTGTGCGTTCTTGGACTGGGTATTTTCCAGCATGCGGCGAATCGGCACGATCAGCACGATAAGCACGGCGGCGCAGATCAGCAACGCGACTGAGCAGCGGGCGAACAGATCCGGCAGCATATCCAGTTGGTCGGCCTTGACGTGACCGCCGATCAGACCGGCCGCCAGGTTGCCCAGCGCACTGGCGCAGAACCACAGCCCCATCATCTGACCGCGCATTCTCTCCGGCGCCAGCAGCGTCATGGTGGCCAGCCCGATCGGGCTCAGGCACAGCTCACCCAGCGTCAGCATCAGGATACTGCCCACCAGCCACATCGGCGATACTCCGGCGCCGCCGTTGCTCAGCACATTCTGCGCGGCCAACATCATCAGGCCGAAACCGCCGGCGGCGCACAGGATGCCGATCACGAACTTGGTGATGCTGCTCGGACGCACGTTATTGCGTGCCAGCGCAGGCCAGGCCCAGCTGAACACCGGCGCCAGCAGGATGATGAACAGGGCGTTGATCGACTGGAACCACACCGCCGGGATCTCGAAGCCGCCAATCATGCGATTGGTGTAATCGTTGGCGAACAGGTTGAACGAGGTCGGTTTTTGCTCAAACGCCGACCAGAAGAACGCAGCGGAGATCAGCAGGATGAAGCACACCAGCAGGCGTGCGCGCTCTTTGCGGCTCAGGCCGGCAAAGGCGAACAGATAGATGAAGTACAGGGTGACCGACGCAGCGATCACGTACACCAGCACGCTGGCCACTTCGACCGGATTGATGACGATGGTGCCCTGAGCGATCAGCACGATGACGGCCACCAGGATGACCGCCAGCGCCAGCAACCAGGCGCCGACGCCTTTTTTCTTCGCTACCGGGCTGTTCCAGGTGGAGTCCAGGCCCACTTCGCGGTCATAGCGTTTCATCGCCGGGACGGCGAACACCCGGAAGATCACCAGCGCCACCAGCATCCCGATACCGCCGATGCCGAAGCCCCAGTGCCAACCGTGTGACTTTATCAGCCAACCGGAGATCAGCGGAGCGATGAACGAGCCGATGTTGATGCCCATGTAGAACAGCGAGAAACCGCCATCGCGGCGCGCATCGCCTTTTTTGTACAGCGTGCCGACCATCACCGAGATACAGGTCTTGAACAGGCCGGAACCGAGCACGATGAACATCAGGCCGATGAAGAACAGGTTGGTGCCCATCACCGCGGACAGGGCGATCGACAGGTGGCCGAGCGCGATCAGGATCGAACCGTACCAGACGGCCTTGCGTTGGCCGAGCCAGTTGTCCGCCAGCCAGCCGCCCGGCAGTGCCGCCAGGTACATGCTGCCGGCGAAGATGCCGACGATCGCCGACGCGTTCTCGCGCGCGAGACCCAGACCGCCGTCGTACACGGTGGCGGCCATAAACAGGATCAGCAGCGGCCGGATGCCGTAGAACGAGAAACGCTCCCACATTTCGGTGAAGAACAGAGAACCCAGCGGATAGGGATGGCCGAAGAAGGTCCGGCTTTCTGACTTATTGACAGAGGATTGCATAACGATTTCCCAATAAAAGGCGCTGCAAGGCTGCAGCCCGTACTGTGGTATGTATGTGTATTTAATAAAGGCGATCCGCCCAATGCGGATTACCCGACAAACACCGTGGCTGCAACGCTGATAAACCGTGGAAAGCGTGCTGACCTTTTCTTCACTTGGCCGATGTTTCACATCTGGCGTGATATTATTTAACCATTTGATAACTGGTCGTTGGTTTTGTCTAGTACCTGTATCCCATTTTTTAGACGAAAAGTCGACAAGCATCTCCTTTTCTGGTTTTTCTGTTGGTTGTGACAGGAATATGATTGACAGCGGGTTTTATGTGCTGAAAGTTATTTTTTTGTTGATAAACAAAATGTTGAGATAAGAAAGTTCTGGGTGGGACGAAAATTCGCCGGCCCGAAGGAGGCATTATTAAAAGTGGGGGAAATGCGCCGTTGATCCGGCCAACGGAGGAAGCTGGCGATAAATGCAGCTATTGTTCTTCCTGCAGCGTGTCTTCCCGCAAATAGCCCGGCCGCCGCCGCAGACACCACCAGGAATAACCGGCGTTGAACAGCACCACTAAAGCGGTGACGGCGAAGACCGCGCGAAAACCGTAGCCGGCGGAGACCGCAGCGCCGAGCAGCGGACCGCTGACGTTGCCGACGTCGCGGAACGATTGGTTGTAGCTGAAGATTCGGCCGGCTACCTGATTGGTGCAGTTGTAAATCAACAGCGTCTGTACCGCCGGCAGCAGCGCGCCGTCGGCCGCCCCCAGCAGAAAACGCAGCACTCCGAGCTGCCACGGCGTTTGCACGAACGCCATCGGGATCAGCAGCAGCACCGAGACGATCAGCATAAACACCAGAATGCGCTCCGGGCCGATGCGATCGCCCAGCTTGCCCAACCGTGGGGCGCTCATCAAGGCCGCGACGCCGGGCACCGAGGCAATCAGCCCGCTGATAAACGCCAGGTTATGGGTGGCGCCGGCCAGATCGCGCACATACAGCGTCAGGATCGGTGCGATCGAGCCGGTGGCGATCTGGATGATCATGGTGGTCACGAACAGGCTGAGCACCAGCTTCGGGTTCTTCAGCGAGGCGAACACCTGTTTTGCGTGCAGCATGTCGCGCTTTTGCACCGGGGTGAATTGCTCTTTGACATACAGCAGCGTCAGCACGAAGCAGACGAACAGCACCGCGGCGGTGATATAAAACACCGGGCGCAGCCCGTAGAGGTCGGCCAGCAAACCGCCGATCAGCGGGCCGACCAGCGCGCCGCCGACGCCGCCGGTTGACAGGGTGCCCAGCGCCCAGCCGCTGCGGTTGCGCGGCACCTGGGTGGCGATCAGCGCGTTGGCGTTGGGGATGAACCCGCCGAGCAGCCCCAACACCGCGCGCAGCGCGAGAAATTGCCAGACCGTTTGCGCCATGCCCATCAGCACCATGACGATCGCCATGCCCAGGGCGGAGCGCAGCAGCATCAGTTTACGGCCGCGTCGGTCGGCCAGGGCGCCCCAAAACGGCGCGGCGATAGCGGAAAACAGGAAGGTGATGCTGAACAGCAGACCGGACCACATGTTGAGCGCCTGATGGCCGGTTACGCCCAGCGTCTCTACGTACAGCGGAAGAAACGGCATCACCAGGCTGAAGGCGGCGCCGGTGAGAAAACACCCGACCCAGGCGACGAAAAGGTTGCGTTTCCAGTTAACGGGTTCTGCTGCCGAAGCCATAAATGTCCACTGTAGAAGGGTGACGCGCTTTGCCGGTGGCGAGATGAAGGGGCAAAACGTGAAAGTTAGCCTGATAAGTATGCGCCGCCTGCGTGGCAACGGCAAACCAGAGGACGGAAATAGGGCGAAAAATGAAATAAAGTTTTAAAAATGGCGTTTAAACCTTATTCCGCGCTTAGCGCGCGGAATTTACAGCGTTTTATAAGCCGGCCAGCGCCTCGAAACCGGCGGCGGTGGTGGTCGCGCTAAAGTCGATGACCTCGTAGTGGGCCACGGCGTTGAATGGATCTTCGGCCAGGATGGCGTCCAGCTGCGCACGCTCAATGCCCTTGGCCAGGATAACGCCGCCGGTGCGGGGATTCTTGCGGCCGGAAGCGACGAAGGTGCCGTCCTGAAAATATTTCTTAAGCCAGGCGATGTGCCCGTCAAGGTGGCTGTCGACGTCGGCGATCGGGCGATGGTAGGTCAGGCTGACAATGTACATAGCGGCTCCTGGGGTGTCGGCAAAGGCATTACCATCCCACCCTCGCCGGCGATTCTCAAGAGGCACGCAATAAAAAACCCGCCGACGGCGGGTTGGTTTAATCAGTAAAGCGAAGGCTCGCCTTCCGGACGGGTCTTGAAGCGGCGATGCAGCCACATGTATTGGTCCGGCGCCATCAGGATCTCTTTTTCCACCACTTTATTCATGAAGGCGGCGGCGTCGAGTTCATTATCCAGCGGGAAGTTTTCCACCGCCGGCTGCATGATCAGCTCATACCCTTTGCTGTCCGGCAGGCGACGCGGGGTGAACGGAATGATCGCCGGTTTACCCATTCGCACCAGCACATAGCTGCCGGTGGTGGTGGCGGCTTTGTCCACGGCGAACAGCGGCACGAAAACGCTGCTGCGCGGGCCGTAGTCGTGATCCGGCGCATACCAGATGATATCGCCCTGTTTCAGGGCACGGATCATGCCTTTGACGTCCTTGCGATCCAGCATCGACTTGTTGGAACGCATGCGTCCCCAAGTTTGCAGCCAGTCCATCAGCTTGTTGTCGTGCGGGCGGTAAACGCCGATGCCCGGGTTGTGAATGCCGAAGATGCGCGCGCCCAGCTCCAGCGTCAAAAAGTGCAGGCCAATCAGCAGCACGCCCTGCTGGTTGTCGCGCGCTTTTTGGATATGCTCCAGGCCGCTGACCTTGAACCAGCGCTCGATGCGCCAGTTGGGCCAGAACCACGCCATGCCGGTTTCAAACAGCCCCATGCCGACCGATTCGAAATTCTTTACCACCAGCGCATCGCGTTCGGCCTGCGGCATGTCGGGAAAACAGAGCTCGAGGTTGCGTTGGGCGATAGCGACGCGCCGCTTGAGAAAGCGCATGGAAAATCGCCCAATCGAGGTGCCGAGCCAGTAGATGACGGGGTAAGGCAGCAACACCAGCAGATACAGCAAGCCGATGCCGACCCAGGTCAGCCAGTAGCGCGGGTGCAATAAGGAGCGATTGAAAGTAGGAACTTGAGTCATGGGTTCTCTGTTTGAATACGGTTGTTTAAGTGTAATGACAGCGTCATCGCACGGTCTGGCAGCCGGGTGAACTCGGCGGCAAGGTTCGTTTCTGCCGTTTGTTTGCGACTATTGTGGCATTTTTCTGGCGATCCGGGAAAACACAACGCATTAAAATCCCTTTTGGGGCGTTAAATATGCATCGAATGCCGAATTTTTCCACAATCTTTCCTGCCAAAGATAATGGCGATATTATTGTCGGTAATTATTTAGAGGGTAAATATGTTGGCATCATGGATCAGTGCGGGGCTGCTGGTGTTGGGGGCGGCGGTCGGCAGCGTCGGCGCACATCTGCAGATGAACGCGATATTGGCGCTGGCCGGCGTAATGATGGCGCTCGGTATGGTGGCCTCCGCGTTTACCGAAGGCGGCGGGCGCTGAACGGGGCGCTGCGCCAGGGCTGCGCGGCGGTGGTTTTTCGGGTATGATGTGCGCCGCGCGTGGGCCTGCTGGCTGCGCGCGGTAATCAGTCACCTCCCGAAAGACAGGAAAGTACACCATGCCAGTGTTACATAACCGAATTTCTAATGAGGAACTGAAGGCGCGCATGCTGGCGGAAACCGAGCCGCGCACCACAGTTTCTTTTTACAAATACTTCTCCATCGACGATCCCAAGGCGTTTCGCGACAGCCTGTACGTTCAGTTTGAAAAACTGAAGGTGTTTGGCCGCATCTACGTGGCGAAAGAGGGCATCAACGCGCAGATCAGCGTGCCTCAGCATAACTTCGACGCGTTCAAAGCCGCGCTGTTCGCCTCGCACCCGGCGCTGGATCAGGTACGCCTGAATATCGCGCTCGAAGACGACGGCAAATCCTTCTGGGTGCTGCGCCTCAAGGTGCGTGAGCGTATCGTGGCCGACGGCATCGATGACGAAAGTTTCGATCCGAGCAACGTCGGCGAGTATCTGCAGGCCGAGCGCGTCAATCAGATGATCGACGATCCGAATACGGTATTTGTCGATATGCGCAACCACTATGAGTACGAAGTCGGCCACTTCGAAAACGCCATCGAGGTGCCGTCGGATACCTTCCGCGATCAGTTGCCGATGGCGGTGGAGATGCTGCAGGACAGCAAAGACAAGAATATCGTCATGTACTGTACCGGCGGCATTCGCTGTGAAAAAGCCAGCGCCTATATGCTGCACAACGGTTTTAAAAACATCTACCACGTGGAAGGCGGGATCATCGAATACACCCGCAAAGCGAAAGAACAGGGGTTGCCGCTGAAGTTTATCGGCAAAAACTTCGTGTTCGATGAGCGCATGGGCGAGCGCATCTCCGACGATGTGATCGCCAACTGCCACCAGTGCGGAGCGCCGTGCGACACTCATACCAACTGCAAGAACGACGGCTGCCATCTGCTGTTCATTCAGTGCCCGAGCTGCGCCGCCAAGTTTGAAGGATGCTGCAGCGAGATTTGCCGCGAAGAGCTGAAGCTGCCGCGCGAAGAGCAGCGCGCGCGCCGTGCCGGCCGTGAAAATGGCGTCAAGATCTTCAATAAGTCGAAAGGCTTGCTGCAGACCACGATGCACATTCCGGCACCGGAAGAAGAAGGCCCAGCCCGCTGAGCCTGAGGAAATGAGAAGCCCGGCCGCCAAGCCGGGCTTTTTTTTATTTCTCGCGCACGCCTTCTACGGAGATGATCAGCTCAACGTCTTGCGACGCCGGGCCCAGATCGGTGGTGATGCCGAAATCTTTCAGCTTGATCTTGCCGTTGGCTTCAAAGCCGGCGCGGTAGCCGCCCCACGGATCGTTGCCCTGGCCAATCAGTTTGGCGTCCAGCGTAACCGGTTTGGTGACGCCGTTCAGCGTCAGGTTGCCGACCACCGCATAACCGTCGCCGTTTTTCTTCACTTCGGTGGATTCAAACTTGGCCTGCTTGTTCTTCTCCACGTTGAGGAATTCGGCGCTGCGCAGGTGCTTGTCGCGCTCGGCATGGTTGGTGTCGACGCTGGCGGTATTGATGGTCACGTTGACCTTGTCCTTCGAAGGATCTTTTTCGTCGAAGGTGAAGCCGCCGTCGAAGTCTTTAAAGCTGCCGTACAGCCAGCTGTAGCCCAGATGCTGGATGCGGAACTCGATAAAGGCGTGCTGGCCCTGTTTGTCGATCTTGTAGTCCGCCGCCAGTGCGGAACCGGCGCTCAGCAGCAGGGCGCCTGCGGTCAGGCCCAATACGGTCTTTTTCAACATAGCAATCTCCATAAATCCAAAGGTTAATCGGCGCTGCTACCCAGCATCCGTTTCAAAGTGACATCACGATCGATAAAGTGATGTTTAAGCGCGGCCAGCCCGTGCAGTACCGAGAGCACTACCACGGCCCAGGCCAGGTAAAGGTGTATGGCGCCGGCGGTGTCGGCCTGTTCCGCCATGCCGGTCACGGTGGCGGGCACGTTGAACCAGCCGAACACGCTGATCGGTTGACCGTCGGCGGTGGAGATCAGATAGCCGCTGATCAGAATGCCGAACAGCACGGCGTACAGCGCCAGATGCGCGAGGATGGCGCTGACGCGAGTGAGGCGGCCATAGCTGGCCAGCGGCTTGGGTGGCGGTGAGACAAAGCGCCAGATCACGCGGATCACCATCACGATGAACAGCAGCGTGCCGATGCTTTTGTGGATCTCCGGCGCCTGGTGGTACCAGACGTCGTAATAGCCCAGCGTGACCATCCACAGGCCGAGCGCGAACATGCCGTACACCGTCAACGCCACCAGCCAGTGGATCAACACTGACACATGGCCGAAACGATCGGCGGTATTTTTCCAGAGCATCCTGTTTCCTTCGATTACCGATTGGCTGGCTGCAATAATTAAACTTTAGGAAACATAAAATCAATAATAAATTTAACTATGTTACTTCTTAGAAATATTAGTCAGTGAATTTGTTTGAGATGTTGGGAGTTAATCAGATAAATCGTTGAAGATGATATTGTTTTGCTCACATAAATTTATGCTAGTTGTTGAAAGTTAGGATTATTCTTTATTAACGTCAGCTTTTGTCATTTTACGTAAATTCTGCATGAATTGCCCGGCGGGATTATTTGTTGGCAAAGGTTATGCCTATTTCTTGCGACGAGAGAAGGGCGAAAATATTAGTTTCATCGAACGGTTGCGCTAAATCCCCTGCGGTGCAGCGGCGGATTTTGCTACCATTAGCGCCAAGAGACGGCCCCATGAGGCCGGTTAACCCAGTGAAATAACAAGGAAACGTCATGGGCCGAACCCGCGTGACCGACAGCAGCCTGCGTCTGGCCGTCCTGCTGGCGATGTTGGTGATCATTTTGGCCGGGGTGAAAGCCGCCGCCGACATCGTGGTGCCGTTTTTGCTGGCGGTATTTCTCGCTATGGTGTTGAACCCGCTGGTGGCGATGCTGGAACGCAAGCGGGTGCCGCGTATCGTCGGGGTGACGCTGCTGCTGACGGCGGTGATCGTGGTCGTGATGCTGTTTATCGGCATGCTGGGTGCTTCGCTGAACGAATTCGCCCGCTCGCTGCCTCAGTACCGCGGCATGATGATCGAGAAGCTGCGCGAGCTGCAGCATTACGCCGATCGCTTCAATATCAGCCTCTCCAGCGAAGCGATGCTGCAGTATGTCGATCCCAGCGCGGCGATGAATCTGGTCACCCGCATGCTGGGGCACCTGTCTGGCGCCATGACCAACGTCTTCCTGCTGCTGATGACCGTGGTGTTTATGCTGTTCGAAGTGCAGCTGCTGCCTTACAAGCTGCAGCAGGCGCTGGATAAGCCGAACGAGGGGCTCGCCGCGATGCGGCGGGCGCTGGACGGCGTGACGCGCTATCTGGTGATTAAAACCATCATCAGCCTGGCCACCGGGGTGATCGTCTGGATCTTCCTGGCGGCGGTCGGCGTGCGTTTTGCCTTTATCTGGGGGCTGCTGGCGTTTCTGCTCAACTATATTCCCAATATCGGCTCGGTGTTGGCCGCCATTCCGCCGCTGATTCAGGCGCTGCTGTTCAACGGATTGGGGGATGCGCTGGTGGTGGCGGGCGGCTTTATCGCTGTCAACATGGTGATCGGCAATATCCTCGAGCCGCGCGTGATGGGGCGCGGGCTGGGGCTGTCGACGCTGGTGGTGTTCCTGTCGCTGATCTTCTGGGGCTGGCTGCTCGGCCCGGTGGGCATGTTGCTGTCGGTGCCGCTGACGATCGTGGCGCGCATCGCGCTGGAGACCACCGAGGGCGGCTATCGGCTGGCGGTTATCCTGGGAGACGGCCGCCCGCCGCGCCAGCCTCCGGCGGCGCCGGAGTGAGGAAGATTTTTCCGCTCACGCCGGGTTGTGCGGCATGCTGCAGCGCCGCTGCGTACTGACACAAAGGATAAATCGCGGCGGGTGGGCGCAGCGCCAGCTGGCCGCGTCGCAGCAGCTGGAACAACTGATAAAACGCCATCTGCCATTGCGCCGGCGTCGCCTGTGCGTTCCATTTGCGCAGGTGGAACAGCGAAGCGCGCAGCTTTAACTCGTCCACCACGCGCCGCCAGTCTACCTGGCGGCCGCTCAGCAGGCCCAGCGCCACAAAATCGCCGCCGGAGCGCACCGTCCGCGCCAATTGCAATCCGTCTTCTCCACCGATGCAGTCGATGGCCGCACGGGCGCCAAAATTCGTCATTTCCACCAGCTGCGGCGCTTCGATAACGCGCCAGGCGCCGGCGGCCAGTAAAGCCTGGCAATGAGCGACGTTGCGCACCACGACCGCCAGACGAATGCCGCGCAGCGCCGTCAGCTGCGCCAGCAGCAGGCTGACAGCGGAGCCGCCGCCGTTGAGCAGCAGTACGTCGCCGGCGTTGAGCGGCAGCCATTGCGTCAACAGCACCCAGCAGGTGAGCGGGTTGATATAGATTTGCGCTGCGCAGGCGTCGTCGATGTCGTCCGGCACCCAGACCACCCGATCCTCAGGCAGCGTGACGAAGGTTTGCCAACTGCCGTTACCCGCTACCGCCAGCGCGCGTCGGCCCGTTGAATGCCCATTCTGCGAATTGACGATGATGCCTACGCCTTCATATCCCGGCACCTGCGGCAGGGCGGTGCGGTGCGCGTATTGGCCGTGGATCGGGATCAGATCGGAAGGGTTGATCGGGGCATAGCGCATCTGCAATAACCGCTGCCCGGGGCGCAGCAGCGGTCTGCTCATCTGCTGCAATTCCAGCACCTGGGTGGGATCGCCGAAGCGGCTGAAGCTCAATCGGGGAAATAACGGCGGCATGGCTTACATGACGAAGAAGAAATAGACATCCAACGCCAGCAGCACCAGCCACAGACAAAGGTAAAGCACCAGGTGCTCACGCACATTGTTGACGATAGCCGCCAGTATTCGGTTTAACATTTCAGCCGCCTGAAGAGAAGGACCCTTGATTATAGTCCTTTTCTCGGCGTCTTTTACAGCGCGCCGCGCGTGAGTGCTGGAAGAGCGGCGATAAAAAAGCCTGCGTTATCGCAGGCTTGATGTTATACCGCCAGCAGCGCCAGCGGCGTCGAATTGGTTGGCGTGCTCGGTGGGTAGAAATAGCGCAGCACGTTATACAGCGAGTAGAACTCCAGCCGGTTGCGCGCGTTGATCTTCTCCGTGATGTGACGCTTGTGCACGTACACCGTATGCGAGCTGATCTGCAGCTTTTTCGCGATACGGTAGTTGGGCATTTCCGCCATCCAATATTTCATTACCGTCAGTTCCTGTGGGCTGAACAGGGAACGCTCTTCGCCGTCATCGGCCAGCGCCAGCGGATTTTCGCGCAGCGTGCGTAAGGTGAGCGGCAGAATGCTTTTATTGAACAGAAAGGCATTATCGGCAATGCGCATTGGCGCTTCGCTGTAAGGATAAGGTGTATCGAGATAGATAAACAGCAAGGCGGACTGGCTGGCTTCCATAAATGCCTGCAGCTGTGCGTCCGCTTCGTTATAGCGGCATTGGTTGCTGAGGTTCACCAGAATGTGGCTCGGCTGAAAGCTGGCCAACAGCGGCGTAGCGTATTCAATGCTGTGGCAGCACTTGATCGTCGTAATCCCACTATCAGCAAAGTAGCTGGCTATACCGACCCGGGTGAAGCAGCATTCGTCCACGACAAGTAGTTTCATGGTGACGTCCTTGTTGAAAGCCGATGGAGCATATCTTCTGTAAAATAGGACTTACACTGCAAGTGTTCAATTCGGAAATTCAAATGCTGAATGCAAGAAATTTCCGTTATCAGAATTTTTACTTGGTATTTAAAAGAGTTAGCAGGTTAATAAATTGTAACCGGCAGATTTCGCTGTCCAGGGCGCGACGGGAACGTGGACAGCGAAATCCTTCGCTTAGCTGAATCGCTTCAGACCAAAGCTGGAGAGGTCAACCGGCGGCGCTTTGTCCTGCGCGAACAGCGCGGCGATCTCGCCCAGTGCGCTGGCGAACTTGAAGCCGTGGCCGCTCAATCCGCTGATGACCATCAGGCGATCGCAATCCGGCAGGGTATCGATAATAAAATCTTCGTCGGGGCTCATATCATAACTGCAGGCTTCGCCGTGTAAACATACGCCTACACCCGGCAAAAATTGCCGCAGGAAGGAGAAAACTTCCGTGCCGTCGCTGGCGTAGCTGCCGAAGGGTTTGCGCTGTTCGGGGGCATCCATCGGCTGGCCGCCGTCGTGTTTGCCCACTTTCAGGCCATCGTTATCCGCCGGGAAGCCGTAATAGTGCGTGCCGTCCTGCGCTTCGACGGTAAAGGCCGGGAAGCGATTGTTCACGCTGTAGCGGCCGTCCGCCTGATGCCAGGAGAATACCTTGCGCAATGGCGCGATAGGCAGCTGCGGCAACAGCGCTTTCACCCAGGTGCCTGCGGTGACCACCGCTTTTCGCGCCGTGAAACGCCCTTCGCCGGTGACGATCTCAACGCCGCCATCAATCGGGTTCACCGCGCTGACCGGGCAGTTGAACAGCTGGCTGCAGCCGGCCTCTTTCGCCAGTTTGATCAGGCTGGCAACCGCCTGTTCGGAGCGCAGGAAGCCGGCGTCTGGCTCGAAGACGCCGACGTAACCTTCCGGCGCGCGGAATTCCGGCCAGCGTTGAGCGATCTGTTCGGCGCTGAGGGTTTGCGCATTCAGGCGAAACTTTTGCGCGCTCTGCTGAGCATTGCGAATGAATTCGGAGTGCTGCGGCCCCAGGTTGAGTACGCCGCACGACTGGAACAGTTCTTCACCGGATTGCTGAATCAGCGCATTCCACAGCGCCTGCGCACGCAGCACCAGCGGCACGTACTTTTCACCTTCGCCGTAAGCGTGACGAATGATGCGGGTATCGCCGTGATGGCTGCCGTTGCGGTGTGGAGGAATGGCGCTGTCGATCATCAGCGCTTTCAAGCCGGCCCGGGTAGCGTAATACCCTGCCGCCGCGCCGACTGAACCGCTGCCCACCACGATCAAATCATATTCCACGTGCCCACCCTCTCTGATAGCGATTGCTTATCGCCCCATGATAAAAGGTTGGCGAGCGCAATGCACTGATTGAACGGTGAAAGGCAAAGAAAAAGGCGCCGGGAACGGTCACGGCGCCTTAGGGTTAGGGGACGATGAATCAATGTTTTCTGCGATCAAGATCCTGGTAATCCGTAGCTTCAATCTTGGCGATGCCGGCCTCTAAAATATTGATTAATTGACGGGCGACATCTGTAGTCAGCCAAAGCGTTCGGTCTACTTGGGCTTCTTCGGGCGTTTGGTCTAGTGAAGACAGGTAATGAAGGCGTATCATCATGGCGTCGTAAACGTCGACAGTACTGATATCCCAACCGACAAGCGGGTGCGTCTGAATTACTTCATCATTTCTGTCCATAAAGACCCCTTATTGAGTAGTAACTACCGTGAGTGACTAACGAGGATCAATGCGGCTCATCATCATGAGAGCAATTACAGTATACGCATCCGCTTTCAACGGTGGAGAGGGTTGTCACCGAAATTTGCAAAATAAATATTTATTTGAACAATTATTCTACAAATTTGTATGTGCAGCAGTGGATGAGCAGAGCGCAGCGCGTTATTCCGCGTCGGCAGGCGGCGATGCGCCATGCAGACATTTTTCCAGCTCTTCGGCCAAATGGGCGAAATGCTTTTGCGTTTCGGCATCGCGATTCTGGCTGTGCGATTCCAGCTTCAGGCTGTGGATCAGCCGTTGGTTGGCTTTGTCATCCAGGCTGAAGGCCAGATAAGAAAAAGCCACTTCCAGTACGTTCAAGCGCCTTTTCTGATCGGCTATCAGCGCCAGCAGTTCGCCAAACGTCATTGCGTCTTCGGATTTCACCTTGTCCGGGGCCATGCTTGCTCCTTTGCGTTAAATACAGCGCTGAGGCGGATTTTGTTCCAGAGTAAGGGTAAGCGATGAATGGGCAGGGCGCCAGAAACAAAAAAGCCGGAGAGCGACCCCCGGCAAAAACAGCATTGCAGTGTTATTCTGCGCTAAACCATTCGTCTGCGCTTTCCCAGGTTTCCTGAAGGATTTCCTCGATCAGATCCCGGTCGGTTTTGGCGCCCCCCAGCACGGAGAGCCCGTTGGCGCCGGCATAACGTACGTGCACGACGGCGTCTGGAAACTGGCGGTTGACCCGCTTGCCCAGTTCACCGGTCAGCGCCTCAATGGCGCCCGCCGGCAGCGGCCGGGTTTTATCTATAGTGACTTCAACACGCATAATTGCCCCCGAAGCGATTTACTGTTTATTTATACAGTTAACCGAGTGCGGGGGCAAGAGGGCGAAGCAAAAATATCAGTCTTTCAGCGACCAGTTCAGGGTTTCACCCGCCAGGAAGGGGATCACGGATTCATTGCCGAGGGCGATCTCTTCCGGCTGGGTGGTTGGCACGCGCTGCAGTTCGATGAAGTCTTCGTTGAGCGGCAGGCCATAGAAGCGCGGGCCGTTGAGCGAACAGAAGGCTTCAAAGTGTTCCAACGCGCCGAGTTGTTCGAACACGGCGGCGTAAGCCGGGATGGCATTCGGCGCGTTGAAGCAGCCGGCGCAGCCACAGCTGGACTCTTTACGGTGCTTGAGGTGCGGCGCGGAGTCGGTGCCAAGGAAGAAGCGGTCCGAGCCGCTGGCCACCGCCTGACGCAGCGCCTCCTGGTGGACATTGCGCTTGAGGATCGGCAAGCAGAACAGGTGAGGGCGAATGCCACCGACCAGCATGTGGTTGCGGTTGAACATCAGGTGCTGCGGCGTGATGGTGGCGCCGAGGAAACGATTGCCTGCCTGCACATATTGCGCCGCTTCCTTGGTGGTGATGTGCTCGAAGACGATCTTCAGCTCAGGGAAATGCTGGCGAATCGGTTCCATCACCTGTTCGATAAAGCGCGCCTCGCGGTCGAAGATATCGACGGCGGGATCGGTCACTTCGCCGTGGATCAGCAAAGGCATGCCGATTTTTTGCATCTGTTCGAACAGCGGGTAAATACCAGTCACGTCGCTGACGCCGTGGCTGGAGTTGGTGGTGGCGTTGGCCGGATACAGCTTGGCGGCAGTAAACACCCCTTGCTCGAAGCCGTTGACCAGTTCACTGGCCGCCAGGGAGTTGGTCAGGTAGCAGGTCATCAGCGGAGTGAAGTTGTGCCCCTGCGGGACCGCCGCCAGAATGCGATCGCGGTAGGCGCGCGCGGCGGCCACGGTCGTTACGGGCGGAACCAGGTTCGGCATCACGATCGCCCGGCCAAATACCTGACTGGTATAGGGCACCACCGTTTTCAGCATTTCATCGTCACGCAGGTGGATATGCCAGTCGTCTGGGCGGCGGATTTTCAGAACTTGAGGTTGTGCGGTCATCTAGCTAGGCTCCGGCGGTCAAATACGTCTAATGAAAAGCGAATAATGGGTTTATTCACGCCGGGGTGTAAGGATAAGCGGAAAGTGCCGCAGATGCATCTGTTTGTTGCCGACAAGTTGAAATCAATAGCGCGGCGGGCGCATAGTAACCGGGATTTCAACGATGCCGACGCCAATACCGTCGACCTTCATCAAGTGGAAAGGGAGAAAGCAATGGAAGTACGCGTTATCGCCACCCTGCAAGCGAAAGCGGGATTTGAAGCCGCCGTCAGCGAAGCGGTGCACGACATTATCGAGCCGAGCCGCCAGGAGTTGGGCAACCTGCAATATGACTTGCATCGCGATCTGGAAAAGCCGGGTGTTTTCGTGTTCTTTGAGCGTTGGGCCAGCAGCGAAGCGCTGGATAAGCATAATGAGACGGCGCATTTTCAGCAGTTCGTCAGCCGGCTTGACGGCAAGTTGGATGTTCTGGACATCAAAAAACTGAAGAAGATCGCCTGAGTATTTTACAGGCAAGAAAAAACCCGCCGATGGCGGGTTTTTTTAGGGGTGCAGATTAACTTATTCGTTAACCGGCTGCGGTTTGGTGGCCGGCGCGGTTGCCTGGCTCACCGCCGAATGGCCGCCTGCGGAGCCTTTGCCTTCGAAGTTGAAGGAAGGGCGCTGCCAGTCGCTGTGCTTGCGTTCTTCCGGTACATAGGCTGGTGCCGGCGCTTTGGTCATCGGTGCAGTGGCGATGTGTTTGTACAGCACGTTCTGCACGGCTTTCACCGGCGCCGGCTGCTGAGCAACCACTGGCGCAGGGGCTGTTTCCACCGGAGCGGCTTCCACGGCCGCCGCCGTAGGTGCAGCTTCTACCACTGGCGTTTCTTTCGCTGGCGTGGCTTCTACCGGCGCAGTTTCGACCACAGGCTCGTCCTCGACCGACTTAGCTTCAACTACAGGCTCTGCAGCAACGGTTTCAACTACCGGCTCGGCTTCCACTGCCGGGGCAGTCTCTTCCACTTTCGGCTCTTCAACCGCGGCTTCCGCCGGCGCCGGGGTTTCCTCGGCCGGGATAGCAACGACAGGCGCTACGGCTGCAGCTTCTTCCGTTACGGTGACGGCGGCAGTTTCAACGGCGGCTTCTGGTGCCGGTTCGTTGACGCTGGCCGCGGCCTGGGTTTCTTCCACGGCAACGTTGTGTTGTTCAACCGCTGCGGCGACAACCGGTGCCTGCTCTACGGCTTCGGTCTGCACTTCGGCTTCTTCAACCTGAGCGACCGGGTAGCTTACCCAGACTTTGCCCGATGCCATTTCCGGCGAAGCGAAGGCACCCGCCAGCGGCATTGGAGATTGCAGCGGGTAACGCTCATCGCGGTAACGACGGCGGCGCTGGCCGCTGACGCGCAGGTGACGCGGTGAACGACGGGAGCGGCGCGGCATGCCTTCGCCGTTGCCGCGGTTTTCACCCTGGGCATCGTCTTCCGGCTGTGCGGCAACGGTTTCCGGCAGCAGCTTGACGCTATCGTCGGCGGTCGGCTGCACGTCTTCGGCTTTCGCTACCGGCGCTTTCGGCGCCAACAGCTCTTCCGCTGCACGCTGCAGCTCTTCTTCGGCAGACAGGATACGCACTTTCTGCGTCAGCGTGCGGCGCTGACGGCGCTGCATGTTCTGCTGCTGGCGTTCTTCCTGCTCTTCGTCGGTGCTCTCGACCGCTTCAACGCTTTCCAGCGCTTTCACTTCCTGCTGAGCCTGACGTTTCTCTTCCTGACGGCGACGCTGGCGTTCAGCACGCTGCTCACGACGCTGCTGCTGATCTTCGCGCGGCGCTTTAGCGCTTTCTTCCGAAGTGGTTTCCTCCGCTACCGGCGCGTTCTGCTGCTGGTTGCGGCGGTTACGACGCTGCTCATCGCGGGACTCACGCGATTCACGGCCTTCACGGTTCTCACGCGGTTCACGGTTGTCGCGCTCGCGATTGTCACGGCCTTCACCGCGCTCTTTACGCTCGCCGCGTTCAGGACGATCGCCACGCTCACCGCGCTCTTTACGGCCGGTGCCTTGGCGGCGCTGACCGCGACGATCCTGACGACGGTTTTCACCGTTGCCTTCCGCTTTCGGCGTTTCGGCCGGTTTGGCTTCTTCGACGGCAGGTTGTTCTTCACCGGCGAACAGGCTCTTCAGACCACCGAACAGGCGGCCCAGGAAGCCCTGCTTGGCGGCGACCGGCGCTGCGGCTTTCGCCTTGGCGGCGGCAGCGACAGGTTTGGTCACGGCGACGGGCTCTTCAGCCGGCGGCGGCGCATCGGCGGACAGCGAGAAGGAAGCCAGGGCCGGTTGCTCCGGACGCTTGCGTTCCATCGGCGCATCTTCCAGCGGGCGCTCCATGTCTTCTTCGTGCAGCTTCGGCAGCAGGTAGCTGAGGGTAGAGGTTTCCTCGCCCTTGCGCACGCGCAGCACCGAGTAGTGCGGGGTTTGCATCTGATCGTTCGGCACGATGACGGCTTTCACGCCGCCCTGGCGTTTTTCGATCGCGCTGACGGATTCGCGCTTTTCGTTCAGCAGGTACGAAGCGACCTGAACCGGCACGATAGCGTGAACTTCTTTGGTGTTTTCCTTCAGCGCTTCTTCTTCGATCAGGCGCAGAATGGACAGCGCCAGCGATTCGTTGTCGCGAATGGTGCCGGTGCCGTTACAGCGTGGGCACACGTGGTGGCTGGACTCGCCCAGCGACGGGCTGAGGCGCTGACGCGACATTTCCAGCAGGCCGAAGCGGGAGATGCGGCCGATTTGGATGCGCGCGCGGTCTTGGCGCACGGCGTCACGCAGGCGGTTTTCCACTTCGCGCTGGTGGCGTACCGGCGTCATGTCGATGAAGTCGATGACGATCAGGCCGCCGAGGTCGCGCAGGCGCAGCTGGCGAGCGATCTCGTCCGCCGCTTCCAGGTTGGTGTTGAACGCCGTCTCTTCGATGTCGCCGCCGCGGGTTGCGCGCGCGGAGTTGATGTCGATGGCGGTCAGCGCTTCGGTGCTGTCGATGACGATCGAGCCGCCGGACGGCAGGCGCACTTCGCGCTGGAAGGCGGATTCGATCTGCGATTCGATCTGGTAGTGGCTGAACAGGGGAATTTCACCGCTGTACAGTTTGATTTTGCTGCTGAAATCCGGGCGACCCAGCGCAGCGATGTGCTCTTTGGCCAGATCGAGAATTTTCGGGTTGTCGATCAGGATTTCGCCGATGTCCGGGCGCAGGTAGTCGCGGAAGGCGCGCACGATAACGTTGCTTTCCTGGTGGATCAGGAACGGCGCAGGGCGGCCTTCGGCGGCTTTTTTAATCGCTTCCCAGTGCTTCAGACGGAAGGAAAGATCCCACTGCAGCGCGTCGGCGGATTTGCCTACGCCCGCGGTGCGAACGATCAGGCCCATGCCGTCCGGCAGCTGCAGCGAGGAGAGCGCTTCTTTCAGCTCGGTGCGATCGTCACCCTCGATGCGGCGAGAAATACCGCCGGCGCGCGGGTTGTTCGGCATCAACACCAGATAGCTGCCCGCCAGGCTGATGAAGGTGGTCAAGGCGGCGCCTTTGTTGCCACGTTCTTCTTTGTCTACCTGAACAATGACTTCCTGGCCTTCGCGCAGCACATCTTTGATGTTTGGGCGACCATGGGAAGAGTAATTGCTAGGGAAGTATTCGCGGGCGATTTCTTTAAGGGGGAGGAAACCATGTCGTTCTGCGCCGTAATCCACGAACGCTGCTTCAAGACTTGGTTCAATGCGGGTGATTTTGCCTTTGTAAATATTCGCTTTTTTCTGCTCATGACCCGGACTTTCGATATCCAAATCATACAGCCGCTGTCCATCTACGAGGGCAACACGCAACTCTTCCTGCTGAGTTGCGTTAATCAACATTCTTTTCATCTTAACTTACTCGTTATTTTTACATTATCGACAAAGCTGCGGGCAAAATAACCTCATGGCCGGAGTTAAACCGAAAGCCCCGTGTCTTCTCGCAAAGTCGTCAACCTCACGGTTGTCGCCTGCATAGGGGCGCATTATCTCGGTAAGCCTGCTTTTCTTTGTGAAAGACAGCACTTTTACTAGGGGAATAGCCTCTGATTTACGTCGACAGATCTGATTCCATTTGCCGGCCAAGCTGCAACCCGCAGCCCGCTAATTGTTTGATTTCGCATTACGTCTTACGCCATTGCTGCGTTTTTGCGCGATCAGACAAATTTTATAATTCCACCGTTTTCCCTGTTTAACGAGAATCAACGCGGAAAGTGACTGCATTATTCCACTGCTGATGCCGTTATAGCAAGGTGACTTTTCCTTAACTGCGGAAGAAATCGCAAACGTTCAAATCGGCTTGCTGCCTTATTGTCCGCTGGGGTTTCGCCCGCCGTCAGAGAGACAGTTAAGCACAGAAAAAGATGTGGCGCTATTCACGCGCTCTATTTAGAATCCCGCACCATGAAAACGAACAATCCAGCAGTACAATTCATCACGATTTCCGACGACGAAGCCGGTCAGAGAATCGACAACTTTCTGCTCGCTCGCCTGAAAGGCGTGCCGAAGAGCATGATTTATCGCATCGTGCGTAAAGGTGAGGTGCGGGTTAATAAAGGGCGCATCAAGGTCGAATACAAATTGGCGGCCGGCGACGTGGTGCGCGTGCCGCCGGTGCGCGTGGCCGAGCGCGAAGAGACGCCAGTGTCGGCCAAGCTGGATAAGGTGGCGGCGCTGGCCGACTGCATTCTGTATGAAGATGACCACCTGCTGATCCTCAACAAGCCTTCCGGCACCGCGGTGCACGGCGGCAGTGGCCTGAGCTTCGGCGTGATTGAAGGGCTGCGGGCGCTGCGCCCTGAGGCCCGTTTCCTGGAGCTGGTGCATCGGCTCGATCGCGATACCTCCGGCGTGCTGTTGGTGGCCAAGAAGCGTTCCGCGCTGCGTTCGCTGCATGAGCAACTGCGGCTGAAGGGCATGCAGAAGGATTATCTGGCGCTGGTGCGCGGCCAGTGGCAATCGCACTGCAAGGCCGTACAGGCGCCGTTGCTGAAAAATATTCTGCAAAGCGGCGAACGTATCGTGCGCGTCAACAGCGAAGGCAAGCCTTCGGAAACCCGCTTCAAGGTAGAAGAGCGTTACGAATTCGCCACCCTGGTGAAGGCCAGCCCGATCACCGGGCGTACTCACCAGATCCGCGTGCACACTCTGCATGCCGGGCACCCGATCGCCTTTGACGATCGCTATGGCGATCGCGAGTTCGATCGTCAACTGGCGGGTACCGGCCTGAAGCGGCTGTTCCTGCACGCCGCGGCGCTGCGCTTTGAGCATCCGGCCACCGGCGAAACGATGCGCATCGAAGCGCCGATGGACGAAGAACTGCGCCACTGCCTGCAGGTGCTGCGCCGGCAGGCGGCCAAGTAATCTGCGTCACACCAGCGGGTTGATGCCTTCAGCCCGCAACATGTCCAACAGCGCGATCAACGGCAGGCCGATCAGGGCGTTCGGATCCCGGCCTTCCAGCCTGTCGAACAGCGCGATCCCCAATCCCTCGCTCTTGAAACTGCCTGCGCAGTTCAGCGGTTGCTCCAGACGCACATAGGCGGCTATCTCCGCTTCGCTTAGCGCGCGAAAATGCACGTGAAACGGCTCGCACAAGGCTTGCAGCTGCTTGCTGCGGCCGTTGTACAGCGCCAGGCCGGTATAGAAAGTCACGGCCTGGCCGCTGGCCTGCCGCAGCTGCGCGCGGGCGTTTTCCTCGGTATGGGGCTTGCCGGTGATGTTGCCATCGATCACGCAGACCTGATCGGAGCCGATGATCAGATGCTCGGGATAGGCGAGGGCCAACGCCTGAGCCTTCGCCGCCGCCAGGCGCAGCACCAGCGCTTCGGCGCTTTCGCCGGGCAAGGGGGTTTCATCCACCTCCGGTGCGGCGCAGTCGAACGGCAGCTGCAGCTTCTCCAGCAGCATTTTTCGATAGGGGGAGGTGGAGGCTAAAAGCAATCTCTGCATAATTTTTTTCGCAAACCGTAGCGTAAATGGGTACGGCATTTTAAACTGTCGGCCGCTGTGGAAGCGAATATTGGTGAAAGGAGCCGTTTTACGGCCTTTTTCTTTGACTCTATGTCGTTACAAAGTTAATATGCGCGCCCTATGCAAAAGGTAAAATTACCCTTGACCATTGATGCGGTACGTACCGCTCAGAAACGCCTGGACTATGCTGGTGTCTATGCGCCTGAGCAGGTTACTCGTGTTGCCGACTCCGTGGTCAGTGTGGACAGTGATGTCGAGGTGTCGTTGTCGTTCAATATCGACAATCAAAGCCTCGCGGTGATAACAGGGCATGCGGACGTCACGGTAACGTTGATGTGCCAACGCTGTGGAGTCCCGTTCGAACATCAGGTTCACACAACATATTGTTTTAGCCCGGTCGTCAATGATGAGCAGGCTGAGGCATTACCGGAAGCGTACGAACCGATCGAAGTTGACGAGTTTGGCGAAGTCGATCTGTTGGCAATGATTGAAGACGAAATTATTCTTTCACTGCCTGTCGTTCCGGTACATGAATCTGAACACTGTGAAGTGTCCGAAGCGGACATGGTATTTGGCCAACTGCCTCCTGAGGCGGAGAAACCGAATCCGTTTGCCGTATTAGCCAGTTTAAAGCGTAAGTAATTGAGGAGTAAGGTCCATGGCCGTACAACAGAATAAACCAACCCGTTCCAAGCGTGGCATGCGTCGTTCTCACGATGCTCTGACCACGACTACTCTGTCTGTAGACAAAGTATCCGGTGAAACTCACCGTCGTCACCACATCACTGCCGACGGTTTCTACCGCGGTCGCAAGGTTATCGGCTAAGTAGCGATACCTTGACTCGTCTAACCCTGGCGTTAGATGCAATGGGCGGGGACTTCGGTCCCTGCGTCACAGTGCCTGCTTCGTTGCAGGCACTGGCCTCTAATTTACAGCTTCATCTCCTGCTGGTCGGCAATCCCGACGTCATCTCTCCCTTGCTTGCCCACGCCGATCCGGTTCTTCTGGAGCGTCTGCAAGTCGTGCCCGCCGTGTCCGTGATCGCCGGCGACGCCAAACCTTCACAAGCGATACGCGCCAGTCGCGGCACGTCGATGCGCATTGCGCTCGAACAGCTCAGCAGCGGCAACGCGCAGGGGTGCGTCAGCGCCGGCAATACCGGTGCGCTGATGGGATTGGCGAAGCTGCTGGTCAAGCCGCTGGAAGGCATCGAGCGCCCGGCGCTGATGACGGCGATCCCGAACCAGCAACGCAGCAAAACCGTGGTGCTGGATCTGGGCGCCAACGTTGAGTGCGACAGCACCATGCTGGTGCAGTTTGCCGTGATGGGTGCGGTGATGGCGAAAGAGGTGATCGGCATTGCGCAACCGCGGGTGGCGCTGCTGAATATTGGCGAAGAAGAGACCAAAGGCCTGGATAATATCCGCGAAGCGGCCGCTGTGCTAAAAAATACTCCGGCAATCAACTATATTGGTTACCTGGAAGGAAACGAACTGCTCACCGGCAAGACCGACGTGTTGGTTTGTGATGGCTTCGTGGGCAACGTCACCCTGAAAACCATGGAAGGGGTGGTCAGGGTGTTCTTATCGCTGCTGAAATCGTCCGGCGACGGAAACAAGCGAGCGTGGTGGCTGAAATTGTTGGGCCGTTGGTTGCAAAAACGGGTGGTTAAGCGGTTCGGCCACCTGAACCCCGACCAGTATAATGGCGCATGTCTGTTAGGATTGCGCAGCACCGTAGTCAAGAGCCACGGCGCTGCGAACCCTCACGCGTTTGCAGTCGCAATCGAACAGGCTGTGCAGGCGGTGCAGCGGCAAGTCCCGGAAAGGATTGCTGCGCGCCTTGAGGCTGTATTACCTAAGAGTGACTGATCGTACATGTATACAAAGATTCTCGGTACGGGGAGTTATTTGCCCGTACAAGTGCGCACCAATGCTGATTTGGAAAAAATGGTGGATACCTCTGACGAGTGGATCGTCACGCGTACCGGTATCCGCGAACGTCGCATCGCCGCCGCGGATGAAACCGTTGCGACGATGAGCTTCCAGGCCGCTGAAAAAGCGCTGGAAATGGCAGGTGTGGCTAAAGAAGACATCGGGCTGATCGTGGTGGCGACCACCACGAATACGCACGCGTTCCCGAGCGCGGCGTGCCTGGTGCAAGACATGCTGGGTATCAAAGACTGCGCGGCGTTCGATCTGGCTGCGGCCTGCGCCGGCTTTACTTACGCGCTCAGCGTGGCCGATCAGTACGTGAAAAACGGCGCGGTCAAACATGCGTTGGTGATCGGCGCAGATCTGTTGTCACGCACGCTGGATCCTGAAGATCGCGGCACCATCATCCTGTTTGGTGATGGCGCAGGGGCGGTGGTGCTGGGGGCGTCTGAAGAGCCGGGCATTCTGTCTACCCATCTGCATGCCGACGGCAGCTACGGCAACCTGCTGACGCTGCCATATAAGGATCGCCAGAATCAAGACAAGCCGGCCTATGTCACCATGGCGGGCAACGAAGTCTTCAAGGTTGCGGTCACCGAGCTGGCGCGCATCGTCGACGAGACGCTGCAGGCCAACAACATGGACCGCAGCGAGCTGGATTGGCTGGTGCCGCACCAGGCCAACCTGCGCATCATCAGCGCAACGGCGAAAAAACTGGGCATGGGGATGGACAAAGTGGTGGTGACGCTCGATCGTCACGGCAACACCTCTGCCGCCTCGGTGCCTTCCGCACTGGACGAAGCCGTGCGCGACGGGCGAATTCAGCGTGGCCAACTGGTGCTGTTGGAAGCCTTCGGCGGCGGCTTTACCTGGGGCTCGGCGCTGGTTCGTTTCTGATTTGGACAGGAAGAAAAAATGACGCAATTTGCTTTTGTTTTCCCGGGCCAGGGGTCGCAGACCGTTGGCATGCTGGCCGAGTTGGCCGCCCAGTTCCCGATCGTCGAAGAAACCTTTGGCGAGGCTTCTTCCGCCCTGGGTTACGACCTGTGGCAGCTGGTGCAGCAAGGTCCGGCGGAAGAACTGAACAAAACCTGGCAGACCCAACCGGCTCTGTTGGCCGCTTCGGTGGCGATTTTCCGCGTGTGGCAGCAGCAGGGCGGTAAAGCGCCTGCGCTGATGGCGGGCCACAGCCTGGGCGAGTACTCGGCGCTGGTCTGCGCCGGCGTGCTGGACTTCAAGGCGGCGATCCGTCTGGTCGAGCTGCGCGGCAAGCTGATGCAGGAAGCGGTGCCGGAAGGCACCGGCGCGATGTACGCCATCATCGGTCTGGACAACGACGCGATCGCCAAGGCGTGCGAAGAGTCCGCGCAGGGGCAGGTGGTTTCTCCGGTCAACTTCAACTCGCCGGGCCAGGTGGTTATCGCCGGCAATAAAGAAGCGGTTGAACGTGCAGGCGCCGCCTGCAAAGCCGCCGGCGCCAAACGTGCGCTGCCGCTGCCGGTGAGCGTGCCTTCGCACTGCGCGCTGATGAAACCGGCCGCCGACAAGCTGGCCGTGGCGCTGCAGGACATCACCTTCAACGCGCCGCAGGTGCCGGTGGTGAACAACGTCGACGTACGCACCGAAAACGATCCTGAAGCGATCCGCAGCGCGCTGGTGCGTCAGCTTTACAGCCCGGTGCGTTGGACCGAGAGCGTAGAATTTATCGCAGCACAGGGAGTGACGTCGCTGCTGGAAGTGGGGCCGGGCAAAGTGCTGACCGGTCTGACTAAACGTATTGTTGACACCCTGACGGCTGCGGCGGTGAACGACACCGCCAGCCTGTCGGCGGCGCTTGAACAATAAAGAGGAAAATGATGAGCTTCGAAGGTAAAATCGTTCTGGTCACCGGCGCGAGCCGCGGTATTGGCCGAGCCATTGCAGAAACGTTTGTAGCACGCGGCGCCAAAGTGATCGGCACCGCGACCAGTGAGAGTGGCGCTGAAGCGATCAGCGGCTACCTGGGCGCAAACGGCAAAGGGTTTATGTTGAACGTTGTTGATGCGCAATCTATCGACAGCGTGCTGGCATCGATTCGTGCCGAATTTGGCGAAATCGACATTTTAGTGAATAATGCCGGCATCACGCGTGATAACCTGCTGATGCGTATGAAGGATGATGAGTGGGAGGATATCCTCGACACCAACCTGACTTCCGTATTCCGCCTGTCAAAAGCGGTAATGCGCGCTATGATGAAAAAGCGGTTTGGCCGTATCATCACCATCGGTTCCGTTGTCGGTACCATGGGGAACGCAGGGCAGGCGAACTACGCGGCGGCTAAAGCCGGTCTGATTGGTTTTAGCAAATCTTTGGCACGTGAAGTTGCTTCTCGTGGCATTACGGTCAACGTCGTGGCACCTGGCTTTATTGAGACGGACATGACACGGGCGTTGACAGATGATCAACGCGCAGGCATTTTGTCATCAGTTCCAGCCAACCGGCTGGGCGATGCTAAAGAAATCGCCAGCGCTGTTGCATTTTTGGCCTCTGATGAGGCCGGCTATATCACCGGTGAAACGTTACATGTCAATGGCGGCATGTACATGATTTAAAAAATGTGAAAACCATTTGCGTTATTTGAGGCAAAAACCGCAAAATAGCGTAAAATCGTGGTTTGACCAGCCGGGATTTAGTTGCATCTTTTTCAGCATTTTATACACTACGAAAACCATCGCGAAAGCGAGTTTTGATAGGAAATTTAAGAGTATGAGCACTATCGAAGAACGCGTTAAGAAAATCATTGTTGAGCAACTGGGTGTTAAACAGGAAGAAGTTTTGAACAACGCTTCTTTCGTTGAAGATCTGGGCGCTGATTCTCTTGACACCGTTGAGCTGGTAATGGCACTGGAAGAAGAATTCGACACCGAGATTCCAGACGAAGAAGCTGAGAAGATCACTACTGTTCAGGCAGCTATTGATTTCATCAACGCTAGCCAGCAGTAAGAGAACATATCTAGGCGGTCGTTCGACCGCCTAAGTTTTTTCTATCCCTAGTGTCATATTTTTCCCTCCCTGGAGGACAAACGTGTCTAAGCGTCGAGTAGTTGTGACCGGACTGGGCATGTTGTCTCCTGTCGGCAATACGGTAGAGTCCACGTGGAACGCTCTTCTTGCCGGTCAGAGTGGCATCAGCCTGATCGACCATTTCGATACCACTGCCTATGCGACCAAGTTTGCTGGCCTGGTAAAGAATTTTAATTCTGAGGATTTCATCTCTCGCAAAGATGCGCGCAAGATGGACGCCTTTATCCAGTACGGTATCGCTGCCGGCATGCAAGCCATGCAGGATGCAGGTCTGGACATCACCGAGGCTAACGCCACCCGCATTGGAGCCGCGATCGGTTCCGGCATCGGCGGCCTGGGTTTGATTGAAGAAAACCACAGTTCACTGGTTAACGGTGGCCCACGGAAAATCAGTCCGTTCTTCGTGCCATCCACCATCGTGAATATGATTGCAGGCCACCTGACAATCATGTACGGCATGCGTGGTCCAAGCATCTCTATCGCCACCGCCTGTACTTCAGGTGTGCACAATATCGGCCATGCGGCGCGTATCATTGCCTACAATGATGCGGACGTGATGCTGGCCGGTGGGGCAGAGAAAGCCAGCACCCCATTGGGCGTCGGCGGCTTTGGCGCAGCGCGCGCCCTGTCCACCCGTAATGACAATCCGCAGGCGGCGAGCCGTCCGTGGGATAAAGACCGTGACGGCTTCGTGCTGGGCGACGGCGCTGGCATGATGGTGCTCGAAGAGTACGAACATGCGAAAAAACGCGGCGCGAAAATCTACGCCGAAGTGGTTGGCTTTGGGATGAGCAGCGATGCTTATCACATGACGTCGCCACCGGAAAACGGCGCAGGCGCTGCGCTGGCGATGGAAAATGCCCTGCTTGACGCCGGTGTGACCCCGTCACAAATCGGTTATATCAACGCACACGGCACCTCTACGCCGGCGGGCGACCAGGCGGAAGCGCAGGCGGTGAAATCCGTGTTCGGCGCCGATGCAGAGCGTGTGCTGGTGAGCTCGACCAAATCGATGACCGGCCACCTGTTGGGCGCGGCGGGCGCGATCGAGTCCATCTTCACCGTGCTGGCGCTGCGCGATCAGGCGGTACCGCCAACCATCAACCTGGATAACCCGGATGAAGGTTGCGATCTGGACTTCGTGCCTCACGAAGCGCGCCAGGTCAGCGATATGGAGTACACCTTGTGTAACTCCTTCGGCTTCGGCGGCACCAACGGCTCGCTGATCTTCCGCCGAGTATAACTCGCGCTGTGGATAGCTGACGAAAAGCCCGGTTTTTTAACCGGGCTTTTTTACGCCTGCCGTTTGGCCGCCGGCGGGGCTGCGTATCGTCTCGCCGCCTGTTATCCTGCGAGCGTAATGAAATAACCCGGCAACAGGAGGAAGCATGTACTGGATTAACGGACAACGCCACGATGCGCTGGCGCCGAGCGATCGCGGCCTGCAGTTCGGCGATGGCTGCTTTACTACCGCCCGGGTTATCGACGGTAAAATCGAGCTGCTGCCCTGGCATCTGGAGCGGTTGCAGCAAGCGGCGCAGCGATTGATGCTGCCTGCCACAGATTGGCTGGCTTTCGAGCGGGAGATGGCGCTGGCGGCCGAATCAATTCCGCTCGGCGTGGTCAAAGCGATACTGACGCGCGGCAGCGGCGGGCGGGGTTACAGCCCGACGGGGTGCGAAAACCCGACGCGCATCGTCGCCCGCAGCAGCTACCCTGCGCACTATTTGCAGTGGCGCGAGCAGGGCATCACGCTTGCGCTCAGCCCGGTGGCGCTGGCGCGCAATCCGCTGCTGGCGGGGTTGAAGCATTTGAACCGCCTGGAGCAGGTGCTGATCCGCGCGCATCTTGACCAGACGGCCGCCGACGAGGCGCTGGTGCTTGACACTGCCGGTATGCTGGTGGAATGCTGTGCGGCTAATTTGTTCTGGCGTAAGGGAAAAGCGGTATTTACCCCGGATCTGAGCCAGGCCGGCGTCGCGGGCCTGATGCGGCGGCGGGTGATCGCGCTGCTGGCGGGCTCGGAATACCGTCTGCATTGCGTCAGTGAACCGCTGGAGACGCTGGCCGATGCCGACGAAGTGCTGGTGAGCAATGCGCTGATGCCGCTGCTGCCGGTAAACGCTGCGCAATCATGGCGTTATGCTTCGCGCCAGCTGTATGATTTTTTGCGTCCACACTGTTAACCATGGCTGATTGATGAAGAAAAGAAAGCTGAAGGTCCTGTCTGTTATTGTTGTTCTGGTATTAGCGCTGCTGTTTTGGGGCTACCAGAAGATCGAACGCTTTGCCGATACGCCGCTGGCTATCCAGCAAGAAACCATCTTCAAACTGCCGGCCGGCACCGGCCGGGTAGCGCTGGAAGGGCTACTGGTACGCGATAAACTGGTGCACAACGGGCGCTGGTTCCAGTGGCTACTGAAGCTGGAGCCGGAGCTGGCGGAGTTTAAAGCCGGTACCTACCGGTTCACGCCGGGCATGACGGTGCGCCAGATGCTGAAACTGTTGGCCAGCGGCAAAGAGGCGCAGTTCACCGCACGCTTTATCGAAGGCTCACGCCTGCGTGATTGGCAGCAGGTGCTGCAGCAGTCCAAATACCTGAAACACACCCTGGCGGGCAAGAGCGAAGCGGAGATTGCCGCAGCGCTCGGCATTGCTGCAGGAGAAACCCCGGAAGGGCATTTGTACCCGGATACCTACCAGTATACCGCCGGCATGAGCGACATCGCGCTGCTCAAACGCGCACACGTGCGCATGAACAAAGCGCTGCAGGCCGCCTGGGCCGGCCGCGACACCAGCCTGCCGTACAAAACGCCGGAGGAGCTGCTGACCATGGCTTCGATCGTCGAGAAAGAGACCGCGGTCCCGGAAGAGCGCAGCAAGGTGGCGTCGGTGTTCGTCAACCGCTTGCGTATCGGCATGCGTCTGCAGACCGATCCGACGGTGATCTACGGCATGGGCGAAAGCTATAATGGCAACATCACGCGCAAGGATCTGGAGACGCCGACGCCTTATAACACCTATGTGATCGCCGGCCTGCCGCCAACGCCGATCGCCATGCCGGGTGAGGCCTCGTTGCAGGCGGCCGCCAATCCGGCCAAAACGCCTTATCTCTATTTTGTCGCTGACGGCAAGGGTGGGCATACCTTCACCACCAATCTGGCGAGTCATAACCAGGCGGTGCGCGTGTACCGTCAGGCGTTAAAGGAAAAGAATGAAAAGTAAATTCGTTGTTATCGAAGGGCTGGAAGGCGCGGGTAAAACCACCGCGCGCGATACGGTGGTCAATGTGTTGCGCGAACACGGCGTCAGCGACATCGTCTTCACCCGTGAACCTGGCGGTACGCCGCTGGCGGAGAAACTGCGCGATCTGTTCAAGCGCGGCATCGACGGCGAATTGCCGACCATCAAGGCCGAAGTCTTGATGCTGTACGCTGCGCGCGTGCAGTTGGTGGAAACCGTGATCAAACCCGCCCTGGCGCGTGGCGCCTGGGTGGTGGGCGATCGCCACGATCTCTCTTCACAAGCCTATCAGGGCGGCGGCCGTGGCGTGGATCCGCAGCTGATGGCCTCGCTGCGCGACACCGTACTGGGCGATTTCCGCCCGGACCTGACGGTCTATCTCGATCTGCCGCCGCTGGTCGGCCTGCAACGCGCGCAGGCGCGCGGCCAATTGGATCGTATCGAACAGGAGGCGCTGCCGTTCTTCGAACGCACCCGCGCGCGCTATCTCGAGCTGGCGGCGCAGGATGAAACGATCGTCACCGTTGACGCGGCCCAGCCGCTGGAGCAGGTGACTGCGGCGATCCGCGACTGCGTCTGCCGCTGGCTGCGGCAGCAGGAAGGCGCATAATGAACTGGTACCCGTGGCTGAATGGCCCTTATCGCCAGCTGATTGGGCAGTACGCCGAGGGCCGCGGCCATCATGCGCTGCTGCTGCACGCGGCGGCGGGCAACGGTGACGACGCGCTGGCCTACGGCCTGAGCCGTTGGTTGATCTGTCAGCAGCGCAACGGTGAAAAAAGCTGCGGCGAGTGTCACAGCTGTCGGCTGATGCTGGCGGGCAACCACCCGGATTATCACGTGCTGGCGCCGGAAAAGGGCAAGAGCAGCCTGGGCATCGAACCGATCCGCCAGGTGATTGAAACGCTGTATGCCCACGCGCAGCAGGGCGGCGCCAAGGTGATTTGGCTGCCGCAGGCGGAACAGCTGACCGAGGCGGCGGCCAACGCGCTGCTTAAAACGCTGGAAGAGCCGCCGGAGAAAACCTATTTTCTGCTGGGTTGCCGTGAGCCGTCGCGGCTGATGGCGACGCTGCGCAGCCGCTGCCTGTACTGGCATTTGGCCAGCCCGGAGGAGCAGCTCAGCCTGCAGTGGCTGAGCCGGCAGGCGGCCGGCTCTCAGACGGACCGCCTCACGGCGCTGCGCCTGCACGACGGCGCGCCGCTGGCCGCCGAACAGCTGTTGCAGCCGCAGCAGTGGCAGCAGCGCAGTGCGCTGTGCGCCGCGTTGAGCGCCGCGCTGCCGCAGCGCGATATGCTGTCGATGTTGCCGGTGCTGAACCATGAAGACGTCGCCGAGCGCCTGCACTGGCTGTGCGCGCTGCTGGTGGACGCCATGAAGTGGCAACAGGGTGCACATCACTATGTATTGAATCAGGATCAGCAGCCGCTGGTGCATCAGTTGGCCAGCCTGCTGAGCAGCGCCTCGTTGCAACAGATCGTGCAGCAGTGGCTGAACTGCCGCCATCAGTTGCTCAGCGTGGTGGGCGTCAATCGCGAGCTGCTGCTGACCGAACAGTTACTTCGCTGGGAACAGATGCTTGGCGCCGCCGGCTATTCCCACCCTCACTCGCTGTAAAGTTAAAGAGTTAAAAATTATGTTGTTAGTCGATTCTCATTGCCACCTTGACAGTCTGGATTATCAGACGCTGCACCAGAATGTGGACGATGCGCTGGCCAAGGCCAAAGCGCGCGACGTCGGCTATGTGCTGGCGGTCGCCACCACGTTGCCGGGCTACCGCTCCATGACCGAACTGATCGGCCAGCGCAACGACGTGGCCTTCTCGTGCGGGGTGCATCCGCTCAATCTGGAAGAGGGCTATGATTACGCCGAGCTGCGTCGCCTGGCGGCGGCGGAGCAGGTGGTGGCGCTGGGGGAGACCGGGCTCGATTACTTCTACCAGAAGGACAACCTTGAGCTGCAGCAGGACTCTTTCCGCGAGCATATCCGCATTGGCCGGGAGCTGAACAAGCCGGTGATCGTCCACACCCGCGATGCGCGCGCGGATACGCTGGCGATCCTGCGTGAAGAGAACGCACAGGACTGCGGCGGCGTGCTGCACTGCTTCACCGAAGATCTGGCCACGGCCGAAGCTTTGCTGGATCTGGGCTTTTACATCTCTTTCTCCGGCATCGTGACCTTCCGCAACGCCGAACAGCTGCGTGAAGTAGCGCGCTATGTGCCGCTGGATCGCATTCTGGTGGAAACCGACTCGCCTTACCTGGCGCCGGTGCCGCATCGCGGCAAAGAAAACCAACCCGCCTATGTGCGCGATGTGGCTGAATACATGGCGGTATTGAAGGGCGTTAGCCTGGAACAGCTGGCCGAAGCCACCACTGCCAACTTTTCACGCTTATTTCACCTCGATCTGTGATCTTTGACCTAGGCTATAGCTGTAGGTCATTGTCTGCGTAATTTTTTTTAAGCTCGTAATTAATCACTGAAACGGGTAAGGTTCCCTCCCGTTTCAAGGTGGTTGGTGCGCGTTTTTTGTTCTCTTTTGCCAAAAAACAGCCGGTTTATGCAAAGTTACCGCGGCTCGATCATCGAAACGTGATTGTCATCAAACATTGCGCAGGCTATTTATTTTACTCTGCGTAATAAATTCAAGGGGTGCTCAGACACCCTGAATTGCAGGGGTTTTTCTCCCCCCCTTGCAGCGCGACGTATCGCGACAAGAAGTAGCAAAGCATTATTACTCAGGAGCACACTCAACTATGTTCAAGAACGCATTTGCAAACCTGCAAAAAGTAGGTAAATCGCTCATGCTGCCGGTGTCCGTGTTGCCTATCGCAGGTATCCTGCTGGGCGTCGGTTCCGCCAACTTTAGCTGGCTACCTGCGGTAGTCTCCCACGTGATGGCGGAAGCGGGCGGTTCGGTCTTCGCCAACATGCCGTTGATTTTCGCTATTGGCGTCGCTTTGGGCTTCACCAACAACGACGGCGTTTCCGCGCTGGCGGCGGTGGTGGCTTACGGCATCATGGTGAAAACCATGGCGGTGGTTGCGCCGCTGGTGCTGCACCTGCCGGCTGAAGAGATTGCGGCCAAACACCTGGCGGATACCGGCGTGCTCGGGGGGATTATCTCCGGCGCCATCGCGGCCTATATGTTCAACCGCTTCTTCCGCATTCAACTGCCGGAATACCTGGGCTTCTTTGCCGGTAAGCGTTTCGTGCCGATCATTTCCGGTCTGGCGGCGATCGTTCTGGGCGTAGTGCTGTCCTTCATCTGGCCGCCGATCGGTACGGCTATCCAGACCTTCTCGCAGTGGGCGGCTTATCAGAACCCGGTTGTAGCCTTCGGCATTTACGGCGTGGTTGAGCGTGCTCTGGTGCCGTTCGGTCTGCACCACATCTGGAACGTACCGTTCCAGATGCAAATCGGTGAATTCACCAACGCGGCGGGCCAGGTGTTCCACGGCGACATCCCTCGTTACATGGCGGGTGACCCAACCGCGGGCAAACTGTCCGGCGGCTTCCTGTTCAAAATGTACGGTCTGCCTGCTGCGGCCATCGCCATCTGGCACTCGGCCAAGCCGGAAAACCGCGCGAAAGTCGGCGGCATCATGATCTCCGCCGCGCTGACCTCGTTCCTGACCGGTATCACCGAGCCGATCGAGTTCTCCTTCATGTTCGTCGCGCCGATCCTGTACGTGATCCACGCTATCCTGGCCGGTCTGGCGTTCCCAATCTGCATCCTGTTGGGCATGCGTGACGGCACCAGCTTCTCGCACGGCCTGATCGACTTTATCGTACTGAGCGGCAACAGTAGCAAAATCTGGCTGTTCCCAATCGTCGGCATCGTCTACGGTCTGGTGTACTACACCATCTTCCGCGTGCTGATCGCCAAGCTGGATCTGAAAACGCCAGGCCGTGAAGACACCGCTGCCGAGCAGACTGCGCAGGGCGGTTCCGAAATGTCCGCGGCGCTGGTTCAGGCCTTCGGCGGCAAAGAAAACATCACTAACCTGGATGCTTGCATCACCCGTCTGCGCGTCAGCGTGGCCGACGTGTCCAAAGTTGACCAGGCGGGCCTGAAGAAACTGGGCGCAGCCGGCGTAGTCGTCGCTGGCTCCGGCGTGCAGGCCATCTTCGGCACCAAGTCCGACAACCTGAAAACCGATATGGACGAATACATCCGTAATCACTGATTCAGGCAGGGGAGTTGCAAAGGGAGGCGAAAGCCTCCCTTTTTTATTGCCTGCCGTCAGGCGCCAAGGCGCTGTTCGAGCTCGGCGAGAGAAGGGAGGAACCAGACCTGTTCGCCGCGATTGGCTTCGCGCACAAAGTCTTGCAGCGCGTTGCTTTGCGCCAGCCAGGGGGAAATATCGCCCAGCAGCGCCACGCGCAGGCGGTAGTTGATGAATTTCTGCAATACGGCGCCGGCCACGCCGCTCCTCAGCTGGAAGAAGGCGGCGTCGAGGCGGTTGACGGGGAGGGCAATCATCCCGGCCTCGTGTTCAAAGGCGGGCGCGATAAACAGGCTGACGTCGTTTTCGTCTTTCAACATCGGCCCGGCCTCGGCGAAAACCACCAGGCGCAGATCATGAATTTGCTGCACGGCGTAGCTCATCGGCGCTCCGGGGCTCATGGTTTGGCGTGTTGCTGCAGGTAATGCTCGAACACCGCCAGCGTTTCGTCCGAGATATGGTGTTCAATCCCTTCGCTGTCCAGCTCGGCGGTTTCGCTCGGCACCCCGAGGCACATCAGCAGATCGACCACGATGCGGTGACGGCGGCGCACCTTCTGCGCCAGCTGTTCGCCTTCCTCGGTTAAAAACACCCCGCGATAAGGGCGCGACTCCACCAGCCCGGCGCTTTTGAGCCGCGCGATATTTTTGATCGCCGTCGGGTGAGACACGCCAAAGCGGCGCGCGATATCGGTGGTTCTGGCTTCGCGGGTGCTTTGCAGCAAATCGGCGATCAGCTCAACGTAATCTTCGATCAGCGCATTGGACTGCGCTTCGCGGGCGCGGCTAAAACGCAGGGCGTGCTCGGCCTCGTCCGGCATGTCGGTCAGGGCGGAGCGGTCGGCGTTATCTGGCGCGCGGGTAACCATAGCGTGGGGCGTCCTGTAAGCATAAAAATGGCGTCTCCCGGCAATGCGGGGAGGGTTGCCCTAAGTTAGTCCAAATAGCACACATTATCAATTCGATGCCACGCATTGTGGTAGTTAGAAATATCTCTACACAAAGCCAATGAATTTCGCCTGTTGCATAAAGTGTAGCCGATGCTACATTGTCAGCATGACCGGTGGAAAAATAACCAGCAAAAGATTAAGGGCAATTCATGCGTGACGCGGCAACCCCCTCATCGTTAACCGAACGGACCAACATCGCGATTGGCGCCGCCCTTGCCGGACGCAAGCGCGGTGCCTTCACGCCGTTGCTGTTCGCCGGCCCGGCGGTGATTGCCTCTATCGCCTATATGGATCCCGGTAATTTCGCCACCAACATTCAGGCCGGGGCGAAATACGGCTACAGCCTGCTGTGGGTGGTGGTGATGGCCAACCTGATCGCCATGCTGTTTCAGGCGCTGTCGGCCAAACTGGGCATCGTCACCAACCGCAATCTGGCGGAAATGTGCCGTGACCAGTTTTCACGGCCGGTGGTGATCGGCATGTGGCTGCTCAGCGAAGTGGCGGCGATGGCCACCGATCTGGCGGAGTTTCTCGGCGGGGCGATCGCGCTGGCGCTGCTGTTCCATATGCCGCTGCTGGCGGGGATGGGGGTGACGGCGGTGATCACTTATGCGCTGCTGATGGTGGAGAAAAAAGGTTTCCGCCCGGTCGAGCTGATGATTGGCGGTCTGGTGGGCATCATCGCGCTGTGCTACCTGGTGGAGATGTTCATCGTGCCGGTGGACTGGCAGGCGGCCGGCCTCGGCATGGTGACGCCGCAGTTGCCGGATGCGCAGGCGCTGACCATCGCCGTCGGCATTATCGGCGCCACCGTGATGCCGCACGCCATTTTCCTGCACTCGGGGCTGACCCAGCACCGCAGCCCGGCCAGCGACAACGGCGAGCGGCGCAAGCTGCTGCGTTTTTCCAATATTGAAGTAGTGATCGCGCTGGCGCTTGCCGGGCTGGTGAATATTGCGATGGTGATCATGGCCTCGAGCGCCTTCCACGCCGGTAACAGCGACGTGGCCGAAATCGGCACTGCCTACCATACGCTGACGCCACTGTTCGGCGCGGCGGCGGCCGGCATCTTCCTGGCTTCGCTGATCGCCTCCGGCATTTCCAGCTCGGTGGTGGGCACCATGGCTGGGCAAATGATCATGCAGGGCTTCGTCGGCTTCCGCATCCCGGTGTGGGTGCGCCGCCTGGTGACCATGGTGCCGGCGTTTATCGTGGTGGCGATGGGCGTCAACGCCACCGACGCGCTGGTCTACAGCCAGGTGGTGCTGAGCCTGGCGCTGCCGGCGCCGATGATCGCGCTGGTGATGTTCACCCGCCGCCGCGACATCATGGGCGAGTTCGCCAACGGCCGCTGGACCAGTCTGGCGGCGGTGGTCGGCACGGTGGTGATCGTGCTGCTCAACGTGGTGTTGCTGCTGCAGACCTTTGGCGTCGACATCCCTGGATTGGGGTGATCTTGCGGGCCGCGCGGGGCGCGGCCGCGTCGCTAAATTATAAATTCCCCACGCCGCCGTCCATTTGCAGCTCCGCGCCGACCATAAATGCCGACTCGTCCGCCGCCAGAAACACCGCCGCTTTGGCCAGCTCCAGCGCGCTGCCCATGCGGCCGATCGGCACCAGCGCGCGGATATCGTCGCGTAAGGCCCGCTCGTCCGCTTCCGCCAACCCCAGTTTACCCAATGCCGGGGTTTCGGTCGGGCCGGGGCTGAGGCCATTAACGCGAATGCCGCGCGCGTGCAGCTCGCCGGAGAGCGTTCTGGCCAGCGATAACAAACCGGCTTTGCTGGCGGCGTAGGCGCTGCTCTGCGGCAGGCCGATATGGGCGCTGACCGAACCGCACAGGATCACCGAAGAAGGGTTGGCCAGCAGCGGCAGCAGCGCCTGGATCAGAAAAAACGGCCCCTTCAGGTTGATGTCCATCAGCCGCTGATAGCTTTGCTCATCCCACTCCTGCAGCGGGCGATGCGTGACGTCGCCGGCGTTGATGTACAGCACGTCCAGCCGCGGCCACCGCTGCTCCAACTGCTGGGCCAGCGCGCGCTGCTGTGGGATGTCGCCGGCGTCGCTCAGCAGCAACAGCGCCTTGTCCGCCAATGCCTGGCCCGCCGCGTCCAGGGCGCGTTGGCTGCGGCCGGTGATCGCAACCAAAGCGCCCTCGGCGATGAACTGGCGAGCGGTTTCCAGCCCGATGCCGCTGGTGCCGCCGGTAATCAATGCGTATTTGCCTTGCAGTCGTGACATAACCGATTCCTCTTTAGCGTCTGTTACGGCATTATTTGCGCTATAGTTCCTTTTGCATAGTAGGCACCTTTTGGATACTAAAGGACGAGGAGGGATGAAATGACGACGCAAGCGCCCTTAGCGGCAGAAAATAATTTGGCGGCCTTGCCGACGGCGGGCGAACCCTGCCCGATGGTGGACTTCGTCAATCTGGTGTCGGGTAAATGGGCGATACCGATCTTGTACCGGCTGATCATGATCGACGGCCCGGTGCGATTCAGCGAGCTGCAGCGGGCGGTGGCGCCCATTGCGCAGAAGGAGCTGACGCGCCAGCTGCGGCTGTTCGAACAGCGCGGCCTGGTGACGCGGCAGGTGTTTCCCGAAGTGCCGCCGCGGGTGGAGTATCAGGTCACCGCGCTGGGCAAATCGCTGCGGCCAACGCTGGACTCGCTGGCCGAGTGGATGCGTCGGCATGCGCCGCAGCTGATCGGCGGCTAGTCGCCGATGCCCGGCGGGTTGATGGTTGAACGCTCGACCTTTTCGTCGCCTTCGCCCCAGCGTTCCAGCACCTGCGCATATTCGCCGCTGACGATGACGCCGTTGACGGCGGCGTTGATGGCGTTCACCAGCCCGTTGCCTTTTTTGGTGGTGACCGCGACATAGGCCACGCTGGGGCCGATGCCGACCATTTTGGTTTTGCCGGTCAGCGCCGCCTTGTAGGCGCCGGTGGAGTGGGGGCCGAAGAACGCATCGGCGCGCCCGGACTGAATGCTGAGGTTGGTGGCGGCGTCGTCGGTCACGTAGATCGGTTGTACCGGCGGCAGCCCGGCGGCGCGATTTTGCTTATCCCATCCCAGCAGAATGTTTTCCTGATTGGTGCCGGATCCGACGATGATCCGCAGACCGGCGACGTCCTGCGGCCGGTTGATCGCGGTGATGTGGCTGGTGGATTTGACGTAAAAGCCCAGCGTGTCCACTCGGTAAGTGGCGAAGTCGAATTTGGTTTTGCGCTGTTTGGTGACGGCGATGTTGAAGATCGCCGCGTCGTATTTGCCGGCGCTGATGCCCAATGGCCAATCCTCCCAGGAGGTGGGCACTAGGTTCAACTCTAGCCCGAGGCTGTCGGCCACCAGGCGGGCGATGTCCGGATCGCTGCCGATCAGCGTTTTATTGTCTTCGGCGAACAGCGCCAGCGGCGGGGAGTTTTCGAACGCCACCGCCACCGTCAGCTTGCCTGGCACCGCGAAGTGAAAGTTCGCCGGGATCAGCGCGATAGCGGCGGGATTCTTCTCTGCGTGTATCGGCTGTCGGTTAGCCTGCAGGTCGATACCGCCCGTCGTGGCCGCCTGCACGGCGGCGCTCAGCAACAGCGCGCACAGCGCCGAAATTCTCGGTAACATAACGCCCTCTATCCTTTGTTAATCATGGAGTTACTATTGGCGGCGGCGCGGGGCAAGTAAAGCAACAATAGTGAATAACCAAAGTGAAAAGATGCACAAGCGGGGGGCCGGGCTGCGCGAATCTGCAGCACTCGACGTGGAAAGTGCGCAATCAGGTTGAAAGCAGTAGAATTTGTCACTCATACTGCGTACAGCTAATTGTGTAAAACAAGGAACGCCAGATGGCCGAAGAAACGATTTTCAGTAAAATTATCCGCCGCGAAATCCCTGCTGATGTGGTTTACCAGGATGAACTGGTGACCGCTTTCCGTGACATCTCCCCCCAGGCGCCCACCCATGTGCTGATCGTTCCCAACGTGCTGATCCCAACCGTCAACGACGTGACCGTGGAGCACGAAGCCGCGCTGGGCCGCATGATCACCGCTGCGGCGAAAATCGCCGAACAGGAAGGCATCGCCGAGGACGGCTACCGCCTGATCGTCAACTGCAACCGCCACGCCGGTCAGGAGGTCTATCATATTCATATGCACCTGGTCGGTGGCCGCTCGCTGGGGCCGCTGCTGTCACGTTAAGCGAGGAAATCATGCGCGGTAAAAAAACTCTGCGTGGTCTGATGGCGTTGGCGCTGCCCGCCGCGTTGTTGATGGGATGCAGCTCACCGCCCGGCATCGCTGTCAACCAAGGGCAGACGGTGGTGATGGATCCCTCGGTGCTGACCGCCGGTATTCTGGCCGATACGCCCTCGATTTCGAACGCTTCCGGGCGGGTGATGGCAACCTCGGTGCTCAATAACAGTCAGCCGACGCCGGTCACCGTACATTACCGTTTCTATTGGTACGACGCGCAGGGGCTGGATATTCGCCCCTTCGAGAAACCGCGTGAGATCGTGGTGGCGCCCGACTCGGACGCCAAAATCTACTCGATTAACGGCAATCTGGACGCTAAAAGCGCGCGTCTGTATCTGTACCTGTAAGCGCTTGCCAGGTTTGGAGAAAAAGCATGAAAAAGTACGTCTTAGTGGCGCTGGCCGCATTAACCCTGAGCGGCTGTCTGTCGCGCCCGCCTGAGCCGGAACAACCGTTGCCGCCGGTCACCGTCGAGCCGGATCAGCCGACGCCGCCGGTGGAGCAGCCGCAGCCGCCGACTACCGAGCCGGTGCCGCAGCCGCCGAAAATCCAGCAGCTCGACTGGCTGGGCAGCGTTCAGCCGCTGGTGGGGCAGATGTTGAAGGCCGATGGCGTCACGGCCGGCAGCGTGCTGCTGCTGGACAGCGTCAAGAACAACACCAACGGTTCGCTGCAGATGGGCAAAGCCACCGCGGCACTGTATAAGGCGTTGGCGTCGAACTCCACTTTCAGCGTGGTGCCGGAAGCGAAGCTGACCAGCGCCAGACAAACGCTGGGCCTGTCGGCGGATGACAGCTTCGGCTCGCGCAGTAAGGCGATTGGCCTGGCGCGCATCGTCGGCGCGCAGTACGTGCTGTACAGCGATGTCAGCGGCGACGTGAAGTCACCGGCGCTGGATATGCAGCTGATGCTGGTGCAAACCGGCGAGATCGTCTGGTCGGGCAATGGCGCCGTTAAACGCTGAGGCCGCGCTGCGACGATTGATGGAAACCAGACTGCCGGCGGTGAATACCGCCGGTTGTCATTTCAGCCCGGTGCAGGGGCTGACCGGCGAGAGCTGGCGCATCGACGGCTCGGGCGTCACGCTGCTGGCGCGGCAACATAGCGCGGAGAAACGCGCGCTGGGCGTGAGCAGGCGGCGGGAGGCGCAGGTCCTGCGTCGCTGTGCGCCGGGGCTGGGGCCACGGGTTTTCGCACAGAATAATCAGTGGCTTATCCTCGAATGGCTTGAAGGTGACGTCGTCACAAATGCCGAATTTGACGCGCTGAATCAGCGCGGCGAGCTGGCGGCGATGGTGGCGACGCTGCATCGGCGGCCGCTCAGCGGTTACCGGCTGGATCTGCGGCGGCAATTCCTCCGCTACTGGCAGCAGCTGGATACGCGGCGTTTAACCCCCGCCTGGCTGCGCCTGCAGCGTCATTTTTTACGCAGCGCCTTGCCACGGCCGCTGCGCCTGGCGCCGCTGCACATGGATATCCATCCGGGCAATCTGCTCACCACCGGCGAAGAGCTGCGGCTGATCGACTGGGAGTATGCCGCCGACGGCGACATAGCGCTGGATATCGCCGCGCTGTTTCGCAGCAACGGCTGGTCGGCCGAACAGCAGCAGCGCTTTTTGCAGCACTACGCGCATCAGGGCTATCGCGACGTCGCCCGGTTGCAGGCGCAGGTGCGCCGTTGGCTGCCGTGGGTGGATTATCTGATGCTGCTGTGGTTTGAAGTGCGCTGGCAGCAGAGCGGCGACGTTGAATTTTTGCGCTGGGGCGCTGCGGTGCGCCGGCGATTCTGTTTATCATCATCTGAATTCTGAACGAACAAAATGAAGTGAGGTGCCCGTGGGCCCAGTAATGCTAGATGTCGCCGGCTACGAGCTGGATGCAGAAGAACGCGAGATTTTGAAACACCCGCTGGTTGGCGGATTGATCCTGTTTACCCGTAACTTCCACGATGCGGAGCAACTGCGTGAGCTGGTGCGCCAGATCCGCGCCGCCTCGCACGATCGGCTGGTGGTGGCGGTAGACCAAGAGGGCGGGCGCGTGCAGCGCTTCCGCGAGGGTTTCACCCGTTTGCCGGCGGCGCAGTCGTTCGCCGCGTTGCACGATGCGCAGGAAGGCGGCCGTCTGGCGCAGGAGGCCGGCTGGCTGATGGCGGCGGAGATGATCGCGCAGGATATCGACATCAGCTTCGCGCCGGTGCTGGACATCGGCCACGGCAGCGCGGCGATCGGCGAGCGTTCGTTCCACAGCGATCCGCCGCAGGCGCTGGCGATGGCGGAGCGCTTTATCCTCGGCATGCACAGCGCCGGCATGAAAACCACCGGCAAACACTTCCCGGGGCACGGCGCCGTCAGCGCCGATTCGCACAAGGAAACCCCGCGCGATCCGCGGCCGCTAGCGCAGATCCGCGAGCACGACATGGCGATCTTCCGCGAGCTGATCAACCGCCAGCTGCTGGACGCCGTCATGCCGGCCCACGTCATCTATACTGAAGCGGATCCGCGTCCGGCCAGCGGCTCGCCTTACTGGCTGCAGCAGATCCTGCGTCAGGAGCTGGGCTTCGACGGCGTGATCTTCTCCGACGATCTGTCGATGGAAGGCGCCGCCATCATGGGGAGCTACGCCGAGCGCGGCCAGGCGGCGCTGGATGCCGGATGCGACATGATCCTGGTGTGCAACAACCGCGCCGGTGCGGTCAGCGTGTTGGATAACCTGTCCCCGGTCAAAGCAGAGAAGGTGAAGCGGTTATATCATCGCGGTCAGTTCACCCGTCAGGAACTGCGTGACTCCGAGCGCTGGCAGCAGGCGCACAAGGCGCTCAGCGCGTTGAGCGAGCGTTGGGAGGAGCACAAGCAGCGTTCGCAAGGGTGAATCCAGGTGCCGCATCGCGGCGCAGAGCGGAAATGATGAGGGCCGCGCCCGCGGCCCTTGGCTTGTTGCGAGGATCCACATGATTATCTATTTGCACGGCTTCGATTCCACCAGTCCCGGCAATCATGAAAAGGTATTACAGCTGCAGTTTATCGATCCGGACGTGCGCTTTATCAGCTACAGCACGCTGCATCCGCGTCACGACATGCAGCATCTGTTGAAGGAGGTGGACAAGGCGGTGCAGCAGGGCGGCGATGCGCACCCGTTGATCTGCGGGGTTGGCCTCGGCGGCTTCTGGGCGGAGCGCATCGGCTTCCTGTGCGGCATTCGCCAGGCGATGTTCAATCCCAACCTGTACCCGGAAGAGCACATGCACGGCAAGATAGACCGGCCGGAAGAGTATCGCGATATCGCCACCAAGTGCGTGGAGGATTTCCGCGAGAAAAACCGCGATCGCTGTCTGGTGGTGCTGTCGCGCCACGACGAGGTGCTGGATAACCGGCGCAGCGCCGAATTGCTGCATCACTACTACGAGATCGTGTGGGATGAACAGCAGACGCACAAGTTCAAAAACATCTCTCCGCATCTGCAGCGGCTCAAGGCGTTCAAGGCGCTGGGTTAACAGTTTCATAACGCTGCCGCGAGCCGCGCGCCCCGTTTTTCACCGGCGGAAAGTGCGGCTTTTTTGTACGTCAAAGCAAGATTCTGTGTGGCAATCGGCAAAATTTAAAACTGTGACTCAGCGCTAACTATTTGAATCACAATCCCCAAAAAATCCCCGCGTCCAGCCTTTAACCAAAAAAATTTGATGTACGTCAATTTTGGTATGACCAAATAACCTCACATGCTATTCTGGCTGCAGAGAGCCGATTTATTTTAAGCGAACCCTATGTATTCTAAGGATATTATTTATTTACCCTGGGATAACAAATGGTTCACATTTAGGGGGTTATTTTGACAACGCCAAAGAAGAAAATCGTTATTGTTGGCGGCGGCGCCGGTGGTTTGGAGCTGGCGACCAGCCTGGGCCATAAACTTGGCCGCAAGAACAAAGCCGAGATCACGTTGGTGGATCGCAACCACAGCCATTTGTGGAAACCGCTGTTGCACGAAGTGGCGACCGGTTCCCTCGATGACGGCGTAGATGCGCTCAGCTACCTGGCGCACGCGCGCAATCACCATTTCAGCTTCCAGCTGGGGTCGTTGACCAACATCAACCGTGAGACGCAAACGCTGCAGCTGGCGCAGATCTGCGACGAGCAGGGCGGCGAGCTGGTGCCGGCGCGCGAATTGCCGTACGACATTCTGGTGATGGCGTTGGGCAGCACCTCGAACGATTTCGGTACGCCAGGCGTGAAAGAGCACTGCATCTTCCTGGATAACCCCCATCAGGCACGTCGTTTCCACAACGAAATGCTCAACCTGTTCCTGAAGTTCTCGGCGCAGCCGGGGCAAAAAGAGCGGGTCAACATCGCTATCGTCGGCGGCGGCGCCACCGGCGTTGAACTGTCCGCCGAACTGCACAACGCGGTGAAGCAGTTGCACAGCTACGGTTTCGAAGGCCTGGACAACAGCGCGCTCAACGTGACGCTGGTGGAAGCCGGCGAGCGCATCCTGCCGGCGCTGCCGCCGCGTATTTCCGCCGCTGCGCATCAGGAGCTGATCAAACTGGGCGTGCGCGTGCTGACCAACACCATGGTGACCAGCGCGGACGCCAAGGGGCTGAACACCAAGGGCGGCGAATTCATCGACGCCGATCTGATGGTGTGGGCGGCCGGCATCAAGGCGCCGGACTTTATGAAGGACATCGGCGGCCTGGAAACCAACCGCATCAACCAGCTGGTGGTGGAGCCGACGCTGCAGACCACGCGCGATCCGAACATCTTCGCCATCGGCGACTGCGCTTCCTGTCCGAAAGAGGGCGGCGGTTTCGTGCCGCCGCGCGCCCAGTCGGCGCACCAGATGGCCTCACGCTGCGCCACCAATATTCTGGCGCTGATGAACGGCCAGACGCTGAAGCCTTACGTGTACAAAGACCACGGTTCGCTGGTGTCGCTGTCGCGCTTCAGCACCGTCGGCAGCCTGATGGGCAACCTGATGCGCGGTTCGATGATGGTGGAAGGGCGCATCGCGCGCTTCGTCTACATCTCGCTGTACCGCATGCATCAGGTCGCGTTGCATGGCTACATCAAAACCGGCCTGATGATGCTGGTGGGCGGCATTAACCGGGTGATCCGTCCGCGCCTGAAGATGCACTGATCCCGCCTTTGTCGACCAACCCGCGCCGGTTCGCCCGCGCGGGTTTTTTTATGGCGGCGCGAGCCGATCGGCGGCGGTTGCTTGATTCTTCTGCATAAGCCGTCGTTGGCATGGGTAAAATTCTTAAGATTCCTCCTAAACAACAGGAAAACGGCCGTTTTCCCGCATTTTTGGTCCCCTTGTCTTATTGCGGGCCTTCAGATCATTGTGCAGACTTTACCTCGTTTACAGACGGCGCGTCGCGCACGCCGTAAACCGGGATACCGCCAGCCGCCCATGCGCAAAATAATAAGCGCGGTGCCAGCCGGTAACAGACCCCGGAAAAAATGCGTGGTAACACTTTCAGGAGGTTTCCTGTGAACAAGTCAATGTTAGCCGGTGTTGGAATTGGTATCGCTGCCGCTCTGGGGATTGCCGCGGTAGCCAGCCTGGACGTCTTTTCTGCCGGTCCGCAATATGCGCAGGTGCTCGCCGCCACACCGATTAAAGAAACCATCAAAACGCCGCGTCAGGAATGCCGCAACGTCACCGTCACGCACCGTGCACCGGTGCAGGATGAAAACCGCATCGCCGGTTCTGTGCTGGGCGCAGTGGCGGGCGGCGTGATCGGCCACCAATTCGGCGGCGGTCGCGGGCGCGACGTGGCGACCGTGGTCGGCGCGCTGGGCGGCGGCTACGCCGGCAACCAGGTGCAAGGGGCGATGCAGAACAACGACGTCACCACCAGCGTTCAGCAGCGTTGCAAAACGGTCTACGACAAGTCCCAGAAAATGTTGGGCTATGACGTGACCTACAAGATCGGCAATCAGCAGGGCAAGATCCGCATGGATCACGATCCGGGCACGCAAATCCCGTTGGATAAAAACGGCCAGCTGGTGCTGAACAGAGCCTGATCGCCACATTCGAATTAAACCCGCGGGCAGTGTTAGTTCTGATCGTTTAACCCGGTTAAGCGAGCGGCGTTAACATTGACGCGGGTTTCTGTTTTCTGCCTGCCCAAAAGTTTGCGATCGTTCTAATGTCTGCGTGCGATATCGCTGGGCGAAACTTCAAAAAAGCCCCTGCGTTTGTTATATTATTGTGCAATTAAGCGGTGTTATCGGCGCCAATCGCCACACCGGCCAAACCCGAGTATTTCGTCTCGCAGAGATAACGACATGTTAGATTTTCGCTTTCCGACAGCGTTGCAAATGGTCCTTAGCGTCGCCGTAGCTGAGAAGCAGGGCATGCGTTCGACGAGCGCCACCCTCGCCGCCGCTCTGGAAGCCAACCCCAGCTTTATCCGCAAACTGATGGTGCCGCTGACCAAAGACGGCATCATCGTTTCCACCTTGGGCCGAAACGGCTCTATCCACCTCGGCCGCCCGGCGGAAGAGATCACCCTGCGGGACATCTATCTGGCGGTGATCGACGACAAGCGCATCTGGGCTTCCCGCCCTGAAGTGCCGGCTCGTTGCCTGGTGAGCGCCAACGCCTGCTGGTATTTCAAATCGGTGGTGAACGAGGCCGAGCAGGCTTCGCTCGCGGTGCTGGCGCGCCACACCGTGGCCGACTCGCTGGCCGAGCTGGAGCGGGGCGACAAGCGCGCCTGCGCGGAATACGCCGCCGAGCAAGAGGCTGAAGCCGCCGGTAAATAATGCCGGATGGAGCGCATAAAAAAGGTCGGGCATTGCCCGACCTTTTTGCATTTCAGGATGATGATTACGCCGTCTGCGGCTGCGCTTTGCGCGCCACCAGGCGCCGCAAGGTGACGTAGAACACCGGCGTCAGGAACAGCCCGAACAGGGTGACACCCAGCATGCCGGAGAACACCGTGATGCCGGTGACGCCGCGCACTTCGGCGCCGGCGCCATGGCCAAGGATCAGCGGGATGGTGCCGGCGATGAAGGCGATGGAGGTCATCACGATCGGCCGCAGCCGCAGGCGGCAGGCCTCCAGCGCCGCTTCGACGATGCCTTTGCCCTGCATTTCCAGTTCGCGGGCGAACTCGACGATCAGAATGGCGTTCTTGCAGGCCAGCCCCATCAGAACGACCAGCCCGACCTGCACGAACACGTTGTTGTCGCCGCCGGTCAGCCACACGCCGAACAGCGCCGACAGCATGGTCATCGGCACGATCAGGATCACCGCCAGCGGCAGCGTCCAGCTTTCATACAGCGCCGCCAGCGCGAGGAACGCCAGCAGCACCGCGACCGGGAATACCACCAGCGCGGCGTTGCCCTGGGTCGATTGCTGGTAGCTCAGATCGGTCCACTGGATGTTCATGCCGTTCGGCAACAGCTTGCCGGCCATTTGCGTCAGCGCGCTCATCGCCTGGGTAGAGGAGAGGACGCGCGGATCGGCGTCGCCGATCAGGTCCGCCGCCGGGAAACCGTTGTAGCGGATCACCGGATCCGGGCCGTAGGTGGTGCCGATGCTGACCATACTGCCGATCGGCACCATTTCGCCTTTGTCGTTGCGGGTACGCAGGTTGGCGATGTCTTCCACGCTGTCGCGGAACTGGCCGTCGGCCTGCGCCATCACCTTCCAGGTGCGGCCGTAACGGTTAAAGTCGTTGATGTAAGACGAACCGAGGTAGGTCTGCAGCGTGCTGAACAGCGCATTGAGCGGCACCCCCTGGGCCTTGGCCTTGTCGCGATCGATTTTGGCGTCCAGCTGCGGCACGTTGGCCTGATAAGAGGAGATCGGGAAACCCATGCCCGGCGTTTGCATAATGGCGCCGGACATCGTGTTGATCGCGGTCTGCAGCGCGCCGTAACCCAGCCCGGCGCGATCCTGCACGTACAGTGAATAGCCGGAGCCCTGGCCGATGCCGAGGATCGGCGGCGGCATGATCGAGAAGGCGAAGCCTTCCTGGATCTGTGAAATGCGCGCGTTGATCTCGGCGTTGATCTGCGCCGCGGTGCGGGTACGGGTGCTCAATGACTCCAGCGCGAAGAACACCGTGCCGGTATTCGGCGTATTGGTGAACTGCAGCGCGTTCAGGCCGGGGAAGGCCACCGCATCGGTGACGCCGTCCACGCTCAGGCCGATGGCGCTCATCTTGCGGATCACCGCATCGGTGCGCTCCAGCGAGGCGCCTTCCGGCATCTTCACGCCGCCGATCAGGTATAGCTTGTCCTGCGTCGGGATAAAGCCGCCGGGCACGGTCTTGAACATCACGCCGGCGGCGGCCAGCAGCAGCAGGTAGACGACGAACACCGCGCCGCGTCGGCCAAGCACGCGGGATACCCCGTGCTGATAACGCTGCGAGCCGCTGGCGAAGAAGCGGTTGAACGGCCGGAACAGCCAGCCGAACAGCCGGTCGATCAGGCGCGACGGCAGGTCTTTCGGCGCGCCGTGCGGTTTCAGCAAGCGCGCCGCCAGCGCCGGCGACAGGGTCAGCGAGTTGATGGCGGAGATCACCGTCGAGATGGCGATGGTGACGGCGAACTGCTTGTAGAACTGGCCGGTGACGCCGGAAAGGAACGCCATCGGCACGAACACCGCACACAGCACCACGGCGATGGCGATGATCGGGCCGGAGACCTCGCGCATCGCCTGGTGCGCCGCCGCCAGCGGCGACAGCCCCTCTTCGATGTTGCGCTCGACGTTCTCCACCACCACGATGGCGTCATCCACCACGATGCCGATCGCCAGCACCAGCCCGAACAGGCTGAGGGTGTTGAGCGAGAAGCCGAGCAGATACAGCGCGGCGAAGGTGCCGACCACGGAGATCGGCACCGCCAGCAGCGGAATGATCGAGGCGCGCCAGGTCTGCAGGAACAGAATGACCACCAGCACCACCAGGATCACCGCTTCCAGCAGGGTATCTACCACCGCGCGGATCGAGTCGCGCACGAATACCGTCGGGTCGTATGGCGACTTCCAACTCATGCCGTCCGGGAAGCGGGTCGCCAGCTCGGCCATCTTGCCGCGCACCGCGTCCGACAGCTCGATGGCGTTGGCGCCCGGCGACTGGAAGATGCCGATGCCGACCGCATCCTTGTTATTGAGCTGGGCGCGCAGCGCGTAGCTGCCGGAGCCCATTTCGATGCGCGCCACGTCGCGCAGCCGCACGATCTCGCCGTTATCACCGCTCTTGAGAATGATGTTGCCGAACTCTTCTTCGGTTTGCAGGCGCCCCTGGGCGTTGATCGACAGTAGATAGTCGCTGCGCGTCGGCATCGGCTCCGCGCCAAGCTGGCCGGCGGAAACCTGCACGTTCTGCTCCTGCATGGCGCTCACCACGTCGGAGGCGGTCAGCCCGCGCGCGGCGACCTTGTTCGGATCGAGCCAGATGCGCATCGCATATTCGCCGGCGCCGAAGATCTGCACCTGGCCGACGCCCGGCAGGCGGGCCAGCTCATCCTTGACCTTCAGGGTGGCGTAGTTGCGCAGGTACAGCGAGTCGTACTTGCCGGAAGGCGATACCAGATGCACCACCAGCGTCAGCGCCGGAGACTGTTTCTGGGTGGTGATGCCCTGGCGGCGCACGTCTTCCGGCAGGCGCGCTTCGGCCTGCGCCACGCGGTTTTGCACCTGCACCTGCGCCTGATCGGGATCGGTGCCCGGGCGGAAGGTGACGGTGGTCACCAGCACGCCGTCGGAACCGGCGACCGATTTCATGTACATCATGTTTTCGACGCCGTTGATCGCTTCCTCCAGCGGCGTGGCCACCGTTTCAGCGATCTCTTTCGGGTTGGCGCCCGGGTATTCTGCACGCACCTGCACGCTGGGCGGCACCACGTCCGGGTACTCGCTGATCGGCAGCAGCGGGATGGCTATCACCCCGGCGACAAAAATCAGTATCGACAGCACCGCGGCGAAGATCGGCCGGTCGATGAAAAAGCGGGAAAAGTCCATGGGTCAGAAGTCTCTGCTGGGAGCTTAGTTAAGCGTGGAGGCGATAGGATTCATGGCGACGGCTTTCGCGTCGACCGGCATGCCCGGCATAAACACTTTCTGCATGCCGTCGACGATCACCCGATCGCCGTTTGCCAACCCTTTCTGCACGATGCGCAATCCTTCGGCCATGCGGCCCACGTCAATGTCGCGGCGCTGCGCCTTGCCGTCTTTATCGACGATGTAAACGAACTTGCGGTTCTGGTCGGTCATCACCGCTTTGTCGTCGATCAGCATGGCGTTGAACTCGGCGCTGCCGGGCATCTGTACCCGGGCGAACAGCCCCGGCGTGAAGCGGCGATCGCGGTTGTCGAGCAGGGCGCGCATGCGGATGGTGCCGGTCCCGGCGTTCAGTTGGTTATCGGTGAAGTCCACCAGCCCCTGATGCGGAGTGCCGTCTTCGCCTACCAGGCCGACTTTCACCGGCAGGCGGGCATCGTGCCGGCCTTGCTGCTGATAGCGCAGGAAGGTGGCTTCATCCACGTCGAAATAGACGTAGACCTTGTCGAGCGACACCAGCGTCGTCAGCACGCTGGCGCTGTCGCCGGCGGTGACCAGGTTGCCGGCGGTGATCATCGCGCGGCTGGCGCGCCCGTCAATCGGCGCGGTAACGCGGGTAAAGTCGAGATTCAGCTGCGCCATATCGAGCTGGGCCTGCGCCGCCAGCACGTTGCTTTGCGCCTGCGCGGCGGACGACCGGCGCTGCTCCCATACTTCCTGAGAGATGGCCTGAGTGCCGATCAGTTTCTCGGTGCGCGAGGATTCGCTGCGCGCCAGGGCGGCCTGGTTGCGCGCCCGCACCAGCTCTGCCTGCGCCTGTTCGCGCGCGGCGCGGTAGGTGCGATCGTCGATGGTGAACAGCACCTGGCCTTTCTTCACCTCGTCGCCTTCGGTGTAGTTGACCCGCTCGATGTAACCGGAGACCCGTGGGCGCAGTTGCACGCTTTGCACCGCTTCGACCCGACCGTTGAACGCATCCCACTGGCTGATCGGTTTGACCACCACGCTGGCGGCGCTGACCACCGGCGGCGGTGGCGGGGCGTTGTGCGCGACGCTGTTGTCACACCCGGCGAGCAGGGCGGCCAGCAGCGCCACCCCGGAGAGCCGCTGGCCCAGAGCGAAGGCGCGCGTGCGGCCGCCGGCGTTGAACGATGAGTTTGGTTGATTTGCCATTATTTTTATTCCGATAAGTAAGCGCGGTCAGGCCCCACACCCGGCCCTGTTCTCCGGGATTCGCCCCCGCACCGGCGTGCGGTGAGGGGGCGGCTGCGCCGTGCAGCGGCGCAACGTTAGGTTTTGAAACACATTGGTGTCACATTAATGTATCAATATCGGTTACATTAATTGGGTGGAGTATAGTGGCGGCTTTCCAATAAATGCAATAATAAAAATTGCATTTAAAGCGAAACTGTTGCAACGTATGTGCATCGGGCAGAGGGTGACCCTGCCGAATGATGGGAGCATCTGCATGAACACTACGGGCTTTATTACCGATTTGAAGGCGTGGATCGACAACAATCTGGAAGAGAAACTGGATATCAACACCGTGGCGGACCGCGCGGGCTATTCCAAATGGCATCTGCAGCGCATGTTCAAACGCCAGACCGGCTACGCGCTGGGGGAGTATATCCGCATGCAAAAACTGAAAGTGTCGGCGGAGCGCCTGGCCAACAGCGGCGAGCCTATCGTCAGCGTGGCGATCTCGCTCGGCTTCGACTCACAGCAGTCGTTTAACCGCAGCTTCAAACGCCAATTCGGCCAAACGCCGGGCGATTGGCGCCGCGCGCTGGCGCAGCCGGCGTCAATGGGGCGCACGCACCACTGAGCGGTTGGGGTATGGGGAGAAAAAAAGCCTGAATTTGCGTTCGGGCTTTTTTGTATGGCGGTGAGGGAGGGATAGATTCGCTGCGCTCACCCTGCGGGCCGCCGTTGGCGGTCCAAAACGCGGGCGTTTTGTCGAACCCTGTCGAGGGCTCTCACCCTCCCGATCGGTGCGCTATGCATACAAAAAAGCCTGAACGTGAGCTCAGGCTTCTTCGTAGAATATGGCGGTGAGGGAGGGATAGATTCGCTGCGCTCACCCTGCGGGCCGCCGTTGGCGGTCCAAAACGCAGGCGTTTTGTCGAACCCTGTCGAGGGTTCTCACCCTCCCGGTCGGTGCGATATACATACAAAAAAGCCTGAACTTTCGCTCAGGCTTTCTCGTTAGAATATGGCGGTGAGGGAGGGATAGATTCGCTGCGCTCACCCTGCGGGCCGCCATTGGCGGTCCAAAACGCAGGCGTTTTGTCGAACCCTGTCGAGGGTTCTCACCCTCCCGGTCGGTGCGTTATGCATACAAAAAAGCCTGAACGTGAGCTCAGGCTTCTTCGTAGAATATGGCGGTGAGGGAGGGATTCGAACCCTCGATACACTTTCGCGTATACACACTTTCCAGGCGTGCTCCTTCAGCCACTCGGACACCTCACCATATTTTTTTGTTGCGAAATCATCGCTGCAACGGGGCGCTACTATAGGGAGTGGGGCCGATCCGGTCAAGAATAATTTCTGTGTTTTTGTTCGTCCGCTCAAGCCGTGTTCACTTTGCTGAAAACTGCGGCGAACGGCAGGGCGGAAGCCATGAAAGAGCGAGAACATCAGGGGTAAGGTTCGTTGATAACCGGCGGAAATGGGAATCACGGTCACAGAGGGAGGGAGATGCGCTGCGCACGCCCCTCTCGGCGGTGCGCCATGCAAAAAAAAAGCCTGGACGCGAATCCAGGCTTTCTCTTCGAATTTGGCGGTGAGAGAGGGGTTCGAACCCTCGATACACTTTCGCGTATACACACTTTCCAGGCGTGCTCCTTCAGCCACTCAGACACCTCACCGTTTTGTCGTCGATAACGCCTTGCGCTGTCGACGGGCGCTAATGTAGGAGAATCTGATCTCAGCGTCAACCCTCTTATTTCATTCTCATGACTGTTTAGCCAAACTTGCAGCAATTTGCTGATTTACCGAACGATATTCCCACGCTTGGCCGCTGGCGGGCAGGGCGGACTACGTTCAAAACGCGTGAAAGATGATTGTTTGACCTTTTTCTGTGCGAGTAGCTCAATATATCGCCAATGAGATCGGTCTATTTGCTGTTATATGCATTAATACTGGATTATTAGTCAAATGTGTCGCTAAATGGAATTATGTCGGCGCGGCGTTTTTGGCAAGGAATATCACGGCGCCGCGCAGATTGCCGGGAGACAGGCCGGCGATATCGCAGACAGGGACAGACTCATTACATAATAATGCAGTAGAGGTTCGTTTTGACTCCTTCAGATGCCATGCCGGCGCCGCAAGCGCGCCATGCCATTCCCCCCGGTGCGGGGGCGCTGTTCTTCATCCAGATCTTCGCCACACTGGGCTTCGCCGTGCTTTACTCCACGCTGGTGCTGTACGCCACCAAGCGATTGGGCTTCAACGAAAGCAGCGCCAACGCCATGATGGGCGTGTTCGGCGCCTTCAACTATGGTCTGCACATGTTCGGCGGCTACCTCGGCGGCCGTTTCCTCAGTAACCGCAATCTGTTCGTGCTGGGCATGGTGTTGCAGGTGATCGGCTGCGCGCTGATTGCCGTCGCGGGCGTGTGGGGGCTGTACTGGGGGCTGGCGATGTTCCTGACCGGCAGCGGCCTTAACGTGACCTGCATTAATATGATGCTCACCCAGCGTTTCAAACCGGATGATGACCGGCGCGAATCGGCATTCCTGTGGAACTACGCTGGCATGAACCTCGGGTTCTTCGTTGGCTTTACCGTCGCCGGGTATTTCCAACTGACGGAAAACTATCGCGCGCTGTTCCTGTTCGCCACGCTGGGCAATGCGGCGGCGATCATCGTCGCCGTCTGCCGCTGGCGGATTCTGGCGGATCTCAATACGCCGCTGCACGATGCCAGCCGCAGTCAATACCGTTGGCGCATGCTGGTCGGGCTGGCGGTGCTGGTGGCGCTGGTGCCGATTATCCGCGTGATGCTGACCCACGCCGAGTTCAGCGGCCATTTCGTGATCGTGCTCGGCGCGCTGATCTTCCTGATGCTGTGCGTGGTGACGCTGCGCCACCATCCGCGCGATGAGCGCCGCAGAATGGCGGCCTATCTGATCCTGGCGCTGGGGTCGCTGGTGTTCTGGGCGCTGTATCAGCTGGCGCCGATGGGGCTGATGCTGTTCTCCGAGCACAACATCAACCTGAACGTTTACGGCATTCAGGTGGCGCCGCAGTGGATCCAGAATATCAACACGCTGGTGATCGTGGTGGGCGGCCCGCTGCTGGCCTGGTGGTTCAACCGCCTGCGCGCCCGCGGTTGCAACATCGACATTCCGCTGCAGTTCTCCGGATCGCTGTTCTGCATCGGGCTCGGCATGCTGGTGCTGCCGCTGGGCATCAGCATGGCCGGCGGCGACGGGCTGGTGGCGTTTAAATGGATCGTCATCAGCTATGTGCTGCAAAGCGTCGGTGAATTGATGATCTCGCCGATCGGTTACGCGATGATCGGCAAGCTGGCGCCGCCGCGCTATCAGGGCGTGATGATGGGCTGCTGGATGATGGTGACCGGCGTCGCCTCGGTGCTGGCGGGCTACGTCTCCGGCCTGATGCCGGAAAACAGCGGCAGTACGCCGCTGCAAACCAATCCCGGCTACAGCGAAATCTTCAGCGCACTGGGCTGGGGGGCGACGGGCGTCGGCGTGGCGATGCTGATCCTCATTCCGCTGTTGCGGCGCCTTATCCGGCGCGACGGTCCGTTTGCCGCCTGATTTGGCGAGAATACACAGCAGCCCCACTGGTCGGGGCTGTTTTTATTTTGGGCTTTAACGCTTGCATCCGGCGGCGAATCGCGGAAGGCTGAAGGAAAACCAATAAAAACAAACCGGAGCCCGCAGTATGAACATCATCTATTACCACCCCTTGTTTAACGCCCAGGAATGGCTGATCGGCATCAAGCAACGCCTGCCGCAGGCCGAGATCCGCGAATGGCAGCGCGGCGACGAGCGGCCGGCGGATTACGCGCTGGTATGGCGCCCGCCGCACGAGATGTTAGCCAACCGCCGCGATCTGAAAGCGGTGTTCGCCCTCGGCGCCGGCGTCGACGCCATTCTCGATCAGGAGCGCAAACACCCCGGCACACTGCCCGCCGGCGTGCCGCTGCTGCGGCTGGAGGATACCGGCATGGCGCAGCAGATGCAGGAATATGCGCTGAGCTATGTGCTGCGCTATTTCCGCCGTTTCGACGAGTATCAGGCGTTGCAGCAGCGGCAGGAATGGCAACCGCTCGATCCGCACTCGCTGGATGATTTCACTATCGGCATCCTCGGCGCCGGCGTGCTGGGGCAGAGCGTGGCGCGCAAGCTGACCGAGTTTGGCTTTAGCGTACGCTGCTGGAGCCGCAGCGCCAAACAGATCGACGGCGTGCAAAGCTTCGCCGGAGAGGCGCAGCGCGGCGCCTTTCTCGACGGCGTCAAACTGCTGATCAACCTGCTGCCCAATACGCCGGAGACCGTCGGCATTCTCAACCGCGAGCTGTTCGCGCAACTGCGGCCGGGCGCTTACCTCATCAACATCGCGCGCGGCGCGCATCTGGTGGAGGCCGATCTGCTGGCGGCGCTGGAGCAGGAGCAACTGGCCGCCGCCACGCTGGACGTGTTCGCCCGCGAGCCGCTGCCGCAGGATCACCCGTTCTGGCGTCATCCGCGTGTCACCATTACCCCGCATATTGCTGCCATCACGTTGCCGCAGCAGGCGATGGATCAGATCGCCGCCAACATCCGCGCGCTGGAGGCGGGGCATGCCCCGGCCGGCGTGGTCGACAGGCAACGGGGTTACTGAGCCTTCAGCCGCCGTTCGGTAACTGATAAGCTGTTATCGTCATCGCGCCTGTCCGTACCTTTGCGGGCGGGCCCTCTGGAAGGAGAAACAATGTACCCCGTTGATTTGCATATGCACACCGTCGCCAGCACCCACGCCTACAGCACGCTGCACGATTACATCGCCGAAGCCCAGCAGAAGGGCATCAAGCTGTTCGCCATCACCGATCACGGCCCGGACATGGCCGATGCGCCACACTATTGGCACTTCATGAACATGCACGTGTGGCCGCGCCGGGTGAACGGCGTGGGCATTTTGCGCGGTATCGAAGCCAACATCAAAAACCTGCAGGGCGATATCGACTGCACCGGCCCGATGCTGACGGCCACCGACGTGATCATCGCCGGTTTCCATGAGCCGGTGTTTGCGCCGCAGGATAAAGCGTCCAATACTGAAGCGATGATCGCCGCGATGGCGCAGGGAGACGTGCATATCATCAGCCACCCCGGCAACCCGCGTTACCCGATCGATATTCCCGCCGTCGCGGCGGCGGCGGCCAAATACGAGGTGGCGCTGGAGCTGAATAACTCGTCGTTCACCCACTCCCGCAAGGGCAGCGAGGCCAATTGCCGGGCGATCGCCGCCGCGGTGCGCGACGCCGGCGGCTGGCTGGCGCTGGGTTCGGATTCGCACGTCGCTTTTTCACTGGGTAATTTCGAGCACTGCGAGCGCATCATCGAAGAGGTGGGCTTCCCGCAGGAGCGCATTCTCAACGTCAGCCCGCGCCGGTTGCTGGATTTTCTCGAGCGGCGCGGCAAGCCGGCGATTGCGGAATTGGCCGATTTGTGACATCGTCCCGGCAAAATTTTCCGTATTGTATAAGGCATTATCATGAATGAGTTTTCCATTGTCTGCCGCGTGCTGGGTACGCTGTTCTACCGCCAGCCGCAGGATCCGCTGCTGGTGCCGCTGTTCGCGCTGATCAAAGAGGGCAAGCTGCAGCAGCACTGGCCGCTGGAGCAGGATGACCTGCTGAAGCGCCTGCAGCAGGGCTGCGACGTCAACCAGCTGGCGACCGACTTTAACGCGATGTTCGTCGGCAGCGAATGCAGCGTGTCGCCGTTCCGCTCCGACTACGTCGAAGGCGCCAGCGAAGCGGAAGTGCGCACCTTCCTGCAGCAGCGCGGCATGCCGCTGGCGGAGGCGCCGGCCGACCATTTCGGCCAGCTGCTGCTGGCCGCTTCCTGGCTGGAGGATCAGTCGCAGGAAGATGAAGCGCAGGCGCAGATCGCGCTGTTCGACGAGTTTCTGCTGCCGTGGTGCGGCCGCTTCCTCGGCAAAGTGGAAGCGCACGCCACCACCGGTTTCTACCGCACGCTGGCGCTGATGACCCGCGACGCCATCCAGGCGATGCGCGACGAGCTGGCGGAGTACGAGCAGGACGACGAAGCGGGCGACGAAGACGCGTAACGCTGCAGCCATCCAGGCGGGCCGCCCGGCCCGCCGATCCGCTAAACACAGGTTTGCATCCCCCAGACGTAAATTGACAAAAGATCCCCTAATCTGGCGGTTTACCGTCGGTTCGGCCGCGCCTGCGCGCCGCGCTTTTTCACGCAAGGGGTAGATGATGAAAAGTAACTGGATGCAGCAGATTCAAACGTTGATCGGGCAGAAGGCCGGCGCGATGGGCGGGGCGGAAGGCATCGGCAAGCTGCTGGCGCCCACGGCGCTGGGCGGTTTGGTCGGCGTGCTGTTGGCCAACAAATCCTCGCGCAAGCTGGTGGGTAAGTTCGGCAAGAATGCGCTGATTATCGGCGGCAGCGCGGCGGTGGGCGCGGTGCTGTGGAACAAGTATAAGCAGCGGGTGAAAGAGAGCCATCAGGACGAACCGCAGTTCGGTTTGCAAACCACGCCGGTAGATCTGCGCGCCAAGCGTTTGGTGCAGGCGTTGGTGTTCGCCGCCAAGAGCGACGGCCATATCGATGCCGACGAGCAGCGAGCCATCGATCACAGCCTGTCGCAGCTGCAGGTGGGGGAAGAGGCGCAGGGCTGGGTGCAGGAAGCGCTCGATCAGCCGCTCAACCCGGAATTGATCGCCCGCAGCGTGCAAAATGAAGACGAGGCGCTGGAGGTTTACTACCTGAGCTGTCTGGTGATCGACGTCGATCACTTTATGGAGCGCGGCTACCTCGATGCGCTGGCGCAGGCGCTGAAGATCCCGGCGGACGTCAAGCAGGGCATCGAGAGCGACGTCAACGAGAAAAAGCGCGAGCTGGCGTAGCGCCGCTTGGCAAGCCGGGGGGAATCGTGTCACTCTTGCCGCAATCTATGTAAGCGGATGATTTAGCAATGATGACCCCACCGAAAGCGGAAAAACGTCCTTATCCCATCACCATCCACGGCGACACGCGCGTGGATGACTACTACTGGCTGCGCGACGACGAGCGCGCAGACCGCCAGGTGCTGGACTACCTGCAGGCGGAGAACGCCTACACCGATGCGATGCTGAAACCGCAGCAGGCGCTGCGCGAAACCCTGTACGAAGAGATGGTGGCGCGCATTCCGCAGCAGGAACATTCGGTGCCTTACGTGCGCCACGGCTATCGCTATCAGACGCGCTACGAGCCGGGCAACGAATACGCGATTTATGTGCGCCAGCCGCAGGCCGAGAGCGAGCACTGGGAAGTGCTTATCGACGGCAACCAGCGCGCCGAGAACCACGAGTTTTACACCCTGGGCGGGCTGGACGTCAGCCCAGACAATCAGCGGCTGGGGGTGGCGGAGGATTTCCTGTCGCGCCGTCAGTATGACATTCGCTTCAAGAACCTGGCCGACGGCAGTTGGGCGGAGGAAGTGTTGGAAAACACCTCCGGCAGCTTCGAGTGGGCTAACGACTCCTCGACGGTGTACTACGTGCGCAAGCACGCCAAGACGCTGTTGCCGTATCAGGTCTATCGCCACGTGGTGGGCAGCGATCCGCAGCAGGATGAGCTGATTTACGAAGAGCTGGACGATACCTTTTACGTCGGGCTGGAGAAGACCACCTCCGAGCGTTTTATCCTGATCCACCTGAGCAGCACCACCACCTCGGAGATCCTGCTGCTGGACGCCGATCGTGCGGACGCCAAGCCGCAGCTGTTCGTGCCGCGCCGCAAGGATCACGAGTACGCCATCGATCACTATCACCAGCATTTCTACATCCGCTCCAACAAGGACGGCAAGAACTTCGGCCTGTACCAAAGCGAGCAGGCGGACGAAGCGCAGTGGCAGACGCTGATCGCCCCGCGCGCCGACGTAATGCTGGAGGGCTTCAGCCTGTTCCGCGATTGGTTGGTGGTGGAAGAGCGCAATGCCGGCCTGACGCTGCTGCGCCAGATCCACTGGCAGACGGGCGAAGAGAAGCGCATCGCCTTCGACGATCCGACCTACACCACCTGGCTGGCGTATAACCCGGATCCGGAAACCGCGCTGCTGCGCTACGGCTATTCGTCGATGACCACCCCGACCACGCTGTACGAACTGAACATGGACAGCGGCGAGCGGACGATGCTCAAACAGCAGGAGGTGAAGAACTTCACGCCGGAAAACTACCGCAGCGAGCGGGTGTGGGTGAAGGCGCGCGACGGCGTCGAGGTGCCGGTCTCACTGGTGTATCGCCAGGACAGCTTCCAGCGCGGCGCCAACCCGCTGATGGTGTACGGCTACGGCTCTTACGGCAGCAGCATGGATCCGGCGTTCAGCGCCAGCCGCCTGAGCCTGCTGGATCGCGGTGTCGTGTTCGCGCTGGCGCATATTCGCGGCGGCGGCGAGCTGGGGCAGCTGTGGTATGAAGACGGCAAACTGTTCAACAAGCAGAACACCTTCAACGACTTTATCGACGTGACCGAAACGCTGATCGCCCAGGGGTACGGCGACGGCAAGCGGGTGTTCGCCATGGGCGGCAGCGCCGGCGGTCTGCTGATGGGCGCGGTGATCAACCAGGCGCCGCAGCTGTTCCACGGCGTGGTGGCGCAGGTGCCGTTCGTCGACGTGGTAACCACCATGCTGGACGAGTCGATCCCGCTGACCACCGGCGAATACGACGAGTGGGGTAACCCGAACGAGCAGGCCTATTACGACTACATCAAACAGTACAGCCCGTACGATCAGGTGAAGGCGCAGGCATACCCGCATCTGCTGGTGACCACCGGCCTGCACGATTCGCAGGTGCAGTATTGGGAGCCGGCCAAGTGGGTGGCCAAGCTGCGCGAGCTGAAAACCGACGATCGGCAGCTGCTGCTGTATACCGACATGGATGCCGGCCACGGCGGCAAATCCGGCCGCTTCAAGGCCTATGAGGATATTGCGCTGGAGTACGCCTTCATTCTGGCGCTGGCGGAGTAACGGCGAACAGCGGGCGGCCTGCGCCGCCCGCTGTGCTAGCCAATCAGATAGTATTTCAGCGTGTGTTTCATGTCCGGGCTCAGATCGTCGATGGATTTCAGCATCCAGCGCAGATAGCCGGGATCTTCCTGGGCGATGCGATCGATTTCCTGCCCGCGATACTTGCCGAATTTGAACTTCTTCAGCAGCACCGGCTGTTCGGTGATCTGCACCATTTGCTCCGGCGTCCAGCCCGAATCCTTGATGATGCGTTGCAGCAGCGCGGCGGTGACGTAGCAGTCGTACAGCGCGCGGTGCGGGTACAGCGTGGAGTCTGCCGGCAGCTGCACGTCCAGGTTCAGCGCGTAGCGCAGATACTGGTTGCCGTACTTGATGTCCGGATACAGCGTGCGCGCCAGCTTGAGGGTGCAGATCCAGGCGCCGTTCATCTCCGGCAACACCCCGCGATCAAAGGCGGCGTTGTGCGCCACATAGTAGGGGCTGCCCTGATAGCGGCCGATCGCCACCGCGATGCGCGGTTTGCCTTCCACCATCTGTTCGGTGATGTGATGAATCGCCATCGCGTCGAGGCTGATGGGGCGATCCGGGCTGACCAGGTCGCTCATCGGATTGGTTAACTGGCCGTCGAGCAGATCGAGGGAGGCCACTTCCACCACGCCGCCGTCCAGCCCGCAGGTCTCGGTATCTGTTACGCGTAACGTCATGCTTTCCTCCGCGTTGCCGTCAGGCTTCAGCTTAACCGGCACAGGCGGCCGTGCCAACCGTCGAAAGTCTTGCCGGCGATGATCAGCCCAGGAGCGTCATCCGGCGCGGCAACCAAAAGCGCTCCCGTTTCATCCCAGATGGCGCTGCGGCCTGCCGGGATCCAGCCGCCGGTCGGCGCCGCATGGTTGGCCATCAGCGTGAGCATGCCGTAACGCCGGGCATAGCCTGCCAGCGCGGCGCTGTCTTTCGCGTAACCGGCTTCAGATACCAGCACGCCGGCAGCATAAATCTGCGCGCCCGCTAGCGCGGCGGCGCTTGCGTGGCCGGGCTCCGAAGTATCGGCACAGATAGCCAGCGCGATGCGTTGCCGATGTATTTCCAGCAGCGAGCCGCCATCGCCGGGCAAGAACCGTTGCCGTTCCGCGCCGTGCAGATGCTGCTTGGTATAGGGCGTCAATGCGCCATTGGGGTGAAAGATCAAGGCGGCGATATGCAGCGCCTGGCCGCTGCGTAAGGGCGCGCCGACGATGATCGTCATCTGATGCGATTGCGCCGCCGCAGCGAGCGGTTGCAGACGCGGATCGCCCAGCGTCAGCGCCAGTTCGGCAGCATCAGCCAGTTCATAGCCGCTGAGCGACAGTTCGGGAAACACCAGCAGCTGCACCTGCTGTTGGGCTGCCTGCGCGACAAATTCAAGGTGGCGTTCAAGGTTACAGGCGATATCGGCCGCAGCGGCGGGGTATTGGGCGGCGGCGAGGGTGAAGCAGGACATCGGCCATCTCTCCTGTGAGGCAATAAAAAACCCGCCTTGGCGGGTTTAATGACGGATGGAAGGACGCTTACTCACCAGACGGATGCGCTTTTTTGGCGCGTTTCTCCGCACGTTTCTCTGCTGGGGTTTTCAACGGCTTCTTCTTCGCATTTTTTTTGCTATCCATTCCCTTACTCATGATGGCCTCTCGTTACCTATGATTGGGTGGCTTGCTCAGCCATTAACCGCCTAAAGCCGGCAGGATGCAAGCGACAAAGTGCGAATTGCACTTAACCGGCTGTTTACACGTGAAATTTTGTTTTTGGATGACCGGGTGATAAAAATAATTATTATGTTATAATATTACACTTTCAATATTCGGAGAACGCAATGACTGTGATGGCATTACCGGATGCGCAGCAACTGCTGGCCATGCCGGATTCTGATTATATGAACTCGGTTCAACGGGCGTTTTTCCGTCAGCTGCTGCAGGATGAGCGGCAAAAGCTGCTGCTGCACATCGATGAGCTGAAAAAAGAGATCGATGGCGGCGAAGCGACGGGCGATGAGGCCGACAAGGCGGCGCGCGAAGAGGATTTGCGCTTGCTGTTCCGCCAGTTGGATCGCGAAAGCCGCCTGCTGCCGAAAATCGATGCGGCGCTGGCGCGCTTGCAGAACGGCGAATACGGCTACTGCCGGGAAACCGGCGAACCCATCGGGCTGGCGCGCCTGCTGCTGCGCCCGACGGCGGAACTGAGCATTGAGGCGAAAACCGCGCAGGAGATGCGTGAGCCGCATATGCGTAAAGGCGGGTAAGGTCTCAGCCGCCGAGCGTATCCACCAACAGATCGAGAAAGCGCCTGACGCGAGGTTCCAGCAGGCGTTTATTCGGATAGAGCGCCACAATCCTGACTTCTTCACCCGCCACGGCGCGCAACACCTGCTGCAGACGGCCGGCGGCCAGGTCCTCCGCAATCATAAACTCCGGCAGATACGCGATGCCCAACCCGGACAGAGCGGCGTCGCGTAACGCTTCCCCACTGTCTAGCCGCAGGCGGCCGCGCACCGGGGCCTTGACCCATTCGCCGCGCTCGTCGCGCAGCCGCCAGGGCTGTTTTTGGTTGCAGCTGCTGAACAGCAGAGCCTCATGCCCGGCGAGCGACTCGACGGTAAGTGGTTCGCCACGGGCGGCGAGGTAGGCGGGGGAGGCGCACAGCAGGGCGCGATACCTGGCGAGGGTTCTGGACACCAGCCGGGTATCCGGCGCCGTGACGCCGATCCGCACCGCTAAATCAAATCCTTCTTCCACGATATCCGCCAGGCGATCGGAAAAACTGATCTCCACCTGCACCTCAGGCCAGGCGACGAGAAATTTCGGCACCAGCGGCAACAGGATCCGTCTGCCGAAGGCGGCGGGAGCGGTCAACCGTAGCACCCCGCGTGCGGTGCCTTTGTCGCCGGCCACGCTGGCCTCGGCGTCGTCGACCGAAGCGAGGATCTGCAGGCCACGTCGATAAAACTCTCGCCCCTCGTCGGTCAGGCCAAGCGAACGCGTGGTGCGATGCAACAGCCGCACGCTCAGCCGCTGCTCCAGACGCGCGATGGCTTTGCCCGCCGCCGAGCGCGACAGCCCCATCGTCTGTCCGCCGGCGACAAAACTGCCGGCGTCGACGACGGCCATGAAAACCTGAATGTCATTGAGATTCGCCCGCAACATGCCGCCCCCCGAGATTCGATGATAAGATAATTAATTTAACATATTCAATATATTAAATGCATCGTTAACGTCGTTTCAGTGACGACATCCATTCGCCAATCAAACGATTATAGTCGCCATGGAAACGATAAACGGTTGGAGAAACAGCATGAAAAATGGCATCACGCACTACCAGCACGGGGTCATTTGGGAAGAGGAGAATGGCGTGTCCCAAGGCTATCGCGTCAAGGATACCCTCTACATCTCGGGGCAGTTTTCCCATGATATGCAGGGGGAGTTTGTCGGCCCGGGCGATATCGAACGGCAAACCCAACAGACGTTGGACAATCTGGATCGGGTATTGGCGGGATTCGGCGCCGAACGTTCGAACCTGGCGTATGTGGAGATCTATCTGACCGATGTACAGGCGCATTTTGAACCCTGCGTTGCGTTGTTCAAACGCTATGTCGGCGATCACCGGCCCGCCGGTTCGCTGATCGGCGTCACCGGGCTGGCTTCGCCCGAGCAATTGGTGGAGATCAGTGCGATTGCGCACCTGAACTGATCGGGCCTGTGGGCGTTTTGCAAGCAGGTCGTTGTGATTTTGAGCAAACGCGCGCCGAGTTCCCGGCGCGCGTTTGAGTTTTCAGGTTTTACCGTTGACCTGCCGGGCGGCTTCCGCTTTGATGAAAGCATGACTCACAGAGAGACGGAAAGCGCCATGGAACAATTACGAGGTTTGTACCCGCCGTTAGCGGCATACGACAGCGGTTGGCTGGACACTGGGGATGGCCACCGGATCTACTGGGAGCTGAGCGGTAACCCGAACGGTAAGCCGGCGGTTTTCATTCACGGCGGGCCGGGCGGCGGCATCTCTCCGCACCATCGCCAGCTGTTCGATCCCGAACGCTATAAGGTGTTGTTGTTCGATCAGCGCGGCTGCGGCCGTTCCCGTCCGCACGCCAGCCTGGACAACAACACCACCTGGCATTTGGTGGCCGATATTGAGCGGCTGCGGGAAATGGCCGGCGTCGAACAATGGTTGGTGTTCGGTGGTTCCTGGGGATCGACGCTGGCGCTTGCCTATGCGCAGACCCACCCGGAACGCGTCAGTGAAATGGTGCTGCGCGGCATCTTCACCCTGCGCAAGCAGGAGCTGCATTGGTATTACCAGGACGGCGCTTCGCGCTTCTTCCCGGATAAATGGGAGCGCGTGCTGTCCATCCTCTCGGATGACGAGCGCAAAGACGTGATCGCCGCCTACCGGCAGCGGCTGACCTCGACCGATCCGCAGGTGCAGCTCGAAGCGGCCAAGCTGTGGAGCGTGTGGGAAGGGGAGACGGTCACGCTGCTGCCGAGCCGCGAATCCGCTTCGTTCGGCGAGGATGATTTCGCGCTGGCGTTCGCCCGCATTGAAAACCACTACTTCACCCATCTGGGCTTCCTGGAGAGCGACGACCAACTGCTGCGCAACGTGCCGCTGATCCGCCATATTCCGGCGGTGATCGTCCACGGCCGCTATGACATGGCCTGCCAGGTGCAGAATGCCTGGGACCTGGCCAAGGCCTGGCCGGAGGCGGAGCTGCATATCGTGGAAGGGGCGGGGCATTCGTATGATGAGCCGGGCATTTTGCACCAGCTGATGATCGCCACCGACCGGTTTGCCGGCAAGTGACGCAAAAAACCCGCCGTAACGGCGGGTTTTTCTATTTAGCCTTCGGCTCGTACGGCAGGCGCGAAAACTTGTGGGATTCCGCGCGGTAGTGCGCCACGCGCTCGCGAAAATAGTCGCGCAGCGCTTCCGGTTGCTCGCGCTCCACCACTTCCGGGATCACCGGCATGTTGTAGCGCTCTTTGTACGCCACGCCTGAGGCGGCGAGATCCACATTCACCCTGTCCATTTCCTCTTTGGACAGCTCGGCCAGATTGTAACCCACGCTATGCTCCTTACTTACTTTGCCGCATTGAATCTGCGCAGAAGGTAATCCACCCGGCGGCGCTTGGCAAGCCCATTACGCCGTTGCCGGGAGCGATATTTATCCGAGAGTAATGCAATCTATTTATTCTTTTAAATAAGAATGATTCGCTTTTTGATTAAAATAAAAGATGAAAATAATTATCATGTGAATTCTCAACGTGGGGTTGATATTTTAATTTATTGATATTTATGATTTTTATAATTAATGTTTGCTTGGTGTGAATAATGTGTTTTTATTTTTACGGCAGCAAGGCATAATGCGCGGAAATTAAATTCATGACCTGCAAAATAAAAGGAATCATTATGCTGACGCAAGAAATGACTCAAAAGCTGAATGAGCAACTGAATCTGGAGTTCTACTCCGCCAACCTGTATCTGCAGATGAGCGCATGGTGCAGCGATAAAGGCTTTGAAGGCGCCGCCGCATTTCTTAAAGAGCATTCTCAGGAAGAGATGCAGCATATGCAACGTTTGTTCGACTATCTGAGCGACACCGGCTCTCTGCCGCTGCTGGGCACCATCGCCGCGCCGCCGGTGGCGTTTGAGTCGCTGGCGGACGTGTTCCAGCAGACCTACGAACACGAACAGCTGATCACTCGTCAGATCAACGAACTGGCGCACGCCGCCATGACCGCACACGATTACTCCACCTTCAACTTCCTGCAGTGGTACGTGGCGGAGCAGCATGAAGAAGAGAAACTGTTCAAATCCGTGCTGGACAAGCTGGCGCTGGTGGGCACCAGCGGCAAGGGTCTGTTCTTCATCGACAAAGATCTGAAGAAAATGGGCGCGATGGGCCAGGGCGGCAACGACCAGGCCTGATCTGCACCAGAGCATCGAAAAACCGCGCGCGGGCGAGCCTGACGCGCGGTTTTTTTTACCCTGCGTTTATCGCGGTTATGCGGCGATACGTGCTGCCGGATCGCAAAATGCCAGTGATGCGCTCGACTTGCCGCGGCGTGGTCGTTATGATTTACCGCGATACGCTACAGGGATGGTAGAGTCAAAACAGCGGGTTAGCCGATACAACCCGTTTTTCTGTTTACCCGTGGCGCAATCATTGCGGTGGGTTGGGGCCGCTGATACATCGCCTTGGCTGTGGCCTTAACCCTTATGACCCTCTTTATATTGTTAAGGGATACCACTGTGATCGGTAAAATTCGTTCCTCTTGTCGCCTGCTTTCCACCGTTTTCGTTCTGTTCGTTGGCCTGTCTTCGCAGCAAGCGCTGGCGCACGCCCACCTGAAAGTGGAAACGCCGAAGGCCGACGCCAGCGTCAGCCCGGCGCCGAAGGCGCTGACCCTCAGCTTCTCCGAAGGCATCGAACCAAACTTCAGCGGCGTGAAAATCACCGGCCCGGACAACGCCGTGGTGAAAACCGGCAAGCTGCAGCTCGATCCGAACAACAACACCCAGGTCAACGTGCCGATTGAAGGCGAGCTGAGCGCGGGCAAATACAACGTCAGCTGGCATGTGGTGTCGGTCGACGGGCATAAAACCAAAGGTCAGTACAGCTTCACCGTAAACTGATCGTGACTCTGGCGACCCTGTTCGTTCTGTGTCGCTTGGTGCACTTTGCGGCGGTGATGCTGATGTTCGGCATCAGTCTGTTCACCGCCTTATTGTCACCGCAGCGCCTCTCCCCGATCCTCTCCCGCGATGTGCGTCCGCTGCTGCTTGCCGGCACCTGGGTAGCCGGGCTTTCCGCCGTGGCGCTGCTGGCCATCCAGGCCGGGCAGATGGGCGACGGTTGGCAAGACGCCTGGCGGCTGGAGGTCTGGTGGGCGGTGCTCGGCACCACCTTCGGCGAAGTGTGGCGCTGGCATCTGGGCCTGACGCTGCTGGCGATCCTGGGCCTGCTGCTGCCGGAACGGCCGCGCGTACAGGCGTTGGCGCTGTGCTCGGCGCTGCTGCTGGTGAGCCTGGCGTTCATCGGCCACGCGGCGATGCATGAAGGCGCGTTGGGCGCGCTGCACCGCGCCAACCATGCGGTGCACCTGCTGGCCGCCGGTTACTGGTTCGGCAGCCTGGCGCCGCTGCTGGTTTGCCTGCGTTACCTGTCGCCGCCGCAGTGGCGCAGCGACGCCATCACCACGCTGATCCGTTTCTCGCGCTGGGGGCACCTGGCGGTGGCGGCGGTGATCGTCACCGGCATCGTCAACAGCCTGATCATTCTCGGCGGTTGGCCGCTCAACCTCGGCTCGCCTTATCAGCGCCTGCTGCTGATCAAAACCGCGCTGGTGGCGCTGATGGTGATGGTGGCGCTGGCCAATCGCTACGCCATCGTGCCGGCGATGAGCCGCGTACCGGCGCTGGCGCAGCGCGGTGTGGTGCTGGCCTGCTGGCTCGAAGTCGGGCTGGGGATGGCGGTGCTGCTGCTGGTCAGTTTATTTGCAACCTATGCGCCGGTATGACATTTCAGCTTGCCGCAACCGGCCAAGCTGCGGGAAAATCGGCGCGAATAGCAACCTTAAGGCCATCACATGAAATCGGTATTACTCGGCATTACGCTGCTGGCAACCGCGACCGGCGCGCTGGCGGCAGACAAACTGGTGAACATCACCAAACTGGAGTACGGCAAACAGTGGGCGTTCACCAAGGAAGAGGTGACGCTGCAGTGCCGCAGCGGCGGCGCGCTGTTCGTGCTGAATAACAGCACCCTGATGCAATACCCGCTCAACGACGCGGCGGAGCAACAGGTGAAGAAGGGCCATCAGCGTGCGCAGCCGCTGGAGGTGATCCTGCTGGACGACCCTGCCGAACCGGGGAAAAAAATGAGCATGGCGCCGTTCATCGAGCGCGCCGAGAAGCTGTGCGCTGACTAACCGCTTGTTTGCCAACGTCTTGTCCAAGGTGCGCGGATTGATGCGCATTTGCCGCATAGTTATTTCGTCACGAAACTATCACGCGGCCGCCGGGCGGCTGGCAAAACTGGCGCGGTAGGCTACTCTTAAAGTGCACGGCTGAACAAGCCCTGCATTAAATGCCAACTTTTAGCGCACGGCTCTCTCCCAAGAGCCATTTCCCTAGACCGAATATAGGAATCGTATTCGGTCTTTTTTTGTGTGATTGATTTATAAGGAAATTCCACTTAAGACGCCAATAAATTTCTGGTTTCTCTTTCCAGTCGTAACACCTCAGCCCGATCTCCGGCTCCACACACCCACCGCACCTATCGCTAATTTAGCCGCACCAAAAGTCATTACGTCATTTATGGCGCTGATAAGCTCCGTTCATTGTTCCCATTATCGGTTTAACGAGAGTGGCATTATGCAGAATATCAAGGCATTAGGCGTTGTAAAAGGAAACCTGCGTTGAACGATCGGCTGAATCAGTTGAAGAGGGCGCTACCCGGCTATCTCAATGCGTGGCGTGAGGGGGCCTTACCCTCTGACTGGGGGCAGGTGGCTAATCCTGAAGTGGTTGCCGCCCTGTTGGCGGAGTGGGAGGCGCTAAGCGAGTTGGCGTCTCAGTTCGAAACCGCCACTGAAGCCCCCTCCGAACCGGCCGCCTTTTGGCAGGCGCGCGCCGAGCTGATGGCGCAGCGCAATCGTGAGCTTATGGCCCAACTGGCGACGCCAGTCCGTTTGCCCGGCGCACGGGTGGCCTTTTTTGGCTATGTGAAAACGGCCGTGATGGACGCCAGGCAGGTTAAGGCGGCGATTCGCGATGCCGGTTTTATCGTTGCGGGCGGCGCCCCCAACGAGAACACGGCTTAACGCGGTTTCTTCTCAAATTTCTCGGCAAAAAAGAACCGCAGCAATTTATGGGTCCACAGCAGGATGGCGCCAACCACCACCAGCGAGACGACGAAATGCGACAGATTTTTAGGCGCGGCGTAGCCGTGGGTAAAGGAGACCCCCGCGCCGCTGAGCAGCAGGGTGGCGATCCAGAAGCCGAGCAGCAGGCATAAGGTACGAAACAGTTTAAACATGGTTATCACCAAAAATACGGAAAGCGCCGACCGAACGGAGAGGCTCAGCCGGAGCTTTGATTAATTAAAACCGCTTAGCGCGAACAGGTATTGCCGCCTTTACTGCTATTGTTATTGCAGCTGCTGCCGCTGTTTTTGTTGCCGCCTTTCCCCATGCCGACGTTGCCGCCGCCTTTGCTGCCTTCCTTGAAGCAGCCGCCGTTGAGCGCGCCCACCGCCAGGCCGCCAAGGCCGCCCAGAGAGCCGGTGATCACGCCGTTAACGCAATCCGGCGAGGTGTGCTTGCCGTAGAATCCCTGATTGGATGACCCGCCCCCGTTCTTGTTGCCGCCGTTGTTGTTGACGCGGCCATTGCTGCTGCGGTTGTCGCCAAAGTTACCGGCGCCGGCGATCAGGTGAAAGTGTTTGGCATCGATCTCTTGCATAAAATTCCCTCTTTATCGATTCAGTTAGATTCAGTAAAGCTTGCGCAAGCCTGCTGTTTTTAACAGAAAAAATAGCGGGGGTAATTACCGGTTCGGATAAGAACAGGGGGTTTATTTTGCGATATTTTCCAGACTGATAGAGCACAGAGGAATGATATTTGGGGCGTGTGGAACCGTAGCGCTATCTGTTCTCTTGGGTCGGTTAATTTGTTAGCATGGCGCCCCCTGGATGACTATTGGTGCAGTACATTGAAAATTAAAGCGTTGTTATTTGTTGCGTTGGCCGCGCTGGCCGGCTGCAGCCAGGAGGGAACCTCGATGAATCAGCCCGGAAACGAGAAAGGCGGCCAAACGGAAGTGTTGCTGGTGAACAGCGCGCTGGTGGACTGCGTGGGCGTCGGCCCGATGAAGTGCATGCAGGTGCGCCGCTTCGCGCAGCAGCCGTGGGAGTTGTTCTATACCGGCATCGAGGGTTTCACCTTCGAACCGGGCTATCAGTATCGGCTGAAAGTGCGCGTCACCCCGGTGGAGAACGTACCGGCCGACGCCTCATCGCTGCGTTACACGCTGATTGAGCAGCTGGAAAAGAACAAGGCGTAATGATTATCAGGCCGGGCGAAGTGCGCCCGGCCTGCTGTTTTATAGCGTCAACCCCATCTCCGCCGCGACCTGCTCCAGCTGGTAGCGTGATGTGCGCGTGAGTGAAGGCTCCTTATCGACATAGTAGATGTAAGCGATAACGCCAATCGACAGCGCCCAGGCGCGGCCGCGCCGCCAGGTCTCATCGTCCACTTTCACCGCCTGGCGGAAATGTTCGCGGGCTTCCGCTCCCATCAGGTTCCAGGCAACTATCATATCGACCGCAGGATCGCCGATGGCGATACCGCCCCAGTCGATCACCGCCGCCAACTCACCGTTGTCGATCAGCACATTGCCGGGTTGAATGTCCGTATGCAGCCAGCATGCGCCGCTGGTGTTTTCACTCACCTGGCTCACGTTGTCCCATGCTTGCAGTAGGGCGGCAGCGTCGAGGTGAGGGGCGCACTGGGCAATAGATTCGCGAGTGAGGGCATCTCTGGCGCTGACCGGGCCGCCGCGATAAGCGCTGATCGCGTAGCCTGCGGTTGGGATGGCGTGGAGTGCGCGCACGAACTCACCCAATTGCGTCGCCAGCAGCGGGCTGCACTCGCCGCAGGTGGGCGTGCGGCCGGTGATCCAGCGGCCGATGCTCCAAGCGAAAGGATAGTGGACGTTCGGCTTACCCTGGGCCAAGGGCGCGGAAATCGTCACTGGCAGATGAGGTGCCAGCAACGCGGGGTAGCGGTTCTCGCGCGCCAGCGCTTCGGCCGCCGAGGCGGTACGCGGCAGACGAATCAACAGCTCGTCGCCTAGCCGCAGCATCACGTTGTCGGTACCGCCGGTGGTGACGAGTTCGATGGGCAACGCCGCCCAGGCCGGGAATTGTTCGGCGAGCATGGCTCGGACATGGGGGAGGGAAATCTCGGCCTCATCGGCATGTATTTTGGGAATGGCATTCACCCGGTACGGCTCCTTCACTGGCGCGGGGGGGCGGCCCCGACTGGTCTGTTCACTGCGCTTGTTTTCGCACTTTCTTAAGTATATCGAGAAAATCAGGTATATTGTCCTTCGGTTTTTAGCTACCAAGAAAAAATTACTATGATTATCAAACCTAAAATTCGTGGTTTTATCTGCACCACCGCTCACCCGGCAGGCTGTGAAGCCAACGTCCGTGAGCAAATCGCCTACGTTAAGTCACGCGGCGAACTGAAAAACGGGCCTAAAAAGGTGCTGGTCATTGGTGCATCCACCGGTTACGGTCTGGCCTCGCGCATCAATGCCGCTTTCGGCAGCGGTGCGGCCACCATCGGCGTATTTTTCGAGAAGCCTGGCAGCGAAGGCAAAACCGGTTCCGCCGGTTGGTACAACTCCGCCGGTTTCGACAAGGCAGCTAAAGAAGAAGGCCTGTACGCGAAAAGCATCAACGGCGACGCATTTTCCAACGAGTGCCGTCAGACCGTGATCGATCTGATCAAAAAAGACCTGGGTCAGGTTGACCTGGTGGTTTACTCGCTGGCTTCGCCGGTGCGTAAGATGCCGGAAACCGGCGAAGTGGTGCGTTCCGCACTGAAGCCGATCGGCGAGCCATACAAATCCGTCGCGCTGGACACCAACAAAGACGTGCTGGTTGAAGCCGTGGTCGAGCCGGCCAACGAGCAAGAAATCGCCGACACCGTGAAGGTGATGGGCGGCCAGGACTGGCAGCTGTGGATGGACGCGCTGGACGAAGCGGGCGTGCTGGCGGATAACGCGCAGTCGGTCGCTTACTCCTACATCGGTACCGATCTGACCTGGCCAATTTACTGGCACGGTACGCTGGGCAAGGCGAAAGAAGATCTGGATCGCGCAGCGCACGCCATCAACCAGAAGCTGCAGGCCAAAGGCGGCGCGGCTTACGTTGCGGTGCTCAAGTCGGTAGTGACTCAGGCTTCCTCCGCCATTCCGGTGATGCCGTTGTATATCTCTATCGTGTTCAAAATCATGAAGGAGCAGGGCATTCACGAAGGCTGCATCGAGCAGATCCAGCGTCTGTTCGCCACCAAGCTGTACAGCGGTGCGGCGCCGGATACCGACGAGAAACACCGTCTGCGCCTGGATGACTGGGAACTGCGTGACGAAGTGCAGGAAACCTGCCGTAAAATCTGGCAGCAGCTGAACGACAGTAACATCAACGAACTGACGGATTACCAGGGCTACAAGGCGGAATTCCTGCGCCTGTTCGGCTTCGGTCTGCAGGGCGTTGACTACGACGCCGATCTGAGCGGCGAAGCCAATTTCGATGTGATCGAGCTGGTCTAAGCGCGTCGAGCGGTCAAACAAGGTCGGGTTAGCCCGGCCTTTTTTATTGCCTGCGAATTATCGGGTGGCTAAGCGAAAATGTTTATTTCGGGTTAAGAGAGGAACCGGGTGGTTAACATCGGCAGTCGGATGGTGAAATAACGGCGGTTATTAAACTAAAGAAAGTCATTTTTTATTTACCCTTGCCGCCGGCTGCGGGTATTTTATTTCCTTTAAGGAGAAAACCATGACATGGCGTTATTGTGCCACGGTATCGTTGTTTTTGTTGGGCGGCTGCAGCGCGATCCAGCCAACGTCGACGTCCCCGGACTGGTCTCAGCCTCAGCCGGCCACGCGGGAACAGCGGCAACGCATCATGGCGGGTGAGTCTGCCTCGTCGGTATTGCATGAAGGTAATATCGGTATTGGCGGCACGTTAGATGGGGCGAAAATATTCGATCGTTAAACCGCTAAATATATTCAGCCAAATTAATGCGCGCATTCTGCCGATATTGTCGGAGGGTTTACCTTTCCTGCGTTATTCTGCCGTGGCTTGACCATTCATTGCGTTAGCAGACAATTCGTTTTCCTTATAGGGAACCGCCGGTTTATTTCGGCGTAATCAAAGGAGTTGCCCATGACGAAGAACATGGCCGCGATCTTTCTCTTGCTGTTGCCGCCGCTAAGCCAAAGCGCCGGCGCAGCGCGCTACGACAGGCCGTGCGAAGGAGTGTCGCCGGTGCTGTTTCAAAAGCGCCTGAAAGCGCTGGCGCAGGATCTGCGTCAGGAAATGAGCGAGGAAGCGCCGCCGACAGAGCGCGATGCGGAAGAGCTGGCGCGGTTGGCGGAGTGCGCTATCGAGCCCGGCAAAGCGCCCGTCACCGGCGGGCAGCGCGTCTCCCGTTCAGAGGAAAAGCCGACGGCATCGCCGAACGGTTGCTGAGCCGGCGTGTACGCAGAGTCTAGCGATGTAATGTAAAAGGAGTCATTGATGAAAAGGATCGTGTTGGCCGGCGTGGCCTTGTGTTGTTCCAGCTTCGCGCAGGCGCGGGTGGATCTGGAATACCATGCGGCGGCGCCGAAGGACAGTAAGGTCACCGAGGAGTACCAGAAAAAGCGCGACGCATTGCGCCACAAGGTGTGGAATGTCGATAACCTGACGCTGGCCAACGAGCAGGCGATTGCACGCGAACAGCAGCGCGAAGCCGCTGAGACCGCCGAGCGGCAGCAGCGGAACCTGGAACAGCAGCAGAAAAAGCAGCGCTGCCTGCGCAGACACTCGAAAGATCCTCATCCCGAGGCGAAGTGTTACATGCACAACTTCTAACCTTTAACGTCCGGGCGCTTTCTGCGCCCGACGTCGTTTAGGCCGGGCGGCAATGCTCTTTCAGCATGGCGATAGCGTCCGGTTTCAGCTGATACAGATAGACCGGCCGGCCGGTGGCGCCGTACAGAATACGGGTGCCGAGGATGCCGCTTTCCGCCAGATAGATGAGGTACTTGCGGCAGGACACCCGCGAAATGCCAATGGCGTTGGCCAGATTGTCGGTAGAGAATTCGCTGTCGTGCTGCTGTTCGATCCACTCGCACACCGTGCTCAGGGTGATGCTGGTCAGGCCCTTCGGCAGCTTTTTGCTCTCCTGGCCGCCGGGCTGGCGGCGCAACAGGCTGTCGACGTCGGCCTGCGAAAACTCGCGTTGCGCCAAGAGCTGTGACTGTTGCCGGTAGTGGCTCAGCGCCTCCTTGAAGCGGCTGAACTGGAACGGCTTGATCAGATAATCCACCACGCCGTAGTGCAGCGCTTTTTGCACCGTGTTCACGTCGCTGGCGGAGGAGATGATGATCACATCGGTCTTTTCGCCGAGTTCGCGCAGGCCGGGCAGCAGATCCAGCCCGTTCTCCTGCTGCATGTAAATATCCAGCAACACCAGATCGATGCTGACGCTGGCGTCGGCCAGCAGGGCACGCGCCTGGCTCAGGGTCGCGACCGTCGCCTGGCAGTGAAAACCGCCGACCTGGCTCAGGTAGTATTTATTCAGCTCCGCCACCATCGGGTCGTCGTCGACAATCAGTACGTTAATCATGGGCTCTGCTCTTGGCCTGATAGGGAAGGTGCACGAAAAATTGGGTCAGCTCGCCCGGTTCGGATTCGAAATCGATGCTGCCGCCCAGTTTCTCCAGATGGCTGCGGATCAGCGCCAGGCCGATGCCGCGTCCCGTTCCCTTGGTGGAAAATCCGTGTTCGAAGATGCGCGCGCCGATCGCCGGATTTATGCCGGGGCCGTCGTCGCTGACGATACAGTGTAATTGATCGTCGTGATGATGGAAGCTCAGGCCGATCTCGTGGCCCTCAACGCCGTCGATGGCGTCGATGGCGTTTTCGATCAGGTTGCCGAGCACGCTGATCAGCACGTGGGTGGTTTCCGCATCGTCGGTTTCCGGCAGCAGGCTGTTTTCCTCGATGGTCAGTTCGATGCCGGCCTCGTGGGCGCGGCTGATCTTGCCGATGAAGAAGCCCGCCACCTCCGGCGAATGGATCTTGCGCAGCAGCGCGCCGATCTCTTCCTGGTAGTTGCTGGCGGTGTTGATGATGTAGTTTTCCAACTGCTGATAGGCCTTCATATGCAGCATGCCGAGTATCACATGCAGCTTGTTCATAAATTCGTGCGACTGCACCCGCAGGGCGTCGGCGTAGTGCGCCATGCCGCTCAGCCGCTGCAGCAGGCGGCTGATCTCGGTCTTGTCGCGGAAGGTGGCGATGGCGCCGGTCACCTGGCCGTTGACGATCACCGGCACGGTATTGGTCAGCAGTTCGCTGCCGTTGAAGCTGATCTGCCGATCGCGCAGCGGTTCGCCGCTGGCCAGCACCTCCGCCAGATGCAGCTGCGCCGGCCAATGTTTGCTGGCGGCTTCCAGCAGCAGGTTTTCCACCGGCCCGCTCTGGCGCAGCAGGCGCTTGGCTTCGTCATTGACGATGGTGATGCGGGATTCATTATCGACCGCGATCACGCCTTCTTTAATCGATTGCAGCATGGCGTTGCGCTGTTCGAACAGGTTGGAGATTTCGTAAGGCTCGAAACCCAGCATGATGCGTTTGAGCGCAGAGACCAGGAAAAAGGTGCCCAGGCTGCCGACCAGGGCGGCGAAGGCGATGGTCCAATAGATGATCCATCGGCTTTCCGCCACCACCCGCTGCACGGTGTCCAGCGCGATGCCGAGCGCCACCACGCCGATTTGTTTTTTCTGATCGTCATACACCGGCACGAACACCCGCAGCGCCGGAGCCAGCGTGCCGCGGTTGATGGCGCTGTTGACGTTGCCTTGCAGCGCGGGCGCCAAATCGTCGCCGATAAAATGCTTGCCGATCAGCCAGGGTTTAGGGTGCGAATAGCGGATGCCCTGCATATCCACCACCACCACGAACAGCAGCTCGTTTTGATGGCGCACCTGCTCGGCGAAGCGCTGAATGGCGCCGCTGTGATCGCGCCGCTGCAGGCCGTCGATCACGGTGTTGGAGAGCGCCAGCGTGTTGGCGACGGCGATGGCTTTTTGCTGCAGCTGATCTTGCCCCTCGCGGCTCATCTGCACGAAAAACAGCGCGAACACCACCAGCAGCACCGAAGCGATGATGGCGGACACCATCAGCGTGATGGAGGTGCTCAGCTTGAGCGGCACCCGTTGTTTTGGCATGGCGGTTCTCCGAATGGCGATATCACGGCGTATTCTAGCGAGGAATGCGGCAAGCTGCAGTTACCGGCAGCAGGTTATAGCACGCTGCCGGGGTGCGGAGGGGTTATTTTAGTTACAAAAGCGGGTTACTGCTGGTGGTAGATCTCCAGCGCCTGTTGGCCGCTGGCGCCCTGATGGATGATCGCCATCAGGGCGCGCACCACCTGCGACGGGTTGCTGTGTTGATAGACGTTGCGGCCATAGACCATGCCGGAGGCGCCCTGGGCCATCAGCGCGGCGGATTTCTCCAGCACCGGGCCCAGCTCTCCCTTGCCGCCGCCGCGCACCAGCGTCGGGCAGCGCGCCGCTTCCACCACGCGGTGGAAATCTTCCACCCGATCGGTCGGATCGGCCTTGATGATGTCGGCGCCCAGCTCGCGCGCCAGCCGCACCAGCGGCACGATTTTCTCCACGTCACCCAGCGATCCGTAGGCGGCGCCCTGGCCGGCCGGGGCCATCACCAGCGGTTCGATCATCAGCGGCATGGCGTAGCGATCGCAGGCGTGGCGCAGGCGGCCGATGTTTTCTACGCACTGGCGGAAAATGCCGGGTTCATCCGGGATCATATAGAGGTTGACCACCACCGCGGCGGCGTCCATTTGCAGCGCGGCCAGGATCGGCGCTTCCGGGTTGTGCAGCACCGCCCACATTTCGCGGTGGCGTGCGGCGTTATAGGCGTTGCCGACGTCGGTGCGCATCACCAGCGCCGGTTTTTCGCGCTGTGGCGCGCGCTGCAGCAGATCCGCCTGCCCGTAGTTGACCTGAATCGCGTCGGGGCGCGCGGCGATCAGGTTGCCCATCACCCGTTCGATATCTTCCAGCCCGATTAAAAAATCCGGTTCGTTGGCGATGCCGTGATCGATCGCCACATCCAGGCACTTGCCGTTGTTGAACAGGCGGTTCATCCGCACCTTACTGCTGAGCTGCATGTCAGGTCCTCCTGAGATAGGGATATGTCCATTATTGCCGAGTAAGGATGGTCGGGAAACGCGGAAACCGCAAACTGCGCGCCCGCTCGCAGTTTTTGCCTGCGCACGAAAGGGGAACGCTCGCGGGCGGCTTTCATTTCATTTGTTAGATCCGTGTCATGTTTTTGTTAATAAGCCATTCCAAAACGCATGTTTCGCTTGTTTGGGTTAAAAAGTTTCAATAGTCTAAATTATGAAATAAACATTTAAAAAAGCGGCGAGGACGCGACTTGCTCCACCAGGGGTTTATTTCAATTGATTGTTTTTAATCTGTTTTGAGATATCGATCACCATTTTGTTCACGGCCTTAATACGGCGATAACGCGGTAATTTCGCCGTATCAAAGGGATAACACCGACCGTATTGTTGTTTGAATGTAAAAAATATTTTTCATTAGCTGTCAACCAACAGACCTCTTCATTCTAACGATTAAAGGGTAACGAACATGAAGCTGAAGAAATTGATCGCCGCCTCGGTACTGATGTGCATGCTGCCGGCCAGCGTGTTGGCGAAAGACATCAAGATCGGCGTTTCCATGGCTTACTTCGATGACAACTTCCTCACCATTCTGCGCCAGTCGATGCAAAGCAAAATGAAGGCCGACGGCAACGTCAGCGGCCAGTTCGAAGACGCCAAGGGCGACATCGCGCAGCAAATTCAACAAATCGAAAACTTCGTCAGCCAGGGCGTCGACGCCATCATCCTCAACCCGGTGGATACCCAGGGCGTCAAGCCGATGATCAAACTGGCCGAGAACGCCAAGATCCCGCTGGTGTTCGTCAACCGCAAGCCGGAAGTGACGCTCCCGGCCGGCATGGCCTACGTCGGCTCCGATTCCAAGCTGGCCGGCAAACTGCAGATGGAAGCGTTGGCCAAGCTGATGAACGGCAAGGGCAACGTGATGATCCTGATGGGGGAACTGTCGAATGAATCGACCCGCGACCGCACCCGCGGCGTGGAAGAGGTGGCGGCCAACTATCCCGGTATCAAGATTGTCGATAAGCAAACCGCCAAGTGGACGCGTAAAGATGCGGTGGATATCACCACTGACTGGGTGCTGACCGGCCAGCAGATCGACGCTATCGCTTCCAACAACGACGAAATGGCCATCGGCGCTATCCTGGCGCTCAAGCAGGCTAAAAAGTCCGGCGTGCGGGTGGCCGGCGTGGATGGCACGCCCGATGCGCTGGAATTCATCAGAAAAGGCGATCTGGCGCTGAGCGTGTTCCAGGACGCCAAAGGCCAGGGCGAGGGTGCGGTGCAGACCGCCGTTCAACTGGTGAAAGGCGAGAAAGTGGAGAGCAACGTGCTGATCCCTTACCAGCTGATCACCCAGGCCAATTACCAGCAATTCGCCGATAAAAACAAGAAATAAGCCTTGAAGCCCGCCGCGGGCGCCGGTGTGGGGCGAGCGCGGCGGAAAACGTGGGTCAGTGCGGAGGTAAGCGGTATGTACCCTTATGTTCTTGAGGCCGAAGGCATCAGCAAGCAGTTCCCCGGCGTCAAAGCGCTGGATAAGGTCTCGATTAAAATCAAACCCGGCAGCGTGCACGCGCTGATGGGGGAAAACGGCGCAGGCAAATCGACGCTGATGAAATGCCTGATCGGCATCTACCACCCGGATGAAGGCTCGATAAAAATCAAAGGCCGGCCGGTCACCTTCAGCGACACGCTGCAGGCGCTGCATTCGGGCATTTCCATGATCCACCAGGAGCTGAACCTGGTGCCTTATATGACGGTAGCGGAAAACATCTGGCTGGGGCGCGAGCCGGCGCGGTTGGGGTTCGTCAACCACGAGCAGCTGAACGAGAACACCCGCGAGCTGCTGGCGCGGCTGAACATCAAACTGCAGCCGGACACGCTGGTGGGCGAACTGAGCATCGCCAACCAGCAGATGGTGGAGATCGCCAAGGCGGTGTCCTACAACGCCGACGTATTGATCATGGACGAACCGACCTCGGCGCTGACCGAAGGTGAAGTGGTGCACCTGTTCGCCATCATCCGCGAACTGCGCGAGCAGGGCAAAGGCATCATCTATATCAGCCACAAGATGGACGAGATCTTCGCCATCACCGACGAAGTGAGCATTTTCCGCGACGGCACTTTCATCGCCTGCGACAAGACCGAAAATCTGACCAAACAGTCGCTGATCACCATGATGGTGGGGCGTGAACTGACGCAGATGTTCCCCAAATTCAACAACAATATCGGCGAGGAAGTGCTGCGGGTGGCGGGGCTGCGCCGCAGCGGCTGGTTCCACGACGTGTCGTTCAGCGTCAAACGCGGCGAGATCCTCGGCGTCGCCGGGCTGGTGGGCGCCGGGCGCAGCGAAGTGATGGAAAGCCTGTTCGGCATGCACCCGGCGGACGGCGGCGAGATCTTTATCGAGGGCCAGGCGGTGAAGGTCGATTCCCCGGCGAAGGCGATCGAGAGCGGGTTGGCCTTCCTCACCGAAGACCGCAAAAAATCCGGCCTGTTTTTGGTGCTGTCGGTGGTCGAGAACATGAGCATCGTCAACCTGTCGGAATACATCGGCAAGAACGGTTTCGTCAGCCACGTGCAGATGGCTAAAGACTGCATGGATCAGATCAAAAAGCTCAACATCAAAACGCCGACCATGGATCAGATCATCAATAACCTCAGCGGCGGCAACCAACAGAAGGTGCTGATTGCGCGCTGGCTGCTGGCGCAGCCGAAAATCCTGATCCTCGACGAACCGACGCGCGGCATCGACGTGGGAGCCAAAGCGGAAATCTACCGCCTGATCAGCGAGCTGGCCAACCGCGGCGTCGCCATCATTCTGGTCTCCTCCGAGCTGCCGGAGATCCTCGGCATGAGCGATCGGGTGATGGTGATGCACGGCGGCCGCATCACCGGCATTTTGGACAAAGACGACGCGGACCAGGAAAAGATCCTGGCGCTGGCCTCAGAATAACGAAGGGTGAACATCATGAGTAACGTAAAGATTGAGAAGCCGCTCTCCGCCGATTCAACGAGCAAGGGAACGCTGTTCTCCGGGCTGAGCGGCAAAATGCCGAAGGATACCGGCATCTTCATCGTGATGCTCGGCATCGCGCTGGTCTTCGAAATCCTCGGCTGGTACATGCGCGATCAGTCGTTTCTGCTGAACCCGAACCGCCTGCTGCTGATCGTGCTGCAGGTGGCGATCATCGGCATCATCGCGGTGGGCGTCACCCAGGTGATCATCACCACCGGCATCGATCTCTCCTCCGGTTCGCTGATTGCGCTGACTGCGGTGGTGGCGGCCAGCCTGGCGCAGACCTCGGACAGCATTTCGCCGATGTACCCGGGGCTGCTCGATCTGCCGGCGGCGATCCCGATCGGCGCGGGGATTGGGGTGGGCATTGTCTGCGGCTTTATCAACGGCTTCCTGATCACCCGCACCGGCATTCCGCCGTTCATCGCCACGCTGGGGATGATGGTATCGGCGCGCGGTCTGGCGCAGTACTACACCAAGGGTAACCCGGTCAGCTTCCTGTCGGACGGCTTCACGTCAATCGGTCAGGGCGCGATGCCGGTGATCATCTTCCTGGTGATTGCGGTGATCTTCCATATCGCGCTCAAACACACCCGCTACGGCAAATACATCTACGCCATCGGCGGCAACATGACCTCGGCGCGGGTGTCCGGCATCAACGTCAACAAATATCTGGTGACGGTTTACACCATCGCCGGCGGGTTGGCGGGACTGGCGGGCGTGGTGCTGGCGGCGCGCGTCAGCAGCGGCCAGTCGAGCATGGGGATGTCGTACGAGCTGGACGCCATCGCCGCGGCGGTGATCGGCGGCAGCAGCCTGATGGGCGGCGTCGGGCGCATCACCGGCACGCTGATCGGCGCGGTGATCCTCGGCCTTATCAAAAGCGGCTTCACCTTTATCGGCGTCGATTCTTACATTCAGGACATCATCAAAGGCGTGATTATCGTCGCCGCCGTGTCGATCGACATGCGTCGCAACCGCAAGAAACACTGATTGCCGTGAATTGCCGCCGGCGCCAGGGTTGGCCGGCGGTGTTTTTTTACCGGGGGGCACATCATGAATTACCTGAAAGGGCTGTGGCTGGCGGTGGCGCTGTGTGCGTCCACCCCGGCATGGGCGCAAACCATCGGCGTATCGATGGCCTATTTCGACCAGAACTTCCTCACCATTATCCGCCAGGCGATCGACAAGGAGGCCAAGGCGCGCGGTATTACCGTGCAGTTCGAGGACGCGCGCGGCGACGTCGGCCGCCAGACCGACCAGGTGCAGAGTTTTATCAGCGCCGGGGTGGACGCGATTATCGTCGATCCGGTCAACTCGGCCAGCACGCCGGTAATGACCAAAATGGTGCAGGCCGCCGGCGTGCCGCTGGTGTACGTGAACCGCACGCCGGGCGACGCCAAACTGCCTCAGGGCGTGGTGTTCGTCGGCTCCGATGAGCGGGAGTCCGGCACGTTGCAAATGGAAGAGTTGGCGCGGCTGGCCAACTATCAGGGCAACGTGGCGGTGATGATCGGCAACCTGACCGACGCCGGCGCGCTGCAGCGCACCAAAGACGTGGAGCAGGTGGTGGCCAAATACCCGAACATGAAGGTGGTGCAGAAGCAGAGCGCCAACTATTCACGCAGTGAAGGCATGGATCTGATGATGAACTGGCTGACCAACGGCGAAGCGATCGACATCGTCGCCGCCAACAACGACGAGATGGCGATCGGCGCGATCATGGCGCTGCAGCAGGCGGGCAAGGCGGACAAGAAAGTGCTGATCGGCGGCATCGACGCCACGCCGGACGGCCTCAAGGCGCTGGCCTCCGGCAAGATGCAGGTCACGGTGTTCCAGGACGCGATCGGCCAGGGCAAGGCCTCGGTCGAGGTGGCGCAGCGCATGATCAACGGCGAAAAGCTTGAGCCGTATTACTGGATCCCATTCGAGCTGGTGACGCCGGCCAATCAGGAGAAATACGCGGCCAAACCGTGAGTTCGCCGTCGGATCCGCGTTGCCGGGGCGCTGCTTGCAGCGCCTTTTTTATTGCGCCAATTGCATGTCCGCTTGCGGCCAGCGCGGCGTCGAACCTTGCCTCACACTGAGGATCTTTAAACAGCGTGAGGATGAGCGATGAACGCATTAAACGGCAAGGTGGCGGTGATCGGCGGCGCCAGTTCAGGGATCGGCAAAGCGGCAGCGCTGCTGTTCGCCCGGCAGGGGGCGGCGCTGGTGTTGGGCGCCCGGCGCGCGCCGCTGTTGGCCGAGCTGGTGGAGGACATTCGGCGCGAGGGCGGCCGGGCATTGGCGGTGGCGGGTGACGTGCGCGATGAAGCCTTCGCCGAACGGCTGACGGCGACGGCGGTCGACGAATTCGGCGGCCTGGATATCGCCTTCAACAACGCCGGCACGTTGGGGCCGCTGGGGCCGTCGCTGGCGCTCAGCGCGTCAGAATGGCGCGAGGTGCTGGAAACTAACCTGTCCAGCGCCTATTACGGCGCCAGGCATCAAATTCCCGCCATGCTGGCGCGCGGCGCGGGCTCGGTGATCTTCACCTCCACGTTCGTCGGCCACACGGCGGCGTTTCCCGGCACGGCGGCCTATGCGGCCGGCAAATCGGGGCTGATCGGCCTGACGCAGGCGCTGGCGGTGGAGTTTGGCGGGCGCGGCATTCGGGTGAACGCGCTGCTGCCGGGAGGCACCGATACGGCGATGGGGCGGCAGATGAGCAATACCCCGGAAGCCTTGGCGCAGGTGGCCGACCTGCACGCGCTGAAGCGGCTGGCGATGCCGGAGGAGATCGCGCAGGCGGCGCTGTATTTGGCGTCTGACGCTTCCTCATTTGTCACCGGCACCGCGATGCTGGTGGACGGCGGCGTGTCCATTCAGCGCGGCTGAGGTTGGCATGGCCCGTGGCCTGGCGCCACGGGCATACGGGAGAGCGTTACCAGCCTTTGACGGCGTCGCCCTTGTAGATTTCGGCGGCGCTGGCCGCCACTTCGTCGGTCTGATAGGCCTTGACCAGATCCTTCACTTTCTCGCTGTCTTTGTTGTCGATGCGGCTGGCGAAAATGTTGACGTAAGGCGAGTTTTTGTCTTCGACAAACAGCCCGTCCTTGGCCGGCGACAGGCCAATCTGGCTGGAATAGTTGGTGTTGATGATCGCCAGCGTCACCTGTTGGTCGTCCAGCGCGCGCGGCAGCTGCGGCGCTTCAATCTCGACGATCTTCAGCTTTTTCGGGTTGCTGACGATATCCAGCGCGGTCGGCAGCAGGCCGACGCCGTCTTTCAGGGTAATCAGCCCCTGTTTTTGCAACAGCAACAGCGAGCGGCCCAGGTTGGTGGGATCGTTCGGCACCGCCACCTGCGCGCCGTCCGGCAGCTGGCTGAGTGCGGTTATCTTCTTCGAATAGCCGGCGATCGGGTAGACGAAGGTGTTGCCCACCGCCGCCAGCTTGTAGCCGCGCTCCTGCATCTGCTTGTCCAGATACGGTTTGTGCTGGAAGGCGTTGACGTCCAGATCGCCGTTGTTCAGCGCTTCGTTCGGCAGCACGTAGTCGTTGAAGGTCACCACCTCCACGTCCAGATCGTATTTCTGCTTGGCGACCTTTTGCACCACCGCCCACAGCGACTGATCGATACCGGCGCTGATGCCGACCTTGATGTGGTGATCGTCCTGTGCGGTCGGGCCGCAGGCGGTCAGCAGCAGCGTGCCGGCGGCGGCCAGCGCCAGGGTGAGGTTTTTCAGCGTAAATGTCATTTTCCCAGGGTCATTGTCAACATTGCCTGCTAATTTTGGCGGGCAGAATAGTGGCAGTGACTGTAGGTAATCGCTGGGCTAAAACAAAATACTGATTCACTATGACTCATAGCGATTAGCTATGAGCGGCCGCGGCCCGGTGCGGAGCGGATTGTTTTGACGGCGAATCGGCGGGCTTATTATGATAGCCGTTGGCCCGCGAGGGCAGACTGGGTACTGAAACGAAGGAAAAGACAATGCGATTGAACACTTGGAGCAAGGCGCTGCTGCCGCTGGTGGTGTTGGCCTGCGTCTCGGCGACTCAGGTTCGGGCGGCGGAAAGCGATACCGGGCCGATCCCCAAACAGCTGCTGGGCAACTGGCGCGTCAGCAAGATCGTGCCGACCCAGACCACCGGCTGCTGGGATCAACAGCAGGCGCAGAGCCTGATCGGCGGCAAAATCAGCTACAAAGCGGATGCGTTCAGCTGGAACGGCACGGCGCTGAAAAGCGAAGGGGCCACCGTCAGCACCGTAGAAGCGCAGGAGTTTGTCGAGGACAATGCCGGCAGCAGCTCCTACATCGATTTCCCGATGCTGGGCATCAGCACGCCGTCGGTCGAGCGCGTGGCCATTCAGCACGCGGATACCGCCATCAAAGGCATCACCGATCAGGGCACCGATGGGGTGCCCGGCGATAACGTGCTGGTGAAAGACGCCAACACGCTGATCCTGTCGCTGTGCAACGTCTGGTTTGAGGCGCAGCGCGAGAAATAATTTTTTGCCTTCAGCCCCGGCGACGGGGCTTTCCCACTGCATCACCTCCCGCCACGAGCGCCATTTCTGAACTAAAATTAATCATAACGATATGACCCCGGCGTGATATCGGAGCCTCGGCTCAACCGAGTCCATGACAGGAGGCGCTATGTGTTACCACCATATTGTCATCGCCACCGATCTGAGCGATGACGGCAAACGGCTGGTCGAAAAAGGGGCGTTGCTGGCGGAGGCGCTGCAGGCCAAACTCTCGCTGATCTATGTGGACGTCCACTACGACACCTACCACGCGGCGATCGGCTTTTCGGAGCGCAGTTATGACGGCGTGCCGTTCGAAGAGAAGATCCGCAAAGAGCTGGAACCCACCACGCAAAACGTCAATTATCCGATCGCGGAAGTGATTATCGGGCGCGGCGGCTTCGTTGACGAACTGCGCACGGCGGTCGTGGACAAGAACATCGATCTTCTGGTGTTCGGCCATCACCACGATCTGTGGAGCAACCTGTTTTCTTCTACCCGCAACGCCATCAACCAGCTGAATATCGACGTGCTGGTGATCCCGATCCGATCATAAACGCGGGCCACCGCCGGGCAACGATGGCGGTGGCCGCCGCGGCTTATTGCGTGAAGAAGTCGTTATACAACATGTACAGATGCGCCGCGCTCCAGGAGAAGTTCGGCGCGCCTTGCTGTTTGCCGGTGAGCGGGTTGTAGTTCTCGCGGATCGGCCCGTCGGCGACCAGGCCGTCGGCGTGGCGGAAGAAGGCCTGCGCCATCGCTACCGCGTCGTCGCGATAGCCGTAGCGTTCCATGCCCTTGAGGCCGAAATACAACTGATCGACCCACACGCGGCCGCGCCAGTAGATGTCCGCGCCGAACGCCGGGTTGGTCAGCGCCGCGGTGCCGAGCGGCACGTAGGTATTGAACTCGCGCGGATCCTTCATCACCCTGACCACCGCATCGGCGTGCGGCTGGCTGGCGGCGCCGTTGAACAGCGGCGACCAGCCTTCCGGCCCTTTGCCGCGTTCGACGATCGGTTTACCGGCGCAGCCGTTGGCCAACGGCCGGCTTTCGATGCGGATGTCGTAGAAGAAACCGCTCTGTTTATCGAACATGCAGGTGTTGATGTAGGCCGCCAGCCGGTCGGCTTTGGCGCGGAAGGCGGCGGCTTCCGCGCCGCGGCCCAGAATATCGGCCATCTCCGCCAGGTAGCGGTTGTCGCTGTACATATAGCTGGCCTGATCCACCGACTCCTGCAGCAGCGAGTAGCCGAGCAGCGTGCCGTCCGGCGCGCGGTTTTCGGCGAATTTCACCTGCCAGTCTTCGCGTTTGCCGCCCTGCGCCACGTAGCGCGCCAATTGATCCGGATCGATAAAGCCGAATACCGCCGCATCGTCACGGCCCGACTCCCAGGAGGCGGCGGTCTGCGCCGGGATCGCGATGCTGTCGTAATGCCCCTCGCGCACGATGCGATCGTAGTTGTCGAGGCCAGCCAGCGTTTGCTCGCGTTGCCCGCGTTTGACGGTAAACAGCATGCGCCCGTCGGGAGTATTGTGCGCTTTGTCGCGGGTGGCGCCGTACTCCGGCACGCCGTTGCCGTTGTGATCGCGGTTACGCAGCCACCAGTCATGGTAAGCCACCAGCTTCGGATACATCTCAGCCAGCCAGCCCTTATCGCCGGTGACGCGATAGACCTCCATCACCGCCCAGGCCGCCAGGCTCGGCTTGGTGTTGCGTTCGTTCCAGTTGCCGCCGTCGCCGCCGCGCTCCGGGCTGGGGTTGTAGGCGATAAGGTCGGGCAGGAAACCGGCGTCCCACGGCCGCAAAGCGTCGCCCGGCCGGATCTGGTAGGCGAACACCGCGCGAATGTTGTCCTTGGCCACGTCCGGGTTGAAGTGCGCCATGGCGTAGGCCTGTTTCCAGGTGTCCCACGGCCAGGTCTGGTTGCCGGAGAACCAGCGCCCGGTGACCGACGGGGTGACCGAGTCGAACTTCATCGCCCCGGCGGCGCCGCGCCAGTTGCCGTTCAGCGTTTCTATCGCTTTGACCGCCACACGCGTTTGTTCCGCCGTGGCGTGCGGGTTGCGGAGCCCGGCGGCGAGATAGCGTTCCCAACGCTGGGCCGACGCGGCCATATAGCGCTGCGGGTGAGCGAGGATGTCGGCGATAGCGCGCTGTTCGCGCTTCGCCTCGTCGGCGGTGAGCAGGTGCGAATAGGTGGTGTACAGCGTGGTGGTGCCGGCGATGCGCGCCGTGGCGCGGAAGCGGTGGCCGTCGACCGTGGTGCGCTGCGGCAGCGATTTATGGATCTGATACTCGGACTGGCCGGAGGTCATCAGCTGCGACGGCGCACGCACCTTGCCGAAGGTGACGCGCAGGCCGTCCGCCGTCGGCACAATGCGGCGCGTGTAGTCCGGAAACGCCTGTTCGAGGGTCGCCGGCGGCTGCGGTTTTTGCTCTTTGGCCGCGTAGCGCTCCAGCAATTCACCGTCCCACACCAGCTCCAGCGGCGCATCGGTGATAATTTGCGTCTCCAGCAGCGAGGTGCGCGCACTGGCGAAGCGCAGCGTCAGGTTGACGGTAACCCCCGGCGCGCTGAGCCGCTGCACCAGGGCGCCGGGCAGGCTGTAGGCCGTCATGGTGAAATGCACCGGCTTGCCGTTGCGATACACGCTGAGCCGATCGAAATTGTTGGCCATAAAGTTGATGTATTCTTCGGTCAGCAGCGCCGGGCCGGGGAAACCGCCCATGCCTTCCGGGCCGCTCGGCAACAGGTGGCCGTGCCAGGCGCCGAGATCGAAGAACGGGTTGAAGCGTTGATGATCGTCGAAGTCATAGTCGAGCATAAAATGCGGCGCGCCGTGGCGATCGATAACGTTTGGGTAGCGTTCGGCCTGTGGGGCGGCGGGCGTTTTCGGCGCGCAGCCCGCCAGCGTCAGCGCGAGGGTGAGGGCGGTGGCCAGCGGCGTCAGGGGAGTCATGTTCATCGTAGGGGCCTCAACGGTTACCAATAGAAATATTGCATCAGAAACACCGAGTTGCTGGCGCCGGTGCTGTCATTGCGCATAAAGAATTTGCTGTCCAGCGCGGTGGCCAGCTTACCGCCGGCATATTCGTACCAGACGCCGAACTGGGCGTAGGAGGTGGCGGTATCCGCCGCGTTATCAAACCGGTGGCGGGCGTAGCTGTAGGCGGTGGAGAGGTACAGCCCTTTGGCGGTTTCCGTCATCGCGCTGAGCATCAGGCCCGATTCACTGCCGGGATGGCCGCCGCTGTCGCCTTTGCCGGTGTGGTGCCAGACGCGGCCGGCCAGGTGTTTGCCGCGCAGCCCCAGCAGAAACAGCTGCCCCAGGCCGTCGGTCACCTCCAGGCCGTTCAGCAGCGTCAGACCGTCTTGCAGATCGTACTGGGTGTAGCCGTTGATCATCGCCCGGTAGGTGTATTTGTCGGAGTAGCGGTCGTATTTGCCGAAGTGCAGCAGCGCCTTGCTCTCGTCGATGCGGCTTTCCGGCGCCGCCGTCACGCTGTAGCGAAAGCGCCCGGTCAGGTTTTGCAGCTTGGCGGCGTAGCTGAGATCGCGGGTGTTGGGGATCACGTAGCCGTACTCCGGCGTGAAGTCGCCCCACCATTGCAGATCGTCGAGCGACGAGTCGTTGCGTACGCTGAGCATCATCTCGGTGCCGTCATCGGTACGGTAACCGCCGTAGAAACGGTTCAGGCCCCCCTCGAAGCCGCCCCAGCCGTGTCCGGGCGTCCAGGCGTGGCCCTGGCTGTCGGCCTGCACGGTCCAGCCCTCGCCGTAAATCAGGCCGAACCAATGGCCCTGTTTGATCTCGAGGCCGCCTTCGATGTAGGTGCCGTCGCTGTATTTATGTTGATGTTCGCCGTTCAAATAGACGCTGCCGCCGATGCCGAGCTCGCCGTAAAAGCGCAGGGCGGTCGCGGCGGTTTCGGGCAACGGCGGCGGCGGCAGCTGATTGCGCTCCGCCGGGGTAACGGGTTCCTGCGCCGCCCAGACCGGCGCGCTGAGTATCAGTAACAAGGGCAACAGGGCGTGATGATTTATTGATGTCATGGGGCATGTGCCTGGTGTTGGATGGATCGGTGCGTCAGTCGAACGGCGGCTCACGCAAGGTCGCTCCCGGCTCCTTGGGAGAAGAGATAAAGTCCGCCCGGTCGCGGGCGGTAAACGGCAGGTATATTAGTAAAATATTTAGTAAAAAATACGCTTTAATCAGTAAATCGTTAACTTGATCACAACGGGTGAAATGGGTATCTTTCGCTGCAGGCGCCCGGCAGCGGTTTGCATGAGCGAGCGCTGGCCCGGTCTGGGAAGAGAGGGGCGGGCGGCACTGTACGTTGCGCCGCTATCCGATTAAGCTACCGTTTTTCGTCTGTGCATTGGGACTCTATGGCCACACTGAAGGAAATTGCTGAAGCCGCTAATGTGTCCGTCGCCACCGTTTCGCGCGTGTTGAATGACGACCCCACCCTGAGCGTGAAGGCGCAAACCCGCCAGAAGATCCTGGAAGCGGCGGAGCGCCTCGAATACAAGGTGGCGCCCTCCAAACGGCAAAGCGGACATCGCCTGCATTTCACCGCGCTGTTCACCTATACGCAGGGTGTGGAGATCAACGATCCCTATTACCTGGCGATGCGCTACGGCATCGAAACGCAGTGCGAAAAACTGGGCGTGATGCTGAGCGCCGGTTACGACTTTACCGGCGACAAGGCGCTGCCGGCGGCCGACGGCCTGCTGGTGATCGGCCGGCCACAGCCCGCGCTGTATGAGCAGCTCAGGCTGCAGGAAACGCCGGTGGTGTTTATCGACGGCGTGGTGGACGATGAGCGTTTCGACTGCGTCAATGTCGACCTGTACAAGATCAGCCGCAAGGTGATCGATTACTTCATCGGCCGCGGCTATCAGCGCATCGGCTTTATCGGCGGGCGCGACCATCCGGCCGGCATCGACCAGCGCGAGCAGGCGTTCGTCGAGTATGGCCGGCAGCAAAACGTGGTGCGGCCGCAGGATATTTACCACGGCGATTTCAGCAGCCAGTCGGGCTACCAGTGCGCCAAAGCGATGTTGCAGAGCAAGAATGGCTATCCGCCGGCGCTGCTGGTGGCGACCGATTCGATCGCCATCGGCGTGCTGCGCGCGCTGCACGAACACGGCGTCCAGGTGCCGGGGCAGATTGCGCTGATCAGCGTCAACGACATTCCCACCGCCCGTTTTATTTTCCCCGCCTTGTCCACGGTGCGCATCCCTTCGGAAACCATGGGCGCACAGGCCGTTAATCTGCTGGCGGAGCGGCTGCGCGATGAGCGCGCGGTCCCGCTGTCGATCTTCGTTCCCAGCTCGCTGCAGCTGCGCGACACCACCGTCGCCTGACCGGCCCCCGCCTCGGCGGGGGGCGTTGGCGCTCAAAATTAACGTCATGATAAAAAAAGGCATTTGAGATTTATTGTGATCCTGTCGTCATTTGGTAAATATCGGCTGTAGTTTTTACTAAATATTTACTATCGTTTCCGCATTGCACAGGTGTCGGGAGACGTGACGTGAATAATTGGGAAAACATTGAAAAACAGTCGGAGCACCGGTTGGCGCCGCGCGCGAGCTTCTTCAGCTACGCGGACGCCGGGCAGGCGCTGAGCTTCGATCGCAACGCCAGCCGGCGTTTCCAACTGCTGAGCGGCCGCTGGCGCTTTCGGTTCTTCGAGCACCCGGCGCAGGTGCCGGCGGCGTTTTACCGTGAGCCGATGAGCGACTGGGGCGATATGGCGGTGCCGGGCATGTGGCAGCTGGAAGGGCACGGCCACCTGCAGTATACCGATGAGGGCTTCCCGTTCCCGATCGACGTGCCTTACGTGCCGACCAACAACCCCACCGGCGCCTATCAGCGCCACTTTACGCTCGACGCCGGCTGGCGGGACCAGCAAGTGCTGATCAAATTCGACGGCGTGGAAACCTACTTCGAGGTGTACGTCAACGGCCATTATGTCGGCTTCAGCAAGGGCAGCCGACTGTGCGCCGAATTCGACATCAGCCCCTATGTGCGGCAGGGCGAGAACCTGCTGTCGGTGCGGGTGATGCAGTGGGCCGACTCCACCTACATCGAAGATCAGGACATGTGGTGGATGGCCGGCATCTTCCGCGACGTTTATCTGATCGGCCAGAACGCCACTCATCTTCACGATCTGACGCTGGTCACCACCTTCGATGAACGCTATTGCGACGCGCAGTTGGCGATCGACGCCGAGCTGCGCCATCTCGGATCGCCGGCCGCCGAGGGCTGCCGCCTGCAGGCGCAGCTGTTCGACGGCGATCGCTGCGTGGCGGAGCAGTGGCGCGACGATCTGCGCATCGAGCGGGCGCTGATCTGCCGTTTCGAGCTGCCGGTCAGCCGCCCGCAGCAGTGGAATGCGGAAAATCCCTATCTGTATCAGCTGTTGCTCAGCCTGTATGACGGCGCCGGCAACCTGCTGGGCGTGGTGCCGCAGCGGGTGGGCTTCCGCGAGATCGCGGTGCGCGACGGGCTGATGTACGTCAACGGGCGTTACCTCAAACTGCACGGCGTTAACCGCCACGATCACGATCACCGAAAAGGGCGCGCCGTCGATATGGCGCGGATGGAGCGCGACATCGTGCTGATGAAACAGCACAACATCAACTCGGTGCGCACCGCCCATTATCCCAACGATCCGCGTTTTTACGAGCTGTGCGATCTCTATGGCCTGTTTGTGATGGCGGAGACCGATCTGGAGAGCCACGGCTTTGCCAACGTTGGCGATCTGAGCCGCATTACCGACGATCCGCGCTGGGAGCAGGCTTACGTCGAGCGCATCGAGCGCCACGTGGCGGCGCAGAAAAACCACCCGTCGATCATCATCTGGTCGCTCGGCAACGAGTCCGGCTACGGGTGCAACATTCGCGCCATGGCCCGGCGCTGCAAGGCGCTCGATCCGACCCGCCTTATCCACTACGAAGAAGATCGCGACGCCGAAGTGACCGACGTGATCAGCACCATGTATTCCCGCGTGGCGATGATGAACGCCTTCGGTGAATACCCGCACCCCAAACCGCGCATTCTGTGTGAATACGCCCACGCCATGGGCAACGGCCCCGGCGGGCTGTTCGAATACCAGTCGGTGTTCAACCGTCACGCCAGTTTGCAGGGGCACTATATCTGGGAATGGTGCGATCACGGTCTGCTGAGCCACGACGAGCAGGGGCGCGAGCGCTACCAGTACGGCGGCGATTACGGCGACTACCCGAACAACTACAACTTCTGCATGGACGGCCTGATCTACCCGGACCAGCGCCCCGGCCCCGGCCTGCGTGAATATCAGCAGGTGCTATGCCCGGTGGAAGTGACGGCGGAAGAAGGCGCAGGCGACGTGCTGCGGGTGAAAAACCGCTACTGGTTCAGCTCGCTGGCGGACATCACGCTGAAGGTCAGCGTCAAGACCGACGGCCGCCAGGTGGCGAGTTACGAATTCAAGCTGCCGCATCTGCAGCCGGGCGAGAGTGAAGACATGCACCTGCCGGTGCTGGCGCTGGGGCAGGGGGAAACGCTGATCGACGTGGCGGTGCATAAAGACAGCGCCACCCGCTACAGCGAGAGCGGCCAACTGCTGGGGCATTACCAGCATCTGCGCCAGGCGGCGACGCGGCTACCGGCTCCACCGTTGGCCGATGCGCCGGCGCTGCAATGCCGCGAGGAAAATCATCAGCTGCTCGTCAGCGGCGGCCGGTTCCAGCTGGCGTTCTCGCTGCTGAGCGGCGAACTGCTGTCGTGGCGGGTAGACGATGAAGAAATGGTGGGGCGCGCGCCGCGCATCACCTTCTTCAAACCGGTGATCGATAACCATAAACAGGAATATGAGGGGATTTGGTTGCCGTATCACTTCCCCATCATGCAACAGCATTTCCGCCGCCTTAGCCGGCAATGGCAGGGCGAAGATCTGCTGATCGAGGTGCGCAGCCTGATCGCGCCGCCGGTGTTCGACTTCGGCATGCGCTGCACCTATCGCTGGCGCATCTCTCCGCAGGGCTGTGTCAGCCTGGATCTGGCCGGGGAGCCTTACGGCGATTTCCGGCAGGTGATCCCGAAAATCGGTCTCGATTTCGGCATCAGCCGCCGCTTCGAGCAGGTGGAGTACTACGGCCGCGGGCCGGGTGAGAACTACCGCGACAGCTGCCGGGCCAACCTTATCGGCCGCTACCGGCAGCGCGCCGATGCGCTGTTCGAACACTATCCGTTCCCGCAGGACAACGGCAATCGGCAGGACGTGCGCTGGCTGAGCCTGCAGGACGCGGCGGGCAAGGGGATCTTCATCCAACCGCGGCGGCCGATCAACTTCAGCCTGTGGCCGTACAGCGCCGAGATGCTGCATCGGGCTCAGCACATCAACGAGCTGGAGCCTGACGATTGCCTGACGCTGAACCTGGACGATCAGGTGCTCGGTCTCGGCTCCAACTCCTGGGGCTCCGAGGTGCTGGATACCCACCGGGTCTATCTGGCGCCGTTCAGCTACGGCTTCACGCTGGTGCCGTTCGACGGCCGGCAAACGGACGGCGCCACGCTCGCCGGTTATGACTTCGCGCCGGCCCCTCATCACCCGCAGTCTGCGGAGGAAAACGCATGATCATTCTCGAATCCCTGACGGAGTTTCAGCGCATTTATCACAGCGGCAAGAAATGGCTGCGCTGCATGGAGGCGATCGCCAATGTCGATCGCATCAGCCCGAACGTGTGCCATTCGATCGGCGACTCGCTGACCTATCGGCTGAGCGTCGGCGCCGGCCGGCAGCACGGCTGGCTGGAAGGCAACCGCCGCTACTTCGACGTGCACTACTACCTCGAGGGAGAAGAGATCGTCGAAGTCGCCGACAAACGGGCGCTGACGACGGTGGCGCCCTATCAGGACGAAACCGACCGCGAGTTTTTCAGCGGCGAAGGCGAGAGGCGCCGGGTCGGTAAAGGCAACGTGGTGATCTTCGAAAACCACCAGGCTCACCGCTTCAAAGAAAGCGGCAAGGTAAAAAAAGTCATTTTAAAAGTGACGGTGGAAGACAGCTATTTCATCAACAAATAGCGCGACCGCCGATCGATAACAACAAACCGAAGTCCCCTACACCATTCGGAGAATCTCTATGGCTGCGTCGAACAGAAACACCATCGGCAAGTTTGGCCTGCTGTCGATGACGTTTGCGGCAGTGTTCAGTTTCAACAACGTGATCAACAACAATATTCAGCTCGGCATCGCCTCGTCGCCGGTATTCCTGGTGGCGACGATCATTTACTTCATTCCCTTTTGCCTGATCATCGCCGAGTTCGTCTCGCTCAACCGCAACTCCGAGGCCGGCGTCTATGCCTGGGTCAAAAGTGCGCTCGGCGGGCGCTGGGCGTTTATCACCGCCTACACCTACTGGTTCGTGAATCTGTTTTTCTTCACCGCGCTGCTGCCGCGCGTCATCGCCTACGCTTCTTACGCGTTCTTGGGCTATGACTATGTGTTTACGCCGCTGACCACGGCGATCATCAGCATCTTCCTGTTCGCCTTCTCGACCTACATCTCCAACAGCGGCGCGAAACTGCTGGGGCCGATGACCTCCGTCACCTCGTCGCTGATGCTGCTGCTGACGTTTTCCTACATCATCCTGGCGGGCGCGGCGGTGCTGGGCGGCATCGAGCCGGCCGATCCGATCAACGTGCAGGCGATGACGCCGAACTTCAACTGGGCGTTCCTCGGCATTACCGCCTGGATCTTCCAGGCGGCGGGCGGGGCGGAATCCGTGGCGGTGTACGTGAACGATGTGAAAGGCGGCAGCCGCGCCTTCGTGAAGGTGATCATCGTTTCCGGGCTGTTCATCGGCGTGCTGTATTCGGTGTCATCGCTGCTGATTAACGTATTCGTGCACCGCACCGACCTGCATTTTACCGGCGGTACGGTACAGGTGTTCGAAGGCTTGTCGGCGCACTTTGGCCTGCCGACGGTGCTGATGAACCGCTTTGTCGGCATCGTTTCCTTCACCGCCATGTTCGGTTCGCTGCTGATGTGGACGGCGGCGCCGGTGAAAATTTTCTTCACCGAGATCCCGAAGGGCATTTTCGGCGAGAAAACCATCCGCCTGAACCGGCACGGCGTGCCGACGCGCGCCGCCTGGATCCAGTTCTTCATCGTTATCCCGCTGATGCTGATCCCGACGCTGGGCTCCAGCAGCGTGCAGGATTTGATGAACACGCTGATCAACATGACCGCCGCCGCCTCGATGCTGCCGCCGCTGTTCATCATGCTGGCCTACCTGAATCTGCGTCTGAAGTACGATCGGGTGGCGCGCGATTTCAAAATGGGCTCGCGCCTGCAGGGCATCGCCATCGTCAGCGTGCTGATCGCCATCTTCACCGTCGGCTTCTTCGCCTCGACGTTCCCGACCGGCGCCAGCATCATGACCATCGTGTTCTATAACGTCGGCGGGCTGGTGGTGTTCCTCGGCTACGCCTGGTGGAAGTACAACCGCTACTCAAAGACTCTGAATGCCGAGGCGCGCTACCACGAAGACATGCCGCTGGCGCGTCTCGCGCTGGAAGCGCAGGAGGGGGCGCCTGCCGGTCAACCGGCGCTGACCACGCCCGCATGCAATAAACCGCTGTAATTGCTCACCTCTCGACTCCGCGCCCCGGCGCGGAGTCTCGCCTTGCGAAAAAAATCTGCCTCTGCGTTTGCATAATACATAAGTGAATACTAATGTGTTTGTATGAACGAAAATGACATCTTCAAGGCGTTGGCCGATCCGACCCGCCGCAGCATCTTCGACAAACTCGCTGTCGCCAGCATGAACGCCAGTGCGTTGCGCGAAGGGCTGCCCATCAGCCAGTCGGCGATGTCGCAACACTTGGCGGTGCTGCGTAACGCCGGGCTGGTACGCGAGACGAGGCGGGGGCGCTGCGTCAATTACCAGGTCGACCCGGAAGGGCTGGCGCAGATCGCCCAGTGGCTGGCGAAGTACCGCGCCTACTGGCCGGCGCGCATCGACGCGCTGCAAACTTTGCTGAAGGACATGGATCAATGAACAAACAGACTGAGCGGCCGCCGCGCGACCGGCTGGTGTTGGAATATTCGCTCGAGGCGCCGCCGGAAAAAGTGTGGCGGGCGCTCAGCGTTCCCGAATTGCGTGAGCAGTGGCTGCCGACGGGGGATCTGGCGCAGGCCGAGCCGCTGGCCGCCACGCCGGGCGAGGCGGTGAGCTATCGCTTGCGCGACGACCAACCGCCGTTTCTCGAAAGCGTCGTCACCCTGCAGATCGTGCCGGACGCCGGCGGCGGCAGCCTGCTGCGGATTATCCACCAGCTCGATGCCGCCAACGATGGCCCGCCGACGGTGATGCGCGCCGCCTGACGCGTTAAACACATTTCCCTTTGTTGCCAACCCAGGAGTTCACCGATGCGTGAGAAGATGATGCTCGTCCCGATGGTGGTGGAACAGACCAGCCGGGGAGAACGTTCCTTTGATATTTATTCGCGTCTGCTGCGCGATCGGATCGTGTTCCTTAACGGCGAAGTCAACGACGACGTGGCCGAAATGCTGTGCGCCCAGCTGCTGTTTCTGGAGGCGGAAAACCCGGAAAAACCCATCCATCTTTATATCAACTCGCCGGGCGGAGTGATCACCAGCGGGTTGGCGATTTACGACACCATGCAGTATATCCGCGCCCCGGTGCATACGCTGTGCATGGGCACCGCGCGCTCGATGGGCTCGTTCCTGCTGATGGCCGGCGAATCGGGGCACCGCATGGCGCTGCCTAATGCCAGCCTGCACGTGCACCAGCCGCTGGGCGGCTTTCAGGGGCAGGCCTCCGACATCTTGATCCACGCCGAAGAGATGAAGCGCACCAAAGACACGGTGATTCGGTTGTATGCCCAACATTGCGGCCTAAGTTATGAAGAGGTGGAGCGGGTGTTGGATCGCGATCGCTTTATGACCGCCGACGAAGCGGCGGCCTGGGGGCTGATCGATCGGGTGCTGCGGGCGCGCTAAAGGGCTCAGGAGTGCGTGGCGGATTGTAGCGTTTGCCAAACCCGTTCAAGTCCGAATTCGACCATCGCGAAATAGAGACTAAAATAGCGCTCCGCCATGATGAAGAACGAACTGTTGAGTTCGATCACCACATTATTGGTGGTGGTCAGCAGGCCGGATTTTTCCGCCGCCTGCAGAATGCGGTTCACGTGCGCGCGTGAGACGGAGCAGGACTTGGCGATTTTCGCCGAGGAGAGCAGCAGAAAGGGGGAGTCCTGTCGGATGCTTTCGATAAACAACATCAACAGCACCATGTGGCCAGCATCTTTGCTGATGAACAGCGCGGATTGCGGCACCAGGTCGATCAGGTAGACCTCCTTGAGCATCAGTTGCCCGTAGGCGGCGAAAAAGGTGGACAGAAAGTCGGGCGCCGCCAGCAGCGCCGCGATGGGCATCTGTGGCGCCAGCGCCTGATAAGGGCGCGCCATTGAGGCGATCAGCGCCTGGGTTTCCGCCAGCGCGTGCGGCGTAGGCTTATAGCGTAACTGGCGTTTGTCATGTTCGCAGGGTTTGACCTCCAGCCGGCGCCCGACCCGTAAAAAGAACAGAAAGGAATCCAGGGAATTCTCGCTGATCATATTCTTCCCTTTGAAAAAGGCTTTGATGTCTTTCAGCGCGGCGGCGTGCTGGTGGTAATAAATGGACAGGATGGTGGAGCAGATGATGAACCGGCTGTTCCTGAAAATGATTTTGTAAAACAGCGGATGCTTCTTGTAGGTCTCCCTCAATAATTCCCCGTGTTTGACGATGGCGGCGTGGAACGCCGGTGACTGCCTGATGATGTTGGCCTGTTTCTCCAGGTGAAACTGTAGCTGGAATCTGCTTAGACTCATTTTCCCTATTTCCTGTACTTAAAAAATGTGCTGCTTTTTATCGTTATGGGTTTGCTGTGTATGGCTTGACGATCTGTTGGCCCTGGTCGTTGATGAGAGTGGCCTGAACGGTGACCTGAGAAGGGAGTGTCGGCGCTGCAACGCCGTCCAGGTGATAATCTCGCGTGCTGAACGGCGCGGTCATCATGTCGCTTTCTTGCCGCACCGGGTAATCGCGCCTGTCGGCGTGCACGGCGATGCGCGCGAACGAGAGATAAAACGCCGATCGGTTTTGGCAGCGCAGCAGATAACCGTCCGGCGATTTTTGCAGCGTGAATGAGACGGCCTCGGTCGCGTTCTCGGCTTTCCCCTGCAGCGCTCTGGGCCGGTAGAAGATCTTCATCTGGGTGTTCATCGCCAGCGTCACGCGCGACGCCAGCGGCGGCGTGGTCGGCGGGTTAGGCGGGATCTCATACAGGTTGAGCCAGAATACCGACTCCCGGTCGGCGGGCAGGTTAGCGCCGGCAAACAGGATGCGCAGCCCTTTCAGCGCAGAAGGCGGCAGGGCGAAAACGCTGGGCAGGGTGACAAACGGCGCGCGGGACAGTTCGGGGGCGGCGTTGACGTCACCGTTATCGACCCAGGTTTGCGCCACGATCGGGTAGCCGTTGGTGTTGAGCAGCATCAGGGTTTTTTCCGTCTCGCCCTCATGAAAGATCACCCGCGTGGCGGAGGCGATGATGCCCGCCTGCGCGCCGATGGAAGCCAGCGCCAGCAGCAGGGCGCATCCCATCGTCAGATATTTCTTTCTCATCATTGCACCTTAACCCAGACGTAGGCCCTGGCGTCCACCTTGCCGGCGGTGACGGTTTGGCCGGGCAGCCGGGCGAGCGTGGCGGTGAGCTGGGTGGTGTAATGGGTAAACCCCGCCGCGGTGCTGCCGCCGCCGCTGGCGCCGTTGAGCACCGGGTACCAGCCGGCGTCGTTGCCCTGCGGGCATTGCCCGGCGCTGCAACGCGCCCAGCCGACAAAGTTCATCGGCGCGCCGTTGCCGGCGTTGGCGAGTGCGATGCCCACGCCGGTGGCGATGCTGCTGTCGGTGCCGTAGCCGCTGGAGAGCAGGTAGCTCACGCCGCCGTTGGCGCTGACCAGCCCGAGCTGCTGCGCCGCGACATAGCTTTCATACGGCACCTGCAGGCCGAGGGCGGTATTGTTGCTGCTGACGCCGGACACGGCGGCGTTGTCGCATTCGATATTGATAGTGAACTGCGCCTGTGAGGTTTGCCCGGCGGTCAACTGGCTGACGGAGATGGTCGGCAGGATCACCAGCGGCGTGACGTTGCGCGCCACGCAGGTGGCGGTATAGGTCAATGAGGAGATCGGTGCGGTGCCCATGCCCATCGCGTTCCAGCGCCCGGTGCCCCAGGTGGCGTAGTTGGTGGCGGAATCGCTGCCGATAGGATCCGAAGCGATGCCGGGCCCCTGAAAGGTGACATAGCCGTTCGGCTGCGTGCAGGTATAGTTCGAATTGCCGGTGGTCGACGCCATGCCCACCAGCGGGTTGCCGGCGCTGTAGCCGCAGTAGTTGCTGGCGCCCGCGCCCGGCAGCGAGCTGATGCGGATCAGATCGGCGCGGATGGCGCTGAAGTCTTTCACCCGGATCTGGATTTTGTTGCCGACGGTGGCGTAGCGGGTAATCGGCGCCGACTGCCAGTAACGGGTAAAAACCTTGCCGGAATCCAGGTGGGTCAAACGGATGCCGACGTAAGGGAAGTAGGTGGCGTAATAGTTGGGGTTGCCGTCCCTGGCGCCCAGATCGAAATAGCCGCCGACGCGATCGTCGCCGTTGGTGGCGAAGACTTCATAAATTTGCCCGACATCGCCGGCATCGCATTCATACAGCACCTTGTTTGGGTCGGGATAGCGGGTGCCGGAGGTCAGATCGAACACGCTGGTGCCGAGCGGCGTGCCGACGGGCTGCAGATAGGTGCTGGTCAGGTTGACCCGGCCCAGCGCCGTGCCCACCCCGCAAGGATCGCAGCCGGAGTCGATCCAGGGGGCGACCCGCGTGCATTGCGCCAGCGCCGCGGGCGCGCCGAACAGCGACAGGGCGAACAGCGCCGGGGCGGCGACCAGATAAGAAATGTGTTTCATCGTCTCTCCTGAGATCAGTTAAACGGGCTAGCGGCATGGGGCGCTGAGCCGCTGAATCGGGCTGTCTTCCGCGGCGGGCAGGCGATAATGCAGCGTGCACTGCTGGCCGGGCGCGGCGCCCCAGTTCAGCGTCAGTTCGCCGGCGCTCCGATCGCTGCGTAGGTACACCTGGTTGGCCTGGCCGACCATGCCCACGCTGTTGCCTGCCGCGTCAAGGACGTTGGCGCCCATCGGGATCGGTGCGTTATCGGGCCGCTGTGCGGTGATCAGCAGCGCCTGGCCGCGCACGGTGTTGAAGCGCAGGCGCACCGTGGCACCGGCATAAGGAGCCACGCGCCGCTGGCCGTCTTCCAGTTCCGCTTTGTCGTTCATGCCCTCGGGGTTCAGCGCGACGGTGTTGTAGTGATAGGGCACCAGCGCCGGCGCCAGCGCATAGCCGAAGCGATCGACGCGCGCGCCCTGGCCGTCCATCACCCGTGCGCCGCTGGCGCCGGGCGCTTCGATCAGGGCGAAGGTGTCGCCGACATACGGCCCTAATGTCACGCCGCCGCGGTGCGCCACCACCGCGCCCTGCAGCGACAGGGAGCCTTGTCGGTACTGGCGCGCGGTGGAGAACGAGCCGGTGACGTTGGCGTAAGGCAGGCGGGTTTGCAGGTTGCCGCCCCAGACGCTTTGTTGGCGATCGTCGTCGGTGGTGAAGTTCAGGCCGTAACTGACCGGCTGTTCGTCGCCGACGCTGCCCGACAGCGCAGCCTGATAGTTGCCGCCCTGACCCTGGCTGTGGTTGGCCAGCAGCGAGACGCTGGGGGCGGATGATGAACGCCCGAGCGGGAAGCTCAGCGACAGGGCGGTGACGGTCTGCGCGTTCTGCGCCAGCGGCGCGCTGTAGACGTTATCCAGCGGCCCGTAGCCGCGGTAGTCGCCGTTGCTGTAGCCCAGGCTGCGGGTGCGGGTGACGGAGAGGTTAAGCGCCACGCCGTTGCCGAAGGTTTTCCCCCAGCCCAGCTGGAGCTGATTGTCGCGGCCGCGCTGATCGCGGTAGTCCTGAGTCGAGCCGGACATCGTCAGGCTGCCGAACGCGCCCATGCCCTGATTGACGGCCACCTCGAAACGCGAACGCTGGTGGTAGGAGTCGGACTGCCAGTTTTGGCCGGTAACGGCGGCGCGCCGCACGCCGAGCACGTCGCTGAGATCGCGAAAGCCTTCGGTAGAGTAGCGGTAGCCGGCGATGGATAGCGTGGTGTCCGTCGGGCTGAAAGTTCGGCTGTAAGAGAGGTGCAGCATCCAGCCGGAGGCGCCGCCGTCCGGCAGGCTGGCGTGGGAATAGGTGGTATCCATGCCGAAGGCGCCCAGCCAGCTGCTGTACACGCCGCCCAGCATCATCGCCTGATAGCCGTCCGCCAGCTGATTGCCGAGGTTGAAGGTCAGGGCGTTGGTCAGGCCGTGCTGCCAGGTCACTTCGCTGAACAGATCGTTGTCGCCGACGTAGCGGGAACGGCCGACGATGGCGGAGTAGCGCGACTGGCCGGGGCGAATGGATTCCGGCACCGCGGCGAACGGCACGGTGAAGGTGCTGACGCTGCCGTCGGCTTCGGTCACCACCACGGTCAGATCGCCGGCGTAGTTGGTGGCGTACAGATCGTTGATGGCGAACGGCCCCGGCGCCACGGTGGTTTCGTACAGCGTGCTTTTACCCTGCAGCACCGTCACGCGCGCGTTGCTTTTCGCCACGCCGCGCACCACCGGCGCATAGCCGCGCTGTGAATCCGGCAGCATGCGATCGTCCGAGCTGAGCTGAATGCCGCGAAAGCCCAGGCCGGAGAAGAAGTGCCCGTCGGTAAAGCCTTCGCCCAACAGCATTTCGCTGCGCCAGGGCAGGATTGCGCGCTGCACGTAGCGGCGGCTGGTGTCCAGGTGACCGCCGAACTCCCGATCGTAGCGGTAGCTGGACTGCTGGCGGTAGCGCCAGAGCCCGAGGTTGAACCCGCCGTTCAGGTTGGCGTAGGTCGAATCGAGATCGCGGGTTTGCCCCTGCCGGTAGCTGACGTGGTACTGGTTGAGGTTGTAATTGACGAAGGCCATTGATTCGCCGCTGTCCAGGCTGGCGGGATTGACGCTGCCGCGCGGCCGGCCGTTCAACAGCGCCTGCGGAATGCTGAGATCCAGCCGCAGCCGCGAGATATCGGCGTTCACCATGATGTCCTTCAGATCCCGGCCGGGCAGCAGGCATGCCGTTTCGGCCGCCGGCGGATTTTTCAGCCCGAAGCGCGTCAGCTGCGGCCGATCGAAACAGGGCAGCACCTGTTTGCCTGCGCGCACGAAGCGAATTTGATCGCGCTCGAGAAACTGGCCGTTGAGGTACAGATCGATCTGATAGCTGCCGGGGGCGACGGCGTCCTGCTGGTTGAACTGTCTCAGGGCGCTGTTGCTCAGCACGCTGCCGCGCAGCAGCGCGGGATCGAAGGTGTAGCCGTCGGCGGCGGCGCAGCCCAACGGCAACGCCAGCAGCGCGCAGCACCAGCGTGCGGGCAACGGCGTCGCCTTGCGGACATCGAACATGAAAACCTCCCTGTCTGGTTTCAGCGCGCGACGTTCAGGGTGCGCGTGATTTCCACCCCGTAGTCATTGATGACGCGCAGCGCGACCTGCCGCACTTCCCCGTTCACCGGCCAATTGGCCTGTGAAAACGGCGGGATCAGATCCGCCTGCGGAATGGCGCTGCGCTTCGCGCCGCTCAGAATTACCGCCTGGCTGACGTTGGCGTAGTAGCCGGTCGGGTTGTCGACGCGCAGCGCGTTGCCAACCTGACGCAGGCTAAGGCGATCGATGACGTGGTTGGCGTCGCCGGCCAGCCCGGACGGGCGATAGAACACTTTCAGCCGGTTGGTGACCACCAGCAGCAGTTTGTTCTTGTCGCTGTCCGTCTGACGCACGGCGGGGACCTGCAGGAAGTTGAGGTGGAACAGCGATTCGCGATCGCGCGCCAGCGGCTGGCCGACGAACGACAGCCGCACCATTTGCCCGCTGTGCGGATCCATGCGGAAGATTTGCGGCGAGGCGACAAAGGGCGCATCGGCGTTTTCCGGCGTGGACTGCGGGTTGTTGATGTCGAGCCAGATCTGCATCAGCGCCGGGGCGCCGTCATCGTTGGTGAACTGCAGCGTTTTCTCCCGCGCCTCGGCGGGGTAGATCACGCGGTTGCCGAGCAGCGTGACGCTGGCCAAGGCGTGGGTGGCGGCAAAACTCATCAGGCAAAGCGACAGGGCGGCCCATCGGCGGGCGGAACGGGATATCTGCGGCATAAACGTGAACCGATAAAGAAGCGAGTCATTCAGCGCCGTCCGCTAAGGAACGGCGCTGGCATCAACAGGTATGGCGCCTGACGCCGGCTTATTTGTAGCTAATGGCGAACTGGGCGGTGGCGATCACCGAACCGGCCGCCACGCCGGTGTCTTCCGCGTAGTAGCGGGCCACCAGGTTCTGCGAGGTGGAGGTGGCGTCTTTCGCCAGCGTCATCGCCGACGTGGTGACGGTCGAACCGCTGGCGAATGACAGCGGCGTGGTGGCGTCGCTGTCCAGCAGTTGAATGGACACCTTGGCCGCATCGCCCGCGTTGCCCAGATTGCCGTTGGTGGTCGGGTTGTTGCCCGCCAACACGGTTTTGATCGCCGTATCGCTGGTCGCCGCCGCACAACCCGTGACGTTAACGGTAAAGGTGGTGTCGCCGGCGGTGGCGCCTTTGGTGGCGAGTTTGCTGGCGGCGACGGTTGGCAGCAACACGACCGGGTTGGATTGGTTGCCGTTAATATTCACCGAACAGGTTTGCGTGCTGACTTCGCCTTTGAATTGCACGGTATTGGACGAGGCGGCCGCACAGGCGCCGGAGAGAGCCAGCATGGATAATGCGACTAATTTAACATTCATGTGAAATACCCTTTAATTAACTTTAGAGAAAAGCTTTCCTGACAGTAATAAATTACTGACGTGCGTTTGTTGATTAATCATGTTGCGCAATTGTTTTTTAAACGCGTCGGCAAACATGGATTTTCATCCTAACAAACTAAGAATTTTCCCTATAGGTATTTTCCGCATGGTAATAAGTTGGTGGTCCGGGTTGTTACATTTATTTTCATTTTTGCTTATATCATACAAAATGGAAAATAGATCTATATCATTGCGTTGCGTTTTTATTGGATCGTCGGTTTTTGTTTATGAAATAATTTGAAACATTCATGCCTTTTTTGCGTATTAATCAAAGTGCTGGCTGTTGCGTGATTATTTGAAAAACATGTTATCAAGTTGTTTTATATCGGTGTGCTTTGCAGGCGAATTACCCCAAAAAAGAGCAGCGACAAGCCGCCTGAGGTATGGAAGCATACTTTCACGCTGATAAGGAGAATTAAAGTGAGAGTGATTTATATCGACGGTTCGCCGCTATGCCGTTTGGGGATGAAAACATTATTGGGAGAAGGAATGATAACCTTATCCTCGCCCAATATTAATATCATTAAAAATATAAGCCCTGCGCCTGATTTAATTATCATGGATTTTCCCCATGAAATTTACCGGTTCGAAGCGTATTTGCGATTTATTCACGCCTCACGTGCTGAATATGAAGGCGTCCGGATACTGTTCTTCGTCGATAAGACTTCGCCGCTGATCCTGGCATTTATCGCGGCGGCGCAGCCGGATGCGATTTTGCACAAACGGGAAGCGCTGCGGGTGGTGTGGGAAACCTGCGCGGCGCTAGTCCGCCGTGAAGAGGCGGGCGAACGGCGCGTGGTGAGCCGGCGGGCGGCGGCGATCACGCCTGGCGAGGCTGCGGTGTTGTGTGAAACGGCCCGTACGGAAGATATCCGCCTGACCGCGCGGCGGCTGAATTTGCACCCGAAAACCGTTTATTCGCACCTCAACAATGCCGGCAAGAAGTTCGGCATCCGTAATCGGGTGGAACTGCTGAAGATGATTGCGCTGCTGTAGCGCGCCGTTAACGGGCCTGGCCTACGGCCAGCCGCCATCGCGTGATCTCATCGGCGCCCGGCCCGGCGGCCAGCGCCAGGCTTTGCGGCGGCAGAGATTCGCCGGTCACGGCATCTACCACGCGCAGGGTGGCGGGGTGGCCGGTTACGCGGTCAACCACGCGCAGCGGCGGCCCGGCCAGCTCGGACAGATTCCATTTGTCGCCAATCTGAATCATCGCCATCACCAGCAGCCCGAGATCTTTTCCCTTCTCCGTCGGCAGATACTCGTAGCGATCGGGACGCGTCTGGTATTGCCGCTTTTCGATAAGGCCGTGGCTTTCCAGGGCCTTGAGGCGATCGGTCAGCGTATTGTTGGTGATGCCGGTCGATTGGCGCAAATCGTCATAGCGCGAGAGCCCCAGCAATAGATCGCGCATGAGAATCGCGCCCCAGCGATCGCCCAGTGCCGACAGCACGTGCGCCACCGAGCACGTCATGCCTTCAAACCCTTTTGCTTTCACGTTGCCTTACCTCCGCTTGCCGCCTGATTGCCGAGAATGTTATCGCCTCGGCTTGATAACTTCAATAATTGGAGTTATTACTCTTATTATTGGAGTTTTCGTTTAACAACGGCTGATGGCCTGAACGCCGGCCGGAAAACCTAGGAGACAACGCGATGCCACTGTGGCAGATCTACCACCCCGAACCGGCCTTCAGCGCCGCCGATAAACGCGCGATTGCGCAGAAGGTCACCGCCCTGTACCAGGACTTTTTGCCGCGTTTCTACGTCAACGTCTTCTTCCATGCGTTGCCGACAGGTTCGGCCTATCTTGGCGGCGAACCGGCCGATGACTTCGTGCGGGTGACCATCGACCATATCGCGCGCGCCATGGACAACGACGCGGAGCAGCAGCAATTTCTGGCGGCCTGCACCCGCATCCTGCAACCCTACATCGCCGCACGCGGGCTGCGCTGGGAGCTGCACGTGGACGAAACGCCGTTCCCGCTGTGGACGATAGACGGATTGAAACCGCCGGTGCCGGGGACGGCGGCGGGGGAGAAATGGCGCAGCGAGAATCTGCCTTCGGTGTGGGAGGGAAGTTGATGGGGGAGCGGCGGCGGCAAAACGCTATTCGCCACCGCGAACCGTTATCAGCGCTTAGCCTTTTCGCTTAAAGACCTTTTGCCGCATCCAGTGTTTGATCTGTCCCCAATACTCTTTGCCCAGCAAGGCGATGGCAATGACAAACAAGGTTTCGCCGACCACAACAAGCGTAGAGACAACGACAATCTTGTAGGGGATGTCGAGGAACGGAATGACAGGAAATGCCAGCCAATACAGCAGAACTACGATAAGCATGGCAAACCCGGCTTTTTTCCTCCCGCTCAGGTTCTTGCTGCGTGCCAGCAAGCTGGGCAACTTGCGCAGCCAGTTTTCAAGATCGTCAATCAGGGTATAAACGACAGGGATAACCAGCAGGCTCAGCACGGTGGAGGTGATCAATCCTCCGATGACGGCCACCGCCATCGGGCTGCGGAAGCTGGGATCGGCACTGCCGAAACCCAGAGCCACAGGCAACATGCCTGCTCCCATCGCTAACGTCGTCATGATGACGGGGCGGGAACGTTTGTGGCAGGCATCAATCAGCGCCTCCGTCCGGCTCATGGGTTTATTGAGCACTTCGCCATTCGGGCCGTAATGGCCGCGACGTGACTCGATCGCATAATCGACCAGCAGTATCGAGTTTTTGGTCGCAATCCCCATCAACATGATTAACCCGATCAGGGATGACATCGTGAACGACTGGCCCGCCAGCAGTAACCCGACGAATGCACCGCCCAATGACAGCGGGAGCGCAGCCAGAATGGTGATCGGTTGGAAGAAGTCTTTGAACAGCAGAACCAGCACGATATAGATGGCCAGGATACCGGCGACCATAGCTGTGCCGAAACCGGCAAACAGTTCCTTCATCATTTCGTCATCACCCTGCACAACCTGGTGCACGCCGACCGGCAGATTCTGGATTGACGGCAGCTTCGCCACCTGAGCGGCCAGATCCCCGAGTTGGGTGCCCGACAGTTCCACGTCAAGAGTCACGCTGCGTGTGCGATTGATGCGATTGATCTGGGCCGGCCCACTGCCTTGCTCAATGTTGACGATCTGATTGAGTAGCACCGGGCCTCTGGCGCCGGGTACGGTCAAACGTTCAAGTAATCCCATATCCTCACGGATGTCTTTTGACAGCTTGACGACGATCGGGATCTGGCGCTGCTCCACGTTGAATTTTGACAGGAACTGATCGTAGTCGCCTACGGTCGCAATACGCAAAGTATCGGCAATAGCGACGCCCGATACCCCAAGATCGGCCGCTTTGGCGAAATTGGGTTGCAGGAGGATTTCGCTGCGCGCCAGCCCGGCACTGGAGGTAATGTTACCGAGGCCAGGGAGCTGCCGCAGATCACTTAATACTGAATCGGCCGCCTTAGCCAGCACCTGGGGATCATCGCCGGCCAACACCAACTGGTATTTTTCACCTGATCCGCCAAACCCCACTTTGCTGCGTACCCCCGGAAGTGCTGCCATTGCCGTGCGTATCTCGCCTTCGATGACCTGCTTCTTCGGGCGCTCTTTACGCGCATCCAACAACACCGTCAGCGTTGCCATGCGAACGTCGGTTTTTCCATCGGAAGCCATGACATCGCCGCCCGTTGCACCGCCACCGATGGTGGTATAGATGTTACGGATATGCGGGATGGGGGCCAGGCGATGCCGAGCGAGTTCTGCCATGGCCTGGGTTTGTTCCAGCGTGCTCCCAGGCGGCAGTTCCAACGTCACCTGCGTCTGAGAGTTGTCATCTGCAGGGAAAAAACCCTGGGGCAGTAGAGGAATAAGCATCAGAGAGCCGATAAAGAACCCGCCGGCCAGCGCCAGGGTGAGCCCGCGGTGCCGCAGTGTCCACCGGCAGGCGCGCAGGTATAGCGCCATCCAGAAAGGATCGCGCTGAGGGCGCACATGCGGTTTCATCAGGTAGGCGGCCATCATTGGCGTCAGCAAGCGCGCCACAACCAGCGAGGCAAACACCGCCAGCGCCGCCGTCCATCCAAACTGCGTGAAGAATCTTCCGGCAACGCCGGACATGAAGGCCGTCGGCAGGAAAACGGCGATCAAGGCAAACGTCGTGGCGACGACGGCCAGGCCGATTTCCGATGCGGCATCCATCGCGGCCTGGTACGGCGGTTTACCCATGCCGATGTGGCGTTCGATGTTCTCCACTTCGACGATGGCATCATCCACCAACAGGCCAATCACCAGCGACAGCGCCAGCAGCGTGACGATACTGAGCGAAAAGCCCATCATGTCCATACCGATGAAGGCCGGTAAAATCGACAGGGGCAAAGCCGCCGCCGAGATCAACGTCGCGCGGATATCGCGCAGAAACATGAAGACCACCAGGATAGCGAGAATGGCGCCTTCATAAATCATGTGCATGGAGGCGTCGAACTCCTCTTGCACAGGCCGGACAAAGTCGAAGACCTGCGTGATGTGCAAATCAGGCCGCTCCGTGCGCAATTGCGCCAGAACTTTTTCAACCTTGTTGCCGACCTCGACTTCACCGGCGCCTTTGGCGCGCGTGATCTCAAAGCCCACCACCTTCTTGCCGTTGAGGAGCGCAAGTGCACTGCGTTCCGCAATGGTGTCTTTCAGCGTCGCCACGTCGTCCAGGCGAAAACGTTGCCCGCCGGGCAACGACAGTTCGACTGCGGCTAATTCATCCACGTTCTTGACGCGGGCGACCAAACGCAGCGGTTGTTTTCCCCGCCCCAGATCGACTCGCCCGCCCGTCGCGTCCATCTGTACATCACGCAACTGACGGGAAACTTCGGCAGCGGTGGCGCCAATCGCCTCCAGTTTGACCGGATCGAGTTCGACTTGGATCTCGCGGTTCACGCCGCCCACACGGGTGACTGACCCTACGCCGGCGACGCCTCTCAGACGCCGCGACAGGGTATTGTCCACAAACCAGGACAGTTCATTCTCATCCATCTTGCTGGCGCTGATGGAAAAGGCCAGGATAGGTTTGCCCGTGATGTTGAGCTTGCGAACGATAGGATCACGTAAATCCGTCGGCAACTCGGTGCGAATGCTTTGCACGGCTGACCGGACTTCATCCACCGCTTCCTGAACGGGTTTTTCCAGACGAAACTCCGCTGAGATATCGACCAGCCCGTCTTGGATCGTAGTGCGCAGGTTCTTCAATCCCTGCACCGAAGAGACGGTGTCCTCCAGCTTGCGCGCCACCTCCGTTTCGAGTTGGGGCGGCGCAGCGCCCGGAAGCGAAGCGGACACGGTCACCGTGGGCACATCCATGTCCGGGAAGCTCTGGATCTTCATCAATTTGAAAGAATAAAAGCCGGCAACGCTCAAGATGACAAAGAGCAAGATAGACGGAATGGGGTTGCGGATGGACCAGGTAGAGATATTCATGATGGGCCTCTTAGCGCGGATCCGATGAGTTGGAAGCCTCGGCCGTGTTGGCCAACTGGACTTTATCGCCCTCATTGAGGAACACGCCGCCGCTGGCGACGATGCGTTCCGCGCCTTGAAGACCGGACAGGATCTCCTGCTGGTCATTCACCAGACGGCCTACCGCGACTTTAAGCGGATGTGCACGCAGCTCGTCATCTACGGTGAACACCAGGTGAAAACCGTCGCGCGCCACGACGGCGGATTGCGGCACGGTCAGCCCTTGCCGATCGCCGACCGTAATCAGACCGCTGGCATACGTGCCGGGCCGAATGGGAGAGGCGTTCTTCGCTGTCGATGGGAGGATGTCCACATAGGCAATCCCGCGGCGCGAGGTCGCATTGACCGTCGGGGCGGCCAGGCGTACGACGCCTTCCCAGGTGTTACCGCCAGGTGAGGCGATCTGCGCTTTTTGCCCCGGTTGGATCTGTTCCAGCTGCTGCGCCGACAATTCCGCCCGCCATTCAAATTTTCCCTGGCGGATCAGGCGAAACATTTCGGTGCTTTGCATAGGAACTGAACCGATCGTGGCCGATCGCGCGGAGATGATGCCGTCGTCGGGGGCGCGTAATATCGTCTGGTCCAGCCGCAACTGCTGAGCCGCCATACGTGCTTTCGCCGACTCCAGACGCGCCTGCGCCGTCTTTTCCTGGGTTAACAGTTTCTGAATATCCTGTTCGCTCAGGCTGCCGACACCGCGCAGCAATCGCGCTCGTTTTCCATCCGCTTGCGCATTCAGAGTGACCGCTTTCGCTTCGTTGAGATCGGCTTTCGCCAGCAGCCAGTCATTCATCACGGAGTCGCGTGTAAATTCCGCCAGAGGTTGGCCCTGGCGTACAACATCCCCCTCCTGCACCAACAGTTTTTGCACGCGCAGCCCATTGGCTTCCGGGCTGATGATCGCCTCTTGCCAGGCCGCAATCGAACCATTAGCCGTGACAGTGCGGGAAAGGGGCTGTATTGCCGGTGTTGTCAGGGCCACGGTCAGCATCGGTTTATCTGCCGGTGGGGCAACCTTGTCCGCCGGCGCATCGCAGGCCGATAAGGCGACAATCGGCATCACCAGCACGGTTGTACGAAGTGTCTGTAAAGACCAAAAGCGGGGGCGTGTGTTTTGAGCTATCAGTTGTGTCATCGGGAGAACCCATAAGGTAATTATTTGTCGGACCAGTCGCCAACGGCGCGGCGATGTATTGTTCTGTATTGAATTTCAAACGAATCCGGTGCTGTTCTGCTGCGGTTCAGCCTGGCGTTGAAGCATTGCCCGCTCTGACGAAGTGAACAAACGCCGTATCCACTTCCGCACTGTGGATCGCACGCGGTTATGATGCTCATGCGGTTCAGCCTGCCAATCCGCCTCGCTTTCGCCGGGGTCGGTGTCTACGCTCGATAGGTCCAACGTCCGGGGAGCAGAATGCTGGGTCGTGTGGCGGTTGATCCCGCTTCCATCGGGTGCGGCTTTGCCACGCTCGGCGACTTCCTTCTGACCAGATTGGGACGCCCGGCGAGGGGGCGTTTGTATCGCCCGTTCGAAGGATTCAGGCAATGGCGCGCTTTGGGTAGAGAACGCGTGTTGTCGCCGGCAGGTACGCGATGCGTAATAGAGGGCCGCAGCCTCTGCCGCAACCAGTTTGCGAGCGTCATTCCATAACGCTTGAACGCACTCCAAATTTGCGCGCGCAACCGGCGTTTGTGCTCCGCGTACATGCTCTACGTGACTGGATTTGCCAGTCGAAGCGCGCAAGCGCCGGGCGCCGGATTCATTTCGGGCGGGGGGCCATGCATTCCACACAGACACGTGTGCCGAGTCAGACGGGGTGGCCCGCCATGTTGCTGGAACATGGCGGGTTCCTGACAAACGGTCTGATACAGGCGAGGTTGCGCACCCGCAGAGGATCAAAGACACGCTGAGAAACAGAGAAAAGAATGTGAGTCGGCGGAGCCTTGGATAGGCCCGTGTCCGCAGCATTTTTAGTTTTGAAACGGGTGGCATGATTGTCGTATCTTTTTAATGCGTGAGTACGCACTCATTATTTAATTAAAAAAAGAAGCTAGATGGCTGTATGAGCGCCAGGAAGCTCAATGGCCCGCACCATGGCTTCATAACCTGCGCGTTTGTAAATATCCAGCAGGTGCGGTTTTTGAACGGCCATATCGATAACACAATTGGCCATTACCGTGCAGATCATGCCCTGAAACTCGCTCGACTGCGCTAAATCCAGCCCCTGGACTAACGGAATACCCAGCTGGGAAATATCACCGAACCGTACGCTTCTTTCCCTCTGTGCAGGGGATAACTTGCCGGAGACCATCAATTTGTTCCCTGTCGCATACGCGGCGGGATTGGCGAGCGCCCAGTCAATGTAGGCATCCCAGGCGAGCTGCATTTGATCTTTACCCGGCGAAACGTCCTGCAAGCTTTGCGTCAGCAGGCGCTCCATTTCATCAAGCAGGTAGTCGCAGACTGCGCTCAGCAGTACGTCCTTATTTTCAAAGTAGCGGAACAGCGTGCCTTCCGAGACGCCGGCTTTCCTGGCGATGGCCGATGTGGGTGCCGCTAATCCTTGTTCGGCAAAAATGTCGGTGGCGGCCTGCAAGAGCGCCTGCTGCTTTTCTTCACTGCGGGGACGGGCCACTTTGAGGCTCCTTTAATAAGTGAGTAAATACTCATTATAAAGACGCGAGGGAAGATGACAAGCTTTTTCCTGTAGGACAAGGGATCAACACGAGAGCCGTTTTTCGTGCTGCGATGCGAATAATGCCGTCATGACGGGCGCAATGAAGCGTACGGCGAGATCGTTCTGTGGGAAACATGAGACCGTGATGCTCTGTGTCCAGATCGTCAAAACGCAGAACCGAGAGACAAAAAAATCCACGCCGAAGCGTGGATTTTTCCGTTTCCGGCAGCGGAGAGAAACGCTGCGGGGAAGGGGTTAGACGTTGAACAAGAAGTTCATCACGTCGCCGTCTTTGACGATGTAGTCTTTACCTTCGGAGCGCATTTTGCCGGCTTCTTTGGCGCCTTGCTCACCCTTGTAGGTGATGAAGTCGTCATAGGAGATGGTTTGCGCGCGGATAAAGCCTTTCTCGAAGTCGGTGTGGATCTTGCCGGCCGCCTGCGGGGCGGTGGCGCCGACCGGGATGGTCCAGGCGCGCACTTCTTTCACGCCGGCGGTGAAGTAGGTTTGCAGGTTCAGCAGCTCGTAACCGGCGCGGATCACGCGGTTCAGGCCCGGCTCTTCCAGGCCCAGCTCGGCCATGAACTCGTCGCGCTCTTCATCTTCCAGCTCGGCGATGTCGGATTCCACAGCGGCGCACACGGCAACTACCACGGAGCCTTCGGCATCGGCGATTTTACGCACGGTGTCCAGGTACGGGTTGTTCTCGAAGCCGTCTTCGTTGACGTTGGCGATGTACATGGTCGGCTTCAGCGTCAGGAAGCTCAGGTATTTGATCGCCGCTTTGTCTTCCGCAGTCAGATCCAGCGCGCGCAGCATGCCGGCGTTTTCCAGGTGCGGCAGGCATTTCTCTAGCGCCGCCAGCTCGGCCTTGGCGTCTTTGTCGCCGCCTTTGGCTTTTTTCTGCACGCGGTGGATAGCGCGTTCGCAGGTGTCCAGGTCAGACAGCGCCAGCTCGGTGTTGATGACGTCGATATCTTCGGCCGGATCGACCTTGTTGTTGACGTGAATGATGTTGTCGTTCTCGAAGCAGCGCACCACGTGGCCGATGGCTTCGGTTTCGCGGATGTTGGTCAGGAACTGGTTGCCCAGGCCTTCACCTTTAGACGCGCCTTTCACCAGGCCGGCGATGTCGACGAATTCCATGGTGGTTGGCAGAATGCGCTGCGGCTTGACGATCTCGGCCAGCTTATCCAGACGCGGATCGGGCATCGGCACCACACCGGTGTTCGGTTCAATGGTGCAGAACGGGAAGTTGGCTGCTTCAATGCCCGCTTTGGTCAACGCGTTGAACAGGGTGGATTTGCCTACGTTAGGCAGGCCGACGATACCGCATTTGAATCCCATGTTGTAATCACCTTAAATATCTTAACTATCAGCTGGTTAGATTTAACCGACTGCATAAAGGGCAAAATAATGCCGCCATTATACACGTAATGGGCGTTTATCTCGATCAGACTTGCTTGGCCGGGGCGAACGCAGCGCGGACGGCCGGTTTTTATTTGAGATTTGGATCACATTTACCCATACTGGCCATTCCGATTAACCGACAGGAAACGCGCCGGATGTATTTCTTGCCTACGCCACCCTGAGCTGTGCCCGCCTGCACTCTGCCGCGCCTTGCGGTACCCCATACCCGCTACGCGGGGAGATGATGTCATCTATCATAAGTGAATAATGCATGTTTAACCTGAGTAACGTCAGGATCGCGGACGTTAAAAATGAAGTCCTGGCGGGCTTTGTGGTGGCGGTTTCGATGATCCCCGAGGCGGTCGGCTTTTCGCTGGTCGCCGGTCTTTCGCCGATTGTCGGCTTGCATACCGCGTTTATTATCGGCCTGGTCACGGCGCTGTTCGGCGGCAAACCGGGCATGGTTTCCGGCGCCGCCGGCTCCATTGTGGTGGTGCTGATGAGCCTGGCGGCGCAGTACGGCATGGGTTACGTGCTGTGGGCCACGCTGTTTGCCGGGGCGATTCAAATCCTGATCGGCGCCTTCCGGCTGGGCAAGTTCATTCGTCTGGTGCCGCTGCCGGCGATCCACGGCTTCGTCAACGGCCTGGCGATCGTCATCATGCTGGCGCAGCTGAAGATGATCGCCGGGCAGGGGCCGCTGATGTACGGCCTGGTGGCGCTGGCGATTGCGGTGGTGGTGCTGTTCCCGCGCCTGACCAAGGCCATTCCGTCTTCGCTGGCGGCGCTGCTGGTGGTCTCGGCGTTGGCCATCGGCCTCAACCTGCACACGCTGCGGGTGGGCGATCTGGCGGACATTTCCGGCGCGCTGCCGCACTTTAGTCTGCCGACGGCGCCGTTTACCCTGGAGATGGTGCGGGTGGTGCTGCCCTATGCGGTGGTGATCGCCCTGGTCGGTTTGATTGAATCGCTGCTGACCATGACGGTGCTGGATGAAATGGGCGGCAAGAAGGGCAACGGCAATCGCGAGAGTATCGCGCAGGGCGCCGGTAACGCGGTATGCGGCCTGTTCGGCTGCTTCGCCGGCTGCGCGATGATCGGCCAGTCGATCATCAACTTCACCTCGGGCGGGCGCGGGCGCATCTCCGGTACGGTGGGCGCCATCCTGCTGATTCTGTTCGTGGTCAGCCTGTCGCGCTATATCGGCCTGCTGCCGGTGGCGGCGCTGGCCGGGGTGATGCTGGTGGTGTGTTACAACACCTTCGAGTGGAGCTCGCTGCGCCGCTTGCGCCGCATGCCGAAAGCCGACGCGCTGGTAATGATCGTCGTCACGCTGATCACCATCTTTACCGATCTGGCGGTGGCGGTGATCAGCGGGGTGATTATCTCGGCGCTGGTGTTCGCCTGGCAGCAGGCGCGCATCCGCGTGCGCCAGCGGCAGGTAACGGGCGACGTGGCGGTGTATCAACTGGATGGCCCGCTGTTCTTCGGCTCCGCCGCGGCTTTCGCCGAGCTGTTCGATCCGCAGAGCGATGCGCAGAATGTGGTGCTGGATTTTGCCGGCACCCGGGTGATGGATTCCAGCGGCGTGGAGGCGATCGATAAGCTGACGGCGCGTTATCTGGCGGCGGGGAAAAGCATTCGTCTGCGCCACCTGAGCGCTGACTGCGTGCGCCTGCTCAAACGCGCCGGGCCGTTCTGCAGCCATGAGCTGGACGATCCGCAGTATTACGTGGCGGAAGAGGGCTTCACCGCCGATGAGCGCCGGGTGGGCGAGGAAACCTTCAACCCGCGCGGCTAAAAGCAAGCAGCGGGCAGGGCGCCCGCTGCGGCAAGGATCAGGCCTGCGCCTTGAAGCTGTGCAGGCGCTGAACGGTTTTTTCCAGCCCGTCCTTCATCAGCATTTCGGTGCAGCGCAGCGACTCGTCGATCGCTTCGTCAATCATCTTCTGTTCGCTGGCCGGCGGCTTGCCGAGCACGAAGCCCACCACCTTGTTCTTGTCGCCCGGATGGCCGATGCCGATGCGCAGGCGATAGAAGTTCGGGTTGTTGCCGAACTTGTTTTGGATGTCTTTCAGGCCGTTGTGGCCACCGTTGCCGCCGCCGAGCTTGATTTTGGCCACGCCGGGCGGCAGATCCAGCTCGTCGTGCGCCACCAGGATCTCGCTGGGTTCGATGCGGTAGAAGTTGGCCATCGCCAGCACCGCTTTGCCGCTCAGGTTCATGAAGGTGGTCGGCACCAGCAGGCGCACGTCGTTGCCCGCCAGGTTCAAACGGGCGGTGTAGCCGAAGAACTTGCTCTCTTCTTTTAACTGCTGATTGTGGCGCTGGGCCAGCAGATCGACGTACCAGGCGCCGGCGTTGTGGCGTGTCTGGGCGTATTCCGCGCCCGGGTTGGCGAGACCGACTATCAATTTAATACTGCTCACTGGGAGATTCGCTATGATCAGGGTAATGGAAAGGGCCTTAGTCTACCTGTCGGGGCGATGAATGACAAAACCCGATCTCTGCCGTCACCCTGGGTAAGAAAGACGAATGATTCATTAGCTGAATAATTCAATTTGTCCGCTAATTTTCAGTGCCGTGTTAAGAAGTGTCAATAATTCTTTACCATTTGTGATCGCCTCCGCAATCCCCTTGCCACAACAGGGACTATACTTAACTTATCAAAGTGGGTTAACAAGTTGCAGCGTTATCCCGGTTGGCACATGGCAATCATGGAGGTGGCATATGAAACGTAGAAGCGCGGACAGAGTGGGCAACTTTTTTATGGGGCTGGGGCTGGTCGTGATGATCGGCGGCGTCGGATACTCAATTATTGCTGAAGTATCCCAGTTCAATCTGCCGCAATTTTTCGCCCACGGCGCCATCATGAGCATCTTCGTCGGCGCGCTGTTGTGGCTGGTGGGCGCACGTATCGGCGGCCGCGAACAGGTGGCGGATCGCTACTGGTGGGTAAAACACTTTGATAAACGGTGCCGCAACGATCAACATCGTTCGTCGCATTGATTAAAAAAGCAGAAGGGAAGCAAGAGCGGGGCAAGGGAACATCTGCCGTGCATTAAGGTTTGAGGTCATGTCGGACTACAAGTAGAAAACCCGTTGTTGCTCGCGCACCAACGGGTTTTTCTTTTTCTGCTGTCGGGCGCGTTATCTTTCCGGCGCAGTGGGCGCCGCACCGGAAAGACGACGAAATTAATGCTCGAACATCGCAGAGATCGACTCTTCGTTGCTGATGCGGCGGATGGCTTCAGCCAGCATGCCGGACAGGGTCAGAGTGCGAACGTTTTTCAGTGCCTTGATTTCCGGCGACAGCGGAATGGTGTCGCAGACGATCACTTCATCAATCACCGAGTTCTTGATGTTGTCCACGGCGTTGCCGGAGAAGATCGGGTGCGTCGCGTAGGCGAATACGCGCTTGGCACCGCGTTCTTTCAACGCTTCAGCCGCTTTACACAAGGTGCCGCCGGTGTCGATCATGTCGTCGACCAGCACGCAGTCGCGGCCTGCCACGTCACCGATGATGTGCATCACCTGAGAAACGTTCGCGCGCGGGCGGCGTTTGTCGATGATGGCCATGTCGGTGTCGTTCAGCAGTTTGGCGATGGCGCGGGCGCGCACGACGCCGCCGATGTCCGGAGAAACCACGATCGGGTTTTCCAGGTTCTGCTGCAGCATGTCTTCCAGCAGGATCGGGCTGCCGAACACGTTGTCTACCGGTACGTCGAAGAAGCCTTGAATCTGCTCAGCATGCAGATCCACCGTCAGAACGCGGTCAACCCCTACGCTGGAGAGGAAATCGGCAACCACCTTGGCGGTGATTGGCACACGCGCGGAACGCACGCGGCGATCCTGGCGGGCATAGCCGAAGTAAGGGATAACGGCGGTAATACGACCTGCGGAGGCGCGACGCAGGGCGTCGACCATCACAACCAGTTCCATCAGGTTGTCGTTGGTCGGGGCACAGGTGGACTGGATGATGAAAATATCACCGCCGCGTACATTTTCGTTGATTTGCACGCTCACTTCGCCGTCGCTAAAACGACCTACAGCGGCGTCACCAAGGCTGGTGTACAAACGGTTGGCAATACGTTGTGCTAGTTCCGGGGTGGCGTTACCAGCAAAAAGCTTCATATCAGGCACGAGAAGAACCTCAGGCTTGCGTCCAGAGAAGATATTGTCATACGACATCGCCAAGGGGCAGTCGGCGACGCCGGCGCAATATACATACGGGTATGTAAAACTAAAATTGAGACCGCAGGCAGCGCAGGGATAACAGGGCCAGGTGTGCATGACCCTGCGCAGCGAAACGTTGAGCTACGACTCAAACCGCCCGGAACGAATGCGATGTAGTGGGGAGACGTTAACGCCGCGCGCTACAAAACCACACAACCACTCCGGGGCTTGATTTAACACCTGACGGGCGGCGATTTCTGTGTCGAATTCAGCAAACACACAAGCACCTGTGCCAGTCAGGCGTGACGGGGCGTATTCTAACAGCCATGAAAGAAGCTGTTCAACCTCGCGAAAACGTTTTCTTGCGATCGGTTCGCAATCATTTGCGTACGGCGCCTGCAACAGCTCACTTAAGGAGCGAACCGGGGTGTCCCTTTTCAATTCGGCGTCGCCGAAGATAACCGGCGTCGGGATGCCGACGCCGGGATGCGCCACCAGATACCATTTTTCCTGCGGCTCGGCCGGCTGCAGGCGCTCGCCGATGCCTTCGGCGAAGGCGGCGTGGCCGCGCACGAACACCGGCACGTCGGCGCCGAGGCTGAGCCCCAGCTCTGCCAGTTGGTCGTCGTCAAGGCCGCAGCGCCACAGTTCGTTCAGCGCCACCAGCACGGTGGCGGCGTTGGAGGAGCCACCGCCCAAACCGCCGCCCATCGGCAGGCGCTTGTCGATGCTGATGTCGGCGCCGCGCGGTGCGGTCTGCAGACCCTGTTCATCACAATAGCGCTGCAGCAGGCGGGCGGCGCGCACGATCAGGTTCTGCTCGTCCGGCACGCCGTCGACCGGCGTCAGCAGGTTAATGCGATCGTCCTGGCGCGGGTCAATGGTCAGGGTGTCGCCGTAGTCCAAAAACTGGAACAGCGTCTGCAGCAGGTGATAGCCGTCTTCACGACGGCCGGTGATGTACAGAAACAGGTTGAGCTTCGCGGGGGAGGGCCACTGGCGGATCATTTGAGCGTCCAGTTATCCATTTTCAGTTTGATGCGTTGGTCGCCCTGCTGCAGCTCCAGACGGTTCGGCAGCGTCGGCTGCACCTCGGTGCTGTAGCTCTGGTAATCCACCTTCCAGGTTTGACCGCCTTGCTGGTAGGTCAGTTTGCTCAGGCGATATTGGTCATCCAGCGCAAAATCGCTGGCTTCGCCCGGCAGGCCGACCATCCACTGGCGCAGGTTGTTCAGCGGGATCGCCATCCCGGTCAGCTTGCGGATCATCTCTTCCGGGTTGTCGCTGACGTAGCGTTTGCCCTGGTTGTCGGTCAGCTGCACCACGTTTTTCTGTACGTTGAGATCCATTTCCGTGCTGCCCAGCGGGTTAGTCAGCAGCAGGCGGTAGCGCTCCGGCGAAAACTGCTGCCAGAAGAAGCGGGCATAGACTTTTTTCTGATCAGACAAGTAGGCGAAGGAGCCGCGGGTCTGATAGGTGCTAAGCTGCTGCACCGCCTGCTCATGGGCGCGCCACTGCGGTGAGGTCGGGCTGGTGGCCGGGCCGGTTGGCTTGGTGGTGGTACAGGCGGCCAGCACCAGGCTGGCCAGCGGGATCAGACGGAGCAAACTAACTTTGCGTATTGGCATAACTTTTTCTTGTCCTTTTGTCCTTGCGGGCATGCGCGACGAAACCCGGATTCAGCGCTCACGCTAACGGGGCGGCGGCGGCGCGTCAATTTTTTGCTGCATCGCGTTGAATCTTGCCGCGTTTATCGGCGTAGTGCCAACGCGGCGCGCGCGTCGGGGTTGCCATTAAGCGTAACACAATCGCCTGAAGGCGGGGGAGGCGCTCCCGATAAGCGGTGCAGAGTTGCGCAAACGCCAACGTTATGTGCGCCGAATAGCGTGCGCGTCTTCGCAAACTGCGCTAAAATTTAAACCATCTGCCTACCCTTTGACTATTTATCCCGCTGTATTTATTACTTATTCATTAATTGATGTCGTCTATGACAGCGATTGAACGGAAGATGCGGTTGTTACTTTTATTGATCCCGCGCATCAAGTAGAATGCCGTTCAACGAGAACCCGTACCAACAGAAGTATTACTCGAAGCAATGACCCTGCTGGCGTTAGGTATAAATCACAAAACCGCTCCGGTTTCTCTGCGTGAAAGGGTGACCTTCTCGCCAGAGTCCATCGATGAGGCGCTGACCAGCTTGCTCCAACAACCGTTGGTGCAGGGCGGCGTCGTGTTGTCCACCTGCAACCGCACCGAGCTGTACCTCAGCGTGGAGCAGCAGGAGCACATGCACGAACAGCTGGTCGCCTGGCTGTGCGCCTACCACAATCTGCGTCCGGAAGAGGTGAAGAAAAGCCTCTACTGGCATCAAGGCAATGACGCGGTCAGCCATCTGATGCGGGTGGCCAGCGGGTTGGATTCGCTGGTGCTGGGCGAACCGCAAATCCTCGGCCAGGTGAAAAAGGCCTTCGCCGAATCCCAACGCGGCCAGTCGCTGTCCGGCGAGCTGGAGCGCCTGTTCCAGAAATCCTTCTCCGTCGCCAAGCGTGTGCGCACCGAAACCGAAATCGGCGCCAGTGCGGTCTCCGTGGCGTTCGCCGCCTGTACGCTGGCGCGGCAGATCTTCGAATCGCTGGCCGATCTCAACGTCTTGCTGGTGGGCGCCGGTGAAACCATCGAGCTGGTGGCGCGCCACCTGCGCGAACACAAAGTGCGGCACATGATCATCGCCAACCGCACCCGCGAGCGCGCGCAGCTGCTGGCGGACGAAGTCGGCGCGGAAGTGATCACCCTGCCGGAAATCGACGAACGCCTGGCGGACGCCGACATCATTATCAGTTCCACCGCCAGCCCGCTGCCGATCATCGGCAAGGGGATGGTGGAGCGGGCGCTGAAAGCGCGCCGCAACCAGCCGATGCTGCTGGTGGATATCGCCGTACCGCGCGATATCGAACCGGAAGTCGGCAAGCTGGCCAACGCTTATCTGTACAGCGTGGACGATCTGCACGCCATCATTCAAAGCAACCTGGCGCAGCGCAAAGCGGCGGCGGTGCAGGCGGAGTCGATCGTGCAGCAGGAAAGCACCAACTTCATGGCTTGGCTGCGTTCGCAGGGCGCGGTGGAAACCATTCGCGACTACCGCTCGCAGGCCGACCAGATCCGCGCAGAGATGGAGGCCAAAGCGCTGGCCTCCATCGCGCAGGGCGCCAACGTGGAGCAGGTTATTCACGAGCTGGCCCATAAACTGACCAACCGTCTTATTCATGCCCCTACCAAATCCCTCCAGCAGGCCGCCGGCGACGGTGACGTGGAGCGGTTGCAGTTATTACGCGACAGCCTCGGGCTGGATCAGCATTAGTTTTCTCTATTAACAGGGTTTATTACCACGCATGAAGCCTTCTATTGTTGCCAAACTGGAAGCGTTACAAGAGCGCCATGAAGAAGTGCAGGCGCTGCTCGGCGATGCCGGCGTTATCGCCGACCAAGACCGGTTCCGCGCGCTGTCGCGAGAATACGCGCAGCTGACCGACGTCAGCCGCTGCTTCCTGGAATGGCGTCAGGTGCAGGAGGATCTGGAGACGGCGGAAATGATGCTGGACGATCCGGAAATGCGCGAGATGGCGCAGGAAGAGCTGAAACAGGCGCGGGCGAGCAGCGAAGCGCTGGAACAGCAGCTGCAGGTGTTGCTGCTGCCGAAAGATCCGGATGATGAGCGCAGCTGTTTCCTCGAAGTGCGCGCCGGCACCGGCGGCGATGAGGCGGCGATCTTCGCCGGCGATCTGTTCCGCATGTACAGCCGTTACGCCGAAGGCCGCCGCTGGCGCGTCGAGGTGATGAGCGCCAACGAAGGCGAACACGGCGGCTTCAAAGAAGTGATCGCCAAAGTTTCCGGCGACGGCGTGTACGGCCAGCTGAAGTTTGAATCCGGCGGCCACCGCGTGCAGCGCGTGCCGGAAACCGAATCCCAGGGGCGCATCCACACCTCCGCCTGCACCGTGGCGGTGATGCCGGAAGTGCCGGAGGCCGAATTGCCGGACATCAACCCGGGCGATCTGAAAATCGACACCTTCCGCTCCTCCGGGGCCGGCGGCCAGCACGTTAACACCACCGATTCGGCGATCCGTATCACCCACCTGCCGACCGGCATCGTGGTGGAGTGCCAGGACGAACGTTCACAGCACAAAAACAAAGCCAAGGCGATGTCGGTGCTGGGCGCGCGCATTCGCGCCGCCGAGATGGCCAAGCGCCAGCAGGCCGAGGCGTCCACTCGCCGCAACCTGCTGGGTAGCGGCGATCGTTCCGACCGTAACCGCACCTACAACTTCCCGCAGGGGCGGGTGACCGACCACCGCATCAACCTGACGCTCTACCGTCTGGACGAGGTGATGGAAGGCAAACTGGACATGCTGATCCAGCCGATCGTGCAGGAGTATCAGGCCGATCAGCTGGCTGCGCTGTCCGCCGAGCAAGAGTGATGGATTATCAACACTGGCTGAAAGCCGCCGCCGCGCGTTTGACCCACAGCGACAGCGCCCGGCGTGACGCGGAAATCCTGTTGGGTTTCGTGACCGGCAAGGCCAGAACCTTCCTGATGGCGTTCGGGGAAACCCTGCTGACGCCGCCGCAGCAACAGCAGCTGGAGACGCTGCTGGCGCGCCGCGAACGCGGTGAGCCGGTGGCCTATCTGGTGGGCGAGCGCGAGTTTTGGTCGCTGCCGCTGTCGGTCTCGCCCGCGACGCTGATCCCGCGCCCGGATACCGAATGCCTGGTGGAGCTGGCGCTGGCGCGCCTGCCGCCGCAACCCTGCCACTTCCTCGATCTCGGCACCGGCACCGGCGCCATTGCGCTGGCGCTGGCCAGCGAGCGCCCGGATTGTTCGGCTATCGGCGTCGATGTGCAGCCGGAGGCGGTTGCGCTGGCGCAGCACAATGCGCACAAGCTGAAGATCGACAACGTCCGATTTTTACAGGGCAGCTGGTTTGCGCCCGTCGCGGGGCAACGTTTCGCGCTGATCGCCAGCAATCCGCCCTATATCGACGCCGCCGATCCGCATTTGTCGCAGGGCGACGTGCGCTTCGAGCCCGGTAGCGCGCTGGTCGCCGCCGAGCACGGGTTGGCGGATCTGGCCGCCATCGTGCGCCAGGCGCCGCACTATCTGCAGCCGCAGGGCTGGCTGCTGTTGGAACATGGCTGGCAGCAGGGTGAGAGCGTGCGCGCGCTGCTGCAGGCCGCCGGATTTTCCGCTGTCGCCACCCACCGTGATTACGGCGACAACGACCGCGTGACGCTCGGCCAATGGCCGGGATAAGCGCCCCTCATAATAAAGACGCCCAGGCCATTTAAGGGAGCACCATGACTGCATACACCGCGTTGAAACATTTCCATTTGCTGACGGTCGCCATCAGTATTACCTTGTTTGTGCTGCGTTTCTTTTGGCAGTGGCGCCGTTCGCCGATCATGGGCCGCCGCTGGGTCAAGATAGCGCCGCACCTGAATGACACGCTGCTGTTCGTCAGCGGCATCGCGCTGGTGGTGACGTTCGGGTTTTATCCGCTGCTGGGTATGGACTCATGGCTGACCGAGAAGCTGTTTGGCGTTATTATCTATATCCTGCTTGGCTACGTCGCATTGGGCAAGAAGACCAAAAGTCAGCGGCTGCGAACCGTGGCGTTCGTGCTGGCATTGGGCTGCCTGTACCTGATAATTAAACTTGCCACGACGAAAATACCGTTTCTGATGGGATACCTATGAGTAGCATTGCTGATTTTGAATTTAACACCTCGCCGCTGAGCGAAGGGGTGATCCTGGTGTCGCAGTCGGTGCGGCGCGATTTCCCGGCTGCCGACGTGGAGCGCAAGCTGCAACAACTGGTGGACGAAGCGCGCGCGGTGGTGCCGGCCGATATCACTCAGGAGCAGCAACTGGATGCGCTCATTGAACTGTTCTACAAGACCTGGGGATTCGGCGGCGCCAGCGGCGTGTACCGCCTGTCGGACGCCATCTGGCTGGACAAGGTGCTGGAGGGGCGGCAGGGCACGCCGGTTTCGCTCGGCACCATCTTCCTGCACATCGCCAACGCGCTGGATCTGCCGCTGCTGCCGGTGATTTTCCCCACTCAGCTGATCCTGCGCGCCGATTGGCTGGATGAAGAGCTGTGGCTGATCAACCCGCTGAACGGCGAAACCCTGAGCGAACACCAGCTGGAAGTGTGGATTAAGGGCAACCTGGGCTTGGGTGCCGAGCTGGAAGACGACGATCTCGACGAATCCGAGAACATCATGGTGGTGCGCAAGATGCTGGATACGCTGAAGGCCGCTCTGATGGAAGAAAAGCAGCTGGAAATGGCGCTGCGCACCAGTGAAACGGTGTTGTGCTTCGATCCGGAAGATCCGTACGAGATCCGCGACCGCGGGCTGATTTACGCCCAGCTGGAGTGCAACCATATCGCGATTTCCGATCTCAACTATTTTGTCGAGCAGTGCCCTGAAGACCCGGTCAGCGAAGTGATCAAAGTGCAGATCCATTCGATTGAGCCGAAACAGGTGACGCTGCATTAATTTAATGACTCCGTGCAGTTTACAAGGCGACGGTTACAACCTTAACAAAGGCGAAAGCATGAAACAGAAAGTGGTTAGCATTGGCGACATCGACGTAGCAAACGACCTGCCGTTTGTGCTGTTTGGCGGTATGAACGTGCTGGAATCGCGCGATCTGGCGATGAGCATCTGCGAGCACTACGTCACCGTGACGCAAAAACTGGGCATCCCTTACGTTTTCAAAGCCTCTTTCGACAAAGCCAACCGTTCTTCCATCCACTCGTACCGCGGTCCGGGCCTGGAAGAAGGGATGAAGATCTTCGAAGAGCTGAAGAAAACCTTCGGCGTGAAAATCATCACCGACGTTCACGAAGCGGCGCAGGCGCAGCCGGTTTCCGAAGTGGTTGACGTGATCCAGCTGCCGGCCTTCCTGGCGCGTCAGACCGATCTGGTGGAAGCGATGGCGAAAACCGGCGCGGTGATCAACGTCAAGAAGCCGCAGTTCGTCAGCCCGGGGCAGATGGGCAATATCGTCGACAAGTTCAAAGAGGGCGGCAACGACCAGGTGATCCTGTGCGATCGCGGCAGCAACTTTGGCTATGACAACCTGGTGGTCGACATGCTGGGCATCAACGTGATGAAGAACGTGACCGGCGGCCATCCGGTGATCTTCGATGTGACCCACGCGCTGCAGACCCGCGATCCGTTCGGCGCCGCGTCCGGCGGCCGTCGCGCTCAGGTGGCCGAGCTGGCGCGTGCCGGCATGGCGGTTGGCCTGGCAGGGCTGTTCCTCGAGGCGCACCCGGATCCGAACAACGCCAAGTGCGACGGGCCGTCTGCGCTGCCGTTGGACAAGCTGGAACCGTTCCTGGCGCAGATGAAAGCCATCGACGACCTGGTGAAGAGCTTCCCGGAGCTGGATACCAGCAACTAAGCGCTCATCGCCAAAAAAAGCCCGACGCGTCGGGCTTTTTTACGTTTAGGCGCCGGTGGCCGCCAGCGCTTCCGGCAGCGTCGGGTAGAACTGCAAGCGGCCCTCGATCGGCTGCACCCGCGCGCGCGCCAGGGTTTTCAGCGGCTGGAACGGCACGTCGGTGATCACCAGCTTTTTATCCGCCGGCAGCGCGTCGATAAAGCGCCGCAGGGCGCTTAGGCCGCCGGCGTCGAGCACCGGCACCGCATCCCACTGCAGCACGATCGTCCGGTAATCCTCGCTGCGCGCCAGCAGTTCGCTAAAGATGCGCTCGGCGGCGGCGAAGAACAGCGGGCCATTCACTCGCAGCACCAGGCGGCCATCGTCGGCGCTCAGCTCGCTCAGCCGCGTCATGCGGGCGATGCGACGCATAAACAGCAGCGACGCCAACACGATGCCCACGGTAATGGCGATCACCATGTCGAACAGCACCGTCAGCGACATGCACAGCAGCAGCACCAGAATGTCGTCCTTCGGCGCCCGGCGCAGCAGGTAAATCACTTTGTGCGCCTCGCTCATGTTCCAGGCGACCATCAACAGCAGCGCCGCCATCGCCGCCAGCGGCAGATAAGAGAGCCACGGCGCCAGAACCAGCAGCGCCAACAGCACCAGCAGCGCGTGGATGATGGCGGAAACCGGCGAGGTGGCGCCGGCGCGCACGTTGGCGGCCGATCGGGCAATCGCAGCGGTCGCGGTGATGCCGCCGAAGAACGGCGCGATGATGTTGCCCGCACCCTGGCCGATTAATTCGCTGTTCGAGTTATGCTTCTTGCCGGTCATGCCGTCGAGCACCACCGCGCACAGCAGCGATTCGATCGCCCCGAGCATCGCCATCGAAAACGCCGCCGGCAACAGGGCGGAAACGGTTTGCCAACTCAGAGTGAACGGTTGCCCGCCGCCGCCCGGCAGATCCCAGGGCAGCAACAGCTGCGGCAGGATCGGCGGAATGCCCTGGCCGCTGCTGCCATCGGCCAGCAGGTAGCTGAAGCGGGAGCCGATGGTCGCCACCGGGTGGTCAAACAGCGTCAGCAGCCCCATCAACGCGGTGCCCGCCAGCAGCGCCGGCAGGTGCCCGGGCACCCGCAGGCCGAGTTTGGGCCAGAAGATCAAAATCAGCAGCGTCACGGCGCCGATCAGGGTATCGCCGATATCCAGCGTCGGCAGCGCCTGCAGCAGGGCATACAGCTTGCCGACGTAATTTTCCGGCGTGTGCGTCAGCTGCAGGCCGAAGAAGTCCTTGATCTGCATGGTGGCGATGGTGATGGCGATGCCGGAGGTAAAGCCGAGCGTCACCGGCAGCGGAATGTACTCGATCAGCCTGCCAAAGCGCGCGAGCCCCATCAGCAGCAGAAATACCCCGGAGATCAGCGTGGCGACCAGCAGGCCGGCCAGGCCGAACTGCTGCGAGACCGGATAGAGGATCACCACGAAGGCGGCGGTGGGGCCGGAGACGCTGTAGCGCGAACCGCCGCTGACGGCGATGACGATGCCGGCGATGGCGGCGGTATACAGACCATACTGCGGCGGCACGCCGCTGGCGATCGCCAACGCCATCGCCAGCGGAATGGCGATAATACCGACCGTCACCCCGGCGATAGCGTCTTTCAGCAACCGCGCCAGGTTATAAGGTTCCCGCCAGCAGGCGTCTATCAGCGCGCTGAAGGGGCGAATTTTGTTTATTTCATGCGTTTTCATCTACGGTGCGTACCAAATCTTCAAAAGTGAAAGGAATGGCGGGCCCGATGAGGTCCGTCTTGTCACGTGACAGATACCATACGCCTTTTGTTCAGCGGATTACCAGACCTGTATCAATTTGTCGCAGGAAATCAGAGAGTCGCCCTTTTGTTCGGCGCTAAATTTCGATAATAGAGAAGTCAGCCGCAGATTCTGCGGCTGAAAAGAAAGGTGACAGTCAAGGTTTTAACGGTTATTGCAGGGCGGGCAGGGATAAGCCGAGAAAATGGGCTAAAGTGCTCACCAGCAGCTGATGATCTTCCTTCTGCGGCGCGCCGGAAATGCTGATGCTGCCGACGCAGCCGAGGCCGGTCAGGGTGAGCGGGAAGGCGCCGCCGTGCACCGAATAGTCACGCACGCTCAGCCCGTAACGCTCCTCCAGCGACGTTTGCCGCTGCTGCAGGCGCAGGCCGATGGCGTAAGAGCTTTTGTGAAAATGGTTCACCAGATTGCGCTTGCGCCGCACCCAGTCGGCAATGTCCGGCGTTGCCCCCGGCATGGCGTAATAAAACAGCGTCTGCCCGGCCAGTTGGATCTCGATGGCGATGCTCAGGCCGCGCCGCTCGGCGGCGGTTTTCAGCGCCGCGCCCAGTTCCCAGGCGGTGGCGGCGTCAAAATGGGTAAAGGCCAGCGTCGCTTCCTGTTCGCTGAGCGCTTGCAGTTCATCGTCGATATTCATGCGGTTCTCCCCCGATAACACAACGCACAGAGTAGCCTGAAGCGGGCGTCGTGAGATAGACGGCTTGGCGATAAGATAGAACTGCTACTCTATTAATAGACTGTGTAAAATGGCCGCCGCCGAAGCGGAGACGACAGGGATGCGTTATTCAACGTCTGCACATTACCCCCTGGCGATCCCGAGGAGCGCGCTGACTATTTATGACTTACATTGCGTCCATTTCTACCCTTTACAGCGACGCCTGCATCACCTACGCCACGCTGTCGATAAGCTATTTCCTTCTCAGCAAGAATGCCCCTTTTTCTTATCAATCCGCACTGTGGAAGCGGGTTGTTTTCGGCCTGCTGGCCGGGGTGGCGGTGCTGTATTTGAGCCAGGATCGGCTGGAGCTGACCGATAAGGTGCATTACAGCTTTGCGATGATCCCGATGATATTGGTGACTTTCTTCGGCGGCGGCGTCAGCGGGCTGGTGAGTTTTCTGTTCGCCATGACGCTGACCGGCGGTTTCACCGTCGATAACCTGTTCATCGCCTCGATCGTCGCGCCGCTGCTGTTGTCGCGCGTGTGGCTGAAAAAATCCCACCGGACGTTTTACCTGACGATCGGCATCATCGCGCTGTATCGCATCGCGGTGGTGTGGCTGCTGGTGGACATGAGCGGGCTGTGGCCGGATGTGTCGCTGTACCAGGCGGTTTCCGCGCTCTGTCTGGCGATTTGCTATCATGCGCTGAATTTCAAAGAGCGCCATATCTACGCCTATTTCGCGATGCGCGCGCGCGCCACCACCGACAGCCTGACCCACATCAACAACCGCGCCAGCGTCGATTATCAGCTGATGCTGCAGCGTGCCGAGCGCCGCCCGTGCGGGCTGATGATCCTCGATTTGGATAACTTCAAAAGCATCAACGATACCTACGGCCATCCGGCCGGTGACGTGCTGCTGGCCAGCGTCGGCCGGCTGCTGCAAAACAGCGTGCGCAATGAGGACTTCGTCGGGCGCTACGGTGGCGAGGAGTTTATGGTGATCACCGCCAGCTACGATCCGCAGGTCATCGGCGGGGTGGCGGAGCGCATTCGCAGCGCGGTTGAAAGCTCGACGTTCTTGCTGAATGCGCACGACGAAGCGCACATCACGCTGTCGATCGGCGTGTCGCTGTATCTGCCGGGCATGAGGCTGGACAAGGCGATCGCCATGACCGACGAGGCCTTGTATGAGGCGAAGCGCAGCGGCAAAAACCGGGTGGTGACCAGCCGCGTGATGCAGCTGGCGCCGCTGGGCGCCGGATTCCCGCGCGAATAAGCCGCCCCCGCCGCCACGGCGGGGGCATTGGCTCAGACCGCCAGCGTGTGTTCGCGGAAGGCGTTCAGCAACTCTTCGGTGAACGTCAGGCGCTTCTGACGATCGGCCAGATCGAGCGTGAACTTCAGCTTGCTCGGGCCGTCCAGGCGGTAAACCTGCGGATTGCCCTGCAGCAGACCGATCAGATAGCCGGGATCGACGCGGTTATTGTCGCCGAACTCGATAAAGCCGCCGCGCTCGTTGCTCTCGATGCGTTTGATCCCCAGCTTCTGCGCATGCAGGCGCAGCGCCGCGCACTGCAACAGGTTGCGCGCCGCATCCGGCAACTGGCCGAAGCGGTCGATCAGCTCAACCTTCAGCTCGTCAAGCTCACCGTCGTTCTTCGCGCTGGCGATGCGCTTATACAGTGACAGGCGGGTATTGACGTCGGGAATGAAATCTTCCGGCAGCAGCGCCGGCATGCGCAACTCTACCTCGGTCTGGTTGCTGGTGAGATCTTCCAGCGACGGTTCGCGGCCGTTTTTCAACGCGTCGACGGCGCTTTCCAGCAGCTCCATATAGAGCGAGAAGCCGACGGTGGTCATCTGGCCGCTCTGGTCTTCGCCCAGCAGTTCGCCGGCGCCGCGGATCTCCAGATCGTGAGTCGCCAGCGCGAAACCGGCACCGAGATCTTCCAGCGACGCGATGGCCTCGAGCCGTTTATGAGCGTCGGTGCCCATGGCTTTCGGGTTTGGCGTCAACAGATAGGCGTAAGCCTGATGGTGGGAACGCCCGACGCGGCCGCGCAGTTGGTGCAGCTGCGCCAGGCCGAAGCGATCGGCCCGCTCGATGATGATGGTGTTGGCGCTGGGGATATCGATGCCGGTTTCGATGATGGTCGTGCACACCAGCACGTTGAAGCGCTGGTGGTGGAAATCGTTCATCACCCGTTCCAGATCGCGTTCGCGCATCTGACCGTGACCGATGGCGATGCGCGCCTCCGGCACCAGCTCAGCCAGGCGTTGCGCCGCTTTCTCGATGTTTTCCACGTCGTTGTAGAGGTAGTAAACCTGGCCGCCGCGCAGCACTTCGCGCAGGATCGCCTCGCGCACCACCAGACTGTCGTATTCGCGCACGAAGGTCTTCACCGCCAGCCGGCGCGCCGGCGGAGTGGCGATGATCGACAGATCGCGCATGCCGCTCATCGCCATGTTCAGCGTACGCGGGATCGGCGTGGCGGTCAGCGTCAGGATATCGACGTCGGCGCGCATCGCTTTGATGCGCTCCTTGTGGCGCACGCCAAAGCGGTGTTCTTCATCGACGATCAGCAGCCCCAAATCCTTCCAGCGCAGATCGCTCTGCAGCAGTTTGTGGGTGCCGATGATGATGTCCACTTTGCCATCGGCCGCATCGTCCAGCACCTGCTGCTGCTCTTTGGCGCTGCGGAAGCGCGACATCATCTCGATGCGGATCGGCCAGGTGGCGAAGCGATCGCGGAAGTTGTCGAAGTGCTGCTGCGCCAGCAGGGTGGTCGGCACCAGCACCGCCACCTGCTTGCCGTTTTCCACCGCCAGGAAGGCGGCGCGCATCGCCACTTCGGTTTTGCCGAAGCCGACGTCGCCGCACACCAGGCGGTCCATCGCCAGCGGCTGGCACATATCGCTCAGCACCGCGTTGATCGCCTGTTCCTGATCCGGCGTGGTTTCGAACGGGAAGGTCTGGCAGAACAGCTGGTATTGTTCGCGGTTATGCTTGAAGGCGAAACCGGCCTTGGCGGCGCGCTGGGCGTAAATATCCAGCAGCTCCGCCGCGACGTCGCGCACCCGTTCGGCCGCTTTTTGCCGCGCGCGTGTCCAGGCGTCGCCGCCCAGTTTGTGCAACGGAGCGTTTTCATCCGCGCCGCCGGCGTAGCGGCTGATCAGATGCAGCGAAGACACCGGTACGTACAGCTTGTCCTCACCGGCGTAGGAGAGGATCAGGTATTCAGCCTTGATGCCGCCGGCTTCCAGCGTGGTCAGGCCGACATAGCGGCCAACGCCGTGCTCCAGGTGCACCACCGGCTGGCCGGGATGCAGCTCCGCCAGGTTGCGGATCAGGGTATCGGTGTTGATGGTGCGCCGGTTGTCCTGCCGGCGGCGGCTGACGCGTTCGCCGAGCAGATCGCTTTCGCAGATCAGTGCACGCTGGCGCAGGCCGTCGAGGAAACCGTGTTCGGCGGCGCCGACCATCATGTAACGGCCCGCGGTTTCCGCCTGATCGAGACGCTGGATCAGCGCCGGCGCCAGCTTGATGCGGCCGAGCAGATCCTGCAGCGTTTCACGCCGCCCCTCGCTCTCGACGGAGAAAATCACGCTGCCGTCGAAGCCTTCGATAAAACGCCGCAGATTATCCAGCGGGGATTTATGCTGCGCCTGCACCGCCAGATCGGGCAGGGCATGGTAATCCAGATTGGTATTGCCGGCCTTGGCCGGCAGCTCATCGGTTTTCAGCGCGATGCGCGGCCAGGCTTTCAGCTCGCCGAACAGCGCGTCAACGCGCAGCCACAGCGTATCCGGCGCCAGCAGCGGGCGCATCGGATCGACGCGGCGGCTTTCGTAACGCTGGTTGACGTCCTGCCAGAAGCGCTCGGCGGCGCCCTCCAGATCGCCGGTATTGACGATCAGCGTATTGGCCGGCAGGTAGCTGAACAGCGACGGCAGCGGCTGGCTGAAGAACAGCGGCTGCCAGTATTCGATACCGGCGGGCCAGGCGCTTTTGCTGACCTGCTGATAGATGTGCTCGGCGTCGCGACGCACCTCAAACTGCTCGCGCCACTGGCTGCGGAACAGCTCGATGGCGTTCTTGTCGGTGGGGAACTCGTGGGCCGGCAACAGATTGATGGCCTCGACTTCGCTCAGCGTGCGCTGGGTATCGACGTCGAAGATGCGCAGGCTGTCGATTTCGTCATCGAAGAAGTCGATGCGGTAAGGCTCATCGCTGCCCATCGGGTAAAGATCGAGCAATGCGCCGCGGGTGGCGAATTCGCCGTGCTCCATCACCTGATCGACGCTGCGGTAACCGGCCTGTTCCAGCTGCGCGCGCAGCTTATCGCGCGACAGGCGCTGGCCTTTCTTCATCACCAGCGCGTGGCCGTGCAGGAATTCGTGCGGGCAGACGCGCTGCATCAGGGTGTTGACCGGCAGAATGATCACGCCGCGCGCCATGGTCGGCAGGTGATACAGGCTCGACAAACGATCCGAGATGATTTCCTGATGCGGCGAGAAGCTGTCGTACGGCAGGGTTTCCCAGTCGGACAGTGTGGTCACCATCTGATCGGTGAACTGCTGGATCTCGTCGCGCAGCCGCAGGGCGTTTTGCATATCCGGCGCGATCAGCATCACCGGGCCAGGGTGGCGCTCGACGATCTCGGCGCACTCCACGGCGCAGGCCGCGCCGGTCAGTTGCCCCAGCTGGCGCAGATCGCCCGCGCGATCGGGCAGAGAATAACGAGGGGATGAAGAACGGTTACGGCTATCGGAAGTGCTCATTCAGGTATCTTTAATCAATGTGTTAGAGGGCGTCCCGGCACGGATAACCCAGTGCTTTTATGCTGTTTATAGTAGCCCAGCGGCCGGCAAACTGACACAGCAAAAAGCGCTGCCCATCAATTTTCTGCCGGTTATTTAACCGGTTAATGCCGCCGGTTTTTTGCGGCTGAGGATAAAGAGCGCGCGAAGCTGCCGCCGTCTCCCTCTTCGCCGCCACGCAATAAAAGGCCGTCGGGTGTTCCCTAAACGAGGGAGAGCCTTTATTATCCATGATCACTTTGCTTAAGCCACGGCTATCAAACGGATTTCATGTATCAACCTGTCGCGTTATTCATTGGCCTGCGCTACATGCGCGGGCGAGCCTCAGACCGCTTTGGGCGGTTTGTATCCTGGCTTTCCACCATCGGCATTACGCTGGGGGTGATGGCGTTGGTCACCGTGCTGTCGGTGATGAACGGTTTCGAAAAGGATCTGGAGAACAACATCCTCGGCCTGATGCCGCAGGCGCTGGTCACCAGTCCGCAAGGATCGGTCAACCCGCAGCAGCTGCCGGCCTCCGAGGTGCAGAAGCTGCAGGGCGTCACGCGCGTTGCGCCGCTGACCACCGGTGACGTGGTGCTGCAAAGCGCTCGCAGCGTGGCGGTAGGGGTGATGCTCGGCGTGAATCCCGACGAGGCCGACCCGCTGACCCCGTATCTGGTCAACGTCAAGCAGCAACAGCTGCAGCCGGGCCAATACAACATCATCATCGGCGAACAGCTGGCGGGGCAACTTGGCGTCAAGCGCGGCGATTCGCTGCGCGTGATGGTGCCGAGCGCCAGCCAGTTCACGCCGATGGGCCGCATTCCCAGCCAGCGTTTGTTCACTCTCATCGGCACCTTCCACGCCAACAGCGAGGTGGACGGCTATCAGCTGCTGGTCAACCAACAGGATGCTTCGCGCCTGATGCGCTACCCGGCCGGCAACATCACCGGCTGGCGTCTGTTCCTGCAACAGCCGCTGACGGTCGATACCCTCAGCCAGCAGGCGCTGCCGGCGGGCACCGTCTGGAAAGACTGGCGCGATCGCAAGGGCGAGCTGTTCCAGGCGGTGCGTATGGAGAAGAACATGATGGGGCTGCTGCTCAGCCTGATCGTGGCGGTGGCGGCGTTTAACATCATTACCTCGCTCGGCCTGCTGGTGATGGAGAAGCAGGGCGAGGTCGCCATTCTGCAGACTCAAGGGCTGACTCGCCGCCAGATCATGTCGGTATTTATGGTGCAGGGCGCCAGCGCCGGCATCATCGGTTCGCTGCTCGGCACGCTGCTCGGCGTGCTGCTGGCTACCAATCTGAACAATCTGATGCCGATCCTCGGCGCCTTGATCGACGGCGCTTCGCTGCCGGTGGCGGTCGATCCGCTGCAGGTGACGATTATCGCCGTGGTGGCGATGGCGGTTTCCCTGTTGTCCACGCTCTATCCTTCATGGCGCGCTGCCGCCGTACAACCCGCTGAGGCTTTACGTTATGAGTAACCATCTTTTGCTGCAGTGTGACAACCTGTGCAAGACCTATCAGGAAGGCAACCTGCACACCGACGTGCTGCGCAACGTCAGCTTTGCCATGCAGCAGGGCGAGATGATGGCGATCGTCGGCAGCTCGGGTTCCGGCAAGAGCACCCTATTGCACCTGCTGGGCGGGCTGGACTCGCCGACCTCCGGCGAGGTGATCTTCAAGGGCGAATCGCTGAACGCCATGTCTTCGGCGGCCAAGGCCGAGCTGCGCAACCGCCAGCTGGGCTTCATCTATCAGTTCCACCATCTGTTGCCGGACTTCACCGCGCTGGAAAACGCCGCCATGCCGCTCTTGATCGGCGGCGTCAAGCCGGCTCAGGCGCAGGAGAAGGCGCGGGAGATGCTGGCGGCGGTCGGGCTGGAAAAACGCAGCAAGCACCGCCCGTCCGAGCTCTCCGGCGGCGAACGTCAGCGCGTGGCGATCGCGCGCGCGTTGGTCAACAACCCGGCGTTGGTGCTGGCGGACGAACCGACCGGTAACCTGGATAAACGCACCGCGGACAGCATCTTCGATCTGCTGGGCGAGCTGAACGTGCGCCAGGGCACCGCTTTCCTGGTGGTGACGCACGATCTGCAGCTGGCCAAGCGCCTGAGCCGCCAGCTGGAAATGGCCGACGGCCACCTGCAGGCGCAGCTGACCCTGATGGGGGCCGAGTAATGGCGGGAGCCTCACTGTCCTTCCTGACGGCCCTGCGTTTCAGCCGCGGCCGTAAACGCGGCGGCATGGTGTCGCTGATCTCGGTCATCTCCACCATCGGCATTGCGCTGGGGGTGGCGGTGCTGATCGTCGGGCTGAGCGCGATGAACGGCTTTGAGCGCGAGCTGAAGAACCGCATTCTGGCGGTGGTGCCGCACGGCGAGCTTGAGCCGGTCAATCAGCCGTTCAGCGGCTGGCCGTCGATTCTGCAGCGGGTGGAAAAGGTGCCGGGTATCTTGGCCGCCGCGCCGTACATTAACTTTACCGGCCTGATGGAAAACGGCGCGCAGCTGCGCGCGGTGGAAGTCAAAGGCGTGGATCCGCAGCAGGAGAGCCGGCTGAGCGCGCTGCCGCAGTATGTGCAGGGCGACGCCTGGGCCAACTTCAAGCCCGGCGAGCAGCAGGTGATCCTCGGCAAGGGCGTGGCCGACGCGCTGGGCGTCAAGCAGGGCGCCTATGTCACGGTGATGATCCCCAACAGCGACCCGGAGATGAAGCTGCTGCAGCCGAAGCGCATTCGCCTGCATGTGACCGGCATTTTGCAGCTCAGCGGCCAGCTCGATCACAGCCTGGCGCTGGTGCCGCTGGCCGACGCGCAGCAGTATCTCGACATGGGTGACAGCGTCACGGGTATCGCGCTCAAGATGAACGACGTGTTCGCCGCCAACAAACTGGTGCGCGACGCCGGCGAAGTGACCAATTCTTATATCTACATCAAAAGCTGGATCGGCAAGTACGGTTACATGTACCGCGATATCCAGATGATCCGCGCCATCATGTATCTGGCGATGGTGCTGGTGATCGGCGTGGCCTGCTTCAACATCGTCTCCACGCTGGTGATGGCGGTGAAAGACAAAAGCGCCGACATCGCAGTGCTGCGCACCCTGGGCGCTAAAGACGGCTTTATTCGCGCCATCTTCATCTGGTACGGGCTGTTGGCCGGGCTGCTGGGCAGCCTGAGTGGCGTGGTGATCGGGGTGATCGCTTCGCTGCAGCTGACCAACATCATCCGGGGCATCGAGAAACTGGTCGGTCATTCCTTCCTGTCGGGCGATATCTACTTCATTGACTTCCTGCCTTCCGAGCTGCACTGGCTGGACGTGCTGATCGTGCTGGCGACCGCCATCGTGCTGAGCCTGTTGGCCAGTTGGTATCCGGCGAGGCGCGCCAGCCGCATCGATCCGGCGCGGGTGCTGAGCGGACAATAACACCGACGGGGAGGCAGCGATGCCGCCCCGTTTTTTTAGCCTGGGGATGGGTTATGTACTACGGTTTCGATATGGGCGGCACCAAGATTGAGCTGGGGGTGTTCGACGGCAACCTGCAGCGCATTTGGCAAAAGCGGGTGCCGACGCCGCGTGAAGACTACCGGCAACTGCTGGCCACGCTGTGCGATCTGACCCTTGAGGCGGATGCGTTTTGCGGCCGGCGCGGCAGCGTCGGCATCGGCATACCGGGCCTGCCCAACGACGATGACGGCACGTTGTTTACCGCCAACGTGCCGGCGGCGATGGGGCGGCCGCTGCCGCGCGATCTGGCGGCGCTGATCGGGCGCGAGGTGCGCGTCGATAACGACGCCAACTGCTTTGCGCTGTCGGAAGCCTGGGACGACGAGTTCCGCCGCTACCCGACGGTGCTGGGCATCATCCTCGGCACCGGCGTGGGCGGCGGCCTGATCGTCGATGGCAAGACGGTGCCTGGGCGCAACTATATCGCCGGCGAGTTCGGCCATTTGCGCCTGCCGGTGGACGCGCTCGAGGTGCTGGGGCGTGATGTGCCTCGCGTTGCCTGCGGGTGCGGCCATCAGGGTTGCATTGAAAATTACATATCGGGCCGCGGTTTCGAATGGATGTACGCCCATTTCTATGGCCGGCGCTTGCCTGCCACCGAGATCATTGCGCATTATCAGGCGGGCGAGCCGCAGGCGGTGGCTCACGTCGACCGCTTTATGGACGTGCTGGCGATCTGCCTGGGTAACCTGCTGACGGTGCTGGATCCGCATCTGGTGGTGATCGGCGGCGGGCTGTCGAATTTCGACGCCATTTACCAGGCGTTGCCGCAGCGGCTGCCGGCGCACTTGCTGCGGGTGGCTCGGCTGCCGCGCATCGAGAAGGCGCGCTATGGCGACGCCGGCGGCGTGCGCGGCGCAGCGTTCCTCAATTTGGTAAACAGGGAAAAGTAAGGAGAGAGTTAATGCACACTCGCCATCGGCTGTGTCAGTTTCGCAAGAGTAAGCATGTGCTGCATCAGCGCTTTCGTTCACGCATTTTTCACCGTGACACCATGGCGGCGGCCGAGCTGAAAAAGCCGTTTGTGATGGTGTTGACCGGGGCCGGCATTTCGGCCGAGTCGGGCATTCGCACCTTCCGCGCCGCGGATAGGCTGTGGGAAGAGCACCGGGTGGAGGACGTCGCCACGCCGGAAGGTTTCCAGCGCGATCCGGCGCTGGTGCAGGCGTTTTACAATGAACGCCGCCGCCAGCTGCAGACGGAGGAGATCGCCCCGAACGCCGCGCACCGCGCGTTGGCGGATTTGGAAGAGTGGTTGGGGGACAATTTCCTGCTGGTCACGCAAAACATTGATAACCTGCATGAGCGCGCCGGCAGCAAGCGGGTGCTGCACATGCACGGCGAACTGCTGAAGGTGCGTTGCACCCAGTCGGGGCAGGTGTTCGAATGGCCCGGCGATCTCAGCGTTGACGATCGTTGCCATTGCTGCCAGTTCCCGGCGCCGCTGCGGCCGCACGTGGTGTGGTTCGGTGAGATGCCGCTGGGTATGGACGACATCTACCAGGCGCTGAGCAAGGCCGATTTCTTCGTCGCTATCGGCACCTCCGGCCATGTCTACCCGGCGGCCGGCTTCGTGCATGAGGCGCGGCTGGGCGGCGCTTACGCCATGGAGCTGAACCTGGAACCGAGCCAGGTAGAGAGCCAGTTCGATGAGAAACACTACGGTCTGGCCAGCGAAGTGGTGCCGCGTTTTGTGCACAAGTTCCTGGTGGGCAAGGTGGCGCGGGCCGACCGGCCCTGAGAAAGGCATCAGGGCGCAATGCGCCCTGATGGGATGGCGGGCGTATTAGCGCCCGGCTTTCAGCTTTTGGAAGTAGCTTTCGTACAGCGTGCTGGCGTCGCCGACGTCGTTTTGCCACTCGCCGTGCTCAATCACCGCCTTATCCGGGTAGAGTGACTTGTCGTTGGCGATCTCCGGCGACAGCAGCTTCTTCGCCGCCAGGTTCGGCGTCGGGTAACCGATGGTCTCCGCCACCTGCACCGCGATTTCCGGCCGCAGCAGGAAGTCGATCAGCTTAAGCGCCCCTTCGACGTTGCGCGCGTTGGCCGGAATGGCCAGGCTGTCCATCCAGAAGATCCCGCCTTCCTTCGGCCAGACGATCTCCAGCGGCGTGCCGGCCTGGCGCGCCACAAAGGCCGACCCGTTCCACACCATGCCGACGTTGACTTCCCCTTCCATAAACGGGTTGCCCGGGTTGTCGGAGTTGAAGGCCAGCACGTTCGGCATCAATTTCTGCAGTTCGTGGTAGGCGGCTTCGATCTCTTTCGGGTCAGTGGTGTTGCCGGAATAACCCAGCTTGAGCAGCGCCATCTGGAACACTTCGCGCGCGTCGTCGGTCAGCAGCAGGCGGCCTTTGTACTGCGGTTGCCACAGATCGGCCCAGGAGGTGACGGTGGACGGATCCTGCGCGTCGCTGTTGACGCCGATGGCGGTAGCGCCCCAGATATAAGGAATGGAGTAGTCGTTGTTGGGATCGAACGGCTTGTTCAGCAGGGTAGGATCGAGATCCTTGAAGTGGCTGAGCTTGCTCTTGTCGATTTTTTGCAGCATGCCTTCCTTGCTCATCTTGGCGATGAAGTAGGTGGAAGGCACCACCAGATCGTACGCGCCGTCTTTGTAGGTCTTCAGCTTGGCGTACATGCTTTCGTTGGATTCATAGGTGGAATAGATCACCTTGATGCCGGTTTCTTTGGTGAACTGCTCCAGCAGCCCCGGCGGGACGTATTCAGTCCAGTTATAGAAATACAGCGTTTTGCCGTCAGAGGCGTTTGCAGAGCAGAAACTCAGCGCCATCATCCCGGCTGCGAGCAGATGTGACCACTTTTTCATGCAGCGTATCCTTCAGCAGTAGTGAGCCGAACCCGTATGAGCCGCCGTTTTCGGCCGCGCCATACCCCAGAAAGGGGCCATTATAGGGGCCGGGGCGGGGTGGGTAAAGGCGGTTATCCCGCTGGCAAATCAAGGGGTTCTGCGCCTTAAAGCGCATCACAATTTGTGTGTCTCGCGCTGGACAGGCGGTGAAGCGCGTGCGAAACAATAATTTTGGCGAATAAACGAGGGCAGCGATGAATTTCAAACAGGTCTTCAGCCAGGCTGAGCTCAGCAAGACGGATCTGACGATTTTGCACTGCATTCTCGACAACCCGGACGCCTGCATCGACGACGGCATCCGTGCGGTGTCCGCACGCTGCTACAGTTCCCCCTCGACGCTGGTGCGGCTGGCTAAAAAGCTGGGCTTTCGCGGCTATCTCGAACTGGTCTATTTCATCAAATTCAACCTGACGATGGCGCCGGCTTACCAGGCGGAACGCGCTACGTCGGCGGCACCGCCGGCCCAGCAGGCGCAGTTTCTCGATCTGCTCGACAACGGCAAGATCCTGATCCACGGCAGCGGTTTTTCGCAGCTGGTGGCTCAATATATGTACAACAAGTTTATGACGCTGGGTGTAGACAGTTATCTGTCGCTGTGGCCGGATTTCGACATTCTTGACCGTGAGACGCGCTTTCGCTTCGACATGGTGATCGTGATTTCAAAGTCGGGCAACAGCGGCTCGGCGCTGAGCTGGAGCGAGGCGGTGAAGCGTAACCGCATCCTGCTGGCGGCCTTCTGCGGCGACGGCGACAGCCCGCTGGCGCAGCAGGCCGACATGACCTTTCTGTTTGAGGATCGGCAAAAATACGATCACGATATCTACTATCCCAACCCGTTTTTCGGCCACTGTCTGTTGGGATTCGAGAATGTGATCACCGCCTGGTTTGAACGACGCGGCCGCTGACGGCCGCACCGTTTAGCGCCAGTGCCCGGCATACGCGCGGTGGGCCTGCAGGTACTCCTCTACCAGCGTTTTCGCCAGCGAGTAGGAGTTGACCAGCGGGTGCACCATCAGCGCCTTGATGGCCAGTTGGCGGTTGCCGGTCAGGATCGCCGCCACCGCCAGCCGTTCGTACTCTTTCACCTGCGAAATCAGGTTTTTCTGGGTGTCGGGAATATCGCGCATTTTGACCGGCTGAATGCCGGCGCTGCTCAATTCGCAGCTGATTTCGATCACGTCTTCCGGGTGCAGAAAATCGAGCGTGTCGCGGTTTTGCATCGACACCACCACGCGTTTTTGCCGGCCGCTGTTGACCGCCTCCAGAATGTCGATCGCCACCCCGGCATAGCCGCCGCTGTCCGGCTGCTCGATAAACTGTTGCAGCGTCAGCATCTCGCGCGTTTTCACCTTGCCCTGGTTGGACTCGCGCTGCATGTAGGAGTTTTCGCGCTGCAGATAATGGCTGAAATAGACAGAGAAGGCGTGTTCCAACTGGTGGGGGATGTCCAGCTCGCCTAACTCTGACAGCATTTGGCGGTTGATCGCCGCGATTTGTTCGCCGCGGGTCTCGCCGCCCGCGACGATGGCGGCGATCGCCTGCTCACGATAGTAGTAATAATAGAGATACTCGTTGAGCATCAAATTGTCCGACAGCGCCACCAACTCCGGCGAGAAGTATTTCATGCAGGTATCACGATACAGGCGCGGATCCGCCAGCAACCGTTCCGTGACCGGTTCGCCGTTGACGCGCGCATTGCGGAACCAGGAAAGATGGTTGAGGCCGAAGCAGTCGACGCTCAGTTGGTCTTCGCGGCAGTCCAGCAGCTCGGCCAGTTCACGGATAAACTCGCTGGGGGCGTCGCAGATGCCATAAACCCGGCGCTGGAAGCCGGATTTGATGATCGCCTCGGTCACCATGCCGGAAGGATTGGTGAAGTTGAACAGGACCGCGTCCGGTGAGGAAACCTGTTCGATCAGGCGGCAATAGTCGAGGATCGCCGGAATCGAACGCATCGCCATGGCGAAGCCGCCGGCGCCGGTGGTTTCTTGCCCGAGCAACTGATGATTGAGCGCGATGCGCTCGTCATGGATGCGGCCTTCCTCGCCGCCGATGCGCAGGGTGGTGATGATGTAGTCGGCGCCTTGCAGCGCCTGGCGCGGATCGCTGCTGAGGCTGAAAGCAATGTCGCCGCGAATGCGCTGGAATACGCCCTGCGCGAGGGCGCCGTAGATCGCCAGATGGCGCTCATCGGTATCCATAAACACCACTTCGGTAATGCCGATGCGATGGGCGTTATAGGCGATGGATTTGGCGAGGAACGGGGAACGCACGCCGCCGCCGCCGAGAACGGTTAATTTCATTCGATATCTCCCATTAATAAAGCGTTAGAGTGTCGCTAAATATTTTTCTACCTGATTTTTGACCTTGCCGACCGTGACGCCGTAAATTACCTGCACTTCACGGCGATTCTTCACTACGCCTTTGGCGCCGGTGCTTTTTAACGCGGCTTCATCCACCCGTGTCATATCCTTTAATTCCACCCGCAGTCGGGTAAAACAGTTATCGACGGAAATAATGTTTTCCTTGCCGCCCAGCGCGCGAATAATGATGCCGCTCGGCTCGTCCGGGGTATTTTTGCGGTTCCGGTAATCCTGTTTGGAATAGAGTCTGACGTCCTGATCATCTTCACGGCCCGGCGTCTTCAGATTGAGCTTCAGCACCAGCGTTTTGAACACCAGGTAATACACCGCAAACTGCACCAGGCCGATGACCACGTACAGCGGCCAGCGGGTGAGGGAAACCGGCAGCGGCAGGTTATAGGCCAGGAACTCGACCAGCCCGCTGGCGCCCCAGGGGCGCACCTGGAACAGGTTGCAGACCACCTGCGACAGCGCGGTCAACACGGCGTGGATCACCCACAGCAGCGGAGAGATAAACAGGAAGGTGAACTCTATCGGCTCGGTGATGCCGACCAGGATCGAGGTGGTGATGGCCGGGATTAGAATCGCCTTGGCCAGCATTTTCTTTTCCGGCTTGGCGGTGTGATAGAAAGCCAATGCCGCGCCCGACAGGCCGAAGATGGTCACCATCCCTTGCTGCGAGAAGCGCAGCGCTTCGTTCATCAGCGGCGAGATGCTCGGGTCGCGCATATAGGCCAGGAAAATCGCCTGCGAGCCGGAGACGGTCTGGCCGTCCTGCACGATCGAACCGCCGATGCTGGTAAGCTGGAACGGCGACCAGATAAAGTGGTGCAGCCCGGTGGGGATCAGGAATTTCTCAAAGAAGCCGTAGACGAATACCCCGAGCGAGCCGGCGCTTTTCATAAAGCCGGTCAGCGCGATCAGGCCCTGTGAGATCGCCGGCCACAGGTAGCTGAAGGCGACGGCGTACAGCATGATGATCGGCGTCATGGCAATCAGCACCAGCTTGGCGCCGCCGTAGACCGAGAACACGCCGTTGAGTTCGACGTTGCACAGGCGGTTATGCACCCAGGCGATGGTGACGCCGAGGATAAGACCGAGGAAAATGCCCATATCCACCACGGTAAAACCCAGCAACTCCGTCTGCCCGGTGCCGTAATATTCGCCGTTGATCTTGGCCGCGACATGGCCGCTGAATTGCAGATAAGAGGCGTTGGCGCCGAGGAACATGATAAAGCACATCACGGCGACCAGCGCCGCTTCGCTTTTCTTGTCTTTGGCCAGACCGTAGGTAATGCCGATGCAGAAAATCAGCCCGAGGTTGCCGAATAATGGCCAGAAGGTATCGCCGATCATTTTACCGATAGAGAAGACGGCGGAATGTTCATTGATTAATGTGGCATTGGTGAGAATAGAACTGAGCGCCAGGATCAGACCGATTACCGGCAGGAAAAATATCGGCCCCATCATGGCTTTGGAGAAAAGCTGCAGCTTGCTTAAGATATTATCGATAATACCTTTCATGGCAGTTCCTTTTTATATTTTAATGGATGACGACGTTGCTGAATAAACTCCCTGGAAGCGAGAAAAAAATAAGGCACCTTGCCTGAGTTCAGTTATAGGGGGAAGTTTTCGCCGCTGCAATCGGCGGGGCGGAAATAGGCACCGATGGTCAGGGAGTGACAACCGGTGCCGGTTGTGAAGGGGATCACAACCGGGCGCCGCAGCGCCCGGCGGGATGGGTTACTCGGCCTTGGGCGAGCGATCGCGCATCACCCACTGGCTGGCGATCACCAGCACCAGCGACAGCAGCAGCAAAATGGTGGCCAGCGCGTTGACCTCCGGTGAGACGCCGACTTTCACCATCGAGTAGATCTTCAGCGGCAAGATCTCGTAGCTCGGCCCGGTGACGAAGGAGGAGACCACCACGTCGTCCATCGACAGGGTGAAGCTCAGCAACCAGCCGGCCGCTACCGCCGGCAATGCCAACGGCAGGATGATCTTGCGCAGAATGGTGAACTCGCTTGCGCCGAGATCGCGCGCGGCTTCCAGCATCTTCACGTCGAAGCCTTTCAGGCGCGCGTAGACGGTCACCACCACGAACGGCAGGCAGAAGGTGATGTGCGAGAACAGCAACGACCAGAAGCCGAGCGAAATGCCCAGCAGCATGAACAGCACCAGCAGCGAGATGGCCATCACGATGTCCGGCGACATCATCACCACGAACAGCATGCCGCCGACAAACGGTTTGCCGCGGAAGCGGTAGCGGTACAGCGCCACCGCGGTCAGCGAGCCGATCAGCGTGGCGAAGGTGGCGGAGAGCACCGCCATGGTCAGCGAGTGGCCCGCGGCCTGCAGCAGGCTGTCGTTATTCAGCAGGGTGCTGTACCACTTGGTGGTAAACCCTTGCCAATTGATGCCGAAGCGCGAGGCGTTGAAGGAGTTGACGATCAGGATGACGATCGGGATATACAGATAGGCGTATACCAGCGTCATAAAGCCGCCGCGCAGCAGACGTCCGATCATGCCAGATCCTCCTTCTTGTTCAGCAGGCGTGCGGCCCGGTAATAAACCAGCAGCAACAGCCCCATCACCAGCGTCAGGCAGATGCTGGTGGCCGCGCCGAACGGCCAGTCGCGGATATTGAGGAACTGGCTTTTAATCACGTTGCCGATCAGCAGGTTTTTGGCGCCGCCCATCAGATCGGCGACGAAGAACAGCCCCATCGCCGGCAGCACCACCAGCAGGCAGCCGGCGATAATGCCCGGCATGGTCAGCGGCACGATGATGCGGATAAAGGTTTGCAGCTTGCTGGCGCCGAGGTCGCGCGCCGCCTCCAGGCAGGACTTATCGAGCTTTTCGATGCTGGAGTAGAGCGGCATCACCATAAACGGCAACAGGATATACACCAGGCCGAGGACGACCGCTTCCGAGGTGTACATGATGCGCAGCGGCTTGTCGATGACGCCGATCCACAGCAGCGCGTCGTTGAGATAGCCGCGGGTGCTGAGAAACAGCTTCAGGCCGTAGATGCGGATCAGCGAGTTGGTCCAGAAGGGCACGATCAGCAGAAACAGCAGCAGCGGCCGCACCTTCTGCGGCAACCGCGCCAGGATAAAGGCGAACGGATAGCCGATCGCCAGGCAGCACAGGGTGGCGATCAGCGCCATGTTCAGCGAGTGCAGCAGCACTTGGGCGTACAACGGATCGAACAAGCGCCGGTAGTTGTCCAGCGTGAACACCATCTGCACCAGGTTGGCGTCGTCGCGGGTCAGGAAGCTGGCGCCGATGATCATCAGGTTCGGCATGAACACGAACAGCAACAGCCAGGCGACGACGCCGACGATCACCACATTCTGGAAGACTTTACGCGATTTCTTCATCGGCCAGCACCACCTCCCAGCTTTCAACCCAGGTTACCGCCATCTTCTGATTGAGCGAGTGATCGACGTCCGGATCGTCTTCGTTGAAGAACTCGCTGACCATCACCGTTTTGCCGCTCTCCAGCTCGACCACCGATTCCAGCGTCATGCCTTTGTAGTTGCGCTCGCGCACGTAGCCGATCAGCCCGTCGTGCTGCGCGCTGTCGTTCACTTCTTCCACCCGCAGATCCTCCGGACGCAGCAGCACCTTCAGCTTTTGGCCCGGCTCTACCGGTAGATCGGCGTAGATGTCGCACTCGCGGCCTTCCACGTTGGCGCGCACCCGCTGCGGATCGAGGCGTTGCAGGACCACCGCGTCGAAGATGTTGATCTCGCCGATGAAGCTGGCGACGAACAGGTTCTTCGGCTCTTCGTAGATCTCACGCGGCGTGCCGTCCTGCTCAATGCGGCCTTCGCGCATCACCACGATGCGATCCGACATGGTGAGCGCTTCTTCCTGATCGTGGGTGACGAACACGAAGGTGATGCCCAGTTTGCGCTGCAGCGCTTTCAGTTCGTTCTGCATCTGCTTGCGCAGCTTGTAGTCCAGCGCCGACAGCGATTCGTCCAGCAGCAGCACCTTCGGCTTGTTGACCACCGCGCGGGCGATGGCCACGCGCTGCTGTTGGCCGCCGGAGAGCTGGCCCGGCCGCCGCTTGGCAAAGTCGTCCAGCTGCACCATGCGCAGCGCCTCTTCGACGCGCGGCGTCAGTTCCGCCGCCGGCACCTTTTGCATGCGCAGGCCGAAGGCGACGTTGTCGAACACCGACATGTGCGGAAACAGAGCGTAGCTTTGAAACACGGTGTTGACGTGGCGATGTTCGGCCGGAATGGCGGTGATGTCCTGGCCGTCGAGCACGATGCGGCCCACATCGGCGTCTTCCAGACCGGCGATCAGGCGCAGCACCGTGGTTTTGCCACAGCCGGAGGGGCCGAGAATGGTGAGGAATTCGCCGTGGTTAATCGTCAGATCCAGATCGGCAATGATGGTTTTGCCATCGAACGCTTTGCTCAGGGCATGCAGTTCAACAAGGGGAGTCGGAGAGGATGTCTCAGTCATTTATCGTATTACTCTATCCCGTGGGCTAATGCAGATAGAACCGTAACTGGAAAAGACTGCCGGAGCTTGCGGGAATGCCCGCTGATCAAATGAAGCTCAAACCAGTTACGCCAATGGAAATTTTTCGAGCGCGCATGATAGACGCTGAATGCCGGAATTGAAAGCCGATCCGGCCCAGATGCCGCGTTTTTCATCATGATAGCGACAAATGACCCTGTGATGACAGCATTATTCCCCTCAGAAATCATCACAAAGATTAATGATATTGGCGAATTCTGGTTAAAAATGACCTGACGCAATATTTGATCCTGATCGGTTCCGCATAATGAAACGCGATATTCTGAGGGGCCGCTACCATGGACAAATTACTTGACCGCTTTTTCAACTACGTCTCTTTCGACACCCAGTCCAAAGCGAACGTAAAGCATGTGCCGAGCACCGACGGGCAGTTGAAGCTGGCGCGTGCATTGCAGCAGGAAATGATCGCGCTCGGCTTCGAGCGGGTGTCGCTCAGCGAACACGGCTGCGTGATGGGCACCTGGCCGGGTAACGTCGCCTGGCCGGTGCCGGCGGTCGGTTTCATCGCCCATCTGGATACTTCGCCGGATTTCAGCGGTAAACACGTCAATCCGCAGATCGTCGAGAACTATCGCGGCGGCGACATTGCGCTCGGCATCGGTGATGAAGTGCTGTCGCCGGTGATGTTCCCGATCCTGCACCAGATGCTGGGGCAGACGCTGATCACCACCGACGGCAAAACGCTGCTGGGCGCCGACGACAAGGCGGGCATCGCCGAGATCCTCACCGCCATGGTGCGCCTGCGCGCGCGCAAGATCCCGCACGGCGACATCCGCGTGGCCTTCACTCCGGACGAGGAGGTGGGCAAGGGGGCGCAGCTGTTCGACGTGGCGGCCTTCAATGCGGAATGGGCCTACACGGTGGACGGCGGCGGCGTCGGGGAGCTGGAGTGCGAAAACTTCAACGCCGCCTCGGTGACGATCAAAATCCTCGGCAACAGCGTACACCCCGGCAGCGCCAAGGGGGTGATGGTCAACGCGCTGTCGCTGGCGACCCGCATTCATCTGGCGCTGCCGGCGGACGAAGCGCCGGAGACCACCGAAGGCTACCAGGGCTTTTATCATCTCAGCAGCATCAAGGGCAGCGTGGAGCGCGCCGAAATGCACTACATTCTGCGCGACTTCGAGCGCGAAGGGTTCGAGGCGCGCAAGCGTAAGATGGTGGACATCGCTCGCGAGATCGGCAAAGGCCTGCCGCGCGATTGCTATATCGAAGTCAGCATCGAAGACAGCTATTACAACATGCGCGAACAGGTGGCGGAGCACCCGCACGTGATCGCGCTGGCGCAGCAGGCGATGCGCGATTGCGACATCGAACCGGTGATGAAGCCGATCCGCGGCGGCACCGACGGCGCGCAGCTGTCGTTCCGCGGCCTGCCGTGCCCGAACCTGTTCACCGGCGGCTACAACTACCACGGCAAGCACGAGTTCGTGACGCTGGAAGGCATGGAGCAAGCGGTGGCGGTGATCATGCGCATCGCGGCGCTGGCCGCCGAGCGGGCGCGGTAAACACCTTCGTTCCCCGGCCGGCTAGTGCCGGCCCGACTATGCTTTTCTGATCCGCCCGGCGGGGCCCAGCGCGCCCGCCGTTATCTTCTTCTTCTGTTCTCTTTATGGTTCCCAGTCTCATGGTTGTTTCGTTCACTACACAACCCGCGGTGAGGGAATCCCATTATCCTTCGAGATAAAGTGCTGTTTATGCATACAGTATTGCTGTGTGCTTAACCGGTTTTACAGCTTCGGTGCGGTGAGCCCAGTCGCCAGGGGATGCTGGGGGAATGAGCGCTGTTAACCGCCATCAAACAGGACGTAAGAGGGTAACAATCATGGCAGAAGAAAAGAAAAATGCTCAGGTGATTAACGGCGTTAACGACGATATTACCGAACTGAAATCGCTGTCTACGCTGCGCCAGCGCGTGGTCAGCGACGGTGAAATCGTCTCCAAATCGGCCAATGGTTTTCGGCTGGCAAATGGCAATACCGGCGTGATGCTGCGTAATGATGGCCGCGATTTTTACGCGCTGGCGACGCCGGGCGGCCAAGCGCTTAACGGGCAGTGGAACACCTTGCGCCCGTTCTCATTCAATTTGGCGTCTGGCCGGGTTGCGATGCGCAATGGAGTGGATATTTCCGGCGGTGCGGTGGTGTCGCACAACGCGGGTATCTCCACCTCGACCACCGGCCCGACTCCGCTTATCAATGGTCAGGTTTATGATGCGGCTGCCATGCATACTAATTTTACCAGCGGCAACGTCACTACGGTGATGTTAATGGGCTCGCGGATTGTCGCTGGTAAAGAAAATTATGGATTGCTCTCTTATCGAGACTGGCAGGGTAACTGGAACGAACTGCAGGTAAGGCCCAACGCCGAGCTTTCTGTAGGGCAATTGACTAAACGCAACCCCGATGGATGGATTTGGGCTGCTGGGAACCGTAGTGTTGACAATGATAAGGGACGTATTACCAATGGATTGCATTTGCAGGGGCGATACGACCTGTATGCCAACCTTTATCATCATGAATTTGTCGGCTCTCACCATTCGCTGGTGCTGAATGTCGCCAACGGTGGTGGGCAAGGCTGGTACGAATTCCGTAATGATGGTAACGCCTACACCAACGGCGCCTGGCACAGCAGCTCCGATGCCCGCATGCAAACGGACATCACCCAAATTGCCGGTGCATTGGACAAGCTGGCCAATATTGGCGGCTACACCTACCTCAAACAGGGCGTGCCGGAGGCCGGGGTGATCGCTCAGGAAGTGGAGAGCGTATTGCCGCAGTCGGTGACCCAAACCGAATTGAAACTTAATGACGGCAGCGTGCTGAAAGATGCGCGGGGCATCAATATCAACGGCGTGGTGGCGTTGCTGGTTGAAGCGCTTAAGGAAGAGCGAGCGGCCCGAGAAACGCTGGAATCGCGGTTGGCAGCGTTGGAAGGCAAAATTCTCGACCAATAACAATAATGAAACGGCGATTTATTCAATCTCTGTGAGCCGGAAATAAAATTGAGAGTCCAGCGACGCAGAAATATTTCTGTGTGTTGATGCTTTTCCGAAAGGGAATAAATCGCCTTCAGTGCATCTGATGGAATAGTAATATCCAGGAGAAAATAATATGCCACAGGAACTGAATGGCCATGGTCCTACCGCTGGAGATTATATGGGCGGCAGCGGCGATAATCTCAATGCTCGACCTGATGGTTCGACGCCAGGCGGCTCGAACGGTAATGGCGGCAGAGACAGTAGCAGCAGTGGGAACACCCAGGCGGCAGCCATGCAGCGACAGATGAACGCCATTTTAAGTGACGTCAACTTTAATAATGTGCTGAAAGAGTTACAAAAAAAAGTGCGTGCGGTGGCGCCGTACGCAAAGGTTTACCTTAGTGGTGTTGATTATACCGGCAGAGTACAAGTGAGTGTTGATGGAATTAGAAGCTCGGAGGAAGCTGCCGTTAGCAACGCTATCGCATCCGTTTCACAGGTTAAAAACGTACTAGGCATGGGGTTCCCTAATCAAGGTGGAGTCGGGTTCTCAGGGAATATAGATACCGGACATGGAATCGGAAATTATCAAGGTGTTCCTAATGGAAACCATAATGGCAGTAATTCTGCCGCAGAGGATAAGGCGTCATTAGCCACCTATTCCGAGGTGCTTAATGGAACAATCCCACCGGGTTTCTGGCTTGATAATAATAGGGTGATGACAGAAATTACGGAGCAGTATGAGATCAGCGGCGGCGGCAAAGGGAGCGATCGCACAGGTTACCGGCAACGTAATGTCGAAGTGCCTTCTTTGACATCGGCCTATCAACAATTTAAGCAGGTAGAACGAGAAGTGGCCGAAGAGGCCCGAAAGGCGGAAGAGGCTCGCAGAGCCGAAGAAGCTCGTAAGGCCGAAGAGGCTCGCAAAGCCGAGGAAGCCCGAAAGGCGGAAGATGCACGCAAGGTAGAAGCAGCCAGAAAAGCGTTGTTCGCCAAAGCGGGTATTATGGACGCTCCGGCGTATACGCCGGAAAAGCTAAAAGCGGCCAATGCGGCGTTGGCGGCAGCAGGTGCCATGGTGCTCAACCGTGCGCCCGCGATGCTGCAGACGTCGGTAATCGGGCAAGGCGTGATGACGACCACGAGCGAACTGGCCGGCTGGGCAGCGAGCGCGTCGTGGCGGGCAGCCTACGAAATTGGCAGTATACGCGCCGGCACTGTGGTCGCTGCCGGATCGGTGCTGGGGGCTTTTGCCCTTGGTTTCTACCCGACGGAGGTCGGTGCAGGGAGCGACCGGGTACCCGGGCGGGATGTCAATCTGTTTGCCCTCCAGGCGAGCCTGGCGGCAGCGGGCCGGGCGACCATCCAGCCCGGCATGACCTCGGTCGATTTGCCGGTGCGCGGGTTTATCACCACCGACGACGACGGGAGACAGAGCGTCAATTTCGTCAGGACAGGCGTCGGCGGCGTATCGCCGAGTGTGCCGGTATTCAGACCCGTTCGCGATGAGCTGACAGGGCTGGACAAAATCACGCTGCCAGCGGTGGTGGGCGCACCGGCCAGAACGATACTGATCAACCCGGTGCCGACTGGGCCGGCCGCGCCGGCGCATACCGGCAACGGCTCACCGGGGCCTAAATCGCCAGTGCATACCGGCACCGGCATCAGGCAGGCGGACAGCATCGTGGTCACCACCTTCCCGGCGGATGTGGTGCAGGATCTGCAAGACTTTATCCTGTGGCAGCCGGATGCGACGGAGTTTGGTGTAGAGGCCATCTATGTGATGGTGAGCAAGCCCTATGGTGAAACCAATGCCAGGGGCAAATACAGCGGTCGTGAATACAACACCAATAAAGCTGGAGGCCCCATTCAGAATCTGGATTGGAAAGGGGCCAGCATCGACCGTGCCGGCGTGGATAAGGTGAAGCTGCATACTGGGCGTTTTGAACAGACCCCGGAAAACCAAGTGATGATTGACCGTTTGGATAAAATTTTGAAGGGGGATCTACAACCTACTGACACTGATAGGCGATTTTATACTCATGAAATCAGAGAGTTGGAAAGGTACAGGAATCTTGGTATAAAAGATGGTGAGGTTCCGCACAGTGTTCAAGAACAGAAGGCCGTATGGAATAATACTCATACTGCTACGCTTGAAGACTATAGAATAAATGAAAAGGAACAGGCGCTTTATACAGATGGGGCCCTACAAGCCGCATATGAACAGGAACTGAAAGATGCTATGGGAGGGAAGAAATAATGCCTTTAAAAGATATCGTTAAAAATGAAAGTGTAGAAGATGTGCTAACTTTTTTGGGGCCGACCTCTGATTACCGTAAATTGGATCGGCTATATACCTATAATCGCTTTGATGCAATTTCCAGCGGGGAGCTCTCTTCTACTTACGATGCATTATTCCAAAAAGGGGTGCTTCAAGATCAAAATGGAAAAGTAGTGAAAGGCCCCAATTGGAAAGAGCCGAAATTTGTAACCGAGAAAAAATACGGTATCGAATAGCTATAGTTATGCTCTGATTAGTGCATTTTTAACCCCCAGCAAACGAAATTTTGTTGGGGGTTTTCTTTTGGTGATGTACCGGGCAGAACGAAACTAATAAACCTAGTACCGATCGGGTCGGCACCGGTATTAGGCAGCCGGACAGCATCGTGGTCACCACCTTCCCGGCGGATGTGGTGCAGGATCTGCAAGATTTTATCCTGTGGCAGCCGGATGCGACGGAGATTGGTGTAGAGGCCACCTATGTGATGGTGCGCAGTCCGAGATATACTCCGGGTAAAGTGAGCGGCAAAGGACAGCAAGTGGGAGACGGCTGGTTGAATACAGCGGGGCAGTTCCCAGCCAGATTGCGGATAAACTGCATGGGCGAGAGTTTGCGAGCTTTGACGCGTTTCGTAAGGCGTTTTGGACTGAGGTGGGGAAAGATCCTGAGCTGAGCAAACAATTCAAGTCGGGGAACTTCGGCGATATCCAAACAGGTAAAGCACCTGCGCCTAGAGAAACGGAGCAGGTGGGGGACGTGTTAAATATGAATTGCACCACGTAAAACCGATCAAAGATAACGGTGAGGCTTATGATGTTGATAATATCAGCATAACTACTCCAAAGCGCCACATTGAAATTCATAGAGGGAGTCAATGAGATGGAAAAGAAAACAATATCTGATTATACGGACGCGGAGTTTTTAAACTTCGTGAAAAAAATTTTTGATGTGCAAAATACGACGGAAGAGGAGGATATAAGGAATATTCTCGAGTTTAAACGGCTGTGTGAGCATCCTTCAGGATCCGATCTTATCTATTACCCAGATGAAAACAGGGAGGATAGCCCTGAAGGTGTCGTAAAAGAAGTCAAAGAGTGGCGTTTCAAGAGCGGGAAACCAGGCTTCAAACAAGGGTAACCGTGTCTAATCGTCTTATGATGATCAAACGGTAATGAGCACTTCAGAAGCGCCCAGCAAACTAGCGTTTGTTGGGCTTTTTTTTTGGTATTTCAATCAACTAACCTAGCTATCAGAAGGTGTTACGAAACTCGAGTTAAACTCCATGACAACAAGTGGGGACGGCTGGTTGAATAAACCTGGCTGGCTCCTAGCCAAATCGCCAGTGCATACCGGTACCAGCATCAGGCAGGCGGACAGCATCGTGGTCACCACCTTCCCGGCGGATGTGGTGCAGGATCTGCAAGACTTTATCCTGTGGCAGCCGGATGCGCTGGAAACCGGGGTTGAAGCTGTTTATGTGATGGTCAGTGATCCGCTGGACTCGGGGCGTTTTACGCGTCAGCAACTGGATAAAAAGTACAAGCACGCGAGTGACTTTGGTGTTGCGGACACCAGAAAAAACAGAGAGACTCTGACTCAATATCGCGATGCGCTCGAGGCCCATTTGAAGGATAAGGATACGGTAGAGAAAGGGACTTATAGAAGAGAGAAAGGGGCTAAGGTGTTTTTCAACTCAAGAACAAATAATGTCGTTGTGCTTGATAAAAATGGGGTGTTTATATCAGGATGGCATTTAACGCCAGGAACCCCACAGTATAATGGCTATATAAATACAGGAGTCTTATGATGAGTATGAAATTAATAGAAATAGCAAGGGAGCTTGTAAGCTCAAAGTTAACTGCCGATGATTTTGAGTCGCAATTCTTCACAATATGGAAAGAGGAAAGCAACTCAGGACAGCTAGCGAAGGATAGCCAGCGTGTTGGCGAATGCGCGTCAGAGCTTTTTATTCTTGCTGACTGTTATACATCTCAGCCGAATCGTAGAGAAAGTGAGCTAGACGCTGATGGATTAAAAAAGGAAGTGAAGGATACTTTGGAGCGTTTCCACCTTCTTTGATTTTTAATTCTAAGATTAGCGATATACGCTAAGCAGTTTTTTATCGATGGTGTTTTAATCTCCGAATGGAAGATGGATCCAACAGAAGAAAATGGAAAGATATATTTGGATACGGGGGGGTTATGAGTGGAATGAGACTTGTTGAGCTTGGAAAAGAATTCGTAGAGAATAAAATAAGCGCGGAGGGTTTTTCTGATAGCATTGTGAAAGAATGACGCAAATTATATGGTTATGAAGAAATAGATAAGCAGGTTGATAAATGCAGTGGAGAGCTTTTCATTCTTGCTGACTGCTATAATCCTGCGTCTGATCGAGCGGAATCTGAACTGGACGAAGTTGAATTGAAGAAAGAAGTAATTACTGTTCTTAAGAAATTTAATTTTATCTGAACATGGATTTAACGAGTAGTAAAAAGAGCTATCAGAATTTTTTAGTGAAAACAAAGTATATGCTCAATAGATGAGAGTCTATTGGGCATTTTCTTTTTTTCACGGTGATAAGGAAGTGAAGAGCTAATTTAATGCCGGTTGCTCGGTTGCCCAGCAAGGTCCGGCATCAGGCAGGCGGACAGCATCGTGGTCACCACCTTCCCGGCGGATGTGGTGCAGGATCTGCAAGACTTTATCCTGTGGCAGCCGGATGCGCTGGAAACCGGGGTTGAAGCTGTCTATGTGATGGTCAGTGATCCGCTGGACTCGGGGCGTTTTACGCGTCAGCAACTGGATAAAAAGTACAAGCACGCGAGTGATTTTGGTGTTGCGGACACCAGAAAGAACAGAGAGACTCTGACTCAATATCGCGATGCGCTCGAGGCCCATTTGAAGGATAAGGATACGGTAGAGAAAGGGACTTATAGACGAGAAAAAGGATCTAAGGTGTTTTTCAATCCTAACACAATGAACGTTGTTGTTTTAAAAGAAAACGGCGATTTCTTATCAGGGTGGAAGATAAATCCAGACGCAGATAACGGTAGGATATATTTAGATACGGGGGATTTATGAATCGGATGGCAATTATTGATCTGGCTAAGAGTTTTCTAAGTAAAGAGGTCGGGGCATTGGAGTTCTCCGAAAAAATATGTGTAGAAAGACGTATGCTCTATGGAGTTAAGGATCAGGATAGAGACGTTATGAATTGTGGGGAAGAGCTATTTATGATAGCTGAAGTTTACAATCCTGATTCAGAACGTGCTGATTATGAACTTGATGATGCCGGATTGCGTGCCGCAGTTATAACGGCACTGGAAAAATTCAATTTTATCTGAACACATTATTAGAATGGGTGCTCTCGTAGATTTGAACTTATCTGAGTATTAGGGACGGTAGAAAGAACCGCCTACATAGTGACAGAATAGTTAACAAAAGTGACCCTTACGCCCAATAGACGAGAGTCTATTGGGCATTTTCTTTTTTTCACGGTGATAAGGAGGTGAAGAGCTAATTTAATGCCGGTTGCTCGGTTGCCCAGCAAGGTCCAGCATCAGGCTGGCGGACAGTATCGTGGTCACCACCTTCCCGGCGGATGTGGTGCAGGATCTGCAAGACTTTATCCTGTGGCAGCCGGATGCGACGGAGTTTGGTGTAGAGGCCATCTATGTGATGGTGAACAAGCCCTATGGTGAAACCAACGCCAGGGGCAAATACAGCGGTCGTGAATACAACACCAATAAAGCTGGGGGCCCCATCCAGAATCTGGATTGGAAAGGGGCCAGCATCGACCGTGCCGGCGTGGATAAGGTGAAGCTGCATACTGGGCGTTTTACAGAGTCAGACGCTAACAAAGTGATGATCGGCCGCCTGGAAAAAATCTTGAAGGGAGAACTGCCTCCCACCGATACTGACAGGCGATTTTATACACATGAGATCAGGGAATTGGAGCGTTATCGCAATTTGGGTATTAGAGATGGATCGGTGCCAGATAATCAAGGGGAAGTGTGGAATAATACGCATACTGCGACGTTGGAAGATTATCAATTAGGCAACAGCGAGGCTTTGCTCTATACGCAGGAGGCTTTAGACGCTGCTGAACAACAAGAGTTGAGGATGCTAAAATGATTGATTTAGAACGCTTGGCAAAAGAAGAAAAAATTTCTGACGTCATTGCCTTTTTGGTGAGAAATGAGGATGGGTTTGGTTATCCCCAAATGGATCGATTCTTTAGTCGCCATAATTTTACAGTAATTGGGAATGGTGAATTCAGACGGGTGTTCGAACAGTTACGTCAGAATGGCGTTATTGAATGGGGTGACAAAATGCTTGTTAAAAAAGGCCCCAATTGGAAAGAGCCGAAATTTGTAACCGAGAAAAAATACGGTATCGAATAGCCATAGTTATGGTCTGATTAGTGCATCTTTAACCCCCAGCAAACGAAATTTTGTTGGGGGTTTTCTTTTTTGGCTGGTGGGGGCGCCATAACCTGAGCCTTGTGCCGGGTGGCTAAAGTAGCGGCGCCCGCTCTTTTCGTCGCCTGGGCTAACGTGCGGATACCATAGTTAAAACGGGACGCTTGCGATTATCATAATCGCTTGCCGCAACAAGGCGTTGCTCATAGTGTTGAAGCCTATTCCCCACGCATAAGGACCGCATGATGAGCACCGAATATCGCATCGCCAGCCCGCATTTGGCGCAGTTCGTTCAGGCGATTTGGCGCCAGGCCGGCAGCACGGCGCGTGAAGCCGAGCTGGTGGCCGAGCATCTGGTGCAGGCCAATCTGGCCGGGCACGACTCGCACGGCGTCGGCATGATCCCCAGCTACATGGCGTCGTTGGCGCAGGGGCAATTGCAGCTCAATCAGCATGCCGAGGTGGTGCGCGACGCCGGCGCGGTGCTGACGCTCGACGGCGCGCGCGGCTTCGGCCAGGTGGTGGCCAGCGAAGCGATGGCGCTGGGCATTGAACGCGCCGGCAAGCTGGGCCTGGCGGCGCTGGCGCTGCACAACGCGCACCATATCGGCCGCATCGGCCATTGGGCGGAGCAGTGCGCCCGCGCCGGTTTTATCTCGATTCACTTCGTCAACGTGGTGGGCGATCCGATGGTGGCGCCGTTCGGCGGCAGCGATCGCCGCTTCGGCACCAATCCGTTCTGCGCCATTTTCCCGCGGCCGGGCCGCACGCCGCTGCTGTTGGATTTCGCCACCAGCGGCATCGCCTTCGGCAAGACTCGGGTGGCCTATAACAAAGGCTTGTCGGTGGCGGCGGGCTATCTGATCGACGAACACGGGCAACCCACCACCGAACCGAAGGTGATGCATGAAGCGCCGTTCGGGTCATTGTTGCCGTTCGGTTTGCACAAAGGCTATGCGCTGGCGGCGATGTGCGAGATCCTCGGCGGCGCGCTCTCCGGCGGCCGCACCACCCACGACGCCACGCTGAAAGCCGACAGCGACGCCATCTTCAACTGCATGACGACCCTGATCCTCGATCCTCAGGCCTTCGACGCCCCGCAAATGCAGGCCGAGGCCGAAGCGTTCATCGGCTGGGTGAAGGCGTCGCCGCCGAGCGGCGAACAGCCGATCGCGGTGCCGGGAGAATGGGAAGAGGCCAACCGCGCGGCGCGGCTGGAGCAGGGCATACCGATAGACGCCAATACCTGGCGGCAGATTTGCGCGGCGGCGGAGCAGGCGGGCATGGCGAATGAAGCGCTGGCCGGTTTTCGCGCGCAGGCGCGGCAAGCATAAAAAAAGCCACCCGATAGGGTGGCTTGTTCGCGTACTCGTAATCAGTCGTTAAAGTACCAATAGCCGCTGTTGACCAGCGCGGTCAGCAGCGCCAGGAACGACGGATCGTCCACCGCGTCGCCGAGCAAAGTGGCATCGACGCTGAAGTGCTGGCACAGGGCGTCTGCGGCCTGCAGCTGGTCGGTGTCGATCAGCTCGCCGTTGACGAAGCAGCGATCGCCGACGCGCAGCACGCGCAACCCGCCCAGGCGCTGCAGCGCTTCACCCTGTTGCAGCAGTTCGTAGATTTCCCCGGCCTGATACGGCGGCTCCGGCGGCGCCAGATCCAGCTCGTGGCGCGACTGGGAGATAAACTCGCCGAACCAGTGCTGGAAGTGTTCCGGCTGTTGCACCAGATCCAGCATCATCTGCCGTAAGGCGTCCACTTCCTGCGGCAGGATCTCCGCCGGGTGTTCGCGCAGTTTAACGTCCGGATCGCCGTAGCGTTTGCTGCCGAGTTCGCGCGCCAGCACGTAATCGGCGAAGCCGCTCACCAGCTCACGGCCGTTCGGCGCGCGGAAGCCCACCGAGTAGTTGAGCGCGTTTTCCAGCGCGTAGCCTTCATGCGGGAAGCCCGGCGGAATATAGAGAATGTCGCCCGGCTCCATCTCTTCGTCGATGATGGCGTCGAACGGTTCGACCTGCAGCAGATCCGGGTGCGGGCAGTGCTGTTTCAGCGGCGTTTTTTCCCCGACGCGCCAGCGGCGGCGGCCGGTGCCCTGAATGATGAACACGTCGTACTGATCGAGGTGCGGGCCGACGCCGCCGCCCGGCACCGAGAAGGAGATCATCAGGTCATCCATCCGCCAGTCCGGCAGTTGGCGGAACGGGCGCATCAGCGCGGCGGAAGGCTCATGCCAGTGGTCCACCGCCTGCACCAGCAGCGACCAGTTGTTTTCGCTCAGGTGGTCGAAGCTCTCGAAGGGGCCGTGCGCAACCTGCCAACGGCCGTCCTGGTGGCTGACCAGGCGGCTGTCCACTTCGTTTTCCATCGCCAGCCCGGCCAGCTCATCCGGGGAGATCGGATCGATAAAGTTTTTGAAGCCGCGCTTCAGAATCACCGGACGCTTTTGCCAATAACGTTGCAAAAAATCGTTCCAGTCCAGATCTAATTGATAATCCATGTTCTATTCCAGGATAGGGGAGTGAGCCTGAGTGCGATTATAACGGAAGTTTGGCCCCGTGGATCGGGGCCGCAGCGGCATAATTTACTCGTTGTGGTGGGTGTCGTGCTGGCGGGCGAAGGTGACCTGCATGCGCGCGCCGCCGAGCGGGCTGTCGCTGATGACGATTTCGCCGTCGTATTGCTCGATGATCTCCGCCGCCACCGACAGGCCAAGGCCCTGGCCGGGGCGCAGGGTATCCACCCGCTGGCCGCGCTGGAAAATCAGCTGGCGCTTGCTTTCCGGGATGCCCGGGCCGTCGTCGTCGATAACGATGGTGAGGTTTTTCTCGGAGTGCAGCGAGGTGATTTCCACGAACTCGAGGCAGTATTTGCAGGCGTTTTCCAACACGTTGCCCATCACTTCCATAAAGTCGTTCTTCTCGCCCATAAAGGTCACTTCCGGCGAGATGTCCAGCGTGATCACCACCCCTTTGCGCTGGTAAACCTTGTTCAGCGCCACCACCAGGCTGTCGAGCAGCGCCGGCACCGAGTGGATCTCGCGCGTCAACACCGTCTGGCCGGAGTTGATGCTGGCCCGGTGCAGGTAGTAACCGATCTGCTGCGAGATGCGCCCGATCTGATCCAGCATGATCGGCTCGGCTTCTTCGATGGTGGTTTGCTTGCCGCTGCGCAGCGAGCGCAGGGTGCTTTGCAGCACCGCCAGCGGCGTTTTCAGGCTGTGGGTCAGATCCGACAGGGTGGTGCGATATTTGGTGTAGCGCTGGCGCTCGTTGCGCACCAGAATGTTCAGATTGCGCACCAGCCCGCGCAGCTCGCTGGGTGGGTTTTCGTCGAGCTGATCGCGCTCGCCGTTCTCCAGCTCGCCCACCTGATTGACCAGCGCCTTGATCGGCCGCAGGCTCCAGTAGGCCGCCAGCCACAGCAGCGGCACCACCAGCAGCAGGTTGGCCAACAGCACGTAGCTGAACCACTCCCACACCACGTCGGAGCGCTGCAGCTCCTGCGGAATGCTGTCGACCACCACGATGGTCAGCGCCGGCAGGCGAGGCGTGGCGGCATAGGTGTTGACCGCCACCGAGTGGGTCAGCGCGTTCTGATCGGTATCGTCGTAATTCTTCAGCTGATCCTGCGCTTTGGGGTTGTCCCCCAGCACTTCGCTACTGACGCGGGTGTCGGTGTCGATTTCGTAGAAGCCGGACTCCTCCAGCCATTCCTTGTTGATCAGCTTCTCGAGCTCCGGCACCTTGCGCTGGCTCCACAGCAGGTTGCCTTTATCGTCGTAGATAAATACCAGCGTCGGGAAGTTGAGATCGAGATCGGGGGGAATGGCGATGGTGAGCTTGTTGTCTTTCCACTGCGCCAGGCTGAAGAACAGGTTGCTCTCGCCGCGCAGCAGACGGAAGGCGGTTTTGTCGAAGCTGACGATATAGCCGACGACCGCCACCAAACCGTAAGAGAGCGACAGCGCCAGGATCACCCCGGCGGTCGCCATCAGGAAGCGGGCACGCAGCGAAAACGGTTTTTTATTCTTGTTGAACATCATGTTCACTTCGCGTCAAAACGATAGCCCTGGCCACGTACCGTGGTGATCACTTCATGCGGGTATTCCGCCTGCACTTTCTTGCGCAAGCGGCCCATCAGCACGTCGATGGTGTGGCTTTCACGCAGTTCGGCGTCCGGGTAGAGCTGCAGCATCAACGAATCCTTGCTCACCACCTTGCCGGCGTTGCGGATCAGGGTCTCGATGATGGTGTATTCAAAGGCGGTCAGCTTGATCTGTTGATCGTTGACGCTCAGTTCGCGGCGCGACAGATCGATCTGGAACGGCGGCAGCACGATCACTTGCGAAGCCAGGCCGCTGTTGCGGCGCATCAGCGCCTGCATGCGGGCGATCACTTCTTCCAGGTGGAACGGCTTGGTGACATAGTCGTCGGCGCCGGCTTCCAGCACCGCCACTTTGTCCTGCCAGCTTTCGCGGGCGGTCAGCACCAGGATCGGCAGCTTGGTCTGATGGGCGCGCCAGCGGCGGATCAGGCTCAGGCCGTCTTCACCCGGCAGGCCGAGATCGACGATGGCGATATCCGGCGCGTGTTCCTGCAGGAAATAATCGGCTTCCTTGGCGTCTTCGGCCGCGTCGACCTGATGGCCCATCTCGCGCATCTGAACGGAAAGGTGGTGACGCAGCAAACCATTATCTTCAACAACCAGTACTCGCATGGCGAACTCCTGTGACTATGCGGGTGAACGTCCTGTCACCCACGCGATAAAAGGGAACACGCTCTGCGGCGTGTCAGGGAATAACGCGGCCACCTGAACCATTTTGACAAAAAGTGCTGAGGCTATGGTAGGTATAACCCGCCCGGCTCGCAAGAGAGCCGAAGCAATGTATTAAAATAAGCGTTATCAATTTGTTCGCCGACATTATCGACAAGCTCTGATAAACGTCGGATAAACAGCGGCGAGGCAACATTAAACGCAACTTAAACGCCCCAGGCATTGCCCGCGAAAGGGAAGTGTAAGCCGGGGCGCTTGATAAGCTTTAAAGGTACTAATAAGGTATTATTGAGGCAACGGTACATTTTCTCAGGAGCGACGGATGAAGCAGTTAACCCAGGCAGAACGCATAGCGGGCGCACTTTACGGACAGATGCTGGGCGACGCGCTCGGCATGCCTTCCGAGCTGTGGCCGCGCGAGCGGGTTAAGCGCCATTTCGGCTGGATAGACGGCTTTCTCGATGGGCCGGCGGAGAACACCGCCGCCTGTTACTTCAAGGCCGGGCAATATACCGACGATACCGCGATGGCGTTAGCGCTGGCCGATGCGCTGCGGGAAGCGGAAGGCGAGGTGGTGCCGGAACTGATCGCCCGCAACGTGATCCGCTGGGTGGACAGTTTTGACGCCTTCAACAAGAACATTCTCGGCCCCAGTTCCAAACTGGCGTTGAGCGAGCAGAAGGCGGGCACGCCGATCGCCGAGTTGGAAAACAACGGCATCACCAATGGCGCGGCGATGCGCATTTCGCCTTTGGGCTGCGTGCTGCCGTCCGCGCCGCTGGAGGATTTCTGCCAGCAGGTGTGGCTGGCCTCCAGCCCGACGCACAAATCCGACATCGCCGTCGCCGGTGCGGTGGCGATCGCCTGGGCCGTCGCGCGAGCGGTGGAGGGCGCGGACTGGGTCTCGATTCGTCTGGCGCTGCCGGGCGTGGCGGAGTATGCCCAGCGCCGGCAGGAGACGACGTTCAGCCCCTCGCTGGCGGCGCGCATCGAGTTGGCGTTTCAGGTGGTGGATGAGGCCGCCGATCCCGAGCAGACCTCTGAGCGGATATATCAACTGATCGGCGCCGGGGTGAGCACCATCGAGTCGGTGCCGGCGGCGCTGGCGATGGTGCAGCTGGCGCAAACCGATCCTACCCGTTGCGCGGTGCTGTGCGCCAACCTGGGCGGCGATACTGACACCATCGGCGCGATGGCCACCGCTGTCTGCGGTGCGCTGCACGGTGCAGAAGCGATCGAACCCGGATTGCTGGCGGAGTTAAAACGGGTGAATCCGCTGGACGTTGAGGCGTATGCCCAGGCGTTCGTGCGTTTTCGCCGCCGCCGACAGGGCGAGGCGTAACGGATCAGCTTTCGCTGGTAAACTCGTACATGTCGCTGCGGCAGAAGCTTTCGCTGTATTCGACAGGCTTCTTGCGGTGGTCGAACAACGTCTGGCGCACGATCAGCAGCGGCATCGGTTCTGATAGCTGCAGCGCCTGGCGGATATCGTCGTCGGCCATCGCCGCGCTGACCTGGCTGCGCAGCGAGCCCATCTCCACATTATTGCGCCGGAAGTAATCGTAGAGCGAGATGCCAATCTCGTCGATGTTGGCAATCGCCGCCGCCACCACGTAGGACACCGCCACCGACATCGGCCGCCGATCGATAAAGTGAATGCGCTTGAGTTGGTAGATCGGCGCTCCAACCGCCAGCTGGAGCCTTTCCGCCAGTGCGGCGCTGGCCGGCACCCGCTCGCGGCTGATCCATTGCGTGTCCGGCTGACGCCCCTGTTGCGCCGCCTCGCGCGAGAACCCTTTGATGTCCGCTAAGGAATAGCGCAGCTTCGGCGCGGGCCGTTGCGGCTGGATGAAGGTGCCGTAGCCGCGTGAACGGCCGATGATGCCGTCTTGCTCAAGGCAGGCCAGCGCTTTGCGCACCGTGATGCGCGAGATGCCGAGCCGTTCGGTGAACAGGCGCTCGCTGGGCAGGAAATCCCCCGCGCTCAGCAATCCTTGCTCGATAGCCTGGCGCACCGAGGCGTTAAAGCGCAGATACAGCGGCATCGCGCCCGCGCTGGCCAGATCCTGCAGCAGTTTTTCCAGCAGACGCTGGTTGATCTCCTTGCTCATAGCTGACGGAAGTCCTGTAGCCGCAATGCGATGGCTTATTTAAGGGGATTTCGCCGGGCAGCGCAACCGCCGCCGCCGCTGGGAGAAAATGAGGTAGAGTAGTGTGCAATCGCCCCAGGCTCGGAGAAACAGACTGCCCATGAGTGACACCCCACGACACGCGGACGACGCGGCAATCCTGGCAGCCTTCACCCAGCAGCGTCAGCAGGGGCTGACCCGACGTTCGGCGCTGCACCAGGCCCTGTTGCGGCTCATCACCGCCGGGGAACTGCCGTGGCGGGCGAAGCTGCCGCCGAGCCGCGCGTTGGCGGCCCGGCTGGCGGTGGCGCGTGACACGGTGGAACAGACCTACGCGCGGCTGGAGGCGGAGGGGTTCATCAGCCGAACGGTGGGGCGCGGCAGCTTTGTGCGTTATCGCTGCGATACGCTGCTCGGCCGTGAACTGCTGGCGACGCAGGCAGGCCAGGAGGCGCGGCTGGCGGAACGCGAGTTAAGCGATCGCGGCCGGGCGTTGCTGGCGGTCAGCCATACGCCGCACACCAGCCGCCAGGCCTCGTTGACGCCCTCGCTGGCGGATCTGCGGGCGTTTCCCATCGATTCATGGCTGCAGTGGGAAAAGCAGGCGCTGCGGCGGCACGGCGAGCGGCTGTTGGGGTATGCCGATCCGCAGGGCTTGCCGGAGCTGCGTGCGGAGATCGCGCACTATTTGCAGCGGGAGCGGGGCGTCAAGGCGACGGCGGAGCAGGTGATCGTGGTCACCAGCTCTCAGCAGGCGCTGGCGCTGTGCACGCAGGTGCTGTTCGATCCCGGCGATGCGGTATTCGTCGAAGAGCCGGGTTACCAGGGGGCGAAAAAGCTGGTGCAGTCGGCGGGGCTGCAGGCGCGGCCGATCGGCATTGATGAGCAGGGGCTGGACGTCGGGCAGCTGATGCAGGCTGCGGGCGGCGGGCGGGGCGTTTACATCACGCCGTCCCATCACTACCCGCTGGGGTACTCGCTGAGCCTCGAGCGGCGTCTGGCGCTGTTGCAGTGGGCCCAGCGTCGGCGGGCCTGGATCATCGAAGACGATTATGACGCCGAGTTCAACTACGATCGACAAACCAAGGCGGCGCTGCAAGGGCTGGACAGCGGCGGGCGCACGCTGTACATCGGCACCTTCAGCAAGACGCTGTTTCCGGGGCTGCGCATCGGCTTCATGATTGCGCCGCCGCAGCTGGTGCGGCCATTGGTCGCCGCCAGGCAGTTTCAGGACGGCTACACCTCGGCGCTGGCGCAGATGACGCTGTTCCACTGCCTGCACGAGGGCGGCTACGCCGAGCATCTGCGCAATATGCGCACGCTTTACAAGGCGCGGCTGGATGTGCTGTACGACGCGGTGCAACGCCATCTCGCGCCCTGGACGCGCCCGGCGCTGCCGCAGGGCGGGCTGCAGCTGGTTTGCCCGTTGGCGGATGCGGCGACGGAGCGGCGGCTGGTGGCGGCGGCGGCGGAACGGGGCATCCGGCTGTACGGCCTGGCGGACTTCTACACCGGCGCGCCGCAGCGCGGGGCGCTGGTGCTCGGTTTCTCGGCCTATACGCCGGACGAGATCGTGCGTTTTATCGCCACGCTGGCGCAGGTGTTCAACGCGCTGCCGCGGGAAAACGGCGGTTAAAATTGGTCTGCCCGGCGTTTTGAATTGGTCCGTATTACGCCGTCGCTGCGCGGTGTATTCTGCCGCTATTCGGTTATTTCCCTAATGGAAATAATATCTTAACCCCGTGAGGCGCTATGAACCCATCAAATCGTGAAGTGACCATCCGCAGAATCAATGGCGACGACAGAGCGCAATGGCTGGCGTTGTGGCAGGGCTATCTCGACTTTTACCGCGCCGAGGTGGCGCCGCAGGTGACCGATCGCACCTTCGAACGCTTGGGGCAGGATGAACAGGTGTACGGGCTGGTGGCGGAGGATGCCGACGGCCGGCTGCTGGGGCTGATGAACCTGGTATTCCATCCGTCCACCTGGAGCGCGGTGGGCTATTGTTATATCGAAGATCTCTATGTGTCGCCGCAGGCGCGCGGCCATAAAGTGTCGGAAAAACTGTTCGAACAGGCGTATCGGCTGGCGGAGGCGCGCGGCAGCGATCGGGTCTATTGGATGACCCAGGAGTACAACGCGCCGGCGCGTTCGCTGTACGACAAAATCGGCAGAAGAAGCTCGTTTATCGTGTATACCCGTTAACCGCAGGAGGCGCGTATGGCAATGAATCGTTATGGTCAGCCGATTGGCGAACCGATGCCGGATTGGCAGCCGGCTCGCCGCCCGGGCGGCGTGACGCTCGGCGGGCGTTTCTGTTCACTGGCGCCGCTCGATCCGCAGCGGGATTACGCCGCGCTGTATGACGCTTTCCAGCTGGCGCCGGACGGCCGCGACTGGACCTATCTGTCTATCGAACGGCCCGACACGCCGGCGGCGATGTTACAGCACCTGGAGACGCTGCAGGCCAACCCGACGCTGGTCAATCTGACGGTGTTCGACGCCGCCAGCGACGCGCCGGTGGGGACGGTGGCGCTGATGCGCATCGACGAGGCCAACGGCGTGCTGGAGATCGGCCACGTCAGCTGGTCGCCGTTGATGAAACAGCGCTCCAGCGCCACCGAAGCCATTGCGCTGCTGCTGCGTTATGCCTTCGACACGCTGGGCTATCGCCGCTGCGAGTGGAAGTGCGACAGCCATAACGCGCCATCGCGCCAGGCCGCGCTGCGCTTCGGCTTCCGTTACGAGGGCAACTTCCGCTTTGCGGTGATCGTCAAGGGGCGCAGCCGGGATACCGACTGGTTCGCCATCACCATTGACCGTTGGCCGGCGGTGCGGCAGGCGTTGGCGCGTTGGCTGAGTGCGGACAACTTCGATGCGCAGGGGCGGCAGATAGCCCGGCTGCAGGTGTTGCGCGGCGAATAATAAGCAAAAAGGCGGCCCGTGGGCCGCCTTGTCGTTGTGGGTCTAACGCGCTTACTTCAGCTCGTCGACCATGGTGGTGGCGCGGCCGATATAGTTGGCCGGGGTCATCGCCTTCAGACGGGTTTTCTCTTCTTCCGGCAGCGCCAGGCCATCGATGAACGCCTGCATGCCGGCGGCGTCCACGCGCTTGCCGCGGGTCAGCTCTTTCAATTTCTCGTAAGGCTTTTCGATGCCGTAGCGGCGCATCACGGTCTGGATCGGCTCGGCCAGCACTTCCCAGTTGTGATCCAGTTCGTCCAGCAGGTGCGCCTGGTTGACTTCCAGCTTGCTGATGCCCTTCAGGGTGGCCTGATAGGCGATCAGCGCGTAACCCAGGCCCACGCCCAGGTTACGCAGCACGGTGGAGTCGGTCAGGTCGCGCTGCCAGCGGGAAACCGGCAGTTTGCCCGCCAGGTGGCCCAGCACGGCGTTGGCCAGCCCCAAGTTGCCTTCGGAGTTTTCGAAGTCGATCGGGTTGACCTTGTGCGGCATGGTGGAAGAACCGATTTCGCCGGCGATGGTCTTCTGCTTGAAGTGGTTCAGGGCGATGTAGCCCCAGATGTCGCGGTCGAAGTCGATCAGAATGGTGTTGAAACGCGCTACGCAGTCGAACAGTTCGGCGATGTAGTCATGCGGTTCGATCTGGGTGGTGTACGGGTTCCAGGTGATGCCGAGCGAGGTGACGAACGCTTCGCTGAACTGATGCCAGTCCACTTCCGGGTAGGCGACGATGTGGGCGTTGTAGTTGCCGACCGCACCGTTGATTTTACCCATGATCTCCACGCGCTCCAGTTGGCGGTACTGGCGCTCCATGCGGTAAGCCACGTTGGCGAACTCTTTGCCGACGGTCGACGGGGTCGCCGGCTGGCCGTGGGTGCGCGACAGCAGCGGGATATCGCGGTATTCCTGCGCCAGCCCTTTCAGCGCGTCGATGATCTTGCGCCAGTAAGGCAGCACCACGTCCTGACGGGCGCTTTGCAGCATCAGCGCGTGCGACAGGTTGTTGATGTCTTCGGAGGTGCAGGCGAAGTGGATGAACTCGGACACCGCGTGCAGCGCAGGCACCGCCGCCACTTTTTCCTTCAGGAAATACTCGACCGCTTTCACGTCGTGGTTGGTGGTGCGCTCGATGGTTTTGATGCGCTGTGCGTCTTCTTCATTGAATTCCGCGACGATTTTGTCGAGGAAAGCGTTTGCGTCGGCGTCAAAAGCGGGAACTTCCTTGATTTCTGCGCAGGCGGCCAGTTTTTGCAGCCAACGTACTTCAACCTGTACGCGGAATTTCAGCAGACCGTATTCGCTGAAAATGGGGCGCAGTGCGCTGACTTTATCACCGTAGCGTCCATCAACGGGGGAAACGGCGGTCAGTGAGGATAATTCCATCGGTAGCAACTCCTGGGATCGATTAACAATGAGCAACGATATTTTGCGCCTGCTTGAACAGACGATTACGGGAAAACATTAACTGCAGGCGGCTGCCGCCGACCTGTTGCCACAGCACGGCGGCGCGAATGCCGGCCAGCAGCGTGGCGCGAACCTTGGCCTGCACCTGCGGGTTCTGCAGGATGGCCGGCGAACCGGTCACCTGGATGCGCGGCCCGAGCGGGCTGACCACGTCGACGTAAATGCCGGCCAGCGCGCTGATGATGGTGTCCGATTCAAGATCGAAGTGCGCCAGCTGGCGCTCGAGCTGGCCGAGGCGTTCGCCGAGCGTGTTCATCGCCTGTTTGTTGGCGTTGAGCTTGCGCTCCAGCACCATCAGGCTGATGGTGTAGCGGGTCAGTTCCGCGCCCGGCCCTTTGTTGTTGGCATTCAGCACGCCCATCAGGGTTTCGAGGCCGACCATCAAATTGCGTTCTTCGCCGCCGAACACCGCCAGCGTGGAGGGCGGATCCATTTGCAGCAGGCTTTTCAGCGAGGTCTGAAACGCTTCGCGGTTGCATTGCCCTTCATGGGCCAACTGCTGAACCAAACGCGCCGACTGGCTGATGCCCGCCATGGCCAGCGTGATGTCATAATAATTCTTCGCCACGATGACTCCTGTAAACGCGGTGAACGGTACATGGCTTACTGCATAAGGTTGTGTGTATCGCAGGGGTAACGGCGGCGGCCGCGAACGGTAACGATCGGGCGTGGCTGTAACAACGATGACAACGAATGCCGCGGATCATGCCACAAAATCGAGGGTAAACCCAGCGTCTAATACGTCTGCGGTGAGGCGGAGGCGCCGTGCGGCGCAGAACTGCGCAAATAGGCGACGAAAATCGCCGGCGCGGCGGCGCGAACTTATTGTTGCTGCGGCAAATAAAGTGCGGCGGCTGCATCTATACTGCCAACGTGAACCCTCAAATAAAGACCTTTATATGCACGTAAAAAACAAGCAGCCACTGCCGGCGGTGACGCTGGCGGCCATCGGCGTGGTGTACGGCGATATCGGCACCAGCCCGCTGTATACCCTGCGCGAATGCCTGACGGCGGAGGAGGGCATCACCCTGGCGCCGGCCTCGATTTACGGCTTTTTATCGCTGATTTTCTGGCTGCTGACGCTGGTGGTGTCGATTAAATACATTTGTTTCGTGATGCGCGCCGACAACGACGGCGAGGGAGGCATTCTGACGCTGATGTCGCTGGCGATCCGCAAGCTGGATGCGCGCTGGGTGCCGGCGGCGGTGCTGATCGGGCTGGTGGGCGGCAGCTTCTTTTACGGCGATGGGGTGATCACCCCGGCCATTTCGGTGCTCTCGGCCATCGAGGGGCTGCAGATTATCGCCCCCGAGCTGGACAGCTTTATCGTACCGCTGTCGCTGCTGGTGCTGACCGCATTGTTCGCGATCCAAAAACGCGGCACCGGCAGCGTCGGCAAACTGTTCGCCCCGGCGATGGTTATCTGGTTCCTGACGCTGGCGCTGCTGGGCCTCGGCGGCATTTTGCATCACCCCGGCGTGCTGCGGGCGCTGAACCCTTACTGGGCGGTGAATTTCTTCCTCGAATACAAGGCCGTGTCGTTCTTTGCGCTGGGCATGGTGGTGCTGTCGGTCACCGGCGCTGAAGCGCTGTACGCCGATATGGGCCACTTCGGTAAAAAACCGATCCGTCTGGCGTGGTTTACGCTGGTGGCGCCGGCGCTGGTGCTGAACTACTTCGGCCAGGGGGCGCTGCTGTTGGCCAACCCGGCGGCGATCAATAACCCGTTCTTCCTGCTGGCGCCGACCTGGGCGCTGATCCCGCTGCTGGTGATCGCTACGCTGGCGACGGTGATCGCCTCGCAGGCGGTGATCTCCGGCGTGTTCTCGCTGACGCGGCAGGCGGTGCGGCTGGGCTACCTGCCACCGATGCGTATTATCTATACCTCCGATCAGGAGTCCGGGCAGATCTACATTCCGGTGGTGAACTGGCTGCTGTTCGCGGCGGTGCTGATCGTGATCGTCAGCTTCAAACACTCCAGCAACCTGGCCTCGGCCTACGGCATCGTGGTAACCGGCACCATGCTGCTGTCGTCGATTCTGCTGAGCATCGTGGCGGTGAAAAACTGGGGCTGGCCGCGCTATCTGGGCGGGCTGATGCTGCTGGTCATGCTGTGCATCGACGTGCCGCTGTTCGGCGCCAACCTGATCAAGCTGGCGACCGGCGGCTGGCTGCCGGTGGCGCTCGGGCTAATCATTCTGCTGATCATGCTGACCTGGAAGACCGAGCGTTCACGCCTGATCCGCCGATTGCGCGACAATCAGGAAGGGCTGAGCGCGCTGATCGAGTCGCTGGAGAAGGCGCCGCCGAAGCGGGTGCCGGGCACCGCGGTGTTTATGGAGCGCACGCCGCATGCGGTGCCGCTGGTGCTGTTGCATAACCTGAAGCATAACAAGGTGCTGCACGAGCGCGTGGTATTGCTGACCATCGTCACCACCGACATGCCGTACGTGCACAACGTGCAGCGGGTGGCGATCGAACAGCTGTCGGCGAGTTTCTGGCGGGTGGTGGCGAGCTACGGCTGGCGCGAGACGCCCAACGTGACGGACATTCTTTACCGCTGCGGGCTGGAGGGGATGAGCTTCACCATGAACGAGACCTCGTTCTTCATGTCGCGCGATACGCTGGTGCTGGGCAAACGGCCCTGGTATCTGCGCGTGCGCGGCAAGGTGTTCCAGCTGTTGCAGCGCAACGCGCTGCGGGCGCCGGACCTGTTCGAAATCCCGCCGAACCGGGTGATCGAGCTGGGGGCGCAGGTGGAATTTTGAATAAAAAAACGCTGCGGTAAACGCAGCGTTTTTCTTGGGCGGCAGGCGAATTACGCCAGGCGCTGTTCGATGATGCCGCCGCCGAGGCAGATTTCGCCCTGGTAGAATACCGCCGACTGACCGGGGGTGACGGCGGAGACCGGCTCGTCGAAACGCACTTCGATGCGTTCGTCGTCGAGCGGGGTCACGGTGCAAGGGATATCCTGCTGGCGATAGCGGGTCTTCACCGTGCAGCGGAACGGGCCGCTCAGCGGCAGACGATCCACCCAGTGCAGCTGCTGCGCGATAAGGCCTACGGACATCAGGCGCGGATGATCGTGCCCCTGCGCGACGACCAGCACGTTGTTGGCCACGTCTTTATCCACCACGTACCACGGATCTTCGCTGCTGTCTTTCAGGCCGCCGATGCCCAGCCCTTTGCGCTGGCCCAGGGTGTGATACATCAGGCCCTGGTGTTCGCCGACGGTCTGGCCGTCAACGCTGACGATCGGGCCCGGCTGCGCCGGCAGGTAGCGGCCGAGGAAGTCGCGGAACTTGCGCTCGCCGATAAAGCAGATGCCGGTAGAGTCTTTCTTCTTGGCGGTGACCAGCTCCAGCTGCTCGGCGATGCGGCGCACTTCCGGCTTCTCCAGCTCGCCGACCGGGAACAGGCTCTGCGCCACCTGCTCGTGGCTCAGGGTATAGAGGAAGTAGCTCTGATCTTTGTTGCCGTCGACGCCGCGCAGCAGGCGGCTCTTGCCGTCCACATCCTGGCGGCGCACGTAGTGGCCGGTGGCGATGAAATCGGCCCCCAGATCTTCGGCGGCGAACTCCAGGAAGGCTTTGAATTTGATCTCTTTATTGCACAGGATGTCCGGGTTCGGCGTGCGGCCGGCCTTGTACTCTTCCAGGAACAGCTCAAACACGTTGTCCCAGTATTCCGCCGCAAAGTTCACCGTGTGCAGTTCGATGCCCAGCTTGTCGCAGACCGCTTGCGCATCGGCCAGATCGGTCGCGGCGGAGCAGTACTCTTCGTCGTCGTCTTCTTCCCAGTTCTTCATGAACAGCCCAGCGACCTGATAGCCCTGTTGCTGTAACAGATAGGCGGTAACGGAAGAGTCGACGCCGCCGGACATACCGACGATTACTTTTTTCTGGCTGTTGTCTGACATGGGGATCTCACGAACTTGAACACGAACCGTGCTGATAAAAACAAGCGCAGGATTTTACCACGTTGGCCGAGCCGGCGCACTGTTCATCTTGTGCTGCCCGGCGCCCTTAATGCGGCCAGGCGAAGCTGCCGACCAGCGACAGCGGGTAGCGCTCCGGCTGCTGATAGCTGCGAATGCTCTCCGCCACCAGTGCGGAACGCAGGTTGGGCGCCTGCAAAATCTCGTCGGCGCTCAGCCACAGGCAGCGATCGATGTCGCTGTCGTGCGGCTCGGTCGGCAGCGACTGTTCCAGCTCGATGACGAAGCAGAAGCGCAGGAACGGCGTGCGATCCGGCGCGATCCACTGGTGCAGGCGCAGAAACGCCTGCGGCGTGGCGCGGATGCCGGTCTCTTCCCACAGCTCGCGTTCGGCGGCCTGCACCAGCGTCTCGTCGGCCTCCAGATGGCCGGCCGGCTGATTCCACAGCGCTTTGCCGTTGATGGTTTCTTCGACAATTAAAAATTTGCCGGCGGCGTGCACCACGCAGGCGACGGTGACGTGCGGTTTGAACATGCGGTCTCCTTACAGCGGTTTATCGATGCGCCGGTAGATGTCGTCCAGCTCGGCGATGCGGGTGCGGTAGCTTTTGAGCAGACAGGCGGTGTCACCGCCGCACCGCTGGCGCTTGGTCAGCCAGGCCTGCTGGCTGTCCTGCATCGCGCCGCGCGCGCCCATGGCGAACAGGCCGCGCAGGAATTGATATTTGGTGGCCATTTGCACGTCCAGATCGTTCAGCGTGCGGTCGGCGCAGATGGCGCGTTCATCGCTGCCTGCCGCCTTGGCGCAGTCGAAGCTGGCGGCAGGGGCGGCGAACGGGGCCGCCAGAGCGGCGAGCAGCAGCGCGATCGGGGTAGATTTCATGGCGCCTCCATCAGTTATCGGTCTACAGGGAATCGATGATTTTCCATTCACCGGGCTGCAGTGAACCCAGCGAAAGATTACCCATACTGTAGCGAATCAGGCGCAGGGTAGGGAACCCGATATGCGCCGTCATGCGACGCACCTGGCGGTTTCGCCCTTCGAACAGGGTGATTTTCAACCAGCTGGTGGGGATGGATTTGCGTTCGCGGATCGGTGGGTTGCGCGGCCACAGCCACTGCGGCTCGGCGACCAACTCCACCCCGGCGGGCAGCGTCGGGCCGTCTTTCAGCGTGACGCCGCTGCACAGCGGCGCCAAATCGCTCTCCTGCGGCGCGCCCTCGACCTGCACATAGTAGATTTTGCCGGTGCGCTTGCCCGGCTGGGTGAGCTGCGCCTGCAGCTGGCCGTCGTTGGTCAGCACCAGCAGCCCCTCGCTGTCGCGATCTAGGCGCCCGGCGGCGTAAACGTCGGGGAAGGGGATGTACTCTTTCAGCGTGGCGCGGCCGGCTTCGTCGGTGAACTGCGGCAATACGTCGAAGGGCTTGTTGAATAACACAATGCGGCGCGGCCCCTTCGGCGCGGCGGGTTTGGCGGCATTCGGCTTGCTGAATCGTTTAACGTTGTGATTTCTAACAGAGAATTTTTTCATAACGGTTGAGATTACGGATGATAAGCGCATTATAACCGAATCCGTTTCGGATTGGCGCGGACCGAATATTCAAGTAGTATCTACACGCATCTTACAAAGCATTAACAAAATTGCGCTTGAAGGAGAGGTTGATGGAAAGCAAAGTAGTTGTTCCGGCAGAAGGTAAAAAAATCACGGTTGACGCCCAGGGTAAACTGGTTGTTCCTCATAACCCGATCATTCCGTTCATCGAAGGCGACGGCATCGGCGTTGACGTGACTCCTGCCATGATCCACGTGGTTGATGCGGCCGTTAAAAAGGCTTACCACGGCGAACGTAAAATCTCCTGGATGGAAATCTACACCGGCGAAAAATCTACCCACGTTTACGGTAAAGACGTGTGGCTGCCGGACGAAACTCTGGACCTGATCCGCGACTACCGCGTCGCCATCAAAGGCCCTCTGACCACCCCGGTCGGCGGCGGCATCCGTTCTCTGAACGTGGCCCTGCGCCAGCAGCTGGACCTGTACGTGTGCCTGCGCCCGGTGCGTTACTACCAGGGCACCCCAAGCCCGGTCAAACAGCCTGAGCTGACCGACATGGTGATCTTCCGCGAAAACGCCGAAGACATCTACGCTGGCATCGAGTGGAAAGCCGGCTCCGCCGAAGCGGACAAAGTGATCAAATTCCTGCGCGACGAAATGGGCGTGAAGAAAATCCGCTTCCCGGAGCAGTGCGGTATCGGTGTGAAGCCATGCTCCGAAGAAGGGACCAAGCGTCTGGTGCGTGCGGCGATCGAATACGCCATCACCAACGACCGTGACTCCGTGACCCTGGTTCACAAAGGCAACATCATGAAGTTCACCGAAGGTGCCTTCAAGGATTGGGGCTATGAGCTGGCGCGCGAAGAGTTCGGCGGCGAGCTGATCGACGGCGGCCCATGGCTGAAGATCAAGAACCCGAACACCGGCAAAGAGATCGTGGTTAAAGACGTGATCGCCGACGCCTTCCTGCAGCAGATCCTGCTGCGCCCGGCGGAATACGACGTGATCGCCTGTATGAACCTGAACGGCGACTACATCTCCGACGCCCTGGCGGCCCAGGTAGGCGGCATCGGTATTGCGCCGGGCGCCAACATCGGCTCCGACTGCGCCCTGTTCGAAGCGACTCACGGCACCGCGCCGAAGTACGCCGGCCAGGACAAAGTGAACCCAGGCTCCATCATCCTGTCTGCAGAGATGATGTTGCGCCACATGGGCTGGTTCGAAGCGGCTGACCTGATCGTTAAAGGCATGGAAGGCGCCATCGCCGCCAAGACCGTGACCTATGACTTCGAACGCCTGATGGAAGGCGCTAAATTGCTGAAATGTTCAGAGTTTGGCGACGCTATCGTTAAACACATGTAAGTGTGTTCAGCGCTTGAATGAGAGCGGGAGCCTAAGGGCTCCCGTTTTTTTTACGGTTCAAATATGTGTGAGGTGTCGGACAGGCTCACTGAGTGGCGTTAGCCGATTCACGCACCACCAGCACCGGGCAATTGGCGTGGCGGACGACGGCGGTGGCATTGGAGCCGAGGAGATAAGTGATCGCAGAAGGGCGGTTGGAACCCATCACGATAATCTCCGCGTTGAGCGCATCGGCGAGCTCCAGGATCTGATCTTTAGGATCGCCGACGGCAACGTGCGTGGTCACTCTATCTTCAGGCACGCTGAATTCTTTGGCCGCTTTTGCCAGCCCCTCGGTTGCTACCGCAATGATTTCGTCTTTAGTTTCTATCGCCGCCGTGGCGGCAAAGCCGAAAGCGGCATAGGTGGCGCGCGACGGGATCACCGCCAGGAAATGGACGTGGGAGTCTTCGAGCCTGGCGAGCGCGTTGACATGCGGGATGACCTGCTGTGTTAATTCCGGTTCGGTAATATCCACGGGAACCAAAATAGTTTTGTACATACTCCCTCCTTATCGTTTTCAAAAAACTCCACTTTTTGGATTATAGCTGCTTAACGCAGGGAAAGGGGAGATCCAGGTGGCAGAACTAAAGAAACAGTTTTGCTAAATTAGCAATACTAATCGAAAGCTTGCTACTGGACGATTAGTCTAACACTCTACTACCTGGGGGTGAGGTTTACCTGGACGTTAGAGGCATAGAAGGTGCTAATTTGCTGAAATGTTCAGAGCTTCGTGGTGCTACCTTTAGGCATATTTAATACGTTCGGTGTTTTAATGGAAGACAAATCTCAGCGTGTTCGTCTTGATGCATATGTAATAATCATTGACATAATTCCGTAAGGTGACTTGTTAATGATTCGGAAAAATAATGTACCTGAATATAGGCATTTTTCGGTTGTATTATTTTAACGTTTTTATGATTTTTATTAGTATTGAGGAATCTATTTTTAGGTCAAAATAGACTATCGATCTTCTATGGGTTATGGCTTGCCGATATGGTTTCTATGGCTTTTTTTTGATATAGGTATAGATGATTATGTAGGAACTTAACCCACCATGTTTTTACATTTTCTAATAATACCTAATTGAACTGTTTTGTTTGGAATAATTTGATGGTTTAGTGTTATAGATAATAGTTGCCTTTAACATAAATTTTTAATGACGATCAAGAGGTGCATAATGAATTTTAGTTTGATACTTTACAGATATAATACTGCTCTGGATAGAGGCAGAAAAACAGTACAATTATCAATTGCAATAATGACTATTTGGATGGCGTTATGTGTATTCGTTTTTAAAATTGTTGATCTTTCATTCAATAAGGGTGACTTAAACGCCAGTATTCATGTTGACTTTGACTGGGATGTGTTTTCTTCATGGGGGATCGTGATATTTATTACATTGGTTGGTGCCGTGTTCCATGGATTCCATGCGTCTAATGCTGAATTAAAAAATGCGAATGCAATAATAGACGACTTATTTATATCCGAAGATAAAGATATGGACAAAAAGTTAACCAGTCTGAACAATATCGCCAGCGAGCTTGAGCGTTATTGTATCAAAGCATCTGCGCTGAATTTGATTTCATTTATGCTTATTTTCTTCAGTTTCCTTCATGGTTATCTATCAATTGGAGAAATAATCCAAGGGCTTAGGGAGAGTAATTACCTGGCTTTGATAGTCGTGTCTGTATTTATATTGGCTTTTGTTGCATATTATCATGATGTGATTGTTTTTCTTAATGACCGAAAACGAAAGCGCAACAAAGAAAAAGTGTAAATTATTAATAATTTCAGTATATTGATTGTTAATGGGGATTGATGTGTCTTATCGCTATATACATTTTTTTCATTTTTTTAAATTGAGAGTGTATTTGACATGTGAAGAAAATATGCGTTTAACCTTAAGGGAGAGGGCTGTTTCATCGAAACTCTCGTCTTCTACGCTGACGGCTGCTTTTTATGAGTCTTACATCACTTTTCGATTGTGAATATTGAGCTGCTATTGTTATTGTTTTTCAACTGACAACATCCATAAGGACAGGGATATGAAAATAACGCATTCAGGCTATAAAACCGGCGTTGCTACAGTATTGGCGGCGATGACCGCGCTGGCATTAACGGGGTGTGCCAAGAGCACGGCCCCCAGCCAAACCGATCCGGTAAATAAAGAGGTTGACGATCTTTTCACCAACCTTGGCGACCCAAAGACGCCGGCACCGGGAAAAGAGAAAGAACACTATATCGCCCAGTTGCAGGCCGCGATTCAAAGCCATTTGAAAGATGCCGAAGCCTACTCAGGCAAGCGTTGCACATTGAGCATCAAGCTGGCGCCGGACGGTATGCTGATCAGCATTCAGGCTGAACAAGGGGAACCGGAACTTTGCCAGGCCGCGATCAAAGCAATCGCCAATGCGCGTCTGCCTAAGCCGCCAACGGCCGCGGTTTACGAAGCGGTCAAAAACAGCACGTTGGAATTTCGCCCGCAGTGAATAAACAATGCTGTTTCCGTGCAACGCTATCCCGGTCAAGGCCGGGATTTTTTATTGCCGTCACCCTGCGTTAATGGGTGAAAATCACTAAAGCCTTTGATGAATGGTGACGATAACCCTTAAAACTCCTGATTATAAAAGAGTGGCCATGCGTTTTTTCTGGGTCAACATCGGTGGCAGCGTCGCGGAAGTTTTGAAGGGCGAATTCTTGTGGGCGCCGCAATATGGAATAAATAAGACTGGGAACATGTTTAAACCTGCCGGGTGGGAAACGGTCAAAAAAGTCAAAGAGGGTGACCTGATTTTTTGCCACAAGGGTAGGAAGATTATCGGCGTGGCGACAGCGGTACGCGATGCTTACTCTGCACCGCGGCCTGAGCATCGGGTCGCGGGACCGCCGCATATTGCGGGTACCCAAGTCGATTTGGAACTGACGCGTCTTGAACTACCTATTGATGTTTCCCTTTTTAATCAGGCGTTCATACGCATGCACAACCAGGCTTGCCTTCCGCGCGTTTTTAATAAGAAAGGCGGATGCACCGAAAACTATATGTGCGAGATCCCCGCGCCGGCAGCCGCGTTGATCGCCGGTTTTATCTCGGAAAATCTCTCTATCAACCTCCATGCGGATACCGTCGAAATCACCAGAGAGGTCGGTGGTGAGCAAGAAAGGGTGATTCAGGCGCGGATTGGGCATGGTCCCTATCGCGATAAAATGTTTAAGCGGTGGGGAAATCGGTGTGCGGTCACGGGGATTGCTGAGCCGTCCATTCTCATTGCCTCTCACATCGTTGCCTGGTCGATTGCGACCCCAGAAGAGAAAGTGGATCCGCACAATGGTCTGCCGTTAATCCCCAATCTGGACAAGCTGTTCGATCGCGGCACGATCAGTTTTGCCGATGACGGACGTTTGCTGTATCCGCAGACGAAGAGCAGCTTGTTAGATGAGTTAAAGATCCCGCTGGATGCGAACATTAGCGGGTTGTCTGAAAAGAACAGAGCTTACCTGCGGCGGCATCGAGCGAGATGGGGTTTTGAAGTAGAGCCCTGATGCAGGTTTGCCAAATCAGGACCGGGGCTCTTACCGATACATCATCGCGCTCACGCGCTCGCTTCGGTCTTTAAAACCGTTGCTGCGCATCGTGACCACATAGTAGCGATAGTGATGTTTCTGTGCGTATTCGCGCACCAGATCTTCGGCGAACAGGCCGCTGAAGGTGACGGTGGTGACAAACGTCAGGCCTTTCACTTCGTAGGTGCTGATCTCTTGCGGGGTGCCGATATACGGCGGCGGGAACACGGTTTTGTGGAACTGGCAGCCCGCCAGCAGCAGGGTAAACAGCAGGGCGGCGGGTATTTGCGGTATGCTCATCGGGAAAAGCTTTCCTTCCTTGGCGTGTGTTTTAGTAACTCTATAATAGGATTACAAAATTCGGCGGGGATGTAAAAATTATCCCGCTTCGGTTGCCGTTTCGTTGAAGCGGTGTCGCCGCCCCCCATCAGAATGAAGGGATAAACATGTTTGTTCGTCTTGCCACTGAAACCGATGTCGCAGCCCTGATCGCCCTCGACAGCGTCGCCGAACACGAACCGCAGCGCGCGGCGCAGATCCGGGCCTGGTGCGGGCAGGGGGATTGCTATCTTGCCGAGGAACAGGACGTGGTGATGGGCTATGGCGTACTGCACTATCACTTCTTCGGCTGCGGTTTTATCGAGATGCTGATGGTCGGCGAGCGCTATCGCCGCCGGGGCGTCGGGCAGGCGTTGATTACGGCATTGAAGTCCCATTGCCGACACCCGAAGCTGTTCACTTCCACCAATCGTTCCAACCTGCCGATGCAGCGGCTGCTGCTGAACGCCGGATTTGTCGCCAGCGGCCAGATTGACAATCTCGATGACGGCGATCCGGAGCAGGTCTTTTTTATCCCGCTGCGCTAATACAGTCGGACATCGACCGCCTGCTGTTGCAGCCAGGTGCTGACGTAGCCATAAGCGGCATAGAAGGCCAGCAGCGCGAAGAGCAGCACCGAAAGCGAGGCCAAAAATTTGACGTCGCCGTGCTTCGAAAGCTGGTAAGCGCAAGAGATAAAGGCCAGCAGGCACAGCAGGGTGAAGGCGATGGCCAGCGTGGCGTAGAAAATAAGCATAACGAAACCCGTTCTTCCTTGTGAGCCTGGCAAGGATACCACAGACAAAAAAAGGGGCCCAAACGGGCCCCTGCGTGATTCGCTGCGGGAGGTTTACTCCACCGCGTCGGGATGGTTTTTGCCTTCCTCGATAAATTCTTCGTCGATCTCTTCGATATTCTCCTCGCTGTCGCGGCCGGACAGGATGTTCCAGCAGGCGATGAACAGCGCGGCGATCAAGGGGCCGATAACGAAGCCGTTGATGCCGTAGATCTCCATGCCACCCAGGGTGGAGATCAGGATCAGGTAGTCCGGCATTTTGGTGTCTTTGCCCACCAGCAGCGGGCGCAGGATGTTGTCCACCAGGCCGATCACCACCACGAAGAACACTACCAGGAAAATGGCTTTCCACAGCATGCCGGTGGCGAAGAAGTAGATCACCGCCGGCACCCAGATGATGGCGGAGCCCACGGCCGGGATGATCGACAGGAACGCCATCAGCGCGCCCCACAGCAGGCTGCCGTCGATGCCGGTAAAGTAAAACGCCAGCCCGCCGAGCGCACCTTGCACCACGGCGACCACCACCGTGCCCTTGACGGTGGCGCGGGAGACGGCGGCGAACTTCACGAACAGATGGTGTTTCACGTGCTGGGAGAGCGGCAGCGCTTCGAGCGCCAGGTTCACCAGATAGGGGCCGTCTTTCAGCAGGAAGAACAGCAGATAGAGCATCACGCCGAAGCCGACGACGAAGTTGAAGGTGCCCTTGCCGATCAGGAACACGCTGCCCGCCAGATATTGCCCGCCCTTGAGCGCCACCTCGGAAAGCTGCTTTTGGATCTCGGCGGCGCTGTTGAGGTTATGCTCCGCCAGGAAGCGCTGCGCCCAGCTGGGCAGGTGGCGCATAAAGTCCGCCAGCATGGTCGGCAATTGGCTGTTGTTGGTCTGCAGCTTGGTGTAGATCACGTTGAATTCCATCGCCAGCGACGAGGCGATGATCGCCAACGGCGTGAACACGATCAGGCAAATCAGCGCCACCGTCAGCAGCGACACCACGCCGTTGCGTTCGCCGACGTACTGCTTCAACTTCTTTTTCACCGGATGGAAAATCACCGCCAGAATAACCGCCCACAGCACCGAGGAGTAATAAGGCCCCAGCACGTCGAGAAAGGCGGCGGTAACGATGAACAGGATCAGAATAAAGAATCCCTTGGAAATGCCTTTAGACATCATAGTCGTCCCTCAAAAGATGAATTTTCAGCATAGATGAACTGAATGAAAACAACACTATCATCACCTTTGCTTAACCGGTAGGGGATTTTTAGTGGCGTATTCCATAGGGTTATTAAGGGCAAGGCCGGCGCCGCACGGTGAACAGGCGGCGGCGTGAGAAAAGAAAGAGGGCTAAATAATTAACAAAATTTATCGATTGTGTTTCATTTTGTGAGCCGCGCTTGCCGCCTGCGCCAGGCTTTCCTAGTTTTTAGGAGGGCGGCCGTTCGCCCGATACCACGAAGGAGTATGCAAATGACTGAACACAAACGACTTGCCGTTATCGAAAAGGTGCTGCTGATCGCTTTCGCCGGTGTGCTGGTTTATCTTGCCGCGACCGGCGCCTTGTCATTATCGGGTCTGGACCATCACTGGCCTTATCCTTCGCGCTGAGCGTGATTGATCTCACCACGCAGACCCGATAACGATAACTAGCAGCTGTACCCTACAACACTGGATCCCCAGAATAAATCGCCCGTCATTCGCCTCGTTCTTTGGCGCGCAGGGCGGTGACGCTCTCTCCGCCGACGCCCCAGTTGTCGGTGGCTACCTCGTCAATCACCACGAAAGTGGTGTGGCGTGGCTTATTCAGCACCTGCTCCAGCAGCGCGGTGGTTCCCTCGATCAGCATGCGCTTTTGCGCGGCGCTGACCCCTTCGTCGGTCACTTTAATGTTGACGTATGGCATGGCGTTTCTCCCCGGTTTCACCAGACGCCGGCGGTGGCGCCGCCGTCAACCGCGAGCGCCGCGCCGGTAACGAAATTGGCGTCGGTCAGATACAGCACCGCATCGACGATGTCCTGCGGCTGGCCGACGCGGCCGGTTGGCGCCAGTTGCCGCATCTGCGCCAGACTCTGTTCATCATTTTGATGCATCGGCGTGGCGATGATGCCGGGCGCCACGGCGTTGACCATCACGTTGTGCGGCGCCAGCTCCAACGCCAGCTCGCGCACGGCGTGGTTAAGGCCGCCTTTAATCAGCACCGGCAGCAAAGCGGGCACTTTGCTGTTGGGCTGCATGGCGATCGACGCGGTGATGGCGACGATGTGGCCGGCACCGCGTTGCTGCATATGCCGGGCGGCGGCCTGCGCCGGGTAGAAGAAGCCTTTCAGATTGGTTGCCACCATCGCGTCGACCTCCTCCGGCGTATAGTCGGCGATCGGCTTGGCGATAAATATGCCGGCGTTATTGATGAGAATATCTACCTGACCAAAAGCCTGTATCGCCAGGCTGAACAACCGTTCGGCGGTTTCCGGCAGCGCGATGTCTCCCGGCGCCAGCAGCAGATTGGCCGGGCGGCCGAGTTTGTCCGCCGCCGCCTGCAGCCGTTCAAGCGAACGGGCGTTTGCGACAACCTGATAGCCGCGCGCCAGGTAGGCTTGCGCGATGGCGAAGCCCAAGCCGCTCGATGCGCCCGTGACGATGACCGTTTTTACTTTGCTCATTTTCTCTCCTCGACAGGATAGGGATTGATCGTACGTGAACGGTAATCCATACCTGATGATTGAAAAATGAGGGGGAAAGAACTTTAATTTATACCTTATGTAATGAATTAGCAGGGAGAGACATGCAACGCCATTTTGACGACGTTCAGGTGGGCAGCATCGAGCTGTTTTGCCTGACGGTAGAAACCGGCAGCTTCACCGCAGCGGCCAATGCCGCCGGGATAACCCCTGCGGCGGTCAGCCGCTCGGTCGCGCGTCTGGAGACGCGATTGCAGGCGAAGCTGTTTATCCGCACCACACGCCAGATGCGCGTCACGGATGCCGGCCAGCGTTATTACCTGGAATGTCGCCGGGCGCTGAGCCAGCTGATGGAGGCCGAGGCGAGCATTTCCGGCGAACGGGACAAACCGGTGGGCACGCTTAGCATCAGCGCGCCGACGCTGTACGCGCATTTTAGGCTGTTGCCGCGTTTGCCCGAGTTTGCGCAACGCTATCCCGATCTCAAGCTGAATCTGCACGTCAGCAATCAGAATATCGATTTCTCCGAAGATAAATTCGACGTCGCCATTCGCGGCAGCGAGCTGAACGACTCCGGCCTGGCGGCGCGGCGTCTGGAGGAGGCTGAACTGATCGTGGTGGCGACGCCGGGCTATTTGCAACGCCACCCTGCGCCGCTCACGCCGGCGGATCTGGCCCGGCACGATTGCATTCAGTATGCGTTGCCCAGCACCGGCAGAAAAACCGCCTGGACGTTTAAGGTTCAGGGCGAAAACAGCAAAGTGGATACTGCCGGGCGCTGGCTTTGCCAGGAAGATTACCTCGCCACGCTGACGCTGGTGAAAAGCGGCGCCGGACTGATGCAGGTGTATCGTTTTACCGTCGAACAAGAGTTGAGCAGCGGGGCGCTGGTCGAGGTATTGAAAGATTACGCCGGCGCCTCGCGTCCCTTCATCCTGCTTTACCCCTATGCGCGCTTTGTCCCGCTGAAGGTGCGGAAATTCATCGATTTCCTGACGCAAGCGTAGCCGCCAGCGCCAATACCGCTCCAGACACCGCCGCCGCCAGCACCAGCCACGCCGGGGCAGCCCAGCCGGCTGCGGCCACGATGGCGCTCAGCGCGACCGGGCCGATCACCTGGCCGAGGTAGTTTCCCTGCATCACCAGCCCGAGGCTCAGCGGCAGCAGCGTCGGTTCCGGCGTCGCCGCCGGCGTGGCGGCCAGAATGGTGGCGGGCAGTATGCCGGCGATGGCGCAGAACAGGAAACACAGCGGGATCAGCAGGCCGTTGGGCGTCATCGGCAGGAAAATTCCGACGCCGAAGACCCCGATCAACAGGCTGGTGGCGGCGAGCAGCGTTCTGGCGGGCAGCCCGCGCGACAGCAGCACGCCGGCGGCGAGGTTGCCGATGATGTTGGCCGCCACCGCCGCCGCGCTGATGCCGCCGGCGGCCGCCAGCGACAGGCCGATGCGCTGCATCAGAAAGATCGGCAAAAAGGTCATTACCGAGAAAAACTGCAGGTTGTAAGCGGTGAACATCAGCGCCAGCAACAGCGGCTGGCGCGCCCGCAGCATAGCGCCCAGCGCTTGTCGCAGCGGCAACGGCGGAACGTGCGCCTTGGCGACGCGGCGGGACGTGGTCAGCGGCAGCAGCAGGGCGGCCAGCAGCGTCAACGCCGCACCGGCCTGCCAGCTCTGCTGCCAGTCGGCCAGATGCGGGCCGAAAAACAGTGAAATGGCGATGCCCGCCGGCATGAAGGTGCTCCAGATGCCGAACACCAGGTTGCGCTGCGCCGGGGCGACGATGCGGTTCAGCACCGCCGGCGAGGCAACCACCACGATCACGAAGCCGAGGCCTTCGACAAAGCGGCTGACGATCAGCCCGCTGAAGTCGTGCAGCGTGGCGCCGGCGAAGCTGGCGGCGCTGATGATCAGCAGCCCGAACGCCAGCAGGCGCCGGTCGCCCCAGCGGCGCACCAGCAGCCCGGCGGCGATGCCGCCGAACACTCCGACGAAGGGAAAGGCCGAAATGACCCAGCTGAGCGCCTCCAGCGAGCGGCCGAACTCGGCCTGCAGCGCCGGCAGCGCGATGGTGGCCTTGCCCACGTGCAGCGCCGCGGCGATGCCGGCGAACAGCACGTTGATGACGGCCAGCCAGGGCGTGGCGGCGGGGGAAATGCGGTCGATGGCGTCCGGTTTAATCGCGGTCATAACACTCTCCAGTGGCGGTAACGCCCTCACTATGCCTCTGCGCTACGGCAGAAGTCGTTCAAATGCTGCGCTGTCACGTGGGGAAATTATTCATTTCGAGCTTTATTTTGCGCGCCTCGTTGTTTGGTGCGCCAGCGTGCCGCCCGGCGTGGATGCGGGTGCCCGTTCAGCGGTTTACTGTTCCGGCACGCAGCAGGCGTGTTGAATTCACTTTATAAGGAGCAGTGTATGTCAGAGATGATGAACGAGAGTCGGGCGCCGGCCATTGAATGGAGCTATGGCGGCCGGGGCGATGATATCAGCAGCAGCCTGAGCCTCGACACGGTTGAGGAGCAGCCGCAGGGTTTCTTGATGACGGTCGATCGGCCGGTGCAGATCTTTACAGAGGCGCTGTCGCCGATGATGGCCTTTGTCACGCTGTTGCGCCCGCTGTATGCCAAGACCAGCGCAGGCTTCCAGTATGTGCCGGTTTCTAACCCCTGGACCGACGTGCAGCGCCTGCCGGCCAGCGCGGGGTATCTGGGCGTGCAGGTCAACGCCGGGCTGTTCTTCCACGGCGCCAAGCCGACGCACTATAAAGATCGCGACGGCCAGATGAAACCGATCGACGGCGGCACTATTTTGCAGAACATCACCGTGCTGCATCAGGTGGCCCAGCCGCTGGGGCCTGGCGAAGGCGCGGTCTGAGCCGGCAGTGCTATCACGGGGCCGGACGCGGCCCCTTATCGCGCCTTGAAACCGTGCGCCGGTTGGGTAAAACTGGCTGTCTATTCAAGGAGAAGAGTATGTACAGCGACAACGAGAAAAAGTTTTATATCATCCTCAACCGCAATCACGAACCGGCCACGCTGTTTAACGCCTCCTGCCATCTGACGGCGGGCATCACCGATCTGATCGAGCAGCGCGAGTTTCACCACTATCCGAGCAGCCTCGACGGCGTCAGTGCCAATATGAGCCACTACCCGATCGTGATCCTGCAGGCTAAAAACAGCAGCCAGCTCAGCAACCTGATCCTCAAATGCAAGGAGGAGGGCGTGCTGTCCAACTTCTTCACCACCACCATGCTGTCGCACTCCGCCGAGCAGCAGATCGCCGACACCGCCAATACCCCTTACGAGCAGCTGGATTTCGTGGCGGTGGCGCTCTACGGTGACACCGAGCAGCTTAAGCCGCTGACCAAGAAGTTCTCCGTCTACCGTTAATCGCGAACGGCATCACATCAGGGGCGGCAACGGCTATGATATTTTCCCATCAAATCGTTGATGGAGATGAACATGAGCGGCAAGAAAACCACCATGGCGGCCATCGCCAGAGAGGCGCGGGTCGGCATCGCCACCGTCGATCGGGTGATCAACCAACGCGCGTCGGTGCGGCCCGTCACCCAGCGCCGGGTGATTGAGGCGGCGAAAAAGTTGGGGTTCGCGTTGGAGAAGTCCCACTGCCTGTCGGCGGTGCTGGGCAGGCCGGAACGCCGCCTGAGAATGGGGTTCATCCTGCTGCGGCGCGAACACTCTTTCTATGCGCAACTGGCTGATGAACTGATGGCGCAAGCGACGCCGTATCATGAGCCGGGTCAGCCGCCGCAGTTTATCTTTCACTCTCTCAATGCCATCGGCGACACCGCCGCCGCCATTAGCCAATTGAGCCGCCAGGTGGAAGCGATCGGCGTGCTGGCGCTGGATCACCCCCTGATCCACTATGCCGTAGAAGAAGCCGCCCAGGCGGGCATCAACGTCTTCGCGCTGCTGTCGGATTTATCGGTGCCCAGCCGCGCCGGCTACATCGGTCTGGATAATCAAAAAGCGGGCCGCACCGCCGGTTGGGCGGTGGACCGTCTGTGCCGGCGGCAGGGCGACGTCGGCGTGATCATCGGCGACAACCGTTTTACGTGTCAGGAGGCCTGCGAGATCGGTTTCCGCTCTTATCTGCGTGAGCAGATGAGCGGCCAGCGCGTGCTGGAGCCGGTGCGCAGCCATGAGGACGCGGAAACGGCGCGCCGGGTCACGCGTGAACTGCTGGCGAGCCACCCGGAGCTGGCGGCGCTGTACGCGCCGAGCGGCGGTGTGGAGGGCATTATTCAGGCGTTGCGAGAGAGCGGCCGGCAGCGCGACATCACGCTGGTGTGCCACGGCCCGGTGCAGGGCGGTGAAATGGCGCTGCTCGACGGCACGGTGGATCTGCTGCTGTGCCACCGCATTCCCGAATTGGCCGCCACGATCGTCGAGACGTTGCTCGCCGCCGATGAACAACCGGGATTACGCCACATCATTAATCGCTTCGATGTGATCACCAAAGAAAACCTCTGACGGCCGCTGAGCCGTATTCTGCTGGGCGCAGCCAGGCGCCGCCTATATTTGATTAAAAACCATCAAATATTTTATCAAAAATAGCGCGATCTCTATCAAAAAATAAAATTTTCATTATTGATGGTTTTGGAATTTTTGTTTGATACTGCCGGCATTCCCTGCAAAAAAGGAGCCGTCGCCATGACTTTGCCTATCGCCAATGCGCCCTGCAGTTGGGGCGTAGATGATCCGAACAACCCCCATTTGCCGCCCTACACCACGGTTCTGCAAGAAGCGTCGGCGGCCGGCTACCGCAGCATCGAGCTGGGGCCGTGGGGCTATCTGCCGACGCAGAGCGAGGCGCTGTGCGCCGCGCTGGAGCAGCATCGTCTGTCGCTGGTGGCCGGCACGATTTTTGACGATCTGGTCAGCGAGGCGAACATTGAGCGCCTGCTGGATCTGACGCATCGGATTTGCCGCAACCTCTCGCGGGCGCCCAGGGCGGAGCCGAGCGAGGGCGATCGCGCCGCGCCGCCGTTCCTGGTAATTATCGATTTCGGCAATCCGCAACGCGCCAGATTCGCCGGGCGTTCAGATTTAGCACCGCGTTTGTCGCAGGCGGAGTGGCAGAGGATGATCGGGCACATTACGCGCATCAGCGAACTGGCCTGGCGGGAATACGGCGTGCGGCCGGTGGTGCATCCGCACGCCGGCGGCTGTATCGAGTTCGCCGACGAAATCGACCGGTTGGCGGCGGACATTCCGCATCACACCGCCGGATTGTGCCTGGATACCGGCCATCTGTATTACGCCGGGCTGGACCCGGCTGCCTGGCTGAGCAAGCACTTTGATCGCCTCGATTATCTGCACTTCAAAGACGTCGATCCGCAGGTGTTCCGCGAGGTGCTGGCGCGCGGCGTCGATTTCTTCACCGCCTGCGCCGAGGGCGTCATGTGCCCGTTGGGCAGCGGGGCGATCGATTATCCGCAGCTGCGTGCGCTGTTGGCCGAGCGCGGATACCGGGGCTGGATCACTATCGAGCAGGAGCGCGATCCGCGCAATGTGCAGGGCAGCCTGCAGGACGTCACCGCCAGCTTGCGCTACTTGCGCGGCCTCGGCTTTTAATCAGGAGAAACACGATGATCAACGGCAGCAAACCTTTGGCGAGATCGTTGCGCTGGGGCATGGTCGGCGGCGGCGGCACCAGCCAGATTGGTTACATCCACCGTTCGGCGGCCTTGCGCGACGGCGCGTTTACTCTGTTGGCCGGCGCGTTCGACATTGACGCTGAACGCGGGCGTGATTTTGGCCGGAGTCTGGGCGTGGCGGCGGAGCGCTGTTATGCGGATTATGCCGAGATGTTCCGCGCCGAAGCCGCGCGGGCGGACGGCATCGAAGCGGTCTCGATCGCCACGCCGAACAACACCCATTACGCCATTTGCCGGGCGGCGCTGGAGGCGGGATTGCACGTGGTGTGCGAGAAGCCGCTGTGTTTCAGCGTCGAAGAGGCGCAGGCGCTGGCGGCGCTGTGCGAGCGGCAGCGCAAAGTCATCGGCGTGACCTATGGCTATGCCGGGCACCAGATGATTTTGCAGGCGCGGCAGATGATTGCCGATGGCCGGCTGGGTGAAATCCGGCTGGTGAATATGCAGTTCGCTCACGGCTTCCACGCCGCGCCGGTGGAGCAGGATAATCCCAGCACTCGCTGGCGGGTCGATCCGCGCTTTGTCGGCCCCAGCTATGTGCTGGGCGATCTGGCGACCCACACGCTGTTCCTGGCGGAAACCATGGCGCCGCAGCTGAAGATCCGGCGGCTGATCTGCAGCCGACAAAGCTTTGTGCCGTCGCGCGCGCCGTTGGAGGACAACGCCTATGTGCTGATGGAGTATCACAACGGCGCCATCGGCTCCGTGTGGGCTTCGGCGGTCAACTGCGGTTCGATGCACGGCCAAAAGGTGCGCATTGTCGGTGAAAAGGCCAGCCTGGAGTGGTGGGATGAACAACCCAATCAGCTGCGCTTCGAAGTGCAGGGCGAACCGGTGCGGATCCTGGAGCGCGGCATGCCGTATCTCGCCGCGTCGGCGCTGGCGGACGATCGCATCGGCGGCGGCCATGCGGAGGGGCTGTTTGAAGCCTGGTCGAATCTCTACCGCCGCTTCGCGCTGGCGATGGACGCCACCGATCGGCGCGACGCGGCCTTCCTGGCCGACTTCTGGTACCCGGACGTGCAGGCCGGCGCGCTGGGCGTGAAGTGGGTGGCGCGCTGCGTGCAATCCGCCGAAACCGACGCCGGCTGGGTCGCCTTCGACTGAGCGCGCGATTCGCTCAGACGCTGGCCCCGTCGTAGCTGTGGATCTGTAACGCATCGAGCGCGACGTCAGGCACGCAGCGCAGATTGACGGCGCACATCGCGGCGCCGTCCGGCGCGGTGCCGTAGGCAAAGGGCTGGGCGCCGCAGACTCGGCAGAACTGATGGCGGATCTTGTGCTGATTGAAGGTGTAGGTGCTGAGCCGGTCTTGGCCGCTGCTGAGCGTGAACGCGCTGATGGGAAAGAAAGACAGCAGCAGGCCTTTGCGGCGGCAGATCGAGCAGTTGCAGCTGAGGGCTTCGGTCGGCAGTTCGGCGTCTACGGAGAAGGTGACGGCGCCGCAGTGGCAGCTTCCCTGGAATGACATGGCGATGATCCTGTAACAGGGGAGGGTGTTTGCCCAGTATAGTGCAATTTATCGTCACTCGGCCGCACCCGGTCTGGTTTCCTTAGTAAATGCACGGTTTTCTGGTAGGTTAGAGGTTAACGTCATCAAAAGGAGATCGCGATGTTAGAACATTACTATCCGGCCAATATGGGCGCCGAACCGGTCACGGACGAACAGCACAAACGGCTGGTGGCGGTGCAGGCGGCGCTGGAACTGATCAAGGCCACGCTGTCAGACACCAACGATGGCAACGGCGTGGACTTCCAGCTGAAGGCGGCGGAGAAGCACATCGGTCCGATGGCCGACGCCATTCAGGAAGCCCTGAAGTAACGGTTCGCCGTCACGTCAACCGCCCGTCTCGGGCGGTTTTTTTTTGCGCCGATTACTGCGATTTTTTTAGTGGCGCATTGCCTTTTTCCCGGCTGGTGCCATGAGCGGCGCGATCCTACTCTAGCGATCCGAGTCCTCATCAGGGTCATGCTCATGTTCCGCTTCAGCTTCTTTTCTTTCTTATTGCCGTGCCGCCGACGCGTCACCCAGTTGGCCGGCGCTGCGCTGTTGCTCTGCGGCGTTATGCAGGCGCAGGCCACGCAACGCATCGAGTTTTCACCGGACCCCGCCGGCGCCTACCCTGAGGGCATTGCCTGGAATGCACGCGCCGGTGCGTTCCTTATCTCCTCCCTGCGCGGCGGGCAGCTTGGCCTGGTCTACCCGGATGGCCGCTATCGGCGGTTTTCCACCGGCACGGGGCTTATCACCACCTCCGGCATGCTGGTGGACGCCGAGCGCAACCGGGTGCTGGTGTGCAACGAAGACGTGGGCGTGTCCCGCAACTCTGCCGCCGGCACGCGCAATCGCGTGGCGCAGGTGCTGGAGTTCAATCTCGATACCGGCGTGCTGCAGCAGACGTACGACCTTTCATCGCTAAGCCATGGGCCGACGCTGGCCAACGATCTGACGCTCGACGCGCAGGGCAATATCTACGTCACCGACAGCTTCCAGCCGCAGATTTACAAGATCGACCGGGCAACGCACCAGGTATCGATTCTGGTACGCTCAGCGCGCTTGATGCCGGCCGTCGCACCCGCCGCTGCGCAGGGCACGCGGCCCTATCTCAATGGCGTCGTGTATCACCCTGATGGCTACCTGATTGCGGCGGACTACACCCGCGGGCTGCTGTGGAAGGTGACGCTGGATACCACGCCTGCGGTAAGTGCAATCAGGTTGCCGCAACGCTTAAAAGGGCCGGACGGGTTGCGGCTCAAAAACGCCCATGAATTGGTGATCGTACAGTCTTTTCCGGGTGAAAAGGGGAGCATGTCCGGTGACGTGACGCTGCTCTCCTCGACCGACGGCTGGGCCAGTGCGCGTATCGCTGCGGTCGCCGCGCCGCCGGGATTGGATGGGCCGACCGGCGCCGCGCTGCGCGATGGCGAGGTGTGGGTCGTCAACTCCCGTTACCCCCGGCTGTTTGCCGACGTCGCTCAGGCGGAAAGTACCAAGACGTTCAGTATCGTCAAGGTGGCGTTCGAACCGGCCGCAGCGGATGGCGGCCGATCGGCGACGGTTGCCAACCCGGCCGGAATAGGATTAAATGCGCACTGACTGTATAAATAAACAGGTGCGCTGCGATGAGTCTGATGTTGAAGGGTGAAAAGATTGACCGTAACCGCTTTACCGGCGCGAAGATTGAAAACGGCAGTTTTATGCTGTGCGATTTTTCGGGCGCCGATCTGACCGGTACCGAGTTTATCGGCTGCCAGTTTTACGATCGCGACAGCCGACAGGGCGGCAATTTCAGCCGCGCGATCCTGAAAGACGCCAGCTTCAGAAGCTGCGATTTGTCGATGGCCGACTTCCGCCATGCCAGCGCGCTGGGGGTGGAGATCCGCGAATGCCGCGCGCAGGGCGCCGATTTTCGCGGCGCCAGCTTTATGAACATGATCACCAGCCGCACCTGGTTTTGCAGCGCCTATATCACCAAAAGCAACCTGAGCTATGCCAACTTCGCCAAGGTGGTGCTGGAGAAATGCGAGCTGTGGGAAAACCGCTGGCACGGGGCGCAGGTGCTCGGCGCCAGCTTCAGCGGCTCCGATCTGTCCGGCGGCGAATTCTCCGGTTTTGACTGGCGCGCCGCCGATGTCACCCAGTGCGATCTGAGCAACGCGGAACTGGGTGAGTTGGATTTACGCACCACCGATCTGCAGGGCGTTAAAATGGACAGTCACCAGGCCGCTCAACTGCTGGAGCGGCTGGGGATCGCGATCATCGGCTGAGTAACTGCCGCAGTCCCAGTGCGATGATCAAGGTGCCGCAGGCGCGATCGATCCAAGCCTTGCTGCGGCGGTAGGCGCCGGCGACAGGCGCGTGCGACAATACCAGCGCCACCAGCCCATACCACAAGCTGGCTATCACCGCGACTTCCAGCAGCATGGCGAGGAAAGTCGGTGTAGAAACATGGCTGGGCGCCGCTGATGAGAAGACGGCGGCGTAAAACGCAATGGATTTGGGGTTGGCGATGTTGGTGGCGATACCCTGTAGAAAGGCGGCGCGAAAACCGCTTTTTCCGGTGGCCGCTGGGGTGCCGGAAGAGGGCGCCGCCTGGGCGATAAGCCGATAGCCGAACCACATTAAATAGCCGGCGCCGGCGACTTTAATCGCCATAGCCAGCCAGGGGAACAGGGCGAAAACCACGCCGATGCCAAGAAGGGCGCTGCTCGCCCAGAACAGATTGACCAGCACGATGCCGGCCACCAAGGCAAACGCCTCTGTCCGGCGTGCTGAAACGGCTTTGTGAGCGACAGCGACGAAATTGGGGCCGGGGATCACCACGCCGACAATATACACGGTGAAAACGGCGAGTACGGCGGACATATCGATCATGGAAGATTGCCTGTTACAACAAGAGTACCGTTAGTTTTATAACGAATCCCGCACAGAATCCACCCGACCGATCGCGCCGCCGCTCCGATGACGGCCGGGAAGAGTTACGCATGCGGCACATTCCGGTGAATGCCTGGGGCACCGAGGCGATGGCGCTCGTCGACCGTTTGCCGAGGGGGCAGGCGAGGGAACCGGCGCTGGACTAAACTTAAGATGCATAAGAAACATGCGGCAAGGAGCGCCATCCTGTTTACGGATCTGACGAGGAGGGCCGCCATCATGGCTTACCGGCATATCGTTGTCGCCACGGATCTCAGCGAAGACGCCGAGTTCCTGCTGGGCAAGGGCGCCAGACTGGCCGCCGCGCTCAATGCCAAACTTTCCCTGATCTATATCGACATCCACCGCGCCGGCTATTACGTCGATCTGGGCGTGGGCGATTACAACTACACCGATCGCACCTTTTCGGAGCGGGTGAAGAATATGCTCAATGCGATCAAAGGGCAGTCGTCGTATCCGGTGGAAGAGGTGATCGTCAGCCGCGGTGCGTTGACGGAAGAGCTGAACCGGGTGGCGAAGGAAAAAGGGTTCGATCTGGTGATCTTCGGCCACCATCATGATGTCTGGAGCCGACTGGTCTCTTCGGCGCGTCAGGCGATCAACGAGCTGAACGTTGATCTGCTGGTTGTTCCCATCGAGAAAAAATAGTCGCGGCCGCCGACGGGCGGCTGCCGTTTTCCATTCGCATCGCTTATCTCTGGGTGAAGATAACCGCATACCTGCAATAATTCCGCTTGCTGACAATCCGCCCGAAAAATAGTGACTGCCTGGAATTTTATTTTTTTCCATCAATATGTTGGCCAAAATCCGATAAAGGTTAATCCAGCGCATTGAAATCACTGTCATACCTCCTTTTGGTTAATAAACCGCACGTTTTGACTGGCTCTCCGCGAAGAGGCGTCTTATCCTCGGGGTAATGAGATTTGTATGACTTATATAAATACGTTCACATGGAGGAGGTCTCATGCGTTTTGACAATAAAGTCGTGGTTATCACCGGTGCGGGCAATGGCATGGGGGAAGCGGCGGCGCGGCGTTTCTCCGCCGAGGGCGCGATCGTGGTGCTGGCCGACTGGGCCAAGGAAGCGGTGGACAAGGTCGCCGCTTCGCTGCCGCAGGGCCGGGCGATGGCGGTGCATATCGATGTGTCCGATCACGTCGCGGTTGAAAAAATGATGAACGAGGTGGCGGAAAAACTGGGCCGCATCGACGTCCTGCTGAACAACGCCGGCGTACACGTGGCGGGCAGCGTGCTGGAAACCAGCATCGACGACTGGCGTCGCATCGCCGGGGTCGATATCGACGGCGTGGTGTTCTGCTCCAAATTCGCCTTGCCGCACCTGCTGAAGACCAAGGGCTGCATCGTCAATACCGCGTCGGTGTCCGGCCTGGGCGGTGACTGGGGCGCGGCCTATTACTGCGCGGCGAAAGGCGCGGTGGTCAATCTGACGCGCGCCATGGCGCTCGATCACGGCGGTGACGGCGTGCGCATCAACTCGGTCTGCCCGAGCCTGGTCAAAACCAACATGACCAACGGCTGGCCGCAGGAGATCCGCGACAAGTTCAATGAGCGCATCGCGCTGGGGCGTGCGGCGGAGCCGGAAGAAGTGGCGGCGGTGATGGCGTTCCTGGCCAGCGACGACGCCAGCTTTATCAATGGCGCCAACATTCCGGTCGATGGCGGGGCGACCGCCTCGGACGGCCAACCGAAGATCGTCTAAGCGTTAACGCACAGGCCCGGCCATGATGACCGGGCCTGCTGTTTTAGACGCCGATGCGGTCGCGCAGCGTGTAGTAGGCCGCGCCGATGGCGGTGAACGGGATCTGCAGGTTGCGTCCGCCGAAGAACGGCAGGTGCGGCAGCTTGGCGAAGGCGTCGAAGCGTTCGGCGTCGCCGCGCATCAGCTCGGCGATCAGCTTGCCCGCCAGATGGGTGCAGGTCACGCCGTGGCCGCTGTAGCCCTGCATGTAGTACACGTTATTCTCCAGCCGGCCGAACTGCGGCATGCGCGACAGCGTCAGCAGGAAGTTGCCGGTCCAACGATAGTCGATACGCACCCCTTTCAGCTGCGGGAAGGTCTTCAGCAGCTTTGGCCGGATCAGGTTGTCGATGTCGTCCGGATCGCGCGCGCCGTACACCACGCCGCCGCCGTACAGCAGGCGATGATCGGCGGTGATGCGGTAGTAATCCAGCAGGTAGTTACAGTCTTCCACGCAGTAATTCTGCGGGATCAGCGCCTGCGCGATCTCCGGCGCCAACGGTTCGGTGGTCACCACCTGAGTGCCGCACGGCATGCTGCGTTTGGCCAGCCGCGGCTCCAGCTTGTCGCCCAGGTAGGCGTTGCCGGCGACGATGACGAAGCGCGCCTTCACCTGGCCGTTGGCGGTGCTGATGAGCGCCGGTTCGCCGTGGCGGATGTTCGTCACCGCCGATTGCTCGAAGATGCGCCCGCCCTGCAGGCGAATCGCCTCGGCCTCGCCCAGCGCCAGATTGAGCGGATGGATGTGGCCGCCGCTGTGATCGAGCAGCGCGCCGACATAGCGATCGCTGGCGACCTCCTGGCGCACCCGGTCCGCATCGAGCAGCTCGAGCTGGGTATTGCCGTAGCGCTCCCAGTTGCGCTTTTGCTCGATCAGCGCATGGAACTGCTTGTTGTTCAGGGCGGCGAAGATGCCGCCGGGGCGGTAGTCGCAGTCGATGGCGTAGCGGCTGATGCGGCTGCGAATGATCTCCGCGCCTTCAAACATCATGCTGCCGAGCAGGCGGGCGCTTTCCGCGCCGTAGCGCTCCTCGATCACATCGATGTCGCGGCTGTAAGAGTTGACTAACTGGCCGCCGTTGCGGCCGCTGGCGCCGAAACCGATGCGCGCCGCTTCCAGCACCACCACGTCGTAACCGGCTTCCACCAGGAACAGCGCGGAGGAGAGGCCGGTATAGCCGCCGCCGATCACGCAGACGTCGCACTCGAGAGATTCATTCAATTGCGGATAGGGCTGATGAGCGTTGGCCGTGGCCGCATAGTAGCTTTTTACGTGTTCAGTCATGAGAGAAGCCCTTATTCCAGCGAGATCCAGGTGGTTTTCAATTCGGTGAATTTGTCCAGCGCGTGCAGCGATTTGTCGCGGCCGTTGCCGCTCTGCTTATAGCCGCCGAACGGCACGGTCATGTCACCGTCGTTGTAGTTGTTGACGAACACCGTGCCGGCTTTCAGCTGGCGCGCCATGCGGTGCGCGCGCGCCAGATCGCGGGTCCAGACCGCGGCGCCGAGGCCGTAGTCGCTGTCGTTGGCCAGCTGCAGCGCCTGTTGCTCGTCGTCGAAGGCGGTCACCGCCAACACCGGGCCGAAGATTTCATCGCGCGCCACGCTCATGACATTGTCCACCTGGGTGAGGATGGTCGGCCCCAGATAGCCGGCGTGGTCGCCCTGCGGATGGTCGCGCCCGTCGAGGAACAGCGCGGCGCCTTGGCTCAGCCCCCGATCGATATAGCCGGCCACTTTCTCGCAGTGGCCGCTGTCGATCAGCGTGCCCATCACCGTGGCGGGATCGAGCGGGTCGCCGGGCACGAAGGCCGCCGCGTGTTTGCGCAGCGCCTGCAGGAACGCGTGCTCAATGCTCGCTTCGACCAAAAGGCGAGTGCCGGCGATGCACACCTGCCCCTGATTGTAGAAGATGCCGGCGGCGGCGCTGCGGGCGGCCTGATCCAGATCCGGGCAGTCGGCGAAGACGATGTTGGCGCTCTTGCCGCCGGCCTCCAGCCAGACGCGCTTCATGTTCGATTCGCCGGCGTAAATCATCAGCTGTTTCGCCACCAGCGTAGAGCCGGTAAAGGTGAGGGCGTCGACGTCGCGGTGCAGCGCCAGCGCCTTGCCGGCGTCGTGGCCGTAGCCGGGCACCACGTTCAGCACGCCGTCCGGCAGCCCGGCCTGTTGCGCCAGTTTGCCGAGCAGGATGGCGCTCAGCGGCGATTTTTCGGAGGGTTTGAGCACCACGCTGTTGCCGGCGGCCAGCGCCGGGCCGAGTTTCCAGCAGGCCAGCAGCAGCGGGAAGTTCCAGGGCACGATGGCGCCGACCACGCCGATCGGCTCGCGTTCGATCAGCGCCAGCGCATCGCGGCCGGTGGGGGCGATTTCGCCGTACACCTTATCGATCGCTTCGGCGTACCAGCGGATGCAGCGGATAGCGCCCGGCACGTCGTCGCGCAGGCTGTGGCGAATCGGTTTGCCGGTGTCCAGCGTTTCCAGCAGCGCCAGCTCTTCGTGATGCTGCTCCATCAGATCGGCGAAGCGCAGCAGCGTGGCTTTGCGTTGCGCCGGCGCGGCCTGCGCCCAGTCGCCGCGTTCAAAGGCGGCGCGCGCCGCGCTGACCGCCCGATCGATGTCGGCGGCTTCACCGCGCGCGACCTGCGCCAGCTCACGGCGGCCGGCGGGATCTTCCACGGCGAAACGCTTCCCCGCGGCGGCCGGTTGGTAGCGGCCGTCGATAAACAGCTGGTGCTCAATCTTCAGGGCCTGCGCCCGTTGTTGCCAATACTGCAAATGGTGAAAGTTCATGCCTGGCTCCGTTGATCAGAATGTCGTCGGCGTATGGGCGCTGATAATCCGGCAAATGCGCGCCGACGTGTTGCTGAAGCTGTGGGGAATGCCGGTATTGATGGCGTAGCTCTGCCCGGCCAGCAGGTGATAGCTCTGGCCGTTGACCTGCAGCACCACTTCGCCCTCCAGCAGCGTGCCGATCTCTTCCCCTTGGTGTTTGATGCGCTCGCCGGTGGTGGTGCCCGGTTCGTAGGTCTCGATCATCATTGCCAGCGTGCGGTTCGGATCGCCGTTGTGGATCAGCTTCATCGAAACGCCCTGGCTGCCGATTTCGATCAGATCGTCACTGCCTATCACGATCTGCGGCTGCGCCGGTTTTTCCGGCTCGGCGAAAAACGCCGACAGCGACAGACCGTATACCGTCAGCAGCTTTTGCAGCGTGCTGATGGCCGGACTGACCTTATCTTGCTCGATAGTACTGATGGCGCTGTGGGTTAACCCAGACAGTTCGGCGACCCGGCGCTGCGACAACCCCAATTGTTGACGGATCTGCGACAGACGTTTTCCCGGTGCCAAGCTGACGTCGCTCATGGGCGTTTTTCCTTTTGATAGTTCCGACAGGCGGTGATGAAACCATCAAACAACAGGCGCGACAGGGCGTACTCGTCACTGTTCCACTCCGGGTGCCACTGCACGCCGAGCGCGAAGGGCTGATCGCGCACGCTGATCGCCTCCACCAGTCCGTCGGCGGCGTGCGCCTCGATGCGAACGCTCGCGCCCAGGGTTTTGGCGCCCTGGCCGTGCAGCGAGTTCACCCAGAATCTGTTGCAATCCGGTATCAGTTGCGAAAGCAGCCCCCCTTCCTGAACGATGACTTCATGGGCGGGGGCGTATTGCTGTTCCAGCGGCAGGTCGTGATCTTCACGATGCTCCAGCAGCTCGGGCAGTTCGTACAGGCGGCGATGCAGGGTGCCTTGGGTGGCGACCACCATCTCCTGCATGCCGCGGCAAATGGCGAAAAGGGGAATGCGCCTGTCGAACGCCTGGCGGAGCAGCGCCAGGCTCAACGCGTCTCGGCCAGGATCGGCGTCAGGCTCATCGCCGTTTTCACCATAAAGGTGCGGCTGCACATTACTGGGGCTGCCCGGCAGCAAAATGCCGTCGAGGCGTGGCAACAGTTCCGCCAGCATTTCCGGCTCCGCCAGCGCGTGCGGCAGGGCGATCGGCAAGCCGCCGGCGGTGATAACGGCATTCAGGTACTTTTCTTGCAAGGTCTGTGTGAGGTGCCCGTTTAACCTATACCTGCACATGACGACGCCGATGACTGGTCTGTTAAATATATTGTCCATGCTATCCCCTTGGTACGTTCGAAATTATGAACGATAAGCTTCTCCACCGCCGATTTCGTTCAATATTCTATAAATCTAGCAGTCGATTGGGCAATATTCAAACCAAAAGTAACACTTGCAAAACAAATTTGTTTCATCTACGTTTCATTTGTGGGCATTATATTGAACAAGACGGTCAATAAACATCGACGACAGCAAAACACAAACGGCGGGTGAACCATGCAGACCAACATCGTAGAAGTGGAAAACTTTGTTCAGCACAGTGAAGAGAGACGAAGTAGCGCGTTCCAGCGCGAAGTGAAGAAGTACCTGGAACGTTATCCGTTAACCCAACATGTCGACGTCCTGTTGACCGATCTGAACGGCAGCTTCCGCGGTAAACGCATCCCGGTCGGCGGTCTGAATAAGCTGGAAAAAGGCTGTTACTTCCCGGCGTCGGTATTTGCGATGGATATTCTCGGCAACGTCGTAGAAGAGGCCGGGCTGGGGCAGGAGTTGGGCGAGCCGGATCACGTGTGCGTGCCGGTGCCGGGCACGCTGACGCCGTCGGCGGCGGACCCGCAATATATCGCGCAGGTGCTGCTCACCATGCTGGATGAAGATGGCACTCCCTTTGACGTTGAACCGCGCAATGTGCTGAACCGAGTGTGGCAGCGTTTGCGTCAGCGTGGGCTTTCCCCCGTGGTAGCGGTAGAGTTGGAGTTCTATCTCATCGATCGTCAACGCGATGCGGAGGGCTATCTGCAGCCGCCTTGCGCGCCGGGAACCCAGGAGCGCAACACCCAAAGCCAGGTGTACTCCGTCGATAACCTGAACCATTTCGCTGATGTGCTGAGCGAAATCGACGAGCTGGCCCGTTTGCAGGGCATTCCGGCGGACGGCGCGGTGGCGGAGGCGTCGCCGGGGCAGTTCGAAGTCAACCTGCACCATACCGATGATGTGCTGCAGGCCTGCGACCATGCGCTGGCGCTGAAACGGTTGGTGCGCATGGTGGCCGAGAACCACAACATGCAAGCCACCTTTATGGCCAAACCGTATGAAGAGCACGCCGGCAGCGGCATGCACGTGCACATCAGCATGCTGAATGCGCAAGGCGACAATGTGTTCGCCGACGACGACGGCGAAGATTCGGCGCTGCTGAAACAGGCGTTGGCGGGCATGATCGCCCTGATGCCGTCCTCGATGGCGCTGCTGGCGCCGAATGTCAACGCCTATCGCCGTTTCCAGCCCGGCATGTATGTGCCGACCCAGGCTTCCTGGGGGCATAACAACCGCACCGTGGCGCTGCGCATTCCCTGCGGCGATCGCGACAACCACCGCGTGGAGTATCGCGTGGCGGGCGCCGACGCCAACCCTTATCTGGTGATGGCGACCATTCTGGCCGGCATCGTCTACGGCCTGGAAACCGCATTGCCGCTGCCTGAGCCGGTGACCGGCAACGGGCTGGAGCAGGACGGGCTGCCGTTCCCAATCCGCCAGAGCGACGCGCTGTACGAGTTTGAACATCAGCCGGTGCTCAATGCATTGCTGGGCGAACGCTTCAGCCATGTCTACCTGGCCTGCAAAACCGACGAGCTGGTGCAGTTCGAGCGTCTGATCACCGAAACCGAAATCGAGTGGATGCTGAAAAACGCCTGATCCCGCTCACCTAACGACTACCGCGCGCGTCCGGCGCATTTCATCGGCTCTCCTGTGGCCGGTGAGGCTGCGCGCTGCGGTACAGAATTTCTTCTATCACGGCGTACAGGACGCCGACGAGGAAATAACCATGACTCAGTCATCCCCATGCGCAGGCGTCTGCCTGTGCCGCAGTGCCTACGGGCCGGTCGCCGGCCGCCCGACAGTGACCCCAAATCGTTTTTCCCGCCGCCTGAACAGCAGTTTCCCCGCGGCCTCTCTGAATGACGTTGCACGGTTGACAGCAGAGGACCAAAAGGGGAACTGCCATGACGATTAAAGCCATCGACAGCGGCCCGGCGGGCAAACCGCAGCTGCGCAAATCCCTCAAACTGTGGCAGGTGGTGATGATGGGCCTGGCCTATCTGACCCCGATGACAGTGTTCGACACCTTCGGCATTGTCTCCGGCCTCACCGACGGCCATGTGCCGACCTCCTATTTGCTGGCGCTGGCCGGCGTGTTGTTCACCGCCATCAGCTACGGCAAACTGGTGCGCCAGTTTCCTACCGCCGGCTCTGCCTACACCTATGCGCAGAAGGCGATCAACCCGCACGTCGGTTTTCTGGTGGGGTGGTCGTCGCTGCTGGATTATCTGTTCCTGCCGATGATCAACACGCTGCTGGCGAAGATTTATCTGACCGCGCTGTTCCCGGAAGTGCCGCCCTGGGTGTGGGTGGTGGGCTTCGTTATCCTGATCACCGCCATCAACCTGAAAAGCGTCAATCTGGTGGCCAACTTCAATACCCTGTTCGTGCTGGCGCAGGTGGCGATCATTCTGGTATTTATCTACCTGGTGGTGCGCGGCCTGCACAACGGCGAGGGGATGGGCACGGTGTGGAGCCTGCGGCCGTTCCTCAGCGAGAATGCCCACCTGCTGCCGATCATTACCGGCGCGACTATCCTGTGCTTCTCGTTCCTCGGTTTTGACGCGGTCACCACGCTGTGCGAGGAGACGCCCGACGCCGCCAAGGTTATTCCGCGCGCCATCTTCCTGACTGCGCTGTACGGCGGGGTGATCTTTATTAGCGTTTCGTTCTTTATCCAGCTGTTTTTCCCGACCATTCAACGCTTTCACCAACCCGACGCCGCGCTGCCGGAGATCGCGCTGTACGTCGGCGGCAAGCTGTTCCAGTCGATCTTCCTGTGCGTGACCTTTATCAACACGTTGGCTTCCGGCCTGGCGTCGCACGCCAGCGTGTCGCGCCTGCTGTATGTGATGGGGCGTGACAACGTGTTCCCGGAGAAATTCTTCGGCTATATCCACCCCAAATGGCGCACGCCGGCGCTGAACGTACTGATGGTCGGGCTGGTGGCGTTGTCGGCGCTGTCGTTCGATCTGGTGACCGCTACGGCGCTGATCAACTTTGGCGCGCTGGTGGCCTTTACCTTCGTTAACCTGTCGGTGATCAGCCACTTCTTTATTCGCGAAGGGCGCAACAAAAGCTGGAAGGATCGCTTCAACTTCCTGTTCCTGCCGCTGGTGGGGGCGTTGACGGTGGGGGTGCTGTGGCTGAACCTGGAGAAGAGCTCGCTGACCATGGGGCTTATCTGGGCGACGCTGGGTTTCGGCTATTTGGCCTGGCTGACCCGACGTTTTCGTCAGCCGCCGCCGCAGTTGGAGCGGCAACCGCAGCAATAAATTCACAGGCGGGAGTTTCCCGCCTTTCTTTTTGGCGCGTGCGGCAGTAGAGTGAAAAAACTGATAAAAAATAACCTATTGGACCTGCCTTATGCCCGCTTTGCCCTTGCGTACCCGCGCCACGTTGCTCGGTTTGTTGGCCATCGTGCTATGGAGCAGCGTCGTCGGCCTGATCCGCAGCGTCAGCGAAGGGCTGGGGCCGATCGGCGGCGCGGCGATGATCTACAGCGTCAGCGCGGTGTTTTTGCTGGTGGCGCTCGGCGTGCCGAAATGGCGCAGCTTTCCGCGGCCTTATCTCATCGTCGGCAGCCTGCTGTTCGTCAGTTACGAGATCTGCCTGTCGCTGTCGCTCGGCTACGCCAACACCCGCCTGCAGGCGATAGAAGTGGGCATGATCAACTACCTGTGGCCCTGTTTCACCGTGCTGATGGCGTTGGTGCTTAACGGCCAAAGAGCGAAATGGTGGCTGCTGCCGGGGCTGCTGCTGTCGCTGTTCGGCATCGGTTGGATCATGAGCGGCGAGGGCGGCTGGTCGCCGGCGCAGATGCTGGCCAACGTGCGCAGCAACCCGCTCAGCTACGCGCTGGCCTTCAGCGGTGCGGTGATCTGGGCGCTGTATTGCAACCTGACCAAGAAGATCGCCCAGGGCAGCAACGGCGTGGTGCTGTTCATCGTGCTGACCGCGCTGGCGCTGTGGCTGAAGTACGCCTTCAGCGCGGAAAGCGGCATGCAGTTCAGCCTCGGCGTGACCGTAACGCTGCTGTGCGCCGGGGTGGCTATGGGGGCGGGGTATGCCGCCTGGAACGTCGGCATCTTGCACGGCAACATGACGCTGCTGGCCACCGTCTCCTATTTTACCCCGGTGCTGTCGGCGGTGTTCGCCGCGTTGGTGTTGCACACCTCGCTGACCGTCAATTTCTGGCAGGGCGTGGCGATGGTCACTCTCGGTTCGCTGATCTGTTGGCGGGCAACTCGCGGAAATTAACGGAAATTATCCGCTGTCGTCGCAATGTTGAACTAGAATTTAACTAGCCATGTTGCCTGAAGGAACGACGACGATGAGAAGCGACATTCAATTTATTCAACAGCCTGAAATCGACGTGCATCACTATGAGCGCGGCGATACCGTTCGCCTGACCACGGCGAATTTGCGACATGAATATCAGCTCGACGTTTATATTTTGCGTCGCGACGACAAGCTGATTTACGGCTCGGTCGTCGCGGCGGCGCCCAAGACCGATATTCCGGTCGCCAGTTGGGAGGTGAAAAACGGTGAAGAGGTGGCGTTCCGCCAGGAAAACATCGCCAAAGCGGTGCCGGCGGTGAACTGATCTCAGCTTTCGCGCCGCAGTTGTTTACCGAGAAACATTTTTCGATAGTCCGCCGGCGTTACCCCCAGCCGGCGGATAAATGCCCGCCGCATCAGCTCTGCACTGGAAAAACCGCAATGCGCCGCCACCTGTTTTGGCGCCAATACGCCGAGTTCCAATAACCTGCGCGCTTCGGCGATGCGGGCTTCCTCGAGCCATTTAGCGGGAGAGGTGCCGACCTCGTTGCCGAACAGCCTGCTGAAATGCCGCGGGGTGACGCCGGCGCGTTCCGCCAGGCTGGCTACGTTGTGCGGTAACCCGATATTGTCTATCGCCCAGCGTTGCACTTCCTGCAGCATTGAGCGCCCGGCCAGGGTCGCCTGTTCCCGATAGCTGAATTGCATCTGCCCGCCGGGACGGCGGAAAAACATCACCAGTTGGGCCGCGACCCGCTGCGCGATCTCACGTCCTAAATCGTCTTCCACCATTATCAGCGCCAGATCCAGCCCTGAGGTCACGCCAGCGGCAGTCTGCAGGCGCCCGTCACGCACATAAATGGCGTCTTTATCCACCGTGACCTGAGGATAGCGGCGACACAATTGATCGGCTACCGCCCAGTGGGTGGTGATTTGCCGCCCATCCAACAGGCCGGCCTCCGCCAGCAGAAAAGCGCCGCTGCACACCGAGCCGTAGCGGCGAGTGCGGGGTACCACTCTGCGTAGCCAGTCCAGCGTGCGTGTTTCGCTTTCGCCGTCGGCGATACCCGGTGCACCGGCGATGAGCAACGTGTCGATCGCCTGTTCACGCCATTGGGTGATGGCGAGATCCGGGACGAGTTTGACGCCGGATGAGGACACGATCGGCGCCAGCGTCTTTCCGACTACCTGCAGATGATAGGCGGCATAGCCGGCTTGCAGATTGGCCTCGGCGAAAACATCCAGCGGACCGGAAACGTCCAGCAGCTGCACCTGTGGCACAGCGAGAATAGCGATGGTTTTACTCATGGCATGCGATATCCCGATGAATGGGGGATGTCCCTAATGGTTGATTAATGGCAATTGAGGACATTCAGTGTAACGCCTAATCTAACCGGGTTCCAGACAACGGGAGAATCGAGTTATGAGTTTAACCATCAACGGCATCAGCGTGCCGGATAGCGCGATGGCGCGTCAGGCGACCGAGTTAGTGCGCGACACCGAATCAGATCTGCTGTTTCACCACTCCAGCCGGGTGTATTACTGGGCGGCGCTGGCGGGGCAGCAGCGCAAGCTGGTTTACGATCCTGAACTGCTGTACGTCGGCTGCCTGTTTCACGATATGGGACTGACGCACGATCACTGCAGCTGCGACAAACGTTTCGAAGTGGATGGCGCCGATGCGGCGGCCGAGTTTTTACGCGGGCACGGGGTCAGCCGTCAGGATATCGATCGGGTATGGACGGCGATCGCGTTACACACCACGCCGGGGATCCCGGAATACATGCACCCGCTGATTGCGCTGGTGACCGCGGGAGTAGAGATGGATGTGTTAGGGATCAATTACCAGGGCTATGACGCGGCGCTGCGAGAGCAGGTAGTGGAGCTGCATCCCCGCGGGGCAAACTTCAAGGAAGCGATTATTCAGGCGTTTTACGACGGGATTCGACATAAGCCGGACAGCACCTTCGGCAACGTCAAAGCGGACGTGCTGGCGGATAAGGAACCGAGCTTTGTTCGCGGTAATTTTTGCAGCCTCATTCGTCGTTCGATGTGGCCAGCGTGATCGGCTGCCGCTTCTCTCTCGCCGGCGAGTTTTCGCCGGCATTTCCCGCTTGAATGCCGTACTCCTCTTCATTGCCGGTTGATGACAGTTGGCTCAAAAACTGCGCTAAAAAACGCGGTGCATGACAAAAATCACAGCGAATGTGAATTTGCATGAAACATAATTTGACAAATGTGAACGCAATCGATTACCTATTCGCGAAATGCGTAACTGGATCACAGATTCTTACAGTCAGTGGTTTCTATAATGCGCGCGTCATCCGAGTTTCTGTGTGAAGACAACGCCAGGTGTCGGCAGACTCATTGTCATCTTTTCTAAACGGGCAGGAAATGGCCCTTTAAGCATGTGGTAATAAAATGAAAAAAATAGCTCTCGCAGCAGGTGTACTGCTCGCAGCGTCTTACAGTGCATCATCAATGGCTGATAGCAAAGACAGTCAATATGTCTCCGACTGGTGGCACCAGAGCGTTAACGTGGTGGGCAGCTACCACACCCGTTTCGGGCCGCAGCTGAATAACGATGTGTATCTCGAATACGAAGCCTTCGCCAAGAAAGACTGGTTCGATTTCTACGGTTACGTTGACGTGCCGAAGTTCTTCGGCGTAGGCAACACCCCGGATCGCGGTATCTGGGACAAAGGCTCCCCACTGTTTATGGAGATTGAACCACGTTTCTCCATCGACAAACTGACCGGCACCGATCTGAGCTTCGGTCCGTTCAAAGAGTGGTACTTCGCCAACAACTACATCTATGATCTGGGCCACAACGCCGACGGCCGTCAAAACACCTGGTACATGGGTCTGGGCACCGATATCGACACCGGCCTGCCGATGAGCCTGTCGATGAACATCTATGCCAAATACCAGTGGGAAAACTACCAGGCTGCCAACGAGAACAGCTGGGACGGTTACCGCTTCAAGGTGAAATACTTCGTACCGCTGACCCAGGTGTGGGGCGGCAACCTGAGCTACATCGGCTTCACCAACTTCGACTTCGGTTCCGATCTGGGCAAGGACAGTGGTAACGCGATCAACGGCAAACAGGTGCGCACCGGCAACTCTATCGCCTCCAGCCATATTTTGGCGCTGAACTACGATCACTGGCACTATTCTTTCGTGGCGCGTTATTTCCATAACGGCGGTCAGTGGCAGGATGGCGCGGATATCGGCACCCCGCAGGGCCCGATCAAGTCTACCGGTTGGGGTTATTACCTCGTGGTCGGCTATAACTTCTGATTTTCCGTGCTATCAGAAACAGAAAACCCCGCCTGGCGGGGTTTTTTTTTCGTCATCACTGGGCTTGTTCAACCGGGAGATGCTTCACCGGCATAAACAGTCTGCCTTTGATCACGTGACATTCATTATTTATCCAACTAATGATTTGTTCACGGCTGACGCCTTCCGACTGCGCGTACTGATGAAGATCGCCGTTAAAGTGCCGAGTGATGTATTCCATGAGGGTCATTTGCACGTCTTTTGCTCCTGAACGCCCACCCGTTGCCAGCCTGGCCACCGCGGGAGGTTGAGGTTTCTCAGACAGCGAATGTAAATTATCGGCAACGAAATCTCAACATAAAGCACCAGATTGGGGCGACAGCGGCGGGAAAAAGAATCCCGCACGGAGAGGCGGGAAATGTTCGCTATTATCATTACGGATGATAAGAATAAGATTTGAGGTGCGACGAAAAAGAGCACGCTAACTCTTTTTTGTTACCTTCCCACGCTAGCGTAAGGCTTATTTTTCTTCAAGAAAAATCTGAGACAAGCATCGGCATTTTCGAGGCATTTTGCGTTAAAACAAGAGAGTGGCGCGAATGCCGTAAAACCGCACTGTCATCTCGGAGTTTTCCTTATACTTTGTCTGGAAAAGGCCAGCTATAGTCAACAGAGTCACCCACGCAGGAATACACAACATGAACAAACGTCGTACGACTCTCACGGTGTTGGCGCTGATTGCATCGCTGGGGTTGTCATCCGCCCCGGCCTTGGCCGACAAAGGCGGCAATGGTAACGGCAACGGAAACGGCCATGGCAACAGCGGCAATCACGGCAATAACGGTAACCATGGCAACAACGGTAACAACGGCAATCACGGCAACAAAGGCAATAAAGATAAAGGCGGCTATAGGAACGACGATAATCTGGTATCCGTCAGCCTCTCGCGCGACCGCGCCCGTTCGCTGGCGCACAACTATGGCCTGACCGGCTACAGCTCGCTGCCACCGGGCATCGCCAAAAATCTGGCGCGCGGTAAACCGCTGCCGCCGGGTATCGCCAAAAAAGTGGTGCCTTACTCGATGCTGCGTGAGTTGCCGCAGTACCCGGGTTATGAGTGGCGTATCGCCGGCGACGATCTGGTGCTGGTCGCACTCAGCACCGCGATTGTGGCCTCCGTGATCAATGGCGTTTTCGACTAACGTTTGTCGAGCGTTATCGGGCCTCGCTGCGGCGGGGCCTTTTTATTTGCCAGCGCGGGGCGGACGTGGTGAACTTTGGGCCTTACGTTTTCACTGCATCATAAGGGAGGCGCCATGTTCAGGGCGTTATTGATAGCCTGCTGTTTGACCAGTTTTCCCGCGTTGGCGGGCGGCGCCGCCGCCATCGGCGAGCTGGTGAACCAACGGCTGTCGTTGATGAAAGACGTTGCCGGTTACAAGGCGCAGCAGCATTTACCGATCGAAGATCTGGCGCAGGAGGCGAAGGTGTTGGCCAGCGCGCAGGCGGAGGCGGGGCGTTTGGGGCTGGAGCCGGCGTCGGTACGGCCTTTTATCACCGCGCAGATGGACGCCGCCAAGGCGATTCAGTACCGCTATCGCGCCGACTGGTTGGCGAACCCGGGATCCGGCTGGGAGCCGCGCCCGTTGGCGCAGGTGCGCCCGCAGATCGCGCAACTGAGCAGCCAGATATTGCAACGGTTGGCGGAGCGGCTGCGTGCCGGCCCGCTCGGCGAGGCGGATCGGGCGGCGTTTATGGCGTCGGTGGATCAGGTGAATCTCAGCGACGCCGACAAACGGCGGCTGGCGGATGCGCTGCTGGCGGTCAAAACCGGCAGCGCACGCTGAGCGTCAGTCGCGGCCGACGGTGCTGCGGCGGAAGGTCAGCATCCGGCTGCGGTTGGCGATGAGATCCACGTTGTAACCGCGAAAATAGAGGCAAAAGCGTTTTAACCACGGGCCGTCCTGGCACTCCACCAGCATGCGGCCCTGGCCGAGCGGGCTGAGCGTGCCGGTCTGCGCCGCCGGGCCGACGCCGATATGCACCCGATTGCCGCGAATTTCAAAGGCGGTGCGATAGTGCGGGTGATACCACAGCCCCTGCACATGCTTCAGGCAGTCGCCGTTGGCCGTGACCGGCAGGAAACGGCGCGCCACATGCCCGACTTCGCCCTCGATCGCTTCACCGGTCCATTTCAATTTGATCGGCATATGGGCGGACAGCGACACCGCGTACCCATCCTCGCCCTGATACAGCGGCTCACCGCTGCCCAGATAGGCCAGATTGCCGTCTTTGACCTCCAGCCAGTGCGGCTCGGCCAGGGTGGCATAGAGGCCATCGGGGATCGCCGCGCTACGCTGCGGCAACGGTTCGCCCAGCAGCGTCGCCATCACCTGTAAGACCATGCCGAAGCTGTCGCAGTCTTCGCGGTTGGCCACCAGCGCGACGCCGGCCTGACGGTCGGGCGCCAGCAGGAAATAGGTTTTGTAACCGGCGTGGGAACCGCCGTGGCCGAGTAAGCGGCGGCGGCCCAGCGGGGTTTGCGCCAGACCCAGGCCATAGGCGCTGAGCTGGCCCTGATTAAGGCGGCGCGGTGCGCCGAGTTGCGCCAGCACGCCTTGGCCGGGGCCCTCGTCGGCCAGCAGCGTCTGCAACCAGCGGGTGAGGGCGTTGAGGCTGCCGGTCAGGCTGCCGGAGGCGGAAAGGTGCAGGCCGGCGCTGGCGTGTTGCCAGCCCTGCGGCGCACGCCAGTAACCCGGCACCAACCCCGGCACTACGTCGAACCAGCTTTCCGGCGCCCGCATCTGCACCTGCAGCGGCCGGGCGATGTGCTGTTGCACCAGTTGGTCGAAATCATACCCTTTGCTGCGCAGCGCGGCCTCCAGCAGTCGATAGCCGGTATTGCTGTAGGCGATCTCGCTGCCGGCTTCGTAGTTCAATTTCTCCAGCCCCTCGACGAACTGCATCACCGGCTGCGCCTCGCTGACGGCGTGCAGCGAGATGCCCAGCAGGCCGAGCGTCTCGCGCACGTCGGGCAGGCCGCCGGTCATGTCCAGCGCCTGGCCGACGGTAACGTCCGCCAACGCGGGCTGCAGGGCGGGGAGCAGTTCACCCAGGCGTTGCTCCAGCCGAATGGCGCGCTCGGTGGCGTTCAGCGCCAGCGCGGCGAAGATATGCTTGGTCACTGAGGCATAACGCACCACGCTGTCGGCGGTGAAGGGGGTGTTCTGCGCCAGATCGGCCAGGCCGGCGCAGGCGGTGGCGCGGCGTTGTTGGGCGTCAAACAGGGTGATGGCGCCGCCGGGTTCGCCATGCCGTTGCCAGCCGGCCAGCAGTTGTTCGGCCAAGGCGCCGGCAGCGCGCCAGTTTAACGGTGTTACAGACATAGGGCCTCCAGAGAGTATTCGAAATGGGCCTGCTCGGCCACACGCCGCCCGGCGCTGAGCGCGGGCTTTTGGGCTGATTGTGGCGCAGTGCGTTTTTCGTCGGCCGCCGTTTTGTGCGCTGTTTGGACCAGCTAGCGGGGAATCACGCGAAACTTTGATATAGCGCGCAGATTGCTGCTGGCGTTGCGGTTAGAGGCAGGAGAAAAACAGGCGCCCGGCGGCGCCTGTAAAGGGGGATCAATTCAGTCTGGCGGCACCGTCCAACAGGCTTTCAATCATCTGCTTGAGCAGGCGCTGCAGCGAGGCGGCGCGCTGGGGCTCGAACGCAAAAGGATACTGTTCGGACATGTAGTTGACCTGCGCCAGTTCGAGCTGGATCGCATGCTGTTGCTGCTGCGGTTGACCATAGGCGCGGGTGATATAACCGCCCTTGAAGCGGCCATTCAGCACGTGGGTGTACTGCTGTTGCTGCTCGCAGCAGGCGACCAGCCGATCGCTCAGCGCCTGGGCGCAGCTTTCACCGCCGTTGGTGCCGAGATTGAGATCCGGCAGCTGGCCGTCGAACAGCCGTGGGATCACCGAGGCGATCGAGTGCGCGTCGAACAGCAGCGCATAGCCGTGGCGCGCTTTGAGGCGCGCCAGTTCGTTCTGCAGCTGCTGATGATAAGGTTGCCAAATTTGCTGCAGGTAGAGGGCGCGTTCTTCGTCCGTAGGCGCTTTGCCCGGCAGGAAGCTTGGGCGACCGTCGAACAGCACGTCGGGATACAGGCCGGTGGTGGCGGTGGTGTACAGCGGCTTGTCGTCCGCCGGGCGGTTCAAATCGATGACGAAGCGCGAGTAGTTGCCGACCAGTACGCTGGCGCCCATCGCCCGGGCGAAGTCGTACAGCTGCGGAATGTGCCAGTCGGTATCGGGCAGCGGGCGAGCGTCGTCGGTCAGCCCGGCTTCGACCGCCGGAGTCAGTTGTGTGCCGGCGTGCGGGATGCTGATCAGCAGCGGCAGGCTGCCGGTCTGGAAGCTAAAAGGATCGCGAATGGTCATTGACGTACTTCTCCTCGGAAAATCACCGTACAGGGCAGCTGGCCGCCCAACCAATAAGCCAGTTCCGCCGGCCGCGACAGCGGCCAGTGAACGAAGTCCGCCACCTTGCCGGTTTCCAGCGTGCCGTGGCTGTGTTGCAGCCCCAGCGCTTTGGCGGCGTGGGTGGTGACGCCCGCGAGCGCTTCTTCCGGCGTCAGGCGGAACAGCGTGCAGGCCATGTTGATCATCAGGCGCAGCGACAGTGCCGGCGACGTGCCGGGGTTGGCGTCGCTGGCGATCGCCATCGCCACGTGGTGTTTGCGGAACAGCTCTACCGGCGGGCATTGGGTTTCACGCAGCAGGTAGTAAGCGCCCGGCAGCAGCACCGCCACGGTGCCGGCGTCGCCCATGGCGCGGGCGTCTTGCTCGGTAGCGTATTCGAGATGGTCGGCGGAGAGCGCGTGATGGCGCGCCGCCAGCGTGCTGCCGCCGAGGGCGGAGAGCTGTTCGGCGTGCAGTTTGACCGGCAGACCGGCGGCTTCGGCGGCGGCGAAGACGCGCTCCACCTGCGCCGGTGAGAACGCCAGATGCTCGCAGAAGGCGTCGACCGCATCCGCCAGACCGGCGGCCGCCGCCTGCGGGATGATGGTGTCGCAGACCAGATTGATGTAGTCGTCGGCGCGGTTGGCGTATTCCGGCGGCAGCGCATGGGCCGCCAGACAGGTGGTTTTCACCTCGACCGGCAGCAGCTCGCCCAACTTGCGCGCCACCCGCAGCATTTTCAGTTCGCTCTCCGGGCTGAGGCCATAGCCGGATTTGATCTCCACGCAGGTGACGCCTTCCGCCAGCAGCGGCCGCAGGCGGAACAGCGCCTGCTCCAGCAGCAACGCTTCGTCGGCCTCGCGGGTGGCTTTCACGGTGGAGATGATGCCGCCGCCCTGCGCGGCGATGTCGGCGTAGCTTACGCCGTTCAGCCGCTGTTCGAACTCGCCGCTGCGATTGCCGCCGAACACCAGGTGCGTGTGGCAGTCAACAAAGCCGGGGGTGATGATGCCGCCGTCGAATTTCACCGTTTCGTCCGCGATAAGATCGGGCGGCAGCGCCGCATGTTCGCCAATCCAGACAATCTTGCCGTCGCGTACGGCGATCGCGCCGTCGGTCAGGGTGTGATATTTACCGTCGCGCATGGTGACGATATCGGCGCCGTGCCACAGGCTGTCACAGTGGATCTCAGACGTCATTGCTTTCCTCCGCCGGAGCCGCAGCTCCCACATGGTTGTATATACAATTAAAAATAACCTAACGCATTCACCGGGATGTCACAAGAGGCGGGCGAGATTTTGTTATCAGGATGTGATCGACAGCGGAGATGCGGGCGCAGGGCGCGCCCGCCGGGGTTCAGACTTCGCTGGTGAAGCGGCCGAACAGCTGATAGCGGCTGCCGGGGTACAGCAACCGCGCCGAGGTCACCACGGTTTTGCCGGACCAGGTGCGGCGATGGATCAGCAGGCCGGGTTCGTGATCCTCCAGCTGCAGCAGCTCGCGCTCCCGCCGGGTGGGGATCACCGCTTCGACGATGTGTTCGCCGGCGGTCAGCGGCGCGGCCTGCGTCAGGTAGGTGTAAGGGGTGACGCGGTCGAAATCCTGCTTCAGGTAATCCGGCGCCACCAGCGGGTTGACGCAGCGGTCTTCCACCTGCACCGGCACGTCGTTTTCGTAATGCACGATCTGGGAGTAGAACAGCCGTTGGCCGGGCTGAATGCCCAGCGCCGTCGCTTCTTCCTCGCTGGCCGGGCGGGCCTTCAGCTCGAGGATTTTACTGCTGTGGCGATGACCGCGCGCGGCGATCTCATCGGCGATGTTGTGCACTTCCAGCAGTGCGGTATGCGCCTTGGCTTCGGCGACGAAGGTGCCGACGCCCTGCATGCGGATCAAAAAACCTTCGCTGGTCAGCTCGCGCAGCGCGCGGTTGATGGTCATGCGGCTGACGCCCAGTTCCGCCACCAGTTCACTTTCGGAGGGCACGCGCTGGTGCGGTTGCCAATGCCCCGCACGGATTTGATTCACGATCGCCTGTTTGACCCGTTGGTAGATCGGGGCGGGGGCATCGCTCATTGCAGCCGCCAGTTGTAACACGGTCTGTTGTTCAGCCACGACGTTAACCTCGTCAAATAAAAAAATAATAACACCAGTTTACTGTTGATGTCGGCGTATGTATATGTATATACAACTAGTGGCCGTCGCGCCAGAAACTTGCCGGCGGCCGCCAAAAAATTCCTGAATGCGCGCCATCGCCGCGCCTCATTCACCGTTACATCAACCGTGGAATACTGCCATGCCTGCTTATTTTGCCCCACGCGCTTTGCTCCCTGAGGGCTGGGCGCATAACGTCCGGCTGGACGTCGATGCGCAAGGTTACCTGACTCAAGTTACCGCCGACGCTGAACCGCAAGGCTGCACCCGGCTGCACGGCGATGCGGTGCCGGGCATGCCGAACCTGCACTCCCACGCTTTCCAGCGCGCGATGGCGGGGCTGGCGGAAGTGGCGGGCAACCCGCAGGACAGCTTCTGGACCTGGCGCGATCTGATGTATCGGCTGGTGCAGCGCCTGACGCCGGAGCAGGTGGAGGTGGTCGCCCGTCAACTGTATATCGAAATGCTCAAGGGCGGATATACCCAGGTGGCCGAATTCCACTACCTGCATCACGACGCCGACGGCAAGCCTTACGCCGATCGCGGTGAGATGACCGGCCGCCTCAGCGAGGCCGCGCATCAGGCCGGCATCGGCATGACGATGCTGCCGGTGCTGTACAGCTACGCCGGTTTTGGCGCCCAGCCGGCCCAACCGGGGCAGAAACGGTTTATCCAGGATGCCGAAGGCTATCTGCAACAGCAGCAGGTGATTGCTCGCCAACTGGCGGATCGCCCGTTGCAGAATCAGGGGCTGTGCTTCCACTCGCTGCGTGCGGTGGAGCTGGGGCAGATGCAGCAGATTTTGGCCGCGTCGGATCGCACCTTGCCGGTGCATATTCATATCGCCGAGCAGCAAAAAGAGGTGAACGATTGCCTGGCGTGGAGCGGGCAGCGCCCGGTGGCCTGGCTGTATGACCATCTGCCGGTGGATCAGCGCTGGTGTCTGGTGCACGCCACCCATCTGGATCGCGACGAGCTGGAAGCGCTGGCGCGCAGCCGCGCGGTGGCCGGCCTGTGTCTGACCACCGAAGCCAACCTCGGCGACGGTATTTTCCCCGGCGACGCGTACCTGCAGCTGCAGGGGCGCTGGGGCATCGGTTCCGACAGCCACGTTTCGCTCAACGTGGTGGAAGAGCTGCGCTGGTTTGAATACGGCCAGCGGCTGCGCGATCAGCGTCGCAATCGCCTGACGACGCCGGAACAGTCGGCGGTGGGCGATGTGCTGTACTCGCAGGCGCTGCAGGGCGGCGCGCAGGCATGCGGCGCGCCGATCAGTCGGCTGCAGAGCGGCTATCGCGCCGACTGGCTGGTGCTGGACGGCGACGATCCGTATCTGGCGGCGGCGCCGGACGCCTCGATCCTTAACCGCTGGCTGTTCGCCGGCGGCAAAGAGCAAATTCGCGACGTATTCGTCGGCGGCCGGCAGGTGATCGAGCAGGGACGGCACGCGCTGCAGCAGCAGAGCAGCGCCGAGTTCCTGCAGGTGCTGAAAACCTTTCAGCAGGAGGCGTAATGGGCCTGACCCGTTTTAACTTTGCCGCGCTGCCGGTCAGCCCGTGGCGCAACGGCGGTGGGGAAACCCGCGAAATCGTCAGCTGGCCGCCGGGCGCGCAGGATTTTGACTGGCGCGCCAGCATCGCCACCATCGCGCAGGACGGGCCGTTTTCCGCTTTTGCGGGCATCGATCGTTCGATCACCCTGCTGGAAGGCGACGGCGTGCGGCTGTTCAGCGCTGGGCATATCGACCATCAGTTGGCGCGCGTCGGGGAGCCGTTCGCGTTTTCCGGCGACGTGGCGCTGGAAGCGACGCTGCTGGGCGGCGCCAGTCAGGATTTCAACATTATGACGCGCCGCGGCCGGCAGGCGGCCGAGGTGCGGCGCAGCACGGCGCCCGTCACCCTGCTACCCAACCGGGCGGGCGTGCTGTATGTGCTGAGCGGAGTCTGGTCGCTGCCGGGGGGCGGCGAGCTGCGGGCGCGCGAAGGCGTCTGGTGGACGGCGCAGGCGGTGAGCGGCGAGGTGAGGCCGCTGACGGCCGACGGCGCTATTCTGTGGGCGGACATCACAGCCTGCTAACGCGGAGTAGAGTCCTGCGCCTGGTTATGGGATTATTCACTTTTCCTCATTAATCATAAAGAAGGGCGCATGGCTTCGCTGAAAGACGTCGCAAAACTTGCCGGAGTCTCGTTGATGACGGTGTCCCGCGCCATCAATGAGCCCGGCAAGCTGCGGCCGGAAACCTATCGGCGCGTCAAACAGGCTATCGACCAATTGGACTATGTGCCGGATCTGTCGGCGCGGCGTATTCGTGGTGACGGAAATCGCGTACAGACGCTCGGCGTGCTGGCGCTGGACACCGCCACGACGCCGTTCTCGGTGGACATGATCCTGTCGATTGAAAAAACCGCGCGCGAGCACGGCTGGAACAGCTTCGTCGTCAATCTGTTTGCCGACGACAACGCCGAACAGACCGTCGATCTGCTGCTGGCGCATCGCCCGGACGGCGTGATCTTCACCACCATGGGGCTGCGTCAGGTGGATGTGCCGGCCAAACTGCTGGACAAAAGGCTGGTGCTGGCCAACTGCGTCAGCCCGGCGCATGCGATCGCCAGCTACATTCCTGATGACGAGCAAGGCCAGTATGACGCGATGCGCACGCTGATCGCCAAAGGCTATCGTTCGCCGCTGTGCATACATTTACCGGCGGATACGCTGGCGGCGGGGCTGCGCCGCCGCGGTCTGGAGCGCGCCTGGCGCGATGCAGGGCGCGATGTTGAACAGCTGCGGCAGTATCATCTCGATCTGAGCGGCGGCGATCAAGGCTATCGCGACTGCGTCGCGCTGCTGGCGCGGCATTTCTCTGCCGGCCGGCGCGATTGCGATGTCGTGGTATGCGGGAACGATCGGATAGCCTTTCTGGTTTATCAGGTGTTGCTGGCGCAAGGATGGCGGATACCGCAACAGGTGGCGGTGCTGGGCTACGACAACATGGTTGGCATCGGCGAGCTGTTCCTGCCGGCGTTGACGACGGTGCAATTGCCGCACTACGAGCTGGGCCGCCTTGCGGCGCTGCATGTGATCGAGCAGCGGGAACAGCGTGATACGGTGAAAGTGCCTTGCCCGCTGTTGGCGCGTGGTTCGCTGTAACCGCACCGGGTGCGTCGCTGCGCGCCCGGTGCTCATTCCCACTATCCCCAGATGCTAGCCAGCTGCCATCCTGTGATGGGCTCGAACTCTGCCCGTCCGCCCTCGGCAAACAGGCTGAGGCGGCGATCTCCCTCCGTCGGATAAATGCGGCTGGTCAGGCAGGCCAATCCCTGATTAACGAAAATCTCCAGCGATGAACGGTCGATAAAGATCCGCAGCGACAGGATGTCACCCTCCGGCAGCGGCACGCTGCGGCAGGTGTTCAGGGCGGGGTTTTCATGAAAACGTTCCAGTACCAGTCGGTGCGCCTGATTATCGACGAACAGCCGCGCCGCACTCCCAATGGCCAGCCCGTAACGCTCGGCGTCGTTGTCGGCCGGTCTCAATGTCAGAGTGAGTTCCTGCACATCGTTCGCCAGCGGCAAATGCTGATTGGTCAGTGTCTGCGCCAAAAACGAGTGCGATTCTCGGCGCAGCGCCGCCAGTTCACGCGCCGGGTTCATGCGAACGCTGCCGTCGGCGGCCAGCGTCAGCTCACGCGGCAGGGTGAGGGCGCCGGCCCAACGGTGCGCTTTGCTGGGCATCGGTGATTCCCACATATCCATCCAGGCAAACAGCAGCCGACGGCCGTCGGCGGCGGTGAAGGTCTGCGGCGCATAGAAATCGTGGCCGGCATCCAGCTCGCAGAAGGGTTGGGTCACCCTGAAGTCGCTGTCAGGTCGCCAGTGGCCGAGCAGATAGCCGCTCTGGAAGCGATTGCGGTAGCGGTAGCCCTGTGCCGCCAGGCCCTGCGGCGAGAACAGCAGCAGGTGTTGTTCCCCCAGCGGGAAGAAATCCGGGCATTCCCACATATACCCTTGATGCGCCGTTTGCGCGCCGGCCAGCACCCGATCGAAGCGCCAGGCGCGCAGGTCTGCAGAACGGTACAGGCGTACCTGGCCCAGGCCGTTTTCTTTAGCGCCGACCACCAGCCACCATTCGCCGTTCTCGCGCCAGACTTTCGGATCGCGGAAATGCTGAACGCCGTCCGGCGGGGCCAGCACCGGCCCGTGCTTGACGAAGCGTATGCCGTCTTCGCTGGTGGCCAGACATTGCACTTCCCGCACCTGGCTGTCGTCGCCGGGCTCGCCCAGCCACACGTGGCCGGTATAAATCAGCGTCAGCACGCCGTTGTTATCCACGGCGCAGCCGGAAAAGCAACCGTCTTGGTCATAGGGCGCATCGGGTGCCAGGGCGATGGGCTGGTGCTGCCAGCGGATCAGATCGCGGCTGGTCGCGTGCCCCCAGTGCATGGGCCCCCAGTGTTCGCTATAGGGGTGATGCTGGAAGAACGCATGATAGACGCCGTCAATACAGATCAGGCCGTTGGGATCGTTGATCCAGCCGGCGGGCGGCGCGAGATGGAACTGCGGGTAGTAATCGTCTGGGCGCTCTGCGCGCAGGGCCTCGACCGCATGGTCGGCTTGAGCTAAGGCAGTGTTCATTGGACAGACTCACTTGATTTAATGGCGGATGGAAAGGGCGCTGCCGTGGCGGAACGTTCGCCGCGCAGCAGGAAACAGGAAACAAGCGTCGTGGCGGCGACCGCACAGCCCATCAGCAGATAGGTGTCGGCAAAGCCGATGCGGTCATAACCGTAGCCCGCCAGCGGCGACAGGAAGCTGGCCATCACCTGGGTGATGAACTGAAAGCCCACCAGGTACAGCGTGGAGGAGAGGCGGCTGTCGAAGCGGCTGGCGATGTATTTGAAGATAGCGATCAGCAGGATCGGCAACTCTACGGCGTGCAGCAGTTTCATGGCGGAGATCATCAAGGCGCCGCTGACCAAGCCGGAGCCGAACATGCGCAGCGCCATCACGCTGCCCGCCAGCAACAGCCCCTGCTTGGCGCCGATGCGGTTCACCAACAGCGGAGCCAGAAACATACCGCCGGCTTCGAGGAAGACCTGCAGCGAGTTGAGAAAACCGTACATCTCGTTGCCCTGTTCGCGTGACGCGAACTGTGAGGCGAAGTAGACCGAAAATTGCTGATCGAAAACGTTGTATACGCTGATGCCGAGCACAAACACCACCAACGCCCAGAAGCCCGGCATGCGCAGCAGCGCCAGCGCGTCCTGCAGCCGCAGGTTCTCCGGTTTGCCAAACGCCAGGCCGGCCATGGCGTTCGGCTTCAGCTCGCGCACCTGGCTGAGCAGCACCAGGAACACCACGGCGGCGGCGGAGGCCAGCCAGAAATTGATGTTCGGATCGATATTGAAGATAAAACCGGCCAGAAAGGTGGCGCTGGCCCAGCCGAGCGAGCCCCACATGCGGGCGCGGCCGAATTCGAAACCGCTGATGCGGCTGACGCGCTCGGTATAAGATTCCAGCGCGCCGATGCCGGCGAAGAAAGTGGCACCGATGAACAGCCCGCCGACCAACGCACCCAGCGGCAGGCTGCTCGCCAGCAGCGGGGCGTAAACGTAGATAAAGAACGGGCCGGTCAGCAGCAGCATCACGCCGAGAAACTGCAGCAGGTGCTTGCGCAGCCCAAGTTTGTCCTGAATAAAACCGTACAGCGGCTGTGCGCACAGCGCCACCAGCGAGATAGCGGAGAAGATCAGGCCGGTCTCGGCGCCTTTCAGGCCGATCTTCTGATTCAGCCAGAGTGAGATCAGCGAAAAGCTGGAAGACCAGGTGAAGAAAAAGAAGAACAGCAGGCCGCTGAGCAGCACGTAATATTTTTTCGTTTCGCGGTTCATGGATAAGGTCCCGGTGAGTGAAATCAGCTTTATTGTTAACGTTAACTCGCGAAGGGATGAAGCTGTCCGATATCACACATGCGATGTTAATCACAAAAGTTAACGTTAACATTATTGATTTGTGATGTTTCTCACGCAGAGACGCGGATTAACGAGCGTGGTTACTCATCCTGCGGGGGGACATGAAACGGCGGTGATTGGCTGGCGGCCGCAAAGCGGGCGATCAAGAAATCCAACAGCAGGCGCACGCGCGGCGGCTGATAGGGCGAGCGGCGAAACACGGCGTAGATCCCGGCTTCATGCGGGGTGAAGTCGGGAAGAATGACGTTCAGACGCCCGCTGCGGATATCGTCCGCCGCATCCCAGATGGTTTTACGCGCGATGCCGTGCCCCGCTAAAGCCCACTGGCGTGCCAGCGCGCCGTCATTGGTCTCCCAGGCGCTCTCCAGCGGCACCGTGTGGCTCCAGGCCTGGCCGTCCAGGGAGAAATGGAACGTATTCAGCGGGCCGGCTGCGGTCACCAGTACGATAAAACGATGGCCGGTGAGATCGGCCGGCGTGCGCGGCTCGCCATATTGCGCCAGATACGCCGGAGAGGCGCACAGCACGCGTCGGCTGGCGGCCAGGCGCCGCGCGATGAGCGTTTCTTCGCGCGGCGCGCCGAAACGAATGGCGATATCCAGATCGTCCTGCAGCAGGTTGGATAGGGAGTCCGACAGTGTCAGCGCGATCTGCAGCCGGGGGTGTTCGGCGCAAAATTCTTCAATCCACTGATTGAGAAGGTTGCGCCCGAAATCGGCGGAGGCCGAGAGGCGAAGTTTACCGCACACGCCGCTTTGGCTGGCCTGCAGAGCCGCCTCGCCGTCGGCAATCGCCTGCAACGCGAGGGTGCAGTGTTGCAGATAAATGCGCCCTTCTTCAGTGAGACGCAGGCGGCGAGTGGTGCGATCGAAGAGTTTACTGTGCAGCGCCGCTTCCAGCTTGAACAACCGCGCGCTGGCGGCGGCGGGGGAAAGGCCGAGTTTGCGGCCGGCGGCAGAAAGGCTGCCCGATGCCGCCGCTTCGGCAAATAAACGCATGTCGCCCAGTCTGTCCGTTGCCATTTTTATCAATCTGGATTTGAAAATAATTCAAATGGTAGGCCAATTATCAATCCGTATGCAAGGTGAGACGCTGATGACTCTGCAATTGACCATGGGAGTTGTTAGTAATGAATGTTCACTCTGTTTCCACCGATAACGATAATGCGCATGGCGCGCTGCCGCCGCTGAAAGCATTGCTGGCGCTGACGATGAGCAGCTTCATCGCGACCGCTAATGAGACTGTGCCGGCCGGCATGCTGCCGCAGATAGCCCGAGGCATGAGCATCAGCGAGGCGTGGGCGGGGCAAATGGTGACGTTGTGCGCGCTGGGCGCCGGGGCGGCGGCGATCCCGCTGACGTTGGCGCTGGGCGGGTGGCCGCGTCGCCGACTGCTGTTGTTGGCGATCGGCATCTTTTTGATCTGCAACGCGGTGACGGCGTTGTCACCCTGTTTTGGCGTGACGCTGGGGGCGCGCTTTTTGGTCGGCATCGCTACCGGGGTGACGTGGAGTCTGCTCGCGGGTTACGCGCGCCGCCTGGCCATCGTCTCATTGCAAGGGCGGGCGATGGCGATCGCCATGCTGGGGATCCCGCTGGCGTTGGCGTTGGGCGTACCGATGAGCGCCTGGCTTGGCGAACTGTTGGATTGGCGCTGGATTTTTGCCGTGCTGGCGAGCTTGAGCGCGTTGCTGCTAGTGTGGATCCGGCTGACGCTGCCCGAATTTTACGGTCGCCGAACGCCAGGCAATGCGCGTTTGCGTGAGGTTTTCTGTCTTCCCGGCGTGCGGCCTATCCTTGCCGTATTGGCGTGTTGGATCCTGGCTCATTACACGCTGTATACCTATCTTGCGCCCTATCTTGCCGCGCGCGGCCTGGCGGCCAGGGTGGATTTGGCGCTGTTGGCGTTCGGCATCGCCGCCGTTGCGGGCATTGCGCTGACCGGCTTATGGGTGGATCGCTGGCTGCGTGCGCTGGTGCTGTTCAGCCTGGCGGCCTTCGCGTTGGTGGCGCTGGCGTTTGGCGTGAACGGTTTGCCCGCCGGGGCGGTTTACGTTGGCATGGCGGCATGGGGATTGAGTTTCGGCGGTGCGCCAACGCTGTTGCAGACATCACTGGCGGATGCAGCGGGTGAGCATGCCGATCTCGCCCAGTCGCTGCTGGTCACTTTCTTTAATCTGGCTTTTGCCGTCAGCGGCGCGTTGGGCGGAATTCTGCTGGCAAACGTCGGCGCTAACGCCATCCCGTGGATGGCTTTTGTCCTGTTGCTGGTGGGGTGGAGCATTGCCTGGGGCAGTGCAAAGCGCGGCTTCAGCGCCGAACGCCGCGCCGCGGCGCGCTGAGGGGGCGGCGTCGCCCCCTGTAGCGAGATTAACGTTCGTTCAGCGAACGCAGGTGATCGTCACGGCGCAGCGTCATCAGCGCAAACAGGCTGACCACCGACGTGGCGACCACGTAGTAGGCGGGAATATCGATATTGCCGGTCTGTTTGATGAGGCCGGTGATAATCAACCCGGCCGAGCCGGAAAACACCGCATTGGAAAGTGAGTAAGCCAGCCCCAAACCGGTATAACGCACCCGGGTCGGGAACATCTCCGCCAGCATCGCCGGGCCGGGACCGGCCAGCAGGCCGACTACGGCGCCGGCGATCATGACCGCCAGCCCTTTGACCCACAGTGAACTTTGCGCATCCTGCAACAGGTGCAGCAGCGGAAAGGTAAACAGGATCACCGCCGCCACCGCCGTCAGCATCACCGTTTTTCGTCCCAGCCTGTCGCTGATGATGCCCGCCGGCAGAATGGTCAGGGCGAAACCGACGTTGGCCAGCACCGTCGCCACCAGCGCCTGTTGGAAGGTGGCGTGCAGCGAGGTTTGCAAATAGGAAGGCATCACCACCAGGAAGGTATAGCCGGCGGCCGACCAACCCATCATGCGGCCGATGCCGATCAGAATGGTTTTCACCACGCCGCCCAGCTTCGCTTCCGGCGGTGGGGCGGCGTGTTCCGCACGTTGCTGCGCCTGGGTGAACGTGGGCGTTTCCTCGAGCTTGAGCCGCAGCCACAGCGCCACGGCGCCCATCGGCAGCGCCAGCAGGAAGGGAATACGCCAGCCCCAGTCATGCAACTGCTGTGCGCTGAGCAGCGCGGCCAGCAGCGCCACCAGTCCGGCCCCGGCCAGCAGGCCGAGCGCGACGGTCAGCGATTGCCAGGCGCCGAACAGCCCGCGCTTGCCCTTGGGAGCAAACTCGGTCATCAGCGATACCGCACCGCCGAATTCGCCGCCGGCGAACAACCCCTGAAACATGCGCAGCAGCGTCAGCAGCAGCGGGGCGGCGACGCCGATCGAAGCGTAGGTCGGCATGACACCGATCAGCGCGGTGGCCAGCGTCATCAGCAGCAGAACCGCAATCAGCGTCGGCCGGCGGCCGATGCGATCGCCGATGCGGCCGAAGATCACCGCGCCGATCGGTCGGCAGAAAAACGCCAGCGCAAAGGCGGCGTAGGTGAGGATCAGGCTGGTGATTTCATTTTCACCCTGCAGGGTGAAAAAATTGGCGGCGATAACGGTGGCCAGGAACCCGTATACGCCGAACTCATACCATTCGATAAAGTTGCCGACCGAGCCGGCCAGCAACGCCTGACGCGAGCGGCGCGCGTCGAGAGTCTGTTGATTCATCCCCGTTCCCATACATTTGAATTATTGTTCGTCAGTTCTAAATTTATACGACAAAACAATCAATTGATTTCAGCGGGAACTGTGAGGCGCGATTCACCAGAGCAACGGCGCCGGCTCACGGCCATTTTCGGCGTAGTACAGCGACGGCAGGAACTGCGCCAGATAGCTGAACTCGTTGTAGCAGTGGCGCATCAGGTTAAACCCGATATCGTCCGCCAGTTCGTCGTGGGCGTTGGCGCAGGCTTTACCCAGCAGGAAGCGGCTGCGCAGCACGCACCCATAGGGCGTATCACGTACCAGATGCAGCATCTCGCCGTCACAGGGATCGCCGTTGTCATCCAACGCCACCTGGTCGCCGAAGCCGATGCGCGCGCACACGGCGGCGGAGAGCGCCTGCGCATCGCGCGCCTGGCGCAGCGGCTGCGGTGCGAAGAAGTCCTCGGCGGCGTGAAACTTGAGGCGCGCCGCAACCGGCGGCAGCTCCGCCAGCCATTCGATCGCTTCGATGCTGGCGCCGACGTAGCTTTCCCCTTTTTTCCAATGGCGGTCCCAGCCGCGATGTTCGACGTGATCGTGCGGGTGCCACCAGTTGATGTGCTGCGTGTTCTCAAAGAAGGTGAACCACCAGTCCAGCATGCGCCCCTTACAGCCGTGCAGATCGGTACGGACCGCGACGGTCAGCAAACCGTCGGCGCTGCGGCTCAGCCCCATTTCCAGCCGCAGCGGCTCGGGCCTGAGCAACTCGTTGATATCGTTGACGCCCCAGGGCGCCAGCAGGGAAGGATGTGTCATAATGGGTTCCTGTTTTATTTTGGAAACGAAATTCGTTTCAAAAATAAAGCTATGCCGTTATGCTGAGTCTGTCAACGCTTGTGAGGAACAATTATGGCGAACCCGAATGAAGAACCGCTGCGCGCTCGCGGCCGGCCGGCCACGCCGGAAACGGCGCTGCGCGCCGCGCTGACGCAGGCGACGCTGGCGCTGCTGCTCGACGGCGGATACGCCGCGGCAACGGTGGATGCGGTGGCGAAACGCGCCGGGGTAGCTAAAAAAACCCTGTATCGCTTTGCCGCCAATCGCGACGAACTGGTGGCGCAGGCGGTGAGCGGCTGGACCGAGGCGTTTCAGCCGGCCTTCGCCCAGGATGCCGGGGGGTGTGAGGCGGTGGCGCCGCTGTTGGAAAAAGGGCTGAAGGCGGTGGCGCAGCAGGTATTGAGTGCCGAAGCGGTGGGGATGTTTCGGCTGCTGCAAAGCGAGTTTCCGGGGCGCGAGGCGCTGCTGGACAGCTATCAGCGCAACGGCATTCAGCGCGGACGGGCGACGGTGGCGGACTGGCTGCGGCGCCAGCAGCAGTGCGGGTGGCTGCGTGAGCGCGACTGGGCGCAAACCAGCGATCTACTGCTGGCGATGGCCATCGCCGAACCGCTGCGCCAGATGACGCTGGGACTGCTGCCGCCGGGCAGCGCGATCGACGAACGCATCGCGGCGGCGGTGGCGCTGGTGATGCCGGGGCTGCTGCGCGGCGAAAACGCGGAGTGCGCCACATTGTGAGCCGTATTCATCTGTGGCATGTTGATTGTTCAATCCATATCACTTTTTCGCGATGCCCACATGAATGCTGCTTACCCGTTCAAGCAGGGCGATCTGTTCGCCTTGACCGTTTTTCTGGCCGTCGCCACCCATCGCAGCTTTCACGCGGCGGCGGTGGAGCTGGAGGTGACGCCGTCGGCGGTCAGCCACTCGATAAAAAACCTGGAACAGCGGCTTGGGGTGAGGCTGTTCAACCGCACCACGCGCAGCGTGGCGCCGACCGAAGCGGGTGAGCGTTTGGCGGCGCAGCTGCGCCCGGCGCTGTCGTCTATTTCGCAGGCGCTGCATGAAGTGGATGAATGGCGCGCCACGCCGAGCGGCACCGTGCGCATCAACGCCAGCGAAGGGGCAGTCAGGCTGGTATTGCGTCCGTTGCTGGCTGATTTTCTGCGCGAGTACCCCCATATCCACCTGGATATCGTCTGCGACGGCAAGCTGAGCGATATCGTCGCCGAGGGGTTTGATGCCGGCATTCGGCTGGCGGAAGCCGTACCGCAGGACATGATCGCGATGCGCGTCAGCCCGCCCGTGCGTTTCGCCGCCATCGCCGCGCCCGGCTATTTCGCCGTCCATGGGCGCCCGGCGACGCCGCAGGATTTGCTGCGTCATAACTGCATCCGCTTTCGCTTCGACAGCGGCACGATTTACCGCTGGGAATTCGAACGTGATGGCGTGAGCGAGTCGATCGGCGTTACCGGCTCGCTGACGCTGACCGATCAGCCTCTGATGGTGGACGCCGCCATCGACGGTATCGGCATCGCTTTCGTTCCTGAACATTTGGCGCTGGAAGCGCTGCACGATGGGCGCCTGGAGCGCGCGCTGGACGCGTGGTGTCCGGCTTATCCGGGGCTGTGCCTCTATTACTCCGGCCATCGCCACGTGTCGGGCGCGCTGAAGGCGTTGATCGAGTATCTGCGCGCGGCGCAGTCCTGATGCGTTCGCGTTCTGCTTTTGGCTACGCCAATTAGTGAGCCGCCTTCATCTCCACAGTGAGGTTCGCCTGCATTGTTGCGGCGTGGAGCCTGCCTTACGCTCATGAGGAGACGCCGGGCAACCGCCGGGCGCCACCCTGCTGCGAGGAGTTGATGATGGATAAGAAGATGAAAGCGGTAGTTATGACCGGCGCCAACCGGCCCTGGGAAATCAGACAGGTGCCGATGCCCCGCACAGAGCCGGGCCAGGTTCTGGTCAAAGTGCACGCCTCGGGCATGTGTTATACCGACGTATGGGCGACGCAAGGATATGGCGGCGATATCTACCCGCAAACGCCCGGCCATGAAGTGGTGGGGGAAGTGGTTGAGGTAGGGGCCGGCGTGCATACGCGGCAGATTGGCGATCGCGTCGGCACCACCTGGGTGCAATCGGCCTGCGGCCGCTGCCCGTACTGCCGTGAGAATCGGCCGCTAACCGGGCAAACGGCGATGAACTGCCCGGCGCCGCGCACCACCGGTTTTGCCGCCCAGGGCGGCCACGCCGAGTATATCGCCATCGCCGCTGAAGGCACGGTGTTGCTGCCGGACGGGCTGTCTTACATCGACGCCGCGCCGATGATGTGTGCGGGGTATACCACCTGGAGCGGCCTGCGCGACGCGGCGCCGCTGCCGCATGAGACGGTGGCGGTGTTAGGCATTGGCGGGCTGGGGCACGTCGCGTTGCAACTGTCGAAAGCCTGCGGTTTCGATACCGTTGCCATCACCCACTCGCCGGACAAGCACGCGCTGGCGAAGCAACTGGGCGCCGATCGCATCGTCGCCTCCGGCCAGGCGCTGCGGGAGAACGGCGGCGCGGACATTCTGCTGGTGACCACCAATGACTTCGACTCCGCGCAGGAGGCGATGAGCGGCTTGCGGGTCGATGGCCGCGTGGTGCTGTGCGGGCTGGACTTCAGTAAACCGTTCGCGATCTCTTCGGAAGGGGTGCCGTTCCATATGATGCGTCAGCGGGTGATCGGATCGACCCACGGTGGGCAGCGCTACCTGAGTGAGGTGCTGAACCTGGCGGCGAAAGGCAAAGTGAAACCGATGGTCGAGACTTTCACGCTCGATCAAGCCACGGAGGCTTATGAGCGGCTTGCCTCCGGCAACATGCGTTTTCGTGGGGTTTTCGTGCCGTCGGCGATGTGAGAAAGGGCCGAGGGTTCGGCCCTTGCAGACAGGTATGAAGGGCGCTGCGGCGCCCTGGTTGCGTTACAGCTTCGGCCCGGCGTTCACCAGTTTTTCGCCCGCCGGAGTGACGGTATATTTGGCGAAGTTATCGATAAAGCGCTGCGCCAGATCCTGCGCTTTCTCCTGCCACAGCGATTCGTCGGCATAGGTTTTGCGCGGATCGAGGATAGACGGATCGACGCCCGGCAGCGCGGTCGGCACTGCCAGCCCGAAGATCGGCAGCGTGAAGGTCTCGGCCTGCTCAATGTCGCCATTCAGAATGGCGTCGATGATGCCGCGCGTATCTTTGATCGAGATACGCTTGCCGCTGCCGTTCCAGCCGGTGTTGACCAGGTAAGCCTGGGCGCCGGCGGCCTCCATGCGTTTCACCAGCACTTCGGCGTACTGCGTCGGGTGCAGCGTCAGGAACGCGGCGCCGAAGCAGGCGGAGAAGGTCGGCGTCGGCGCGGTGATGCCGCGCTCGGTGCCGGCCAGCTTGGCGGTGAAGCCGGACAGGAAGTGGTATTGGGTCTGCTCCGGCGTCAGGCGCGACACCGGCGGCAGCACGCCGAAGGCGTCGGCGGTCAGGAAGATGATCTTGCGCGCGTGGCCGGCTTTGGACACCGGCTTGACGATGTTCTCGATGTGATAAATCGGGTAAGAGACGCGGGTGTTCTCGGTTTTGCTGGCGTCGTCGAAGTCGATGCTGTCGTCGGCCAGCACGGTGACGTTTTCCAGCAGCGCATCGCGACGGATCGCCTGATAGATTTCCGGCTCCGCCTGCGGCGACAGCTTGATGGTTTTGGCGTAGCAGCCGCCTTCGAAGTTGAACACGCCGTCGTCGTCCCAACCGTGCTCGTCATCGCCGATCAGCTGGCGTTTCGGGTCGGTAGAGAGGGTGGTTTTGCCGGTGCCGGACAGGCCGAAGAATACCGCCACGTCGCCTTGCTCGCCGACGTTGGCCGAGCAGTGCATCGACGCGATGCCCTGCAGCGGCAGCAGATAGTTCATGATCGAGAACAGGCCTTTCTTCATTTCGCCGCCGTACCAGGTGCCGCCGATCAACTGCATGCGCTCGCTCAGATTGAAGGCGACGAAGTTCTCCGAGTGCAGCCCTTGCTGCTGCCAGTCCGGGTTGGTGCATTTAGCGCCGTTCGTCACCACGAAGTCCGGTTCAAAGTCCGCCAGCTCGGCGTCGCTCGGGCGGATGAACATGTTTTTCACGAAGTGCGCCTGCCAGGCCACCTCGGTGATGAAGCGCACTTTCAGACGCGTGTCGGCGTTGGCGCCGCAGAACGCGTCCACCACGAACAGACGCTTGCCGGAGAGCTGATTGCCCACCAGCGTCTTCAGATGCTGCCAGACTTCCGGCGAGAGCGGCTGGTTGTCGTTCTTGCCGGTGCCGTTGTCCGACCACCAGACGGTATCGCGCGTGGTGTCGTCGCGCACGATGTATTTGTCCTTCGGCGAACGGCCGGTAAATTCACCGGTCGCGACGTTGACCGCACCCAGTTGGGTGAGGGTGCCGCGCTCCAGCGGCGGCAGGTCGGCGCGGGTCTCTTCGGCGAACAGCAATTCATAGCTGGGGTTATAGACGATGTCGGCGGCCTGATGGATGCCGTAGCGAGCGAGGGTTTGTGGGGTAACAGCGCGTGAAGACATATTCTACTTCCTTATGAGTCATATTATGCCTCTTTCCCGTGCGGTGCCGCGCGCAGGATTGAGATTCGGATCAAGCTGACCGGATTCAGCTAATGCATTTCCGGTTCTTTATTAATAAAACAGGGGGCTTTTTCGCCCTCCTATAGCATAGCAGCGAATTTAAGCCTGCTTACTTTAATTACAAAATGCTGACGATAATTAATTAAAACTAACCTTGGCGGAGGGTCACAATATTGAATTCCGCCGGCGTAATTTAGTTTTGCATTTTTATTTTTTATCATATCGTCAGGGCTGTCTACTGTTTTATTTCTTATTAGAAAAAGCGAAATCCACAATAGGATTTTTCGTAATCATTTGTTTTTGCTTGGCTATGGCAGAGTTTTTGCGCCAGGTGAATCTAACCGTACTGTACGCTTGTCAGCAGGGTGAATAATGAAACAGATAAATGCAGAACTGGCCTGTGATAAAAATACGGCATCGTCCGAATCCTCAGGATTAATTAATCAACTTCGTCAAATAGATATCGGCGCGGTACCGATCGCCTTGTTTATCACGATTTGCGCGATCGTAGCGATTTCCGCCTACGCCAACTTCCTGCCGAAGAATATGATCGGCGGCCTGGCGGTGATAATGACGCTGGGCTTTGCGCTGGCGCAGTTGGGAAAAAGCATTCCCGTGCTGCGCGATATCGGCGGGCCGGCCATTCTGTGTTTGATGGTGCCGTCGGTGCTGGTCTATTTCGATGTCTTCCAGCCCAACGTCATGGGCACCGTCCATTTGCTGATGAAAGACGCGAACCTGCTTTATTTCGTCATCGCCAGTCTGGTGGTCGGCAGCATTCTCGGCATGAACCGGGTGATCCTGATCCAGGGGATGATTCGCATGTTCGTGCCGCTGGTGGTGGGCACGGTCACGGCGGTGATCACCGGGCTGCTGGTGGGCAAACTGTTCGGCTTTACCTTCTATCACACCTTCTTCTTCATCATCGTGCCGATCATCGGCGGCGGCATCGGCGAGGGGATTTTACCGCTGTCGCTGGCCTATTCGGCGATCCTGGGCTCGACGCCGGACATCTATGTCGCGCAGCTGGCGCCGGCGGCAGTGCTGGGCAACATCTTCGCCATCGTGACCGCCGGGGTGCTGGCGCGCATCGGTATGCAGCGCAAGGCGCTGAGCGGCGACGGCATGCTGATCCGTTCGGCGCAGGAGAACGCGATGTTCGCCATCAAGGAGCAAGGCGGCAACGTCGATTTTCAACTGATGGGCGGCGGGCTGCTGGTGATCTGCGCCTTCTTTATCGTCGGCGGCCTGTTCGAACACATCGTGCATATTCCCGGCCCGGTGCTGATGATTCTGTTCGCGGTGCTGTGCAAGTACTGCCGGGTGATCCCGGCTTCGATGGAAACCGGCGCGCACAGTTTCTACAAGTTCGTCTCCACCGCGCTGGTGTGGCCGCTGATGATCGGTCTGGGCATGCTGTACGTGCCGCTGGAAAGCGTGGTGGCGGTGTTCTCGGTCGGTTATGTGGTGGTCTGCGGCTCGGTAGTGCTGTCGATGGGGCTGGTCAGTTTCCTGATTGCGCCTTACCTGAAGATGTTTCCGGTGGAAGCGGCGATTGTCACCTGTTGTCACAGTGGCCTGGGCGGCACCGGTGACGTGGCGATCCTGTCGGCGTCGAACCGCATGGGGCTGATGCCGTTCGCCCAAATCGCCACGCGCATCGGCGGCGCTTCCACGGTCATCGGTGCGACGCTGCTGCTTGGTTGGTTAGTCTGAGTCCAGAGTATCTTATGGATAACCGGGGTTGGATTGCCCCGGTTTTTTTATGCATTTTTTTTCGCTTATCGTGATAGTGCTGATTATTGCCTTGAAAATCATTCGTGTGGCGCAAATGCATAGCCGTACTTTATCTAAGAAAATTCTGTAATCGGTGAAAATGTGTCTATTCTTTTCTCTTAAGGGATTATCGTTCTCATTCAGAGTGCCGAGGGAAGGCGCCATCGCATTACCGATATCCCCGTATTGATTCAACACCGGGCCGCTGCCGTTCAGGCAATCCGCCAGTTGGGGCATCCCCCCGATTGAATTGACGAATATGGAGATAAGGTTATGTCATCAAGCAATGCTTCCGTTAAGGCCGAAGGCGTATTAGCCCTGCTGGGCGCTTATAAACCCGATGAAGACGACACCATTACCGTGCTTCATCCGTCGAAAACGTTCGAAAACGCCGGCCTGGAGCTGGTGCGCGGCGATCGCAGTTGGCACGACAAGGGCGTGACCGACACGCCGGTCTCTCTGACCTACAGCTTCTGGGAAAAGGCGCCGGGCAACATGTCGAGCATGGGCATCAGCGGCTTCAGCAGCTTTAACCCCGAACAGCGCGAGCAGGCTAAACTGTCGCTGCAGTCATGGTCAGACGTGGCTAACATCACCTTCACTGAAACCAGCAACACCGCCGCCGCCAACATCAAATTCGGCCTGTTCGACTACAGCTCGCGCGGCTCCTATGCCTTCGCGTATAACCCGGACACCTCGCCTTCGGTCGCCGGGCAGACCTGGTATAACGCCAAGAACCACACCTTCGTCAACAACCAGATCCATGAGAACGAGTACGGTCGCCAGACCTTCACCCATGAAATCGGCCATGCGTTGGGGCTGCAGCACCCGGGCGACTATAACGCCGCACCGGGCGTCAGCATCACCTACGCTAAAGACGCGACCTACTTTGAGGACAGCCGCGCGCACAGCCTGATGAGCTATTTCAGCGAAAGCAACACCGGGCAGGACTTTAAAGGCGCGTACTCTTCCGGGCCGTTGCTCAATGACATCACGGCGATCCAGCATTTCTACGGCGCCAACATGACCACCCGCACCGGTGATACGGTTTACGGTTTCAATTCCAACACCGATCGCGACTTCCTCACCGCCACCGGCGCGCAGGACAAAATAATCTTCACCGCCTGGGACGCCGGCGGCAACGACACCTTCGATTTCTCCGGCTTTGGCCAGAATCAGCGCATCAACCTGAATGAAAAGGCGTTCTCGGACGTCGGCGGCCTGAAAGGCAACGTGTCTATCGCTGCAGGCGTAACGATTGAAAACGCCATCGGCGGGTCGGGTAACGATGTGCTGGTGGGCAACGCCGCCGATAACGTGCTCAAGGGCGGCGCGGGCGATGACGTGCTGTACGGCGGTAAGGGGGCGGATCAGCTGTGGGGAGGCGCCGGCAAGGACACCTTCGTCTATTTCGCGGCGGAAGAGTCAACGGCGGCGGCGCCGGATTGGATCCGTGACTTCGTGCGTGGCGAGGACAAGATCGATCTGACGCTGTTCAACACCGGCAGCGCCGACGGCATCCGCTTCGTCGATCAGTTCAGCGGCAAGGCGGGCGAGGCGACGCTGAGCTACGATGCGCAAAATCACGTCAGTGACGTGGCGATCAACCTGGGCGGCGCCTTTGACGGCAGCGATTTCCTGGTGAAAGTGGTGGGACAGCCGCTGGATGCGGGTGATTTCGTGCTGGCCTGATGCAGGCAACAAAAATAGGGCACTTTGGGCAAAAACCCGACAATTCCTATTAATTACGTCATATTAGCGTGACATAGTAGCGCGCAGAAGGCCGGGCTTGCATACCTCGGGCTTCTGTCGGATCGCCAACCTTCTTCGGTTGGCGATTCATTTTCCGCCTTTCAGCATGTTGATGGCGGCGCCGAGCAGGATGCGCCGTTCGATATCGTTGCTATCCGCCAGCTGCCGCGCCAGATGTTTTTCCAGCGTTTCCACCGACAGCGCTTCGCCGCGATGACGCAGCTGCATCACGCCGTCGCCGATCAGGCGTGCGACCTCATCCCATACGGGTTTAATCTCCTGTTCCGAGAACGTCATGGCTTACCTCGGTTGGTTGATTTTTGCCCAATGTAGCAGCTGAGCTGCGGCTTCGCTAGCCGCCGCCTAAAACAGGAAGCATAAAAAACAAGCCATCAGTATTTCTTCTGGTTTTTACGCTCAATACTTGCGGTGTCGAAAAGCAGGAGAAAACATCATGAACTGGGTCGAAACCTTGGCGGAGTACTACCGCCTGAGCCGCACGGGTGAAACGCAGCATTGGCTGTGTCGCCGCTGGTTGCTTCAGGGGGAGGCGCGTTTGGCCTATTTGCGGGAGTTGCTGGAGCCGACCGCGCCACGGCGGCGGTGAACAGGGCGCCGGCGTTGCCGGCGTCATTTCGCGGGATCAACCGAAGGCGATCGCCGCCCAACGCAACAGCAGCAGCGCCAGGCAGATCAGCAGCAGCACCACCACCATTTTACCGAGCTTGTTGCCCATGCGTTTTGTTGCCACGCTGCCCTCCCTTTTAGCTGAAATACCACCCGCCGGCGAGGAGGATGAGGAAAAGCGTCACTAACGCGACGCCGTTGAGTAAGTCGCTGAACGTATCGTCAGCATCGATGTCATTTTGCCGCATGTTACCGCCTGGCGGACGCCATTGGGTGAATAATGTTCACAGTATGCGCCCCGCAGCGCGACAGGCACAGCGAAGAACGGTAAAAACGCGTAAAGGTGGCGGTGGCGGAACGCGCAGTCGCGCCTGCGACGGATGCAGACGGCCGGCAATACGTTGTACTATCCTGTCTGCATTGAGGCATTTTTCCAAAAGGTATAATCATGGCGACGGCAATTCCACAGAAATACGAACACCTTGAGCGTTGGGCATTCGGCGATACCGAGCAGCAGGCCGATGAAGTGGTGCAATTGATCCTCAATGGCACCAAAACGGCCACCTGTTCCAACCTGGACGGCGAGGGGATCCCGCAGGCCGGCGATCTGTTCCTGGTGGTGGACGGCAAGGGGGTGCCGGTCTGCGCGGTCGAGCTGACCGCGGTGGAAATGAAAACTTACGATCAGGTCGATGAAGCGCACGCCTTTGCCGAAGGCGAGGGCGATCGCTCGCTGGCGCATTGGCGCAAAGAGCTGCAGCGCTTCTTCGAAGCGTACGATCTGTTCTCACCGGACATGACGCTGGTGTTGATGAATTTCAAAGTCGTCGACAAATTCTAATCTTATGCGCGCCGTTCCCTACGAGTGCCAGTGGGCGAGCCCGGAGTTGGCCGCCGATCTGATAGCCGGCCGCGCGACGCTGGCACAAGACGAAAATTGGGCGCGCAGCGGTGCCCGCGATCGGGCAGAGTACATCGAGTGGGCCAACCACGTGTGCGGCATGGCCTGCCTGAAAATGGTGCTGGGCCATCGCGACGGCGAAACACCGCCGCTGCTGGAACTGGCGCGCCGCAGCCTGCCCTACGGCGCCTATGTGCGCGAGGGTGAACGGATAAAGGGCCTGATTTACGCGCCGTTCGTCGAGTACGTGCGCGAGCAGTTCGCGCTGCAAGCGGAGGTGAAGGTGGGGCTGGACGCTGCCGACGTGCCGGCGCTGCTTAGCGAATGCCGCTACTTTATCGCTTCGGTGCATCCCGCCATTCGCCGGCCGGAGAGCACGCCGCCGCACAGGGGCGGGCATCTGGTGCTGATCACCGCCGCCGATGCGCAAAGCGTGACCTTCCACAACCCTTCGGGCGACAGCCCGGCGACGCGCGAGCGGGTATGCCTGCCGCTCAGCCGCTTCGCCCCTTTCTTTGCCGGCCGCGGCATCGCCATCGCATAAAAAAACGCGCTGTTTCCGATGAAAACAGCGCGTTGTCAGCCGTTTTGATGCACTATCATGCCAGCCGCATCACCCAGGCGTCCGCCTGCCGATCGTAGTGTTGCTTGTACAGCAGCGACTGTTTGCCGTCGAGGATCGCCGGGATGCTGGTGTGTTCATCCCAGCCGTCCAGCTGCATGCACAGATCCGGATCGGACTTGCAGGGAATGCTCAGGGTGCCGGCACGGTCGGCGCCGGCGTGAAGATGCGCGTCATCGACCTCGAAGCTGCCAATTTTTACGACGGTTTTGCTCATGGGAACTCCTTGCTCAATGGTGTGGTAGGAGGTTAGACCAGTTTGGTCATCGGTAAGAGCATAGCCAAATGAGCAAAAAATGCCACATAAAAATTACATTTTGGAAACAATTTCCACGCCGGCAAAACACAACGCCTAGTACTCCACCACAAAACTGAGCGTGTCTTGATAGCTGCCAACCGCCACTTCCGTCTGCGCCGCATTGACCGCCGCCTTATACGGGATGCTTTGCGCCAGCCCGGTGCCGGCGCCGCTCTGTTTGTTGGTGCTATCCCAAACGGTCGTCGTATTAGGCAAGTAAATCTGGTACTGCATGAAATTGCTGGTGCCGCTTTTCATGCGCCGCCAACCGGTGACCGGGTTATTGCCGTTGGTGAAATAGGTGTTGTATCCCTCGGTTTTGGTGCAGGTCAGGGTGATGCTCTGATTGACAGGATTGAACTGCCCGACCAACGCCATGCTGCCGAAATTGACGTTGGGCGCGGTGCCGATCAGGCAATCTTTGGTGATGGTGACGCTGACGCTGACCGTGCTGGGTTTATCGACGCCGTCCCACCAAACGCACAGGCCGAGCACGCCCAGACCGCAAATATGGTAATTCCAGATCAGGTTGATGCTGTCGGTATAGGTTCCTGCGCGCACGTTGGCGCCGGCGGTGGTTTTGATATACAGCGGAAAGTTGACGTTGGAGGAAATCAGGATCAGCGACAGCAGGTTGAGCGAGCTGTAGTCGATGGTTTGGCCGATGCTGTAAGGATATTGGTAGTTGGCGTCGGGGTAGATCAGGTAAGCGATTTTATCGCCTGAACCGTCGGTGTTGGCAACCGCCATATTGTTGGTGGTGGAGGCGATCTTGACCGTGACAGTATTTTGCGACAGCAAACTGAGCCCGAGCCCGGTGCAGTTGAGGCCGGCAGTGCCCTGGGCGTTAATCTGCCCGTTGTAGACCACGAAAGAGCTGCTCCCCGGTAAGGTGACGGTGCCGTTGGTGGTGGCGCAGTCGGCGAATGCGCGCTGACAGAGCAGCAGCGAGAGGGTTAGCAATAAGGCTTTCAATCCCCGAAACATAGTGACTCTCCGTCGTTGAATTAGCGGCAGACAACCGGGCCGACGCGCTGGATGCCCTGAGGCTTCGCCAGACTGAATTCCGCCTGACACGGCGGGCCGCCGTCGGCCGGGATCACGCTCAGACGATTGTGTTGTTGCACCGGGTCGATATAGGTCATGCCGTCCCAACCGACATAGCTTTGCTGATTGCCGCCAACCACCGCCACCTGGCTGCCGTTGGCCAGCGGTTTGCCTTGCTCGTCAACCAGTTCGACGTCGGCGGCGGAGATGGGTTGGATGGGGAACTCAACCAGAAAACCGCTGTGATCGCGAATGGCGACGGTTTTTTCCACCGTCGGCAGCGCAACGTCGGCGGGCAGGCTAAGCGGATCAATCTGGAATTTCGCATGGTAGTAAGAGGTGACGGTCGGCACCAGTAAATAGCCCTGGGCATCGGTCTTGCCGATCGGCTGGTTCTCATAGCTCACCGGAATGTCGGCGTATCCTTGCGTGGACACCAGCGCAAAGGCATCGTTGATGGTGTTGGTGGCGTATACGCCGCCGTTCATCGCCACCAGCGAACCGCTGATTTCGCCCCAGTGGTTGGTTTCATCGCGGGTACCGTATACGCCCGCTCGGGCTTCGAGTCTGCGGGTTCGCCAGGTCAGATCCGCCTGGCGGTAATCGCCGCCGCTCGGGTTATTGGCGTAGGCCAGATTCCAGCCGAAACCGCCATCGGTCGGCGCGGCGCGGCTGTAGCTGACGCGTTCGCTCCAGCGGTTATTGTTGTCGCGCGCGGCGCTGAGGCTGGCCGTGCCCCAGCTGTCAAACGGAATGGAGAGCTGCAGTTGGGCGCTGTAACCGCTGCTGCCGATTTCCCGGTTGAGGGAGGCGTACAGGCTGCTGTTGCGCCAAAGCGACACACTGTAGGACAGGTTCACCAGGCGGGTCCGTTGAGCGATGGCGTCGCGAACGTCAAAATAACCGGCGCCGAGGCTGCCTAGCCGGCCCAGGCTGACGCTGCCGGTCAACTGATCGGTGCGACGGCTCAGACGGTAGTCGCTTTTATACACGGAAATGTCGCCAAAATCGGCGCTGCGCAGGATGCGTTGCGCGTTGAGGCTGAAACGTGGGTTGCTGTAGGTGTAGCCAAAGCTGCTTTGATCGCCGTGGTTGCCGGTGTAGCGATAGACGGGCTGAGGATCTGGCTGCTGCAACGGCCTGCCGGTCAGCGGGTCATAATAGGTGGGGGATGGTATCGGCCGGCCGCCGTTAAACGCGTCGTCGCCGGCCTGGCTAACGCTGTAGGACGCGTTGAGAACCCCCCATTGTCCGACGCGAATGTCGGCGCCGCCGCCGCCGACCGCCAACTCGGCTGCGCCTTCGGCGCGTCCTTCCAGGGTTAACCAATCAGTGACGCCGTAACGTAAACTGGCGCTGCCTACCCATTGCCCGTAATCGGCAGAATTCAACCCGTAGTTGCGTCGCAGCAAGCCGGTGGAAATGCTGAAATCGCTCATGCCGGTCTGCAGCAGGTTGCTGGCCACGTAGAACGGTACCGTGGTGCTGACCTGGCGGCCGAGGGCGTCGGTGGTGACGACGGTGGCCTGACCCGCGCCGTTGATGTAGGGCACGCTGTTGAGGGTAAACGGGCCGGGATTAATGTTGGTGGTGCTGTTTTTATAGCTGTTGATGTATAAATCGACGCTGCTGGGCAATGCCGCCTGGCCGGAAAACTGCGGCAACGGGTAGGTGATAAGATCCGGGCGCACCGCGAAATTGCGCGCCAATTGCAAGCCGCCGATGCGCACGGCGCTGCTCCAGGGGAGCGAGCCGGTGGTAAGGTCACCGGCGATCACACTCAGCATCCGTTGATCATCGTTGAAACGCCAGTAGCTGTCGTACCGAATATAGCGGCCGCCATCGTCGTTTGGCCCGCCGTTAAACCCGCTGCGGTAGATGCCGGTGTTGGCGACGACGCCGAACCCGTCGAACAGGCGCTGTTCGCTCCACGCCGACAGGTAGCCCGGCCGGCCATTGCCGTTGCTTTGGCTGGCGTAGATGTCGTAGTTGAACAGCAAACCGAGGCTGCTTTGCGCCGGCAAGCGCTGCAACGGTGAACGGGCGCCGATGGTTTGCTGTGGCAACCAGTCGTTGGGCACGTTGATCAGCAACTGCTGGCTCTCGCCGCTGTAGCTGACATCCACCTTCTCCAGCCGATCGACGGCGATTTCTTTCGCCTGTTTATCCGCTACCGGCAGCCCGGCGTCGAGCAGTTGTTGGGGTGTCATGTAGTAATGGCCGCCGCGGTAGTTGACCGGCACGACGTTGCCGGTTTGGCGCCCGTTGACGACCGGCTCCAGATACAGCGTGGTGTCCGGCATGCTGACGGCGCTGGGCGGCGGCGGCAGATCGTCGCCGAGCGCAAACGGCAGCCAGCCGCCGGCCGCCATGCTCAGCATGGCAAACGTCAGCGGCTTAAGGCTGAAGCGCCGCGTCGATAGCCTCCCTGTCGGCTGCACCTGGGCCTCAATAAGACGGAATGGCTACGGGCTGTTTGTTGTCATTGACCGTGGCCATCAGCTTGCCGCTGCTGAAAGCGCCTGCGGGCGGCAAGGCGAAGCGCATCTGTGAACCGGGCAGCACGTATCCCATCAGGCCGGGATTCAGGCTGCGGCCTTGCAGCGTCACTTTCGAGATACGAGCATGCACTGCGCCTTGGTTTCGCACCTCCAGCCAGCGTTCGCTGCTTTGCTGCTGTAGACGATAGCTGAGCTGGGGTTGGCTGGCGGTCGCGTAATCGCGCGGTTTTTCGCTGTCTTGTTTGGTCCAAATGCCTTTGCCGCTGACGAACAGCGGCACCGAGTAGCGCATCTGGAATTTCAGCCCCATCTCCGCGCCGCCGGGAGCGGCGCTCGACGCGGGTTCTTTCACCGGCACTTCATCGACCAAAATGCGGTAGGCGCGCTCCTGTCCCGCCGCCGGGGCCGACTGTTTGATCAGGCGTATCAGTTGGCGTTTGCCTGGCGCGATCGACGCCACCGGCGGGCTGGCGATCACGTCGCTTTGGTTGCTGTAATCGTCTTTGCCGGCGGTTTGCTGCCAACCCAGCACGCGAATTTGCATATAGACCGGTTTGCTGTCGCGATTTTCCAGCCACAGCGCGGTGGCCTGCTGTTGATCTTCAATCACCGGATCGATCGGCCAAATGAGAATGGAAGCCGCGGCCAGGGCGTGCTGTTGGCTTGCCAGGAGCAAGGCTGCCGTTAACGGCAGTCGGAAGGGTATGCGCATAACTCAATCCTTATTGCAAAAAACTTAATAAGTGACCGTCAACAAGACCGTATCGCTGTAAACGCCACTGGTGGGCAGGGTACTGGTCGAAAACAGACGGGCGTAAACTTTGATTTCTTGCGTGCTGCCGGTGGCGGCGACGGTCTGCGCCGCGCCGCCGTTGGCGCCATCTCCCCAAAGGGTGGCGTAGTTGCTGTCTTGATAAAGTTGATACAGCAGCGTTTCCGACGTGACGGCATTTTGTAATTTTCTGCCGCCGGCGATGGATCCGGTCACGTGATTGCCGACGCCGAGGGCCAGCGTAACGCTCAGCCCCGGGTTGCAGCGAAACAGCACCGAACCGGCACCGCTGCTGGAGACGATGCTGACTGCGTTGCTCAGCGAGGACAACTGGCCGAAGTTCAGGGTGCCGAAGGTGGTCACGTCACTGACGCCGCTGCCCAATACGCAGCCTTTTACCACGGTTGCATTGACGGTGAACGGCTGGCTTTTGGTCAAATCGTTGACGCCGGTATCGCTTTGGGCCGGGAAAAGCGGCAGGCAGAACAGCAAACCGCAAATGGAAGCGCGCATCGTCATTACCAATTGATCGTGACCTGTACCGTATCGGTGTAGCTGCCTGTCGGGGGTGTGGACTGCGCCGGGATCATGCCATAGACCGGCAGCCAGTTGTCCGTACCGTTGGCGGTTTGTGACACGCCCGTCAGATTATCCCAAATGGTGCTGTGGGCGGCGTTGGTGTACAGGTTGTAATTCACCCGTTGGCCTGCCGCGCTTTGCAGGTAGCGGGCAGCGGTATTGCCGCTTTGCCCGCCGCCAAGCAGAACGCTGTAGCTGGTGCCGTTGGTGCATTTCACCCGAATGGCGCCGGCGTTTTGCTGCCCGGCGACGCTGGTTGCGGTGCTGAGAAAATACAGCGTGCCGAAATTCAGCGTGCCGAAGCTGACGTTGCCACCTGAGCTGCTGCCGGCCTCACAGGCGCTGAGCAAGGTCGCGCTGACGCCGAGGGTCGCGGTTTTACTGTCGGCCTGCGCCAACAGGCTGCACGCCCATAATCCGCAGCAGCAAAGCGCGCGCCGCACCGTTACCAGGTGACCGTCATCGTGACGGTGTCGTTATAGGTGTCCGCCGCCGGGGTAGATCCGGCCGCCGGTACGCGGCCATAGACGATCAGCGGAACAGCGGCGCCGGTGCCGGTGCCGGTCCGCGCGTTGGCGCCGCTGCCCCAGGCGGTGGTGCGTGCGGCATCCTGGTACAGGTTATAACTGATGAATGCGCCTGCCGTGCTGGCCATGCGGCGTTGGGTGCCTGAAGTGACGTGGAGCCCGTTGTCCAGCGCCACCGTGTAGTCTGTGCCGGTGGTGCAGGTCAATGACAGCGTACCGGCCCCCCCTGCGCCGGTGGCGCTGGCGTCGATGATGTTGGCCAGTGAAGAGTAAGTGCCGAAGCTGATGGAGCCGAAGTCGTTGACGGAACCACTGCTGTTGCCGCCTCCCACGACGCAACCGGCGCCGATGGTCAGCGTCACGCCTAACGTGCCTTGAATGGTGCCTGCTGCGTTAGCCGCGCCGTTGGCGCACAGCAGGGTTGCTACCGAGGTCAATGCCATCAGAGTTTTTTTCATCTTATATTCCTTGCCGTATGAGAGAAAGCCCGCAAAGACGCCACCCAGAGGTGGGTTGAACGTATTCATTTAGCTGCACTTTAATTAATAGAATAAGAATCGGGAATTGTCTTGATGAAAACGAGAAACTTTTTATTCTCATTCCCCGGCTGGCGGGGCTTTCAGACGAGGTATACCGATAAAGTGAAATGATTAGAATAATAACGAACGGCGATGGGAATATTATTAGCGTTATTTTATCGCCGGGGAGTTTCATTCCCCGGCGCGGTATTGTTTACAGGTGGAAATCCAGGGCGCCATCCCGCACCAGCTCGCGCGGCAGGTTATTCTTGATACGGCTGCCAATGCGTTTGGCGATGCCCAGAGGTTGCCCCTGATAGGTGACGATGCACTCGTCGCCCGCCGGTGGCTGCTCAGGGTAGAGATCGCGGCCGTGATACCACTCCTGGGCCAGCGCGGCGTCCAGCTCGAAGTGCTGTTTGCCGCCGGCGCCCGCGAGGGCGATCGCCGCTTCGTGCTGCCAACGGAAACCTTTCGGGAAACGCTCCGCCAGCTTGAGACCGATGCGCGAGAAGCGCACCTTGCCGAACAGCGGCTCCAGCTCGGCCGGGAACAGCCAGATTTCCTTATCGCGCTCCCACAGCCGGCTGTCATCGCCCCAGGTTAAGCCGGATGCGGCGGCGGCTTGGGCGACCAGCGTCGCCTCTTTGCCGGACAGTGGGCTGAACGGAAACTTACCGACTTTATAGGTCGGTTTCGGCAACGGTGCCACGGCGTGCTGTTTGCGCAGACGGGCGACGAAAAACCCTTCGCTGTCGTAAATCTGCGGGAAGACGTGCAGAAAACCTTCGGCGGTCAATGCCTTGTCAGCGCCGGGAAACAGCTCACCCAGCGGCTCGATGCTGACCGCGTCGCCGTAGGTGTCCAGCAGCCAACGCACCACCTGCTGATTTTCCTGCGCATTGAGGGTACAGGTGGAGTAAACCATCACGCCGCCTGGCGCCAGCGCATGGAACGCGCTGTCGATCAGCTCGCGTTGGGTGGCGGCGATTTCGGTCACGCTTTCCGGCGACCAGTTGCTCATGGCGTCCGGATCCTTGCGTACCACGCCTTCGCCGGAGCAGGGGGCATCGAGCAGAATGGCGTCGAAGCTCTCCGGCAGCGCGGCGCCGAACACCCGGCCGTCGAAGTGGGTCAGCGCGGTGTTCTTCACGCCGCAGCGGCTGATATTGGCGTGCAGCACTTTCACCCGGCTGGCGGAGTATTCGTTGGCGACGATGCCGCCCTGGTTGCCCATCAACGCGGCGATCTGGGTGGTTTTGGATCCCGGCGCCGCCGCCACGTCCAGCACGCGATTCGGCGCCGCGTCGCCGGCGAACAGCGCGCTGACCGGCAACATCGAACTGGCCTCCTGAATGTAGAACAGACCGCTCAGGTGTTCGGCGGCGCTGCCTAATCGCAGCTCTTCATCGTCGCGTTCGATCCAGAACCCTTCCGCGCACCAGGGAATGGGCTCCAGTCGCCAGTCGTAATCCTGCACCAGCACCAGGAAGTCGGCGACGCTGATTTTCAGCGTGTTGACGCGCAGGCTGCGGCGCAGCGGGCGCTGACAGGCGGCGATAAAATCTTCCATCGCCAGCTCGGCGGGCATGATGGCGCGGGTGGCGTCGAGGAAAGCGGGGGGCAGAAAAACGGCGGTGGATTTGGCCACGGGGCGAACTCTCAGGGTGCAATAAAGACAAGGGCGAGAGTTTATCACAAAGCGGAAAAAAACAGGGCCCGGCATTGCCGGGCCCTGAGGGAAACGCGAAAGTTAATCGCGCGGAATGGCGGTGCCCCAGGTTTTCCAGTCCTTCGGCTCTTCCGGATTCAGCAGGAAGTGCTTGTTCGGCGTCGCTTTCGGCGCCAGCGGAATAGTCGGCGGGGTGGCGAAGGCGATACCGCCGCGGATGAACTGCTGGAAGGTGCCGCTCTTGATCACGCCGCCGGTCAGGCCGAACTGCAGGTTGTAACCCGACGCCAGCCAGAACACGCTGTTGTTGCGCACCAGATGCTGATACTTCTTGCTGATGCGCAGCGCGACGTGCACCCGGTCGGACATGGCGCCAAGGTAGAAACCGGTGATGGTGCCGACCTCCACGCCGCGGAACAGCACCGGCGTGCCGATCTGCAGCGAGCCGGTTTCGGCGGCGTCGAGCACCACGCTCAGGCCGTCCAGATAGCGCGAGTCGGTGATGCTGGCCTGCTGCAGCTCGAAGGTGCGCAGCTCGCGGCCGCGGCCCGGCTCCACGTTGATATAAGGCTGGAGCAGGGTATCGAGGTTGCTGACGCCGGCGGCGGAGATCTCCGGCGAGACGATCGAGAAGCGGCTGCCGAGACGCGCGAAGGTCTGCACGTATTCCGGATACAGCACCGCCTTGGCCAACACTTCGTTGCGCTCCGGGGCAAGCTGCAGCGACTCCACCTGGCCGACGTCGATGCCGAGGTAGCGCAGCGGCATACCCGCCGACAGCTTGCTGGCGTCGTAGGTTTTCAGCGTGATTTGGCTGCCCACCGCGCGGGCGGCGGTTTCGCTGGCGTACAGCACGCGGTTGGCGCCCTTGTTCAGCGTCACGCCCTGTAGATTATCGAAGCTGATGGCACCTTTCAGCGCGCGGTTGAGCGGCGAAGCCTGCACCGTCAGGCCGCTGCCGTTGAGCTGCACCTTGGCGCCGCCTTCGGCCCAGAAGATGCTTTCGCGCGTCAGCAGCTTGCGGTATTCCGGGCTGATGTAGACGTCCACCTCAAACTCGTTGGCCTTCGGCCGAACGTTGACGATCTCGCCCACCTGGAATTTGCGATACAGCACTACCGAGCCGGCCTGCACGTCCGGCAGGCTGGTGGCGCTGAGGGTCAGGGTGGTAGCGGGGGCGTTGCCGACGATGCCTTCCTCGGCTTTTTCGCTGTTGGCGTACAGCGGGTATTGGCCGCCAGGTTCCCCCTTGCTGCCGGGAATAATGCGCACGCCGCCGTCTACCCACTCCTGGGCGCTGGCGCCAAGCACTTCCATGCCGTCGATGCCCAGCTTGACGTCGAGGCGGCTGTTGACCACGAATTTACTGTCTTTGTGCAGCAGGCCGCGGTACTGCGCGTCGATGGCGGCGGTGAATACCACGCCGCCGGCGGTCAGCGTGCGGCTCAGGATTTGGCCGACTTTCACGCCGTGCACCACCAGCGGCTGCCCGACGTCGATGCCGTAGCTTTGCGGCGCATTCAGCGTAACGGTCAGCACGCCAGGCTGTTGCAACAGCGTTTCGCTGCTGTCCAGCACGTTGAAGCGTTGCTGCGGCTCGCCTTCGCCCGGTACCAGCTCCAGCGTGGTGCCGGTCAGCAACTGGCTAAGCTTGGCGTCGTTGAGGCTGATGCGCGGGCTGCGCATCACGATGCGGGTGCCGCTGCGCATCAGATCGACCACCGAAGGATCGATGGTCAGTTCACCGACCACTTTGCTGTCCTGTTGCAACGTCAGCTTGGTCAGGGTGCCGACCTGCAGCCCCTGGTACATCAGCGGCGTGCGGTTTTCGCTCAGGCTGTTGCCGCTCGGCAGATCCAGCAGGATATTGACGCCGCGCTGGCTGTGGGCCAGATCAGGATACAGGGTATAGCTCTGATCGCCCTTGGCCTGCTGGCCATCGGCCGGAGAATCGAAGGCAATGGCACCGTTGACCAGCGCCGCCAGGCTCTCCATCTGCACCGTGGCACCGGACAGGCTGAAATCGCCCTTGAAGCCGGAAACGTTCCAGAAGCGGCTGTTGCTCTTCACCAGGTTGGCGAAGCGGCGGTCGATCAGCACGTCGATGGTCACGCCCTTGTTGCCTTCGCTGATGGTGTAGTCATACACCTTGCCGACCGGGATTTTACGGTAATAGACCAGCGAGCCGCTGTTGAGCGAGCCGAGATCGTCGGCGTGCAGGTGAATCATCAGCTCGCCGGTATTCAGGCGGTACTTCGGCTGGGTATCGAGCGCGGTGAAGTGGGTTTGCTCCTTGCCGCTGCCGGGCATCATGCCGATATAGTTGCCGCCGACCAGCGCATCGAGCCCGGATACCCCGGCCAGCGAGGCCTTGGGCGTCACCAGCCAGAACTGGGTACCTTCGCGCAGCGAGTCTTCCAGATCGCTTTTGATACTGGCCTCCACCACGATGCTGCGCAGATCTTTGCTCAGACTGATTTTTTGCACCGTGCCGACCTCAACGCCCTGGTAGCGCACCGGCGTGCGGCCGGCGACGATGCCCGCCGCCGATTGGAAATCGATGGTGACGGTGGTGCCGCGTTCCTGGACATTGTTATAGACCAGCCACCCGGCGATCAGCAGGGCGATGAACGGCAGTAACCAGAACGGTGAAATGCGGCGTTTGTTCTTGACCCGCGCTTCAGTCGGTGTAGTCGGCGTTTCCTGTTGCATGTGCATCCCAAATCAATCGGCTATCGAGCCACTCAACGGCAAGAATAGTCAAAATGACCGCCGAGCCAAAGTAAAACGCGGCCGGTCCCATAGTAAAAGATAACAGCTGGTCGCGGTTTACCAGCGACATCATCAAGGCGATAACGAACAGATCGAGCATCGACCAGCGGCCGATCCAGGTGACCAGACGTAGCAGACGAATGCGCGTCTTCAGGCTGTGCGAAGTTTTGAAGTGGATGCTCAGCAACAGCGTGATCAGCACAATCACCTTGGTAAAAGGCACCAGCACGCTGGCGATGAACACGATGGCGGCGATCGGCACGTTGCCGGAGGTGGCCAGTGAGACCACGCCGGAGAAGATGGTGTCTTCCATCCGCACGCCGTTGGCGTAAATGATGGAAATCGGCAGCAGATTGGCCGGTATCAGCAGGATCATCGCCGCGATCAGCGCCGCCCAGGTTTTCTGCAGGCTGTAGGGCTGGCGGTGGCACATTGGCACATGGCAGCGCGGGCAGCGGCCGCGCGCGTCAGGGTAGCCGGTATAGTGGCAGGACAGGCAAATATGCAGCGCCGCCGGCGGGCCTTCCGGCTGTTCCTGCGGATAGTAACGCTCCCACAGCTGCTCCAGGTTAGCGTGGATCAGCGTCAGGATGCTGAGCACCGTGAGCGACAGGTAGGCGATCAGCGCGCTGCCCGCCTGGATGTCGGCGTAATCCTGCACCTTGATCGCCGCCACCGCCATGCCGATCAGATAAATGTCCAGCATCACCCACTCTTTGAGCCGCTCCAGCATCAGCAGCACCGGGCGCAGGTTCATGCCGAGCGCGTGGCCGAAGCGCAGGTACAGCAGCGACAGCGCCAGCGTCAGCGGGGCGCCGATGGTGCAAAACGCCACCATGCTGGCGGTGAGCGGATCGCCCTGGCGGCTCATCTGCCAGATGCCCTCCAGCAAACTGGCGTCGATGCGCGTGCCGAGCAGGCGGATGCTGATCAGCGGTTCGGTGAAGGCGAACGGCATCAGCAGCAGCATGGTGATCGCCATGGCGGTCAGACGCGTCATCGACCAGTCGCGGCCGTGCACCACCTTGGCGTTACAGCGCGGGCAATAAGCGGCCTGATTGCCGCTGAGCGGCGGCAGCATGAACAGCAGATCGCACTCGCAGCAGCGTTGGTGGCGCGCTTTGGAAAGGGGGGCGGTGATCGCGTGTATTTTCATCTTTGACAAGTAGCTGCCCTTGAGCCCGCCGGAACTGTCAGCGTAGCTGAAAAATAAACCGGCCGCGTCACCGGCGATCGGGCGCCGGACGGTAAAACGAGGTAAACCGGGATTCTGAGCGGCAAACATACCCCGAGCGACGGGGTTTTGTGAAGCAACAGATGATTAACCTTGTGGCTATACGCATTTAATGCTTATTTTATAGGGCCTAAGCTTTGGGCTTCTGGCCATCTTCACTGTTTCAATGGTTAACACATGACAAAAGAACAATTCTACGCGGAATTAAAACGTGACCTGAGCGCGTTGCTCGGCGGGGAAACCAACTTTATCGCGGCGCTGTCCAACGCCAGCGCCTTGCTCAACGAGCGTCTGGATGACGTGAACTGGGTCGGTTTCTATCTGATGGATGGCGCTCAGCTGGTGCTGGGGCCGTTCCAGGGCAAGATCGCCTGCGTGCGCATCCCGGTGGGCAAGGGCGTGTGCGGCACGGCGGTGGCGGAAAATCGCGTGCAGCGCGTCGGCGACGTGCATGCGTTCCCGGGCCATATCGCCTGCGATGCGGCCAGCAACGCGGAAATCGTGCTGCCGCTGGCGGTTGGCGGCCGGGTGATCGGCGTTTTGGACATCGATAGCACGGTTTATCAACGCTTCGACGAACGGGACGAAGCGGGCCTGAAAGCAGTGGTGGCGGGGCTTTGTGAGCAACTGGAGCAGTGCGACAGTGCGAAATATGTGACTGTGGCGGCAAGTTGATCGACGGTTAACGTGGCAATTACCGATGGCGTCATTATAATGACGCCTGTTCATGCCTGTGGCTTGTTGGCAATACCGTTGTAATCAGGAAATTTCATGGAAAATCAACCTAAGTTGAACTCTAGTAAAGAAGTCATTGCTTTTCTTGCCGAGCGTTTTCCGCTCTGCTTTAGCGCCGAAGGCGAAGCTCGTCCGCTGAAAATCGGTATTTTTCAGGATTTGGTAGAGCGCGTGCAGGGGGAAGAGAATCTCAGCAAAACGCAATTGCGTTCTGCCCTGCGCCTGTACACCTCAAGCTGGCGTTACCTGTACGGCGTTAAAGTCGGCGCGCAGCGCGTCGATCTGGACGGCAATCCGTGCGGTGAACTGGAACAGCAGCATGTCGATCATGCTCGCCAGCAGCTTGAAGAAGCCAAAGCGCGCGTTCAGGCACAGCGTGCCGAACAAAACGCCAAAAAACGTGAAGCCGCCGGTGAATCCGCCGATGCTGCGCCACGCCGTCCGCGTCCAGCCGGTAAAAAGCCCGCTGCACGTCGCGAAGGCGGAGCCGCGCCGGAAAACCGCAAGCCGCGCCCACAAACTCGCCCACAGCCCGCTCGCCAACCTCGTGCAGCCAAAGAGGAAAGCCAGCCGCGTTATGCGCCAGTCACGGATATCTCTAAACTGCAAATTGGCCAGGAAATCAAAGTCAGAGCAGGCAAGAGCGCGATGGATGCTACCGTACTCGAAATCGCTAAAGATGGCGTACGTGTGCAGCTCTCTTCCGGTCTGGCGATGATTGTGCGCGCAGAACACTTGCAGTTCTGATACGGAGGCCAACCCAGGCATGAACAAATTCGTCAGATTAACAGCGATTGCAGGGCTGCTGTGGGCGGGTGTCAGTTACGGCGCGGAAACAGCCAACATCCGCATCGGCCAACTGCCCCAACTGCAACAGGAACCCCAGCACGCTACGGTGAGTGAGCGCGTTACCTCGCGCTTCACTCGCTCTCATTACCGCCAGTTCGCCCTCGATGCGGAGTTTTCAGGCAAGATCTTCGATCGCTACCTGAACATGCTGGACTACAACCATAACGTATTGCTGGCTGCCGACGTGGCGCAGTTCGCCGGCAAACGCAATCAGGTTGGCGAAGAGCTGAAAACCGGCAAGCTGGACACCTTCTACGCGCTGTTCAATCTGGCGCAGAAACGCCGTTTCGAGCGTTATACCTATGCGTTGTCGTTGCTGGACAAACCGATGAACTTCACCGGCAACGGCACTATCGATCTCGACCGCAGCAAAGCGCCGTGGCCGAAAGACAAGGCCGAGCTGGATAGCCTGTGGGATGCGAAAGTCACCTATGACGAGCTGAACCTCAAGTTGACCGGCAAGACCGACAAAGAAATCCACGACACGCTGACCAAACGCTATCAGTTCGCCATCAAGCGCCTGACGCAAAGCAACAGCGAAGACGTCTTCCAGCTGGCGATGAATGCCTTTGCGCATGAAATCGATCCGCACACCAACTATCTGTCTCCGCGCAATACCGAGCAGTTCAACACCGAGATGAGCCTGTCGCTGGAAGGCATCGGCGCGGTGCTGCAGATGGATGATGACTACACCCTGATCAACTCGATGGTGCCGGGCGGCCCGGCGGCGAAGAGCAAGGCGATCACCGTAGGCGATCGCATCGTCGGCGTCGGCCAGGCCGGCAAACCGATGGTGGACGTGATCGGCTGGCGTCTGGACGACGTGGTGTCGCTGATCAAAGGGCCGAAGGGCAGCAAGGTGCGCCTGGAGATCCTGCCGGCCGGCAAGGGCACCAAAACCCGCGTGGTCACCTTGACCCGCGAGCGTATCCGCCTGGAAGACCGCGCGGTGAAAATGACCATCAAGACCGTCGGCAAAGAGAAGGTGGCGGTGTTCGACATCCCTGGCTTCTACGTCGGCTTGACCGATGACGTGAAAGTGCAGCTGCAGAAGATGGCCAAGCAGAACGTCAAGAGCGTGATCATCGATCTGCGCACCAACGGCGGCGGCGCGCTGACTGAAGCGGTGTCGCTGTCCGGCCTGTTCATTCCGAGCGGCCCGGTGGTGCAGGTGCGTGACAACAACGGCAAAGTGCGCGAAGACGCCGACACCGACGGCGTGACCTACTACAAAGGCCCGCTGGTGGTGCTGGTCGATCGCTTCAGCGCCTCCGCCTCCGAGATCTTCGCGGCGGCGATGCAGGATTACGGCCGCGCGCTGATCGTCGGCGAACCGACCTTCGGTAAAGGCACCGTGCAGCAGTACCGTTCACTGAACCGCATCTACGACCAGATGCTGCGCCCTGAGTGGCCGGCGCTCGGTTCGGTGCAGTACACCATTCAGAAGTTCTACCGCGTCAACGGCGGCAGCACCCAGCGCAAGGGCGTGACGCCGGATATTCTGATGCCGACCGGCGTCGATCCGGCGGAAACCGGCGAAGCGTTTGAAGACAACGCCATGCCGTGGGACAGCATCAATGCGGCGACCTACAGCAAGACCGGCGATATGGCGCCGTTCGAGCCGGAACTGCTGAAAGATCACCAGCAGCGCATCGCGCAGAATCCGGAGTTCCAGTACATCGCGCAGGATATCGCGCATTACAAGGCGCTGAAGGATAAACGCAATATCGTGTCCCTCAATCTGGCGGTGCGCGAGAAAGAGAACCACGATGACGATGCGACCCGTCTGAAACGCATCAACGAGCGTCTGGAGCGCGCGGGTAAGAAGCCGCTGAAATCGCTCGACGATCTGCCGAAGGATTACCAGGAGCCGGATCCGTACCTGGATGAAACCGTGCATATCGCGCTGGATCTGGCTCATCTGGAAAAGGATCAGCCTGCTCAGCAGCCAACGCCGGCTAAGTAAGGCCACGGCTTTGCCTGTGAAAAACGCACCCTCGGGTGCGTTTTTTTATGGTTGCGGCAAGCCCGGCTTAAGCCGGTTTCTTGCGGTGACGCAGCCCGAGCTGAATGCAGGAAACCACCACCAGCAGACAGCCGAACAGCGACAGCAGCAGCGGGATCTCATGCCAGAACAGCCAACCCCAGGCGATGTTGAACACGATGCCGATATAGCGCACCACCGAGACCACGATCAGGTTATCGGAAGAGAAGGCCTGGGTTAAGACGACCTGCCCCAACAGCGACACCAGGGCGATGGCGAGCAGAATGGCGAACTGATAGGCGTTGGGCCAAACGAACGCGTTCCACATCAGCGGCAGCGAGATCAGCGTTGCGATGAACAGGAAGTAGAACACGATCTCGTAGTTGTGGTGGCGCTTGCTGAGTTTGTTGACCGACAGATAGGCGATCGAGGCGAACACCGCGCTCATCACGCCGACCAGCGACGCCAGGGTATAGGCCGAGAAGTGCCACGGCCGCACCAGCAGCACGGCGCCGATGATGACCATCGCCAGCCAAAACGCGGTATTGGCGTTGACCCGTTCACGCAGCACCAGCAAGGAGAGCAAAATGGAGAAAAACGGCGACAGATAGGCCAGCATGCTGGCGTCGGCCAGCGTCAGATGGGCGATGCTGTAAAAATAACAAATGAGATACAGCCCGCCCATGGTGCCGCGCAACACCAGCAGCGGCCGGTCTACGCGGCTGAAGGCGATGCGGTGGCGGTACATCAGCAGCAGAACCAGCAGACAGCCGATGCTGCTGCGAAAAAACACGATTTCACCGGTGGGAATAGCGTCGGAGATGGTTTTAACCAGCGCGTTCATGACGCTGAAAATCAACGAGGCAAAAATGGCCAGTAAGGCACCCTGATTCATGCTTGCCTCCGCCATTGTCGGTAAATGATGTCCGCCTGCTCGTCGCAGGTATCGTCCAGCAACGAACGATGGCAATGCTCGGCGCCGTTCCGGGTGACGAAGCGCTGCAGCGCCTGCTGAAAGCGCGCCAACAGACGCTGGGCGGCGGGCATCTCGACGTCAAGCCGCTGCGCCAGCAAGACCAGGACGCGCAGTTTGCGCACGTCCTCTTGCGGCACGCGCGGCAGGCGCCAGCGCCCCTGGGCATCCTGGAAGACGCGGGCGACCCTGACGGCGGAAAAATCATAGTAGCGGCCCTGCGCGTCCGGCTCGGAATAGGGATCGACCAGCAGCGCGGTATAACGCGTAAACAGCGCATAGCATTGCTCTGTCGGCGCGAGCTGCGGGAATTGGTCAATCCAGCGGCGGCTCACCATGCGGGGCGGAACCGGGTAGTTGTCGTCATTCAAAAAGCGCAGCAGGTTAATGGCCTCGATGCCGAGCCGGTTGAGCAACTGCTGGTAATCCTGCGAGAGCGCCAGCATGTCGGCGATCGCCTCGGGACAGATGGGGCCCTCGGGGTGGGTTTTATACAGGTACTGGATCGGCGCCTGCGGCTGGAATATCGCCTGCAGCGTGGTTTCGGCCAGCGCCAGCGGAGGATGAACATAATTGGTGATGCTGAAGCGCTCGGCGGCGAGCAGGCTGTTGCAGCGTTGGGCGTCAATGCCGTGACGCGCCAGCAGCGAGCAAAGCCAGTCGAGTTCGGCGCAGTCTGACCTTGCGCCTGCGCCGGCCAGATAAATCCGCTGCTTGAACGCCTTGGTGTAGGCGCGGTAAGGCTGTTCGGCGTTCTGGTACTTGGTGTCGGCGTAGTAGCTCGACAGGCTGATGACCTCGACGTGGGATTGCCCGGCGTCCTGCAGCAGGCTTTGCGCCATCAGGCCGGAGCCGATGGAGGGAGAGAGCAGGATCAGTGAGCGCAGTTGGGGCAACGCCGCCCATGGCACCTGTCGCAGCACGTCATGGTATTGATCGGCGGGGACGGCAAGGATCAGTCGGTGCCAGTCGCCGCCGACCAGTGACAGATCATCGTAATAGCGATCAATCGTCACTTGCGCATCGTCTTGGGTGCGCTGCGCCTTACCGGCGCCCGTCAGCCACAGGCTGGGCGTGTGCGCCAGATGTTGCTTCAGGCGGCGCCCTTTTTCGCTGGGGCGGTTGTACAGGCCGATGCGCGCATTGGCCGCGGCCTTGATGTCCGCAGCCAGTTGGATCGCCGCCGGGCCGGCGCCGAGGATCAGGGTGGGAAAGGCATTATTCATGGCGGTGGGGCTCCAAAATCAACAGATCGTACAGCGGGGTGGCGAGCGGTTTACCGCTGACACGCCAGGGCGAGCCGGCGGCCTGGTGGTGGTAAGGGCAGTTGAAGATCGACTTGAGGCCGTTGCCATAGCGCACCAGCAATTTGCCGCACTGGGGCAGCAAAGGCCGCAGCGCCTTCAGCAAACCCTGCTTGTCCGCCACCAAAGAGGCGATGATGATGTGATCGATATCGTTGCGCGTCAGGCCGTTCAGCTTGTCGATGCAGGGCATCTGCTGCACCAGCCCCAGGTGGCGCGTGAGCCGGCGGGCAAAACGCTGGGCCGCCGGATCGCAATCGTAGCAAATGACGGTGGCGGAGAGCCTGGCGACCAGCGCCAGCGCCGTGGTGGGCAATGCGCCGCTGCCCACCAGCAGCACCCGTTCGCCGGGTTTAATGTCGGCGGCCGCGATCTCCAACTGCAGCGCGCGGTCGAAACTGTTCAGGTAGGCGTTGGTTTGCGCCGGTTCCCGGCACAGCGCCGAGACGCGATGTTTCTCGTAGTCGCACAACGCGGCGTTGGCTGTCGCCCGCAGTTGGGCGATCTGCGCCGTGATCAAACGGTCGTTTTCCAGTTTTCGACGGTAGGCCTGCAGCTGTGGTTCGTCGTTAAAGGCTTGCAGGCGGCTGAAGCGGCGTTCCAGCAGGGAAAAATGGCGCCGATCTTGCCGGGCGGAGCGGTGTAGCTGGTGAATTTCCTGTTGCAAGCCGGCGAGTTGCGCCAGCATGTCCGCCTTGGTCAGAGTGTACATGGGGATTCTCCGTGTGCGTGTAACAGCTGTGTCGGCAGCAGATAGGGGTAGCCCTGCGGGCTGACGCCGTTTTCGATGCCGACGCCAAATACGCGAGACACCATCGGATGTCCCATCATCTGATGGGTATCGCCGTGGCAAACGACGCGTCCGTGCGCGAGCAGCGTGAGTGAGTGGCAATAGCGCAGCGCCAATCCCAGATCGTGGATCACCAGCAGCGTGATGCAGCGGTGGCGCCGGCCATAGTCGGCGATCTGATTGAGCACGCGCAGCTGGTGGTGGATATCCAGTGCGCTGGTGGGTTCGTCGAGCAAAATGATCTGCGGCTGAGAGACGAAGGCCTGAGCCAGCATCACCAACTGTCGCTGGCCGCCGCTGAGACGGTTGAAGGGGCGATCGGCGAGCGCGGAAATGCCGCATTCCGCCAGCGCCTGTTCGACCGCATCGGCCTGGGCGGCGCTGACGCGCCAGCTCAACTGCCGTACCTTGCCCAGCAGCACCATGTCAAAAGCGGTCAATGCCGAATCGCAGCGATTAAGCTGCGGCACATAGGCGATACGGCTGGTTTTCGGATCGAGAGGGCGTTCGCGGTAAGCGATCTCGCCGCTGGATGGCACCATGCGGTTAATCGCTTTGAGCAGCGTCGATTTGCCGGCGCCGTTGGGGCCGATGATGCCGCCGAGCTGCGCCTCCGGCCAGCTCAATGAAACGTCTGTCAACAGCGAGCGGCGATGCAGCGAGACGCCGACGCGGGTGAGGGTCAGTTGAGTCATGGGCGTTTAACCTGTCGAGTGACGAAGTAAAACAGCACCGGCACGCCGATCAGGGCGATAACGATGCCGATGGGCACCACGCCGTTCGGCATCACCAGCTTGGCGACGATCGAGGCGCACAGCAGCAGCAGGCTGCCGCAGAGGGCGGAAATGCAGATCAGGTAGCGCTGATCCTCACCCACCAGAAAGCGGGCGAAATGCGGGGCGATCAGCCCGACGAACCCGATGGTGCCGACAAACGAGACCGAGGCGGCCGTCAGCAAGGTCGCCAGCAGAAAGGCCAGCTTGCGCAAGGCGCTGACATTGATGCCCAGCCCCTGGGCCTGCTCTTCGCCGGCGGACAGCGCCGTCAGCCGCCAGGCGAGCCGCAGACTGACGAACAGTGCGCACAGCAACACGACGCCGGTGATCGCCACGCCGTGCATATTGGCTTTGAGCAGGCTGCCAAACAGCCAAAAGACAATTTGCTGCATGGCTTCCGGCGAGGCCAGAAACAGCAGCAGCGATTGCAGCGACTGAAAGAAAAACAGCACCACGATGCCGCTCAACACCAATATTTGCGGCGTCATGCCGCGGCGTTGTCCCAGCAGATAGACAGGCACGCAGGCGAGCAACGCCATCAGCGAAGCCAGCAGCGGCGTGCCCAGCGCCAACGCGCCGCCCAGGCTGAAGCCGGTGAGGATCGCCAGCGCCGCGCCGAACCCCGCCGCGGCAGAGATCCCCAGCGTATAGGGGCTGGCGAGGGGATTAGCCAGCACGGTCTGCATCAGCAGGCCCGCCAGCGCCAGGCTGGCGCCGACCACCAGGGCGGTGAGCGTCATCGGCAAGCGAATCGACCAGAAAACCACCTGATGCAGCTCGTTGCCAGGCGCAGAGCCAGGCCAAAGCATCCGCACGATATCCGTGAGGCCAAGTTGCGCGGCGCCGACGGTGAGATCGATGGCGGTCGCCGCCAGCAGAGCGCCGAGCAGCGCCAGCGTCAGTAGCCCGCGGCGCAGCCTGCGCCGTCGCAAAAACGCACGTCCTGTGTGGGCCACGGTTATTCTCCTTGCCAGCGTTGCAAGAAGACGCCGTCCGCCTCTATCGGCAAATATTGATGGTAGAACTGCGCCAGATTGCGCGCGGGATCAACATCGGCAAACGCGGTGGGATAGAGCGCTTTCGCCAGATACTGGACAAAGATAAAATCGTAAATCGTGCGCGCGCCGCCATGGTAAAGCGCATAAAGACGCTGATTTTTTATCGCCGGCAGTTGCGGCCATCCCGCCCGCCGGGCGTATTGCGTCAGGCGCGTCTGGAGGGGGGCTGCCTGCGTGCCGTAGCCCATCGGCACGGCGTTCGGCATGTTTTCCCAGTCGCCACCGGCGAGAAAAATCACCTCGGGCCGTTGGGTCAGGACATAGTCGGCGCGCAAGGGGGAAGGGCTGCCGACGACGCCGGCGGCGATATTGTCGGCGCCGGCCAACTGCAGCAGCGGCCCCCAGATCGAGGCGCCATAGCTGCTGCCGTACTCGCCGGGGCCCTTGTCCCCCAGCTCAATATAGGTGATCGGCGGCGGCAGCTGCGCCTGGCGGATGCGCCGCCGGGTATCTTCGAGGCTCTGGCGATATTCGTCGGCCAGCCGTTCCGCTCGCTCGGCGTGGCCCATCGCCTGGCCCATTAACCGGATGCTGGCGAGCTTGACTTCAACGCCCTGATTGAAGTCGACGACGATGTAAGAAATGTTGAGCCGTTGCAGCACCGGCAGGTAGTTGGCGAAGCCGTCGAGCTGCCACTTCGCCAGGATCAGCAGGTCTGGTCGCGTGGTCAGCAGGCGTTCAAAATCGAAGCTCTGGTTATAGAGCGAACCGACATCGACCAGCTGAGCGAGCCGTGGCAGCGCCGCCTGATAGCGCGCCCATTGGCTGGCGCGCAACGCCCAGTCGCTTTTGGAGAAGGCGACGACCTGTTGATAACTCTCCGGGCCGTTCACCGCCAGAAAATCTTCGTAGTAAAAGCCGATATAGGCGCGCTGTGCGGGGGCGGCCAGGGTAACCTGGCGACCTTCAACGTCGGTGAGGTGAATTTCCGCGTGCGCGACCTGGCAGAAAAGCAGCCACGTCGCCAGCATCCAGACGATACGCGATAACATGATTGACATCCCTTTACGATTAATTGTGATGTTATAATGTAACAATTAATCGCGAGATTCAAACTTTCATCGCCGCTGAATCAGGCGGGGCATGATGAAGCGCGCCGAGCGGATATTGGCCTATAAAACGTGAGGATAACGTTTCTCGTTGTCATGGCGTGCGGGCAAAGAAATTTTTCTGCAAAATCCCTCCGCCTTGCGCAACAATCGTTTACAATTTGCCAAATCCCGGTCGCGCGTCGTTTTTGTAAAGTTTCGTATTTTTAGTAGGTTAATGGCGCGCGACTCTTGAAACTGTGACGAATGCCCATACGATCTAGGGTATCTTGGACAGCGTTTTGTTAACATTTATGAGGAAGTAAACATTTTATGATGCGTATAGCTCTGTTCCTGCTCACCAACCTGGCGGTGATGTTGGTTTTCGGGCTGGTGCTCAGCCTGACAGGAATCCAATCCAGTAGCGTTCAGGGCCTGATGATCATGGCCGGTCTGTTCGGCTTCGGCGGCGCTTTCGTGTCGTTGCTGATGTCCAAGTGGATGGCGCTGCGCTCCGTCGGCGGGGAAGTGATTGAACAGCCGCGTAACGAAACCGAAAACTGGCTGCTGGAAACGGTACGCCGTCAGTCGCAGCAGGCGGGCATCGCCATGCCGCAGGTCGCTATCTACCACGCGCCGGACATCAACGCCTTCGCCACCGGCGCACGCCGCGACGCCTCGCTGGTCGCCGTCAGCACCGGCTTGCTGCAGAGCATGAGCCGTGACGAAGCGGAAGCGGTCATCGCGCACGAAATCAGCCACGTCGCCAACGGCGATATGGTGACCATGACCCTGATTCAGGGCATCGTGAACACCTTCGTGATCTTCATTTCGCGCCTCATCGCGCAGGTCGCTGCCGGTTTCCTCGGCAACCGCGACGGGGATGGCGAAGGGGAAGGCAACGGCAACCCGATGATTTACTTCGCGGTGTCGATGGTGCTGGAACTGGTGTTCGGCATCCTGGCGAGCATCATCACCATGTGGTTCTCGCGTCACCGCGAGTTCTATGCCGACGCCGGCTCCGCCAAACTGGTGGGCCGCGAGAAGATGATCGCCGCCTTGCAGCGTCTGAAAACCAGCTATGAACCGCAGGAAGCGGGCAGCATGATGGCGTTCTGCATTAATGGTAAATCCAAGTCGTTCAGCGAGCTGTTCATGTCGCACCCGCCGCTCGACAAGCGTATCGAAGCGCTGCGTACCGGCCAGTACCTGAAGTAATCGGCTGAATGAAATGAAAAACCCCGGCTTGCCGGGGTTTTTTTATGGCATGCCTGAACCGCTTTTTCAGCGTCGACGGGGGTTAACGTGGTGCAAGAGCCCCCGAAGTCCATAAAGCCCGCCTTCGAATAACGTCTGTCGGCCTCTCTGTGCGTTTACCGCCGCGGAGCGAGACGACCATGAAAGAGGGTAAGCCGCATCCTGGCTGAGTGACGGCCGGCTGTTTGGCTTTGGAAGCGCATGTTATATGCTTTGGCGCAATGACACTTGTCCCTGAGGCCCTATGAAAATCAACCACCTTCCCTTACTCAACGGTGATGAGCTACCGGCGTGCCTGGCGGAATTGACAGGCGGTATCGCCGATGCGGTTGCGGAACTGTTCAACCGGCATGATGACGATGCTGAACGGCCAGCGATTCGCTGGCATTCAGGCGATCTTCACCTCCCGGCATTTTTCCCCGACGAGCACGACAGCCACGATTACGATTACCTGATCGTGGACGGCGATATGATCGTGGAAGGATGCCTGGCGGTATCGCCGCAGCGCGAGGACGGCGGCATTGTTGTGCTGGGGCGGCTGCAGGCGGATACGCTGATTTGCTGGGGCGGACTGGTCGTGCGTGATGATGTCCGCATGCGCCATGCCTATTGCAGCTCAGGAAACGACGGTGCGTTCGTGGTGGGGGGAGATCTGACCGCGCTCACCCTGGTAGAGACGGGGGAGTTTATCCATGTCCATGGCGATCTCGATGCGCGGTGTCTCGCTTCGTTGCAGAACTTCGTTCAGGTTGACGGAAACACGCGCTGCGATTGCCGCATCGACAGCGCTCAGGCCGAAGATCTGATCAAGCGCATGTTCGCCCCTGGCTTACTGAAGGGCTTCGAGGGGGTGGATAACGACGGCCAACGCATTGTTGGCTGGTATCCGGATGACGACGCCTATTTAGCGTGTCTACGACAGGGCCGCAGCCCTTTGAGGAGCGGCGACTGACGCCAGGCCTGCATCGCGCTCGATGTGGCCCGGCTCTTTCTATGCCCTCTATTTCACCTCGCGGCTGGGCTGCGCCGTTTGCGCGGTCGATTGGGTGATGCGCAGGCCGCTGACCGCCGCCGCCAGGGTAGCGAACACCCCAGCCAGGATCAGTGAAGCGTGGGTGCCGGAGGTAGGGAACAGGTTGAACATCAGCGCCACCAGCGCGGCCCCCGAGGTTTGCCCCAGCAGGCGGGCGGTGCCCAGCATGCCGCTGGCGCCGCCGCTGCGGTTGCGCGGCGCGGCGGAGATGATGGTGTGGTTGTTGGGCGACTGGAACAGGCCGAAGCCGGCGCCGCACAGCACCATGCGCCAGATGATGTCCATATTCGACGGCGCCGCCGGCAGCAGCGCCAGCGAAAACAGCCCGAGCGCGAACACCGCCAGCCCAATGCAGCCCAGCAGGCCGGCGTGCACGCGCTCCACCAGCCGACCGGCGATCGGCGCCATCACCACGATCGCCAGCGGCCACGGCGTCAGCAGCAGCCCGGTCGCCACCTCGTCGCGGCCCAACGCGCTTTGCAGGAAGAACGGCAACGACACCATCGCCAGCATTTGCGCGGCGAACGAACAGATTGAGGTGCCCATCGACAGGGCGAAGATCGGGATACGCAGCAGGTCGACCGGCAGCAACGGAAATTCCTGGCGCAACTGACGGCGCACGAACACCGCGCCAATCGCCAGCAGTGCGGCGATTTCGCTGAAGATCAGCGTCAGGCTCTGGCCCTGGGCGAAGCCGCTGATGGCGGTGATCAGCAGGCCGAAGGTCAACGCGTTCAGCACGGCGCTGGTGGGATCGAAACGGCGGTTATCGCTTTTCTGGCCGTTGGCCGGCAGGAATTTCATCCCCAGCAGCAGTGCGACGATGCCGATCGGCAGGTTGATGGCGAACAGCCACTGCCAGGATGCGACCGACAGGATCGCCGCCGCCACCGTCGGCCCGGCCGCCGAGGAGCAGGCGACGATCAGCGAGTTGATGCCCATGCCGCGGCCGAGAAAACGCTGCGGGTAGATGATGCGGATCAGCGCGGTGTTGACGCTCATGATGGCGGCGGCGCCAAAGCCTTGCAATACGCGGGCGATGGTCAGCGTGAGCAGCGAGTCGGACAGGGCGCAAAACAGCGAGGTGATGCTGAACACCAGCAACCCGGCCTGATAGATGCGGCGATAGCCGACCAGATCGCCGAGCGAGGCCAGCGACAGCAGAGAGACGGTGATCGCCAACTGATAGGCGTTGACTACCCAAATGGAGCTGGCCGGGCTGGCGTTAAGATCGCGCGCGATGGTGGGCAGCGCCACGTTGGCTATCGCGCCGTCGAGCACCGATACGGTAATGCCGAGGGCGATGGCGAGGATCGCCCCATAGCGTTGCGGGATGGGGAGGCCGTCGGAACAAGGACGCATGTTGGTCTCAGCGGTATTTATTCAGGGGAGTATTATCATGCTAATCATATTCGCCCGTGATTGCATGCCCGTTGCCCGCTTAATTGTAAATAGCGGTGAGCAGGCCGGGGTTATCCATTTGGCTTCAATCGCTTAGCGTTCAGCCGCGTTGCGCGCCGCGATCTGTTCCGATTATACTGAAACCCTTGTTTAAATTTCCTGAAACAAAACCGTTAAGTAGGGCATTCACCATGGCTAACGCAGATTCAGACAAGCAACCGGATGCCGTCTCATCCGTGATGAAGGTGTTCGGCATTTTGCAGGCGCTTGGCGATGAGCGCGAGATTGGCATTACCGAACTTTCCCAGCGAGTGATGATGTCCAAAAGCACCGTCTACCGTTTTCTGCAAACCATGAAAGCGCTGGGCTACGTATCGCAGGAAGGCGAGACGGAAAAGTATGCGCTGACGCTCAAGCTGTTCGAACTGGGCGCCAAATCGTTGCAGAACGTCGATCTGATCCGCAGCGCCGACGTGCAGATGCGCGAACTGTCAAACCGCACCCGCGAAACCATCCACCTCGGCGCTCTGGATGAGGACGGCATTGTCTATATCCACAAGATCGACGCGATGTACAACCTGCGCATGTATTCGCGCATCGGTCGCCGCAACCCGCTGCACAGCACCGCCATCGGTAAAGTGCTGCTGGCCTGGCGCGATCGGGAGGAGGTGGCGCAGATCCTGTCGCAGATTGAATTTACCCGCAGCACCGAGCATACGTTGGCCAGCGCCGCCGAACTGTTGCCGGTGCTGGAGCGGGTACGTGAGCAGGGATTCGGCGAAGATGTCGAAGAGCAGGAGGCGGGGATCCGCTGCATCGCGGTGCCGGTCTTTGACAGGTTCGGGGTGGCGATCGCCGGGCTGAGCATCTCTTTCCCGACGCTGCGCTTTTCCGACGCGGCGCGGGAGGAGTATGTGGCGTTGCTGCACGTCGCCGCCCGGCGCATTTCCGAGCAGCAGGGCTATCACGACTACCCGTTCTGACCGTCGTTTCGATGAGCGAGGCGCTGCCATGGCAGCGCCTTGTTGTTATTTCGCGCCGGGCGTCAGCCGCTGAGAAATCCGCTCCAGCACCAGCATCAGCAACAGCGTGGCCGCCACCAGGATCATGGTCAGCGTCGCGCCGTTGGCGATGCTGCCGCGATCGGTCAGGCTGAAGATCGTGACCGGCAGCGTCGCCCAGCTCGGCGGGTAGATCATCATGGTCGCGCCCAGCTCCCCCATCGACAGCGACAGGCTGAGTGCGAAGGCGGAGATCATGTAGGGAGCGATCATCGGCAGGGTGACGTGACGCAGGCGGAACAGCGGCGACGCGCCCAGGCTGGCGGCGACGTTCTCGTAGTCGCCAGGCAGCCGGGTCAGCCCGGCCATCACGTTGCCGAAGGTAAAGGCGGAAATAAGTACGAAGTGGGCGGCGGGCACGATCAGGAAGGTGCCGTTCATCTGCAGCGGCCCCTGGCTGAACGCCACCAGCATCCCTAAACCGATAGAGACCGAAGGCACCGCGCTGGGAATGAAAAACAGCGTGCCCAGCAGCCGCTGGCCGCGTCCCTGATGGTGGCGCAGCGCCAGCGCCGCCCAGGTGCCGCACAGCAGCGCGAACAGGCTGGCGCTGAAACCGATAGCCAGACTGGCGACCAGCGCGTCCCAGGAGGCGCCGCTGAACGCCTGGCGGAAGTGGTTGAGGGTGAAGCCGCTCGGCAGCACGCCGTTCCACTGTTCACTGAGGCTGGACATCAGGATCACCGCCAGCGGCAGGCAGAAGAACAGGGCGAACAGCGTGACCGCCAGCGTGCAGGTCAGGGTGCGGCCGGTGCGAGACCAAATCAACATCGTCAGTTCCTCAGCCCGGCGCGCGCCGCGGCGTAGCGGTAAAGGGAGAACAGCCCGAGCGACAGCGCGATATTCACTACGGCGATGGTGCAGGCGACGGCGTAATCCGCCTCCAGAATCGCTTTGGCGTAGACCATCATCGGCAGCGTGGTGACGCCCTTGGCGCCGATAAACAGCACGATGCCGAACTCATTGGTGGTCAACAGCAGGCACAGGCTGCCGCCGGCCAGCAAGGCCGGCAGCGCGGCCGGTAAAATCACCTGGCGCACCACGCGCCCCGGTCGGGCGCCGAGGATGCTGGCGGCCTCGAGCTGGCTGCGGTCGATCTGCGCCAGCGCCGCCATCAGCGGGCGCATCACCAGCGGCGTAAACACGGTGATTTCGGCCAGGATCACGCCCCAGATGGAGTAAAGAAAGTCCACCGGCGGCAGGGTGAAACCAAAGGTCGCCATCAGCGTGCCGTTCAGCAGGCCGGCGGAGCCGTAGATAAAGGTGAAGGCCAGCGTGATGAGGAAGGTCGGCATGGCGATAAAGGTATCGATCACCCGGGCGATCAGTCGGCTGCCGGGGAACGGCGTGAATACCAGCAGCAGCGACAGCAGGGTGCCGAGCACCAGGCAGCCCAGCGTCGCCAGCAGCGCAATCTGCAGCGTGTTGAGCAGAGCGCCGACAAAGCGGCGGGATTCGAACACCTGTTGCAGCGCGGCGGCGCTGAATAGCCCCTGATCGTCGGTAAACGCCTGTTTGACGATCAGCGCCAGCGGGTAGAAAAACAGTGTCGCCAGCACCAGCAGCGGCAACAGGATCCACAGGCGGCGCGGCAAACGCAGCCGCAGGGCCGGGCGAATAAGCGTAGAGTCGGTCATGTCAGTCCTCGATCAGTACCGCATCGTCGGGGGCGAAGTAGAGCGGCACGCGCTCGCCGATCTGCGGCATCCGGCTGCGATGAGTGGTGACCACGCGCAGCGGATGGCCTTCCGCGTCGAACTGCAGGTGCGTCAACTCTCCCTGCCAATGAATATCATGCAGCGTGCCGATGATGCAGTTGCTGCGCTGGGCATCGGCATCGAGCGCAATGTGCTGTGGCCTGATGCACAGCAGCTTGTCGAAGCCGCGTTGTGCGCCGTAAGTGAAACAGCCGATCACTTTGCCGGCGCAGCTGACGGTGGTCATGCCTTGCTGCGCGGTAGTTTCCAGGGCGGTAGCCGGCAGCAGGTTAGCGCGGCCGAGGAACTCGGCCGCGAAGCGGTTCGTCGGATGATGGTACAGCGCGCGGGTTTCGCCGTGGGCGATGAGATGGCCGTCGCGCATGATGCCAATCTTGTCCGCCAGCGTCAGCGCTTCGCCCTGATCGTGGGTGACGTACAGGATGGTCAGATCCGGCAGCTCGCGGTGCAGGCGGGCGATCTCTTCCACCATGCTGTGGCGGATTTGCGCGTCCAGCGCCGACAGCGGCTCATCCAGCAGCAATACTTTGGGGCGCACCGCGATGGCGCGGGCGATCGCCACCCGCTGTTGCTGGCCGCCGGAGAGCTGGTTGGGATAGCGCTTGGCGTAGGCGGACATGCCGACGATGGCCAACGCCTCTTCGACGCGCTCGGCGGTCAGGCCGCGCGGCTTGCCCTGCGCGCGCAGGCCGAACGCCACATTGTCCTCGACGCGCATATGCGGAAACAGCGCGTAGTTCTGTACCACCATGCCCAGGCCGCGCTCATAGGGCGGCACGTCGGTGACATCGACGTCACCGATGGCAATACGCCCGGCGGAGGGCTGCACGAAGCCGGCGATCGCTCGCAGCACGGTGGTTTTACCCGAGCCGGAGGGGCCGATCAGCGCCAGCACTTCGCCGGGGGCGATGGTGAGCGTCAGGGGTTTCAGCACCTCGGTGCCGCGATACGACACGCTGACGCGGTCGAGCTGAATGCCCGACGGCCCGGCGATGTCCCGGCTGCTATCCCGCGCCTCGGCGCGGGAAGTGAGGGTAGAAGGCATGGTCAGCGTCATTCTGTCACCTTGTGCCAGCGGGAGATATCGGCGGACAGGCTGCTCACCACCTGGTTCCAGTCCGGCGCCCAGATCTCTACACCCTGCAGCGCGGCCTGCGACTGCCTGAAGTTATCGTCGGTCGGGGTGACATCCTTACGCACCGGCATGCCGTAGGAAATGGCGCTGACGCTGCTCTGGGCTTCTTTGCTCAGCAGGAAATCGATCAGTTTTTTGCCGTTGGCGCTTTGCGGCGCGCCTTGCACCAGGCCGATGTAGTAAGGCAGCACCAGCGTGCTGCGTTTGCCGTCCGGCCCGGCCGGCCAGAACACCTTGACGTTCGGGTTGCTGCGCATCTGCGCCAGGTTCATCTGCAGATCGCCGTTGGCCACCAGCAGCTCCCCCTTATTGACCAGCGCGGTCAGCTTGCCGGTGGAGGCCGAAGGGCCGACGTTGTTGCTTTGCAGCTTGCCGAGGTAGTCGAAACCGGCATCTTTGCTGCCGAAGCTGTGAAACGCCTGCAGCATCACTGCGGTGCCGTCACCCGCCTGGCCCGGCGTGGAGTACTGCAGCTTATTGCGGAACTGCGCGTCCAGCAGCTGTTGATAGCTGGCAGGCGCCTGCGGCAGCAGTTTGGCGTTATAGATGAAGCTCAGGTAGTTGTTCACCAGTGGCACGAACTGCGGCTGGGCGTCGGCGATCTGCGCCGCATCCTGCGGGGTGAAATCCTGCAGCAGTTTTTCCGCGGCGGCGCGCTGGATGAACGGCGGCAGCGTCACCAGCACGTCGGCCTGCGGGTTGCTGCGCTCCTTCGACAGGCGCTCCACGATGGCGCCGGAGCCGCCTTCGACGTACTGCACCTTGACGCCGGTCGCCTGGGTGAAGGCGTCGAACTGGGTTTGATACCAGCTGTGATCGCCGTCGTGCAGACCATCGGCGGAGTAGACGGTCACTACCGCATCGGCGGCCCAGGCCGGCGCGGCGCCGAGTGCGATGGCGGTCATCACGACCAGACGAGAAAATTTCATAGCTTCAGCCTCACTGTTGCGGGTTAATGCGAAACTGGTATACACCAGATATGCGGCCAAGCTAATCGGCAAATATGACAAACAAATGAAAGCGGCAAAATATATTTGCCTTAAAAGGGGGATCGAGCGTGGGTGAGGAAGGCGGGGCGGCGGGCGCCGGCCCCGTGATAATCGAGGTTAGAGCGTATCGACTTCAATGCGCAGGCTGTCGTGGCGCCAGTATTCAATATCGAAATCGAGGATGCGGCCGTGCTGATCGTAATTCAGTCGACGCAGCAGCAACGCGGGCAGGCCGACCATGGCGCCGAGCGCGTTGGCGGCGCGGTAAGGCAGGGCGGTCGGGTAGAACGACAGGTGCATGTTGCTGTAAATCAAATCGTAATGCTGTTGATAAACCTCGGTCAGGCTGCCGTTGAGATCGTGACTGAGCAGTTCCGGCACCCGCTGCGGCAGGCAGTGGTTCTCGCAATAGCAGATGGCGCGGCCGTCGGCATAGCGCACGCGGCGCAGCAGATACACCTGATCGAACGGTTCGAGCGCCAGCGGCTGCATGACGTCGAGCGGCACAGTGGTTTTTTCGCCGGACAGCAGAGCGGTGCGCGGCGTGCGCCCTTGCTCCTGACAGAGACGGTGGAAGTTGGTGTTCTGCGTCGGATCCAGCCACAGCCGTTCCGGCGTGACGAACCAGCCGCGGCGATCGGCGCGGTAGATGGCGCCGGTGGCTTCCAATTGCGCCAGGCTTTCGCGAATGGTGACGCGGGTGGTGGAGAAGATGGCGCACAGCTCGCGCTCCGAAGGCAGCTTATCGCCGGCCTGCAGCGCGCCGCGGGTAATGCGCGCCTGGAGCTGATCCTTGATCTGCAGGTAGTGAGGCATATCGCCCTGATGTTCTTTCATTTCATCTCGCTATGGCATCGGCCCGACATTCCGGCACGCGCTTATTATACATAGCCAGATGAATTTTTTGTTTCACCGCGCTTTGTCGTTTGACCGGGGCAGGAATTTGCCGCCACAATGATCGCAATCTGGTATAGACCAATAGGTGAATAACATGTCCGATCGTAACTACCTGCTGTTGACCCCCGGCCCGTTGACCACGTCGAAAACGGTGAAAGAGGCGATGCTGTATGACAGCTGCACCTGGGATGAAGATTACAACCTCGGCGTGGTGCAGCGCATTCGTCAACGGTTGGTGGCGCTGGCGACGCCGTCTGCCGGTTATACCTCGGTGCTGCTGCAAGGCAGCGGCAGCTTCGCGGTAGAGGGCGTGCTGGGCACGGTCATCGGCCCGCACGACAAGCTGCTGATCGTCAACAACGGCGCCTACGGGGCGCGGATGATCGAAATGGCGCGGCTGATGGATATCGACCACCACGCTTTCGACTGCGGTGAGGTGAATGAACCGGACGTGGCGGCGATGGAGGCGGTGCTGAAAAGCGATGCGCGCATCAGCCATATCGCCATGGTGCACTGTGAAACCACCACCGGCATGCTCAATCCGCTGCAGAAGGTCGCTGGTCTGGCGGCGCGCAATGGCAAGACCTTTATCGTCGACGCCATGAGCAGCTTTGGCGGCATCCCGTTGGATGTGGACGCGCTGGGCATCGATTTTCTGATCAGCTCCGCCAACAAATGCATTCAGGGCGTGCCGGGCTTCGCGTTCGTCATCGCCCGCCGCAGCGAGCTGGAGAAATGCGCCGGCCGTTCACGCTCGCTGTCGCTGGATCTGTATGCTCAGTGGCGCTGTATGGAGGATCAGGCCGGCAAATGGCGCTTTACGTCGCCGACCCACACCGTGCTGGCCTTCGCGCAGGCGCTGAAAGAGCTGGAACAAGAGGGCGGCATTGCCGCGCGCCACCACCGCTATCAGGCCAATCAGCGGCGGCTGGTGGCGGGTATGCGCGAGCTGGGTTTTGAGACCCTGCTGGACGATGCGCTGCACTCGCCGATCATCACCGCGTTCTATTCGCCAAAGGCTGATACATACCGCTTCGCCGAGTTTTATCAGCGTCTCAAGCAACAAGGCTTCGTGATTTATCCCGGTAAAGTGTCGCAGAGCGACTGCTTCCGTATCGGCAACATCGGTGAAATCTATCCGCAAGATATCGAACGTTTGCTGGCGGCCGTCGGGCAGGCGATGTACTGGAATCAATAAGGATTGACCATGAAACAGATCAACGCAGTGATCCTCGACTGGGCGGGCACCACGGTGGACTTCGGCTCCTTTGCGCCAACGCAGATTTTCGTCGAGGCGTTCAAGCAAACCTTCGATATCGACATCAGCCTGGCGGAGGCGCGCATTCCGATGGGGCTGGGCAAATGGCAGCACATCGAGGCGCTGGGCAAGCTGCCGGCGGTCGACGCGCGCTGGCGGCAGAAGCTGGGACGCTCGATGAGCCATCAGGACATTGACGCGCTGTATCAGGCGTTTATGCCGCTGCAAATCGCTAAAGTGATCGACTTCGCCGATCCCATCGAGGGCGTGCCGCAGGCGATCGCCGCTCTGCGCGAACAGGGCATTAAAATCGGTTCCTGCTCCGGCTATCCGCGCGCGGTGATGGAGGTGCTGGTGCCCGCCGCCGCGCAGCGCGGCTACGCGCCGGATTACTGGGTCGCCACCGACGATCTTGCAGCCGGCGGCCGACCGGGGCCGTGGATGGCGTTGCAGAACGCGATCGCGCTGGGCATCGATGCGGTGGCGCATTGCGTGAAGGTGGATGACGCGGTGCCGGGCATTGCCGAAGGGCTGAACGCCGGGATGTGGAGCGTCGGGCTGGCGCTGTCCGGTAACGAGTTCGGCGCCACCTGGCAGGAGTATCGCCGGATGGCGGCGGGCGAGATAGAGCGCCGCCGCGCGGCGGCCGCCGATAAGCTGTACGCGGCGGGCGCGCACTATGTGATAGACACGCTGGCGCAATTGCCGGCAGCGATCGCCGACATCAACCGGCGGTTGGCCAACGGCGAGCGGCCGTAACGACCGAACGCGGGGCGTAAAAAAACCGGGGATTATCCCCGGTTTTTTCGTTCTGAGACGGCGTTAGCGATGCGCCAATTCGACTTCGTCTTCGCTGTCCATCACGGCTTTGTCGGTTTGCTTCATCAGCTGGCTGGTGATGGTGCCCGCCGCCATGGAACCGTTGACGTTCAGCGCGGTACGGCCCATGTCGATCAGCGGTTCGACCGAGATCAGCAGCGCGACCAGCGTCACCGGCAGGCCCATCGCCGGCAGCACGATCAGCGCAGCGAAGGTGGCACCACCGCCCACGCCCGCCACGCCGGCGGAGCTGATGGTGACGATGCCGACCAGGGTGGCGATCCACACCGGATCCAGCGGGTTGATGCCGACGGTCGGCGCCACCATCACCGCCAGCATCGCCGGGTAGAGGCCCGCACAGCCGTTCTGGCCGATGGTGGCGCCGAACGATGCTGAGAAGCTGGCGATGGATTCCGGCACGCCCAGGCGACGGGTCTGCGCTTCCACGTTCAGCGGAATGCTGGCGGCGCTGGAGCGGCTGGTGAATGCGAAGGTGATCACCGGCCACACCTTGCGGAAGAACTTCATCGGGTTAACGCCGGTGAAGGCCAGCAGGACAGCGTGAACCACAAACATGATGGCCAGGCCGATGTACGAGGCCACCACGAAGCTGCCGAGCTTGACGATATCGTGAATGTTGGAACCGGCGACCACTTTGGTCATCAGCGCCAGCACGCCGTACGGCGTCAGCTTCATGACCAGACGCACCAGCTTCATCACCCAGGCCTGCAGGGTGTCGATAGCCACCAGCACGCGCTCGCCTTTCGGCTTGTCGTCTTTCAGCAGCTGCAACGCCGCCACGCCGAGGAAGGTGGCGAAAATCACCACGCTGATGATCGAGGTCGGGCTGGCGCCGGTCAGATCGGCGAACGGGTTTTTCGGGATGAACGACAGCACCATCTGCGGCACCGTCAGATCGGCCAGTTTACCCACGTAGTTGGTCTGGATCGCCGTCAGGCGCGCGCTTTCCTGCGCGCCCTGCACCAGGCCTTCGGCGGTCAGGCCGAACAGGTTGGTGACCAGCACGCCCACCAGCGCCGAGATCAGCGTAGTGAACAGCAGCGTGCCGATAGTGAGGACGCTGATTTTGCCCAGCGAAGAGGCGTTATGCAGCTTGGCCACCGCGCTCAGGATCGAGGCGAACACCAGCGGCATGACGATCATTTGCAGCAGTTGCACATAGCCGTTACCGACGATGTTGAACCAGCTGATGGATTCTTTCAGTACCGGGTTATCGGAGCCGTACACCAGCTGCAGGCCCAGACCGAACACCACGCCGACCACCAGGCCGACCAGCACTTTTTTCGCCAGGCTCCATTGCTTGTGGCGGGTTTGCGCCAGCAGCAAAAGGAGCGCGACAAACACCAGCACGTTAATCACGAGCGGAAGATTCATCCCCAATGTCTCCAATAATCTTTCTTATAAAAACGACTACGCATCACGTATGTCGCGATGTAAATATCGTAACAGTTTGCTGAGTGGCCTACTTATATCCAAATGGAATTTGATATAGCTTTTTGTGTGTTTTTGTTCGTTTTATATACTTCAAGGTGATGGGTTAGGCGGTTTTTTGTGATCAGAGTCTGATATTTCTGATTTGCTCGACATAGGATTGCACCGGCAGGGTGAAATCACCTTGCCAGCAGATGGCAAACGCCACCAGGCACAGACACAGCACCCGCTCCAGCTGGTTGCCTTTTTGCGAGTTGAGCAGCGGCAGGCGAAAACGCCAGCGGCATGGCCACAACAGCGGCACGCCGGCGGGGGTGAGCATATCGGCCAACAGATGGCTGAAGTAGCCGATGATCATGGCGTGCAGCGCATCGGCCGGGATCGGCCAGCTGCGCGGTACGTCCAGTTGGAACAGCGCCATGCCGCCGGCGATCGCCAGCAGGCTGTGGGTGAAACCACGGTGGCCGAAGGCGCGGGCGATGGGCAGGGCAATCCAGCGCAGGCGCTGGCCCAGCACCGACTTGGGGTGATCGATGTCCGGCAGCAGCGAGGTCAGCAGCGCGGCGGGTATGATGTGCCACCAGTCGCCGGTAGCCAGCTCTGGCGTCACTTCCGCCTTCTTGGCGAAGATCGCGCAAGCGACAGAGAATATAAGGTGTCCTTCCGCGGTCATGCTGTTGCGATTCCGGCTGGTAAACTGTTAATTTATCCAGTATATGGGAAAATTCCCAGTAGTGGAAGCAGTTACCCTGTAACCAATTGTTTATTTTCCCCTGTTTTACAACGGCTTGTTACGGCAATGGGTAACAAATCATCGATTTTGACGGGCGAGAACAAAAAGCGGGCAATGGGGGAGTGAAACGGAAAGCAACGAGCGCGGTTTTACGGTGTGCGGCGGGAGGAAGCGGCGGCCTTGAAGCGCGCTGCGTGGCAGTGACAACGCGCTGCGAGCCGTCGCTTTCCCTGCCATGCAGCATAATGAGAACGTCACGCCAATTCAATAAAATGAAACGGTGTTTCGTTTATTTTGCGGTGCGGATCCCTTTTATGCCGCAGGGCGCCGGTGCCCGGCGCCGCAGAATCAGGCAAAGTGGGCAGGGGTGAGCTGTTCGAGGGTCTCCAACTGGTGATCCGCCAGCGCCCAGCGCGGGTCGTGGCGGTATTCGGCGGCCGGGATCACGATGGAACGCATGCGCGCGGCCTTGGTGGCGATCATGCCATTAAAGGAGTCTTCCAGCGTGATGCAGCGCAACGGATCGCTGCCCAGGCGTTCGGCGGCGATCAGGTAGACCTCCGGATGCGGTTTGCTGTACGGCAGGTATTCGGCGGAAACCAATTGATCGAAGTAGCCTTCAAGATCGAACATCTTCAGCACCTGCCGTTGCATGTGCAGCGGCGAGGCGGAGGCTAGACCGATGTTCAGCCCCTGGCTGCGGCACAGCTCCAGCGCCTGCCGGACGCCAGGCAGCAGCGGGCGCGTCTCGTGCACCAGCTCGATGGCGCGCTCGATAATCCGCGCCGACACCTCTTCAAGCGTAACCCCTTGCCACGGCATCGCCTGGTACCACATTTTCACCACCAGATCGATGCGCAGCCCCAGCGTGTCCGGCAGCTTGTGACGGTCGGACAGATCCAAGCCCAGCGCGCCGAAGATATCCAGCTCGGCCTGCAGCCACAGCGGTTCCGAGTCGATCAACAAGCCGTCCATATCAAAAATTGCGGTTTCAATGCGTTGCGAATAAGCCATTAGCGGTTAACTCCTGCCGGCGCGGGTGAATGTGCCCGACACTTTATCATCGCCGGTGACGAGACTAAAACCTTTGCCTGCGCGTGTGGCTTTTGCCAAAACGCAGGATATTCCACACCTCGCGCAATTTTAGCCACCAGCGCTGGTGTTGACGCTCGGTGACCTGTTGCAACATGCGCGCATAATCCAGCACCAACCCCGGCGTCCAGGTCATGCTTTCTCCGCGGCTGCGCAGTACCGCCAGCATCCACAGGTTGGGATCCAGCACCAGCAGCAGAAAACGGCGCCACAGATGTTTATCGCCCAGCACGCCTTCCAACGCGCTGTCGAGCGCGCCGATGACCGTGGTGGAGCAGTTGCGCCGGGTCAGATTGTAGGTGGCGTCCTGCCGATAACGCAGCCAGAATGCGCGTAGCGCCGCCGGGTTATAGCGGTAGAATTGAATTTTCTTGTCCGGTGGGCACCAGGCGGCGATCTCACCCGCCAGGTCGGGCAGGAAACGCCCGTCGACGTTGTTCTGTTCGCCGGCGTGCAGCAACTGACGGAAATCCTGAACGGAATGGCTGATGTCGTTGAGCGGGTAGTGGCTGATATACACGTCCGGCGCGAGCGCCAGGGCGGCGTGACCGGTGGAGATATTGCCGCCGCCGTCGACCGCCGCGATGTATCGGTCGACGATGTAACGCCGGCGCGGATCTTTCGCCGCGCCAATCGGTGTCCAGACATACACCGTGAGCGGCGCAGTCTCATCCTCCGGGTGCGGTGGCTGCCGCGCGGGGTGCTGATTCAGAGAGAAGTTTGTCAGTCTGCGGGCGATACGCAATAAAGCCCAGCCGGAAAGCACCATCATCACGCCGAGGCAAAAGGGCACCGTCATCCGATGCGGCGCCGGCCAGCCGATAAAAATCATCAACGAAAGCAGGATCTCGCCGCCGCCCGCCAGCGCTACGGCTTTCCATCGATTGTGCTGAATCACCGTGGAGGAGGCGATGCGCACGGCGCCGTCAAGCAGCAGCGCGCTGCCAAACACCACGGTGGCGACGATGTTATCGTCTGCGGGCACGTCCAACGTTAAAAAGGCCATAAACACGAAGCCCAGCCCCTTCAGCAGCACCGGCCTGCTGGCCGAAGAGCCGATCACCAGCGCGGCGGATACCGCCACCAGCCCCTCCAGCGCCAGGATGACCGCCAGCGCATCCAGCGCCAGCACCGACCGGCCATCCTGCAGTATGTCGAACAGCATCAGCGCCCCTGCGGCTATCCACAGCCAACCGAACAGCACCAGCAGGCGGCGCTGGCCGTGCAGCGCCTGCGCGCCCAGCAATAAGATAATCAGTCGAATCATGGCGGCCTCTGCCCGAATGGATAATGTTATCTCTTCAATGATAGTGTGCCGGCGCGGTTAAGTTTTTGATTTCGACTAATTCGGCTAAGCTTGTAGCACAGCGGGAATGAAGAAAACGGTGGGCGAGTTTCGCCAACTGCAGGTAGACTTAGCCGATTCGGTTACGTCGCTAACAAGGGGAACACATGACGTATCAACAGGCCGGGCGTATCGCCATTTTGAAACGCATTCTCGGATGGGTGGTTTTTATCCCGGCGTTGCTGTCAACGCTGATTTCCGTGCTGGGCTTTATCTATCAGCACAGTGAAAAAACCAAGGGCATCAACGCAGTGATGCTGGATTTTGTCCACGTGATGGTGGACATGGTGCGTTTCAATACGCCGTTCCTGAACCTTTTCTGGTACAACTCGCCGGTGCCGGACGTGGATAAAAGCCTGTTCAGCGGCGCCAATTTGATGTTCATCATCATCTATATATTGATCTTCGTCGGGCTGGCATTGCAGGCTTCCGGCGCGCGCATGTCGCGTCAGGTCAAGTTCATTCGCGAAGGACTGGAAGATCAGATGATCCTGGAGCAGGCCAAGGGCAGCGAAGGGCACACGCGTCAGCAACTGGAGGAACGCATCACGCTGCCGCACCACACCATTTTCCTGCAGTACTTTCCGCTGTACATCCTGCCGATCGTGATTGCGGTGATCGCCTGGTTCGTGATCCGCCTGTTGGGGCAGTTGGCCGGCGCGGCCTGAACCATGAACGGGGCGCCGAGCGGCGCCCCGGAACGTTATGACGCTTCCGGCTGCAACAGCGCCTCCACCGCACGTTGCGCAGCCACCAAATGCTGGCCGCCGAACAGGTTGCTGCGGTTGAGCAGGTAGTACAGCTGATACAGCGGCTGGCGCTCGATAAACCCGGCCCCCAGCGGCCACACGCTCTGATAGCCGTCGTAGATCTGCGGCGGCAGCTCCGGATACAGCGGCAGCATCGCCAAATCGCACTCTCTGTCGCCCCAGTAGCTGGCCGGATCGAACAGTATCGGCCCGTGGGCGGTCATCGCGCAGTTGCCCGGCCACAGGTTGCCGTGCAGTAGGGAAGGCTGCGGTTGGTGGTGCTGCAAGCGCAGATACACCCGATCGACGATGTCGTCGATGTCGCCGAAGGTCATGCCTTTTTCCGCCGCCAGCTGCAGCTGCCAGCCGATGCGCTGCTCGGCGAAGAATTCCGACCAGCGGCGTTGCCAGGCGTTGGGTTGCGGGGTGGTGGTCAGATCGCTGTCGAAGTCGAGACCGAACTGCGGTTGCTCGCTCCACTGGTGCAAATGCGCCAGTTGTTGCCCCAGGCAGTAGGCGCCGTGAGCGTCGAGGGGTTTCAGCTGCTGATACTCCAGCAGCAGGAAGCTGTAATCGCGATCGCTGCCGACGCCGTACACTTCCGGCACCCGCACGCTTTTGCTGCGCGCCAGCAACGCCAGCTGATCGGCCTCGGCGGTGAATATCGGCAGTTGTTCACGGGCGTCGCATTTCACGAACACCTCGTTGTCACCGTAACTCACGCGCCACGCCGGGTGAATGTCGCCCCCGGGCAGTTCAATCCTTTCGCGTATCTCTGCGCTGCCAAGATGTTCACTTAACAGACGGCTAACGGCTTGCCACATGGTATGTCCCCCTCTGTGCTGCCTGATAATTCATTAGGTTAGCGTCTTTCCCGTGGTGAAAACACGACGCGGCGCACAGCCGGCGTCAAAGGCGGCGATTTTTTCAACGCCTCGCCAGCTCAAAGTATATACCCTATTGATTAATTTAAGCGCAATACCGGTTGCAACTTGATGACAACGGATAAGCGAGGGGGAGGAGAGGATGCGGCGGGGAGCACCGCCGCATCAGAGGGGCGTTTAACTGCCAATGGGGGCGTTTGGGTTACCCTGTAACGGACGCAGCTTGCTGTACAACAAGGCGATCACGAACAGCGCGGCCTGCACGATGACGATGCAGGGCCCGGTGGCGCCGTCGATGTGGAAGCTGATCAGGGTGCCGAGCACGCAGGAGAACACCGACACCACCGTCGCCACCATCAGCATGCGGTCGAAGCGGCGGCACAGCATAAAGGCGATGATGCCGGGGGCGATCAGCATGGCGATCACCAGGATCACCCCCACGGCCTGCAGCGAGGCGACGATGGTCATCGCCAGCAGGCACAGCAACCCGTAGTGCAGCAGCTTGACCGGCAGGCCAATCACCCGCGCATGGTGCGGATCGAAGCAGTACAGCATGAAGTCTTTGCGCTTGAGCAGCACCACCGCCAGGGTGATGCCGGCGATCAGCAGGGTTTGCTTCAGTTCGCCGTCGGTAATGCCCAGCATGTTGCCGAACAGAATGTGGCTCAGGTGCTGGTCGGTATCGATGCGCGAGAACAGCACCAGGCCGAAGGCGAACATGCCGGAAAAGACGATGCCCATCACCGTGTCCTCTTTCACCCGGCTGTTCTCTTTCAGGTAGCCGGTGGCTACCGCGCAAAAGATGCCGGAGAGGAAGGCGCCGATCGCCAGCGGGATGCCGACCACGAACGCCACTACGATGCCGGGCAAGACGGCGTGCGAGATGGCGTCGCCCATCAGCGACCAGCCCTTGAGCACCAGATAGCAGGAGAGCACGGCGCACACCACGCCGGTAACGATGGCGGCGACGATCGCCCGCTGCATGAACGGGTAGGCGAAGGGTTCGCTGAGCAGTTGATACAGGGTGTCCATCAGCGGCCTCCGGTTTGCGAATGTGCCACGCGGCGCCGGGATGCCAGCAGGCCGTGTTTCGGCGCGAAGAAGAACGCCGCCAGGAATACCAGCGTTTGCAGGGTGACGATCACCCCGCCGGTGGCGCCGTCGAGGAAGAAACTCAGGTAGGCGCCGATGCCGCTGGTCAATGCGCCGATGATGATGGCGATAATCACCAGCCGGCTGAAGCGGTCGGTCAGCAGGTAGGCGGTGGCGCCCGGCGTGATCACCATGGCGATCACCAGAATGGCGCCGACGGTTTGCAGCGCGGCGACGGTGCAGGCGCTGAGCAGGGTGAAGAACAGGATCTTCAGCTTCAGCGGCGACAGGCCGATCGACACCGCGTGGCTTTCGTCGAAGAACACCGCCAGCAGATCTTTCCACACCAGGCACAGGATCAGCAGCGAAACGCCGATGATGATTTCCACCTGCAGCACGTCTTCGTCGGCGATGCCGAGGATATTGCCGAAGATGATCGACTGTACGTTGACCGAGGTGGGGTTGAGCGACACGATCAGCAGGCCGACGGCGAAGAAAGTGGAGAAGATAAAGCCGATGATGGCGTCTTCGCGCAGCCGGGTGATGTGGCGCACCAGCGTCATCGCCAGCGCCGCCAGCATGCCGGTGAAGAAGGCGCCGGCGGCGTAGGGCAGGCCGAGGGCGTAGGCGCCGGCCACGCCGGGCACCACCGAGTGCGACAGCGCATCGCCCATCAGCGACCACCCTTTCAGCATCAGGTAGGCGGACAGGAACGCGCAGGCGGCGCCGACGATGGCGCTGACCCAGATGGCCTTCACCATGTAGTTGTAACTGAAAGGTTGCAGCAGAAGGTCCAGCATCAGGATTGTTTCTCCCTGGCCTGGCTGTTGGCCGGCGGATCGCTTTTGGTGTGGCCGTAGAACACCGCCGGGCGTTCATCGTCGGTCAACACCGTGACGGTGCGCGGATCGTTGTCGTCGTGCAGATCCGGGCCGGAAAGGTTGATATGGCGCAGCACGCCGCCGAACGCCTGCTCCAGGTTGCTCTGGGTGAAGGTGGTTTCGGTCGGGCCGGCGGCCAGCACCGTGCGGTTGATGAGGATCACCCGATCGCAAAACTCCGGCACGCTGCCGAGGTTGTGGGTGGAGACCAAAATGAGATGGCCCTCGTCGCGCAGCGCGCGCAGCAGCTCGATAATCGCATTCTCGGTTTTCACATCCACGCCGGTGAAAGGCTCATCCAGCAGCAGCACCGTGCCCTGTTGCGCCAGCGCGCGCGCCAGAAATACGCGCTTCTTCTGGCCGCCGGACAGCTCGCCGATCTGCCGGCCGCGCAGCTCGCTCAGGCCGACGCGCTCCAGCGCCTTGTCGACCCGCAACCTGTCCTCACGTGACGGAATGCGCAGGAAGTTCATCTTGCCGTAGCGGCCCATCATCACCACGTCTTCCACCAGCACCGGGAAGTTCCAGTCGACGTCTTCGGTCTGCGGCACGTAGGCGATCAGGTTCTTTTTCAGCGCGTCCGCCACCGGCTTGTCGCTCAGCGACACCTGGCCGGCGGTGGGCCTGACCAGGCCCATGATGCTTTTGAACAGCGTCGATTTGCCGCTGCCGTTGACGCCGACCAATGCGCAGATCGAACCGCCGTTCAGGGTGAAGCTGGCGTTGTGAATGGCGGTGTGCCCGTTGTTGTAGGTTACGGTGACGTCGTCCACGTTCAATTCAGGGCGGACAAACGGTTCATGGGTCATTGATCGAATCCTTTGGCGATGGTTTGCACGGTGGTGTTAAGCAGGTCGATGTACGTCGGCACCGGGCCATCGCGGGTGGACAGCGAGTCCACGTACAGCACGCCGCCGTATTTGGCGCCGGTTTCTTTCGCCACCTGCCTGGCCGGCTTGTCGGAAATGGTGCTCTCGCTGAACACCACCGGAATATGGTGGGCGCGCACGGCGTCGATCACCCGGCGCACCTGCTGCGGCGAGCCTTGCTCATCGGCGTTGATCGGCCACAGATAAACCTCTTTCAACTGATAGTCCTGCGCCAGGTAGCTGAAGGCACCTTCACTGGTCACCAGCCAGCGCTGTGCGGCCGGAATGCGCGCCAGGCGTTCGCGCAGCGGGGCGTCCAGCGCGCCGATTTTCTCTGCGTAGGCCTTGGCATTGCGGTTATAGGTTTCCGCATTGGCCGGATCGTGCTCCACCAGCGCCTTGCGGATATTCTCGATATACACCAGCGCGTTGCTTGGCGACATCCAGGCATGCGGGTTCGGGTTGCCGTTATATGGCCCTTCGCGGATCGGCAGCGGGGTAATGCCTTCGGTGACTACCGCCGCCGGCACCTGTTTGATGTTTTCGAAGAAACGCTGGAACCAGCGCTCCAGGTTCATGCCGTTCCACAGGATCAGGTCGGCGTGCTGTGCCTTGACGATGTCGCGCGGAGTCGGTTGATAGTCGTGGATCTCGGCGCCCGGCTTGGTGATGGATTCCACCACGGCGGCGTCACCGGCCACGTTCTGGGCGATATCCTGAATGATGGTGAAGGTGGTCACCACGCGCAGCTTTTTTTCCGCCAGCGCGTTTTGGCTGACCAAGGCGGCGCCGAGCAGCAGGCAGGCGAGCGTGAAAGGGCGTAACAATGCAGCAGAGCGGGAAGGGCGACTGCGACGAAAAGCGCAACTTATCAATGGCATGATGACGTCTCCTGGTTCAAATGAAAATGATTATCAATATCAATTGAAGCGAAGTCAAGCGCCACTTGCCCACCGCCGGCGGGGTATTTCTCCAACTGAAAAAATAATACCGTCCGGGGAGTTATAGCATTTTATGTATCAGTATGTAACCGCTGAAGGTAGTCCTCACAGCTGCATATCGCCACCTCCGGCTGTTTTCCCAATGCCAACTGCCCGAACCCCTGCGCCAGGCGCAGCACATCCTCTTGATCCAGCACGGTTATGAACGCAAAACTGTTGCTGCCGAGTTCGTGGTGAACGCCATTTTCGTCTGTCACCGACGTGACAAAACCCTCGCGCGTCAATTGCCCGGTCAGCTTCGCCAGGTCGGTTAATCCCTCTTCCTGATAGCGAAAAGTCACCACAAAGCAGCTTGTTGCAGATTGACTCATAAATCACCTCTTGGTATATGGATAGCTTGAGATTAGCCCAAAAAATTACTGCAGGTGTCCTTACAAGTTGTATATGCTACGCAACTCATTGAAAGGAGTGAGGGATTCTGTGAAAACAAAAATAGGTTGCCTAACGGCAATTTTACTTTTGTCGGGGTGCGCCAAAGACCCGCAAACGGCAAGCAATATTTCAGGCAGTGGCACAACGCGCGGCGGTTGGTTAAAACCCCCTCCGCAGGCACCGGTAAACCGCACGGGCACCCCGGTTGCTTATAACGATTACATTCGTCAGGCGGCCAGCAACTATGGCGTTGACGAAACGCTGATTAAAGCGATTATTCAGGTGGAGTCCGGGTTTAACCCGAACGTGGTCAGCACCTCGAACGCAGTGGGATTGATGCAGCTTAAGGCTTCTACCGCCGGCCGCGACGCCTATCGCATGAAGGGACGAAGCGGGCAACCCAGCTCGCGTGAGCTGAAGGATCCGGCGGTCAATATTGATCTGGGAACGGCCTATATCAATATTCTTCAAAGCCAGCAGCTAGCCGGAATCAACAATCCACAGACTTTGCGTTACGCCACCATCGTTTCGTACGTGAACGGGGCGGGCGCCATGTTGCGCACCTTCTCTTCGGACAAGCGCGTGGCGGTCAATCGCATCAATCAGATGAGCCCGGATGAGTTTTATCAGCACATCCAGAAAAAGCACCCGGCACCGCAGGCGCCGCGCTATTTGTGGAAGGTGACCACCGCCTATCAGGCGATGTCGCAGTAATCCTCTCTTTTGTCGAATCGGCCGCTGAACGCGGCCGATTTTGTTTTCGGCACCGTTCCAGCGCGCGACCCACCTCTCATTTTTCGTTATTTCCTCACCGCTTATCGGAAAAACCGCACAAAAAGTTAAATTTACGTTAGCAGATAAATCTTTACGTTCATTCAATAAGTTACCGGTAACATTTTTGCTTTTGTACGCATTCTGACCTTCAATAAATATACAAATAAGTAACAAATTATTTTAAAAACCCGTATCGATCGCAAGGTTGCGGTTAAATAGTTGTGACTATCTTTGGATGGAATGTGACATGTCGAATCATAAAACCAACAATTCGCGGCGCGATTTCTTGTTGAAATCGATGACCTTAATTCCTGCGGCGGTAATTGGTGGCAGCGGCGTTGGCGCGCTGACGGCACCGACACCGGCGGTCGCAGCCTCGAACACCTCAACGCAGAACGATTACCAACCGACCTTTTTCACTCCGGAAGAGTGGGCCTTCATCAAGGCCGCCGTCGCGCGCCTGATCCCGGCCGACGATCGCGGCCCCGGCGCGCTGGAAGCCGGCGTGCCGGAGTTTATCGATCGCCAGATGAATACCCCGTACGCCACCGGCTCCATCTGGTACATGCAGGGGCCGTTCAACCCCGATGTGCCGAAGGAGATGGGCTATCAGCTGCCGCTGGTTCCCAAGCAGATCTATAACCTCGGCATCGCAGACGCCGACGCCTACAGCAAGAAAACCGCCGGCAAGCCTTTCGCCGAACTGGATGGCGCGCAGCAGGACGCCATGCTGCAAAAGTTCGAGTCCGGCGAGGCGGAGTTCCAGCAGCTGCCGTCGAAACTGTTCTTCTCCTATCTGCTGCAAAACACCCGTGAAGGTTTCTTCAGCGATCCGATCCATGGCGGCAACAAAGACATGGTGGGTTGGAAGCTGATTAATTTTCCGGGCGCGCGCGCCGATTTTATGGACTGGGTTGAGCGAGGGGAGCGTTATCCCTTCCCACCGGTCTCGATTCGTGGGGAGAGGGGCTAACCATGGCAACGGTAATGAAAAAAGTAGACGCGGTGATCGTCGGCTTCGGCTGGGTGGGCGCGATCATGGCCAAAGAGCTGACCGAGGCCGGCCTCAACGTGGTGGCGCTGGAGCGCGGCCCGATGCGCGACACCTATCCGGACGGTTTTTACCCGCAGGTGATCGACGAGCTGACCTATAACATTCGGCGCAAGCTGTTCCAGGATCTGTCGAAAAGCACCGTCACCATTCGCCATAACAGCAGCCAGACCGCGGTGCCTTACCGCCAGCTGGCGGCGTTCCTGCCGGGCACCGGCGTCGGCGGCGCCGGCCTGCACTGGTCGGGCGTGCATTTCCGCGTCGATCCGATCGAACTGCGCATGCGCAGCCATTATGAAGAGCGTTACGGCAAAAACTTCATTCCGAAGGACATGACCATCCAGGACTTCGGCGTGACTTACGACGAGCTGGAGCCGTTCTTCGACAAGGCGGAGAAAGTGTTCGGCACCTCCGGCACCGCCTGGACCATCAAAGGGCAGAAAGTGGCGCAGAAGGGCGGTAACCGCTTTGCGCCGGATCGCTCCGACGACTTCCCGCTGCCGGCGCAGAAAAATACCTACTCCGCTCAGCTGTTCGAGAAAGCGGCGCTGGAGGTGGGTTACCACCCTTACAACCTGCCGTCCGCCAACACCTCGGATTCTTACACCAACCCGTACGGCGCGCAGATGGGCCCGTGCAACTTTTGCGGTTTCTGCAGCGGCTACGCCTGCTACATGTATTCCAAGGCCTCGCCGAACGTCAACATCTTGCCGGCGCTGCGCATGGAGAAACGCTTCGAGCTGCGCACCAACGCCAACGTGCTGAAGGTCAACCTGACCGACGACAAATCCCGCGCCACCGGCGTGAACTACGTCGATGCGCAGGGCCGCGAGATTGAACAGCCGGCCGATCTGGTGATCCTGGGCGCGTTCCAGTTCCACAACGTGCACCTGATGCTGCTGTCCGGCATCGGCAAGCCTTACGATCCGGTAACCGGCGAAGGGGTGGTCGGGCGCAACTTCGCCTACCAGAACATGACCACCATCAAGGCGTTCTTCGATAAAGACGTGTTCACCAACCCGTTCATCGGCGCCGGCGGCAACGGCGTGGGCGTGGACGACTTCAACGCCGATAACTTCGATCACGCCAAAGAAGGCTTCGTCGGCGGTTCGCCATTCTGGGTCAACCAGGCGGGCACCAAGCCGATCTCCGGCCTGCCGACCCCACCGGGCACCCCGGCCTGGGGCAGCAAGTGGAAAGCGGCGGTGGCGGATGCCTACACCCATCACGTGTCGATGGACGCCCACGGCGCGCACCAGTCGTACCGCAATAACTATCTGGATCTCGATCCCAACTACAAGAACGTCTTTGGCCAGCCGCTGCTGCGCATGACGTTCGACTGGCAGGAAAACGACATCAAGATGGCGCAGTTCATGTACGACAAGATGGCGCCGATCGCCAAGGCGATGAACCCGAAACTGATCGCCGGCAGCCCGAAAAACGCCAACAGCCACTTCGACACCACCAGCTACCAGACTACCCACATGAACGGCGGTGCGGTGATGGGGGAAGATCCGAAGACCAGCGCGGTCAACCGCTATCTGCAGAGCTGGGACGTGCACAACGTGTTCTCGATCGGCGCATCGGCCTTCCCGCAAGGGCTGGGCTACAACCCGACCGGCACCGTGGCGGCGCTGGCTTACTGGTCTGCCCGCGCCATTCGCGAGCAGTATCTGAAAAACCCAGGCCCATTGGTGCAGGCATAAGGACGGCGAACGATGAAAGCATTTGTACCGGCACTGGTTCTCAGTGCAGTGAGTTTTTCCGTTTGGGCGCAGGACGCCACCGTCAGCAGCGAGCTGATCAAGCGCGGTGAGTACCTGGCGCGCGCCGGTGACTGCGTGGCCTGCCATACCGATGGCAAGAACGGCAAAACCTTCGCCGGCGGCCTGGCGATGGAGACGCCGATCGGCACCATCTACTCGACCAACATCACGCCGGACAAGAAAACCGGCATCGGCGATTACAGCTTCGAGGATTTCGACAACGCGGTGCGTAAGGGCGTAGCCAAAAACGGCAGCACCCTGTACCCGGCGATGCCGTACCCGTCGTTCGCGCTGGTGAAAGAGGACGACATGCGCGCCATGTATGCCTATTTCATGCACGGCGTGCAGCCGGTGGAACAGGCCAACAAGGACTCTGACATCCCGTGGCCGCTGTCGATGCGTTGGCCGCTGAGCATCTGGCGCGGCATGTTTGCGCCGTCGCCGGCGGACTTCGTTGCCGACGCCAAGGCCGATCCGGTGATTGAACGCGGACGCTACCTGGTGGAAGGCCTGGGCCACTGCGGCGCTTGCCATACCCCGCGCAGCATCACCATGCAGGAAAAAGCGTTGAGCAACAGCGAAAGCGACGACTACCTGTCCGGCAGCAACGCGCCGATCGACGGGTGGGTGGCTTCCAGCCTGCGCGGCGACCGCAAGGATGGCCTGGGCAGCTGGAGCGAAGCCGAGCTGACCGAGTTCCTGAAAACCGGCCGTAACGACAAGGCGATCGTGTTCGGCGGCATGAGCGACGTGGTGGAGCACAGCCTGCAATACCTGAGCGACGACGATCTGACCGCCATCGCGCGCTACCTGAAATCGCTGCCGCCGAAAGACGGCAAGCAGCAGGCGGCGCCGGTCGAAGACAGCGTGGCCAAGGATCTGTGGCGCGGCGACGACAGCAAGCCCGGCGCGGCGCTGTATGTCGATAACTGCGCGGCCTGCCACCGCACCGACGGCGTGGGCTACAAGCGCGCCTTCCCGTCGCTGAAGGGCAATCCGGTGGTGCAGACCGAGGACGCGACTTCGCTGATCCACATCGTGCTGACCGGCAACACTACGCCGGCGGTGCAGGGGGCGGTATCCAACATCACCATGCCGCCGTTTGGCTGGCGTCTGAACGATCAGCAGGTGGCGGACGTGGTGAACTTCATCCGCTCCAGTTGGGGCAACAGCGCCAAACCGGTGAGCGCTTCCGACGTAGCCGACGTGCGTAAAGACCGCTCGATGATCCGCGACGAGAAGGAGATGGGCAGCGCCGAGGTGCCGGACCATCCGGACGCGAAGAAATAAACCGCTTAAGGGCTCCGCAAGGGGCCCTTAGTTTTTACTGAGTGCGCCGTTTTTTTCAGCACATTGTGTTCGCAAATCGTTCATTCGGCCGATAAAACATAGACCCGCAGCGGATTTTTCATTATCCTTTGCCGTCCTTTCATCAGGCGTAAGTATGAAATATCGCTTTAATTCACTGATTATTATTAAAAAACTCGCGGAGAAGGATATCCCGTTAGGCGCAATCGTTGTCGCCGCAGATTAAGGTAGACTGTCTCATGAGTACGATTTCTCCCGATTCAGGCACGCTGACGGCCGTTCAGCCTGCCAAATGGAACAAAACCGACACCGTTTGGATGTTCGGTCTCTATGCGACTGCGGTGGGCGCCGGTACGTTGTTCTTGCCGATCAACGCCGGCCTGAACGGCCCGCTGGTGTTGCTGTTGATGGCGCTGTTCGCTTTCCCGCTGACCTATTTGCCGCACCGCGCGCTCAGCCGCTTCGTGCTTTCCGGCTCCAGCCGCGACGGCAACATTCACGATGTGGTGGTGGAACACTTCGGCGTGCTGGCCGGCAAAATCATCATGATGCTGTATCTGATGGCGTTCTTCCCGATCGTGCTGGTGTACAGCATTTCGATCACCAACGCGCTGGACAGCTTCCTGATCCATCAGTTCCACGTGGCCCCGCTGCCGCGCATCTGGCTGAGCCTGGCGGTGGTGGTGGTGCTCAATCTGGTGCTGCTGCGCGGCAAAGACAGCATCGTGGCGGCGATGGGCATGCTGGTGTTCCCACTGCTGGTGTTCCTGATGGGCATTTCGCTCTATCTGATGCCGAGCTGGAATACCGCCAACTTCGTGCACGGCCTGGCCGCCACCCGCTTCGACACGCCGGGGTTGTGGCATTCGCTGTGGCTGGCCGTGCCAGTGATGGTGTTCTCCTTCAGCCATGCGCCGATCATCTCTTCCTTCGCCTCGACCCAGAAGAGCCTGTACGGCGACAAGGCGGAACGCCGCTGCGCGCGCATCATGCGCTATAGCTATGTGCTGATCTGCGTTACCGTGCTGTTCTTCGTGTTCAGCTGCGTGCTGAGCCTGTCTCATGAAGACATGCTGCAGGCGAAAGAGCAGAACATCACGGTGCTGACTACGCTGGCCAACAAGTTCTCCAACCCGCTGATCGCCTACCTTGGCCCGGTGATGGCGATGCTGGCGATGGCCAAATCCTATCTCGGCACTTCGCTGGGGGTGACGGAAGGGGCGACCAGCCTGATCGACGGCGTCACGCGCGCGGTCGGCAAGCCGCTCAGCTCGCGCATGACGCACCGCATCTCGGCGGTGGCGCTGTTCCTGCTCACCTGGGCGGCGACGGTGTGGAACCCCAGCGCGCTGCACATCATCGAAACCATCAGCGGCCCGCTGATTGCCGCCATCCTGTTCATTCTGCCGATGTACGCCGTGCGTGCGGTGCCGGCCATGCGCCAGTACCGCGCGGCGAGCAACGTATTCGTGCTGGTGATGGGCCTGATTGCGCTGTCGGCGCTGATCTACGGCCTGATGTGATCCCCTGGGCGCGCCGCTTCCGGCGCGCCTCTTACCCTTCCTTTACACATCCCTTTGCAATTAATCGCCGACATGCCGGGCGTTATCTTTGATAATGCAAGCCATTCTCATTAGTATTTTCTGAATGTATTCATGACTAAGGAGTTTTTCGTGCACCGTCGAATCATTTTGCCGGCGCTGGTTTGCGCCGCCTTGCTCGCCTCTCCGGCGATGGCCACCACTTATCCGCTGACGCTGACCGACACGTCCGGCCAGACGATCACCCTCCAGCAAGAGCCGAAACGCATCGTGGTGCAGGACGGGCGCGACATTCTCACGCTGGCGCTGCTCGATCGCGCCAATCCGTTTGGCCGGCTGGTGGCCTGGAATAACCTGCTGAAGAAAAGCGATGCGGCGACCTGGGATATCTTGCAGAGCAAATGGCCGGGGGCGAAAAACATCATCGATATGGGATTCAGCGATAAGGGTGAAGTGAACCTGGAGAGCGTGATCGCCAAGCGGCCCGATCTGATGATCGCCCAGCTGCGCTCCAAGCCTTCGCTGAGCCAAACCGGCGTGCTGGATAAGCTGAAGGCGCTGAACGTGCCGGTGCTGTTCATCGATACCATGCTCAAGCCGGTGGAAAACACGCCGAAAAGCGTGACGCTGCTGGGGGAAACCCTCAACCGCGAAAGCGAAGCCAAGCAATATACCGATTATTATCAGCAGCATTATCAGGCCATTCTGGCCAAAACGCAGGCGGTGGCACCCAAACCGCGGGTGTTTTTCGAAGCCAAGGCTGGCCTGAATGGGCTGGAGTCCTGCTGCTTCACCCATGCGCACGTCGGCTGGGGGGCGCTGGTCGAGGCGGTCGGCGCGCGCAACATCGGCTCTGCGCTGTTGCCGGGCGCGACCGGCGACGTGGCGCTGGAAAAAGTGATCGCCATGAAACCGGACGCCTACATCGTTTCCGGCTCACAGTGGGCCAGCAAGACCAACGCCGCGGTGCCGTTCGGCTATGGCGTGACGCAGCAACAGGTGGATGAGGCTTTCAACCGCATGAAACAGCGCCCGGGCTTCGCGCAGGTGTCGGCGGTGAAAGAGGGGCGGTTCTACGGCATCTACCATAATTTCTACAACCATCCGTACAACATCGTGGGGCTGGAGTATCTGGCGAAGTTTATCTACCCGGCGCAGTTCCCGGATCTGGATCCGGCCAAGACCTACAGCGAGATCCTCAGCCGCTTTACCGAAGTGCCGGAAGGCAAGGGCATTTTGGGCGCGCAGGCGCCGATGGGGAAATAACGGCAACGGGCGCGACGATCGCGCCCGTTTTGTGTGATCAGGCGGCCGGCGTATAGGTGGAGATGATCTCCAGCACGCCGTTGATAATGAACTGTACCCCCATGCACACCAGCAGGAAGCCCATCAGGCGCGAGATCGCCTCGATGCCGCTTTTCCCTACCAGGCGCATGATGGCGCCGGAGCTGAGCAGGCAGCCCCACAGGATCACCGCGACCGTCAGGAAGATGGCGACCGGCGCCACGGCCAGCACCCAGGGTTCAAAACCCAGCGTGTTCGCTTTGACGCTCGACGCCGAGCTGATGATCATCGCGATGGTGCCCGGCCCGGCGGTGCTCGGCATGGCCAACGGCACGAAGGCGATGTTGGCCGATGTCTTGTGGCGCAGCTCGTGCGACTTGCTCTCCACCTCCGGCGCCTCATCGGCGCTTTGTTGCGGGAACAGCATGCGGAAACCGATGAAGGCGACGATCAGGCCGCCAGCGATGCGCAGGCCGGGGATCGAAATACCGAAAGTGTTCATCACCACCTGCCCGGCGTAAAACGCCACCGTCATGATGCAGAACACATAAACCGAGGCCATCAGCGACTGCTGATTGCGCTCTTCGCGCGTCATATTACCGGACAAACCGAGCAGCAACGCCACCGTGGTCAGCGGGTTGGCCAGCGGCAACAGCAGCACCAAACCCAGTCCGATGGCCTGGAATAACTGCAAAATACCCGTCATAAAGTAGACTCCCTGTGCAACGTTCAGGCCGCCAAGCGGCGGCCTACGAGCTAAACAGCCTAGCCTGCCGCGTGCCTGGCGGCAATGGGGATAGCTCGTAACGTTAATTAACCGTCGGCCGGCGTTTCATCATTGCCGTTGCACTCGCCGGCGAGCTCAGGTTCATCCTCACATCCCAACGGGGCGTCGTTGACCGCAATCGCCCGCGGCGCCGAACGCGCACCAAAATGCATCAGCCCCTATAACGTCGTTAATACCGCGCACTCATGATGAGCGCAGGCTGAAAAACGAGCGGCGCTCAGAAAAAATGCACAATTTTTGTGTTTTATGGCCTTTTTCGCCGCAATTGGCCGGTAAAGGCCGACGTTCAGCACCAATTGCTACACCCCGCAGGCTCAGCTGCCTACCATAGGCGCGCTTTAAAACGATAATGAGATTGATTATGCAAGACGAGTTGAAACTTTTACTGGGGAAAATCAGCGCATTCGCGCTTTCCGCCGCCTTCATGGCGGCATTGGTCGGCCTGGTGTTTATCGATGTGCACTGGTTGCATAACTTCGTGCATGAAACCTCGCTGACCGAAGCGGCGCAGGAACTGTTGCTGCTCGCCATCGCCGGCGGTTTTTTCGCCGCGGCCTGGCGGCAGGCGGAACGCCGCTCCGCCTGGATGCTGGTCGGCGGCTTCTTTCTCTGCATGCTGATCCGCGAGATGGACTTCGCCTTCGATGCGTTGTGGCACGGCGCCTGGGTGTGGTTCGCGCTGGCGGTCGCCTTGGTCTGTCTGTGCCATGCCGCCAGGCACATTGCGGCGACGGTGCGCGGCCTGGCCTATTTCGCGACGCATCCCGGCTACGGCATGATGTGCGCGGGCCTGCTGTGCATTCTGGTGTTTTCACGCCTGTTCGGCATGAGCGCGCTGTGGCAAACGCTGATGTTGGACGGTTACAACCGGGTTGTGAAAAACATGGTGGAAGAGGGCTGCGAACTGCTGGGCTACGGCCTGTGTCTGCTGGCCACCCTCAGCTACATGAAGACCGTTTTTGCGCCGAATGAAGCGAAAGTGTGAGGGCGGCGGCGCTTTATTTATCCGGAACAATTTTAGTGATACTATTCGCTTAGCCGAATGCGGCTGAGAAGGTATGCGTTCCATTCTGTATACCCAGTGAGGTTTCAATCTGGCAATTGTGGGCGAGATCTGAAACCTGGCTGACCAAACCCAAAATCCAATTTTCGTACTGCATGTGATCTGTCGTGTGGGTCACCACTGTAGATAAGGAATTATTAATGCCTGTTATTACTCTTCCTGACGGTAGTCAGCGTCATTTCGACCACCCCGTTTCCCCGATGGATGTCGCGCGCGATATCGGCCCTGGCCTGGCGAAAGCCTGTATCGCCGGTCGCGTCAATGGCGAACTGGTTGATGCCAGCGATCTGATCGAATCGGATGCGCAGCTGGCCATCATCACCATCAAAGACGAAGACGGTCTGGAAATCATGCGCCACTCCTGCGCGCACCTGCTGGGTCATGCGATCAAGCAGCTGTGGCCGGATACCAAAATGGCGATCGGTCCTGTTATCGACAACGGTTTCTATTATGACGTGGATATCGACCGCACCCTGACGCAGGAAGACCTGGATCTGCTGGAAAAGCGGATGCACGAGTTGGCCGATAAGGATTACGACGTCATCAAGAAGAAGGTCAGCTGGCAAGAAGCCCGCGACACCTTCGCTGAGCGCGGCGAAATCTATAAAGTGGCGATCCTGGATGAGAACATCAGCCATGACGATCGTCCTGGCCTGTATCACCACGAAGAATACATCGACATGTGCCGCGGCCCGCACGTGCCGAACATGCGTTTCTGCCACCATTTCAAGCTGCAGAAAACCTCCGGCGCTTACTGGCGCGGTGACAGCAAAAACAAAATGCTGCAGCGTATCTACGGTACCGCCTGGGCAGACAAGAAGCAGCTGAACGCCTACCTGCAACGCCTGGAAGAGGCGGCCAAGCGCGATCACCGCAAGATCGGCAAACAGCTCGATCTGTATCACATGCAGGAAGAAGCGCCGGGCATGGTGTTCTGGCACAACGACGGTTGGACTATCTTCCGCGAGCTGGAAGCCTTCGTGCGCATGAAGCTCAAAGAGTACCAGTACCAGGAAGTGAAAGGTCCGTTTATGATGGACCGCGTGCTGTGGGAAAAAACCGGCCACTGGGAAAACTACAAAGACGCCATGTTCACCACCGCGTCGGAAAACCGCGAATACTGCATCAAGCCGATGAACTGCCCGGGTCACGTGCAGATCTTCAACCAGGGCCTGAAGTCGTACCGCGATTTGCCGCTGCGCATGGGCGAATTTGGCAGCTGCCACCGCAACGAGCCTTCGGGTTCCCTGCACGGCCTGATGCGCGTGCGCGGCTTCACGCAGGATGACGCCCACATCTTCTGTACCGAAGAGCAGGTGCGCGCCGAAGTGAACGAATGCATTCGCATGGTCTATGACGTGTACGGCACCTTCGGCTTCGACAAGATCGCCGTCAAGCTGTCGACTCGCCCGGAAAAACGCATCGGTACCGACGACATGTGGACTCGTGCGGAAGAAGACCTGGCCGCCGCGCTGACCGAGAACGGCATTCCGTTCGAGTACCAGCCGGGCGAGGGCGCCTTCTACGGACCGAAAATTGAATTTACCCTGCATGATTGTTTGGATCGCGCATGGCAATGTGGTACCGTGCAGCTCGATTTCTTCTTGCCGGGCCGTTTGGGCGCCTCGTATGTTGGCGAAAACAACGATCGCGTCGTGCCGGTAATGATTCACCGCGCCATTTTGGGCTCCATGGAACGCTTCATCGGTATCCTGACCGAAGAATACGCCGGGTTCTACCCGACCTGGATCGCTCCGGTGCAGGTGGTGGTGATGAATATCACCGACAGCCAGTCTGATTACGTCCAGCAATTGACCAAAAAACTGCAGGATGCAGGTATTCGCGTGAAAGCGGACTTGAGAAATGAGAAGATTGGCTTTAAAATTCGCGAACATACTTTACGTCGAGTCCCTTACATGTTGGTGTGCGGCGACAAAGAGGTCGAAGCCGGCAAAGTTGCCGTTCGTACCCGCCGTGGCAAAGACCTGGGAAGCCTGGACGTAAACGAAGTCGTAGACAAGCTGCTGAAAGAGATTCGCAGCCGTAGTCTTCATCAACTGGAGGAATAAAGTATTAAAGGCGGAAAACGAGTTCAACCGGCGCGTCCTAATCGCATTAACAGAGAAATTCGCGCGCAAGAAGTTCGCCTAACCGGCGTCGATGGCGAGCAGATTGGTATTGTCAGTCTGAATGAAGCTCTTGAAAAAGCTGAGGAAGCGGGCGTTGATTTAGTAGAAATCAGCCCAAATGCCGAACCGCCAGTTTGCCGAATCATGGATTACGGCAAATTCCTCTACGAGAAGAGCAAGTCGACGAAAGAACAGAAGAAGAAGCAAAAAGTTATTCAGGTCAAGGAAATCAAATTCCGTCCTGGCACCGATGATGGCGACTATCAGGTCAAACTACGCAACCTGATTCGCTTTCTGGAAGATGGCGATAAAGCCAAAATCACCCTGCGTTTCCGTGGGCGTGAGATGGCGCACCAGCAGATCGGTATGGAAGTGCTTAACCGCGTCCGTAAAGACCTGTGTGAAGATATGGATCTGGCAGTGGTCGAATCCTTCCCTACGAAGATCGAAGGCCGCCAGATGATTATGGTGCTCGCTCCTAAGAAGAAACAGTAAGGCTTACAAGTAATGGAACCCGCGCGGCGCTTGCGCTGTGTGGGTTTTATTCGCCCAACTGATTCGTTGTTTAACAATGCGAAGTGGATTTAATTAAAATGCCAAAGATTAAAACTGTACGTGGTGCAGCCAAGCGCTTCAAAAAAACCGGCAGCGGTGGTTTTAAGCGTAAACATGCCAACCTGCGTCATATTCTGACCAAAAAAGCAACCAAGCGTAAACGTCACCTGCGTCCGAAAGGCATGGTGTCTAAAAACGATCTGGTCCTGGTTACCGCGTGCCTGCCGTACGCATAAGCCATTTTTTTTGAATTTAGAATAAGACTTTAGGAGAGAGCATATGGCTCGCGTAAAACGTGGTGTAATTGCACGCGCACGTCACAAGAAAATCATGAAGCAGGCGAAAGGTTACTACGGTGCCCGTTCGCGCGTATATCGTGTTGCCTTCCAGGCAGTAATCAAAGCTGGTCAGTATGCTTACCGTGACCGTCGTCAACGTAAGCGTCAGTTCCGTCAGCTGTGGATTGCACGTATCAACGCAGCTGCTCGTCAGAACGGTCTGTCTTACAGCAAGTTCATCAACGGCTTGAAAAAAGCCTCGATCGAAATTGACCGTAAGATCCTGGCTGACATCGCAGTCTTCGACAAAGTGGCCTTCGGCGCACTGGTTGAGAAAGCGAAAGCAGCTCTGGCGTAAGTCAGTTGAAGAGGGAGCTTGCTCCCTCTTTTAATCTTTGTTTTCAGCGACAAATATTGACTTTTATTGCCCGCCGCTATATCACTGGTGGACAATTAGCGACAAGGTACCGCAATCATGCACGCAGCTATTTTTCGTTTCTTTTTTTACTTTAGCGCCTGATTTCAGGAGGCTTTGCGCGTAAGAAAAGAAACGAAAAGTAGCGCCTAAGCCTCCCTCGTGGAGGCTTTTTTGTTTTTGGCCATCGCCTTGCCTTGCACATTGCTGCGGCGAGGGTGGCAGACACTCAGTCGGCCCTGTGCCGCGCAGGCGAGCCGGCCGGCCGGCAACGTATTGAAAAGTCTTTGAATAATGGTCAAAGGCGTGTTCGAATATAGATAACAATTACTTAGGGCCATCCCGGCCAGAGGAAGAGGAAAGCAATGCCACATCTCGCAGAGCTGGTTGCCAATGCCAAGGCAGCCGTAGAAGATGCCCAGGATGTTGCCGCGTTAGATTTGGTGCGCGTCGAATATTTTGGCAAGAAAGGTCATTTCACCTTGCAGATGCAGTCTCTGCGTGACGTACCGGCGGAAGACCGTCCGGCGGCCGGCGCGGTGATCAACCAGGCCAAGCAAGAAGTACAGGACGCCCTGAACGCGCGTAAGAACGCGCTGGAAAGCGCAGCGCTGAACGCGCGCCTGGCGGCTGAAACCATCGACGTTTCCCTGCCGGGCCGTCGCATGGAGAACGGCGGCCTGCATCCGGTGACCCGCACCATCGACCGTATCGAAACCTTCTTCGGCGAGTTGGGCTTTTCCGTTGCCACCGGCCCGGAGATTGAAGACGATTACCATAACTTCGACGCGCTGAACATTCCAGGGCATCACCCGGCGCGCGCCGACCACGATACCTTCTGGTTCGACGCCACACGCCTGCTGCGCACCCAGACTTCCGGCGTGCAGATCCGCACCATGAAGAACCAACAGCCGCCGATCCGTATCATTGCGCCGGGCCGCGTTTACCGTAACGACTACGATCAGACTCACACCCCGATGTTCCACCAGATGGAAGGGCTGATCGTCGATAAAGACATCAGCTTCACCAACCTGAAGGGCACGCTGCACGATTTCCTGAACAACTTCTTTGAAGAAGACCTGCAGGTTCGTTTCCGTCCGTCCTACTTCCCATTCACCGAGCCGTCCGCTGAAGTGGACGTGATGGGCAAGAACGGCAAGTGGCTGGAAGTGCTGGGCTGCGGCATGGTGCATCCGAACGTGCTGCGCAACGTCGGCATCGATCCGGAAGTTTACTCCGGCTTCGCCTTCGGCATGGGCATGGAGCGCCTGACGATGCTGCGTTACGGCGTCACCGACCTGCGCGCATTCTTCGAAAACGATCTGCGTTTCCTCAAACAGTTTAAGTAAGGCGGGAATATCACATGAAATTCAGTGAACTCTGGTTGCGCGAGTGGGTAAACCCGGCCATTAGCAGCGAAGCATTATCCGATCAAATCACCATGGCCGGCCTGGAAGTGGACGGCGTGGATCCGGTTGCCGGCGCGTTTAACGGCGTTGTGGTGGGTGAAGTGGTCGAGTGCGGTCAGCACCCGAACGCCGACAAACTGCGCGTCACTAAAGTTAACGTGGGCGGCGATCGCTTGCTCGACATCGTTTGCGGCGCGCCGAACTGCCGTACCGGCCTGAAAGTGGCGGTCGCCACCGTGGGCGCGGTGCTGCCGGGCGATTTCAAAATCAAAGCCGCCAAGCTGCGCGGCGAGCCTTCGGAAGGCATGCTGTGCTCGTTCTCCGAGCTGGGCATTTCCGACGATCATGACGGCATCATCGAGCTGCCGCTGGATGCGCCGATCGGCACCGACATCCGTGACTACCTGAAACTGAACGACAGCACCATCGAGATCAGCGTTACCCCGAACCGCGCCGACTGCCTGGGTATCATCGGTGTCGCGCGCGACGTGGGCGTACTCAACCAGGTGGCGCTGACCGAGCCGGATATGAGCCCGGTGGCTGCCACCATCGACGCCACGCTGCCGATCCGCGTTGACGCGCCGCAGGCGTGCCCGCGCTATCTGGGCCGCGTGGTGAAAGGCATCGACGTCAAGGCGCCAACCCCGCTGTGGATGCGTGAAAAGCTGCGTCGCTGTGGCATCCGCTCCATCGATGCGGTGGTTGACGTCACCAACTATGTGCTGCTGGAGCTTGGCCAGCCGATGCACGCTTTCGATCTGAGCCGCATCGACGGCGGCATCGTGGTGCGCATGGCGGAAGAAGGCGAAACGCTGAGGCTGCTGGACGGCAGTGAAGCCAAACTGAACGCCGACACCTTAGTGATCGGCGATCATCAAAAAGCGTTGGCGATGGGCGGCATCTTCGGTGGCGAGCATTCCGGCGTCAACGGGGAAACTCAGGACGTGCTGCTGGAATGCGCCTTCTTCAGCCCGCTGTCGATCACCGGCCGCGCGCGTCGTCACGGCCTGCACACCGACGCTTCTCACCGCTATGAGCGCGGTGTCGATCCGGCGCTGCAGTACAAAGCGATGGAACGCGCCACGCGCCTGCTGCTCGATATTTGCGGCGGTCAGGCCGGCCCGATTATCGACGTGACCCACGAGAACGAACTGCCGAAGCGCGCCACCATCACGCTGCGCCGCGAGAAACTGGATCGCCTGATCGGCCACGTGGTGCCAAGCGAGCAGGTCAGCGACATTCTGCGCCGCCTGGGTTGCCAGGTGACCGAGCAGGGCGACAGCTGGCAAGCGGTCGCGCCAAGCTGGCGTTTCGATATGGAGATCGAAGAGGATCTGGTGGAAGAAGTGGCGCGCGTTTACGGCTACGACAACATCCCGGATGTGCCGGTGCGCGCCGATCTGGTGATGACCCAGCATCGCGAAGCCGATCTGACGCTGAAGCGCGTGAAGACCATGCTGGTCGATCACGGTTATCAGGAAGCGATCACCTACAGCTTCGTCGATCCGAAGGTGCAGGCGCTGCTGCACCCGAATGAAGAAGCGCTGATCCTGCCAAGCCCGATTTCGGTAGAAATGTCGGCGATGCGCCTGTCGCTGTGGACCGGCCTGCTGTCTGCGGTGGTGTATAACCAGAACCGCCAGCAGACGCGTCTGCGCCTGTTCGAAAGCGGCCTGCGCTTTGTGCCTGATAGTGCGGCAGATCTGGGTATCCGTCAGGATGTCATGCTGGCGGGCGTGATCGCCGGCCATACGCACGATGAACATTGGGATCTGGCGCGCAAGCCCGTCGACTTCTATGATTTAAAAGGGGATCTGGAGTCCGTCCTCGAGCTGACCGGTAAATTATCCGAAATTCAGTTCCGGGCGGAAGCCAATCCGGCCCTGCATCCAGGGCAAAGTGCGGCGATTTATTTGCACGGCGAGCGCGTAGGTTTCATCGGTGTGGTTCACCCGGAACTTGAACGTAAACTGGATCTTAACGGCCGCACCGTGGTGTTTGAACTGGAGTGGAACAAGCTTGCGAGCCGCGCCGTGCCTCAGGCGCGGGAGATTTCGCGCTTCCCGGCAAACCGCCGTGATATCGCCATTGTGGTGGCTGAAAACGTCCCCGCAGAAGATATTTTGGCCGAGTGTAAGAAAGTTGGCGCAAATCAGGTAGTTGGCGTAAACTTGTTTGACGTGTACCGTGGCAAGGGCGTGGCAGAAGGTGACAAGAGCCTGGCTATCAGTCTGGTATTGCAGGATACCGCTCGTACACTGGAAGAAGAGGAGATAGCCGCTACCGTTGCAAAATGCGTAGAGGCTCTAAAACAGCGATTCCAAGCATCCTTGAGGGATTGAACCTATGGCGCTTACTAAAGCTGAAATGTCAGAACACCTGTTTGAGAAGCTTGGGCTTAGCAAACGGGACGCCAAAGACCTGGTGGAACTGTTCTTTGAAGAGGTCCGTCGGGCTCTTGAGAATGGCGAACAGGTAAAACTGTCGGGTTTTGGCAACTTTGATCTGCGTGACAAGAACCAACGTCCGGGGCGTAACCCGAAGACCGGCGAAGACATTCCGATTACGGCGCGCCGTGTGGTGACCTTCCGTCCGGGACAGAAGCTGAAAAGCCGGGTAGAAAACGCCAGCCCGAAAGGGTGAGTGACGTGACATCAAAAAAGGCCGCTTGCGCGGCCTTTTTCTTTTCTGAGACAAAATTCAGTTTATTCCTAATAGGCAATGCATGAATTAAAATTATTCATTAAATCACCTCGGTGAAAATTTATTTAATCTCAATTACGGAGTATTCTTATATCTTATTTTGTGTGGTGAACAGCCATATTTGTTGTTTCAATAACGGCCGTAATAATGGCCAGGGCCGTCGCCGCGGTGGCCACCGCCCCCGTGCGGGCCCCAGCAGCAGGCGCTCAGGGTTGAGGCCAGGGCTACAACGGTCAGCAGCATACCGATACGTTTAATCATCTTATAATCCTCCGGTGGAAATCCATTTAACTATAATTGCCGCGCCGCTTGAGAGACGTCAGTTATTCGTTAAATCTTGTCAGTGGTTATGATAATTAAAGGCGGCGGCAAACAGTGTAGGGATTGTGTAAGGCCGTCGAAAACAATCTGAAAATAGGCATCGGTGAGATAGTCGTTAAATAAGCACGCTGATATAACCACTGCAGCAAGAAAATAGAGTGAGAAGGTGAAATGAAAAAGATCCTGTTGCTGGTGTGTTTCCCGCTGTTGCTGCCGCTGGCGGCGAAGGCCGATGTCTCCGTCGATATCAACGTGCCGGGCGTTTCTCTGCATCTGGGGGATCAGGACCGTCGCGGCTATTACTGGGATGGCTACGACTGGCGTCCACCGCAGTGGTGGCATGCGCACCAGGGCCGCGGCCTGGGTGAGCGCAATGCGCGCGGTATGTACTGGGACGGCGGACGCTGGCAACCTTCGCCGCCGCGTGGCTATGAGCATCGTGGGCCGGAACGCAGCGGCAATCCATTCCACGGCGATCGCGATAGTGGCGACCACGACCGCCGTCATGACGATCGCGGTGACCATGACCGCCGCGAAGGCGGCCGCGGCCAACCTTATCCACCGGGCAACTCCGGCCCGCATCGTTAATCCCTGAGTTTATCGGCGGCTGGTTTTGCCATCATTGTTGCGATGACGGGCAAGGTCAGCTGCTGCTTTCCTGAGCCACTATCTACGCAAGACTTCCCCTTGCGGCGTTAACCCCCTAATATTCGACTCAAACGTCAATTATCCGGCCACGACAGCGGCCGGCAGGGAACCGCCGCGCCATGCCAACCAGCCGTACCTTCACCTTACTGTTGCAACATCAACGCTACCGCGATAAACGCCAGCTCAGTCTGTTGGCGCTGGGCGTGGCGGTGGCGTTGCTGGTCAGCCTTTGCGCCGGCGACCAATGGATATGGCCGTCAGCGTGGTTCAGCGATCGAGCGCAACTGTTTGTTTGGCAACTGCGTTTGCCGCGCGCGCTGGCGGTGATGCTGGTCGGCGCCGCCCTGGCGGTGGCGGGCGCGGTGATGCAGGCGCTGTTTGAAAATCCTCTGGCGGAGCCCGGTCTGCTGGGCGTCGCTAACGGCGCCGGCGTAGCGCTGGTGCTGACGGTGTTGTTGGGGCACGGTTTGTTGCCGGTGGCGCTGATGAGCGCCGCCGCGATAGCCGGTGCGCTGGCGATGACCTTCTTGCTGCTGGGCTTCGCTCGCCGGCGACGTCTGACCAATGCACGGCTGTTGCTGGTCGGCGTGGCGCTGGGCATCGTGTGCAGCGCGCTGATGACCTGGGCGGTCTATTTCAGCACCAGCCTCGATCTGCGGCAGCTGATGTACTGGATGATGGGCGGTTTCGGCGGCGTCGACTGGCGCCAAAAGTGGCTGGTGCTGGCGCTGCTGCCGGTGTTGCTGTGGCTGTGTGGCCAGGGCCGAGCGCTCAACCTGATGGCGCTGGGCGAGGTGCAGGCGCGCCAGCTCGGGCTGTCGCTGCATGTGTGGCGTAACCTGCTGGTGCTGGCGATCGGCTGGCTGGTTGGCGTCAGCGTGGCGCTCGCCGGGGTGATCGGCTTCGTTGGGCTGGTGATCCCGCATATTTTGCGGCTCACCGGCCTGACAGACCAGCGCTATCTGCTGCCGGCCTGCGCGCTGGCGGGGGCCGGGGTGTTGCTGGTGGCCGATGTGATCGCCCGCGTTGCGCTGCTGGCGGCCGAGCTGCCGATCGGCGTGGTGACAGCCACGCTGGGGGCGCCGCTATTTATCTGGTTACTGACCCGGACAAAAGGCGTAAGGTAGTTTTCTTCATTCACCTGCCATTAAAAAACCAAAGGATGACAACCGATGAACAAGCCAATCGACAACCTGCCGTTACAAACCATCGAAAATCAGACGACCACGCTGGGTGCCTATCAGGGCAAGGTGCTGCTGGTGGTCAACGTGGCCTCGGAGTGCGGCCTGACCAAGCAGTACGAAGGGCTGGAAGCGCTGTACGAAACCTATCGCGAGCGGGGGCTGGAAGTGCTGGGGTTCCCGTCCAATGAATTCCTGGGCCAGGAGCCGGGCAGCAACGAAGAGATCCTGGCGTTTTGCCGCGGCACCTTCGGCGTGCAATTCCCAATGTTTGCCAAGATTGAGGTGAACGGCGAACACCGTCATCCGCTGTACCAAGCGTTGATTGCCGCACAGCCGGAGGCCGTCGCGCCGGAAGGCAGCGAGTTCCTGGCGCGGATGACCAGCAAAGGGCGTGCGCCGAAGCATCCCGGCGATATTCTGTGGAACTTTGAGAAATTCCTTATCGCGCGCGACGGCACGGTGATCCAGCGCTTCTCGCCGGACACCACACCTGAGGATCCGGCGCTGGTGGCGGCGGTGAAACAGGCGCTGGCAGGGTAATACGGATGCTGCAACTCGTTGAGGTTGGGGTGGCGGGGCGCCTGGCGCCTTTTTCGGCACAGATTGACGGCGGGTTGCAGGTTCACCTGATCGGCCCAAATGGCGCAGGGAAGAGTACCCTGCTGGCGCGGGTGGCGGGTATGCTGCCGGGGCGGGGCGAAGTCTGCCTGGACGGACGCGCGCTCTCCGATTATCCGGGGAGCGAGCTGGCGCGCCGACGCGGTTATCTCAGCCAGCAACAGCCGCCGGTGTCGCTGATGCCGGTGTTTCAGTATTTGGCGTTGCACCGGCCTGCCGGCGCGGCGCAAACCGAGGTGGAACACACCATCCTCTATCTGTGCCAGCGGTTGAAGCTGGTGGATAAACTGTCACGCATGCTGACACAGCTTTCAGGTGGAGAATGGCAACGGGTGCGGCTGGCGGCGGTATTGCTGCAGGTGTGGCCCAGCGTTAACCCGCACAGCCGATTGTTGTTGCTGGATGAACCAACCAATAGCCTGGATGTGGCGCAAAAGGTCGCGCTGGATCGCCTGCTGCGCGAATTCTGCCAAAGTGGGCGCAGCGCGCTGGTGTGCGCACACGATCTGAATCATACCCTGCAGCAGGCCGATCGGGTTTGGTTGTTGCACGCTGGGCAGTTGGTCGCGCAGGGCATCACCCGTGAGGTGATGGCGCCCGCACTGTTGTCGCAGATCTATGAAGTGGATTTCCACCTGCAATGGGTGGGGAACCAGCGTTGGATCATGACCCGCACGGCTTAATTCGCCCTGGGGTATAAATATAAACGAAAACTAAACGTAGTGAATATAAATAGCCGGGTAATCATCGGCTATTATTGTGCTGCCTCTCATTTTCTCGTGAGTTTTCTTGAAAAACGCCAATGACGTGCTACGCTTGATTCGGCAAAAATAAAATACGTAAGTAATTATTAAAAAATATAAGAAATTGATTTACATAATAAAATTAAATTAATGATGACGGCGCCTTCCTATCAGTTCTCCCACTGATGACAAGTCTCGTCTTAAGGTTTAGTTAAGCTTGCGGCCTTACATTGGCAGTTAATCCACGGAAACGATTCTTCTCTGGCGTTTAATATTCGTTAAACGAAAGGGATTTACAGTGTCATCAAAAGCAGTTCGATACGTTTGGGGTTAACTATGGATCAATTTTTGCCTTTCTCTCGTCCGGCCATCGGCGACGAAGAAATCGCCGCGGTAGAGAAAGTGTTGCGTTCCGGCTGGATCACCACCGGGCCGCAAAACCAGCAACTGGAAAATGACTTCTGTTCCACTTTCGGCTGTAAGCACGCCATCGCCGTCAGTTCCGCCACCGCGGGCATGCACATCACGCTGATGGCGCTGGGCATCGGGCCCGGCGACGAAGTCATCACCCCTTCGCAAACCTGGGTTTCCACCCTCAACATGATCGAACTGCTGGGCGCTACGCCGGTAATGATCGACGTTGACAGTGAGACCTTGATGGTCAGCGCTGCCGATGTCGAGGCTGCCATCACCCCGAAAACCAAAGCGATTGTTCCAGTGCATTATGCCGGCGCCCCCCTGCAGATGGACGCTTTGCGCGCCGTGGCCGAACGCCACCGCTTACCGCTGATCGAAGACGCCGCCCACGCGGTCGGCACGCGCTACAACGGCGAATGGGTCGGCGCGCGCGGCACGGCGATTTTCTCTTTCCATGCGATTAAAAACGTGACCTGCGCTGAAGGCGGTCTGATCGCCACCGATGACGATGCGCTGGCGGATCGCCTGCGTTGCCTGAAGTTCCACGGTCTGGCCGTCGATGCCTTCGATCGCCAGCAGCTAGGCCGCAAACCGCAGGCCGAAGTGGTGGAGCCGGGTTACAAGTACAACCTGTCCGACATTCACGCGGCGATCGCCGTGGTGCAGCTGTCGCGCTTCGCTGAGCTGAACGCACGGCGTAAGGCGCTGGCACAGCGCTACCTGAGCGCGTTGGAAGGCTCGCCGTTCCAACCGTTGGGCGTGCCGGATTATCCGCATGACCACGCCTGGCACCTGTTCATGGTCCGCGTCGATCCGGCGCGTTGCGGTATCGATCGCGACCAGCTGATGGAGCGCCTGAAAGAGGTTGGCGTCGGCACCGGGCTGCATTTCCGCGCCGCGCACACCCAGAAATTCTACCGTGAGCGTTATCCACAGCTTTCTTTGCCGAATACCGAATGGAACTCGGCGCGGCTGTGCACCTTACCGCTATTCCCTGACATGACCGACGCCGACGTGGATCGCGTGGTCAATGCCTTGTCTTCTGTTGTGGAGTCTTTACGTGTCTCGCGTTGAACCGATCAAAAAAGTGTCGGTAGTCATTCCGGTATACAACGAGCAGGAAAGCCTGCCGGCGTTGCTGGAGCGTACTACTGCCGCCTGTAAGCAGTTATCTCAACCTTATGAAATCATCCTCGTCGACGATGGCAGCAGCGACAACTCCGCTGACATGTTGACCGCGGCGGCGGAAAAGCCGGACAGCCACGTGATCGCCGTTTTGCTGAACCGCAACTACGGCCAGCACTCGGCGATCATGGCCGGTTTCAACCAGGTGACCGGCGATCTGGTGATTACGCTGGACGCCGATCTGCAGAACCCGCCGGAGGAGATCCCTCGTTTGGTCAGCGTGGCGGAAGAGGGCTATGACGTGGTGGGCACCGTGCGCGCCAACCGTCAGGACTCCTGGTTCCGCAAAAGTGCCTCGCGCGTGATCAACATGATGATTCAACGCGCCACCGGCAAGTCGATGGGGGACTACGGCTGCATGCTGCGCGCCTACCGTCGTCATATCGTTGAGGCGATGCTGCACTGTCATGAGCGCAGCACCTTTATCCCGATTCTGGCGAACACCTTCGCCCGTCGCACGACCGAGATCGACGTACGCCATGCCGAACGCGAGTTTGGCGACTCCAAGTACAGCCTGATGAAGCTGATCAACCTGATGTATGACCTGATCACCTGCCTGACCACCACGCCGCTGCGTTTGCTCAGCGTGGTCGGCAGCATCGTGGCGCTGTCCGGGTTTGTGCTGGCGCTGGTGCTGATTGCACTGCGTCTGCTGCTCGGCCCTGAATGGGCCGCCGGCGGCGTGTTCACCCTTTTCGCCGTCCTGTTCACCTTTATCGGCGCCCAGTTTGTCGGCATGGGGCTGTTGGGTGAATACATCGGCCGTATCTATACCGACGTGCGTGCGCGTCCTCGCTATTTTGTTCAGAAAGTGGTCGGTGCACAGCATGACCACAATACTCAGGAAGAAGAATGATGAAAGCTATTGTATTTGCTTACCATGATATTGGCTGCGCAGGTCTGAAAGCGCTGACTGAGGCGGGTTATGACGTGCAGGCCGTGTTCACGCACACCGACGACCCTGGTGAGAACAACTTCTTCTCCTCTGTGGCCCGTTTGGGCGCCGAATTGGATCTGCCGGTCTATGCGCCGGAAGACGTAAATCACCCGCTGTGGGTTGACCGCATTCGCGCACTGCAGCCGGACGTGATCTTCTCGTTCTATTACCGCCACATGCTGAGCGACGAGATCTTGTCGCTGGCGCCGCAGGGCGGTTTCAATCTGCACGGCTCGTTGCTGCCGCGTTACCGCGGCCGCGCGCCGGTGAACTGGGCGCTGGTGAATGGCGAAACCGAAACCGGCGCCACGCTGCACAAAATGGTGAAACGCCCGGACGCCGGTGACATCGTCGGTCAGCAGAAAGTGACCATTGCCGACAGCGACACCGCGCTGACGCTGCACAAAAAAGTGCTGGAAGCCGCGCAGATCGTGTTGAAAGAGCAGCTGCCGAAGCTGAAGAACGGCACCGCCACTTTCACCCGGCAGGATGAGTCTCAGGCCAGCTACTTCGGTCGCCGCACCCCGGCGGACGGTGAGATCCTGTGGCACAAATCCGCCAAAGAGATCAACAACCTGGTGCGCGCCGTCACCGAGCCGTACCCGGGTGCCTTCAGCCACCTCGGTCAGCGCAAGCTGATCGTCTGGCGCTCTCGCGTGCTGGACACCCAACACGATAAACAGCCGGGCACCGTGCTGAGCACCTCGCCGCTGGTCATCGCCTGTGGCGAAGGTGCGCTGGAGATCGTTGCCGGTCAGAACGACAGCGGTCTGTATGTGCAGGGCAGCCGCCTGGCGCAGGAAATGGGTATCGTCACCGACGTGCGTTTGGCCGCCAAGCCGAATGCCGTAATGAAACGCCGCACCCGCGTGCTGATCCTCGGGGTCAACGGCTTCATCGGCAACCACCTGACCGAGCGCCTGCTGCGCGATGACCGCTACGACATCTATGGTCTGGATATCGGTTCCGACGCCATCAGCCGCTTCCTCGACAACCCGCGTTTCCACTTTGTGGAAGGCGACATCAGCATCCACTCCGAGTGGATCGAGTATCACATCAAGAAATGCGACGTGGTGCTGCCGCTGGTGGCGATCGCGACGCCGATCGAATACACCCGTAACCCGCTGCGCGTGTTCGAGCTGGACTTCGAAGAGAACCTGAAGATCGTTCGCGACTGCGTGAAATACAACAAGCGCATCATCTTCCCGTCCACATCTGAAGTGTACGGCATGTGCGACGATAAAGAGTTCGACGAAGACCATTCGCGTCTGATCGTCGGGCCAATCAACAAGCAGCGCTGGATCTATTCGGTCTCCAAACAGCTGCTGGATCGGGTGATCTGGGCTTACGGCGCCAAAGAAGGCCTGAAGTTCACGCTGTTCCGTCCGTTCAACTGGATGGGGCCGCGCCTGGATAACCTGGACGCTGCGCGCATCGGCTCTTCCCGCGCCATCACCCAGCTGATCCTCAACCTGGTGGAAGGTTCGCCGATCAAACTGATGGACGGCGGCGCGCAGAAACGTTGCTTCACCGACATCAACGACGGCATCGAAGCGCTGTTCCGCATCATTGAGAACCGCGACGGCCTGTGCGACGGCCAGATCGTCAACATCGGCAACCCGACCAACGAAGCGAGCATTCGCGAGCTGGCGGAAATGCTGCTGGAAAGCTTCAACAACCACCCGTTGCGCGATCGCTTCCCGCCGTTTGCCGGCTTCAAGGACGTAGAGAGCAGCAGCTACTACGGCAAAGGTTACCAGGACGTCGAGCACCGCACGCCGAGCATCAAAAACGCTCACCGCCTGCTGGGTTGGCAGCCGACCATCGAGATGAAGCAAACCGTCGCCGATACGCTGGACTACTTCCTGCGCACAACCGTTCAGGAAGGGAACGGTGCATGAAGAAAGTCGGTCTGCGGGTTGATGTAGATACCTTCAGCGGCACCCGTGAAGGGGTGCCGCAGTTGCTGGACCTGTTCGAAAAGTACGACATTCAGGCCAGCTTCTTCTTCAGCGTGGGACCGGACAACATGGGGCGCCATCTTTGGCGCCTTTTGCGTCCGAAATTTCTGTGGAAAATGCTGCGTTCGAACGCCGCCTCGCTGTACGGCCTGGATATTCTGCTGGCCGGCACCGCCTGGCCGGGGCGCAATATTTCGCGCGCGTTGGGGCCGCTGATGAAGCGCACCGCCGAAGCCGGCCATGAAGTCGGGCTGCACGCCTGGGATCACCAGGGCTGGCAGGCCAAGGTCGGCAAGTGGAGCGAGGTGCAATTGACCGAGCAGGTGCAATTGGGTGTCGACGCCCTGAGCGCCTGCACCGGCCAGCCGGTGAAATGCTCCGCCGTGGCGGGCTGGCGCGCCGATACGCGCGTGCTGGAGGTCAAGCAGCGCTTCGGCTTCCATTACAACAGCGATTGCCGCGGCACTCATCCGTTCCGTCCGGTGCTGAGCGACGGGCGTCACGGTACGGTGCAGATCCCGGTGACGTTGCCGACCTTCGATGAAGTGATTGGCAGCGAAGTCAACATGGCCGACTTCAACGACTACATTCTGCGCGCCATCGAGAACGATCGCGGCGTACCGGTGTACACCATTCACACCGAAGTGGAAGGCATGTCGCAAGCGGCGATGTTCGAACAGTTATTGCAACGCGCACGGCAGCAGGGCATCGAATTCTGCCCGCTGAGCGCGCTGTTACCGCAAGATTTGGCGTCACTGCCGTTGGGCCGCATCAAGCGCGCTCCTTTCCCCGGCCGCGAAGGTTGGCTGGGCTGTCAAACCGATGTGAAGGACGTTACATGAAGGCGCTAAAAGGATCCTGGGCCATTCTGCTGGCCGTTTTTTTTGCTCTGGTCTATCTGATCCCGCTTAACGGTCGCCTGCTGTGGCAGCCGGATGAAACGCGTTATGCCGAGATCAGCCGTGAGATGCTGCAACGCGGCGATTGGGTGGTGCCGCACCTGCTGGGGCTGCGCTATTTCGAGAAGCCGGTAGCGGGTTACTGGTTCAATAACATCAGCCAATGGCTGTTCGGCGAAAACAACTTTGCGGTGCGCTTCGGCTCGGTGTTCAGCACCGGCATGACCGCGCTGCTGGTGTTCGCGCTGGCGATGCTGATGTGGCGCAATGCGCGGCGCGCCAGCCTGGCGGCGCTGATGTTCCTGTCGATGGTGCTGGTGTTCAGCATCGGCACTTACAGCGTGTTGGATCCGATGATTTCGCTGTGGCTGGCGGCGGCGATGGTCAGCTATTACCTGACGCTGAAGGCTTCCTCGGTCAAGGGCAAGCTGGGCGCTTACGCCTTGCTGGGCCTGGCCTGCGGCATGGGCTTTATGACCAAGGGCTTCCTGGCGCTGGCGGTGCCGGTGATCGCGGTGATCCCGATTGTCATTCAGCAACGTCGCATCAAGGATCTGCTGTGCTACGGCCCGGTGGCGATCGTTACCGCCACGTTGCTCAGCCTGCCGTGGGCGCTGGCGATCGCGCAACGTGAGCCCGATTTCTGGAATTACTTCTTCTGGGTCGAGCACATTCAGCGCTTCGCCGAAGATAACGCCCAGCACAAGGCGCCGTTCTGGTATTACCTGCCGGTTCTGCTGGCGGCGGTGCTGCCTTGGCTGGCGCTGCTGCCCGGCGCGCTGCTCAAAGGTTGGCGCGAGCGCGTACAGCGTCCGGAGCTGTTCTTCCTGCTGAGCTGGGCGCTGATGCCGCTGATCTTCTTCAGCATCGCCAAAGGCAAGCTGCCGACCTACATTCTGCCGTGCATGGCGCCGCTGGCGCTGCTGATGACCGCCTATGCGGAAGACTATGCCGCCACGCTGCGCGCCAGGCTGTTCAAGGCCAACGCCTGGTTGAACGGCCTGTTCGGGCTGATTGGCATCGTGGCGCTGGTGGTGTTGAGCTCCGGTCTGCTGCCGAAAGCGCATCTGTTTACTCCCCAGGAGTGGCCGAAAGTGGTGCTCGGCCTGATCGCCTTCGGCGGCTGGCTGCTGTTCGCACTGGTTTCTGCGCGCGATAACGGCCGCCAATGGCGCTGGGCGGCGGCTTGCCCGGTGCTGCTGTGCCTGGTGATCGGTTACGCCATTCCGCAACAGGTGACCGATTCCAAACTGCCGCAAAACTTCGCCCGCGCCACGATGGCCGAACTGAGCGACAGCCGCTATGTGTTGAGCGACAGCGTCGGATTGGCGGCCGGCCTGGCCTGGGAACTGAAGCGCAGCGACGTGCTGATGTACAGCCAGAAAGGCGAGGTGGCCTATGGTCTGGAGTATCCGGACGCCAAGGGGCACCTGATCAGCGATGCCGACTTCCCGCAGTGGCTGGCGCAGGCGCGCAAGCAGGGAAATGTGTCGCTGGTGTTGCAGCTGTCCCGTGATGAAGCGCTGCCGCAGGAGCTGCCGGCCGCAGACAAGGTGGATCGTATGAACCGCTTGGTGCTGATGTGGTATAAACAGCAACCATGATCGGTTTTTTGTTGGTGATAGTGGTCAGCCTGCTCACCTGTGGTGGGCAGCTGTGCCAGAAACAGGCGGCGCACTGCTGGGAACGGGCAGACGAGGCGCGGCTGAAACAGACGCTGCGCTGGTTGGCGTTGGCGGTGTTGCTGTTGGGGCTGGGCATGGCGGTGTGGCTCAATGTGTTGCAACGCCTGCCGCTCAGCCTGGCTTACCCGATGCTCAGCCTGAACTTCGTAATGGTGACGCTGGCGGCGCGCTGGCTGTTTCATGAGCCGACAACCGTTCGCCACTGGTGCGGCGTGGCGTCGATTATGCTGGGGATCCTGCTGATGAGCGTGCATTCATGAGGGGCTATGCCTGGGGCGCCGCCAGCGTGTTGCTGGTGACGCTGGCGCAGTTGCTGATGAAGTGGGGCATGGTGCAAATCCCGCTGATGTCGTTCGCCGACGTCTCGTTGGCGCTGATCGGCGACTACTGGCTGCCGCTGCTGGCGGTGGGCGGTGGCATCTTCGGTTATGCGCTGTCGATGCTGTGTTGGTTCTTTGCGCTGCGCCATCTGCCGTTAAACCGCGCTTATCCTCTGCTGAGCGTCAGCTATGCGTTGGTTTACCTGGCGGCGGTGATCCTGCCGTGGTTTAACGAATCCGCTACGCTGCTGAAAACGTTGGGCACGCTGTTTATTCTGTTCGGCGTCTGGCTGATTAACAGCAAATCCGAGACCAAATCGCCGCAATAGGGCCAAAACCGGCGATCCTGCTATTATCTCCCTCATGGCGCTTGCCTTTTTCCCCGTGCGGGAGATAAATTAACGCGAAATAGCGCTCTCCTTACGTGGTGCCGGCTTTGCCTCGCAGGCAGTGTAGTGGTGTACCGAATGGCATAATGCGGCAACGTGTTCAATGAAGGGATATTATGCGGATGCGTGTGTGGTTTTTATTAGCCAGTTTAATCCTCGCCGGTTGCAGCAGCCATGCGCCGCCACCCAGCGGCCGCCTGGCGGATTCTATCGTGGTGGTAGCCCAGCTCAATGAACAACTGCGCCAGTGGTACGGCACGCCATACCGTTACGGCGGCCTGGATCGCGGCGGCGTGGATTGCTCCGGGTTTGTTTACCGCACGTTCCGCGATCGCTTCGACATGCAACTGCCGCGTTCGACCGAAGAACAAACCTCACTGGGCACCAAGGTTTCACGCGATGAGCTGATGCCGGGCGATCTGGTGTTTTTCAAAACCGGCGGCGGTGAGAACGGCCTGCACGTCGGCATTTACGATACCAACGACCAATTTATCCATGCGTCGACCAGCCGCGGGGTGATCCGTTCCTCGCTCGATAACGTCTACTGGAAGCGGGTGTACTGGCAGGCGCGACGCATTTAGCCTTAACCCGTTGATTTGGTGTATCATGGCGGCATCTCGTGTTTTGAACGGTGCCTGCCATGAACAGCCTGCGTTTACTGATCTCCGACTCCTACGATCCCTGGTTCAACCTGGCGGTGGAAGAGTGCATCTTCCGCGAAATGACCACGCAAAAAATTCTCTTCCTGTGGCGCAATGCCGAAACGGTGGTGATTGGCCAGTCGCAGAATCCCTGGAAAGAGTGCAATACCCGGCGTATGGAGCAGGACGGCATTCGGTTGGCGCGGCGCAGCAGCGGCGGCGGGGCGGTATTTCACGATCTGGGCAATACCTGCTTCACCTTTATGGCCGGCAAACCGGGCTACGACAAGAGCGTCTCGACCGACATCATTCTGCAAGCGCTGCGGCAGTTGGGCGTCACAGCCGGCGCGTCGGGGCGCAACGATCTGGTGATGGAAACCGCCGACGGGCCACGCAAAATATCCGGCTCGGCCTATCGAGAAACGCAGGATCGCGGTTTCCACCATGGCACGCTGCTGCTGAATGCCGATCTGGAACGGCTGGCGGACTACCTGAACCCGGATCCCAAAAAGCTGCAGGCCAAGGGTATCACTTCGGTGCGTTCGCGCGTCGCCAACCTGGCGGAGTTTTTGCCGGGCATCAGCCATGAGCAGGTATGCGACGCTATCGTGCAGGCCTTCTTCGCCCACTATGGCGAAACGGCCGAGCCGGAGATCATTTCGCCGGATGTATTCCCCGATCTGCCCGATTTTGCCGCGCAGTTCGCCAAACAGAGCAGTTGGGAATGGAATTTTGGCAAGGCGCCGGCGTTCAGCCACTTGCTCAACGAGCGCTTTGTCTGGGGCGGCGTAGACCTGTTCTTCGATGTGGAGAAGGGGGCGATCGTTCGCGCGCAGGTGTTCACCGACAGCCTGAATCCCGCCCCGCTGCAGCGGTTGGCGGAGATGCTGGTGGGCTGCGCGTATCGAAGCGAGCCCGTTGCCGCTTGCTGTGACCGGCTGATGGCGGACTATCCTCAGCAGGCGGCCGAATTAGCCGAGCTGCGGCAATGGCTGAGCGAAACGATCCGCTAGCGCAGGCCTGGTGATGAAGGGATGAGCGTGCTCATCCCTTTTTTTATCGCTGAAATCGACGTTTTGCATGGTGGTAGCGCAGATTTTCTGAAAATCAAGGTGGGCATTTTTTTACGTTTTCAATGCCGCGAATAACGGGCGGAATTGATGCGTTATTAAATTTAATCAGTCGTCGTTAACGGCAGGGAAAATTGGCGTTAAGAATGAAAGATTATTTTACTTTATTTAGGATTTTTCTTAAATAAAACAAAGGAGATAAGTCAAATTTAGTCATAAATCCATTCAACTTAAGTCAAATACCTTTTCGCATAACGCGTTTGGCGGCTACCTTGGCATAAGTCCGGCTGCTTTTCTTTGCGCCTTTTACGATTGTCGTATAGCTTTAATCTATCAATTAAATGATATTTCATGGGTATTTACATTGATATTTCCGATTAATCCCAGAGGGATTGATCGATAAAATGTATTGATATACGATGATACGCTAGCCATTCATCCTGTGGCATTAAAATGAACATCCAACTCGAAGCTGACTTTATTAGTAGCTATGTTTTTCAACCTGTTTACTCAATGGAGGGCGGGCTGTTGGCGGTGGAAATGTTGAGCCGTTTCAACAGTCTCGACGGTGATTTAGCCATGCCGGCCGAAATTGGGATTAATTTATTGGCGCCTGAACAAAGGATTGAGTTATTTAATGAGCAACTGAAACTTGCGGAGCAGCATGCGGCTTGGTTTACCGATAACAACGTACAGTTGACCATCAATATCGAAGAAACCATCGTTGAGCTTATTCTTTCCGATTCGGCGTTGTGCCAAAGGATCGGGCAATATCCTTTTATTGCATTTGAAATGAGTGAGAGTTTTCCGAATCTTTCGGCCGGTAAGAACAACCCGAGCGTGCGGCGATTAAGCGAAATGTTTACGCTGTGGCTCGATGATTTCGGTTCCGGTAAGGCCACGTTGACCGCGTTGTACGATGGTTTGTTTGACTACGTAAAGATAGACAAACGTTTTTACTGGCAGCTGTTTACCCATCAGGGGTATGACGTGGTCATTGACTCGTTGTTAAAGAATATCAACCTGTTATGTAACGGCGTGATCGTCGGAGGAATAGAGAAAAAAGAGTATTTTAATAAACTCAGATACGCCGGTGTTTTAGGCCTGCAAGGTTTTTTATGGCCCAGCGTTGGTGTGGATAATCTGCAAGCTTTGCTGACGATGCCCAGCGAGTTCAATAATTAAGAAGTGATACAAAAAAACTACACACAATGAGGTAAATAAGCGACGGGGTGATGTTTAGCGTGATTCAGTCGCCGTTATTCCCCCACGTTTTGCTGATAACCGCGTTTGTCAGCTGACGTTCAGCGCGTTTCCTCACGCGAAACCTCCCGCATCCGTTCTGGCGACAGGCGGATGCGTTCTCCCTGCATTCCTTCGGTGTTAATCCGCCCGTTCACGCTCTACACTACGCTGAAACGGAGGGCCTATGCCGCAGTTCGATAACGCTTACTACCAACAACTACCTGGTTTCTACACCGCTCTGAATCCGACGCCGCTCAAGGATACGCGCCTGCTGTACCATAGCGAGCCGCTGGCGCGCGAGCTGGGGCTGGATGAAAGTTGGTTTACTCAGGATAAAACCCCGATTTGGGCGGGAGAAACGCTGCTGCCGGGCATGCAGCCGCTGGCGCAGGTGTACAGTGGCCACCAGTTCGGCGTGTGGGCCGGGCAACTGGGCGATGGCCGCGGCATTTTGCTGGGCGAACAGGTCATGGCGGACGGCAGCCACCGCGACTGGCACCTGAAGGGCGCCGGGCTGACGCCGTATTCACGCATGGGTGATGGTCGCGCGGTGCTGCGTTCGGTTGTCCGCGAGTTTCTGGCCTCTGAGGCGTTGCACCATCTGGGGATCCCCACCACGCGTGCGTTAACTATTGTCACCAGTCAACAACCGGTATATCGCGAGCAGCCGGAACGCGGCGCGATGCTGCTGCGGGTGGCGGAAAGCCATGTGCGCTTCGGCCACTTCGAACACTTTTACTACCGCAAACAGCCGGAGCAGGTGCGGCAGCTGGCGGATTTCGTCATCGCCCGTCACTGGCCGCAGTTGCAGGATCAGGCCGATTGTTACCTGTTGTGGTTTACCGACGTGGTCGAACGTACGGCGCGCCTGATCGCCCATTGGCAAACCGTCGGATTCGCCCACGGCGTGATGAACACCGACAACATGTCGATTCTCGGCATCACCATCGATTACGGCCCCTACGGCTTCCTCGATGACTACCAGCCCGGCTATATCTGTAACCACTCCGACCATCAGGGGCGCTACGCTTTCGACAATCAACCGGCGGTGGCGCTGTGGAACCTGCATCGCCTGGCGCAGACCCTGTCGGGGCTGATGACCACCGAACAGCTGCAGCAGGCGCTGGCGGCGTATGAGCCGGCGCTGATGCGCGCCTACGGTGAACAGATGCGCGCCAAACTCGGCTTCTTCACGCCGACGGCGCAGGATAATGACGTGCTCACCGGTCTGTTGAGCCTGATGGCGCAGGAAGGGCGGGACTATACCCGCACGTTCCGCCTGTTGAGCGACACTGAACAGCAACAGGCACAGTCGCCGCTGCGCGACGAGTTTATCGACCGCGCGGCGTTCGATGCCTGGTATCAGCAGTATCGCAGGCGTCTGCAGCAGGAACAGGTGAGTGATGCGGAACGGCAACGGGCGATGAAGGCGGTGAACCCGCGCCTGATCCTGCGCAACTATCTGGCGCAGCAGGCGATTGAGGACGCAGAGAAAGACGACGTGGGCCGTTTGCAGCGGTTGCATCAGGCCCTGCTGCGGCCGTTCGACGATGCGCCGGAGTATGACGATCTCGCCGCGCTGCCGCCGGACTGGGGCAAACATTTGGAGATTTCCTGCTCCAGCTGAGATGAAAAAGGGCGCCTCATGGCGCCCTTGATGTTATTGACGTAGATAGACCTGCGGCAGCGACGCTTCGGGATGATGCACCACGCCGAGATCGGCCTGATACCAGCGGGTGAGAATGTCGGCCTGCAGCACTTCCTGCGGCGTGCCGCTCGCCACCAAGCGGCCCTGATGCAACAGCAGGATCCGATCGGCGTACAGCGCGGCCAGATTGAGATCGTGCAGCACGCAGCAGACGCCCAGCGGCTGTTGGCGCGTCAGCGAGCGCAGCAGGCGCAGGGTGTGCTGCTGGTGATACAGGTCCAGCGCCGAGGTCGGCTCGTCGAGGAACAGCCAGGCGGGGGACGGTTGCGGCTGCCACAGCTGCGCCAACACCCGCGCCAGCTGCACCCGTTGTTGTTCGCCGCCGGAAAGCTGACGGTAGTCGCGCTGCGCCAGCGCCAGGCAGTCGGTTTGTTCCATCACCTGTTGGAGCGCCTGATGCTCGTCGCGTTTGCCGTGCGGTGCCCGCCCCATGCTGACCACTTCTTCCACGCTGAAGGGAAATGCCAGATCGCTGTACTGGCGCATCACGGCCCGGACTTTGGCCAACTGTTGCGGCGCCCAGTGTTCCAGCGGGCGGCCAAGCAGCCGGCATTCGCCGCAGTCCGGCGTCAGATAGCCGGTCAGCAAGCGCAGCAGCGTCGATTTTCCGGCGCCGTTAGGGCCGATAATCGCCACCATTTCACCGCCGGCGAGGCTGAGCGAAACGTCGTTGATCAGGCGGCGCGTACCGAGGCTGTAGCGCAGCTCCCGGGCCGTGAGGTTGGCGGCGTTATCCACCGGTTCGCTCCCGCTGGCGCATCACCAGCCACAAGAAGTAAGGACCGCCGATCAGGCTGGTCATCAACCCCACCGGCATTTCGGCCGGGGCCACCAGCGTGCGCGCCAGCGTATCGCTGACCAGCAACAGGCAGGCGCCGCCCAGCGCGGAGCAGGGCAGCAGCCAACGGTGATCGCCGCCGAGGCGCATGCGAACCAGATGGGGCACCACCAGACCGACGAAGCCGATCACGCCGCTCATCGCCACCGCCGCGCCGATCAGCAGGGCGCTCAGCAACAGCAGCTGCAGCTTGGCGCGCTGGACGTTCACCCCGAGGTAGTGGGCCTCTTCATCCCCCAGCTGCAACAGGTTCAGCCGGCGCGCCTGCAGCAGCGTCAGCAGCGCCGTAGGCAAAATCAGCGAGGCGGAAACGGCCAGCGTCGGCCACTGCGACTGGCTGAGGCTGCCCATCATCCACAGCGAGAACTGGCGCAGCTGTTGATCGCTGCTGACGTAGGAGAGCACGCCGATGGCCGCCATGCACAGGGCGTTGATCGCGATGCCCGCCAGCAGCAGCCGCGACAGATTGCCGTGCCCGCTGCGGCTGATGCCGTAGATCAACAGCGATACCAGCAGGCTGCCGAGGAACGCCGCCAGCATGTGGCCATACAACGCGATCGTCACCGGCAACGCCAGCGGCATCACGATGAACAGCGCGACAAACAGCGCGCCGCCGCTGCTGATGCCCAGCAGGCTAGGATCCGCCAGCGGGTTGCGGAACAGCCCCTGCATCACGGCGCCGGACACCGCCAGCGCGCAGCCGATCACCACCGCCAGCAGCACGCGCGGCAGGCGGATGTTCAGCCAGATGTGCCAGGCGGCGTCGCTGAAAGGTTCGCGCCACAGGGTGCGAAACGACAGCGTCAGCGCGCCGAGATTAGCGGCGACCAGCGCCAGCAGCGTCAGCAGCACCAGCAGACCGATGATGGCCAGCTGAGGCGAGGTGCGGCAGCGCATTACTTTTGCTCCGCCGCGTGGCGCAGCTTGGCCAGCGCCGCCGGCGTTTCCAGGCCGAAGCCTAACAGCGCCATGTCATCGACGATCAGCACGCGCCGCTGCTTGCCCGCCGGCGTCAGCGCCAGGCCCGGCAGCGTCCACAGCTGCTGTTCGCCGCCGAGGGTGCGCACGCCGTCGGTGGTGACCAGCAACAGATCCGGCGCGCTGGCGATGACACCTTCCTGCGACAGCGGGCGGTAGCGGTCAAAGCCCTGCATGGCGTTTTTCAGGCCGGCGGCGGCGATCACCGCGTCGGCGGCGGTGTGTTGCCCGGCCGCCATCGGTGTAATGCCGCCGTGGCTCATGACAAACAACACCTTCACCGGCAGCGGAGAGGTGTCGACCGCCGCCAGCTGTTGTTGATAGCGCTCGCTCAGCTGTTTGCCTTGCTCAACGCGTTGCAACGCGGCGGCGATCGCGGCGATCTTCTGCGGCACCGCCTGCAGGGTGGTGTCACCCGGCACGCTGACCACTTTGACGCCGCTGTCCGCCAGCTGTTTGAGCACCAGCGCCGGCTGTGCCAGCTCGGTCGTCAGCACCAGCGTCGGCTTCAGCGCCAGAATGCCTTCGGCGTTCAGCTGGCGCATATAGCCGACGTCCGGCAGCTTTTTCACCGCTTCCGGGTGCAGGCTGGTGCTATCGCGGGCGATCACGTCGTCGCCGGCGCCGAGCGCAAAGGCGATTTCCGTCACGTCGCCGCCGATCGAGACGATGCGCTGTGCCGCCGCGGCGGTGAGCGGCAGCGCCAGCGTCATCATCAGCGCCAGGCGGCGGATTAAGGAAGATTTCATGCGGCGATGTCCTTGGCGGCGAGCGCGGCAACCTGCTCGCGCCACTGGGTTTGTTCCGGCTGACCTTCGGTACGCTGGCCATACAGCTGCGCAATCTGCGTGCCGTCGGCGGCGAACAGCTCCAGGCTGGTGACGATGCCGTCCTTGGTCGGTTTGCGGGTGATCCAGCTTTCGGCGATGGCGCCTTCAATCAGATGCAGCGTGAAGCGGCGATTGAACACGTTGATCCAACCTTCCTGCGGCATCAAACGTTCGATCTGGCCGGTGAAAATCTGCACGCAGCCGCGGTTGCCGACGAATATCATGATCTCGTTTTGCTGCTGCTGCGCCGCTTCCAGCAGCTGCGACAGCGCGCTGTTGTCCACCTGATAGGCCAGATCGTCGCCGACGGCGCGGAAGGCCTGCTGGCGCGTGAGTTTATTGCGGCTCAGCAGCTGGAAGAACTGGTGAACGTCGGTCATCGCGCGCCATTCAGCGTCGATTTTGGCATGATCCTGCGTCGTTTCATCCGAGGTGCTCGCCTCGGCGGGCTGCAGGGCCAGCGCCGGGTTTTCTTCGCTCAGATGGCGCTCCACCAGTGCCATCCAGGCCGGCAGATCGGTTTCCTCGGTGGTGTAGACCTTGTGCAGCGCATCGCCCTGTTGGTCGAAGAACTGGATGCTGTGGCGCACGCCGCGTTTGTTGGTTTCGCTCATGGCGAAAACGCTGGTCCAGTGGTTGAGGAACAGACGCAGATCCAGCTCGCGCGGGTTGAGGATCAGCCCGGCGTGGCCGTTAAGGTGCTGGTTGCGGTAGCGGCCCATCTGCTCATGCACCGCATAGCTGTTGCGGGTGATGGATTTGGTGACGCCCACTTGCTCAAGCTCGGTCAGCAGGGTGCGCGCGTCGGCCTGCAGGCGGCGGGCGTCGTGACCGACACGGGCGTGCGTCAGCTCCGCTTCGCTGACGCCAAGGATCGCCGCCAGATCGCGGGCGTATTTGCCGGGGTGATCGATTTTAGCCTGTTGGTAGCGTTCGTATAGGGTGTTGCTCATGCCGGATTCTCCTGCGCTGTAATGCGAACGGCGGACAATCGGGTTGTCCGCCAGATAGTCAAATGATTACCACTGGTAGCTGACCAGCAGTTTGGCGTTGCGGCCATCCTGCGGGATGCCCTGCGGCGAGTAATATTCTTTGTCGAAGGCGTTGCCCAACACCACGGTGGTGGTCATGCCCTGCAGACGGTCGCGGCCCTTGTAGCTCAGATAGAAGTCGTTGACGCCATAACCGGCTTGTTCGGCCGTGCCTGTCTCCACGCGCGTCGCGCGTTCGGCGAAGGTGGCGACCCAGCCGGCAGACAGACCGGTTTCGCCCAGCGGCACGTCCAGCGAGCTGGTGACGGTGTCCGGATTGATGCTGCTTAACCAGTCACCGGTCGCTTCATTTTTGCCACGGGTGCGGTTGTAAGCCAAATCCCAGCCGAACCAGGGGGTTTTATAGCTGAGCGTAGCGTCCCATCCCCAGATTTTGGCGCGATCGACATTGGTCGAGAAGGTGGTGCAACTGATGCAGTAAGGGCCGCGCGGACCGCGTCCCAGTTCCATCGTGACATCGGTGGTGATGTAGTCCTTGGCTTTGGTATCGAAATAGCTGGCTTTGAACTGCAGGCTATCATCGGCCAGCATCAAATCATCGAAACGCAGACCAAACCCGTACTCTTGGGTCTCGTTGGTTTCCGGCTTCAAATTCGGGTTAGGCACCCAATAGTTGGTGATGGTGGTTGGCCCCATTGGAATTGAGAAGTGCTTGGAGTCGTTGTACATCTCACCCATCGTTGGCGCGCGGAACGCCTGAGAATAGGAGCCGAACAGCATCAGCCAGTCGGTAGGCGTAATGCTGACTGCGCCGCGTGAGGACCATTTGTTCGCATCCACATCGGCATAGCCGTCGCTTGAGCCCTTGTAATTGTCATAGCGGGTGCCGGCGAGCAGGGTGACGGGCAGATCGCGCAGCGTGATTTCGTCCTGCAGCCAGCCTGAAGCGAAATTGATTTTTGCGTGCGGGAAACTTTCGGTAGCGCCGCCCGGCGTTTGCTCCTGTTTGTAGGCCTCGGTGCCGTAGGTCAGCAGATGTGAAGCGAAAGTATCCGCAAACAGGCGCGTGCGGTTTTCGAGTTTGACGCCTTTCGTGGTTTGTTTACGCGCTTCATCCTCGCTGCCATTGGCGTGAGCGTTAATTTTCACGTCTGAATAATACACTTTCGCTTCCGCATCCAGCCAATCCTGGCCGATCGGCTTCAGTTTGTAACTCAATGCCGCGTCGCGTTGAATCGTCGAACGATCGGTCATTAAGTTTCCACTGGAGCTGGCTGGTGTTTGCGGGTTTTTCGGCTCCTGGGCGCTGTTGTTGTAGTAGCGCAGGTTGCCGCTTAGCGACTGGCTATTGTCGATCTTCCAGGTGCCTTTAGCCAGCACGTTGCTGATGGTTTCGTCGTTAGGCGCATCGAAGCCGTTACCCTGACGAAGATCGCCGACGTCGCGGGTGCCGAACGACAGCAGGCCGTCGAGGTTATCGGTCTTGCCGTAGGCGCTGGCGCCCATGCCCAGGCTGTGGTCGCCGGTGCCGGCGGTGCCGTAGACGCGGAACCCACTATCCTGGCCCGGCAGCAGCAGATCGGCGGCATCGACGGTCTCATAAGACACTACGCCACCCAACGCGCCGCTGCCGTACAGCAACGCGGAGGGGCCGCGCACGATTTCAATGCGTTTCACTAACGCAGGATCCAAAAAAGTGCCGTTAATATGGCCGGTATCGGTCCCCTGGCGGATGCCGTCAACTAACGTCAGCACGCCACGTCGGTCGTAACCGCGCATCATGAGATCCTGCCCATTGCTGCGCCCGGAACCCGTGACGGTAATGCCCGGCACGCGCCGCAGCATATCGGCGGCGGTGCCTGCAGTTTGACTTTCCGGCGAGTTGCCTTCGATGACCGTGACCATCATCGGCGCTTCAAAGCTGCTGCGTTGGTTGCCGGTGGCGACCACGGTCATGGTCTCGTCGGCGTTTTTGGCCGCTGCCGCGTTGGAAGAAGTTGTTGTGCTGGTGTTTTGTGCCAAGGCCACCGTAGGCAGAGCGCAGGCAATCGCCAGACTCAACGCGGAAAAACGCAGCCGGGTGGAAAATGTCAGAGGCATGGTGCAACTCTCCGTATGTAATAAAACATATCAATAGATTTGCTGGCTGCCTGGATCAAACGATCGGGGTGGCTGGCGTTTGAGGGTTCTGTGGTTATTTGGTCAGGATCAATTTCCCGGCTTTGGTCTGCCGCAGCTGATAGCGCTGGCCCTGATGGGTAATGAACGCGATGCCGTCGGCGCCGAGCAGCTGTGCGCTGTCGTAGCTGGGCGGCGCGTTTGCGCTGTGCTCGGTCGGGGCCGCGGCGGCGGGGGTTGGCGTGTTGGCAGTATCCATCATCATTGTGCTTATAAAACAGGTTATTAAATGGTAATTAATATCAAACTGAGAATCATTATCATGTGAAGGAAAGGTTACATCAAGGAAAATTTTCTTACCGATGGAACCTTTTTGTCGAACGGACATCCGGCGGCGGGCCGAGCGCACTCGGCCCGTAAAAAAGGGGCGTTATTTCAGCAGGGTTTCGATGCGGTCAAACAGGCGTTCGGGTTTGGTGATCGGCGCAAAGCGCGTCACGCGCTGGCCGTCGGCGGTGAGCAGGAACTTGGTGAAATTCCATTTGATGCGGCGGCTGCCCAGAATGCCGGGCGCCAGGCGTTTCAGCTCATTGAACAGCGGGTGGGCGCCGGGGCCGTTAACGTCGATCTTGCTGAACAGCGGGAAACTGACGCCGTAGTTGAGGCTGCAAAAATTGGCGATCTCCAGCGGACTGCCCGGCTCCTGAGAACCAAACTGGTTGCAGGGGAAGCCGAGCACCATCAGGCCGCGCTCGCGATAGTATCGCCACAAATTTTCCAGCCCGCGGTATTGCGGGGTGAAGCCGCACTTGCTGGCGGTGTTGACCACCAGGTAAGCGCGCGCCGGGAAATCGCCCAGCGTTTTTTGCTCGCCCTGCAGCGTGACGCAGGGAATGGATAACAGAGAGTGAATCATGCCGGGGCTCCCAGTGCGTTTCGGCGGGTGCTAAAGCGTTGCAATCAGTATAGATGAGCGGGACAGAAGGGAGAAAGCCGGGGCGAGGCCCCGGTCTATGTTGCGTCAGAAACGGCTATCGACCGCATCCGCCAGCATCGCCAGCAACTGTTCGCTGTCGGACCAGCTCAGGCAAGGATCGGTGATCGACTGACCATAGGTCAACGGTTGGCCGGCGACGATCTTCTGCGTGCCTTCCACCAGGAAGCTTTCCGCCATCACGCCGGTGATGGCGGCAGAGCCGGCGCGGATCTGCTGGCAGACGTTGTCGGCCACTTCCAACTGGCGGCGGTGCATTTTCTGGCAGTTGCCGTGGCTGAAGTCGATCACCAGGTGCTCCGGCAGATCGAACTCGCGCAGGCTGTCACAGGCGGCGGCGATATCGCTGGCGTGGTAGTTCGGCGTTTTGCCGCCGCGCATGATGATGTGGCCGTACGGGTTGCCGCTGGTCTGATAGATGGTCATCTGGCCATGTTTGTCCGGCGACAGGAACATGTGCCCGGCGCGCGCCGCGCGAATGGCGTCGATGGCGATGCGGGTGTTGCCGTCGGTGCCGTTTTTGAAGCCGACCGGGCAGGAGAGCGCCGAGGCCATTTCACGGTGGATCTGGCTTTCGGTGGTGCGTGCGCCGATGGCGCCCCAGCTGATCAGATCGGCGATGTATTGGCCGACGACCATGTCCAGGAATTCGGTGGCGGTCGGCAGGCCGAGCTGGTTCACTTCCAGCAGCAGGCGGCGTGCCATTTCGATGCCGCGGTTGACCTGGAAGGTGCCGTCCAGCGCCGGATCGGAGATCAGGCCTTTCCAGCCGACGACGGTGCGCGGTTTTTCGAAATAGGTGCGCATTACGATCTCCAGGCGATCCTGGTAGCGCTCGCGCAGGGCGTTCAGCCGGCCGGCGTAATCGACGGCGGCGTCGAGATCGTGAATCGAGCAGGGGCCGATCACCACCAGCAGGCGGCGGTCTTCACCGGTGAGGATTTTTTCAATGCGTTTACGTGACGCTGTCACGTTATCGGCGATGGCCGCCGAGATCGGCAGCTTGTCCGCCAACGCTTGCGGCGTGACGAGGCTGTCGATGCGCGCGGTCCGCAGTTCATCTGTTTTGTGCATGTTGTTCCCTGGAAACTGTTCTTCTCTGCGGCAGGAGTGCCGGGAAGTGATGGCGATCACAATAACGCAAAAAGCGCTGAATTCAACCGTAGAGATTGCGTTCTGTTGATCAAAGCCGCGAAAAAAAGCACAAAAAAATCAGCTGCTGCTGAAATAAACGGCAGGCGGCGGGGCGCGGCGGCCCCGCGAGGAAAAGATCAGAACATGCGGCGGCTCATGCCAAGGATGTCGAGGATTTTGGTGGAGATCTCTTCGACCGAATAGTTGGTGGTATTGAGGTAGCGGATCTGGTTTTTGCGGAACAGCGCTTCGACCTCGGCGATCTCCATGCGGCACTGACGCAATGAAGCGTAGCGGCTGTTTTCACGCCGTTCTTCGCGGATCGCCGCCAGGCGCTCCGGATCGATGGTCAGGCCGAATAATTTATGCTGAAACGGTTTCAGCGAGGCCGGCAGGTGCAAATTGTCCATATCGTCGGCGATAAACGGGTAGTTGGCGGCGCGGATGCCGAACTGCATCGCCAGATAAAGGCTGGTGGGGGTTTTGCCGCAGCGCGACACGCCGAGCAGGATCACCTGCGCCTGATCGAGGTTGCGCAGCGAAATGCCGTCGTCATGCGCCAGGGTATAGTCGATGGCGGCAATGCGCGCGTCGTACTTGCCGAGGTTGCTGGCGGTCAGGCCGTGGGTGCGGTTCGGCACCGGCGTCGGCTCCACCTCCAGCTCACCCTGCAGCGGGCCGACCAGCGCCTGCACGATATCCTGACAGAAGCCTTGGCTCTGAACGATCACGTCGCGCACTTCCGGCGAGATGATGGAGTAAAACACCAGCGGCCGTACACCGGTTTCATTATAGATATCATCGATTTGTTGGCGAACTGCGCGTGCGCGCGCCTCGGTTTCGACAAACGGCAAGGTGTACGTGGTCGCCGTGACCGGGAACTGCGACAGCACCGCGTGCCCCAGCACTTCGGCGGTGATCGCCGTACCATCCGAAATATAAAAAACGCTTCTTTCCACCCGAGGCTCCTTACCTGAAAACGGTGTTCCTGCTGTCATCACTGCCAATATCATGAGCCGCAGACGATCCGCCGGTAAAGGGGCGAGGGAAAAAATTGTGACGGCGGGGCGGTAAACCGCCTTGCGGCGGCGCGCGAAGAAAAGCGCGCTTTGGCGGCGGCAGAAATCGCGGCGCAGCGACCCTGTTCGAGCCGAAACGTAAATTTGCCGCTATTTTCACCAAAAACGATAGCGTTTGCGTGGTCATTAAAACAGAATTTTAAAAAGAGCGTAATTTGTTGAGAACTAAGCTTTTCGTGCGATTGGGAACGGTTCCCAGACAAATCAGCCGGTTAGGACATTCTCTTAAAAACCACTTTCTTCAGTGGGTTGATCGATTCACCTTTCCATTTTCCCCGGATCAGTGTGCTAGTCTGATTCGGCTCCGTGTTAGCGGTGCCGTAAAGCAAGCGAATTAAATCCGTCTTTACCCTACTGATAGCAATAAGGATTGTCTCGATGTCCAACAATGGCCCAGACTTGCGTAATGTGCTTTGGTACAACCAGCTTGGCATGCACGACGTTGACCGTGTCGGCGGCAAAAATGCCTCCCTCGGTGAAATGATCACCAATCTTTCCGATTTGGGCGTGGCCGTGCCTAACGGTTTTGCCACCACCGCACAGGCGTTTAACGATTTTCTCGAACAAAGCGGTGTTAACCAGCGCATCTATCAGTTACTGGATCAGACTGACGTTGACGACGTTGCCCAACTGGCCAAGGCCGGCGCCCAGATCCGCCAATGGGTGATTGACACGCCGTTCCACGCCGAGTTCGAGCGTGAAATTCATCAGGCTTACCAACAGCTCGCCGACGGCGAACCGGAAGCTTCCTTTGCGGTGCGCTCCTCCGCCACGGCGGAAGACATGCCGGACGCCTCCTTTGCCGGTCAGCAGGAAACCTTCCTCAACGTGCAGGGCATCGACGCCGTAATGGTGGCGATCAAGCACGTGTTCGCGTCGCTGTTCAACGATCGCGCCATCTCTTATCGCGTGCACCAGGGCTACGATCACCGCGGCGTGGCGTTGTCGGCCGGCGTACAGCGCATGGTGCGCTCGGATCTGGCCTCCTCGGGCGTGATGTTCACCATCGACACCGAGTCCGGCTTTGATCAGGTGGTATTCATCACCTCCGCTTTCGGCTTGGGTGAAATGGTGGTGCAGGGCGCGGTGAACCCGGATGAGTTCTACGTGCACAAACCGACGCTGCAAAACGGCAAGCCGGCGATCGTGCGCCGCAACCTGGGTTCGAAAAAGATCCGCATGGTATACGCGCCGTCGCAGGATCACGGCAAGCAGGTGCGCATCGAAGACGTGCCGGAAGCGCAGCGCAGCCGTTTCTCGCTGACGGATGAAGAAGTGCAGGCGCTGGCGCAGCAGGCGATCCTGATCGAAAAACATTACGGCCGCCCGATGGATATCGAGTGGGCGAAAGACGGCCATACCGGCAAGCTGCTGATCGTGCAGGCGCGCCCGGAGACCGTACGCTCCAACGAGCAGACCATGGAACGCTACCAGCTGAACGGCACCAGCCCGGTGCTGGTGGAAGGCCGCGCCATCGGCCACCGCATCGGCGCCGGTCCGGTGAAAGTGATCCACGACATCAGCGAAATGGATCGCATCCAGCCGGGCGACGTGCTGGTGACCGACATGACCGACCCGGACTGGGAGCCGATCATGAAGAAGGCCGCCGCGATCGTCACCAACCGCGGCGGGCGCACCTGTCACGCGGCGATCATCGCGCGTGAGCTGGGCATTCCGGCGGTGGTGGGCTGTGGCCACGCCACCGACGTGTTGAAAGACGGCCAGAAAGTCACCGTCTCCTGCGCGGAAGGCGACACCGGCTTCGTTTACAGCGACATGCTGGACTTCAGCGTGCAGAGCTCCGAAGTGACCGAGCTGCCGGATCTGCCCCTGAAGATCATGATGAACGTCGGCAACCCGGATCGCGCTTTCGACTTCGCGCGTTTGCCGAACGAAGGCGTGGGCCTGGCTCGGCTGGAATTTATCATCAACCGCATGATCGGCGTGCACCCGCGCGCGCTGCTGGAGTTCGACCAGCAGACGCCGGCGCTGCAAAATGAAATTCGCGCGCTGATGCAGGGTTACGATCACCCGGTCGAGTTCTACGTCGGTCGCCTGACCGAAGGCATCGCGACGCTGGGCGCCGCCTTCTGGCCGAAGCGCGTGATCGTGCGTCTGTCCGACTTCAAATCCAACGAGTACGCCAACCTGGTGGGCGGCGACAAGTATGAACCGCACGAAGAGAACCCGATGTTGGGCTTCCGCGGCGCCGGCCGTTACGTGGCCGACAGTTTCCGCGATTGCTTCGCGCTGGAGTGCGAGGCGGTGAAACGCGTGCGTAACGATATGGGGCTGACCAACGTCGAAATCATGGTGCCGTTCGTGCGCACCGTGGCGCAGGCGGAAGCGGTGGTGGCCGAGTTGGCGCGTCAGGGGCTGAAACGCGGCGAAAACGGGTTGAAAGTGATCATGATGTGCGAAATCCCGTCCAATGCGCTGTTGGCGGATCAGTTCCTCGAGCACTTCGACGGTTTCTCCATCGGCTCCAACGACATGACTCAGCTGGCGCTGGGGCTGGATCGCGATTCCGGCGTAGTGTCGGAACTGTTCGACGAGCGCAACGAGGCGGTGAAAGCGCTGCTGTCGATGGCGATTCAGGCGGCCAAGCGCCACGGCAAATACGTCGGCATTTGCGGCCAGGGCCCGTCTGACCATGAAGACTTCGCCGAGTGGCTGATGGAGCAGGGCATCGACAGCCTGTCGCTTAACCCGGACACTGTGGTGCAGACCTGGATCAATTTGTCGAAAAAGAAATAATGTCTCGGCCTCACTGAGGCATTAACGTCGGGCCGCAGTTAACGCTGCGGCCTTTTTATTTCAGAATGTAAATAACGGCGCGTAAAATAATCAATTCGACGAAAAAAGAATAAAAAAAAGCCCACCGTAGGAGATGGGCAAAGACTACACACAGCAATTCACATGTATGGCATTACATTGTTCAGAAAGGTTGCTTTAAAATCAGTGATTTGAAGCAATAGATGGCCATAATACTAGATTTTTGAACGCGACTAGTCATTAAGAATCATCCTAATCGATAGCGGCATCACATTTTATTTGCGGGAGTTATCTCTTTTTTCCGTTTGCAACAAACAGGGATTTACATTGCACCTTTCATTCGCCGTACCGTAATCAATATAGGGCGGCATTATATTGGGCGGAGATATTACTCGAATGAGGTAGGAATAATGACGGGCGTGAAAAGTTCCGCCCGACGGTGCGGGCGGAAGGGGGAATTAGCGTTTTTCCAGCTCGTCGATGACTTGCTCCGGCGCGGAGGTCGGCTCCGGCGCTTCATCCATCCAGGCGGTCAGCAGGCGATAAGACACCGCCAACACCACCGGGCCGATGAACAGGCCAATCATGCCGAAGGCCAGCAAACCGCCGATAACGCCGGACAGGATCAGCAGCAGCGGCAGATCGGCGCCCATGCGGATCAGCACCGGGCGCAGCACGTTATCCAGCGTGGCCACCACGCAGCTCCAGACCAGCAGCACGGTGCCCCAGGTGGTGTCGCCGTGCCAGTACAGCCAGATGATGGCCGGCACCAGCACCAACAGCGGCCCCAATTGCGCCACACAGCAGATGAAGATCAGCATCGTCAGCAGAGTGGCGGCAGGAATGCCGCTTACCGCCAGACCGATGCCGCCCAGCACCGACTGCACCAACGCCGTCACCACCACGCCCAGCGCGACGGCGCGAATTGCCTGGCCGCCCAGCAGCACCGCCGCATCGCCGCGCGCGGAACCGAGGCGCACCGCAAAGTGGCGGATACCCAGCGCCACCTGTTCGCCGCGCGCGTACAACAAGGCGCTGAACAGCAGCATCAGTGCGCAGTGCAGCAGCAGACGGCCGATATGCGCCGCCTGCGCCACGAACCAGGTGGCGGTTTGGCCAAAGTACGGCTGCACCTTCGCCAGCAGCGCGGCGCCGCCGGCGTTAACCAGCGTGTGGTAGCTGGTATAGAGTTTGTCGCCGATCATCGGCACGGACTGCAGCCAGGCGAGATCGGGAATATGCAGTTTGCCCGGCGAACTGGCCCAGGCGATCAGCGGCGCGCTGTTATCCACCACGCTGCTGATCAGCAGTGAGATAGGCAGAATGAACAGCAGGATCAGCAGCAGGGTCATGACCAACACCGCCAGCGAACGGCGGCCCCACAGCAGCTTTTGCAGTTTGAGCAGCAGCGGCCAGGTGGCGATCACCACCATGCCCGCCCAGGCGAAGCCGAGAATAAACGGTTGGATCACCCAAAAACAGGCGACGATCATGATGGCGATAAACAGCACGCCGAAAATAATTCGCGGTAAGTCGTAACGCGATTGCGGGAGTGGCATCAGTGGGTTCTCATCCTGGTCAATTAAATCCCTGGCACCGGCGAATCGGGGTGCCTGTCGGTCGGTTTCTCACCGCCGGGCGGCCGCCTGTGGCGGCGCTCGCAGGGCGGTAATAATGTGAATGCCTTCACTAAACGAGTATGTTAGTTTTTAGTGTCACTAAAAAATAGGGTGGGTCTGAATTAAAGGCCCGATTCAGCGTACATCAGCGCATAAAAAATAGACGGACAGGGTCAAAAAAGCGAATGATCCCACAGATTTCTCAGGCGCCCGGCCTGGTTCAACGGGTGCTCGACTTTTTGGAAGCACTGAAGCAAAACGGATTCAACGGCGATACCGCCACCAGCTATGCCGACCGGCTGACGATGGCCACCGACAACAGTATCTATCAGCTGCTGCCCGATGCGGTGGTGTTCCCCCGTTCCACCGCCGACGTGGCGCTGATCGCCCGTCTGGCCGGAGAAGAGCGCTTCAATACGCTGACCTTCAGCCCGCGCGGCGGCGGCACCGGCACCAACGGCCAGTCGCTCAATACCGGCATCGTGGTCGATATGTCGCGCCATATGAACCGCATTCTGGAGATCAACGTCGAACAGGGCTGGGTGAAAGTCGAAGCCGGGGTGATCAAGGACCAGTTGAATCAATACCTGCGACCGTTCGGCTACTTCTTCTCGCCGGAACTGTCCACCAGCAACCGCGCCACGCTGGGGGGAATGATCAACACCGATGCCTCCGGCCAGGGCTCGCTGGTGTACGGCAAAACCTCCGATCACGTGTTGGGGCTGCGGGCGGTGCTGCTGGGCGGCGAGATGATCGATACCCGCGCCATGCCGACGGCGCTGGCGGAAACGATTGCTCTGGAAGAGACCGCCGAAGGGCGCATCTACCGCACGGTGCTCAATCGCTGCCGCGAGCAGCGCGCGCTGATCCTGGAGAAATTCCCCAAGCTCAACCGCTTCCTCACCGGTTACGATCTGCGCCACGTGCTGAGCGACGATCTGCAAACCTTCGATTTGACGCGTATTCTGACCGGCGCCGAGGGCACGCTGGCGTTTATCACCGAGGCGCGGCTGGACATCACGCCGCTGCCGAAAGTGCGCCGCCTGGTCAACGTGAAGTACGATTCCTTCGACTCGGCGCTGCGCAATGCGCCCTTTATGGTCGAGGCCAAGGCGCTGTCGGTGGAAACCATCGATTCCAAGGTGCTGAACCTGGCGCGTGAAGACATCGTTTGGCACTCGGTGAACGAACTGATCGCCGACGTGCCGGATAAAGAGATGCTCGGGCTGAACATCGTCGAGTTCGCCGGCGACGATCGGGCGCTGATCGACGGCCAGATGGAAGCCCTGTGCCAACGGCTGGACGAATTGATCGCGCAGCGGCAGGGCGGCGTGATCGGGTACCAGATCTGCGGCGATCTGGCTGGCATCGAGCGCATTTACAACATGCGCAAGAAGGCGGTCGGGCTGCTGGGCAACGCCAAAGGGCGCGCCAAGCCGATTCCGTTCGCCGAGGACACCTGTGTGCCGCCGCAACATCTGGCGGACTATATCGTCGAATTTCGGCAACTGCTCGATGACCACAATCTGAGCTATGGCATGTTTGGCCACGTCGACGCCGGGGTGCTGCACGTGCGCCCGGCGCTCGACATGTGCGACCCGCAGCAGGAAGTGCTGATGAAGCAGATCTCCGATCGGGTGGTGGCGCTGACCGCCAAATACGGCGGCCTGCTGTGGGGGGAGCACGGCAAGGGGTTCCGCGCGGAATACAGCCCTGAATTCTTCGGGGAAGCGCTGTATGAAGAGCTGCGCCGCATCAAGGCGGCGTTCGATCCGGATAACCGTCTGAACCCAGGCAAGATCTGTTCGCCGCTGGCGGTGGATGCGCCGATGATGCAGGTGGATGCGGTCAAACGCGGCACCTTCGATCGCCAGATCCCGGTCGAGGTGCGCACCTCGTTCCGCGGCGCGCTGGAGTGTAACGGCAACGGCCTGTGCTTCAACTTCGACGTACGCAGCCCGATGTGCCCGTCGATGAAGATCAGCGGCAACCGCATTCATTCGCCGAAAGGGCGGGCGACGCTGGTGCGCGAGTGGCTGCGTCTGTTGGCCGAGCAGGGGGTCGATCCGCTGGCGCTGGAGAAACAGCTGCCGCAGCAGCGCCTCAGCTTGCGCGGCCTGATCGAGAAAACCCGCAACAGCTGGCACGCCGGCAAGGGCGAGTATGACTTCTCGCACGAAGTGAAAGAGGCGATGTCCGGCTGCCTGGCCTGTAAGGCCTGCTCCACCCAGTGCCCGATCAAGATTGACGTGCCGGGATTCCGTTCGCGCTTCCTGCAGCTTTACCATACCCGCTACCTGCGCCCGGTAAGCGACTACATGGTCGCCGGCGTGGAGAGCTATACCCCGTTGATGGCCCGCGCGCCGAAGGTGTTCAACTTCTTCTTCCGCCAGCCGTGGCTGCGGGAGATGAGCCGCAACGCCATCGGCATGGTCGATCTGCCGCTGTTGTCCAGCCCGACGCTGCGTCAGCAGCTGTCCGGCCACCGCGCGATCACGCTGACGCTGGAGCAGTTGGAAGGGCTGAGCGCCGAGCAGCGCGCAGAACACGTGTTGATCGTCCAGGATCCGTTCACCAGCTATTACGACGCCAAAGTGGTGGCGGACTTTGTCCGGCTGGTGGAGAAGCTCGGCTATAAACCGGTGCTGCTGCCGTTCTCGCCGAACGGCAAGGCGCAACATGTGAAGGGCTTCCTGACGCGGTTCGCCCGCACCGCGCGCAAAACCGCCGATTTCCTCAACCGTGTGGCGCAGCTAGGCATGCCGCTGGTGGGCGTCGATCCGGCGCTGGTGCTGTGCTACCGCGACGAATACCGCGAGATCCTCGGCGCCGAGCGCGGCGATTTCCAGGTGCAGCTGGTGCATGAATGGCTGCAGCAGCGGATCGCGGATCGTGCCGAACAGCCGGCGACCGGCGAGCCGTGGTATCTGTTCGGCCACTGCACCGAAACCACCGCGTTGCCGGCCAGCGGCCAACAGTGGGCGGCGATCTTCGCCCGCTTCGGCGCCAAACTGGAGAGCGTCAGCGTCGGTTGCTGCGGCATGGCGGGCACTTACGGCCATGAAGCCAGGAACCTGCAAAACTCGCTCGGCATTTATGAGCTATCATGGCATCCGACGCTACAGCGTTTGCCGCGGCAGCGCTGCCTGGCGACCGGCTATTCCTGCCGCAGCCAGGTGAAACGCATCGAGGGCAATGGCGTGCGCCACCCATTACAGGCACTTCTGGAGATGATTGAGTGAAATTGTGGAAACGTGAAACATCGCTGGAGCAGCTGAACCGCGCCGGCGACGGCTGCATGGTCAGCCATGTGGGCATCGAGTTTACCCAACTGGGCGAGGATTTCCTCGAGGCCACCATGCCGGTCGATAGCCGTACCCGGCAGCCGTTCGGGCTGTTGCACGGCGGGGCGTCGGTGGTGCTGGCGGAATCGATGGGATCGATGGCCGGCTACCTGTGCAGTGAGGGCGAGCAGAAAGTGGTGGGGCTGGAGATCAACGCCAACCACCTGCGCGCGGTGTTCGATGGCCAGGTGCGCGGGGTGTGCCGCGCACTGCACGTCGGCCGTCGCCATCAGGTGTGGCAAATCGAGATCTTCGACGCGCGCGATCGGTTGTGCTGCACCTCGCGTCTGACCACGGCGGTCATCGACTGATCCCCGCCGCTTTCCGCAGGCGCTCGGCCTGCGGAGCCTTTCGCTTTACAGCTGAAACGGCACGCGTTTGACGAAGTCCTTCTGAAACGCGTTCGCCTTCTCCCAGGTGCCTTCCATTGCATATTTTTGGCAGATCAGCGTCAGCGTATGGCGGGCGAAGTGGTAGCTTTGCACCCGAAACAGCTGGCAACGCTGTGGGTTGTTGATCTCGACGATCAGCCGGTTGTGCAGCTTGCTGAGCGCGTGCAGGTAGCTGTCGTCGTCGCCGTTCTCCAGACACAAATTGGCCATGGTCAGGCTGACGCTGTTGTACCGCTTCAGGTGGTCGATATTGCATTCCGGGCGCCGTAGCGCCGCTTCGGCCATGTAAAAGTCCACCGTGGCGTCGCGCACGCTGAATTTGTAGTCATCAATCTTGCCCAGCAACCATGCGTTGATCGAAAGAGTCATTGGCTTCGCGCTCAAATTTAAATTGAATGATAATCATTATCATATAAACTGCCGCGCTGCCGATCAATCCCCGGCGTGGCGTTTTTTCATTGCGCGGGGTGTAAAAGGTCGCCGACGACCCAACTTGATGCTGAGCGACTAAACTTTAACCTGAGGGCGCGCGCTTGCGCTGCGCCACGAAATGCCGATAAACGCACATTTACGACAGACAGAATGCAGAAATAGGTATTTTCTATGAATGTTTAGATCGGCAACGTACCGCGGCGCTGTAACGCTGACGGGCCACCGGGGAGTGCGGTACGGTGATGCAGGATAAAGAATAAATTCATAGGGATAGCATGCACACCTTGCCGCCAGACGCCGCAAGCCGCCACGGATGTCCCGCTGGCTTGCCGCACGCCGCAGCGAAAAACCGCGCTTGCGGCGGATACCCCCGCAAAACAAACGGTTGAAGTGATAATCGTTATCACTAACATATAAGCAACCCAGATTGGCTGTGGCCAAACACGAGTGTGAGGTAGACCCTATGCAAACGGAAAATGTCGGCACTTTTTCTCTGGATGAAAATGTCTGGCAAGGCATTTCGCTCAGCGACAGCGCCGTACGACAAATAACCAAACTGATGCAGCAGGATCCGCAGGTGAAAGGGCTGCAGCTAGGGGTGAAACAATCCGGCTGCGCCGGCTTTGCCTATGTGCTGGATCTGACCCGCGAACCCGCCGATGACGATCTGCTGTTTGAGCGCGACGGCGCCAAACTCTATGTGCCGCTGAAGGCCATGCCGTTCATCGATGGCACCACGGTAGATTACGTCCGCGAAGGGCTGAATCAGATATTCAAATTCAACAACCCTAAAGCTCAGCATGCCTGCGGGTGCGGCGAGAGCTTTGGCGTTTGAGCGATGCAATCAACATGACACGAAGCAATGTAGAAATGCCTAATGAAGTGCAGGCTTGGGTCAGCGAAGGTCGCTACAAAGAAGGTTTCTTCACCCAGCTGGCAACCGATGAGTTGGCCAAGGGCATCAACGAAGAGGTGGTGCGCGCCATCTCGGCCAAGCGCAACGAACCCGAGTGGATGCTGGAATTCCGCCTTGAGGCTTATCGCGCCTGGCTGCAGATGGAAGAGCCGCACTGGCTGAAGGCCAATTACGAACGCCTGAACTACCAGGACTACAGTTACTATTCGGCGCCGTCCTGCGGCAGCTGCGACGATGCATGCGGTTCGCAACCCGGCGCCGAGCAGCAACCGGGCGCGGCGACGGAAAAAGATTACCTGACCAGCGAAGTGGAGCTGGCGTTCAACCAGCTCGGCGTGCCGGTGCGCGAGGGCAGCGAGGTGGCGGTGGACGCCATCTTCGACTCGGTCTCGGTCGCCACCACCTACCGTGAAAAACTGGCGGAGAGCGGGGTGATCTTCTGTTCGTTCGGCGAAGCGATCCAGGAATACCCGGATCTGGTGCGTCAATACCTGGGGCGCGTGGTGCCGTCCAACGATAACTTCTTCGCTGCGCTGAACGCCGCGGTGGCCTCCGACGGCACCTTCGTCTATGTGCCGAAAGGGGTGCGCTGCCCGATGGAGCTGTCGACCTACTTCCGCATCAACGCCGCCAAAACCGGCCAGTTCGAGCGCACCATCCTGATCGCCGACGAAGGCAGCTACGTCAGCTATATCGAAGGCTGTTCCGCCCCGGTGCGCGACAGCTACCAGCTGCACGCGGCGGTGGTGGAAGTGATCCTGCATAAAGACGCCGAAGTGAAATACTCGACGGTGCAGAACTGGTTCTCCGGCGGCGAGAGCAAGGGCGGTATCCTCAACTTCGTCACCAAGCGCGCGCTGTGCGAAGGCGCCGGTTCGAAAATGTCCTGGACCCAGTCGGAAACCGGCTCGGCCATCACCTGGAAATACCCGAGCGTGATTTTGCAGGGCGACAACTCGATCGGCGAATTCTTCTCGGTGGCGCTGACCAGCGGCCATCAGCAGGCAGATACCGGCACCAAGATGATCCACATCGGCAAAAACACCAGGTCGACCATCATCGCCAAAGGCATCTCCGCCGGCCACAGCGAGAACACCTATCGCGGCCTGGTGAAAATCCTGCCGGGGGCGGAAAACGCCCGTAATTTTACCCAGTGCGACTCGATGCTGATCGGGCCGGACAGCGGTGCCCACACGTTCCCTTACGTTGAAGCGCGCAACAACAGCGCTCAGCTGGAGCACGAAGCCACTACCTCGAAGATCGGCGATGACCAGCTGTTCTACTGCCTGCAGCGCGGCATCAGCGAGGATGACGCCATTTCGATGATCGTCAACGGTTTCTGCAAGGACGTTTTCTCCGAGCTGCCGCTGGAGTTCGCCGTCGAGGCGCAAAAACTCCTGGCCATCAGCCTGGAACACAGCGTGGGTTAATCGCCGCATTTTTAGCGCCGTCGGCGCTATCTGAGGACACAGCATGTTAAGCATCAAGAATTTGAAAGTCAGCGTGGAAGGCAACGAGATCCTCAAGGGATTGGATCTGGAGATCAAACCGGGCGAAGTGCACGCCATCATGGGGCCGAACGGCTCGGGTAAGAGCACGCTATCCGCCACGCTGGCCGGGCGTGAAGAGTACGAAGTGACCGAAGGGGAAGTCACCTTCAAGGGCAAGGATCTGCTGGAGCTGGATCCGGAAGATCGCGCGGGCGAGGGCGTGTTCCTGGCCTTCCAGTACCCGGTGGAGATCCCCGGCGTCAGCAACCACTTCTTCCTGCAGACGTCGGTCAACGCGGTGCGCAAATACCGCGAGCAGGAGCCGCTGGATCGCTTTGACTTCGCCGATTTCATCGAAGAGAAAATCGCGCTGCTGGACATGCCGGCCGATCTGCTGACCCGTTCGGTCAACGTCGGCTTCTCCGGCGGCGAGAAAAAACGCAACGACATTCTGCAGATGGCGGCGCTGGAGCCGGATCTGTGCATTCTCGATGAAACCGATTCGGGCCTGGACATCGATGCGCTCAAAATCGTCGCCAACGGCGTCAACTCGCTGCGGGACGGCAAGCGCGCCTTTATCATCGTCACCCACTATCAGCGCATTCTGGACTACATCCAGCCGGATTACGTACACGTGCTGTCCCAGGGGCGCATCGTCAAATCCGGCGATTTCTCGCTGGTGAAACAGTTGGAGGAGCAGGGCTATGGCTGGCTTACCGACCAACAGTAATTCAAACGCGCTGCAGCAACTGTATCGCCTGTTCGAAGGCCGCGGCGGCGAGCGTTCGCCGCATGCGCTGGCGCACTGGCAGCAGGCGCTGCGCCTCGGCTGGCCGACGCGCAAGCATGAAAACTGGAAATACACGCCGCTGGAGAGCCTGCTGGAGCAGCAATTCCTCGAGCCGCAGCCCGCCCCGGTGAGCGCAGAGCAGCTCGATGCGCTGGCGCTCGGCATCGATGCCTGTCGGCTGGTGTTTATCGATGGCTGCTACAGCGCCGCGCTGAGCGATAGCGACCTGGGCGACTACCAGTTCGAGTTGACCGCCTATGGCACGCCGCAGGCGTTGCCGGAGCCGATCCAGCCGGAGATTTTTCTGCACCTGACCGAAAGCCTGGCGCAGGAAACCAGCCTGATCCGCCTGCCGGCCGGCAAGAACCCTGCACGCCCGCTGTATCTGCTGCACATCAGCAGCGGACGCGGCGCCGCCGGGGAAGTGAACACCGTGCATCACCGCCATCATCTGGAGATCGGGCGCGGGGCCGAGGCGGAAGTGATCGAACACTATGTCAGCCTGGGCGAGGCCGCACACTTCACCGGCGCGCGCCTGACCGCCAATGTGGCGGACAACGCCGGGCTGTTGCACTGCAAGCTGGCGTTTGAGAGCCAGCCAAGCTACCACTTTGCCCACAACGATCTGGTTATCGGCCGCGACGCGCGGGTGAAAAGCGACAGCTTCCTGCTGGGCGCCGGCCTGACGCGGCACAACACCAGCGCGCAGTTGAACGGCGAAGGCGCGAATCTGGTGATCAACAGCCTGGTGCTGCCGGTGGGCAAAGAGATTTGCGACACCCGCACCTATCTGGAGCACAACAAGGGCTATTGCGAAAGCCGCCAGCTGCATAAAACCGTGGTCAGCGATCGCGGCAAGGCGGTGTTCAACGGCATGATCAAAGTGGCCAAGCACGCGATCAAAACCGACGGCCAGATGACCAACCATAACCTGCTGTTGGGCAAGGTGGCGGAAGTGGATACCAAGCCGCAGCTGGAGATCTACGCCGATGACGTCAAGTGCAGCCACGGTGCTACCGTGGGGCGCATCGATGAAGAGCAGCTGTTCTATCTGCAGTCGCGCGGCATCGACAAGCACGCGGCGCAGCAGATGATCATCTTCGCCTTCGCCGCCGAGCTGACCGAAGGCATCGCCAACGACACCATCCGGGAACGGGTGCTGGCGCGCATCGCCCAGCGCCTGCCGGGGGAGGCTGCATGAGTTATCCGATTGAACGCGTACGCGGCGATTTCCCGCTGTTGGCGCGTGAGGTGAACGGCCAACCGCTGGCCTATCTCGACAGCGCCGCCAGCGCGCAGAAACCGCAGGCGGTGATCGACCGCGAGCTGGAGTTCTACCGCCACGGGTATGCGGCGGTGCATCGCGGTATCCACACCCTGAGCGCCGAGGCGACTCAGCAGATGGAAGCGGTGCGGGAACAGGCGGCGCGCTTTATCAATGCTGCCTCGGCGGAAGAGATGGTGTTCGTCAAGGGCACCACCGAAGGCATCAATCTGGTGGCCAACAGCTTTGGCCGCCACCTGCTGCAGCCGGGCGATGCGATTCTCATCACCGAGATGGAGCACCACGCCAACATCGTGCCGTGGCAGATGCTGGCGCAGGAGCGCGGGTTGCAGCTGCGGGTGTGGCCGCTGCAGCCGGACGGCACGCTGGATCTGGCTCGGTTGCCGGAACTGGTCGACGCGTCCTGTAAACTGCTGGCGCTGACCGAGGTCTCCAACGTGCTGGGCACCGTCAACCCGGTGCGCGAGATCATCGCCCGTGCCAGAACCCTGTCACCGGATCTGACGGTGCTGGTGGACGGCGCGCAGGCGGTGATGCACCAGCGCGTCGATGTCCAGGCGCTGGACTGCGATTTCTACGTGTTTTCCGGCCATAAGCTGTATGGCCCTTCCGGCATCGGCATGCTGTATGGCCGCCAGGCGTTGTTGCAGCAGATGCCGCCGTGGGAAGGGGGCGGCTCGATGATCCGGCAGGTCAGCCTGACGGCGGGCACCACCTTCGCCGATCCGCCGTGGCGCTTCGAGGCCGGTTCGCCGAACACCGCCGGCATCATGGGGCTGGGCGCGGCGTTTGATTACGTCGAAGCCTTGAGCCTGAATGCGATCCACGATTATGAACAGTCGCTGATGCATTACGCGCTCGAGGCGCTCAAGCAGGTGCCGACGCTGAAAATCTATGGTCCGGCGCATCGCGCCGGGGTGATCGCCTTCAATCTGGGAGAGCACCACGCCTATGACGTCGGCAGCTTCCTCGATCAGTACGGTATCGCCATTCGCACCGGCCATCACTGCGCGATGCCGCTGATGGCGTTTTATCAGGTGCCGAGCATGTGCCGTGCTTCGCTGGCGTTATATAATACCCGCGAAGAGGTGGACCGGCTGGTGGCCGGGCTGCAACGCATTCATCAGTTATTAGGTTAGGCTGGGGCGTGTCCCCGGCGGTACAAAAGGATCCCCATGGCGAATTTGCCGGACAAAGATAAATTGGTGCGTAATTTCTCCCGCTGTCTGAACTGGGAGGAGAAATACCTGTACGTGATTGAACTCGGCGCTAAATTGCCGCCGCTGGACGAGGCGGAGCGGCAGGCCGCCAACCTGATCTCCGGCTGTCAGAGCCAGGTGTGGATCGTGATGCGCCGCGATGAGCAGGGGCAGGTCGAGTTTCACGGCGACAGCGACGCGGCGATCGTCAAAGGGTTGCTGGCGGTGGTGTTCATTCTTTATCGCCAATTGACGCCGCAGCAGATCGTCGATCTCGATGTGCGGCCGTTTTTCACCGAGCTGGCGCTCAGCCAACATCTGACGCCTTCGCGCTCGCAGGGGCTGGAGGCGATGATCCGCGCCATTCGCAGTAAAGCGGCGCAGCTGGCCTGATCCATAACGCCTTCATCCTCAAGACTCATTGATACCTTTGCTTTGTCAATGAGTCTTTACAATTCACAATTTTCCTCCGGGCAACGCGCCCAATTCAGTGATATTTCAGCAGCTTAACTGTTGACGTTTCGTTGACAATCAATGACGGCGATTACGTTATAACGTGTTGATTTTTAGAGGACTTATTGCCTTTGATACCAGCGTTGCTAGTATTAATCAGGTATTGTCTGATTTACCCACCACCTGGCGCTCGTTAGCCTTGTGGGCGAACCGTCATAAAAAATATAGGGATGATAATGAAACGTGCGTTGAGTTTAATGGGCATGGTCTTCGCCACCGTATTGGCCGGCACGCAGGCCGCCAGTGCGACCGAGTACCCGCTGCCGCCGCCGGACAGCCGTCTGATCGGCGAAAACACCACTTATACCGTGCCAAACGACGGCCGCCCGCTGGAAGCCATCGCCGCTGACTACAAGATCGGCCTGCTGGGCATGCTGGAAGCCAACCCCGGCACGGATCCGTTCCTGCCCAAGCCGGGTACGGTGTTGACCATTCCGACCCAAATGCTGCTGCCTGACACCAAGCGTGAAGGGATCATCGTCAACCTGGCCGAGCTGCGCCTTTATTACTACCCGAAAGGCGAGAACAAAGTGATCGTCTATCCGATCGGCATCGGCCAGACCGGGATGCACACGCCGCTGGAGGTGACCTCCATCAGCCAGAAGATCCCTAACCCGACCTGGACGCCCACCGCCAACATCCGCAAGCGCTATCAATCCCAGGGCGTGACGCTGCCTGCGGTGGTGCCGGCCGGCCCTGAGAACCCGATGGGGCTGTTCGCCCTGCGTCTGGCGATGGGGCGCGGTGAATACCTGATCCACGGCACCAACGCCAACTTCGGTATCGGCATGCGCGTCAGCTCCGGCTGCATTCGCCTGCGTCCGACGGATATCGAGGCGCTGTTCAACATGGTGCCGCGCGGTACGCGGGTGCAAGTGATCAACGATCCGGTGAAGATTTCCGTTGAGCCGGACGGCAAACGCTATGTGGAAGTGCACCAACCGCTGTCGCGGGTGGAAAGCGACGATCCGCAGACCATGCCGATCGCGTTGTCTAAAGCGGAGAAAGCCTTTGCGGCCGATGGTCAGACCGATCGCGCCGTATTCGATAGCGCGGTTGTACGCCGTTCTGGCATGCCGGTGCTGGTCAACGTAGGGGAGAGTCCGTCTGCGGTGAGTTTGACACCTGCAGCGGCTCCTGCGGCGAATAAGAGCCCATTCAAGGCAGCGCCAATCAGTTCGGTGAACTAAGTTTGCAGGATTGAGCGGTCGAAGAGGGGTTCAGCGTGCTGAACCTCTTTTTTTTGCCTGCCGTGCAGGAACCCCCCTGGCTGGCGAACAGACAAAAAAAAACGGCGCACAATGTGCGCCGTTTTCAATAACCAAAGCTATCTTACTTTTTGTAAGCGTGAGCTTGGTTGTCCAGACGCTGGTTAGCGCGTGCTGCGTCGTCTTTAGCAGCTTGAACGTCAGAACGCATTGCGTTCACGTCGTTGCTCAGCTGATCAACTTTAGCGTTCAGAGTCTGAACGTCAGAAGACAGTTGATCGATTTTAGCGTTGCTAGAGCAGCCAGCCAGCAGAGTGGAACCCAGGATTACCGCGCCCAGTACCAGTTTAGTACGATTCATTATAACACCCTCTAGATTGAGTTAATCTCCATGTAGCGTTACAAGTATTACACAAACTTTTTTCGAAAGAGAATAATTTTTTAGTGTTGAGGTGCTTTATTTTGATCGTTCGCTCAAACTTGCATCTGGTTTTACAAATTAGTTAAAAAAACGAGGGAAAACAGCCGGCTTCCATGGGACTACTCCGATTCTTTATTAGCTAAATAATGAGCGGATCGCGGTTGCGTTTTGAGAAAAATAGTTTACTGCTGATAAAAAAAACGCCGCAAAGCGGCGTTTTGATCAAGACAATTATGTCACGTTTTATATTACAGCACGTGTACCGAGGCCGTGTTGGTGGTGCCGCTCGGCACCAGCGCGCCAGAGACCATCACCACGACGTCGCCTTTCTGCGCCAGGCCGCTGGCCAGGGCGGCTTCTTTACCGATGCGGTAGAAGTCGTCGGTGGAGGCGATTTCCTTGACCATCTGCGGGATGACGCCCTTGCTCAGCACCAGCTGATGCGCGGTAGTCTCATTGGTGGTCAGCGCCAGGATCACCGCGTTCGGGAAGTATTTACGCACGGATTTTGCCGACTTGCCGCCGCTGGTGGCGACCACGATCAGCGGCGCGTCCAGTTTCTCGGCGGTTTCAACCGCGCCGCGGCACACCGCTTCGGTGATGCGCAGCTTGCGACGATCGTTCAGGGTGTCGATACGGCTTGGCATCACGCGATCGGTACGCTCGCAGATGGTCGCCATGATGTTGACCGCTTCCAGCGGGTATTTGCCCTTGGCGCTCTCGCCGGACAGCATGACGGCATCGGTGCCGTCCAGGATGGCGTTGGCAACGTCGCCGGCTTCCGCGCGGGTAGGGCGCGGGTTTTTGATCATGGAATCGAGCATCTGGGTGGCGGTGATGACCACTTTACGCGCACGGTTACATTTCTCGATCATCATCTTCTGGGCGAAGATCACTTCTTCTACCGGGATTTCAACGCCCAGATCGCCACGGGCAACCATGATGCCGTCGGACGCTTCGAGGATTTCGTCGAAGTTGTTCAGGCCTTCCTGGTTTTCAATCTTGGAGATGATCTGGATCTGCTCGCCGCCGTGGGCTTTCAGGTGCTCGCGGATCTCCAGCACGTCGGAGCGTTTACGGATGAAGGACGCTGCCACGAAGTCGACGCCTTGCTCGCAGCCGAAGATCAGGTCGCGTTTGTCTTTCTCGGCCAGCGCAGGCAGCTGGATGGACACGCCCGGCAGGTTAACGCCTTTGTTCTCGCCCAGGTCGCCGTTGTTCAGCACCTTACAGATGACTTCGTTCTCGGTCACGTTGGTGACTTCCATGCCGATCAGGCCGTCGTCAACCAGCACGGTGTTGCCGATCTTCAGGTCGGCGGCGAAGCCGGCGTAGGTGACCGCCACGCGCTCGCTGTTGCCGATCACGCTCTGGTCAGTGGTGAAGGTGAAGGTTTGGCCGGCGACCAGCGAGGCGTCTTTGCCGCCTTCCAGTTTCATGGTGCGAATTTCCGGGCCTTTGGTATCCAGCAGGATGCCGGCGTTGATACCGGTTTTCGCCATCACGGCGCGCATGTTCTTGATGCGGTTGCCGTGCTCTTCATAGTCGCCGTGAGAGAAGTTGAGACGCATCACGTTCATGCCCGCATTGAGCAGGTTGGTCAGCATTTCTTCCGATTCGGTTTTTGGACCGATGGTACAAACAATTTTGGTCTTTTTCATGGCGGAGTTTTCTACAAGTTGTGATGGATAAAAAAACGAATTTGACCGGCGCGGTTTACGCCGGTAGGGAATTTGGGCCGTGCCTGGTGGTGAAAAACATAGTTAAGGATAGGTGACGACAGTTGAAGTGGGGCGGAAAAATTCAGCCCGCGCGGGGGCGCGGGGATGCTGCGCAACGGGGTAAGATCACATCGTGTTGTTATTGCGTTTTCGCAGATCAAGGGCTGAAACCATTCAACTGATAGACGTTGCGCATTATAAAGGCTAAGCGGCGGGAAACAAAATAAAAAACCGCGGCGGTGCGGCGGATAGAGCAATACGGGGCTAAATGTGGCGCAAATGCAACGCGTTGCGGGCCGATTGTTGCGCAAATAACCTTGCTGTAAATGCAGGTTTAACGCGTTTGGGGAATTTCCAGCAGCGTGCCGGCGCTCAGGCAGAAGCAGCCGCTGGCGACGTTGGCCGGCAGGGTAAGGCTCTCACCGGCACGTACTATCCGGGTGTCGCCGCCGAGGGTGAACTCGAATTCGCCGGATATCACCCGGGTTTGCAGCGCGTGCGCGGGCTTTTGCAACTGGCCGAAGGCGCCGGCCTCGAAACGCACTTCCGCCGCCGGCGAACCGTCGCTCATCACGCCTTCACGGCGGGCAAGGCCATTGTCGAGCGGCAAAAAGGCGGTTTTGGCGGTGAAGGTGGTCATGTGGCGTTCCTGATGGCTGATGGCGGTAGTTCGGCGCAATCGACATGAAAAATCGAACGGTCGGGCAGAGACGATACAACGGGAAGTATAACGTGACAGGGAGAGATGAATCAGCAATATGGTGCGTCCGAGTGGACTCGAACCACCGACCCCCACCATGTCAAGGTGGTGCTCTAACCAACTGAGCTACGGACGCATCTTTTCCTGTCTGTCATGGCTGACAGCGGGGACGAATATTAACGAGCTACCCGCGCGCTGGCAAGGGGAAAAGCGCAATTTTATTCGGTATTTCACGCGATTGCTGAGGTTGTGCGCAGTCCGGCGTTTTTTTCCGCAAACCGCAGCCCGGCCGGGGAGGAAACCGGCCGGGCTGCGGGTTCAGCGTGTGGATCGCTGCAGGATGACGGTGGTCGGCTGTTTCTGCAGCCAGCGCATGCGCAGCGCCATCATGATGGCGGCGAAGGTCAGTCCGATGATAAAGCCGATCCAGAAACCGCTTGGCCCCATCGCCGGCACCAGCGCATCGGTTAACGCCAGCAGATAGCCGCTCGGCAGGCCCAAAACCCAATAAGCGATAAAGGTGATGAAGAAGATCGCGCGGGTATCTTTATAACCGCGCAGCACGCCGCTGCCGATCACCTGGACCGAATCCGAGATCTGGTACAGCGCCGCCAGCAGCATCAACTGCGAGGCCATCGCCACCACCGCCGGGCTGTCGTTGTACAGCAGGGCGATCGGTTCGCGGAAGGTGGCGGTAAACAGCGCGGTGCAGACGGCCATGGTGATGCCGACGCCGATGGCGGAGTAAGCGGCGACGCGCGCGCCTTCGACCGAACCTTCCCCCAGACGATAACCGACGCGGATGGTGGCGCCGACGCCCAGCGACAGCGGCAGCACGAACATCAGCGCGCTGAAGTTAAGTGCGATCTGGTGGCCGGCGACCGCGACGATCCCCAGCGGTGAAACCAGCAGCGCCACCACCGCGAACAGCGTGACTTCGAAGAACAGCGCCAGCGCCACCGGCATGCCGATGCCGATCAGGCGCCTTAGCGCCGCCCAGTCAGGGCCACCGAGATCGCCGGCCTGGCGTTTGATGTCGCGCTGCGACGGCGCGCGCTTCACGTACCAGCGCATCATCAGGAACATGATCCAGTAGACGCTGCCGGTGGCGACGCCGCAGCCGACGCCGCCCAACTCCGGCATGCCGAACTTGCCGTAGATAAAGATGTAGTTGATCGGGATATTCACCAGCAGGCCGAGGAAGCCGATCACCATGCCGGGTTTGGTTTTGGACAGCCCCTCGCACTGGTTGCGCATCACCTGGAAGAACAGGTAACCCGGCGCCCCCCACATGATGGCGTGCAGATAGCCGACGGCTTTATCCGCCAACTGCGGATCGATGTTGTGCATCATGTCGATGACGAACTTGCAGTTATACAGCACGACGATCAGCAGCACAGAGACGCCGAAGGCCAGCCAGAAGCCCTGACGCACCTGATGGGCGATGCGATCGCGACGGCCGGCGCCGTTGAGCTGGGCGATAACCGGGGTCAGCGCCAGCAGCAGGCCGTGGCCGAACAAAATGGCCGGCAACCAGATCGAGGTGCCGACCGCCACCGCCGCCATGTCGGTGGCGCTGTAAGCGCCGGCCATGATGGTATCCACCACGCCCATGGCGGTTTGTGATATTTGCGCGATGATGACCGGGATAGCGAGAGCCAATAAACTACGCGCTTCAATTAAGTACTTCTGCACGCATACACCTTTTCTATTTATATATGTGGGAGGGAGGGCTGCCGCGAGAGGACAACAATTAAAATAGCGGAATTTTGTCAAAAAGATTGTACCTGCTCGGCGTCGTTAAGCAAACGCCGCAGATAAATAGTTATTAAATGCGCAGCCATTCTTTTTTTGCCGTCGCGGATTTGGTTTTCAGCGCCAACTGGGGCAAACTGCCGGTAGCGTTTTAACCTATTTAGCAAGAAGAGGCACATATGTTCACCGGTATCGTACAAGGCACCGCGCCGCTGGTCGCGATTGATGAGAAACCCAATTTCCGCACCCACGTGATCGAAATGCCTGCCGAGCTGCTGCCGGGGCTGGAGCTGGGCGCGTCGGTGGCCCACAACGGCTGCTGCCTGACCGTCACCGCGGTGGAAGGCAACCGCGTCAGCTTCGATTTGATCAAAGAAACGTTGCGCCTGACCAACCTCGGCGATCTGGCGCTGGGCGACATCGTCAATATCGAGCGCGCGGCGAAGTTCAATGACGAAATTGGCGGCCATTTGATGTCCGGCCATATTATCTGCACGGCGGAAGTGGCCAAGATTTATACCTCGGAAAATAACCGCCAGGTATGGCTGCGCATGCCGGATGCGGAATTGATGAAATATGTGCTGCACAAAGGTTTCATCGGCATCGACGGCATTAGCCTGACCATCGGCGAAGTGGTGAATAACCGTTTCTGCGTGCACCTGATCCCGGAAACGCTGGATCGCACCACGCTGGGTAAAAAACGCCTCGGCGACAAGGTGAACATCGAGATCGATCCGCAAACGCAGGCGGTGGTGGACACCGTCGAGCGCGTGCTGGCCAATCGGGAAGCGACGTTGGCCGCGGCGATGGCGCCGGCGCACAAAGACTGACAGCGATTCTGGCGTGACCGCCGGCATCGAATCATAAGCAGAGAGGAGAAACGCGTGAAGTTTTATGGGAAAACGTTGTTGTTAACCGCGTTGCTGGCGCTGAGCGCTTGCAGCAGTTCGCCTGAGCAGGGCGCGGGCGCGCAAATGGCCGATGCGGACGATACCTGCGGCGCTTCGCAGTATCAAAATTTTGTCGGCAAACCGATGACCTCGCTGGAAGGCGTGCGGATCGACGGCAAGGTGCGAGCCATTCCGTACAACTCTGCCGTCACCATGGATTTCAACCTGCGCCGTCTGAACTTCCTTGGCGACAGCGACGATAAAATTATTCGCGTTTATTGCGGTTAACCCGCAGGGTTCGAAAGAGCAAAAAAAAAAGCCCCGGCGAAGATGTTGCCGGGGCTTTTTTATCGGGAAAGCGTTCAGCGGGCGACGCGAATGCCGCCTTCAACGCCTTTCGGGCTGAACACCACCTGCCATAACTGCAGATCGCGCGCCCGGAACGCGCCGGCGCAGGCGTTCAGGTAATAGCTGAACATCCGTTCGAAGCGTTCGGAATAGCGCTCGGCGAGCTGCGGCCACGCCTGTTTGAAGCGCTCGAACCAGGCCATCAGCGTGCGATCGTAGTCGGCGCCGATGTTGTGCCAGTCTTCCATCACGAAATGGCCTTCGCTGGCCTCGGCGATATGCCTCACGGAGGGCAGGCAACCGTTCGGGAAGATATATTTGTTGATCCAGGGATCGACGTTCATGTCGGTCTTGTTGGAGCCGATGGTGTGCAGCAGGAACAGGCCGTGCGGCGCCAGATTGCGCTCCACCACGTCGAAATAGGTGCGGTAGTTTTTCGGCCCGACGTGCTCGAACATGCCGACCGAGACAATGCGATCGAACTGCTGGTGCAGATCGCGGTAATCCTGCAACAGGATCTGCACATCCAGCCCGGCGCAGCGCGCCTGAGCCAGCTTCTGCTGTTCGGCGGAAATGGTCACGCCGACCACCGACACGCCGTAATTTTTCGCCGCATAGGCGGAAAGGCCGCCCCAGCCGCAGCCGATGTCCAGCAAACGCATGCCCGGCTGCAGCTGCAGTTTCTCGCAGATCATCCGCAGCTTGGCTTCCTGCGCTTCCTCCAGCGTGGTGGCGTCTTTCCAGTAGCCGCAGGAATACTGCATGTAAGGATCGAGCATCAGGGTAAACAGATCGTTGCCGAGATCGTAATGTTCTTTGCCGACGATCCAGGCGCGCTTTTTCGATTGCAGATTGGTCAGGCGCGCGGCGGCGATACGCAGGGTATCTTTCAGGTGGTGGGGGAGTTTCTTCTCCAGCCCGGCGCTGACCACGCGCTGGAAGAACATATCCAGCCGCTCGCACTCCCACCAACCGTCCATATAGCTTTCGCCCAGGCCCAGGGATCCTTGCTGCAAAACGCGTTTAAAGAATTCGGGATTTTTAACCTGAATATCGAAAGGGCGCGATCCGTTGATTTCGATACCGGCCAGACCGAGCATTTCGTGCGCGATACGGTACCACTGGTTATCCTGGATGCTCAGATCTTCTATACACGATGAACTCATAGCTTCTCCATCACCTTCTTCTGACTGATGACCCGTTAGGAAACAGCTTAGACAATTTCTGCGGGTGCATACCTATACCAACGGGAAATAAGCCCGCGGCGTCTGATATCCGACTATGAACAGAGGAAATTTAAAGAAACGGCCCGACGCAAACGGCGCAGGATAAACGCCCCTTTAAAAAAAGAGTGTGACGCAAGGCGCGTACACAATAGCTGATTGAGATATAGAGATTATAAGGTGTTACTTTACAAGGTTGTTTTTGAGTATAGGCGTGCCGAGGCGTTGACTCAACTGTAAATCGCACTCGGCACACATATTCTTTAAGTGATTATTAATCTTGGCAATTATGACGCTGAGTTAGCATGTTCCCGCTGTGCCTTTTGCTGCGCATCGGCCGCTTTTCCCCGCTGCAGGAAATAACCCAGCGCGGCCAGGACTACCGTAGATACCATCACCGTCACCGTCGCCAACAGCGGCTGGGCAATAAACGCCGACACCAGCATGCTTGCCACAAAACACAGCCCCAATTGCAGCGTATTTTGCAGCGCGGCGGCTTTGCCGCTGCTTTCCGGGAACGGCATCAGCGCATTCGCCACCATGATCGGGTAGCCGGCGCCGTTGACCAGCGCCATCACGCAGAACGGGATCAGCAGAGTGGTGAGCGTCGGATTGGTCAGGGTCGCCACCAGATACAGCGCCACCATGCTGACACCATAAGCTACCAGCAGCCACGGCAGCAGAGTTTTGCCATTGATGCGCTTAAGCGCGGCGCGGCAGCCGTAGCCGCCCAGCAGGAAGGCCAGCGTTTGCGGCACATAGCTCAGACCGATGTCGCTCGGGCTATAGCCCATATCGCCGAGGATGAACGGCGAACCGGTCAGCCAGGCGAAGAAACCGGCCGAGCAGGCGGCGTACATAGCGACGTTGCCGCTGAACACCGGAGATTTCAACAGTTGCCAGAAGCTGACGCCGTTTTTCGGCGCGTCGGCGGCGGGGGGCGTTTTGGCGCGCTCTTTGAGCAGCAGCGTCGGCAGCAGCAGCAGTGCGGTGATCACCAACAGCGCGGCGAAGATCGCACGCCAGCTGGCGTGGTTCAGCAGCCAGGCGCCAAGCAGCGGCGCCAGCGCTGGTGACAGCGCCACCAGCGGCATGATGGTGGCGAACACGCGGTTGGCCTGGCCTTCGCGATAGCGGTCGACCACCAGCGCTTGCCAGATGGCGGTGGCGGAACAGACGCCGACGGCCTGAATAAAGCGCAGTATCCAGAGCTGCACGGCATTTTCTACCCACAGCATGCCCAGGCAGCCGAGCGCGAACAGCGTCAGGCCGATCAATAATACCGGTTTGCGGCCCAGCCGGTCGGAGAGCGGCCCCCACAGCAGTTGCGCGAAGGCGAAGCCGGCCAGGAAGATGCTCAGGCTGGCGCTGACCGCGCCGGCGGAAATTTGCAGTTCCTCCCGCATGGCGCCGAAGGCGGGCAGGTACATATCGGTCGCCAGATAACCCAACATGCTCAGGCCGGCGAGGTAGAACATAAAGCCAAAAGAATTTCGCATGGTATTTCTCGTTAATATTTTAGTGTCGCAGGTTTTTAGCGCCGGCCAGTGTATCCGGCTGGATCTCTGCTTGTGAAACGGTAATATTTGCAAAGTGCTGTTAAAAAAATTGAAGGCAAAGCGATGTGGTCTGAATATTCTCTTGAAGTTGTTGACGCGGTCGCGCGCACCGGCAGTTTCAGCGCGGCGGCGCAGGAGCTGCACCGGGTGCCGTCGGCGGTGAGCTATACCGTGCGGCAACTGGAACAATGGCTTGCGGTGCCGCTGTTTGAGCGGCGTCACCGTGATGTGGAGTTGACGCCGGCCGGCGCGCTGTTTATCAAGGATGCGAGAGTTGTTATCAAAAAAATGCTCGACACCCGTCGCCACTGTCAGCAGGTGGCCAACGGGTGGCGCGGCCAGCTGAATATCGCAGTCGACATCATCGTCAAACCCCAGCGCAGCCGCCAGCTGGTGCTGGATTTCTACCGCCATTTCCCCGATGTTGAACTGATGCTGCAACCCGAAGTGTTCAACGGCGTTTGGGATGCGTTGGTGGACGGCAGGGTGGACATGGCGATCGGCGCCACGCGCGCGGTGCCGGTCGGCGGCGGCTTTGCCTTCCGCGATATGGGCTACATGAACTGGCTGTGCGTAGTCAGCCCACAGCATCCGCTGGCGCAGCTGGCAGGGCCGTTAAATGACGATCGGTTGAGGCCGTACCCTGCGCTTTGTCTGGAAGACACCTCGCGCAATCTGCCCAAGCGCGTCACCTGGACGCTGGATAACCAGCGGCGGCTGGTGGTGCCGGACTGGACATCGGCGCTCGACTGTCTGTGCGCCGGGCTGTGCGTCGGCATGATGCCGGCGCATCGGGCGCTGCCGCTGGTGCAGCGCGGTGAGCTGAAGGCGTTGCAGCTGCAGCAGCCGTTTCCCGCCAGCCCTTGCTGCCTGACCTGGCAGCAGGATAAACCGTCGCCGGCGATGAGTTGGCTGCTGGCGTATCTGGGCGATGGCGAGACGCTGAATCAGGAGTGGCTGAGCGAGGCGGCGCCGGAAGCCGTGCAGGCTTCCGGCTCAGGGGATTAGCGGCGGTAGTCGATGAACGGACCGTCGGCGACCGAACGGCGTTCCACCAGCTTCGGATGCACTTCGATCACCTGCGATTCTTCGCGCTTGCTGATGATGCGATCCAGCAGCATGGTGAAGGCCATTTCTCCCAGGCGCTCTTTAGGCTGGTGAATGGTGGTCAGCGCTGGAGTGAAGTAGCGGGCGTTGCGCACGTTGTCATAGCCGATCACGGAAATATCCTGCGGCACTCGCAGCCCCAGCTCATCAGCGGCGCAGATGGCGCCCATCGCCATGATGTCGCCGCCGCAAAATACCGCGGTCGGCCGCTGTTTTTGCGACAGGATTTGGTGCATCGCCTTGTAGCCGGACTCCGGCTCGAAGTCACCCTGGACGATCCACTCTTCGCGAATGTCGATATGCGCTTCCTGCAGCGCCTTCATAAAGCCCTGATGACGGCCGCCGCCGGTGTTGCGCGACAGCTGGCCCGGGATGGCGCCGATATCGCGGTGACCGCGCTCGATCAGGTAACGGCCGGCCAGATAGCCGCCTTCGAACGCGTTATCGATGATGGTGTCGGTGAAGTCGCCGCGCGCAGCGCCCCAGTCCATCACCACCATCGGGATATTACGGTAGTCCTCCAGCATGCCCAGCAGTTGATCCGGGTATTCGGAACACATGACCAGCAGGCCGTCGACGCGCTTTTGCGCCAGCATCGCCAGGTAGGCGCGCTGCTTGTCCAGATTGTTGTGCGAGTTGCACAGGATCAGGGTGTAACCTTTGCTGTAGCAGCTGTTTTCCACCGCCTCGATCACTTCGGCAAAATAGGGCGCTTCGCTCGAGGTGGCCAGCAGACCGATAGACTTGGTGTGATTGACTTTCAGGCTGCGCGCCACGGCGCTCGGCGAGTAGTGCAGCTCTTTGATCGCGGCCCACACGGCCGCTTTGGTCTCTTCGGCGACGAAACGAGTCTTATTGATGACGTGCGAAACGGTGGTGGTGGAAACGCCCGCGCGTTTGGCCACATCTTTAATCGTTGCCATGTAAGGAATGACTCCTGAACTCACATGTTTACAGCATGTAAGTGTGATGTTAATCGTTTGCCTACGTAGATCCTTCTCCAGAGAAGCGAAAACTGAGTTTTTAGTGTGTTGAAGTCTTCAGCGCTTAATCAGGAGGGGCATGGATGCCGGTACGCAGTTGTGAACTGCGAATTTTGTCGCATATTGAACAAAAGTGGAAGAGGTAATCGAGATTATAAACCGGGAAATGATAACAAGATTTTATCGGCGAACTGTGGGAAAATGATTTGACGTACTAATTGTGCGCCTTTTATCCTTAGGAAAGCCCATTTTAAAGGAGTTGTCATGGATACCGATCTGAAGATGTCTCTGTTCACTACCGTCGGCGCGTTGGCGATGATCATCGCTTTCAGCTTTGTCGCCGCGTTGAACTGATCTCCCGCCGGTTTTAAAAAAGGCGCAGCCTGGCTGCGCCTCGTCACTTCGGCAAGGCCTGCGTTTACGCCAGGTTTTCCGCCGCAAATTTCCAGTTGACCAACGCCCAGAAGTTTTCCAGGTATTTTGGACGCGCATTGCGGTAATCGATGTAATACGCGTGTTCCCACACGTCAACGGTCAGCAGCGGTTTATCTTCACCGGTCAGCGGAGTTGCCGCGTTGGAGGTGTTGACGATCGCCAGCGCACCGTCTGGTTTTTTCACCAGCCAGGTCCAGCCGGCGCCGAAGTTTTTCACGGCGGCATCGGTGAACTGCTCTTTGAACGCAGCGAAAGAGCCGAAGGATTTGACGATCGCCGCCGCCAGTTCGCCCTGCGGTTCACCGCCGCCCTGTGGCGACAGGCAGTGCCAGTAGAAGGTGTGGTTCCACACCTGCGCGGCGTTGTTGAACACGCCGCCGTTGGAGGTCTTGATGATCTCTTCGAGCGATTTGCCCTCGAACTCGCTGCCTTTCACCAGGTTGTTCAGGTTAACCACGTAGGTATTGTGGTGTTTGCCGTAGTGGTATTCCAGGGTCTCGGCGGAGATGTGCGGCTCGAGCGCGTTTTTCTCATACGGTAATGCAGGTAATTCAAACGACATTGCTTCCTCCTTTACAGCGCCACTTTCTTCCCGCCCAGGCGGGAGCCAGATGGGCCGTTTTTTATTGTGGTCATTCAATCTTAACAATTTTCATCATAAAAAACAGGAGGAAAAGCGAGAAATGCGCGTGGGGGAGTGCGATGGGCGATAGCTTGAGCAGGCGGTTGCGACCGGGGCCGCAACCGCGCAGAACAGGGAATTAACGGATGGTTTTCGGCGTCACTACGCGGCGTGCGCCGATGTAATGGTTTTGCCAATAGTCGTTGTCGAGCTGGCTGATGCGGATCTCTTCGCCGGTGCGCGGCGACTGGATGAATTTGCCGTTGCCGAGATAGACGCCGACATGGTCCGCCACGCCGCGGTTGTTGATGCGGAAGAACACCAAATCGCCGCTTTCCAGTTCGCTTTTCTTGATCGGCGCCGCGTCGCGAAGGTGATACATTTCGTTGGCGGTGCGCGGCATCTTGATTTTCACCACGTCCTTATAGGCGTAATAGATAAGGCCGCTGCAGTCGAAGCCGGTGCGCGGCGAGCTGCCGCCCCAGCGGTAAGGCTTGCCCATCTGATCCATCAGCTTGGCCATCGCGGTCTGTTTGGCATGCTGGTAACGTTTTTTGTGCGCCGGGCTGAGTTTTAACGGCTTTTCTTCACGCGCCAGTTTGGCGGTGGCCATACCGGCGTCGCGGTGGCGGCCATAGCCTTTTTTATAGCCCTTTTTCGGCGGGGTGACTTTAATCTTGGCGGTTTTCTGCGCTTTGGCCTTGGGTTTGGCGCTGACGATCTTTTTCGCGCTTTTCTCGCTTTTGGCCTTGGCGGTCTTGGTTTTTTTCTCGGGGGCCGTCACTTTGGCTTTTTTGGCGGCTTTATCCGCTTTCTTTTTTCTGCGGTCATCGGGCCGCGCTTCATTAGCATGGCTTTTACGCTGCTCGGCGGCAACGCGCGCCTGTGGCGCAGCGTGCGCCAAATTGAAGAAGAGCTGCGTAAACAGCAGCGCAAAGAGCGTAAGAATTAAACGCATGTCGACGTCACCAACCTTGGCCCCGAAACGGATATCGAAAGAGTTACAGTATTCCCGAACTTCACCATATAAAACAGCGAAGAACTCATAAATAATAATCCATATTGTGAGAAAACGTTAATGACATTTTTTTTGGTTTAAAATCAGCCTGTTGATGTATAAAAAAGCGCCAGGCGACGGTGGCGGATATAATTAAGCCGCGCCGGCATCGCGGCGCAATATATTAGTGAAATGGTCGGATTAAAAATGTTATTCTCAACGTATGTTTTGACCGGAATGACGTGGCCGGTGAAACGCGATCGGCGGCGGGCGAATATCCTTGCAAAAGATGGCGTTTTCTTGCGACTGTTCCAGCCGCTACAATAGCCCGCGTGATGCATGTTGTAGCCATGAAATGTGGCTTGAGGAAGCAATAAATGACGACGACACTTGAAAAAATTCAGCACCAGATCGCTGAAAACCCGATTCTGCTTTACATGAAAGGTTCGCCAAAGCTGCCGAGCTGCGGCTTTTCCGCGCAGGCTGTGCAAGCGCTGTCCGCCTGCGGCGAGCGTTTCGCCTATGTGGACATTTTGCAGAACCCGGATATCCGCGCCGAGCTGCCAAAATACGCCAACTGGCCGACGTTCCCGCAGCTGTGGGTAGATGGTGAGCTGGTCGGCGGTTGCGATATCATCATCGAGATGTATCAGCGCGGCGAACTGCAGCAACTGATCAAAGAAACGGCAGAAAAGTATAAAGCGCAGGAAGACCAGCAGTCTTAATCGACGGGCTTGCGATTATCGCGTAACGGGCGGCGCCAGTGTAACTGGGCCGCCTTTTTTGTTGGTTTTATTCGGCGAGATCGCCGGCGGGCAGCGGCCAGCCGCCGAGACGTTTCCAGCGGTTAACCAGCTCGCAAAACAGCAGGGCGGTTTGCTCGGTGTCGTACAGCGCGGAGTGCGCCTGGCTGCTGTCGAACGGCATGCCGGCGGCGATGCAGGCTTTGGCCAGCACCGTTTGCCCCAGCACCAGGCCGCTCAGCGCGGCGGTGTCGAAGGTGGCGAACGGATGGAACGGGTTGCGCTTCAGGCCGGCGCGTTCGGCCGCGGCCATCAAAAAGCTGTGATCGAAGTTGGCGTTGTGCGCCACGATAATGGCGCGATTGCAACCGCGATCCTTGAGCCCTTTGCGCACCGCTTTGAAAATGGCGTGCAGCGCGTCATATTCGCTGACCGCGCCGCGCAGCGGATTGTGCGGATCGATGCCGTTAAACGCCAGCGCTTCCGGCTGCAGGTTGGCGCCCTCGAAAGGCTCCACGTGGAAGTGCAGGGTTTCGTCCCGCTGCAGCCAGCCGTCCTCATCCATTTTCAGCGTGACGGCGGCGATCTCCAGCAACGCATCGGTATTGGCGTTGAAGCCGGCGGTTTCAACATCTATTACTACGGGATAAAACCCACGAAAACGACCACTCAGGGCGTTAAGATCACTTTTCTCGGCCATCAGTTTCTTATCTTCATCGAATGCAGCGCGCATTATGGCAAATTTTGCGCCCGGTTGCAGGCGCTATCGCGCGGAGAATCAGCAGGGCGCCAACGCGCCCTGAAGGGGAGGCTTAGTGGCCGAGGCCCTGACCGGCGTGTTTGTTTTCGATCAGCTCGATTTTGTAGCCGTCCGGATCTTCGACGAAGGCGATAACCGTGGTACCGCCTTTCACCGGGCCGGCTTCGCGGGTGACTTTGCCGCCGGCGCGACGGATGCTGTCGCAGGTGGCGGCAACGTCATCCACGCCCAGCGCCAGGTGGCCGAAGGCGGTGCCCATATCGTAGCTGTCGGTGCCCCAGTTATAGGTCAGTTCGATAACTGCGCCTTCGCTCTCTTCCGTATAGCCGACGAAAGCCAGGGAGTATTTGTACTCCGGGTTTTCGCTGGTGCGCAGCAGGCGCATGCCTAATACCTTGGTGTAGAAGTCGATGGCGCGTTGCAGGTCACCGACGCGGATCATGGTATGGAGTAAGCGCATAATTCCTCTGAATTGACTGTGCCGTGGCAGACGGCGGGTGGATTGAAGCACAAGCGAGTATAGCCTTGTCCCGCAAGGGAATTCAACGTGACGAACTGGTGACAATGTCACTTTGTGGTCTCGCGTCGAGGGTGTCTAAATATTGATCGAGTGTACCGATCGATACAGAGTAATTGATCTGCACAATCAATTATCTATTCCAGCGGCGATCGTGTAAAAATCGAACGGCAATAAAGATCAACACCAGGGAACAGCGGCCCGCCTCGTGCGGGCCTTTTTGCTTTGCGCGCGACGCATAAAAAACGGCCATGCGATTGCGTGGCCGTTGGGGTCAGGACAGATTACTTCGCCAGAAACGGATAGTCGGTATAGCCTTCGGCGCCGCCGCCGTAGAAGGTTTCCGGCTTAGGTTCGTTCAGCGGGGCGTGCTGGCGGAAACGCTCTACCAGATCCGGGTTGGCGATGTAGCTGCGGCCGAAGGCCACCGCGTCGATGAAACCTTTTTCGATCAAAGCTTCGGCTTTTTCGGCGGTGTAGGCGCCGGCACCGACGATCACCCCTTTAAAGTGGGCGCGCACCGAGTCGCGGAAGGCGTCGGAATACGGTTTGCCGCCGGCCCAGTCAGGTTCGGAGATGTGCAGGTAAGCGATATTGCGCTTATTCAGCTCTTCCACCAGATACAGCGCTGCTTCTTCCTGATCTTCGCCGTTGTCCAGCCCGTTGAACGGCCCCAGCGGCGAGATACGGATACCGATGTGTTCGGCACCCCATTCGGCGATGGTGGCGTCGACCACTTCCAGCGTCAGGCGGGTGCGATTCTCAATGCTGCCACCGTATTGATCGGTACGTTGGTTGGAAGCCGGTGACATGAACTGGTGCAGCAGATAGCCGTGGGCAGCATGCAGTTCGATGAAGTCGAAACCGGCTTCGCGCGCGTTGGCGGTTGCCTGGCGGAAATCGTTGATGATGCCCGGGATCTCGCTGGTTTCCAGCGCGCGCGGCGTGGAGGTCGGCACGCGCACCCAGGCGCCGGTTTCATCACGCACGGTGGTGCGGGTTTCGGCGTTGATGGCCGAAGGTGCGACCGGCGCTTGCCCGCCTGGCTGCAGGCTGGCGTGGGAAATGCGGCCTACGTGCCACAGCTGCACGGCGATGTGGCCGTTGTTGTCATGCACTGCCTGCGTGATGTTTTTCCATGCGGCGATCTGCTCCGGCGTATGCAAACCGGGCGCGCCGGCGTAGCCTTTCGCCTGGAAGGAAACCTGGGTCGCTTCGGTCACGATCAGGCCGGCGCTGGCGCGCTGTGCGTAATATTCCGCCATCAGCGGCGTAGGAATATCGCCCGGCTCGATGCTGCGCAAACGCGTCAGCGGAGCCATAAACACGCGGTTGGGCAGGGTGATGGCGCCAACCTTCAGCGGAGAGAGCAATTTTTCAGTCTTCATAGTGCATCCTGTATTTAATAGACCGGTCGTCTAGTAATGAGCGATAAAAAACCATGAACTGCATTTTTTCAATAAAAATAAGTTGTTACCGTTACGGTTGCGGCGGGCGCAGCAGCAACTCGATACTTTCCAGCGCGCTGGTCAACGGCGCCAGCGAGTGACGGATTTTGGCGCGCAGCGTGGCGCCGAGCCACAGTGAATACAGCGTTTCTGCGGTTGCCGCCGGGCTCATGGCTACCGACAGCGAGCCCTCGGCGATACCGCGCTCGATGGCCTCCTGAAGATGGCCGATCACGCGAGCGGTGCCCGTTTCCAGCGCATGGCGCATCGGTTCTGACAGATCGCTCACCTCGGCGGAAAGCTTCACCGCCAGGCAGGCGTTGTGGCATTCGCTGCGGCAGTGGTAGCTGATAGCCTGGGCGTAATAGCCGAGCAGCTGGTGGCGGGCATCACCGCGTCTGTCGGCAAACAGCGCCTGCATTTCTGCATCATAATGCGCGAAATAGCGCTGCAGCATCGCTTCGCCGAAGGCTTCCTTCGAGCGAAAATAGTGGTAGAACGAGCCTTTCGGCACGCCCGCGGTGGCCAGCAGTTCGCTCAGCCCCATGCCGGTAAAGCCCAGGCGCAGGCTGAGGGTTTCGCCGGTGGCGAGCAGATGTTCACGTGTATCCACGTTGCAATGCGTTGATTTGGTCATCATGGTGCCGAGCATAATAGACCGATTGGTCTAGGTCAATGGGAATAAAAAAACCGGCGCACAAAACGCCGGTTGTCTGCAAACTATTGTGCCCCAGCGGCACGCGGAAGTTAAGCGCTACGCCGCGTTGCGGCAGCGTTGCAGGATATCCAACTGGGATTGATATTCGCGGGTTTGTACGTTCAGCATGCCCAACAGGGTGTGGAACAGGTTGTCCTGCGAAACCTCGTCCTTTTCCGCCAGCGTATTCAGACACTGGCGATCGATGCCGAAATTGCGCTGATAGTCGGCCGACATCCACATCAGGAAAGGCACGTGCGTTTGCTGGCTCGGCGCGAAGACATAAGGCGTACCGTGCAGATACATGCCGTTTTCCCCCAGCGATTCGCCATGATCGGACAAATAGACCAGCGCGGTATTGAAACGGTCGTCATACTGCCGCAGCAGCTTGATGGTGGCATCGAGCATCGCGTCGGTATACAGGATTGAGTTGTCGTAGGTGTTCACCAATTGTTCATGGCTGCAATCCTGGATCTGATTACTGTTGCAGGTCGGCGAAAACGCCTGGAATTCTGGCGTGCTGCGGCGGTAGTAAGCCGGGCCGTGGCTGCCCATCTGGTGCAGCACGATCACGCCGTCGTCTTTCAGGCTATTGATGTAGTCGTTCAGCTTGTACAACAGCACGTTGTCCATGCAAACCTCGCCGTCGCAGTCCTGCGGCGGTTTCAGCTTGGTCATGTCGATGTGCGGCACCCGGTCGCAGGCGCCTTTGCAGCCGCCGTCGTTATCGCGCCACAGCACATTGACGCCGGCATGCGCCAGCACGTCGAGCATGCCTTCCTGGTGCGTCGCCTGGGTCGCGTCGTACTCCTTGCGTGGCATGTTGGAGAACATGCAGGGCACGGAGATCGCCGTTTCGGTGCCGCAGGAGCTGGCGTTTTTGAAGTAGACCACGTTGTCCTGCTTCAGGCGCGGATTGGTTTCGCGTTCATAGCCGCCTAGGGAGAAGTTTTCGGCGCGGGCGGTTTCGCCCACGACCAGGATCACCAGCGTTTTCTTGGCCTGCCTGGCGATCAGCGGCCCTTTACGCGCATCTTCGCCGATCTTGACCAGCGGCAGATTGCGGGTGAAGTAACGCTGTTCGGTAAACTTGATGGTGCCGGCCACGAAGTTGGAAGGCGTCAACATCTTCACCACGCTCTTATTGTTGCGGATCAGCGAAGCGTAGTCTTTGTAGAACAGCGCGGCGACGATCAGGATCACCACCAACGACAGCATGACGTTGGCGGCGCGCAGTCCGACCATGTACCACCAGGGGCGAGTTTGGCGAATTTGAGTGAAGCAGACCGCCACCGCCGGCAGAATGCCGAGCAGCGTCAGCCACAATCCCATGCGCGGCGTCAGCAGCGCGGTCGCCTCCTGAGGGTTGGTTTCGAAGGCGTTCTGCATCATGTTGCCGTCGATCACCACACCATAGCTGAACATGAAATAGTTGGCTGCGGCGCTGCCGAGCAAGAAAAAGATGATCAGCGGCTTGCGCAGGTAGGGCACGGTCAACACGCTGAAGATGATATTCAACGCACAGAAGATCACCACCGGCATGCTGGCGGCGAAAATCACGCTGTGGGCGCTATCGAAGGTGATATACGACCAGGCGCGCTGCAGGAATAAGGCGTTCTGAAATAAAGTGAAGAACAGGGCGGCGGCGAGGGTAAAACCGAGGCTGTTGCACCGTAAGCGTTGACGTAACCACATTGCCAAATCGGGATCCTGAAAGTAGATAATGCCTTGAAATCTACCGGATGAAACTTAAGAAAACCTTAGAAACTCAGATTACTGGCGGCGGAGAATACGCGGAAAACGCCAGGCCGAGCGGCCTGGCGGCGGGGCGGTTTAGTAGGCGGCGGTGAATTGCGCGCGAATAAACTGAGGCTTTTCAATCTCATCAACGATAGCGACCGCCAGGTCTTCCACCGAAATGCTGGCCGGCGCTTCGCCGTTCATCAGCAGTTGCGTGGTGCCGAGGCGGAACTGGCCGGTGCGTTTGCCCGGCTCCAGCAGGGCGGCCGGCGAAAGATAGGTCCAGTCGAGTGCCGACTCGTTACGCAGTTTGTTGCGCAGATCGCGCACCGCCTGCGCGCCGGGGCGGATATTTTCCGGGAACTGCGGCGTATCCACCAGTTCAACGCCCGGCGCCACTTCCAGGCTGCCGGCTCCGCCGACCACCAACAGGCGTTTGACGCCGGCCTGCTCGACCGCGGTGAGGATCTGCTGGGCGCCGCGGGTGGTTTTCTCATACAGGTTGTCTTCGCCCCAGCCGGGGTTGTAGGCGCTGATCACCGCGTCCTGGCCGCGCAATTGTCCCGCCAGCCAAGCCGTATCGGCGACGTCGCCCAGTGCGACGGTCAGATTGGCGTGCTCCGGCAACTCTTTTTTCTGGCGCGCGATTGCCGTCACCTGAATACCGCGAGCCAGCGCTTCATCCACCACGCGGCGGCCAACAAAACCGGTTGCTCCAATAATGGCTACTTTCATCTGTATGCTCCTTCGGGGATAGGTTCAGTATTGTGAGGCAGGCCGAGGTGCCTGCCGCGTGGTTTCTACTCTAGTCCTTAACAATAGCCGTGATTAGTGCCATATTCATGCTTTCTTGATTAAGTAAAACTTCATAATCGTGGATAAACTCAATCGAATGGCGGTATTCGCCACCGTGGTGGCGGAGGGCTCGCTGGCCGGTGCGGCACGGCGGCTGGGCATGACGCCGTCGGCGGTCAGCCAGCACATGCGCTCGCTGGAGAAGGCGCTTGGGGTGCCGTTGCTGCATCGTTCCACCCGCCGTCTGGTGCTGACCGAGGCAGGAGCGGCGTTCTATCCCGGCTGCGAGGCGATGCTGCAACAGGCGCTGCAGGCGGAGCAGCGGTTGGCGGAGCTGCGGGATACGCTGGTGGGGGAGCTGCGCATCGCCACCCCGGTCGGCATCGGCGGCCGATCGCTTGCGGAGGCGTTGTCGCCGCTGTTGCAGGCGCATCCCAAGCTGACGCTGCGAGTGCTGGCGGACGATCGCATCGTCGATATGATAGAACAGCGGGTCGACATTGCGCTGCGGGCCAACCGGCAGCTGGCGGACGCCAATATGATTGCGCATCCGCTGACGGCGTGGCCGATGGTGCTGTGCGCCGCACCGCGTTACCTCAGCCAGCATGGGGTGCCGGAAAAACCGCAGGATTTGGTACAGCACCGCTGGATCTCCAGCGGCTACAGCGGGGCGCATCTGGATTTGCAGCACCAGTCCGGCCAGCAGGTCAAGCTGCGGCTGGCGGAAGGACAGATCGTCAGCGAGAGCATGAACGTGATGCGCGCCTTTACCCGCGCCGGTCTGGGCATTTCCGTTCAGCCGCTGTATGAAATTGGCGACGAACTGCAGCGCGGCGAGCTGTTGCTGCTGTTGCCGGAGTGGCGGCCGGCGCCGCTGCGGCTGCACGCGCTGACGCTGGAACGCACTATGCCGGAGAAAAGCCGCCAGGCGCTGCGCTATTTGCGTGACTATTTTCGCCGCAATGGAGAAAAGGGACTTGCCAGCGGCGGCGATGGCGTCTTCAATTAGCAAGAGAACGCAGGAGGAGCCCCGTGGCGCAGCAGCTTGAGTTTTTCGACATCCCCAGCCCGTGTCGCGGCATTTGTCAGGCCGACGATCGTGGATTCTGCCGTGGCTGCCTGCGCAGCCGCGAGGAGCGTTTCGGCTGGATGAACATGAGTGATGCGCAAAAGCGCGAGGTGTTGCGCCTGTGCCGTCAACGCTTCCTGCGGCTGCAGCGCGCCAATAAAGCGCCTGACGAGCCGCTGCCGGAGCAGCCGTCGTTGTTTTAACCTTTCCTGATCTGCCGCACGTTCGTGTGGCTTACCGCTTCCCTGTGCCTCACCGGCTTGTGTATGCTGGCTGACAACTAATGTCATGAGGTTTTCGCAATGGTAGAACGTATTCGTCTCGCGCCGCAGGGGCCTGAATTTTCCCGCATGATTTGCGGTTACTGGCGGTTGATGGAGTGGGGCATGTCACCGCAGCAGCTGCTGACGTTCATCGAACAGCATGTCGAACTGGGCGTCACCACCGCCGATCACGCCGATATCTACGGTGGCTATGCCTGCGAACAGGCGTTCGGCGACGCGCTGCGTCTGAAGCCGGCGCTACGCCAGTCGCTGGAATTGGTGACCAAGTGCGGTATCGCCACCACCGCCAAGCCCGGTAACCCGATTGGGCATTACATCACCGACCGCGATCATATCGTGCAGAGTGCGGAACAGTCACTGCGCCATCTGCATACCGATTACCTCGATCTGCTGCTGATCCACCGCCCGGATCCGTTGATGGACGCTGACGACGTAGCCGAAGCCTTCGTTGCGTTGCACAAAAGCGGCAAGGTGCGCCATTTCGGCGTATCCAACTTTACGCCCGCGCAGTTCCAACTGTTGCAGTCGCGTCTGCCGTTCACGCTGGCGACCAACCAGGTGGAGATCTCGCCGATTCACCAACCGGCCATTCTCGACGGCACGCTCGACCAGTGCCAGCAACTGCGCATCAAGCCGATGGCCTGGTCCTGCCTGGGCGGCGGGCGCCTGTTCAACGACGCCGAGTTTCAGCCGCTGCGCGACGAGTTGCAGCGGGTGGCGCAAGAGATCGGCGCGGAGACCATCGAGCAGGTGGTGTACGCCTGGGTGATGCGCCTGCCGTCGTCGCCGTTGCCAATCATCGGCTCCGGCAAGATTGAGCGGGTGCGTTCGGCGCTGAAGGCGCAGAAACTGGTGCTGAGCCGCCAGCAGTGGTTCCGCATTCGCAAGGCGGCGCTGGGGTATGACGTGCCTTAAGGCGGGCAGAAAGAGGAAAGCCGGGCGGCGAAAGCGCCCGGCTTTTTTTATGCCGATCTTTAGGCCAACACCACCTGATCGGTGCTGATGTGATCGAGCGAGACGCCGATCAGCGTGACCTGGCTGTGGCCGAAGGCCAGCACCAGATCGTCGTTTTGCTGCGTGGCGTAGTCGCGGATATTGCCGCTGGCGCCTTCGGTGCCGATAAATACCAGTTTATCGCTGGCGTTGAAGCCATACAGCTGGTCGCGGCCGAAATCGCCGCTGAACAGGAAGGTGTTGCCGTTGCCGACGCCCTTCAGGATGTCATCGCCGCTGCCGCCGACGAAGGTCAGGTTGCCGCCGGCGTGGCCGATCAGCGTGTCGTTGCCGGCGTTGCCGAACAGCCAGGCGTCGTGGCTGCGAGCCTGCAGCACGTCATCGCCGTCGCCGCCGGTGGCGGCGGCGGCATAGGCTTTGAGGCCTGAGTCCGATTTCAATCCGGCGGCGGTTACCTGATGATCCACTTCTTTGTTGAAGATAAGCCAGGAGGTTTCTTTGCTGCGCAGGGTGCTGATGTCGTCCGCCAGCGTAATGCCGCCCTTGGCGTCGCGCAGGTAAAGCGTGTTGCCGTCGTAGGCGACCTCGGTATTCTTCAACGCCTGCTGGGTATCGAAGATATTGTGGCCTTTGCCGCCGGCGATCAGGTTATAGCCGCCGGCGTCGCGGAAGATATCGTCGCCGTCGCGGCCCTCGAGATAATCGTTGCCTTTGCCGCCCTTGATCAAATCATTGCCGTCGCTGCCGATGATAAACGTCGGCCCGCTGTGCGTTTCCGCGTTGCGGTTCAGGTCTTCCACCCAGGTACTGCCGCGCGTCACGTTCGACAGGTTGGAGACGATGATGGTCGAGTCTTTGTCGGTCAGCGAATAAAACTCGGAGTTCAGCACCCGCATCAGGCCATCCTGATAGAAGAACGGCAGGTGGGATAGCCAGGTCGGAATGTTGAGAATGGAGAACGGCAACAGATTCCAGGCGTCCGACGCGTAGTGGTCGTTGAAGTTGACGATATTGTTGGTGGCGGAGGTATGCGGCGCATCGTGAACGCCCAATGACGGCAGGGTCAGCGAGGTGCCGTCGAGCGCGCGAAACACCGGATCGTTCTCATAACCGATGTTGATCACCTTGCCGCCGGCTTCGTACTGGGTCGGCGAGGCGAAGGCGACATAGTTGGACTGCGCGTAGAAGCCGCCCCAGTTGGCGTCGCTCTGCGCCGCCATGCTGTTGACCGCCAGCCCGCCGAGGCTGTGGCCGCTGACCACCACGTCCTCGCCGCTCAGCCCGTGGGCCTGCGCGAATTTCGCCACGTCGCCCAGCAAGTTGCCGAACGCCTTCAGCGTATAGCCGTCGGCGTAACCTTTCGGCCCGAACCCGGCCAGCAGATCGTTAATCACATCGCCGATGGTATCGCCGATCAACGACTCGCGCGGGCCGCTGGTGCCGCGAAATGAGATGCCAATGGCGGTGAGATTGCCTTCGCTGTCATATTTGCCCAGCACCTCGGCCTGCGCGGTGGTGTAACCGGCGGTCTCGCCGTAGTAGGTGCCGCGCGCATCGGTTTTGCCGGCGTAACCCAACTGCGTGGCATCGATCACCGACCAGCCGGCATTATTTACCGCTTCCTGCGCGGCCTGTTCGGAGTCGGGGTTCCAGGGCAGGCCGGGCAGGCCGCCCTGCGACTGGGTGCTGCCGATGAGCGCCGTGATCAGCGTCAGCGGCAGACCGAGCCCGAAACCGGTCTGGTGATAGCCTTCATCGAAGCCGTTATCGATATTGTGGTAAGCGTAGGTAGAGATGGCCAAGGCGTCGGAAAACAGCGCCTTTGACGCGTTTTCGTCCAGATCCTTATAGCTAAAGATGCCCATATCAGTTCCTTATGAAGTATGCCGCCTGGCCGGGAAGTGAACTCTCGCGCGTCGGCGGTGGAAACAGGGAAACAACGTTAGCCGAACGACAGCTGGTCAGAGGACCAACATCGGTAGAATTATTATTGGTGCTAAATATTAGGCCCGCGAATCAAATTGGCGAGATTGTGCGTTGGTTAACAGTGCTGGCGTTGGCTCTCCTATACTGATAACTCGATATAGTCATTAAGGAGACTGATTGATGAAACGTTATTGGTATGCGGCGCTTGGCCTGATGGCCTGCGGGGCCGCTCAGGCGGCGACGGTCGACGTTGAGATGAATTTGGTGACCGGGCAGGGTATCGGTCAGGATATCGGCAAAGTGGCCATCAGCGAAACGCCTTACGGCTTACTGTTCACGCCGAGCCTGAAAGCCTTGCCGGCCGGGGTGCACGGTTTTCATGTGCATGAGAAAGGTAGCTGCGAGCCGGGCATGAAGGACGGCAAGGCGGTGGCGGCGCTGGCGGCTGGCGGGCATTTTGATCCGCAAAAAACCGGGAAACACCTCGGACCCTATGCCGACGGGCATCTGGGCGATTTGCCGGCCATCTATGTGACCGCCGACGGCATGGCGAACGATCCGGTGTTGGCGCCGCGGCTGAAAAAAATCAGCGAAATTGAGGGCAAGGCGCTGATGGTGCACGCCGGCGGCGATAACCACTCGGATCATCCACAGCCGCTCGGCGGCGGCGGTGCGCGCTTCGCCTGCGGCGTGATCAAGTGATCACCCGCCGCTAACGGCCGGTGCGGCGGCGGGCTGGCCCATCGCCTGTTGCAACTGCTGCAGCGAGCAGTAGAGCCGCCAAATCAGGCCAGCCAGATCGCGCGCCGCCTGTTCCGGGTGGTGCGCCAGCGCGTTGCTCATGCGCAGCAATTCCTGCAGTGTGGCGTCCAGCGAACTGTGCTGCACGCCTTTCTCCGTCATGATGCCGCGCAGGCAGTGGATACAGACGTTGCGCACCGCCGACAGCGGATCTGATCGGGTTTGCCAGTCGCGCAGTTGCCAGACGATATGGCTGCAGTTGAGCAGCACCACGCCCCAGCGCAGTAACCAGGTGCGCGCCTCCTGATCCTGACTTTGATTGAGCTGGCTGATGCGATGGTAGATCAGCGATTCAAACTGGCTTTCGCTCTGCTGCGGCCGTTTGCTCAACTGATCGATAAAGTCGCGCCGCAGCGCGCGGATAATGCGGCGGCTTTTGCGTTTGTCCGAGCTGGGGCGCAGGATCTGAAACGCCAGCCCGGCCAGCAGCACGCCGACGACTTTAGCGATGTTGTCATTGATAAAGGACTGGTAGTCATAGCTCGGCGGATTGCTGACGGTCAGAAACGAGCCCATAAAGACGATCAGCTGCCCCCAAAGCGCGGCATAAGGCGGGTTCTGCAGCTTGAGCATCTGCATGGTCACCAGGATCGGGAACAGGAAGGCGCAGAACACCCAGAAATCGTCAATCTGGATCATCAAACCGAATTTCACCACGAAGCAGGCGACCGAGAGCAGCAGCACCGCCTTGAGCAAGGTGCTGACGCTGTTGATCGGCGAAGGCGTGGAGGAGTAGAGCACGCAGCTGATGGCGGTGAGCGTCAGCGCCGCGCTGCCGGCGTCCCATTGCGTGTTGATCCAGTAGGCGCAGCCGATCACGATGCACAAAAAGGTGCGCAGGCCATTGTAGGCGGCTTCATAGCTGTCGGTATGGCGCGCCAGCGAAGTGGCGCGCGGCGGTTGGAGATCGCTGACCGCCGTGGCGCTTTCCAACCGCCGCAGCCAGCGGCTGCAGCGCAGGTAAAGCCAACAGAAATCGCGCAACCGCAGCCAGAAGGCGCGATGGCGATAGTCCGCGGGATCGTGCGGCGCGATCTGCTGGAGCAGGCGCGCCAAGCGATATTTATCGGTGGCGGGATCGCGCAGCTCGTCCAGCAGTTGCGTCAGCACCGGCATCAGATTGACGGGGCGATCCGGCCAGTTCAGCAGCATGCGGCGCAGGCTGGAGATGACGCTGGTAATGCGCAGCTGCTGGTGCAGCAGATAGTTGAGCAGGTTATTTTGCCGCCGCAGCCGGTAGTGGCTCCAGAATGCCTGAATGCGCAGCAGGTTCATGGTCAGGATCTGGCCGATGACCCCTTCGTGCGAGGTGCGCATCTGCGCGGTGACCTCCGGCTGCCACAGCATGGCGGCGTGCTCCAGCAGGCGCAGTTGCATGCGCCGCAGCGAGGTCATCAGGGCTTCGCCGTCGGAGGTGCTGGGCAGGATCATCATCATCAACCCGCCGCACAGAATGCCGGTGATCACTTCGCAAACTCGCGCCTGGGCGATGTCGAAGATCTGCTGGGTATCGGTGACGTTGACCGTGCCGAAGGCGATGATGGCGGCGGTATAGCCCGCCAGCGCGAAGGCATAAGAGACGTTGTTTTGGTAATGGTTGGAGACGTAGGTGCACAACCCGATCCAGGCGGCGATGAACAGCGTAAACAGCCAGGGATCGTTCAGGCAGTGGCCGGCGATCGCCACCGAGGCGGCGGCGCCCACCAGGCTGCCGAAGATGCGGCCGATGCTTTTGCTGATCACGCCGCCGATGGTGGGGAAGCTCACCACCGCGGCGGAGGTAAGCGCCCAATAGGGTTCGTCGAGTTCGAGCACGAACGCGACCCACAGCGCCAGACACATCGCCAGCGAGTTGCGCAGCGCATAGCGCCATTGGCCGCCGGTCGCCTTACCCCAGGGGGTACGGCTCCACTCCAGAAAGGGCAGGTTCACACTTTAGTTCCGCTGATGAATCGAAATGGTGCAGGTGGTGCCGGCAACCAGCGTCAAATCGGCGGGCACGTTGAGCAATTTTATCCGCACCGGCACGCGCTGAGCCAAACGCACCCAGGGAACATTGGGCTTAACATCCATTAATAGATCGTTGTTGCTGTCAACGCTCTGATCGTAAATGGCGCGGCCGATACTCTCTACTTCTCCCTGCAGCGGGGTGTTGCCGTTATATAAGACAATATCGGCTTTATTGCCTTCTTTTATATGTTTCAGCTTGGTTTCTTCGAAATAACCGAGTACATAAAACGAATGGACATCCACCAACGCGACCAAAGGCGTGCCGGCGTTGGCGTAGTTCCCGACCCGCGCCTGCAGATTGGTGATATAACCGTCGGTCGGCGCGTAAATTTTAGTTTTGCTCAAATTCCATTTGGCCTGTTCCAGGTTGGCCAGGGCGGCTTTATAGGCGGCCTTCATTGCCTGAGCGGCTAAATTGGACTCGTCCAAATCTTCAGCGGAAATAACGTTGCGCGGCAACCCGCGGCGTCGGGCGGCTTCGTGGTCTGCCTTGGCCAGATCCGATTGCGCTTTTGCCACCGCGGCCTCGGCATTGTCCAGCGCGATCTGGTAGGGCACCGGGTCGAGGGTAAAAATCAGACTTCCCGCAGGTACGAACTGATTGTCATTCGCGCTTATTTTCTCTAATCTTCCAGAGACTTCAGGGGTGATATTGACGAGTTCGGCGCGCACTTTTCCATCACGGGTCCATGGGGATTGCATATAATAATTCCAGAGCCACCAACCGGCGCAGACGGCAATGGCGCAGACGATCACCGTAGAGAAGTATTTTAATGTTTTATGCTGCATGGGTTACCAACTCGCTAAAATCCATAAGGAACCGCTGACGGTCAGAACGAAAATGGACAGGTCCATCAACATGGGATGCCAGATTTCACCGGAATACATCCAGTCTCTCAGCAGTTGATGAATCAGCAGCCATAAGACCAGTCCTAGTAAAAAAGCTTTAAATATAGGTGGAAAATAAAGCGATGCCCCCAGGACCAAATCGGGTAAGGGGGATGAGGTGTGTAACCATGATGTATTCACATTAACAATCCCTAAGGGTGAATATGTTGAATATTTGCATAACGATTAAACGATAACGGCCGAAAATAGTGGCTATTTCCACAATATACATTATATACATTTGTGTTTTTAATGTGAGTTACCCAAAATAGTCTAAACTCTGGGAGGTAATGTTAGCATGCTAATTATAAGGAGGGGGAAGTGGAGTCAACATTAGGTTCAGATTTAGCACGATTAGTTCGTGTTTGGCGCGCGCTCATCGATCATCGGCTCAAGCCGTTGGAGCTGACCCAAACGCACTGGGTCACTTTGCACAATATCAATCGTTTGCCGCCGGAGCAGTCGCAAATCCAGTTGGCCAAGGCGATCGGTATCGAGCAACCGTCACTGGTTCGCACGCTGGACCAATTGGAGGAGAAGGGGCTGATCACGCGTCACACCTGTGCCAACGATCGCCGCGCGAAGCGCATCAAGCTGACCGAAGCGGCCGATCCGATCATCAGGGAAGTGGACAGTGTGATCACGTCTACACGCAGTGAGATTTTAAGCGGCATTACCGCCGACGAAGTGCATCTGTTGGTAGGGCTGATTGGCAAGTTAGAACAAAATATCACCGAACTGCAGAACAAATAATAATATTCTTATTTTTCTACGATTACAGTTTCACAGCATCAGAAATAAAACCGGAGGCGATTGCCTCCGGTTTGCCGTGTGCCGCCTGCTGACTTACAGCGGAGAGACGGTGATGGTGTCGCCCATGCGCGCCATGCGCACGCGCTGACCCGGGCTGAACTTGGTGTCGCCTGCTTTCTGCACCACCACGATGTTCTCTTTCTGGTCGGTTTTGATTTCCAGCTCGTAGCCTGAGGTACGACCGGCCACTTCACCGATGCTGTTGCCCGCCGCGCCGCCGGCGATAGCGCCCGCCGCGGTAGCCAACGTACGGCCGGTGCCGCCGCCAACGGTGTTGCCCAACAACCCACCAATTACCGCGCCGCCGATCATCCCCAAGGCGTTGGAGCCTTCGCCGCCCTGAATTTTAACCGGACGCACGGAAACCAGCGTCCCGTAAGTGACGTTCTGCACCTGCTTGGCCTGCGAGGACGAGTAGACATCGCCGGACATGGATTCATTGGCACACCCAGCCAACGTAACGGCGGCGACGGCAACGACGAGAAGACGCTTGATCATATAAAACTCCTGATGGTAGTAGTCCATAACCTGGCAATGCTCACCAGGCAAGATTCAGTGAAAATGATAGACAAAGTATGGCTGAAAGTTGATACAGCGCCATGCCTCATCGCTGCACGCAGCTTAACTTTTCTCTGTTCAACCAATAATAAACCGCGGTTTACCTTTATGACAGCCTCACCGACATTCCGTTGCCGGTTAACGCACGGTTTAACACATAAAATGTGCCACAGAGACGCATCTGGCTCACGGCGCGTAAAAAAAAGCATCATAATTCATGGCGTTAATTCGTCAATTCTGGTTTATTTGTCAGGATAAAATTTGCTTACCGTGCGGGTTAGAGGATGTTGCTATGAAGTCAGGCCGCTATATAGGCGTCATGTCCGGCACCAGTCTGGACGGAATCGATGTGGTATTGGCCGCGATTGACGATCGCATGGTGGCGCAGCAGGCCAGCTATAGCCATCCGATGCCGATGGCGTTGAAAAAAGAGATCCTGGGGATGTGCCAGGGGCAGCAAACTACGTTGGCCGCCGTCGGCCGGCTGGATGCGCAGTTGGGTACGCTGTTCGGCGAGGCGGTGCTCGGCCTGCTGAAGCAAACCGGCATCGACGCGGAGCAGGTCACCGCCATCGGTTGCCACGGCCAGACGGTGTGGCACGAGCCGGAAGGCGACGCGCGTTTCTCGATGCAGCTCGGCGATAACAACCGCATCGCCGCGCTGACCAATATCACCACCGTCGGCGATTTCCGCCGGCGCGACATGGCGTACGGCGGGCAGGGCGCCCCGCTGGTGCCGGCGTTTCATCAGGCGCTGCTGGGGCATCCCGTCGAGCGGCGCATGGTGCTAAACGTCGGCGGCATCGCCAACCTCTCTCTGCTGTTGCCCGGTACGGCGGTGCGCGGTTTCGATACCGGGCCGGGCAACATGCTGATGGACGCCTGGGTGTGGCGCCACCGCGCGCAGCCTTATGATCAGGACGGCGGCTGGGCGATGCAGGGGCGAGTCTGCTTGCCGTTGTTGCAGCAGATGCTGGCGGATCCGTACTTCGCGCAACCGGCGCCGAAAAGCACCGGCCGCGAGTATTTCAATATCGCTTGGCTGGAGCGGCAGCTGGCCGGACTACCGGCGATTGCGCCGGTCGACGTGCAGGCCACGCTGACGGAGCTGACCGCCGTCAGCATTAGCGAACAGGTGCAGCTGGCCGGCGGGTGCGAGCGTCTGTTGGTGTGCGGCGGCGGGGCACGCAACACGCTGCTGATGGCGCGTTTGTCGGCGCTGCTGCCGGGCACTGAGGTCGGGCTGACCGACGATTTCGGCGTCAGCGGTGACGACATGGAGGCGTTGGCCTTTGCCTGGCTGGCCTTCCGTACGCTGTCCGGCCAGGCCGGCAACCTGCCTTCGGTAACCGGCGCCAGCCGTGAAACGGTGCTGGGTGGGATTTATCCGGTTTTGCCATTGGGGGGCCGTTAGCTCTGTTAGGATAGCCTGTGAAGGATTTTTCTAAGGAGCAACAGCATGAAAAAAGTCATTTTCGTCGCCGGCGCGCTGGCGCTGTCCGGCTGCAGCTACATCCTGCCGCAGAGCAGCCAGACGATGCACTACCAGTGCGGCACTACGCCGCTGACGGTGGCGCTCGACGGCAAGGCGAGCGAAGTCAGCCTGCTGATGGATGGCGAGCAGCTGCATCTCAAGCAGGTGCTGGCGCTGACCGGCGCCAAATACAGCGACGGCAAATACACTTTTTGGTCGAAAGACCGTAACGCCTATCTTGAGCGCAACGGCAAGGTAGTCATGAGCGACTGCGTGTTGACGGAGTGAGGGTTGACGGCGGCGTCGGAGCGATTGAGTTCCTGACGCCGCAGGCGCAGAATGTAACGACGGATTTTTTCAGTTGGTCGATAACCCAGATGATTGAAAAGAATGAGTTTGATGTTGCGGACCTGCGCCGTGAATACACCCGGGGCGGCCTGCGCCGCAACGATCTGACCGCCAGCCCGCTCGAACTGTTCGAGCGTTGGTTGAAACAGGCCTGCGACGCGCGCCTTGCGGATCCCACCGCCATGTGCGTCGCCACCGTCGACGAACACGGCCAGCCTTATCAACGCATCGTGCTGCTGAAGCATTTCGATGAGCAGGGGCTGGTGTTCTACACCAACCTCGGCAGCCGCAAGGCGCAACAGCTGGCGCACAACCCGCATATCAGCCTGCTGTTCCCCTGGCACATGCTCGATCGCCAGGTGATTTTCCTCGGCCAGGCGGAGCGTCTGTCGACGCTCGACGTGCTGAAGTATTTCAACAGCCGGCCGAAGGACAGCCAGATCGGCGCCTGGGTCTCGCAGCAATCGTCGCGCATTTCCGCGCGCGGCGTGCTGGAAAGCAAATTCCTCGAGCTGAAGCAGAAGTTCCAGCAGGGCGAGGTGCCGTTGCCGAGTTTCTGGGGCGGATTCCGCGTGAAATTCGACTCCGTCGAGTTCTGGCAGGGTGGCGCCCATCGCCTGCATGACCGTTTCCTGTATCAGCGGGACGGGAATGACTGGAAAATTGACCGACTGGCACCCTGAAGGCGGAAAATCCTCTCTAAGCGCTGGTGCTGATGCCGCCGGCGCTTTATTCTATGCGCTACCCTGAATTTTTATTTCGCCACTGGGCGAAAGGCCGTGTACCGGCAAAGGTGCATTCGTTTATACATGGAGTCATTGATGGCAAGCAGCAACTTGATTAAACAACTGCAAGAGCGGGGCCTCGTTGCCCAGGTTACGGATGAGGAAGCGTTAGCGGAGCGACTGGCGCAAGGGCCAATTGCACTGTATTGCGGTTTCGATCCGACCGCTGACAGCTTGCATTTGGGCCATCTGGTTCCTCTGTTGTGCCTGAAGCGCTTCCAGCTGGCCGGCCACAAGCCGGTAGCGTTGGTGGGCGGCGCCACCGGCCTCATCGGCGATCCGAGCTTCAAAGCGGCGGAGCGCAAGCTGAACACCACCGATACGGTGAACGAGTGGGTCGAGAAGATCCGCAAACAGGTTTCCCCGTTCCTCGATTTCGACTGCGGCAGCAACAGCGCTATCGCGGCCAACAACTACGACTGGTTCGGCGGCATGAACGTGCTGACCTTCCTGCGTGATATCGGCAAGCACTTCTCCGTCAACCAGATGATTAACAAGGAAGCGGTTAAGCAGCGCCTGAATCGCGACGACTCCGGCATCTCCTTCACCGAGTTCTCCTACAACCTGCTGCAGGGCTTCGATTTCTCCGAACTGTACAACCGCCACCAGGTGGAGCTGCAGATCGGCGGTTCCGATCAGTGGGGCAACATCACCTCGGGTATCGATCTGACGCGTCGTCAGCATCAGAAGCAGGTGTTCGGCCTGACCGTGCCGTTGATCACCAAGGCAGACGGCACCAAGTTCGGTAAAACCGAAGGCGGCGCGGTCTGGCTGGCGCCGGAAAAAACCAGCCCGTACAAGTTCTACCAGTTCTGGATCAACACCGCAGATGCCGACGTTTACCGCTTCCTGAAGTTCTTCACCTTCATGAGCCTGGAAGACATCAACGCGCTGGAAGAAGAAGACAAGAACAGCGGCAAGGCGCCGCGCGCCCAGTACGTGCTGGCGGAAGAAGTGACCGGCATGGTGCACGGTGCGGAAGGCCTGGCGGCCGCCAAGCGCATCACCCAGAGTCTGTTCTCCGGTGCGCTGCACGACATGACCGAAGCGGACTTCGCCCAGCTGGCGCAGGACGGCATGCCGACCATCAAACTGGACCGCGACGCCGATCTGCAGCAGGCGCTGGTGAATGCCGAGCTGGTACCGTCACGCGGCCAGGCACGCACCATGATCGGCTCCAACGCGGTAACCATCAACGGCGAGAAGCAGTCCGATGCCGAATACCGCTTCAGCGATTCAGACCGTCTGTTCGGCCGCTACACGCTGCTGCGCCGCGGCAAAAAGCATTACTGCCTGGTGGATTGGCAGTAAGCGAATAATAATGGTAAGGGGCCCTGGCGGCCCCTTTATTTTTGCGCAGCCGCCCGGCTGCCGTATTCCGAACGAGTTCTGTCGATGAAAAACATTCTTTCTATCCAGTCGCACGTGGTGTTTGGTCACGCCGGCAACAGTGCGGCTGAATTTCCGATGCGCCGCATGGGCGCCAACGTCTGGCCGCTGAACACGGTACAGTTCTCCAACCATACGCAATACGGCCAGTGGACCGGCTGCGTCATGCCGGCCAATCACCTGACCGAGATCGCGCAGGGCATCGCCAATATCGATCAACTGAAGCGCTGTGATGCGGTGTTGAGTGGCTATATCGGTTCGCCGGAGCAGGGCGACCATATTCTGGAGATCGTGCGCCAGGTTAAGCAGGCGAACCCGAATGCCTGGTATTTCTGCGATCCGGTGATGGGACATCCGGAAAAAGGCTGCATCGTGGCGCCGGGCGTGGCCGAGTTTCACTGCTGCCAGGCGCTGCCGTGCAGCGACATGATGGCGCCGAACCTGCTGGAGTTGGAGATGCTGAGCCAGATGGCCGTCGCCAACGTGGCCGATGCGGTGCAGGCCGCCCGCGCGCTGATCGCCAAAGGGCCGCGGCTGGTGCTGGTCAAGCATCTGGCCCGGGCCGGCTATCACGCCGACTGTTTTGAAATGCTGCTGGTGACGGCGGAGGAGGCCTGGCACATCAGCCGGCCGCTGGTGGACTTCGGCGCGCGTCAACCGGTCGGCGTCGGCGATTTGACCAGTGGTCTGCTGCTGGTGGATCTGCTGAAGGGCGAGGCGCTGGATAAAGCGCTGGAGCACGTGACCGCCGCCGTGTATGAGGTGATGCTGACCACGCAGGCGATGGGCGAGTACGAACTGCAGGTAGTGGCGGCGCAGGATCGGATCGTGCAACCGCGCAGCGAGTTCAAAGCGGTAAAACTGTAAGTGCAACGGGCCCCGGCGATAGCCACCGGGGCCGAATGTTTACTTCAATCCTTCGGCGTTCAGCGCCGCATCCACCGCCGGGCGCGCCGCAACGCGATCGAACCAGGCCGCCAGATGGGCGTGTTTGCGCACGTCGAACTGCAGGGCGAACGCCCAACGCAACACGGTGAACAGATAGGCGTCGGCCACGCTGAAACGGTTTCCCAACAGGAAGTGCTGCTTCGCCAGCACCGAATCCAGATAGCTGAACTGTTGCTCCAGCCTGGCGCGCGCGATGGTTTTGTATTCCTCGGGCGTTTTCGGGTTGAACAGCGGGCTGAATGCTTTGTGCAGCTCGGTGGCAATGTAGTTCAGCCATTCGATCGCGTGGTAGCGCGACAGGGTGCCCGCCGCCGGGATTAGGTTGCGATCCGGCACACGGTCCGCCAGATATTGCACGATCGCCACGCCTTCGGTCAGCAGGCTGCCGTCATCCAGCAGCAGCGCCGGGACCTGTCCCTTGGGGTTGATGGCGAGGTAATCGGCGCCGCTCTCGGTTTTCTTCTGCGCCAGATCGACCTTCTCCGCCGTAAAATCCAGCCCTGCCTCACGCAACACGATATGCGGGGACAGCGAACAGGCGCCGGCTTTATAGAACAGTTTCATCGGAAGCTCCTTGTTGATGACGAATGACGGGCATGCTTAACCTCTCATCGTAGTCCCATAGCACCAAAATTACAGCGGCTTAGCTAACAAATTTAACCGACGATCGCCTCGGCGGGCTGCAGCTGCGCCAGCGTCGCGGCGATCTGCTGCTGCAGCGCCGGCGGCGCCACCTGCATCGGCGAACGCAACTCGTTGGCGATCAGCCCCTGCTGGGCCAGCACCGTCTTGACCGGCGCCGGATTCGGGAAGCTGAACATCTGGTGGATCATCGGCAGCAGCTCGTAGAAGTTGCTGCGCGCCGCAGCCAGATCGCCGGCGGCGACCTGCTGCACCAGCTGGACGAAACGTTCCGGGTGAACATGCGCGGCGGCGGAGATGGCGCCGGTGCCACCGAGGCACAGCGTGGTGAGGATCAGATTGTCTTCCCCGGTCATCACATCGATTTCGCCATCGGCGATCAGCGCCATGGTGGTGTCAGGGTTGCCGCCGCAGTCCTTGATGGCGGTGATGCGCGGATGGCGTGCGAGCCGGCGCAGCGTGGCCAGCTCCATGGCGATGCCGGTGCGCTGCGGAATGTTGTACAGGATCACCGGCACGGTGGAGGCGTCGGCCAACTGGGTAAAATAGTCGATCAGGCCGCATTGCGAAGGGCGGATGTAGTAAGGCGCCGGGATCAGCACGCCGGCGATGTCGCGCAGCTGAATGGCCTGCTGCATTTGCAGCGTGGCGGCCATGTTATTGCCGGAAAGGCCCATCACCACCTGGCGTGCAGGCGCCACTTCCAATACGGCGTCGAGCACCGCCAGCTGTTCTTCTTTGCTCAGCGCGGCGGCTTCACCGGTGGAGCCGCAGACCACCAGACCATCGATGCCGGCGTCGAGCAGGTGCCGCGCCAGGCGTTGCACCGCCGGCAGGTCGACGGCGTCGTGATTGAAAGGGGTAACCATCGCCACCCAAATACCCGAAAATGAGGCCATAAAATATTCCTTCTGTGTGACCGACAGAGAAGCCAGATGAGAAAATTGAAGGCGGGGCGTTGCGTGCCATCCAGTCAGCTCATCTGACGGGACAGCGCGCCCCGGTCAAATGAGCGTCTGTTTCTTTGATGTAACCGCCGCCAAACCGCCAAGGGGCAACGCAGGCGTCATCAGAATATCAGCGTTGCGTGGGTAGGCCATGGCAGTCTCGCGAAAAGGGGAAGTGGGGTGATAATGAATATTCTTCATCAGGCTGTCAATTTACAACAGATTGATAACATTGTTATTCATGATTCGCCGGTGAGGATGAGTTTGGCTAATAAATAAAAATCCCCGCCGCGGCGGGGAGGGTTGGCTCAGCGCGGCGGGCGGGAGCCGATGGTGGCAGACCAACTGAAAGTGTCGCCACTTGGCCGGTAGCGGTTGGCTTTGCGTTCTGCACGCTCCGCCTTGGCGAGCTTCGCTCTGGCGGCCATGATGCGCGCCACCACTTCATCCTTGACCTTGTGCTGTTCGGCGTTGGTCAGCGGCCTGCCATGGCTTTTACGCGCCTTGTCCAATTCGGTTTTCACTTCCCGCTGTTCGCTTTCCGTCATCTCTTTCAACGTCAACTTTTTCATCTGTGCCGCCCGTTCGGTGAAGTTGACTTACAGTTTAGCGGCGTTATATGACCGAAAATGTTATGGGCATAACGAAAATGCCCCGTAGGCCGGCATTACACCTCCTCCAGCAGATCGTCGACAAAGCGCCGCATGCGTTCGGTGCGCTGTTCGGCCATCTGCCGCCCGGCGGCGGTCTGGAAGCCGTCTTGTAGCTTGAACAGTTTGGTTTCGAAGTGGTCGAGGCAGAAACGCTTGTCGTCGTATTGACGATGTTCGGCCCGCGGATCGGCGGCGTCATACAGCGCGCTGCGCATGCGGCCGCCGATATAGAAGCAGCGCGCCACGCCGATAAGGCCGATAGCGTCGAGGCGATCAGCATCCTGCAGGATCTTCGCCTCCAGCGTTTGCGGCGGGATGCCGGCGGAAAAACTGTGCGCTTCAATGGCGTGAGCCACCGCTGCGATGTCCGCCGGCGCCCATTCCAGCCGGGCCAGCGTCAGCGTGGCTTGCTCTGCCGCCATGCGCGAGGCCAGATGGCGCTGCGGCGAATTCTTTTCCACCGCGACGGCGTCGTGCAGCAGCACCGCCGCGCAGAGAATGCGCCGGTCGCCGCCTTCCTGCTTGCTGATCCGACGGCAGTTCTTCCAGACCCGGTGCAGGTGCGCGACGTCATGCGAACCGTCGTCCGACTCGAGGGTGAGCGGCAGCAACGTTTGTGCCAGCGCCTGGTAGGGGGAAAACGGTTGTAACAGCTCTTGCGTCAGCGAGGGTAAAGACACGTTCAGCTCCTGTTGGGGGAAATCGGTCAATCAGCATAGCCGTGCCGGATGCCGGGAGGATGACAGTAAAACGGCTATTGTTTACTAAAGTGCAACCCACTATTGTCATAACTGCGGTTTTTGCAGCGAAACAAGCAACCTAGAATAGCCGAATTCCGCCGTCTCCGCTTGGTGAGAGCCTGTGTCCGCGGGGATGGCCGGAATATCCTCATCAGCCATGGGAGAAGAGACATGCCAACCCCTCTTGAAATAGTGCGCGCAACCTATGAAGGCAGCTCCGAAGAAAACGGCCGCAATCTGCTGGCGGCGCTGGCCCCTGATGCCGAGTGGACCGAAGCCGCCGGTTTCCCTTACGCCGGTACCTATATCGGCCCGGAGAACATCATCAAGAACGTGCATCAGCGCCTGGGCAGCGAATGGCAAGGTTACCGCGCCGACGTCGATCACTTTTACGACGCCGGCGACAACGTGATCGCTCAGGGTTTTTATCACGGCACCTACCGGGCCACCGGCAAATCCTTCAGCGCCTCTTTTGCGCATATTTATACGCTGCGCGCCGGCAAAATCGTGAAGTTCGTGCAGATCGTCGACAGTGCTAAAGTGCTGGAGGCGATGCAGCCTTAATCGCCGCTGCGCTTGCCGAATTTGCGGTCAAACTCGCGCCGGTAACCCCGGGCCTTGTTGCGATCGCGGATCCACAAATAGCCGCACACCAGCGCAACCGCTCCCGAGAAGGTGACGTTGCGCATATCCCGGTCATACCAAAACACCAACAGCGCATCCAGCGCCGCAATCAGCGCGATCCATTTGTACATATGGGATTGGCGCCGCGTGGCGGCGTTGAGTCGTTTTAACTGTCTGGCTTCGTCCAACACCGGTTTTTGCTGCATAGCGTTTCGTTATCGTCAGGCTGTTCACGCTAAATTAGCAGAATTTCCCTCACCGTCGCAAAGATTAACGCGCGGCGTCATGCGGTTTTCACCGCCCCTGGCGCGGCGCAGAAAATTTATGCGTGGGCGCTTGAATTGTTCATTGGGCATGATAGGTTATTTATTCGTTATTTTTGGGTTTTTATTCATAATTCGCCGTGTCATCAAGCTGCAGCACTGGGCGGTTAACGTGATGGGTTCGACGCATGCGGCGGTTAACTTCGGCAGGAGGATGTGATGAACGATAAAACGGCACGCCCGCAGGATGTGGTTCAACAACAGCTTGACGCCTATAACGCCCGCGACATCGAGGCCTTTATGGCCTGCTGGGCGGACGACGCCCAGTATTACGAGCATCCAGACACGCTGCTGGCCAGCGGCAAGGCGGCGATCCGTGAACGGCATCTGGTGCGTTTCCAGGAGCCGAGTCTGTATGGCGAACGGATAAAACGCATGGCGGTAGGCAATATGGTGGTCGATCAGGAGGTGGTGACGCGCAATTTCCCGCAGGGGCGCGGCAAAATGGATGTCATCGCCATCTATGAAGTGGAACAGGGGAGGATCGCCAAAGCCTGGTTCAAGATCGGCCCCTGCGTGCCGGATGAGGGCGCGCTCTAGCCGCGCATTACTGCAACGCCATCACCGCCTCTATTTCCACACACACCGCGGGTGAGAACAACGCGCTGACCGCCATCAGTGAACAGGCCGGCAGCGCGCCATCGAAATAGTCAAACAGCACCGGGCGCACGCCCGCCAGATCGGCGATGTCGGTCAGGAACACGCTGATTTTAATCAATGCCTTGAGGTTGACGCCTTCGCTGGCGGCAATGGTGGCCAGCTGTTCGAGGATCTCCTGCGTTTGCTCCGGCGCGCTCAATCCCTGAGCGTCGGTGGCGTAGGCCGTCAAGCCGGAAACGTATAAGCGATCGCCGTGGCGCACCGCATGCACATAGGGGCCGCCCGGCGTCGGCAACTGCGGATAATTCGTGCGTTTTAATGATGTCATGGTCAAACCCCGCGCAAGACCGGTTAATAAAATCGACAAACTTGGTTAGGATACTGAAGAAACGGCGGCCAGGCGCCGCGCACCGATGATATTTGAGAGTATCATCCCTCTTTATTTTATACGTCGTCTTCACCCGAATGTGACAGTGCGGCGCAGCTCGGCCACAAGGACGCATGAGACGATGAACCCGATTTTTACTCCCTACCTGCAACGCTGGCAACTGGAACAGGATGGCAAAGCCTTCGAAACCCACAGCAGTCTGCTGATGCCGGTGCGTTACCGGGGCGAGGCCGCCATGCTGAAGATCGCCCGCGAGCAGGAGGAGCGCTTCGGTGGCCGGCTGATGTGCTGGTGGCGCGGGGAAGGCGCCGCGCTGGTGCTGGCGTGGCACGACGACGGCATTCTGCTGGAGCGCGCGCAGGGCGAAGGTTCGTTGGCGCAGCTGGTGCGTGATGGCGACGATGAACAGGCCACGCAGATCCTGTGCCGGGCGATCGCCGCCTTGCATGCGCCGCGAGAGGCACCGCTGCCCGAATTGATCCCGCTGCAGGAGTGGTTCAGCTCGCTGTGGCCGGCGGCGCAGGCGCACGGCGGCATGCTGCGCCTCAGCGCCACAACGGCGGCGGAATTGCTGAGCAGCCCGCGAGAAGAAAGCGTGCTGCACGGCGATATCCACCATGACAATGTGCTCGACTTCGGCGAACGCGGCTGGCTGGCGATCGACCCCAAGCGTTTGTACGGTGAACGGGGCTTCGATTACGCCAATATCTTCTGCAATCCCAACTACGGTATCGCCACCGATCCGGCCATTTTCCAGCGCCGCGTGGAACAGGTGTGCCGGTTGGCCGGGTTGGATCGCCGGCGCTTGCTGCAATGGATCCTGGCCTGGTCGGGGCTCTCCGCCGCCTGGTTCATGGAAGACGGGCAGGCGGCTGACATTGACTTTCGCGTGGCCGAACTGGCGGCGCGCGCGTTGGATATCCCGTTGCCGGACGGCGATTCAGGGTTCATCCTGCCAGTAATCGAGCGAGGTTGAAGGGCGCTGCAGGTAGCGCACCTGCTCGCCGTCTGCGCTGCGCGCCATCGCCTGGTATTTGCCGGAATCCGGGTACATCACCAGCTCCGGCTGTTCGCGCGTGCTGACGGACAGGTACTTCAGCGGCGCATCGGAAGTGTTGATGATCTGGTGCGGGTATTCCGGGCCCGGCGGAATGAAAATGACATCCCCGCTGACGATCGGCAGCATTTCTCCGGCCACTCGCAGCGTACCGCAGCCCTCCAGAATGATGAACATTTCCTCCTGAGCGTAGTGAAAATGGTAGGGGCAGGAACGCATGCCCGGCGCCACACAATCGAAAGAGGCGCCCAGCTTGTCGGCGGCGGTGCCGGTGCCGAGACGGGCGCCGACGCTGTCATACAACGGCGGCCGCCGGTCATGTTTCATCTCTACCTGTTCGACATTGCGTATCAGGCGCTGAGCCAACAGCGCGGCTTTCTCAGTCATAAGCTTCCTTGGTGACGGCGTCACTTATTAGGTGAATTGACAGTCAGACGACAGAGAAAGTGAAGGCGCCACGGCGTCGCTTGTCAATGTAGACCGCCCGTTACGCCTCGGAGGTTCGCCGCGGCAGCGACAGCAGCAGATGGGCGATGGCGCCGCCGACAATGCCCCAGAAGGCCGAACCGATGCCGAGCAGCGTGACGCCGGAAGCGGTGATGAGGAAGGCGATCAGCGCCGCGTCGCGCTGTTTTTCATCATGCAGCGCGCGTTGCAGGCTGCCGCCGATGGTGCCGAGCAACGCCAGCCCGGCGATGGTGTGGATCAGGGCGACCGGCAACGCGCTGAACAGCAGGCCGATGGCGCCGCCGAACAGCCCGGCCAGCAGGTAGAAACCGCCGGCGGCCACCGCGCCCATATAGCGCCGCTGCGGATCGGGATGCACGTCCGGCCCCATGCAAATGGCGGCGGTAATGGCGGCGATGCACACCGAGAAACCGCCGAATGGCGCCAGCAGCAGCGCGGTCAGCGCCGTCCAGGCGATCAGCGGTGAGGTGGGGACACGGTAACCCGCCGCCTGCAGCGTAGCGATCCCGGGAGCGTTCTGTGAAGCCATGGTCACCACGAAGAAGGGCACGCCGATGCCGAGCAGCGTCGGCCAGCTGAAATGCGGCGCGATAAATTCCGGCACGGCGAACGCCGGCGTCTGTTGCGTCAGCTGGATATCGCCCTGCAGCGCGGCGATCGCCAGCCCAATCGCCAGCGTCAATACGATGGCGTAGCGCGGCAGGTAACGGCGGCTGAGCAGATAGGTCAGCCCCATACCGGCGCTGAGGAGGAAATTGAGCTGCAGCGAAGCGAAGGCGTCCAGCCCGAAACGCAGCAGGATCCCCGCCAGCATCGCGGCGGAAATCGCCTGCGGAATATAATCCATCAGGCGAGCGAACAGCCCGGTGACGCCGCAGAGCAGGATCAGTCCCGATGCGAAGATAAACACCCCGATCGCCTCATGGATCGGCGTGCCGGGCAGGCTGGTGACCAGCAGCGCCGCTCCTGGCGTCGACCACGCGGTGAGGATCGGGGTGCGATAGTAAAGCGACAGCCCGAGGGAAGTGACGCCCATCGCGATCCCAAGCGTGCTCAGCCAGCCGCCGATCTGCGCCGGCGTGGCGCCTGCGGCGGCGGCGGCCTGGAAAATGATGGCGGCAGAGCTGGTGTAACCGACCAGAACGGCGACAAAGCCGGCCATGACGGCGGGCAGGGTCAGATGACGCAGGGTGACGGCAGGGCGCATGAGCAGCTCCAATCGGTGGTTGTGCGTTATAACGCACGGCAAGAAATCAGCATAGCATCGTGCGCTATAGCGCACAAGCGGGTATAATCTGGCTCGACACGCAGAGGAGAACAGGATGCAGGAACTGGCCGGCCATTTGGCGCACACCCTTCGCACGCTGCGCGCACAGCGCGGCTGGAGCCTGACGCAGGCGGCGGAATACACCGGCGTCAGCAAGGCGATGCTCGGGCAGATTGAACGCGGCGAGTCCAGCCCGACGGTGGCGACGCTGTGGAAGATCGCCACCGGTTTCAACGTGGCGTTTTCCGCCTTTCTTGAGGCCTCACCCGCGCAGCAGCAGGCGACGTTGCACCGCTATGGCGATCTGCCGGTGTACGATCAGGACAACGCCGACATGCGCGTGGTGCCGCTGTTTCCCTACGATCGCCAGCTGGGTTTCGATATGTTCGTCATCGATCTCGCGCCGGGTGCGCTCAGCGAATCGTCGCCGCATGAGCCGGGCGTGATCGAGCATGTGATCGTGATCAGCGGCCGGTTGGAATTGGCGATAGACGGCGCGTGGCACAGCCTGGCGGCCGGCGAGGCGATGCGCTTTCAGGCCGATCGGCCGCATGCTTACCGCAACGCCGGTTCACAAACGGTGCGTATCCACGATCTGATCCACTATCCTCAATCCTGACTCAACGCGGCGGCCGTGGGCTTTGACTCCGCGCCGCCAAACGCCTACCTTGTTGAAAATGACTCTTATTTCACAGGCTGTCGCCCATGACGGGGCGGCGTTGCAGCCGACTCAAAAGGAGCTTGATTTTGCCGGTCACCAATCGACGTCAGTTCATTAAACTCAGTGCGCAAACCGCAGGAGCCGTATTCGCGATGACTTCATTACCCAACAGTATCCGCCTGGCGATGGCGGCGGAGGGCGGCGCGGCCGCCGGCGATGAATTCCTGTGGCTGGAAGAGCTGCAGGGTAAAAAAGCGCTGCAATGGGTGCAGCAGGAAAATCAGCGCACCGTGGCACGTTTCGGTCAGGGCGAAGACTTTCAGCGCATTGAGCGCGAAGTCCTGGATATCCTCAATAAAGACACCCAGATCCCGTGGGTGAGCAAACGCGGCGAGTACTATTACAACTTCTGGCAGGATCAGGCCAACCCGCGTGGCCTGCTGCGGCGCACCACGCTGGACGAGTACCGCAAGGCCAAACCGGCCTGGGAGACGGTGCTGGATATCGATGCGTTGGGCAAAGCGGAGGGCAAGGATTGGGTTTATCAGGGCTCGCAACCGCTGGCGCCGGAATACCGTTATTGCCTGATGCAGCTGTCGCCGGACGGCGGTGACGCCACCGAAATCCGCGAATTCGATCTGGTTGCCAAACGTTTCGTCAAAGACGGTTTCAACGTGCCGGTGGCGAAAAGCCGGGTTTCCTGGGTCGATCGGGACACGCTGTTCATCGCCACCGATTTCGGCCCCGGCTCGATGACCCAGTCCGGCTACGCGCGCATCGCCAAACGCTGGCGGCGCGGTACGCCGCTGAGCGCCGCCGAAACGCTGTATGAAGCGCAGCCCGAAGACATGGCGGTCTTCGCCTATCACGACCGCACGCCGGGCTTTGAGCGCGATTTCGTCGGCCGAAGCCTGGACTTCTATCGCCGTGACTATTTCTTGCTGGCTCAGGATGGTCGGCAGAAAAAAATCGACATCCCGTCCGACGCCGAGCTGGACACGCATCGGGAATGGCTGCTGATCAAACCGAGCAGCGACTGGGAAGTGGGCGGCAAGCGTTATCCGTCCGGCGCGCTGCTGGCGGCCAACTTCGATGACTATCTGGCGGGCAAGCGCGAGCTGCAGCTGCTGTTTACCCCGACGGCGGAGCAGGCGCTGAGCGGCTACAGCGGCACCCGCGATCACCTGATCCTCAGCATCATGGATAACGTGGTCAACCGGCTGGAGGTGCTGACGCCGCAGGGCGGCAGCTGGCAGCGTCGTCCGCTGGGCAACCCCGGTGCCATCAGCACCCTTTCCGCCGGCGGCATCGACGAAGAGAGCAACGCCTATTTCCTGACCGTCAGCGGGTTCCTGCAGCCGACCTCGCTGTATATGGGTAATCTCGACGGCGGTGAGGCGACGCTGCTGAAACAGGCGCCGCAGGACTTTGACGCCGCCGGCTATCAGGTCAGCCAGCATTTCGCGCGCTCCAAGGACGGCACCCGCGTGCCGTATTTCCAGATCGCCGCCAAAGATCTCAAGCTGGACGGCAGCACGCCGACGCTGCTGTATGGCTACGGCGGGTTTGAAGTGCCGCTGTTGCCGGGCTATCTCGGCGGCAAGGCGCCGGCCTGGCTGGAGCGCGGCGGGGTGTACGTGGTGGCCAACATCCGCGGCGGCGGCGAATACGGCCCGGCCTGGCATCAGGCGGCGCTCAAGCAGAACCGCCATCGCGCCTATGAGGATTTCGCCGCCGTGGCCGAAGATCTCATCGCACGCAAGGTGACCTCGGCGCCGCATCTCGGCGCACGCGGCGGCAGCAACGGCGGCCTGCTGGTGGGCAATATGCTGACGCTGTATCCGCAGCTGTTCGGCTGCATCGTCTGCGAAGTGCCGCTGCTGGACATGCAGCGCTATACCCAGCTTTCCGCCGGCGCATCGTGGATCGCCGAATACGGCGATCCGAGCAAGCCGGAGGAGTGGACCTACATCAAGACCTTCTCGCCATACCACAACATTCAGGCGCAGACGGCCTACCCGCCGGTGCTGTTCTATACCGCGACCAGCGATGATCGGGTCAACCCGGCCCACGCCCGCAAAATGGCGGCGCGCATGCAGGCGATGGGGTATCAGCAGGCCTATTTCTATGAAAATACCGAAGGCGGGCACAGCGCCGCCGCCGACAAGCAGCAGGCGGCGTTCCACAGCGCACTGGTAAGCGAATTCATGTGGGCCAACCTGAGCGGCAAACCCAAGTCAGCGTAAGCCTTTTTCTTGCGGCATAAAAAAACACCGGGGCGTTAACCCCGGTGTTTTTATTTACGCTCAATCCGCCGGCGGTCAGCGAGCCGCAGCGGCTTCCTGCGCTTGCCGATTGGCGTCTTCGGTGGTGTCCAGCGTCATGCGGTACAGCTTCGGCGCGGTCAGCATCATCAGGATAGCGATGACGGCGGTGACGATGCCGATCTGCATAAACACATGGCTGTAGATGGCCAGCGAAGCGTGCGCGTCGTTGATGTCGCTTGGCACGGCGGTCAGACCGGCAACCTTACCGGCGATCAGCGCGGCGGCGGCGGTAGTCAGGAACCAGGAGCCCATGATGAAGCCCATCAGACGCTGTGGCACCAGCTGTGCCACCATCGCCAGACCCAGGCCGGAAATCATCAGCTCGCCGATGCTCTGCAGCGCGTAGCTCAGGATCAGCCAGTTGACCGACACGATGCCCTGTTCGTTGGCGAAGCTGGCGCCCCATGGCAGCACCAGGAAGGCGCAGGAGCAGAGGATCATGCCGAAAGCGAACTTGTGCGGCATCGGCAGGCGATCGCCCATTTTGTTATACAGCGCGGCCAGAATCGGGCTGGCGAGCATGATCCAGAACGGGTTCAGCGCCTGATACTGCTCCGGCTCGAAGGCGACGCCGAAGATGCTGTGTTCCACGTTATGGATGGCGAAGAAGTTCAGCGAGGTTGGCATCTGGCTGTACAGCACGAAGAACACCACCGCTTCCAGCATCAGCAGGAAGGCGACGATCATCTTGCGGCGTGCGGCGCCGTGCAGGGCGAAGGTTTCCTTGGCGAACACCAGAACGATACCGGCGGAAACGAGGGCCAACGCCCAGCGCGCGATCACCTGGTTGTGCAGCAGCCAGCTGGACACGGCGATCAACGCCACGATGCCGACCAGCACCATCAGCAGCTTCGGCAGATGCAGCGGCTTGAAGTCAGGTCTGGAGCCGTTTTCCTTCACCCACTTGTGGCACATCATAAAGTTGACCAGGGTGATCAGCATGCCGACCACGCTCAGGGAGAACGCCACGCTCCAGCCGTATTTCGCCGCCAGCCACGGGGTGGCCAGCATGGAGAAGAAGGAACCGATGTTCACCGACATGTAGTACATGGTGAAAGCGCCGTCGATGCGCGGGTCATCTTTCTCATAGCAGGTGGACAGCAGGGAGGACGGGTTAGCCTTGAACAGGCCGCTGCCCACGGCGATGGTCGCCATGCCCATGTAAACCCAGAAGATGTCGTGGCCGGAGTAGGCCACCATGGCGTAACCGGCGGCCAGCACCAGTGCGCCGAGCACGATCACGCGTTTGGCGCCCAGCACCTTGTCGCCCAGCCAGCCGCCGATGGCGACGAAGCCGTATACCAGGGCGCTGAAAGAAGAGAACAGGGTGATGGAATCGGCTTCGCTCATGCCGAGCATCTTGACCAGATAAACCGCCATGATGCCCTGCAGGCCGTAATAGCCGAAACGCTCCCACAGTTCGATCGAGAAGATCAGGTAGAACGCTTTCGGTTGTTTGAACGCGTTAAGGCTAACGCTCTCCGGGTGTTGGTTGTTTGCTGTTGACACTGGTACCTCTGTTTTTTCGCAGCCCGTCTTTGGAGGACGGGAAAGTACAAAAGTTGATGCGGAACGGCATCCTTTTGCGTTGTTATAGGATGGGGACGGCGGTTAATGTTCACTATCTTTGTCAACGTGGCAAGCAGTTTGTCATATTCGGTTACATTTAACGCTCGCAGGATTATGCTGCGATGTTGCAAATGTTATGCAGTATTAACTTTCGGGTTTTAATGGTTTGCCGATTTTTTGTTTTGATTAAAAGCTATACGGATTTTAAACAGGGATATATTCTGCTGAATTGCTATTTTTTAGCGCATCAGTGTATGTGTGGTTGTTAATCCATTGGAATGTTGTGCATATGCAGCGTTTTGTAAAATTATAGAAATTTAGGAAAACGGGACTGGCATTTGTGAACGCCTTGTGATCCTGAAAGCGTGACGTTCACCGCAATTTTTGACTAATTTTTCGCTTGAAAATAACGCGGCACTGAGTTTTTCACTGAAAACCGCGATAACGCCGGGGTTACTGCTGCGCGATATCACATTTCCGATAAAAAAGAGGCGCTGGCGGGGGGAGTGGCGGCGACGGGTGCGGTTTGCCGCACCCGTCAGACTCAGGATTCCGGATAAACCTTCTCTTTATACTCGCACAGATCTTCGATGATGCAGGAGCCGCAGCGCGGTTTGCGCGCGATGCAGGTGTAGCGCCCGTGCAGGATCAGCCAGTGGTGGCAATCGACCTTGAATTCGGCGGGCACCACCTTCAACAGCTTCTCTTCCACCTGATCGACGTTCTTGCCAGGCGCGAAGTGGGTGCGGTTGCACACCCGGAAGATGTGGGTGTCCACGGCGATGGTCGCCCAGCCGAAGGCGGTATTGAGCACCACGTTGGCGGTCTTGCGGCCGACTCCCGGCAGCGCTTCCAGCGCGGCGCGATCTTCCGGCACTTCGCCGCCGTGCAGCTCCAGCAGCATACGGCAGGTTTTGATCACGTTTTCGGCCTTGCTGTTGAACAGGCCGATGGTCTTGATGTACTCCTTGACGCCATCAACCCCCAGCGCCAGCATGGCGGCGGGGGTGTTGGCGACCGGGTAAAGTCTGGCGGTCGCCTTGTTGACGCTCACGTCGGTGGCCTGCGCAGACAGCAGCACGGCAATCAGCAGTTCAAACGGCGTGGTGTACACCAGCTCGGTGGTCGGGTGCGGGTTGTTGTCGCGCAGCCGGGTCAGAATTTCCAGTCGCTTCTGCTTGTTCATCAGGCCTTCTCAGCACGTCCTTGTTCCAGCAGCGGTTCCGCCGCCACGGCGCGGGCTTTGCGCGCCTTCATTTTTTCGTCGATCAGATACTTGACCGCCAGCAGCAGCCCCAGGCCGATAAAGGCGCCCGGCGGCAGCATCGCCAGCAGGAATGGGCTGTCGAAATGCACCACTTCGATGCGCAGCGACTTGGCCCAGCCGCCCAGCAGTTGGTCGGCGCCGTCGAACAGCGTACCGTTGCCCAACAGTTCGCGCATCGAGCCCAGCGTCACCATCACGCCGGTGGCGCCAAGGCCGATGGCCATGCCGTCCAGCGCCGAGAGGCCGACCGGCTTCTTGGCGGCCACCGCTTCGGCGCGGCCGACCACGATGCAGTTGGTCACGATCAATGGAATAAAGATGCCGAGCGACTGATACAGGCCGAAGGCATAGGCGTTGATCAGCATCTGCACGATGCTCACCACCGCGGCGATGATCATCACGTAGATCGGAATACGCACTTCGCTCGGCACCCAGCGGCGCACCGCGGAGATGGAGGCGTTGGTCAGCGTCAGCACCAGCGTGGTGGCCAGCCCCAGGCCCAGCGCGTTGGTGACGGTGGAGGTCACCGCCAGCAACGGACACATGCCCAGCAACTGCACCAGGGCGGAGTTGTTTTTCCACAACCCCTGAACGATCAATTCTTTGGCTTCACTCATTCGGCGGCTCCACACGCAGGTAAGCTTTCAAGTTTAGGCGGCAGCGTTTCCATATACAACGCCGTGCGGCGCACCGCATTGACCACCGCCCGCGGGGTGATGGTCGCGCCGGTGAACTGGTCGAACATGCCGCCGTCTTTCTTCACCGCCCAGCGTTTGTCGTCCGGGCCGTCGATTTTCTTGCCGCTGAAGAAGGAAATCCAGTCGGAAATGCGCAGTTCAATTTTGTCACCCAGCCCAGGCGTTTCGTGGTGTTCAATCACCCGGGTGCCGAGCACCGTGCCGTTGAAATCGGCGCCGACCAGCAGCTTGATGGCGCCTGAGTAGCCGTCCGGCGCGGTGGTTTCCAGCGCGGCGGCCGTCGGCTGCCCGTTTTTGCGCGCCAGGTACAAGCGGTGCGGCGCGCCGTCGCCCAGCGCCGGATCGCTGACCAGCAGGCATTCGTTCTGCATGATGTTGTCGTAGTTTTCCGGCGGTACCACCTGATCGAGCAGCGCTTTTTGCTGCAGCGCCGCCTGATGGGCGATGGTGGTTTTCGTCAGGGCGTAAACTACGGCGGTCAGGCCGGTGGTGACCGCCGCAAACACCGCCAGCGTGGTGCCGTGCTTTCTCATGGAATTCAGCATGGCGGCTCCTTAGCGATGGCCGTACACGCGCGGCTGCGTGTAGTGGTCGATTAACGGGACGGTGATGTTGGCGAGCAGCACGGCGAAGGCCACACCATCAGGGTAGCCGCCATAGACGCGGATCAGCCAGACCAGCACGCCGATCAGCGCGCCGTAGATTAAGCGGCCCTTCGGCGTGGTGGAGGCGCTGACCGGATCGGTGGCGATAAAGAACGCACCCAGCATGCTGGCGCCGGAGAATAGGTGGATCAGCGGTGAAGCCTGATGCGCCGGATCGATCCACCAGGCCAGACCGGAACAGAAGGCGATGGCGGCCAACATGCTGAAAGGGATTTGCCAATGGATCAGGCGGCGCGCCAGCATAAACAGGCCGCCGGTCAGGAAACCGAGGTTGACCCACTGCCAGCCGATACCGGCCAGCGCGCCGCCGAACAGCGGCTGCTGCAACACCTGTTCCACGCTGTGGCCGCTGCGCAGGCCGGTTTTGAAGCCGTCGAGCGGCGTGGCCTGGCTGATGCCGTCCACGCCCATCTGCAGTTCGTGCAGCGTCGCGCCCTGTGCGGTATGGCCGCTGAAAATCGCCAGCAGCGTGTCGTGGAGCGACAGCGCGGCGGCGCGCAGTTCATCCGGCGGCAGCCAGCTGGTCATCTGCACCGGGAAGGAGATGAGCAGCACTACGTAACCGACCATCGCCGGGTTGAACGGGTTCTGCCCGAGGCCGCCATACAGCTGTTTGGCGATAACGATGGCGAAGAAGGTGCCGATGACGATCATCCACCACGGCGCCAGCGGCGGCAGGCTGATGCCGAGCAGCAGCGCGGTCAGCAGGGCGGAGTTATCCGCCAGCCGGCTGCGCACCGGCAGCTTGCGCAGCTTGAGGATCGCGCCTTCTGCAGCCAGCGCGACGATCGCCGCCAGCGCCACCTGAATCAGCACGCCGTAGCCGAAAAACCAAATCTGCGCCGCAATGCCGGGAATGCACGCCAACATGACCCATAGCATAATGCGGCTGGTGCTTTGCTGGTTGTGGGTGAAAGGCGAGCTGGCGATGTGTAAGCCTTTGGCGGCTGTGGGTGATACCGGCCTGAACTTCATAGAGTAACGATACCTTCTGCGCCGCGCCTGCGGCAGTTTCGATGCGCCATACTGCGGGCGCGGCAAAAATGATAGCCGAGCATTCTACCTGATTCGATGCGAGGGTAATACGCCTTAATGATAGGGGTATTCGGCTTTCCGCACATCTGGCGATCGGGGTGGCGCGATTTGATTTTTTTTTGGCCGGGAAATGGGCTAACGTGAGGAATTGTCAGTGGAACTTGCGCCGTCATCGACCGCGGAAAATGGGGTAAACGTCTGAATGAGATATCATTTTTCTCCAGATTTCCGCACAAAATAACAACTTTCACATAATCCGTGTAGGTTACTATCGCGAACATTATTGAGTCAGTGAATCCATAATAATGACAAATGAAGACATTTTTTTTATTGAAGAGCTAATTGAGTGGGTGGAGATACATCTGGAGAAACGGCCAAACCTGGATGAAGTCGCGCGTATTTCGGGCTATTCCAAGTGGCATCTGCAGCGTAAATTCAAGCGTATTACCGGCATTCAACTCGCCACCTATATCCGTTCGCGCATCCTGACGCGCGCCGCGGTGGCGTTGCGCATTACTCGTCGCTCCATCATCGATATCTCCGATGAGCTGGGCTTCGACTCTCAGCAGACCTTTACCCGCATGTTCAAGCAGCGCTTCGGCACTACTCCCAATCGCTACCGCTCGATGGAGCACTGGGACGTGAAAAACCTGATGCCGCGCTTTAACTTCGAAGCCAGCTACGGCGCCGGTTATTACCCGGAAGTGAAGCGGCTGACGCTGCCCGACATGCAGCTGGTCGGCTTCACTCGCCGGCTGGATTTCGCCTCCGAACAGGAACTGGAGTACTCTTCCTGCATGGCGATGAAGGATGAGATTTTCAACGACTTCTTCAAGGGGCTGCACGTCGACTGTCGGCGGATTTACAGCATCTACTCCCCTCATGCCGGGGAGGGCGACGAGCTCTCATCCACGCTGGTGATGGCGGTCGATCCTGAACACAGAAAGGATATTCTTTCCAACCATCAGATAGACACCTTCCATTTGCCGAGCCGCGAGTTTATCTCTATCAACCATAAGGGGTCGGCGAAAGAGTGTTTGCAGTTTTTCGGCTACCTGATGTCGCATGTGATGCCGGGGTTGAAGGATAAAGTGCGCGGCAGTATGGAAATGGAGATCATTCAAACCAAAGAGTGGAATCCTGAATCCAAACTGCGTCAGATTGAAGTGGATTACACCTACCTGATTTCTATCGATTAAATGGCGCCTGGCGTCAGCCAGGCGCCGCTATCATTATTTGTCTTCCGTTTCCGCCGCCAGCGATTCTCTGGCGGCTTTTTTGGCTTTGGCGCGGGCGATAGCCGCGGCGACCGCCGCCTTGCGCGGATCTTCTTCGGCGGCAACCGGCGCCGGTTCCGTCGGTGCAGGGGCATCCGCCTGCTGCGCCGCTTTCTTGGCCTTGGCGCGGGCGATAGCCGCCGCGACCGCCGCCTTGCGCGGATCTTCTTCGGCTACAGCCGGCGCCGGTTCCGCCGATGCAGGGGCATCCGCCTGTTGCGCCGCTTTCTTGGCTTTTACGCGCGCCAGTGCCGCCGCGACCGCCGCCTTGCGCGGATCTTCTTCGGCGGCAGCCGGCGTCGTTTCCGCCGGAGCAGGGGCATCCGCCTGCTGCTCTGCCTTTTTGGCCTTCACGCGCGCCAGGGCGGCCGTAACGGCCGCTTTACGCGGATCGTCCTCTGTTGCCGCCGGGGCGGAGTTGTTTGCCGCCGGCGCCTCTTTGCGCGCTTTCACGCGGGCCAGCGCCGCGGCCACGGCGGCTTTACGCGCGTCGTCGCCGGCGGTCGCCGGTGGCGCTTCCGTTTCCACCTCGGCAGCCAGCTGGGCACGACGTTCGCGCGCCTGCGCTTTACGTGCTTCGCGGGCAGCGATCACCTCGCTGTTATCCGGCTGCTGGCCGTTGACCGGCGTAACCGACGCTTCGGCATTCTTGCTGCGCACGCGCGCCAGCGCGGCCTGCACTGCGCCCTGATCGTCGTCGGTCAGTTTGACGGCGGCCTTTTTATGTCGCTCTTCACGCGCCAGTTTTTCACGCTCCAGACGCGCCAGCTTAGCCTCGTAACGCGCCTTGGCCTCGGCGGTGCGCGCCGCTTCCAGATCGATAGCCTTGATTTCGGCCTTTTCCTGCCGGTAGTACTGTACCAGCGGGATATTGCTGGGGCAGACGAACGCGCAGGCACCGCATTCGATGCAGTCGAACAGGTTATGGTTGCGCGCCTTGTCGTGCTCCTGCCCGCGGCTGAACCAATACAGCTGTTGTGGCAGCAGCCCGGCAGGGCAAGCGTCTACGCACAGGCCGCAGCGGATGCAGGACTGCTCCGGTTCCTGCGGCGTCATTTCATCCACCGTCGGCGCCAGAATGCAGTTGCTGATCTTGACGATTGGCACGTTCAGCGCGGGCAGGGTGAAGCCCATCAGCGGGCCGCCCATGACCACCATCTGCTGCGCCTGCGGGCGGAAACCGACGAAGTCGAGCAGGTGCTGCACCGGCGTGCCGATGCGAGCCCACAGATTGCCGGGGCGCTCGATCGCCTCGCCGGTCAGGGTCACTACGCGCTCAATCAGCGGTTCGCCGTCGACGATCGCTCGCTTGATGGCGAAGGCGGTGCCGACGTTTTGCATCAATACGCCGATAGCGGAGGAGTGCTTACCGTGCGGCACTTCCTTGCCGGTCAAAATTTTGGTCAGCTGCTTGGCGCCGCCGGACGGGTATTTGGTTGGGATGACGCGCAGCGCAATGCCGGGCTGGCCGCGCAACGCCTGTTTCAGCGCCGCGATTGCCTCCGGTTTATTGTCTTCGATGCCGATCAACGTGAGCTTGGGTTGCAGAATGTGTTGCAGGATCTGCGTGCCTTCAATGATCTGAGCGGCATGTTCCTGCATCAGACGGTCGTCGGCGGTAATGTAAGGCTCGCACTCGGCGGCGTTGAGGATCAGCGTTTCCACGCCGCTCATGCCGCCTTGCAGTTTGCTGGCGGTCGGGAAACCTGCGCCGCCCAGGCCGGCGATGCCGGCCTGATGAATACGTTGAATCAGTTCCGCGGCGGGCGATTGGCGATAATCCGCCACCGGATCGCGCTCGCACCAGCGGTCTTCCCCGTCTGCCTCGATAATCACGCACAGCTCCGTCAGCCCAGACGGGTGCGCGGTGATGTGCGGCGTAATGGCGCTGACGGTGCCCGAGGTCGGGGCGTGCACCGGCACGGTGCGGCCGCGGCCGACGGTCAGCGGCTGGCCTTTCAACACCCGATCGCCGGCGCTGACGCACAGCTCGCCTTCCGGCCCCAGATGCTGTTGCAGCGGAATGATAAAGGTCTTGGGCAGGGGCGCGACACGCAGCGGCGCACCGCTGGACTGCGTTTTCATTTCCGGTGGATGGATCCCGCCGTCGAAATCCCAGATCCGGTCTTTTTTAAAGGCGGCGAACAGATTAAGCATGTTGCTCCACGTGGATCACTTGCACCGGGATCGTCTTCATGTCCCACTTCCAGTTGGCGGTGGTGGTAGCGACCGGTCTCATTTCAATACAGTCGGTAGGGCAAGGGGCGACGCACAGATCGCAGCCGGTACAGAGGTCGGTGATGACGGTGTGCATGGCGCGGGTGGCGCCGACGATGGCGTCCACCGGGCAGGCCTGAATGCACTTGGTGCAGCCGATGCAGTTGGCCTCGTCGATATAGGCCACTTTACGCTCCGGCTCGGCGGCGGCTTCGCTGCCCAGCGGCTGCGGCTCGACGTTGAGCAGCTCCGCCAGTTTCAGCATCACCTGTTCGCCGCCCGGCGCGCATTTGTTGATCATCTCGCCGTTGGCCACCGCCTCGGCATAGGGGCGACAGCCGGGGTAGCCGCACTGGCCGCACTGGCTCTGCGGCAGGATCGCATCGACCTGCTCGGCGACCGGATCCTCTTCCACCTCAAAACGGCGCGCGGCGTAGCCCAGCACCAGTCCGAACAGCAGCCCGAGCGCGCTTAGAGCCGCGATAGCTATCCACAACGCAGTCATTAGAATTTCACCAGCCCGGTAAAGCCCATAAAGGCCAGCGACATCAGCCCGGCGGTGATCAGCGCGATCGAGGAGCCGCGGAACGGCGCCGGCACGTCGGCCACCGCCAGACGTTCGCGAATGGCGGCGAACAGCACCATCACCAGCGAGAAACCGGCGGCGGCGCTAAAGCCGTAAACGGCGGACTGCAGGAAGTTGTAGCCGAGGTTGACGTTAAGCAACGCCACGCCAAGCACCGCGCAGTTGGTGGTGATCAGCGGCAGGAAGATGCCCAGCAGGCGGTAGAGCGCCGGGCTGGTTTTGCGCACTACCATCTCGGTGAACTGCACGACGACGGCGATCACCAGAATGAAGGAGAGCGTGCGCAGGTACACCAGATCCAGCGGAACCAGAATAAAGGTGTTGATCACCCAGGCGCTGACGGAGGCCAGCGTCATGACGAAGGTGGTGGCCATTCCCATGCCGATGGCGCTTTCCAGCTTCTTGGAAACGCCGAGGAACGGGCACAGGCCAAGAAACTTCACCAGAACGAAGTTGTTCACCAGTACGGTGCCGACAAACAGGAGCAGGTATTCGGTCATTGCGATGCCTAAAAAAATAAAAGCCGCCTATTATCGGGAATCGGCGGCCGGACGACAACATATGAATCGCAGGGGTATTGCCTTTTTTGGCGAAAATTTACACAAAACACCCGATAAAACGTGCTGCAACCGCCTTTAACGTTCGGTAAAGGTGCCTTTAACCCGCTGCGAGCGCTTGATGTAAGGCACCAGCAGCGCCGCCATCAGCAGCGGCCAGCCGAGGCTGCGCACCGCCACTTCATCCGGCACCGGCGCGAAGGCGAAAGCTTTCACCGCCAGGATCACCGTGATCAGCAGCCATAACAAGAACAGTTTAGGGAAGCGCTGCGACCGCTGGCAGAACAGAAACACCAGCCACAGGGTAAAGCCCCACATCAAGAGCGTGGTCAGCACCGAAAAGTACCATTGCAGGGTAAACGCCTGGGCGTTGGTCAACAGATAGTCGCGCGACTCGGGCATGAAGATCGCCATGGCGTACAGGAGCAGCATCAGGCTGGCGCTGAGCAGGGTAACGATCAGATAGGCCAGCGGGGCCAGCAACCAACCGCCGATACGAGAGTATTCAGCTTGAGACATAAAACGGCTTCCTGATTGAATCGGGGATCACAGGCGGCATAGCTTAGCGGGTAATATAGGCTTCGTCATCTCTATCAAGCGGATAGCTCGGCATCGCGGCGCCGGGCCGCACGTTTGGCTACTCCGGCCTCGCTTCGAATTAACATCTCATTTACTTCTTGTTCCATCCGGCCGCATGGTGTCAAATCGAAAGGGTCTGTCGTGAGCCTGCAAGAGGAAATCCCATGGCTGAAAAAATTCGTGTCGGGCTGGTCGGTTACGGCTACGCCGGTAAAACCTTTCATGCGCCGCTAATCGCCGGTACGCCGGGGCTGGAACTGGCCGCCGTTTCCAGCAGCGATGCCGGCAAAGTGCACGCCGACTGGCCGTCGATGACGGTCGTGGGGGATGCGCAGGCGCTGTTCGCCGATCCGGCCCTCGATCTGATCGTCATTCCTACCCCCAACGATACCCATTTCCCGCTGGCGCAACAGGCGCTGGCCGCCGGCAAGCACGTGGTGGTGGATAAACCGTTTACCGTGACGCTGTCACAAGCACAGGCGCTGCAACAGCAGGCGCAGCAGAGCGGTTTACTGCTGTCGGTGTTCCACAACCGTCGCTGGGACAGCGATTTCCTTACCCTTAAGGCGCTGCTGAACGACGGTTCGCTGGGCGAGGTGGTGTACTTCGAATCGCACTTCGATCGCTACCGGCCGCAGGTGCGCCAGCGCTGGCGCGAACAGGGCGGCGTCGGCAGCGGCATCTGGTTCGATTTGGGGCCGCATCTGCTCGATCAGGCGCTGCAACTCTTCGGCAAGCCCGACCGACTGTTTGTCGATCTGGGTGAGCTGCGGCCGGGGGCGCAGGCGGTGGACTATTTTCACGCGCTGCTGAGCTATGGCGATCGCCGCGTGGTGCTGCACGCCAGCATGCTGGCGGCGGCGGAGAGCCCGCGCTACGTCGTGCACGGCACCCGCGGCAGCTATGTCAAATACGGCCTCGATACGCAGGAGGACCGGCTGAAGGCCGGCGAGCGCTTGCCGCAGGCCGATTGGGGCTATGACATGCGCGATGGCGTGGTGACGCTGTCACGTGACGATCTGCTGGCGGAGCAACCGCTGCTCAACATTCCCGGCAATTATCCGGCTTATTACGCGGCGGTGCGCGACGCCATCGCCGGCATCGCTGAAAACCCGGTGCCGGCCGCCGACGCCATCGCGGTGATGGCATTGATTGAACTGGGGCTGGAATCGGCCCGGCTGCAGCAGGCGCTGCCGGTGGTTTAATACCGCCCATTTCTCTGTGCCCGGCGCAACGTCGGGCCTTTTTACGACTTTACGTGCAAGGAAATTCGTTTCATGTCCTGGTTGCAGCGTTTGCGCATTGATAAATTTTTGCTGGTTCTGATTTTGGTGGTGATCGTCGCCTCGCTGTTCCCCTGCGAAGGCATCTGGAAAACCTTCTTTGAACACCTGACCACCGCCGCCATCGCGCTGCTGTTCTTTATGCACGGCGCCAAGCTGTCGCGCGAGGCGATCGTCGCCGGCATGAGCCACTGGAAGCTGCATCTGCTGGTGTTCCTCAGCACCTTTGCGCTGTTCCCGCTGCTCGGGCTGGCGATGAACCTGCTGGTGCCGGGCATCATGACGCCGACGGTCTATCTCGGCTTCCTCTATCTGTGCGCGCTGCCGGCCACGGTGCAGTCGGCCATCGCTTTTACCTCGGCGGCGGGCGGCAACGTGGCGGCGGCGATCTGCAGCGCCTCAGCGTCCAGCATTCTTGGCGTGTTCCTGTCGCCGCTGCTGGTGGGGGCGTTGATGCATACCCAGGGCGGCAATACCGACGTGCTGCACGCCATTGGCTCAATCATTCTGCAACTGATGGTGCCGTTCGTGATCGGCCATCTGGCGCGGCCGCTGATCGGCAAGTGGATCGACCGCCATCGCAAACTGATTAACCTGACCGACCGTTCGTCGATCCTGCTGGTGGTGTATACCGCGTTCAGTGCGGCGGTGGTGGAAGGGATTTGGCACCGTATCGACGGCTGGTCGCTGCTGACTATCCTGGTGATGTCGCTGGTGCTGCTGACGGTGGTGCTGGTGATCAACACCTACGCGGCGCGCTGGCTGGGCTTCAACACCGCCGATGAAATCACCATCGTCTTCTGCGGTTCGAAAAAGAGCCTGGCGAACGGCATCCCGATGGCCAACGTGCTGTTCCCGGCCGCGGCGGTGGGCGCCATGGTGCTGCCGCTGATGATTTTCCACCAGGTGCAACTGATGGTGTGCGCGGTGCTGGCGCAGCGCTATGCGCGTAAAACCGCCAAACAGCGGGCCGAGGCGGAGGCGCTGGCGGCCAAATAGGTAGCAGGCCGCTAGCGGCGGCCCAGCGCGTCGAGCAGAAAGTCGGCGCGCTCATCGGGTGAGGCGCGCGGCAGCTCTTGCAGCCGATAGCCATAACGGCGATAGATGGCCACCATCGCCCGATAGGTTTGCTCGGCTTCGGCGAAAGACTGTTTTCTCTCGCTGTCCTGCGCATAAATCGCTCGCCACGGCGGGGCGATGAACACCGTATCGGCATAGCGAAAGGCGTCGATCGCCGCTGTTAAGGGGGCGGGGATCGATAATCCGCACAGCGTCAGGTAACCGGCGATATCCGGCAGGCCGCGATCGAAGAACCAGCATGTTGCGCCCGTCGCTTCGCGCCATGAACGCAGTTCCCAATCGAGCATCCGCTCGGCGAAAGCCTGGCGATCGCCCCACGGCAGCGCATTGCCGCCAATACTCACCTGATCCTGAATAATCGCCCGGCCCGCCTCCTGCGAATGCGGGTAACCGCGGCGATGAAGAACGTCGATGAGCGTGCTTTTGCCCGAACCCGGGCCGCCGGTCAGCACGATACGGCGTAGTTTGTCAGACATGCGGATCTCCTCTCTTGCAACAGAGTGATGGGGTGAAAACAGCGATAAAGATGAGCAGGCGGAAGAAGACGGGGGATGAGAAGAAGGCGCCGTTTGGCGCCTGGGGAGATTAGCCCTGAACTTTGGCGCGTAGCGCCTGTTTTTCCTGCTCGCTGAGGAAGGCCAGCTTCAGGCCGTTTTCCTGCGCGGTGCGGATTTCTTCCGGCGTCAGCCCGGCCTGTGGCGCGGCGACGCGGTATTCATGCTCGATCTCGATGCCCTGAACCGCCGGATCGTCGGTGTTGATCGACGCCAGCACGCCGTGGCGCAGGAAGGTGGCCAGCGGATGCTGCGCCAGCGACGGCACGGTGCTGGTTTGGATGTTGGAGGTCAGGCAGGACTCGATGCCGATGCCGTGTTCCGCCAGGAAGTCCATCAGCGCCGGATCTTCGACCGCTTTCACCCCGTGGCCGATACGTTCGGCGCCCAGCTCGCGGATCGCCTGCCAGATGCTTTCCGGGCCGGCGGCTTCGCCCGCGTGCACGGTGATGCGCAGGCCGGCGTCGCGCGCACGGTTGAAGTGACTGAGGAACAGGCTGCCGGGGAAGCCCAGCTCATCGCCCGCCAAATCCAGTGCGGTAATGCCGTCGCGGTGCGCCAGCAACCCTTCCAGCTCCTGCAAACAGGCGGCCTCGCCAAAGGTGCGGCTCATGATGCCGATCAGGCGAATGTCGATATCGCGATCGCGGCAGCCCGAGCGGATCCCGTCGATCACCGCTTCCACCACGCCGGCGACCGGCAGCTGATGCTTCATCGCCATGTAGTAAGGGGAAAAACGCAGCTCGGCGTAGTGCAGGCCGGCGTTGGCGGCGTCCTCGACGTTTTCGTAGGCCACCCGGCGGCAGGCGTCCAGATCGCCCAGCACCGCTACGCCCCAGTCCAGTTTCTGCAGGAAGCTGACCAGATCCGGTTCGGCGTGGGTGATCTGCACGTGCGGGCGCAGGCTCTCCAAATCGTTGGCCGGCAGGGTGAGGTTGAACTGGCGACCGAGGTCGAGAATGGTCTGCGCGCGGATATTGCCGTCGAGATGGCGGTGAATGTCGGTAAGCGGTAGGCGGGGATCGATCATGCTGGGCACTCGCTAATTATCGTAGGTAAAGTGCAGAACAGTATAAAAACAAATGAATGAAACTTGCCATCTCGTTGCATAAAAAAGTGACTTGCATCACAAATAATGCGAGGGGTATCGCATTATCGTCGTGAATCAGGCTTTCAACACGCTGACGCCCGCCTGCTGCAACGGCGCGATCAATGCGTCGTCGGTGGCGCGTTCAACGATGATGGTATGCGCCAGCGTAATGTCACCGATCGCATACTGCGAGGCGGCGTTAAGCTTGGCGGCGGAGGCCAGCACCACGGTTTCCGCCGCGCGGGCCGCCAGTGCCCGCTTGATGTAGGCCTCTTCCAGATCGCCGGTGCTCAGCCCCGCAGTGGGGTGCACGCCGGTCACGCCCATAAAATAAATATCGGCGCGAATATGCGACATCGCTTCCACCGCGGCGGCGCCGACGCTGACGATCGAATGCTTGTACAACCTGCCGCCGATCAGGATCACCTCCACCGTGGGATGATCGGCCAGGCCCACGGCGACGCTGGGGCTGTGGGTGACGATGGTGGCGTTCAGGCTGAGCGGCAGCTGCCTGACCAGCTCGGCGGAGGTGGTGCCGCCGTCGATGATCACCACCTGGCCGGGGGCGATCAGCGCCGCCGCCACTTTGGCGATTGCGCGTTTGGCGCCGGATTCCAACTGATTGCGTTCGGCGAAGCTGGCGATGGCGGATGAAACCGGCAGGGCGCCGCCGTGCACCCGCTGCAGCAACCCCTCGGCGTCCAGTTCGCGCAGGTCGCGCCGGACAGTGTCTTCCGACAGCCCGAACAGCTCGCTGAGCTGCTTGGCCAACACCTGGCCGTCCTGAGCCAGTTTCTCCAGGATGATTTTCTTGCGCTGGCTGGTCAATATGGCCATTTTTCCCTCAAATTTGTTTTGCACGAAATATCTTGATCATACACGAAGCTGCACGATAGTATCAATTTCCTTCCTCTGGCGGAGTAAACCGATGATAGCCACCAAAGACAGGGTTCGCATTGTCGAAACCCGGGTGTTGTCCGATGACTGGTACCTGCTGAAAAAAACCACCTTTGATTTTCTGCGGCGCGACGGCGTCTGGCAGCGGCAAAGCCGTGAGACTTACGATCGCGGTGACGGCGCGGTGATTTTGCTGTTCAACCGGCAGGCGCAGACGGTGATCCTGACGCGCCAGTTCCGCTTTCCGGTGTTCGTCAACGGTCATGACGGCATGCTGATTGAGGCCGCCGCCGGGCTGCTGGACAACGCGTCGCCGGAGGCGCGCATCAGAGCCGAAGCGGAAGAGGAAACCGGCTATTTCGTGCAGAACGTGGAGAAAGTGTTTGAAGCCTACATGAGCCCAGGTTCGGTCACCGAGAAGCTGCACTTTTTCATCGGTGAATATCAGGCGGGCGATCGCGTCAACGAGGGCGGCGGGGTGGCGGCGGAGGGCGAGGATCTGGAGGTGATCGAGCTGCCGCTGGCGCAGGCCCTGCAGGCGATTCGTCAGGGCGCGATCGTTGACGCCAAGACCATCATGCTGCTGCAGTTTGTCGCCTTGAACCGGACGTTGGAGGAAGAACGATGAAAGCACAACAAATCCTGATCGCTGGCCCCTATCGCAGCGGCACCGATGGCGATCCGCAGCGTATCGCCGCCAATCTGGCGCGCCTGGAACAGGCGGCGCTGGCGGTTTACCTACGGGGACACGTGCCGGTGATCGGCGAATGGCTGGCGCTGCCTTTGGCGGCGGCGGCAGGCTCCACTCAGGTTGGCGATGCGGTGAGCGAGGCGTTTCTTTACCCGGTGGCCCATCGGCTGATTGCGCAGTGTCAGGCGGTATATCGCATCGAAGGGGCATCTGCGGGAGCCGATAACGACGTGCGGTTGGCTAACGAATGGGGATTGACGGTCTATCGTCATCTGGAGGAAATTCCGTCTGTTCAGGCGTAACCGAGGGGCGGGCAGAGGCTCGCCCCCTCGCGTTATTGCTCGCCCAGCACCACCCTCAACCCGGCGATCAGCTTGTCCATGCCGGCCTCCAGCTTGCCGCGCGGGCAGCCGACGTTGAGACGCAGGAACCCGCGGCCTTCCTCGCCGTAGGTAAAGCCCGGCATGATCGCCACCTTTTCGCGCTCGATCAGCGCCTGCTGCAGCGCCCGATCGTCTACGGCCAGCGGCCGCAGATCGATCCAGGCCAGGTAGGTGGCCTGCGGCGGGCGCCAGCCCAGCGCGGGAAACGCCTGCTCCAGCCGTTCGGCGACGTAGCTCAGATTATCCTGCAGATAGTCGCGCAGGGCGTCCAGCCAGGGTTCGCCGTGGCGATAGGCAGCCACGTGCGCCGCCACCGCCAGCACCGCCGGCGAGGAGAGGCCGTCGCGGGATTTGAGCTGCTGGAAGTAGGCTTCGCGGCTGGCGTCATCGCTGATAAAGCCGTAGGCGCCGGTCAGCGCCGGGATATTGAAACTCTTGGAGCCGGAGGTCAGCAAGGCCCAGGCGCCGGTCGCCACCTGGCTCCACGGCGTATGGCGGTGTTCCCCCCATGCCATATCCATGTGGATTTCGTCGCTGATGACGCGCACGTCGTGGCGCTCGCACAGTTCGGCCATCTGCTGTAACTCGTCGCGGCGCCACACTTTGCCGGTGGGATTATGCGGGCTGCACAGCAGCAGGATCTTGGTTTGCGGCCGCGCCAGCAACGCCTCAAGGTGCGCCATGTCGCAGCGCCAGTCGTCGCCGGCCTTGTGCAGCGGGCAGGCCAACAGCTGGCGTTGGTTGGCGAGGATCACCTTGTAGAAGGCGTCGTAGGCCGGGGTATGGGTCACCACATAGTCGCCCGGTACGGACCATTGGCGGATCAGCTGCGCCGCCATGTAGATAACGGAAGGGCCGTACACCGCCGTTGCGGTGTCGATGGCGACGTTGAAACGTTGCTGATACCAGTGGCGCAGCGCGCCGAGAAAATCCTCGTGCTGCCAGCGGCTGTAGCCCAGCACGCCGTGCTGCAGGCGTTGCTGCAACGCCTCGAGAATGCACGGTGCGGTGGCGAAATCCATATCGGAGATGGTGAACGGCAGCAGATCGTCGCTGCCGAAACGATCGGCGATATAGTCCCACTGGGTGCACCAGGTGCCGTGGCGGTCGATCGGGGTGGAGAAATCAAACATGGGTGGCTCCCTGCAGCGCCGCGGCAGGTTGCGCCGTGGCTATCAGTGAGTCTAATTCATCTTTCACCGATTGCACCTGCGGGCCGATCACCACCTGCAGATTATGGTCGTTGAGATGCACTACGCCGATGGCGCGGTTGGCCTTCAGCGCCGCGTCGTCCACCCGGCTCATGTCGTTGACCGACAGGCGCAGGCGGGTGATGCAGTTGTCCAGCGTGATAACGTTGCCCGGGCCGCCGAGGGCCGCCAGAATCGCCGGCACGTTGTAGCCGGATTTGCCCACCGCGCCGCTCGGCGCGCTTTGGCTGATGGCGCTGTCGCTCTCACGGCCCGGCGTTTTGATGTTAAAGCGCTGGATGGCGAAGCGGAAAATGGCGTAATAGCCGACGAACCAGACGGCGGCCACCACCGGCACCAGATACCACTTGGTGGCGGTGCCGTGCAGAATGCCGAACACCACGAAGTCGATGATGTTGCCGTCGGTGTTGCCGATGGTCACGCCCAGCAGCGCCATCACGGTAAAGCCCAACCCGGTGAGCAGCGCGTGGATCAGATACAGGAACGGCGCGACGAACAGGAACAAAAATTCGATCGGTTCGGTGGTGCCGCCGACCACGCAGGCCACCACGCCGGAAATCAACAGCCCTTTGATTTTGTGACGATTCTCCGGTTTAGCGCAGTGGTACATCGCCAGCGCCGCGCCCGGCAGGCCGCCGAGGAACGCCGGCATTTTACCCTGTGACAGGAAGCGGGTGGCGCTCTCGGCGAAGCCGGTGGTGGTCGGGCAGGAGAGCTGCGCCTGGAAGATGGTCAGGGCGCCGCTGACGCTGTGGCCGCACACCTCCATCGTACCGCCCGCCTCGGTAAAGCGGATCAGCGCCACCAGAATGTGCTGCAGGCCGAAAGGCAGCAGCAAGCGTTCGCCGGTGCCGAACAGCATCGGGCCAAAGGCGCCGGCGCTGTTGATCACCCAGCCCAGCCCGGTGATGCCGGCGGCGAACCACGGCCAGATCAGTGGGATCACCAGGCCGCACAGGCCCAGCACCACGGTGGTGACGATTGGCACGAAGCGCGTGCCGCCGAAAAACGCCAGCGCGTCCGGCAGGCGGATGGTGTGGAAGCGTTCATGCAGGCGATAGACGATGATGCCGACGATCACCGCGCCGAGGATGCCGGTATCGATCGACTGAATGCCGAGGATGTTCTGGATATTGTTGGCTTTCAGCACCAGCGGATCGCTGGTGGGCAGCACGCCGGCGGCGGTCAGGTAGAAGTTGGTGCCCAGATTCAGCACAGCGAAGCCGACGAAACCGGAGAACGCGGCGACGCCTTTGTTTTCGCGCGCCATGCCCAGCGGAATGGCGATGGCGAACATCACCGGCAGGAAGCTGAAGGCGAAGGAGCCTACCTTGCTCATCCAGGTGAAGATCAGCTGGAAGATCGGGTGGCCGATAAACGGCATCAGGGTGATCACGTCGCGGCTGCTCAGCGAGCTGCCGATCCCCAGCATGATGCCGCAGAAAGAGAGCAAGGCGACGGGCAACATGAACGTTTTGCCCAGGCTCTGGAAGAACTCCCAGAGGGTGATTTTGGGTTTGTTGGCTGCTGACATAACCGACTTCTCCTGGCGAAAAGACGAGCAAAAAGGGGACTGCTGATTAGGTAAAAAGAAGATAAAACGTTTTACCTAGCAAAAATGCGCCACCAATCACAAATCTGCCGCCCGGTTTTTGGCGACAATGCGGCTGGCAGTAAAACGTTTTACTGAGTTAACGGATTCGGTATACCCTTGATCATTACGGCGCGGGTTGCCCAGGAACGGGTTCGCAGAGACTATGAGCATCAAAAAAATCACCATCACCGATGTGGCGCAGCAGGCGGGCGTGTCGGTCACCACGGTTTCCCTGGTGTTGAGCGGTAAGGGGCGGATTTCGCCGACCACCGTCGAGAAGGTCAATCAGGCGATAGAGCAGCTGGGCTACGTGCGCAATCGTCAGGCGGCGACGCTGCGCGGCGGTGAATCTGGGGTGATCGGCCTCGTTCTGCGCGACATTTGCGAACCCTTCTATGCCGAAATGACCGCCGGGCTGAGCGAAGCGCTGGAGGCGCACGACAAACTGCTGTTTTTAACCCAGAGCGGGCGCGACGGCCAGGGCTTGCAGCGGGCGTTTGACGCGCTGCTGGCGCAGGGCGTCGACGGTATCGTGCTGGCCGGCGGCATTCGCGCGGCGGCTGGGTTGAAGGAGAAGGCGGCCGAGCAGGGCGTACCGCTGGTCTGCGTGGCGCGCTCCAGCGGTCTCGATGGGGTGGACGTGGTGCGGCCGGACAACATGCAGGCCGCCAAACTGGCCACCGAATTTTTGATCAAACGCGGCCACAGCCAAATCGCCTACCTTGGCGGCCAGAGCGACTCATTGACGCGTGCCGAGCGGTTGGGCGGCTTTTGCGCCACGCTGGTGCAGTACGGCCTGCCGTTTCGCAGCGAATGGATCGTCGAGTGCGATTGCCGGCAGCGTGAGGCGGCGCAAGCGGCGGAACAGCTGCTGCGCCACTATCCGAACATTACCGCTGTCGTTTGCCACAAGGCTTCGGTGGCGCTTGGCGCCTATTTTGGCCTGACGCGCAGCGGCCGCAGCATCGGCTCGGATGGGGTTGACGCTTACTACGGGCGGCAGGTGGCGCTGATCGGCTTCGGCGACGTGCCGGAGGCCGAGCTGACCGAGCCGCCGCTGACCTTCGTCTCCAGCTCGGCGCGGGAAGTGGGGCGCAGCGCCGCCGCGCGCCTGCTGCAGCGCATCGGTGACGCCGACCTGCCGGCGCAGAACGTCATTCTGCCGCCGACGCTGATCCGGCGCGGCTCCGCCTAATCCCGCCGCAGTTCCTCTTCCGCCTCCCGGCGGATCCAGCCGATAAAGGTTTTCATCGCCGGCGTCAGGTCCCGCGACTTCAAATGGGTCAGCCAATAGGCGCCAAGCGCGGCCTCGGCGGCGAACGGCCGCTGCAGCACGCCGGCGGCCAGTTCGCGGCGGAACATGCTGACCGGCGCCAGCGCCACACCGTCGCACTGGATCGCGCCTTCCACCATCAGCCTTGACGAGTCGAACACCGGGCCGTTGATCCGCCACGGCGTCACCTGCGCAGCCGTGAACCAGCGCTCCCATTCATCCTTGCGGTAGGTGCGCATCAGCTGCTCGTGCTGCAGATCCTGCGGCGTGCGCAGGCGCGCGGCGACCGCCGGCGGGCAGAGCACCGTCAGCGGCGCGTCGAACAGCTTGATATTGCAGGTGGCGGGCCAGAGGCCTTCGCCGAAGCGGATGGCGAAATCCATGCCGTCGGCCGACAGATTGACCAGGTTGTTGTGGGTCAGCACCCGTAGATCGATAAACGGGTGCGCCGTGCGGAACGCCGCCAGCCTCGGCATCAGCCAGCCGACGGCGAAGGTGCCGACCACCGCCACCGTCAGCACCTCGTGGAAATGCCCGCCTTCGAACTGTTGCAGCACCGCCTCGATGCGGTCGAAGGCGTCGTTCAACACCGGCAGCAGCGCCTGGCCTTCTTCGGTCAGATCCAGGCCGCGCGGCAGGCGGCGGAACAGCTGAATGCCCAGCTGTTCTTCCAGCATGCGCACCTGCTGGCTGACGGCGGCCTGGGTGACGCGCAGCTCCAGGCCGGCGCGGGTGAAGTTCAGGTGGCGGGCGGAGGATTCGAACGCCCGCAGGGCATTGAGGGGAAGTCGATTGCGCATCGTCGATAGCCATAAGTTTTTCTTTATGCTGGCTGAAATTATTATCGCTTGTCAACCCGGCGGCAAAATCCGATATTTGGCGCGGCTGCTGAGAGCGTCGCGGCAGCCGTAAAGGAATGACATCATCAACCAGGGAAAGCGCCGTGCATAACGCCAATAAAAACTTTTGGCCGCGGCCGATGCCCTGCAACCTGAGAGCTTCTATCATGACGAAAATGAACCGCCTGGCGGCCGCGTTGATCGCCGCGCTGATCCTGCCGACCGCACAGGCCGCACAGCAGCAGGATATCGACGCCGTTATTCAGCCGCTGATGAAAAAATATGGCGTGCCGGGCATGGCGATCGCCGTGTCGGTTGACGGCAAACAGCAGATTTACCCGTATGGCGTGGCCTCGAAGCAGACCGGTAAACCGATCACCGAGCAGACGCTGTTCGAAGTGGGCTCGCTGAGCAAAACCTTCACCGCGACGCTGGCGGTCTATGCGCAGCAGCAGGGTAAGCTGTCGTTCAACGATCCGGCCAGCCGCTATCTGCCCGAGCTGCGCGGCAGCGCCTTCGACGGCGTCAGCCTGCTGAATCTGGCGACGCATACCTCCGGCCTGCCGCTGTTCGTGCCGGACGACGTGACCGACAACGCCCAACTGATGGCCTACTACCGGGCCTGGCAGCCGAAACACCCGGCGGGCAGCTACCGCGTCTATTCCAATCTCGGTATCGGCATGCTGGGCATGATCGCCGCCAAAAGCCTCGACCAGCCGTTTATCCAGGCGATGGAACAGGGGATGTTGCCGGCGCTGGGCATGAGCCACACCTACGTTCAGGTGCCGGCGGCGCAGATGGCCAACTATGCGCAGGGTTACAACAAGGACGATAAGCCGGTGCGGGTCAATCCCGGCCCGCTGGACGCCGAGTCTTACGGCATCAAGTCCAACGCTCGCGATCTGATTCGCTATCTGGACGCCAACCTGCAGCAGGTGAAGGTCGCACAGCCGTGGCGCGACGCGCTGGCCGGGACGCACGTCGGCTATTATAAGGCGGGCGCGTTCACGCAGGATCTGATGTGGGAGAACTACCCGTATCCGGTGAAACTGTCGCGTTTGATCGAGGGCAACAACGCCGGGATGATCATGAATGGCACGCCGGCTACCGCCATCACGCCGCCGCAGCCGGAATTGCGCGCCGGCTGGTATAACAAAACCGGCTCTACCGGCGGTTTCTCCACCTACGCGGTGTTCATCCCGGCGAAGAATATCGCCGTGGTGATGCTGGCCAACAAATGGTTCCCGAACGACGATCGGGTCGAGGCGACTTATCGCATCATCCAGGCGCTGGAGAAGCGCTGACAATCAGGGGCGCCGGCGGGGCGCCCCTACCACCGATGCTGCCGTTCACGTTGCTCGCGCATGAAATCGATAAAGGCGCGCAGTTTGAGCGGCAGATGTCTGCCGGCGGGGAAGTAGATGAAAAATCCCGATGCTTCGCTGGCGTAACCCGGCAGCACTTCCACCAGTTGCCCCTGTGCCAGCTCCTGCAACACCGTGCCCTGAAAACGCTGTGCGATACCCAGCCCCGCCAATGCCGCATCCTTGATCAGCCTGTCTTCGTTAAAAATCAAACTGCCGCTGACGTCCAGCGCGCGTTCATCGTCGCCCAGGCTGAAATACCAGGGTTCCAGTTTGCCGCTGCCGGGAAAACGGTAGCGCAGGCAATGGTGCGCGAGCAGATCGTCCGGCGTGGCCGGTGCGCCGCAGCGCGCCAGATAGTCAGGCGAAGCGACCAGCACCCGGCGCTGGCCGTTATCGATCGGCACGGCGATCATGTCCTTTTGCAGCATGGCGTGCATGCGAATGCCGGCATCGAAACTGCCCAGCACCAGATCGGAAAAGCGGTCTTCGGTAAACAGCTCCAGCTGCACCTCGGGATAGCGCCGCTGAAACGCCGCCAGATGCGGCATTACCAGCAGCGAAGCGGCCAACTGCGGCAGCGTAATGCGCAGCAGGCCTGCCGGCTGTGCGCCCAGGGCGCGCACATCGTCCGCTGCCACATCGATCTGGCCCATGGCCGGCGACACCTTCTGATAGAACAACCGGCCTTCGTCGCTGAGGCGCACCGAGCGGCTGGTGCGGTGAAATAACCGCACTCCCAGCTGATTCTCCAGCGCCTGAATGTTTTGCGACACCGCCGGCGGCGTGACGCCCAGTTGGCTGGCCGCGCGGGTAAAGTTGCCCAGGCGTGCCACGGCTTCGAAATAGGGCAGCAGTTGCAGGAGTGAACTCATCTATCAATAACCTCTGCTTAATGATTCATTAAATTATGCCTTATTTTAATTTATGAAGAACATTTTAGACTGGTTTTACTTTCCCTCAGAGAGATTAAAATCATGTCGGCAATACAACAGGCGTTAACAGAACGGATCGCGGCGATCGATCAACAGGCGATGGCCGAAGGGCGCATCGTCGGCAGCGTGGTGCTGGTGGCGCGGCGGGGCGAAATTTGCTACGCCGGGGCGGCCGGCTATGCCGATCGCGAAGCGCGGCAACCGATGCGGCGGGAAACGCAGTTTCGGCTGTCGTCGGTTTCCAAACCCTATACCACGCTGGCGGCGTTGCGTTTGATTGAGCAAGGCAAGCTGAGCTTGGACGATGCGGTCAGCGACTGGCTGCCGTGGTTTACCCCGGCGCTGGCGGACGGCCGGCGCCCGACGATCAAGATCCGTCATTTGCTGAGCCATACCGCCGGGCTGGACTATCGGCTGAACCAACCGCCGGCGGGCGTTTACCATCAGTTGGGGATCCAGGACGGCGTGGAGCTGTCGACGCTGACGCTGGAGCAAAACCTGCGGCTGTTGGCGCAGGCGCCGTTGCTGTCGGCGCCGGGGGAGCGCTTCAATTATTCGCTGGCGATCGATGTGCTTGGCGCGGTGCTGGAGCGGGTGACGGGCATGTCGCTGCCGCAACTGTTTGTCGAATGGGTGGCGCAGCCGCTGGGGCTTGGCAACACCGCATTCCATGCGACGGACGCCGCGAACCTGGCGACGCCGTATTACAACACCCCGCAAGGGCCACTGCGCATGTATGAAGGCCTGCGGGTGGCGCTGCCGGAGGAGATGGCGGGGGGCGAGGTGCTGTTTTCACCCGCGCGCGCGCTTAACGCGGAGGCTTATCCCTCCGGCGGCGCGGGCATGGTCGGTGATGCCGACGACGTGCTGCGGCTGGTGGAGGCGCTGCGCAGCGGCGGGCAGGGCATTTTGCAGCCGGATACGGTGGCGTTGCTGCGCAGTCCGCACGTCGGCGCCGAGGCGCAAACGCAAGGGCCGGGCTGGGGCTTCGGCTTTGGCGGCGCGCTGCTGGTGGATCCAGACGCCGCGCAGACGCCGCAGCATGCCGGCACGCTGACCTGGGGCGGCGTTTACGGCCACAGCTGGTTCTTTGATCCACAGGCGCAGCTGAGCGTGGTTGTCTTGACCAATACCGCATTTGAGGGCATGTGCGGCCGCTACCCGCAGCAGATCCGCGATGCGGTTTATGCGGCGTAAATAAAAAGGGCCCGCAGGGGGCCCTTGTTAGGTTTTCAGGCTATTACTGCGCCGGTGCCGGAGCGGGTTCCGCTTCCTGAGCCGGTTCAGCGTCTTCCGCCGGGGCGCCCAGCATGGCGAACTGGCCGATGAACTCTTGCAGCGACATCTTGTTGCCGTTCAGGTCAACCTGATTGTCAGCGTAGTGGAACTTGCTCGCGATCACGCCGTCTTTCTGGGTGGTCAGCTTGAACATCTGACCCATGGCCGCCAGGCCCTGCACTTGCTGCTGCGCCAGTTTCTGCGCGTCTTCCGCATTATAGCCCTGCAACAAGGCGGTCTTCGCGGTCACTTCGGTAGCCATCGCTTCCGGAATGGTCAGGCTGAGATCCAGCTTTTTAACCGCCTGCGCGATCAACTGATCCGGCGATTGTGCCGGGGAGGCGGCCTTGCTCGGATCGGTCATCGCCAGATCCAGCGTGAAGACGCTCTCACCCTTGCTGTTTTTCCAGCTCAGCGGGGCGATGCTGAGGCTCGGGTTGCCTTTCAGCAGCAGCGGCAGGTTCTTTTGCAGCATCTCGGAGGTCTGCTGTTCGTAGACGTCCGGATCCAGGTTCTCGCCCTGCTGCAGCAGCGCCATGGTTTGGCGGTTGTAGCTGTCGGAGAAGTCTTTCAGCGCCTTGCCGTCGACGTTGTCGATTTTCAGCGTCAGTTTACCGGCACCGAAGTCGTTGCCCTGCACCTTGAGCGCGTCCATGGTGTAGTCGATCTGGCCACCGATATTGCTGCTGCCTTGCTCGCCAAACTTGCTCACCAGATTGAAACCGTCCAACGCCACGGTATCTTTACCGTCGATCGTCAGTTTGAACTGCTTCAGCGTCATCGTCTGATCGCCGAGCTTCACGCCGAACTTGCTTTCGTTGCTGTTGCCTTTCAGGTTGAAGCCCTGGAAGGTGATCTGCTCATTTTGGCCGAATTCGTTCGGGCTGGCGAACACGATAGTGTCGCTATTGGCGTCCAGCGCGAATTTTTTCAGATCGCGGGACACATCGGCGTCAATGGTGGCGCCGCTGAATTTCAGCGAAGATTTATCCTTCTGGTAGTCCAGGGGGATAAAGTCGATGGTGGACGCGGTATCGCCGCTGTACGAGATGCGCGAATCGGCGGTAAACAGCGATTTGCCTTTGGTGGTTTCAAACAGGCCTTTCACCGCCGGGGTGTTTTCCAGCTCGGTATGCACCGACGCCATGCTCGGCAGCAGGTTGAATTTTTTCAGCTGCGCGAACGGGAACGGACCGTGATCGATGGTTTCCAGGAACGCCACTTCTTCACCGGCTTTCAGCGCCGCATTTTCACTGGTATCCGTGCCGTCGGAACGCAGCACATAACGCACTTTACTGCTGAACAGGCCGCGCTGGTAATTTTCATAGCTCAGCTTGACGCCGGCTTTCGGCAGGTAGGCTTTCAGTTGGCCGTTGGCGTTGTCGACGACTTCGCCCATGTGCTGCTCGATCTGTTTCCCGGTGTACCAGGATGCCCCGGTCCATGCTGCGCCAAGAACGACAATGACGCTGACAGCGACTAACGATTTTTTCATAGCTCTGTTTCATCCTTTTTTTCTTATCACCCTCCGTTGCATGGGAGGGGCAAATAGGGGCCGACAAAAAACGCCCGCAGGCGTTTAATTGTGGGGGTAGCTCTCGCTTTCAGCAAGCAATTTGCTGAAATTTATCAACGGTTAGGCCAGCTGGTTATAAACCCGGGCGATGCGGCCGCTGCCGCTGACGTTGACCGGGGATTCGAACGCCCCGATAAAGCAGGATTCGCCCGGTTTGAGCGTCAGGCGTTGCCCGGATTTCTCCAGCGTCGCTTCGCCGGCGACGCAGAACACGATGGCTGCGCTTCGCTGTGCCAGCGCCTGTGGTGCGGCGGTCAAATCGTGCAGTGAGAAGGCGAAATCCTCCACCGGGATCGGGAAGAACAGCTCGTTGCCGCGTTGCTCCGGTTGGGTCAGCAGGCCGGAAGCCGGTTGCGGGCGGAACTGCAGGTTGGCCAGCAGCTCGGGCACGTCGATGAATTTCGGCGTCAGGCCCGCGCGCAGCACGTTATCCGAGTTGGCCATCACCTCCAGCGCCACGCCTTTCAGGTAGGCGTGCGGCGTTTCGGCATACAGGAACATCGCCTCGCCCGGCGCGAGCTGCACCACGTTCAGCAGCAGCGGTGAGAACAGACCGCTGTCGTCCGGATAGAAGCTGGCGATAAAGCGCACGGTATCCCAGGGTTCCCCCTGCTGGTTGTTGAGCGCGGCTTTCAGCACGCCGAGCGCCAGCGATTTTTGTTCGCCACTCATCGTCAACAGGCTGGCGAACAGGGTCGCGAGGTGCGCGGTGTCCGGCTGTTGCAGGAAGGCGGCGATGTCGTGGTGCGCGCCCGCGATCGGTTGCAGCAGGGAAACGATATCGGCCAGTTCGCGAAAGCCGTTCATCGCCAGGAACGGCGTCAGGGCGAACACCAGCTCGGGCTTGTGGTTGGGATCTTTATAGTTGCGTTCGGCGGCGCTCAGCGGGATGCCGGCGGCATTCTCTTTCGCGAAGCCGATCTCGGCCGCCGCTTTACTCGGGTGAACCTGGATCGACAGCGGCTGATCGGCGCACAGCACTTTAAACAGGAACGGCAACTCGCCAAAACGGCTGGCGACGCCGGCGCCCAGCTGTTTTGGCTGGTCTTCATCGATAAGAAAGCGCAGCGAACGCAGTTCGCCGTCGGCGCCCGGCACGCGGGAAGGGCTCTTGGGATGGGCGCCCATCCACAGTTCGGCCATCGGCTGATTATCCGGGTTGGCGATGCCGTAAAGACGGGTCAGCGCATCGTGGCTGCCCCAGGCGTAATTCTGTACCGCGTTGGTCATTTTTTGCATGTCGATAAACGTCCTTAACGTCATTGTCGCACTGGATGACAATAACCTACTGATTTTATACGGTTAACTAAATCTGTGCCGACGACTATCCTACGCCCGCGTCGGCAGGAAAAATCATGGGCGCGATCAAAAAAACGCCGGATAACGTCGCGCCCGGCAATGGGGCCATAGTATAACGTGATAACGATCGGCGTCTCAATTGGCGCGCAGGTCCCAAGGCGACCCGGAAAACCCGCCGATCGATTATTATTTGGCCCAACGGGGATTATTGCCTTTAGCCTGGTCATTCAACGTCATTATTTATTTTTTCAGCATGTCAAACTATGTCGGCTGAATTTATTTTTTACCGTCTGAGCCATTCCCTTATTATTATTCTCGCGCTGCACCGGGCTATCACACGCTGAGCTTAAACCTGGGCGTCAGACCCCTTTACCGTAACGGCTAACACGTCGATTTAACGAAACAAGAGGTCTGTTGCATGAAAACACTGTTGTTGCTGTTGGGGTTTTGCACCGGCGCAGCCCAGGCGGCGGTGATTGTCGCCTATCCCTACGCGGCGCCGCGCGCCGTGGTGATCGCGCCGGCGCCGATCGTCGTCACACCCGCCCCGGTCGCGGTTCCCGCCGCGATAGCGCCTGTGGCGCATCCGCTGGCACTCACCGCCGGTGCGGCGGTGACCGGGGCGTATCGGCATCATGAACGGCAGGACGCCTACGACGAGATCAATCATCTGCAGCAGCAACGGATCGATGAACTCAATCATTTACAGGCGCAGCGCATCAATAATTTTAATGCGCGTCATCCGCGTTAATGGTTATCCAGATTTTTATTCTCCAGGCTCATTCCCGGCCGTTTATTTCACCGCGGGTTAACCGGCGGAAAATAACCGCGTCGTTAATGGGTAAAAGAGATGAAACGTGCTGTGAGATAACTCTCTTAATGCGAATAGTTATTATGTCACTATACTGGGAGTGCATGCCGACGTGGGGGGGAGCGCGTCGGCCTAACCCTACAATTTTAGGAATTATGCTAAGGAGATCGTGATGGCAGGCGTTCGTATCGAAAAAGACTCTATGGGCCCCATCGAAGTACCGGCCGACAAGCTGTGGGGCGCGCAAACCCAGCGTTCGTTGGCGCATTTCCGTATTTCCTCCGAAAAGATGCCGACCGCGCTGATCCACGCGCTGGCGTTGACCAAGCGCGCCGCCGCGCAGGTGAACGTGGATCTGGGGCTGCTGCCGGCCGAGCGGGGCGCCGCCATTATCAACGCCGCCGACGAAGTGCTGGCGGACAGCCATGCCGACCAGTTCCCGTTATCAATCTGGCAAACCGGCTCCGGCACCCAGACCAACATGAACATGAACGAAGTGTTGGCCAACCGCGCCAGCGAGCTGCTGGGCGGCGTGCGCGGTGAAGAGCGCAAGGTGCACCCGAACGACGACGTCAATAAAAGCCAGAGCTCCAACGATGTGTTTCCCACCGCGATGCACGTGGCGGCGGTGATTGCGCTGCGCGAACACCTGATCCCTGAGCTGAAAGTGCTGCACAAGACGCTGAGCGACAAGGCCGAAGCCTACCGCGATATCGTCAAAATCGGCCGCACCCATCTGCAGGACGCCACGCCGCTGACCCTGGGGCAAGAGATATCCGGTTGGGCGGCGATGCTGGCGCACAATCTGAAACACATCGAGGACAGTATCCCGCACATTGCCGAGCTGGCGCTGGGCGGCACGGCGGTCGGCACCGGCCTGAACACCCATCCGGAGTACGCGGTGCGCGTCGCTAAAGCGCTGGCGGAATTGACCCATCAGCCGTTCGTCACGGCGCCGAACAAGTTCGAAGCGCTGGCGACTTGCGATGCGCTGGTGCAAGGGCATGGCGCGCTGAAAGGGCTGGCGGCTTCGCTGATGAAGATCGCCAACGACGTGCGTTGGCTGGCGTCCGGCCCGCGCTGCGGCATTGGCGAGATTTCGATCCCGGAGAACGAGCCGGGCAGCTCCATCATGCCGGGCAAGGTCAACCCGACCCAGTGCGAAGCGATGACCATGCTGTGCGCTCAGGTGCTGGGTAACGACGTGGCGGTGAACATTGGCGGCGCTTCCGGCAACTTCGAGTTGAACGTGTTCCGCCCGATGGTGATCCACAACTACCTGCAGTCGATTCGCCTGCTGGCCGACGGCATGCAGGGCTTTAACGAGCACTGCGCGGTGGGCATCGAACCGAACCGCGATCGCATCTCCCAATTGCTGAACGAATCGCTGATGCTGGTGACGGCGCTCAATACCCATATCGGTTATGACAAGGCGGCGGAAATCGCCAAGAAAGCGCACAAGGAAGGGCTGACGCTGAAAGCCGCGGCGCTGAAGCTCGGCTACCTGACCGAAGCGCAGTTCGACGAGTGGGTGCGGCCGGAAGCGATGGTCGGCAGCATGCAGAAATAATGACGTCATGCCTAAATGGGGCGCGGTTGCGCCCCGTCTTTTCAAGCCAACATCTCTAGCACCGATAACAGCGCCTGCGGCTCCGGCCGCTGGGTGTAATCGGCGTGCGCTTCTGCGTAGACAATACGGCCATCGCGGGCGATGACGAATCGCGCCGGCAGCGGCAGCGTCCAGCTGTCATCCTGGTTGAACTGCGCCAGATCGAGGCCGAGCCGCTGTTGATACAGGGCGATCAGCGCGTCCGGCAGGCGGTAACGCAGGCCGAACTGGGCCGCCAGACGGTTGCCTGTATCGCTGAGCAACGGAAAAGTGAGATCGTGATCGCGCGCGGCCTGGCGGTTATGCACCGCGCTCTGCGGCGAAACGGCCAACAACTGCGCGCCGTACTGCGTGATGGCGGGCAATGCGGCCTGCAGCGCCTGCAGATCGAGCGTACAGTAAGGGCACCAGATCCCGCGATAGAAACTGACGACCAGCGGCCCTTTTGCCAACAGCGCCGTGGAAGAGCATGGTCGGTTTTCGCTGTCCGACAGTGTAAAGCCGGGCGCGGCGTCGCCGACCTTCAGGGCGCGTTCGGCCACGCCCGACGCGATCTGCGCCTGGATCGCCTCACGCATCAGCGCGTGATCTTGCACCGCGAGTTTGAACGGCAGTTGGTCGGCCTCGAATGCCGCTTTGAAGGCATCGAGTTTGTCTTGCAGTGTCATGCGTTCTCCTGACGGGAATGAGGGGGAGCGCTTATCTTGCCCATTCCAAAATGGCGCGTGTAGACTGCAATAAATGCTAACAGTTATTCCAACAAGGAATGCCATGGGTAAATTTGCCGATTACGAAACCTATGCCTGCGTTTACGAGAGCGGCTCCTTTACCGCGGCGGCGCGGCGGCTGCACGTGGGGCAGCCGGCGGTCTCAAAAGCGGTGGCGCGGCTGGAACAGCAGCTCGGCACGCGCCTGATGCTGCGCTCGACCCACGGCCTGCAGCCGACGGATGCGGGACAGCAGCTGTATCAACGCACCCGGCGTATCCTGAACGAGCTGGCGGAGACGGAAGCGCTGGTGCAGAGCGCCGGCGAGACCCTGAGCGGCCGGTTGCGGGTCGCTTCGGCGGCGGTGTTCGCCCGCATCGTTCCCTTGCCTGATTTGACGGCGTTTATGCGCGCCAATCCACGGTTGCACGTTGATCTGCTGCTGGATGACGGCAATCTGTCGCTGATTGAAGAAGGCATCGATATTGCCCTGTGTGTTGGCGAGTTGGAGGATTCCGGTTTTACCGCCCGCAAGCTGGGTGAGGTAAAGCAATGCGTGATCGGCACGCCCGGCTATTTTGCCGCTGCCGGTATGCCGCAGCGGCCGGAAGATCTGTTGCAGCACGAGATGGTGATTTACCATCGCCGTGGCGGCGGCGAGCAGTGGCGCTTCAGCCGCGGAGAAGAGCAGCGCGCGCTGCGGCTGCCGGGGCGCATGCGGGTCAACGCGGCGGAGTGCGTACGCGAGCTGGTGCTGGCGGGCTTTGGCGCCACCGTCGCCAGCGAAGGCCTGTTTCGCAGCGAGCTGCAAAGCGGGGCGGCGATAGCGGTATTAGCGGACTGGCAACTGCCGCCGCTGGCGCTGTGGGCGGTGTTCCCCGGCGGCCATTTCGTTTCGGCCAAGGCGCGGGCCTTTGCCGATTTTGTCCAAACCGCGCTATGCAGGGAGCCGTGATATGTCGCGCGCACAACGTTTACTCGATCTGATGCAGCTGCTGCGCAACCACCGTTATCCGGTGGCGGGCCATGCGCTGGCGCAGACGCTGGGCATCAGCATGCGCACCCTGTACCGCGATATCGCCACGCTGCAGCAGCAGGGGGCGGAAATCGCCGGTGAGGCGGGCGTCGGCTATGTGCTGCGCCCCGGCTTTATGCTGCCGCCGCTGATGTTCTCGCCGGCGGAGACAGAAGCGCTGGTGCTGGGGATGCGCTGGGTCAGCCGCCGCGGTGACAGCCAACTGGCGAGCGCGGCGGGTCAGGCGCTGGCCAAGATCGCCGCGGTGCTGCCGCCGGCGCTGCGGGAGGAGCTGGAGGCCAATACGCTGCTTATCGCGCCGGTTCAGGCGCCGCCGGTGGCGGATGAGATGCGGGTGCTGATCCGAGACACCATCCGCTGCGAGCGCAAACTGCATATCGACTACCTCGATCTGGCGGGGCAGCGCAGCGAACGCCTGCTGTGGCCCTTTGCGCTGGGTTTTTTCGATCAGTTTCAGATGTTGGTCGCCTGGTGCGAGCTGCGTCAGGCCTTTCGCCATTTTCGTCTCGATCGCATTCAGGCCGCCACGCCGCTTGCACAGCGCTATCCGCGTGGCCGGCGGCGGCTGCTGAAAGAGTGGCGCCTCAGCGAGGGCATTGCGGAGCAATAGCGGCACGCTGCTGCCATAAACTGTCAGTCGCGCGCCTTAGTCTGTGCCTATCGGGAACCGGCCGGTTCCCATCACCCAAAGGACAGACCGATGACCCTTCCCAGCATGACCCTGCTTTACGTCGACAACCCGCTCAACAGCGCCGCCTTTTATCAACGCCTGCTGGGGCAGGCGCCGGTGGAGCTTTCGCCCGGCTTTGCCCTGTTCGTGCTCAACAACGGCTTCAAGCTGGGGATGTGGGCCAAACAGGGGGTAAAACCCGCCGCCACGCTGACCGGGGGCGGCGGTGAACTGGGCTTTTTATGCCAGGATCCGCAAGAAGTGGAGGCGCGCTATAACCAGTGGCGCGAACTTGGGCTGACTATCGAGCAAACGCCGACCGAGATGGAGTTCGGTTACACCTTCGTGGCGCGAGATCCGGACGGCCATCGCCTGCGGGTGTATGCCCTCAGCGAGTAGCGTCGTCGGTATACAGGTGCAGACGCGGCACCAGCAGCCGCAGCGGCCTGGCGTCGGGTTTGTAACGGTGTTTCACCGCCTCGGCGTCGTAGTTGAGCAGTTCGCCGATCTTCGGCACCGCGGCGCCGCTTTCAACCTGACACAGGGCGATCAGCGGTAGCGGGCAGGGGTGCTGCACCTGTTTTTGCTGCTGCTGATACCACACCCGGGCGATCGGCTGCACTTTTACCGGCCGTTTGATCTTCAGCGTCGCCTGCTGCGGCAGCCGGCTGACGTCGTCGATCTCACGGCTGACCAGGGCGGCCCACTGTTCACGGCTGTGCGGCGGCACCGCGCGGCCGGCTTTCAGGCTTTTCTCCAGCTGCGCCAGAATGTCGTCCCGCTTGACGTTTTTGATGATGTGCTTGTTGGCCCAGCCGAAGCGCACGGAGTCGGGATTGGTCAGGGCAGTGAGGGTGCGATAGGCGCTGAGGGTAATCAGCCCGTGCAGATGGGTGTGCACGAACTCGAAACGCTGCTCCGGCGCCAGGCCGGAATCGACGGTGATAATCTGCTCCAGTTCGCCCTTCAGGCGGTTGATCAGCGCCAGCTGCGTTTGCAGCGCCTGATACTCCGGTTGCTCCACCGCCAGACAGATGACGCCGGGCAGGCGCACGGCGGCCTTGCTGCTGACATTCTCCCGGTTGTGGTGAATGAACAGCCGCTGATAATGCTCCAGCGCCAGATCGCGCGCCGCTTGCCCCACATGCTGCTCGACCGCGATATGCGAAATGGCCTGATGTTCCTGGCCTTTTTCAACCTCCGGCAGGCTGAACACCCGCGCCGCCAGCAACCGCAGCGGGGCGATCTGCTGCTGCAACGCGCCGAGCGCCTGCTCCAGCTCGTTAAAGCAGGCGTTCATTCGGCCAATCACATCGTATCTGCTCATCGCACACCCCCATATTAGTTACAACATACTATAGAAGAGTGGCCGACTGGGGGCAACATAGGCAAACGAAGAGAGAGCGGCTTCACTGGCCACCCGGCTTGTCAGCGAAAAATACGCCAGAGGGACTTCTACAGCAGGGCGCGAAATAGACTTTGCATTGGTATGGGTTTGATTCATTGATGGATTTTTTCTGTTGGTTGATATTTTGTTTGATCCATTTTCCGTTTGCCGTTGTCCAATTGCTGGAACAAACAGAATGGCAGGACGCTATGAGCCCCTCGGGTTATCTTTTCTTCTGTCATTAACGGGTGCTTTAAACGGAGGTTTACTGTGGATATTAAACAGAAAGTCAAAAACATGACGCTGGAAGAGAAGATCGGGCAAAAAATCATGCTGGATTTTCGCTACTGGGATCAGAACGGTAGCGGCAATCAGGATATGACCGTTCCCGATGCAGCCATTGGCAAGCTGATCACCGATAACCACATCGGTGGGGTGATCCTGTTTGCCAATAATCTGAAAGACAAGCAGCAGATCAAAACGTTGACGGCCTGGTATGCCGCGCTGAAAACCCACGCGGGCGTTCGTTTGTTTATTGGCACGGATAACGAAGGCGGTAACGTTTTCCGGCTGCCGCGCGGCGACTACGCCTCATTCCCCGGCAATATGGCGCTGGCGGCGGCGATCGAGGGCGGTGCGGATAAACAGCTCGCCGTTGAACAGGGCAAACTGATGGCCCAGGATATGCGCGCGTTGCATATCAATACCAACTTTGCCCCGGTCGTGGACATCAACACCAACCCGTTCAACCCGGTGATTAACGTTCGCGCCTTCAGCGATGATAAGAACACCGTTGCCCGCCTGGCGGAAAACATGGTGGCGGGCATGAAACAGCAGGGGCTGATCACCGCGTACAAACACTTCCCCGGCCATGGCAGCACCTCCACCGACTCGCATACCGGTTTGCCGCGCGTCGATCGTACGCGGGAAGAAGCTTTTGCCATTGATATCGCCCCTTATAAACAGGCCATCGATCGCTGCGCGGCGCCGGATATGGTGATGACTGCGCATATTCAGTACCCCGCACTGGATAACAGCCAGATCGACACCCGCAACGGTGAAAAAATCACGGTGCCGGCCACCATGTCGCGCGAAATCCAGACCCAGATCCTGCGCAATGAGCTGGGTTATGCCGGCGTAACGATTTCAGACGCGCTGGATATGGGCGCGATTGCCGAGCATTTCAGCCAGCAAACGGCGGCTGAAAACGTCTTTACCGCCGGGGTGGATATTGCTCTGATGCCTGTCAGCATCGCCTCGCCGGCGCAGGCGAGCCTGCTGCCCGAGCTTATCCGCTACATTGCGCAGCGGGTGAAAACCGGGCATCTCAGCGAGGCCGATATCGATGCTTCGGTCGAGCGCATTTTGCGCCTCAAATTGCGCCATCACTTGATGGGCCATAGCGATAAACCCTGTTCCCACGACGTTTCGTCCTCCGCGCATCAGCTAGAGAAACGGATTGCCGATCGTTCCATTACCGTGGTTATCAACCGTCAATGTCTGCTGCCGTTAAAGGACAAAGCGCTGCGCTACTTTATTCTGACTCCGTGGGGCGAGCAGGCCAAAGGCATTGCGAACGTGATGGCGCAGGAGGGCTATCAGAACGTCGTGGCCGCGAAGGAAACGGAACTGAGCGACGCCCAGGTCAGGGAACATATTGCCGGCTGCGACGTGTTCTTGCTTGGAACCCTCTCAACCCGCTTTACGCCTGCCGAGCAGGATGGGGTCGTGACCGCCGCAACCGGGGCGGCTAATGACAGCAGTCCTTATCCGGGCTGGCTGAAATACGCCGCCGAGCAGGGGAAAAAATGCGTTCACCTCTCATTGCGCGCGCCTTACGATATCGTGAACTATGCCGCTGACGTGGATGCGGCTGTCGCCACCTATTCTTACTACGGGTATGACAGCGGCGTATGGCGTGGCCCTTCGATGATATCGCTGGCGCAGGTGCTGACGGGGAAAATCAGACCGCACGGAAAACTGCCGGTTAATACCTGGCATGACTACGATGAGCAAACCAATACCGGCAAGGTGGCGTTCCCTCGCGGGACGGGGCTGAGCTGGTGATGGGATAAGGAGAGGCGTCGCCAGAAAGGGCGGCGCCGGTCGCTGGATGGCGTTGATAAAGCGGGCGGTTTCTTGCTCCGCACGCCGCGACATGGGATAACCGTCACTCACGGAAGGAGAACATTTATGCCGACAGGCGCAACAAAACTAGGCGGATGGCTGTTGATGGCCGCCATGCTGGGCGTGAGCGGATGCGCCAAACCCCCTGAGCCGGAAAAGCCTCCGCAGCCTGTACCGCCGGCAACGCCGATGCGGGGCATCTGGCTGGCCACGGTCATTGGCTTGGACTGGCCGCCGGCGGCCTCGCTGAAAGCGGAATCCACGCAAGAGCGGGTGCGTCTGCAGAAGCAGGGGCTGACGGACGCGCTGGACGACATGGTGAAAACCGGGATTAACACGGTGTATTTTCAGGTTAAACCGGACGGCACGGCCCTGTGGCGTTCTGACATCTTGCCCTGGTCGGAGGTATTGACCGGCACCGTGGGCCAGGACCCCGGTTATGATCCGCTGGCCTTTATGCTGACAGAAGCGCACCGACGCGGCATCAAAGTGCATGCCTGGCTGAACCCTTATCGGGTTTCCATGAATACCCGACAGCAAACGATTGATGCACTCAATCATACGCTGCAGTCGCCGCCGGCCAGCGTCTATGCGCTACATCCCGACTGGATACGCACCGCCAGCGATCGCTTCGTGCTCGACCCCGGCCTGCCCGAGGTGCGCAACTGGATCACCGGCGTGGTGGCTGAAGTCGTCAAAAACTACGATGTCGACGGCATTCAGTTTGACGATTATTTCTATTACGAAACGCCGCAATCGCCGCTTGATGATGAAAAGACGTATCGCGCATACGGCAAAGGGTTTGCAGACAAGGCCGACTGGCGAAGAGACAACACGCTGCAATTGATAAAACAGGTTTCCGCCACCGTCAAAGCACTGAAGCCCGCGGTCGCGTTTGGCGTCAGCCCGGCGGGCGTATGGCGAAACAAAGCGGACGATCCTGCCGGTTCGGCGACGCGGGCCGGCGCGCCGTCGTACGATACGGCCTATGCCGATACGCGCCAGTGGGTCAAACTGGGGCTGCTCGACTATATCGCACCGCAGCTGTATTGGCCTTTCGATCGTGAAATTGTTCGCTACGACGTGCTGGCCAACTGGTGGGCCGAGGTGGTGAAAGACACGCCGGTTCGGCTCTATGCCGGGGTGGCGCTGTATAAAGTGGGCACGCCATCGGCCAGCGAGCCGGCCTGGACCGTCGACGGCGGCGTCCCCGAGCTGAAAAGGCAGTTGGATCTCAACGAGAGCCTGCCGGGGATGGGGGGAACCATCCTGTTCCGGCAACGTTATCTGACCGAGCCGCAAACGGACAAGGCGGTGGAGTACCTGCAAACTCGCTGGAAACCCGGTCAATAATCACGGGCTCTGGCATGACGAGCCGCGGCTAACCACCGCGGCTTTTTCCATTCACAGGCGCGCCGCTTCCGGCAGCCGTTTCAGGTAATGCACCACCAGCAGCGCCAGCAATAGCATCAGGCTGATAAACGCCGCCACGCCATTCCAGCCGAAGCTGTGCCAGAACACGCCGCCCAGGGTGCCGGCCACGCTGGAGCCGACGTAATAGCAGAACAGATACAGCGACGACGCCTGTCCTTTGGCGCGGCGCGCACGGCGGCCGATCCAGCTGCTGGCCACCGAGTGGGCGGCGAAGAAACCGGCGGTGAACAGCATCATGCCGATAAAGATCGCCGGCACCTGTGGCAGCGCGGTAATCAGGATCCCGATCAGCATAATCACGATCGACGCCAGCAGCACCGGGCCGCGCCCGAAGCGCGAGGTGAGCGCGCCGGCCTTGGGCGAACTGTAGGAGCCGGTGAGGTACACCACCGACAGCAGGCCGACGATCGCCTGGCTCAGGTGATAAGGATCCGCCAGCAGGCGATAACCGATGTAGTTGAACAGGGTGACGAAGCTGCCCATCAGCAGGAAACCTTCCGCGAACAGCAGCGGCAGGCCCTTATCGTGCCAATGCAGTTTGAAGTTGATCAGCAGGGTGCGCGGGCGCAGCGAGCTGGCGCGAAAATGCCGCGAGGCGGGCAGGATGCGCCAGAACATGCAGGCGGCGGCGAGGGCGAACAGACCGATGACCCCGAGCGAGACGCGCCAGGAGAAGAAGTCGGTCAGCACCCCGGTCACCAGACGGCCGCTCATGCCGCCGATCGAGTTGCCGCTGATGTACAGCCCCATCGAGAAAGCGACGAAGCTGGGGTGGATCTCTTCGCTGAGGTAGGTCATGCCGACCGCGGCGACGCCGCTCAGCGACAGGCCGATCAATGCGCGCATCAGTAAAATGCCGTGCCAGCTGGTCATAAAGGCGCAAATCAGCGTGCAAACCGCCGCCAGCAGCAGCGCCACCACCATCACCGACTTGCGGCCGATGGCGTCGGACAACGGCCCGGTGAACATCAGGCCGATCGCCAGCAGGCCGGTGGAGACCGAGAGCGACAGGCTGCTTTCCGCCGGCGAGACGCCGAAGTCTTGCGACAGCACCGGCAGGATCGGCTGCACGCAGTAAAGCAACGCGAAGGTCGCCAGCCCGGCGGAAAACAGCGCCAGCGTGACGCGCATAAACTGCGGCGTGCCGCGTTCGATATAGGGGAGTTTATTGTTGAGGGTGGAGCGTTTTACTTTTGGCGCAGCGGCCGCGTCATCGTTGGCGGCCAGCGTCGACGGCATCACGGCCGCAGAACGCACAGGGGTTGTCACAGCGTTTCCTTACCGAACTTCGGGGAGATAAACAGACACTTTGCAGATAACAAAATGATAGGGAGCGGCGATTTTTTTGTCTAATATATTAATAATTACAATTAAGACTTTTTAAATATGAATATCGAGTTGAGACACCTGCGTTACTTTATCGCCGTGGCCGAAGAGCTGCATTTTGGCCGCGCCGCCGAGCGGTTGCGCATCTCCCAGCCGCCGCTCAGCCAGCAAATTCAGGCGCTGGAAGAGATGGTCGGCGCGCGGCTGCTGGCGCGCAACAACCGCAACGTCAGTTTGACCCAGGCCGGGGAGATGTTCCTCAAAGAAGCCTATCAGGTGCTCGATCAGGTCGGCCGCGCGGCGGAAAAGGCGGCGCGCCTGGATCGCGGCGAACTGGGGGAAATGACCATCGGCTTTACCTCTTCCGCGCCCTTTATCGGCGTGGTGGCGCGCAGCCTGCGCGCCTTTCGCCAGCAGTCCCCGCAGGTGCACATCAAGATGCGCGAAATCAACACCAAACAGCAGATCGAACCGCTGCTGAACGGCGAACTGGATCTGGGGGTGATGCGCAACACGCGGCTGCCGGAAGCGCTGCACTATCAGCTGCTGCTGCGCGAACCGCTGGTGGCGGTAGTGCCGGAAGGGCATCCGCTGGCGGAAACGCCCGGCGGCGCGCTGCGGTTTCAACATTTGGCGCGGGAGCCGTTCGTTTTCTTCTCGCGCGAAGTGGGCACCGCGCTGTACGACGAAATTCTGCTGCTGCTCGGCAAGGCCGGCATCACCCCGTATATCACCCAGGAAGTGGGGGAAGCGATGACTATCATCGGGCTGGTCTCCGCCGGGTTGGGAGTTTCGATTCTGCCGGCGTCTTTCGCCCGGGTGCGGGTGGACGGCGTGCGCTATTTGCCGCTGGCGGAGCCGGACGCCACCACCGAAGTGTGGCTGGTGCACCACCGCCGGCGGCCGTTGACCGCGGCGGCGCAGTCGCTGATGGCGTTGATGCTGAAATGACGTTGAGCTTGGGCAAATAAAAATCAATTCACGCTGAAATTGCGAGGAATTTGTGCAGCAAATCACATAACGAATCAAATAGTTGACGCTGTATGACAAAAGCCCCACCATAACCCCTAGTCTTTATTTAGAAGCGCGAAAAATAGTAGGAGCCGGTTTGTGATTGCGGTTGGGCAGCCTGGGCATATCGATCAAATCAAACAGACCAATGCGGGGGCGGTTTATCGGCTAATCGATCAACTGGGTCCGATTTCGCGCATCGAACTGTCAAAACGCGCGCAGCTGGCGCCCGCCAGCATCACCAAGATCGTGCGCGAGCTGCTGGAAGCCCATCTGGTCAAGGAAACCGAGTACCAGGAGATCGGCAGCCGGGGCCGCCCGGCGGTAGGGCTGGTGCTGGACACCGAAGCCTGGCACTACCTGTCCGCCCGCATCAGCCGCGGCAGCATCACGCTGGCGCTGCGCGATCTCAGCAGCAAGCTGGTGGTGGAGGAACAGCTGCCGCTGGCGGCCGAACATCCCGAACCGCTGCTGAAGCGCATCCTGACCGAAGTCGATCAGTTCTTTATCCGCCACCAAAGCAAGCTGGAACGGCTGACGGCGATCGCCATCACGCTGCCGGGCATGATCGATGTCCAGTCCGGCGTGGTGCACCGCATGCCGTTTTACGACGTGCTGGAGATGCCGCTCGGCCCGGCGCTGGAAACCCGCACCGGCCTGCCGGTTTACCTGCAGCACGACATCAGCGCCTGGACCATGGCCGAGGCGCTGTACGGCGCCTCGCGCGGCAGCCAGAACGTGATTCAGGTGGTGATCGACCACAACGTCGGCGCCGGGGTGATCACCGGCGGCCATGTGTTGCACGCCGGCAGCCACAGCGTGGTGGAGATCGGCCACACCCAGGTCGATCCCTACGGCAAACGCTGTTACTGCGGCAACCACGGCTGTCTCGAAACCGTGGCCAGCATTGAGAACATGCTGGAGATCGCCCAGCAGCGGCTGAGCGGCTCGATGAGCTCCAGCCTGCACGGCGCGCCGCTGACCGTCGAATCGCTGTGCGACGCCGCGCTGGCGGGCGATCAGCTGGCGCGGGACATCATTCTCGGCGTCGGCCACAGCGTGGGGCGCATTCTGGCTATCATGGTCAACCTGTTCAATCCCGAGAAGATCCTGGTGGGCTCGCCGCTCAACCGCGCGGCGGAGATCCTGCACCCGGCCATCGCCTCCTGCATTCGCCAGCAGGCGCTGCCGGCCTACAGCGAGCAGGTCAAGGTCGAATCCACGCAGTTCTTCAATCAGGGCACCATGCCCGGCGCGGCGCTGGTGAAAGAGGCGCTGTATAACGGTTCATTGCTGGTGCAACTGCTGCAAGGCTAACATCAGAACCTCTTATTAATTCCGCAAAAGATTGAGCTACCTCAAGCCCCTAAGCGGCAGCATCCCCTAGAATTTTTCCGAAATACTTCTTCGCCGCCGGTGCGGCGATACATTGTTAACGGGGCATTCTGGGGCATTTTATTCATGTTGAAGCGTTTATTTGTGACAGGCACGGATACCGACGTCGGTAAAACCGTGGTTTCCCGCGGGTTGATGCAGGCGCTGGCCGCCGAAGGCCGTTCGGTGGCCGGCTACAAGCCGATCGCCGCGCGCTGCCAGGAAACCAGCGAGGGCATCCGCAATAAAGACGCTTTGGTATTGCAGGCATCTTCAACCCTGCCGCTGTCCTACGAGGAGATCAATCCCATCACCTGCCTGGATGAGGTGTTTCATGCGCATGCGACCGAGGACATCAACTATGGCGTGATGAGCAGCGGTCTGCGGGATCTGTCGGCCAAAGCCGATACGGTGGTGGTGGAAGGCAGCGGCGGTTGGCGGGTGCTGATGAACGATCTGCGGCCTTACGCCGAGTGGGTGGTGCAGGAACAGCTGCCGGTGGTGCTGGTGGTGGGCATCAAGCTGGGCTGCGTCAGCCACGCGTTGCTGACCGCACAGTCGATTATCAACGACGGCCTGCCGTTGCTGGGCTGGGTCGCCAACCGCATCAACCCGGGGTTGGCGCACTATGCCGAAACCATCGCGGCGCTGCAGCAGCGCATTTCTGCGCCGCTGCTGGGTGAAATTCCGTACCTGCCGCGCGCGGAGCAGCGCGAACTGGCGCACTACCTCGACATCTCCACGCTGCTGCGCTAGCGCGCTCAGGCCAGGAAAGGGGCCAACAAACGGGCGGAGACAAACAGCCCCAGGCCGTACACCGTATGCACCAGCAGGCTGATGATGCGGCTACGCGTCGGATTGGGGGGGTTCGCCGCCGCCACGCCAAAGCCCAACGCCGGCTGCATCACGAAGAAGGGCGCCGCCAGGCTCAGCCAGCCGCTCAACAGCGCGACCAGCGGCGTCGGCGCGGCGTACCACGCGATGCCCGCCAAGCCGAGCGGGATAAAGGCGAAGGCGACGCCGATCGCGTAGTGCAGCAGCCATCCCATCGCTTTTTCTCCCCGCCGCACCGGCGCAGCCATGATCGGAGCGTGATAAAACCGGCCGTCGAACAGGCCGATAAACCAGCGGCCGACCAGCGCGTAGTTAAGGGGCGGGATGCCCAGCACGCGCTTTTGCACGATGGCCCACAGATCGGTGCACAGCGTGGCGCCCACCCCGGTCAGCAGAATCATCAGTAAAATTTCTGTCGTCATTTTCGTGTCCTTAAAGTCACTCATGGTGTAATGTGCGCACAGTGTGCAACTTAAAGTCGACTTCAAGTCAATGGAAAAAGAACTGGATATTGGCGAGGTGGCGCGTTTGAGCGGCATCGCGCCCTCGGCGCTGCGGCATTACGAGAAAAAGGGGCTGATCGCCTCGATAGGCCGCAACGGTTTACGTCGCCAATACGCCGCCGGCGTGCTGGATCAACTGAAGCTGATCGCCCTTGGGCGGCTGGCGGGATTTACGCTGGATGAGATCGCCTCGCTGTTTGACGATCGAGGGCGCATCGCCCTCGATCGCCGGCTGCTGGCGGCGCGGATTGAAGAACTGGATCGCACCCTGCGGCGTCTGGGGCAGGTGCGCGCCGGTTTGCAGCACATGGTCGATTGCCCTGAACCGGAGCACCTGCAGTGCCCGCAGTTCAGGAAGCTGCTGCAGCAGGGCGAGTTTTAAGCCTCGCGTTTGGGCGGCGGCGCGGTGTGGTAGACCGATACCGGCCGCAGGCCGCGCGACACGGTGGTGGCGATCACGCAGGCCAGCAGAATGCCGGGCAGCAGCGCGTATTCGCCGGTCATTTCAAACACCATCAGCGCCGCCATGATCGGCGCATGGGTGGTGGCGGCCAGCAGGGTAGCCATGCCGGTCAGCGCCAGCAGCAGCGGCACCGCCGCATCCATCCCCGGCCACAGGCCGAACAGCTGGCCGATCATCGAACCGAGCGCGGCGCCGACGAACAGCGTCGGGGTGAAGACCCCGCCGGGCGCGCCCGACCCGCTGCTGGCGAGGATCGCCAACAGCTTGCATACCAGGATCGCCCCCAGCAGCAACACCCCCGGCGGCGCGATCAGCAGCGCCTGCACCACGCTGTAGCCATTGCCCCATACCTGCGGGAACAACAGCGAAAGCAGCCCAACGATCAGGCCGCCCAGCGCCAGCTGCAGCGGCGGCTTCAGGCGAAGCGATCGGAACGCGCGGCCGGTGGCGGTCATCAACCATAAAAACAGCGGCCCGCCGGCGCCGGCCACCACGCCGACCAGCGCCATCAGCAGGTATTGCGTCGGCAAGGGGGCGGCGAGCGGCGTCACCAGGTAGAGCGGCGCCTGGCCGCCGTTGAGCAGGTTGGTCATCAGCAGGGCGCTGACCGCGGCGATCACCACCGGGCCGAGCGAGGCCAGCATCAGGGTGCCGAACAGGATCTCGGCGATAAACAGGCTGCCCGCCAGCGGCGCATGATAGGCGCTGGCCATCCCGGCGGCGGCGGCGCAGGCCACCCACAGTTTCCATTCTTTCTCGTGCGTAAAGCGCTGGGCAAACAGCGAGCCCACCAGCGCTGCCAGCAGGATCATCGCGCCTTCACGGCCGATGGCGCTGCCGCTCGACACCACCAGCAGCGACGCCAGACACTTCACCAGGCTGGCGCCGGTGTCCAGCTTGCCGTTGCCGGTCTCGATCGCTTCCATATAGTCGGTGGGCGCCGCCGGGCGCTGGTGGCGGTAGCGCTGGTGAACATACAGCAGCAGGCCCGCCGCCAGCCCGCCCAACGCAGGCGTCAGGGCGCGCCGCCAGCCGGGCAGCGCGGCGGCGGCGGCCACCAGACTGCCGTCGGCATTGCCGAGCAACAGCCACTCGAGGCCAATCATCGAACGGTGGAACAGCCACACCGCCAGGGCGGCGGCGACGCCGATGAACACGGCGATAAACAGGCTGCGCAGCAGGGCGCGATAGTGGTGCAGGTGGACCAATCTTTTCATGCGTGGGCGGCGTCGTGAGAAAAATCAAAGGGTCATCAGCGCATTGTGCTTGGCGCTCCGGCCGATGACCAGTGAATCTTTATCAAACTGCGGCATGGGCGGGGCGGTCGGCGCCCCGGCGGGGGTTATTGCGGCGTCAGCACCCGGCGCGTGCGGCCGGAGCTAAGGTAGTCAGCGATATAATCCTGCGAGATTTCGCCGCTGTAGCGGCCGTCTTCATCGACGATCGGCATCCAGGACGTATTGTGCTCATACAGCTTCGACAGCACCACGCGCAGGTTCTCTTCCGCGCGGGCGGTGACGCGAAAGCGGTGCAGGCTGTCGGCGCATACCCCCGGCGCACCGCGCGCCTCGCGGCGTTTGACGTAACCCAGCGGTTTGCCGTCGGCGTCCACTACCGTCACCGAACGGGCGTCGATATCGTCCATCAACCCGAATGCCTCTGTCAGCGGCGTTTCCCGGCGTACCGTCACCGTCTCTTGTTGGTCTGCCACGTCGCCGGCCTGCACCAGCAGCAGGCGCTTCAGCGTGCGATCCTGGCCGACAAAGGAGGCGACGAAGTCGTTCGCCGGGCGCGCCAGCAGCTCATCGGCGCTGGCGTTCTGCACGATCTTGCCCTGGCGGAACACCGCGATGCGATCGCCGAGCTTCAGCGCTTCGTCGATGTCGTGGCTGACCAGCATCACGGTCTTCTTCAGCTGACGCTGCATGTCGAGAAACTCGTTCTGGATGGTTTCGCGGTTGATCGGATCCACCGCGCCGAAGGGTTCATCCATCAGCAGCACCGGTGGATCGGCCGCCAGCGCACGGATCACGCCGATGCGCTGCTGCTGCCCGCCGGACATCTCTTTCGGGTAGCGGTGCAAAAAGCGCTTGGGATCCAGCGCCACCATACTCATCAGCTCCTCGGCGCGATCGTGGCAGCGTTTTTTGTCCCAGCCCAGCATGCGCGGCACCACGGTGATGTTCTCCTCGATGGTCATGTTGGGGAACAGGCCGATCTGCTGGATGACGTAGCCGATTTTGCGGCGCAGGCTGACGGTATCCAGCGCGCTGGTGTCTTCGCCGTTGATCAGAATGGTGCCGCCGGTGGGTTCGATCAGGCGGTTGATCATCTTCAGCGTGGTGGTTTTGCCGCAGCCGGATGGACCGAGCAGCACGCAGATTTCGCCTTCCGGCACGTCCAGATTGATGTTGTCGACGGCGTTGAACGGCGTGCCGTTCTTTTGCATGAACTGTTTGGTCAGATTTTCCAATTTAATCATGAGCGGATCCCCTTGGGCGTGAGCGCAATTTGCAAACGGTGCAATAACCAATCGAGGACGATAGCCAGCAGGCTGATCATCACGGCGCCGGTAATCAACTGGCGGATGTCGCTGCTGCTGATGCCGTTGAGCAGCAGCAGGCCGAGGCCGCCGGCGCCGATCACGGCGGCTATCGCCATCACGCCGATATTCATCACCACGGCGGTGCGAATGCCGCCGAAAATGACCGGCAGCGCTACCGGGATCTCCACCCAGCGCAGGCGTTGCCAGAACGTCATGCCGATGCCGCGGCCGGCTTCGCGCAGCCCGCCGGGCAGGTTGTCGAGCGCGGTGTGGGTGTTGCGCACGATCGGCAGCAGCGAATAGAGGAACACCGCGGTGATCGCCGGCACGTAGCCGATGCCGTGGCCGATTAAGGAAAACAGCGGGATCATCAGCCCGAACAGGGCGATGGAGGGCACGGTCAGCACCAGCGTGGCCAGGCTCAGCACCGGCGTCGCCAGCCATTTGTGGCGGACGATCAGCACGCCGAGCGGCACGCCGATCAGGATCGCCAGGCCGACGGCGATGCCGACCAGCAGCAGGTGTTCCAGCGTCAATCCGGCGATATAGGCCCAGTTTTGCCAGGCGTAAAGTAAGGTATTCATCATGCCTCCTAAATCAGGCCGCGCTGCTTGAGGAACGCGTCGGCGACCTGTTGCGGCGTCTGGTAGTCGATATCCACTCTGGCGTTAAGCTCGGTGATCACCTGATTGTTGAACTGTTTCGACAGCGTGTTCAGCGCCTCCTCCAACCCCGGCGTGTTTTGCAACACGTCGGCGCGCACCACCGGCGTGACCGCATAGCTCGGGAAATAGCCTTTATCGTCTTCCAGCACCTGCAGATCGAAGCCTTTCACCCGGCCGTCGGTGGTGTATACCAGCCCGGCGTCGACGAAGCCGTCGCGGATGGCGTTGTAGACCAGGCCGGGATCCATCTGGCGGATTTGCGGGCGATCCAGCGGCATGTCGTACAGCGTCTGCATCGGCTTCAGGCCGTCCGAGCGGCCGGCGAACTCCAGATCCAGCCCCAGCAGCCAGTTGTGTTTCGGGTCGGTTTTACGCACCTGTTCCACTTTGGCCACCAGCTGCGACATCGTGCGGATCTGCTCTTTTTCCGCGCGCCGGCGCTGCATGGCGAAGGCGTAGGTGTTGTTCATGTCCGCCGGCTGCAGCCACACCAGGCCGAGTTTGGCGTCGAGCTTTTTCACCGTGTCGTAGGTTTCCTGCGGCGACATGCGCTTATTGATGTGGTTAAAGATGATCAGCGAGGTGCCGGTGTATTCCCAGGTCATGTCGATCTGCTTGTTGATCATCGCGTTGCGGGTGATCACCGTAGCCAGATTGGTCTTGGGTTCGACCTGAAAACCCTTGGCCCGCAGGTATTGCACGGTGATCGCCGACAGAATGCGCTGTTCGGTAAAGTTCTTGCTCGCCAGCGTCAGCGGGGCGGCCCAGGCGGCCGCGCCGGTCATCAGCAAGGAGAACAGCAGCGCGTGGCGGAGTCGTTGTAACCATCGAGTCATCGCGTTTCTCCCATCAGGATGCGGTGTGCGGGCTGAGCCGGCGGCCGAGACCGGCCAGCGCCAGATCGAGCAGCAGGGCGATCAGCGCGGTGGCGGCGGCGCCGAGGATCAGCGTCGGGAAGTCGTTCAGGTAGATGCCGGGGAAGATCAGCTCACCATAGCTGCTGGCGCCGATCAAAAACGCCAGCGGCGCGGTGCCGACGTTAATCGCCATCGCGATGCGCACCCCGGCGAAGATCACCGGCAGGGCATTGGGCAGTTCGACCTGGCGCAGCCGCTGCCCGGCGGTCATGCCAATACCGTTGGCGGCCTCGACCAGCGCCGGCGGCACCGAACGCAGGCCGGCATAGGTATTGCGCACGATAGGCAGCAGCGAGGCGAGGAACAACGCCACCACCGCCGGCCGGTCGCCGATGCCGATGATCACCATCGCCAATGCCAACACTGCCAGCGGCGGCAGGGTGTTGCCGACGTTAAAGATCTGCATCACGTGCTCCGCCCAGCGGCGGGCGAAAGGGCGGCTCAGCAGGATACCGCTGGGAATGCCGACCAGCAGCGACAGCAGCATCGAACACACCACCAGGAACATGTGCTGCTGACCGAGGTAAATCAAATCTTCCCGGCGCGACTTGAGGGTTTCCCAACCGATGCCGTAAACCAGCAGCGCGATGACGGCGATAAACAGCAGGCTCCCGAGGAGCAGGCGCCGGTATGGCGCTGACTTGTGCATGATGTTGCGTCCTCCGTTGCGCGGAGCGGCCGACGAGACGGCGCATTCCGCTCTGATTGTTACCCACGGCCCGGCGGGCGTGGCGGTACAAAACGGGCGTTTCGCATGAGGTTAGCGACATTGAGCGAAGGGTGCGTTCGGCACAGCGTGCTGAACGTAGGCTCAATACGTGAGTTAATCAGCATAAGATACTGATATTTAAACCCGAGAAAGCACGAAGCCCAAAGGCGCCGGCTAGGGAAGGTATAGCACCCTGTCGTTGACCGTGCCAAGTTTTATGAACAAAATCAGCTGATTGAGTTTGCCCGTATTGGCGCCGCAGCCCGCGTCAGCGCTGGGATGCGGGTAAAGTGAAAAAAATCCACGGCAAAACGTTACGCCGTAACAGTTAGTCCAAATGGTGCGATTCGCCGCCGGCAAAGGCAGGATGTGAGGGCGGATAGACTTGGCGCTGGCGCTTGCTGATATACTCAGGGAAAATAAAAACGCCAGGAAACCTGCATAACGCCATGACAAATAACGTTTCACCCGCACCCATTGCCCACCGCCCGCTGATCCTGATCGCCTGCATGCTGGCGATGTTCATGTCGGCGATCGAAGCCACCATCGTCGCCACCGCCATGCCGACCATCATCGGCGATCTCGGCGGTTTCTCGCTGCTGGGCTGGGTGTTCGCGGTCTATTTGCTGGCGCAGGCGATCACCATTCCCATCTACGGCCGGCTGGCGGATCTCTACGGCCGCAAGCGGGTGTTCTTCTTCGGCGCGACGCTGTTCCTGCTGGGATCGGTGCTGTGCGGCTTCGCCCCCGACATGTATTGGCTGATCGGCTTCCGCTTATTGCAGGGATTGGGCGCCGGCGCCATCATGCCGATCGCGTCCACCATCATCGGCGACATCTACAGCGCCACCGAGCGGCCGAAGGTGATGGGCTACCTGTCGAGCGTGTGGGGCGTATCGGCGATCATCGGCCCGCTGCTGGGCGCGTTTATCGTGCAACACCTGCCGTGGGCGCTGGTGTTCTGGGTCAACCTGCCGATCGGCCTGTTGGCGATGCTCTTCCTCTGGCGCTATCTGCCGGCGCATCAGCAGTTGCGGCGGCACGCGCTGGATCTGGCGGGCACCGCCTGGTTGACGCTGTTCGTTTCCGCGCTGCTGCTGGCACTGTTGCAGATGGAAAGTCTCGGATGGTGGGTGGCGCCGCTGCTGGCGCTGGCGGCGGCGTCGCTGGCGCTGCTGATCCGCCAGGAGCGGCGCGCGGTTGAGCCGCTGTTCCCGCTGGCGCTGTGGCAAAGCCGGGTGATCGTCGCCGGTAACATCGGCGGGCTGGTGATCGGCGCGGCGATGATGGGCATCAGCGCCTTTCTGCCCACCTTCATTCAGGGCGTGATGGGGGGCTCACCGCTGGAGGCGGGCACCACGCTGGCGTTGATGTCGATCGGCTGGCCGCTGGCCAGCACGCTGAGCGGCCGTTTGATGCTGATGACTTCGTATCGCGCCACGGCGCTGTTGGGCGCGCTGCTGCTGGTGGCGGGCGGCCTGATCCTGCTGATGTTGCAGCCGAACGGCGGTCTGCTGTGGGGCCGGGTGGCGGCGTTTATGGTCGGCGCCGGCATGGGATTGTGCAACACGACGTTTCTGGTTTCGGTGCAGAACGCGGCGCATTACAGCATTCGCGGCATTGCCACCGCCTGTACAGTGTTTACCCGCATGGTGGGCTCGGCCATCGGCACCGCGATTTTGGGCGCCACGCTGAACCTCAACCTGCAGTGGCGTTTGCCGGAGATTGACGATCCGGTGCAGCGGCTGATGGAGCCGGCGGTGCGGCACAGCATGGGGAGCGAAGCGCTGGCGCAGCTTATCCAGCAGGTGGCGGCTTCGCTGCATTGGGTGTTCCTGGTATCGGCGTTGGTGTCGTTGCTGGCGCTGGCGGCGGCGATGCTGATCCCGGCGCGTTGTCGGCCGCAAGGCGAAGAGGAAGAGGCGGAGCAGGCGTAAAGGAAAAGGAAAGGGCGCGGCTGTTGCGCGCCCTGGGTAGCCGATGCGGCTTACTGCGCGTTGGAGGTGTCCTGGCTGGTGCCGGTCTGCGCCGCGTCACCACTATCGTCGCCGTTGTTCAGGCGGGTATAAACGATCTTCTGGGTGTCGTTTTCGCAGTGGCCGACCACCTGGCCGCCCGCTTGATCGGCCTGATCGTTAGGCACGATCTCCAGTTTGAAGCCGGACTCCGGAACGCCGTTATTGACGATTTTTTGCGAAATGTCCGCTTTCACGCTTTCACAGGAGGCCAGAGCCGCCAATGGGGCGCCGGCCAGCAAAACAGCGGTTAATATCAGCGTTTTCTTCATCACGTCATCCTTTTAGACAATGAACTTCCTGTAACAGGATAGCAGCAACGGCGGCCGGGTTTCACGCTTGCCCGCCCGCCGCAGGCGGATTAAGGATTAATCCGACGCCCGGTCTGGCGATCCAGACATTTACGGGTGTCCGGTTCCCAGTACGCGTTGACGTTGTTGCTGTCGTTGCAGCGGTCTTCGTCATCCGCCGCGCGATCGGCCTTGTCGAACTCTTTCTCGACGCGAGTGTTGACCTTGTGGCGCAGGGATTTGGTATCATTCCACTGCTCTTTGCTTTGGCGCGCTTCTTCGGTGCTCATCGCGCCGCTGCCTTTGCCATCGACGGTGACGCAGGTACTGCCCTGCGTGCAGGTGGCGGCCAGCGCCGGCGCCTGCCAGGCGCCCATAACGGCCAGCATGGCGACCGGCAGCATCCCGCGCAGCAGTCGTTGGGTCGAAAATGTTTTCATCGTTTCATCCTTATGAGTGAGTGCGCCTGATGATGGCGACACTGGCGTTACCTCGCCCGCAGGCGTGGTGATAAATATACCACTGCGCTCCTGGAATTCACCAGCCAAGCGCCGATTCGTTTACTTTACCGAGAGAAAACTGCGACCGATGTTAAAAACCACGCTGTTGTTTTTCGCCACCGCCCTGGCTGAAATTATCGGCTGTTTCCTGCCTTACCTGTGGCTGAAGAAGCAGGGCAGCGCCTGGCTGCTGCTGCCGGCGGCATTAAGCCTGATGCTGTTTGTCTGGCTGTTGACGCTGCATCCGGCGGCCAGCGGGCGGGTCTATGCGGCCTACGGCGGTGTGTATGTGGCGACTGCGCTGCTGTGGCTGCGGGTGGTTGATGGGGTGAAGCTGTCTGCGCTGGATTGGGTCGGCGCCGGCGTGGCGCTGGCGGGCATGCTGATTATCGTTTCCGGCTGGCGCGCGGCCTGAGGAAACGCGGCGGGAGTTGCCTCCCGCCGTCGCGGCTCAGGCGCCGCGGTGGATGTTCAGCCCGGCGAAGGACTGGCTGACCGGCATCATTTCCAGCGTGTTGATGTTGACGCGCGCCGGCAACGTCGCGACCCAGAACACCGACTCGGCGATGTCTTCCGGCGTCAGCGCATCGGCGCCTTCGTAGGTTTTGTTGACCTTGCCGTCATCGCCCTTGAAGCGCACGTTGGAGAACTCGGTGCCGCCCACCAGGCCCGGTTCGATATCGGTCACGCGAATGCGCGTGCCGTGCAGATCGGCGCGCAGGCCCAGGCTGAACTGTTTGACGAACGCCTTAGTGGCGCCGTACACGTTGCCGCCGGCGTAAGGCCAGTTGGCGGCGGTGGAGCCGATGTTGATCACGTGGCCGACGTTGCGCTCGACCATGGCCGGCAACAGCGCGCGCGTCATGTTCACCAGCCCTTTGGCGTTGGTGTCGATCATGGTTTCCCAGTCATCGGCGTTGGCCTTGTGCGCCGGCTCCAGCCCCAGCGCCAGCCCGGCGTTGTTCACCAGCACGTCGATCTGGCGCAGCTCGGCCGGCAGTGCTTCGATCGCCTGTTGAATGGCGGCGCGGTTGCGCACGTCGAGCCGCACGATGTGCAGCGCTTGGCCGAGTTCTTCCTGCAGCTCTTCAAGACGCTCAAGGCGGCGCCCGGCGGCGATCACCTGGTGGCCTTCACGGATAAAACGGCGCGCGATCGCCTCGCCGAAACCGGAGGTGGCGCCGGTAACAAAAATAATCATGTTGCTGTTCCTCAACTGTTTTTACCCTACATGCCTCTATCATTAGCACAAACCCGCAGGCAGTGGCAGGGGTTATCACGGCGGAAAGCAAAAAAGATGACACCGGGCCGGCGGCCCGATGCTGACTAGCGCTGAGGCGGCAGGTGATACACCACGGCGTCATACTTGATGCGCTCGCAACGGCCGGCCAGCACGCCGCCCAGCGACTCGACGAGGCGGCGACTGGCGGTATTCTGCTCGGCCACCGGGTAGAGAAAGTGCGGCGGCTGAAAGCGCTCGCTGGCCCAGCGCGCGATGCCCTGTACGATTTCACGGCCGTAGCCCTGGCCATGCAGGCTCTCTTTAACCCAGATGCCCAGCTCCGGGGTGTGGCTGCGCAGATTATGTGCGCCGCCGACGCCGACGAACTGCCGGTCTTCGCGCCGACGGGCGACGAAGATCACTTCTTCACCTTCGCGCATCAACGGCAGCCAGCCTTGCCAGACGTTGGCGAAATCCTCCGGCGACGCCTCCGGCTCAAAGGTCATAAAGCGCGTCAGAGTGGGGGTGATCGCCTGGTAAACATCGTCGGCGTCTGCTGCGGTAAAGGGGGCAATCAACAAACGGTCGGTGTCAACGCGGCACTGAGAAAGGTCATTATGATTCATCTTATTCCCTCGCTTTTCAGGCCAGAATGGCAAAAAAATCCGCGCCCATAAGTTGGGGCGGATCGTCGATATTACGCGCATTGGCGTCAGAAGCGACTTATTTTTCGCCGCTGCGGCGGCGCGGAGGAACGGCTTTATGTGACGGCGTCACGTTGATGAGAAAGACGGCGAGCACGGTTAACCGCGCCCGCCGCTGCGGATCAGAACTTCACCGAACCTTGCAGATAAATCGTGCGCGGCTGGCCGATGTACAGACCCTTGTTGTTGTCGTCATAGGCGCGGGTGAAATACTCGTGGTTGAACAGGTTTTTCACGCCGACGCCCAGATTCAGGCCGGCCATTTCCGGGCCGAAATCATAGGCGGCGCGCACACCCCACAGCATGTAGCCAGGGATGCGGCCGGTGCTGCCGTCGGCGCTTTCCGCCACGGTGTTGGCGTTGTCGGCGAACTGGCTGGACTGGAACTCGCCGTTAAGGTTAAACGCCCAGTTGCCCGGCGTGTAGTCCAGCCCCAGCGTGCCTTTATGCTTCGGCGAGAACGGCACCTGGTTGCCCTTGTAGCCGCCGTCTTCGCGGATGGTGGCGTTGACGTAGGCGTAGCTGGCGTAGGCGGTCAGGTCGTCCAGTTTCGGTGTCAGCTGCGACAGATCGTAACGCAGGCTGCCTTCCAGCCCGGCGTGGCGGGTTTTGCCGCGCGCGGTCACGCTGTCGGTCACCTGGTTGGAGTCGTACTGGTTGTTGAAGTTGATCAGGAACAGCCCGATCTCGCCGGTCAGCGCATCGCCGGCGTAGCGGGTGCCCAGCTCCCAGGTGCGCGCCTTCTCCGGTTCAATTTTGCCGCTGTCGACCGCTTTGCCCATCTGGCTGTATTGCACGGTGCCGAAGGAGCCTTCGGTGTTGGCGTACAGGTTCCAGTATTCGTTCAGGTGATACATCACGTTCAACGCCGGCAGCGGCGCGTTATAGCTGACGTCGAGGCGGTTGTTCTTGATGTAGTTGTTCTGATACGACTTGATGTACTCGTAACGCATGCCCGGCGTGAGGGTCCAGTCGCCGATGTCGATGCGATCGTCGATATAAAACGCGTGCGCCTCGGTGCCGGACTGGGTGTCGCGATCGTACGGGCTGGCGGTGGACGGCAGCCTGCCGGTGCTGGCTTTGCTGGTGTAGCGCAGTTCGTGGGTGGATTCGCTGACGTAGCGGTAGCCGACGCCGACCTCATGCGCCGAGTCGCCCCAGCGGAAGCTCTGGCTGTAGCGCGGTTCTACGCCGCGCACCCAGTATTCGCGCGGCGACAGCGTCAGGTTCTTGCCCTGATCCAGATAGCCGCTGCGCAGGGTGTAGGTGTAGAAGCTCTGCACGTCGAACTTGTGCTGCCGATCCGGCTGATATTGGTAGCCGAAGTTCGCCAACTGGCGGCGACCCCAGAACTTGTCGTACGGGCGCGTCGACTGGAACGGGTTGGCGTTGTAGTCCGCCCGGCTCAGTCCGCCCGGCATGTTCGCTTCGCCTTCGTAGTATTGCAGCAGGCTGTTGAAGGTGTGCACCTCGTTCGGGGCGTAGCGGCTTTTCAGCATCACGTCGTCGATCTTGGTCGCGCTGTGCTCGCGCCAGTCGCTGCCGCGGGTGCCGGAGTAGAGCAGCGCCGCGCCGAAGCCGTTGTCGGCGGTGCCGCCGATCATCAGGTTGCCGGTGCCTTTCGGGTGATCCTGGCGCGAGGTCGGGCTGAGCTGCCCCTGCATGCCGGCCTCCATGCCGAAGGTTTTCGGGATGGCGCGGGTGACGAAGTTGACGACGCCGCCGACGCTCTGCGGCCCGTAGCGCACCGCGCCGCCGCCGCGTACCACGTCAATCGCGTCCATATTGCCGAGCGAGACCGGCGCCAGCGACAGCTGCGGCTGGCCGTAAGGGGCGAAGGGCACCGGAATGCCGTCCATCAGCACGGTGGAGCGGCTGGCGAGGCGCGGGTTGAGGCCACGAATGCCGAAGTTCAGCGCCATATCATGGCTGCCGGTGCCGTTGTTCTCCGGCGCCACCACGCCCGGCACGCGGTTCAACGCTTCGCGCACGGTGGTGGTGCCGGTTTTGGCGAAGTCTTCGCGGCGCACCACGTCGCGCGCGCCGGGGTGTTCGAACACGTCTGCCTGACGGCCTTCCGCCAGCCAGTCACCGACTACCGTGATGTCCTCTTCCTTGTGCGGCTGCGGCAGTGTGGCCAGCGTGTAACCGTTGTTGCCGAGCGCTTTAGCCTGCAGGCCGCTGCCCGCCAGCAGGGCGTTCAGGCCGTCGTCGACACCGTAGCTGCCGTTCAGGCCCGGCGAACGTTTACCTGCGGTTAACGCGCCGTCTACCGAGAGTGCGATGCCGGCGCGAGCGGCGAAAGCGTTCAGCGCGCCGTCCAGCTCACCGGCTGGAATGTGATAGGTTGCCGCGGCGCTGGCGGCGCTCGCCATCAGCGGTGCGGCGAATGCCAGGCCAATAGCCACGGCCAGCGGTTTGGCCCGTTTTCCCCAAAGCGAAGCCGGAGCGACCTTTCCCCAAGCGTTGTTCATACCTTCTCCTGAATCATTTTTATTTATTGCTGCAGTGTTTTCCTGGGAGTCGGATGAGCAAGGCAAAAGGGACAATCAAAAATGCGATTTTTTATCATTTTCATTTAAAAAGTTCAGGCGGGGACGATTTGCAGCCAATAGCGGGTAAAGCTCTGCAGACGTATCGGCAGCGTCTGGCTGAGCAGGGCGAGAGCGCGATCGGTATCGTTGAGCGGGAAACTGCCGCTGACGCGCAGGCCGGCAACGGCCGGATCGCAGCTCAGATGGCCGCGCCGGTAGCGCGCCAGCTCGGCGATCACCCGCTCCAGCCGCCACTGGCTGACGCTCAGCACGCCGCGCAGCCAGCCGTCCTCCTGCGCGGCGGGGTGTTTGTCGCCGAAGGCCGTGGCGCTGAAGCTGATCTGTTCGCCGGCATTCACCCGGCGCGTTTGCCGCGCGCCCTGCGCCAGTTGCGCTTCAACCGCATGCTCCAGCACCGTCAGACGCGTCTCGCCGCCGCTCTCGCGCACTAAAAAACGGGTGCCGAGCGCGCGCATCGCCCCCTGCGGGCTTTGCACCCACAGCGGCCGGGCGTCGTGTCCGGTGATCAGGCTGATTTCCCCGGCGTGCAAGCGGATCAGCCGTTGACGATCGTCGTAATGTACGTCCACCGCGCTGGCGGTGTTCAGCACCAGCTGGGTGCCGTCACTTAACACAATGGGTTTGATCTCGCCGGTGGCGGTGCGGTAGTCGGCGCGTAGCTCCCGGCCGAACGGCGACTGGTAAAGGAAGCCGCCGCCGCCCACGCCGAGCAACAGCAGCAGGCTTTTCAGCAGGGTGCGGCGATCGATCGCCGTCTGGCGGCCGGCGCGGTCGAGCGCACGGTAGCTGAACTTGCCCGGCACGCCCTGTAGCTGGCTCTGCAGCGCTTCGACGCGCTGCCAGGCCCAGCGGTGATCGTCATGCTGCTGATGCCAGGCTTGCCACTGTTGGCGCTGGCGCTCGGTGACGTGCTCGTCGCACAGCAGCGCATACCAGTGTGCGGCCATTTTCAGCGCCTGGCGCTGCTCGGGGGTGATGGCGTTGCTCATGAATAAACGTCGTTTTCCAGGCTGAACAGCAGGCAATGCTCGGTGGCTTTGGCCATGTATTTTTTAACCGAGCTGACCGACACGCCGAGGCGCGCGGCGATGTCCGCATAGCCCAGGCCTTCGAGCTGCGACAACAGAAAGGCCTGTTTTACCTTCGGCCCGAGGCCGTCGAGCATGGCGTCGATCTGCTGCAGGTTGTCCAGCAGGCTCTGGCGCTGCTCCGGCGACGGGGCATAGCCTTCCGGGATCAGCGCCAGCATCTCCAGATAGGCGCGCTCCAGCGTTCTGCGGCGGAACAGATCGACCATCACCCGTTTGGCGACGGTGACCAAAAAGTCTTTCGGTTCGCGCAGGGTTGCCGCGGCGTCGCTTCTCAGCAGGCGCATAAAGGTGTCCTGCGCCACATCGTCCGCATCGAACGCGCAGCCCAGCCGCCGGTGCAGCCATCCCTGCAACCAGGCATGATGGGTGGCGTAAAGGCGCGACAGCGCGGCGTGCGGGGCAGAAGCGGTGGCGGACATGATTTTCGCATTGCTGGTCAAAAAGATGCGCGGATGATAATTGAGAATGGTTATCGTTTCAAGTTTGGCCGTTGTCCTTAGGCCGAGATTCAACCCCCAGGCGTGGTGTTGAAATAAGCCGTGCGCCGTGAAGATATTCGCTTGCTCATTCAAGGTGCAGCGGCGCGATGTTATTTTGACAGGCAAACGGTTGCTATTTATCCGCCGTCGAAGACTGAGCGTGGGTCTTATTCTCTTTCGCCGGCCTATGCTTTCAGGTTAATTACCAATCAATTGTTTTTATTTAAAAATGTATTTTATCGCCGCCTGTTGGCATGCGGCTTGCTATGCTTAAGCCGGTCTTTACGTTTGGGCAAAAAAGCCTTGTTTCATCGGCGCAGGTTATTTCGCGGGTGAGCTTGGCCGGTCGCGACAAGGAAGAAAATAATGGCACTGCAATTCACCACGGCTATTCGTGGCAATTTTTTTGATATCGCAGCCTGTGTGGAGGCGCCGCAACAGCTTGAGGAACGCCTGCGGCATGTTCCCGACGGTTTGCTGCTGCTGAACGACGGCGTCATCGTCTGGTTCGGCAACTGGCAGCAGGGCGAGGCGCTGCTGCCGCCGGGCTTCACGGTCACGGAGTATCGCGACAAGCTGATCGTGCCGGGATTTATCGATACCCACATCCACTACCCGCAAACCGAAATGATTGGCGCCTATGGCGACCAGCTGCTGGACTGGTTAAACAATTACACCTTTCCGACCGAAAGCCGTTATGACTGTGAGCAGCACACCGATGCGATGTCGGCCTTCTTTCTGCAGCAGTTGCTGAGTAACGGCACCACCACCGCGCTGGTGTTCGGCACCGTGCATCCACAGTCGGTCGATGCGCTGTTCAGCCAGGCGGCAGCGCTGAACATGCGCCTGATCGCCGGCAAGGTGATGATGGATCGCCATGCGCCGGAGGCGCTGCTGGAAACGCCGGAGCAGAGTTATCGCCAGACGCGTGAGCTGATTGAACGCTGGCACGGCAAAGGCCGCCTCGGTTACGCCATTACGCCGCGCTTTGCGCCTACCAGTACGCCGGCGCTGCTGGCGCAGGTGCAGCGGCTGCGCGAAGAGTATCCCGACGTTTGGCTGCAGACGCACCTGAGCGAGAACCCGCAGGAAGTGGCCTGGGTAAAAGCGCTGTTTCCGCAGCACCGCAGCTATCTGGATGTTTACCACCGTTATGGCATGACCGGCGATAAAAGCGTGTTCGCTCACTGCCTGCACCTGGAGGAGCAGGAGTGGGACTGCCTGTGCGATACCCGCTCGGCGATCGCCTTTTGCCCCACCTCCAACCTGTTTCTCGGCAGCGGGCTGTTTGATCTGCAGCAGGCCTGGCGCAAGCGGGTGAAGCTCGGCATCGGCACCGACGTGGGGGCCGGCACCACCTTCAATATGCTGCGCACGTTAGGCGAGGCGTACAAGGTCGGCCAGCTGCAGCATTACCGGCTCTCCGCCGTAGAAGCGTTCTATCATGCCACCCTGGGCGGCGCCCGCGCGCTGGCGCTGGACGACAAAATCGGCAACTTCAACGTCGGTAAAGAGGCGGATTTCGTGGTGCTCGATCCGGCGGTCACGCCGCTGCAGCAGCTGCGTCACGCCAACAGCGCCACGCTGATGGAACAAGGGTTTGTGCTGATGACCCTGGGGGACGATCGCAATATTTATTGCACCTATGTGGACGGCAAGGTGGTTTATCAGGCGGCGCGCTGACGCAGCCGCGCCTGCAGCCAAACGCTGAGCGGCGCGGCGACGACGGCGCTCAGCGCGCACAGCCATAACAGGCGTTGCAAACCGAGCGGGGTGAGGCCGCCGCTCAGCAGCGCGGAGGAGAGCAAGAAGGCCGCCGTGGCGCTCAGGTGTATCAGGGCGGTTTGCAGCGTGCCGAAGGCGGCGCGTTGCCGATGGTCCGGCCAGCGCATGCTCAGGGAAGAGATCGCCACCAGCCGCGCGTAGGCCGCTGCGAGAAACGCAATCATGAACAGTTCGCCGCGATCGCCACCGCACGCCGCCAACCACAGGCTGCCCAACAGCAACAGCGTGGCGCTCACCGTCAGCGTCACGGCGCCAAAGCGTTGCAGCCAGCGTCCCGCCAGCACGGTCGCCAGATAGCCGGCCACGCCGCCGATGAGAAACAGCCAGGCCAAATGCGCGTCGGCCACCTGTAGCCGCTGGGTGAGCAGCGGCGCCAGCACCGGGATCAGCAGCATCGGGCTGAACTGTGTCAGGCCGGCGGCGGAGGCGAACAGCAACAAACGGCGATCGAGCGTGACGGGGGCGGCGGCCTGCGGCTGCGGCGCATCTCTGGGAACGAACAGTGCCACCAACACCGCCGCCAGCAGACACAGCCCGCCGATCGCCACCAGCGCAACGCGCCAGCTCGCCACCTCGCACAGGTACAGCATGCCCGGCATGCCGACGATGCTCACCAGTGAAAAAGATGCGATCACCGTTGCCAACATTCGGCCGTGCAGCGCGGCCGGCGCGGCGTTGAGCAGCAAGCCGATCCCCACGCCCATCGTGGTGCCTCCCAGCAGACCGGCCAGCAGCCGCAGCGCCAACAGCCAATAAAACTGCCGGGTTGCGGCGATCAGTAAGGTCGTCACCCCCAGCAGCGCGACGTTGAGCAGCAGAAAACGCCGCTTCTCAACGCCGCCGATCCAATAGAATGCGCCGATACCGGAAATCACCGCCGCCAGCGTATAGGCCGCGCTGACATAACCGGCGTAGCTGACGGGCACGGAAAAGTCGGCGGCCATATAGAGAAATATCGGGTTGAACACCATGTATTCCAGGGCATTGGTGAATTGAATAAAGGCGATGACCAGCGCTATCGCCGTCAGCTTTCTCGTGGGTGTCATAAGCATCCATCGGTTGCAGAATCAGGCCGGCAGTGTAGCGCTTGGCGTTGAGCGGGATTAGGTGGTAGAAATGGCATGGTTTGTTATCAAATGTGGGATAATCATGCGCGCCAAATTGGATTTAAACCTGTTACGCATTTTCGTGGCGGTGGTGGAGCAAGGCAGCTTCGTCGGGGCCGCCCGGGCGCTGGCGATGCCGACCTCCAACGTCAGCCGCGCTATCTCGCAGCTGGAGCGCCAGCTCGACCAGCGCTTAATCGAGCGCAGCACCCGCTCAATGCGGCTGACGCCGAACGGCCAGCTGTTGCATGAGCGGGTTCAGCCGTTGCTGGCGTCGCTCGATCATACCGCGCAAACGCTCAGCGAACGGCAACAACAGCTGCGCGGGCCGCTGCGCCTGTGCGTGCCGAATGAAGTGGGGCCATACCTGTTGGGCGATCCGTTGGCGGCCTTCGCCCTGCAGCATCCGCAGATCGAAATCAGCTGCGTCACCAATCTGGCGGGCATGGCGTCGCTGCTTGACGATGTCGATCTGGCGGTGATGATCAGCCGGGGCCTGTTAGACGACAGCGACTATGTTGCGCAGCCGCTGGCGACCTTTCCCTGCATCGTGGTGGCCGCGCCGGCGCTGCTGGCGCAGTGGCCGCCGACGGCGGAGATTGAGCAATTCACGCAATTGCCCTGCATTAGCACGGTGGATGCGCTGAAGGGCATGCCGTGGCAATTCGTGCGCCCGGACGGCAAGTTCGTTACCGTCCCGGTCAATGCGCGCTATCGCGTCAATAGCGGGGAGATGGCGCTGAAGGCGGCCCTGGCCGGCGTGGGGTTCGCCATGCTCTCCGAGCTCGGCTGCCGGCCGTTTCTGGCCGACGGACGTTTGGTTGAGATACCGCTGGCCTTGCCGCCGGCGCCGCTGCAGCTGTATGCCGTTTATCCCGGCCGCCGCTATCTGCCGGCCAAAACGCGCGCGCTGCTGACCTTTCTGATACAGCAGGTTGGCGAGGCGACTAACTTCTAATCACTTGTTTTTGCTCAAACTGCCAACTGCGCCTAAGCTAGGTGATGACTCAGAGGGAGCCATTCCCCGAGACCTTATTCCGTGAACATGGAGGAGTTTCGATTTGATGCGTTTATCCACATTGGTGCTGGCGATCGGCATGGCGCTGGGCTCGCAGGCACAGGCAGCAGAAACCCAACCTCACGCCGACCATAGCGCGCTGCCCAGCGGCCAGGCGAAGGAGGCTACCGTGACCGGTGAAGCCAATCAGCACGACAAGCAAAAGACCCAAAACCCGTTCTTCTATCAAAGCCGTCTGCCGTTCCAGGCGCCGCCGTTCAACCTGATCAAGGAGAGCGACTACGCGCCGGCGATCGCAGCGGGCATCAAGCAAAAGCGGGAAGAGGTGGAGAAGATCGCCAACAACCCGGCCAAGCCCAACTTTAAAAATACCTTCGTGGCGCTGGAGCAGGCCGGTTCGCTGCTGACGCGGGTGATGAACGTGTTCGGCGCCATGACCTCGGCCAACACCAGCGACGCGCTGCAGAAGCTGGATGAAGAGACCTCGCCGAAGCTGGCGGCGTTGAACGACGACATCATGCTCAACGGCAAATTGTTCGCACGCATCAAGGCCATTTATCAGGATCGCGATGCGCTGAAGCTGGATCCGGAATCGCGCCGGCTGGTGGAAGTGACCTACAAGAACTTCGAGCTGGCGGGCGCCAACCTGTCGGACGCCGACAAGGCCAAGCTGAAAGCGCTGAACCAGGAAGCGGCGACGCTGAGCACCCAGTTCACCAACAAACTGCTGGCGGCGAGCAAAAACGGCGCGCTGGCGATAACCGACCCGGCGAAGCTGGACGGTCTGTCCGAAGGCGAACTGGCCGCGGCAGCGCAGGCGGCCGCCGAACGCAAGCTGGAGAAACAGTGGCTGCTGGTGCTGCAGAACACCACGCAACAGCCGTTGCTGCAGAGCCTGAAAGATCGCGACACCCGCAAAGCGCTGTTCGACGCCTCCTGGACGCGTGCGGAGAAGGGCGACGGCAACGATACCCGTCAGACCATTTCGCGTCTGGCCAAGGTACGCGCCGAGCAGGCCAAACTGCTGGGCTACCCGAACTACGCCGCCTGGAAGCTGCAGAACCAGATGGCCAAGACGCCGGATGCCGCGCTGAGCTTTATGCGCAACATCGTGCCGGCGGCCACCGCGCGCGCCGAGCGTGAAGCCAAAGACATACAGGCGGTGATCGATCAGCAGAAAGGCGACTTCAAGGTGCAGGCCTGGGACTGGCAGTTCTACGCCGAACAGGTGCGCAAGGCCAAGTACGATCTGGACGAATCGCAGATCAAACCTTACTTCGAGCTGAACAACGTGCTGAACAACGGCGTGTTCTACGCCGCCAACCTGCTGTACGGCATCAGCTTCAAAGAGCGCAAGGACATCCCGGTCTATCAGCCGGACGTCAAGGTGTATGAAGTGTTCGACAAGGACGGCAAATCGCTGGCGCTGTTCTACACCGACTACTTCAAGCGCGACAACAAGGGCGGCGGCGCCTGGATGAGCAACTTCGTCGATCAGTCGAAGCTCAATGGCACCAAGCCGGTGATCTACAACGTCGCCAACTTCACCAAACCGGCGCCGGGGCAGCCGGCGCTGCTGTCGTATGACGACGTGATCACCATGTTCCACGAGTTCGGCCATGCGCTGCACGGCATGTTCGCCGATCAGGAGTACCCGAGCCTGTCGGGCACCAACACCGCGCGCGACTTCGTCGAATTCCCGTCGCAGTTCAACGAGCACTGGGTCAGCGATCCGAAAGTGTTCAGCCATTTCGCCAAGCACTACCAGACCGGCGAGGCGATGCCGCAGGAACTGGTCGACAAGATCAAGAAGGCCGACAAGTTCAACAAGGGCTACAGCATGACCGAGTTGCTGTCCGCCGCGCTGCTGGACATGCACTGGCATATGCTGACCGCCGATCAGCCGCAGCAGGACGTGGACAAGTTCGAGGCCGAGTCGCTGCAAAAAGACAAGGTGGATCTCAGCTATGTGCCGCCGCGCTACCGCTCCAGCTACTTCCAGCATATCTGGGGCAACGGCTACGCCGCGGGCTACTACGCCTATCTGTGGACGGAAATGCTGGCGGACGACGCCTTCCAGTGGTTCACCGAACACGGGGGCCTGACCGCCGAAAACGGCCAGCGCTTCCGCGACATGATCCTGTCGCGCGGCAACAGCCAGGATCTGGAGAAGCTGTACATCGACTGGCGCGGCAAAGAGCCGAGCATCGAGCCGATGCTGATCAACCGCGGGCTGAAGGACGAGTAAGTTCGGCCATTCCCGGTAAGCAAACAAAAGGGCGCGTTATGCGCCCTTCGTCTTTTTGGCTTGGCCGACAGTCAGCGGTTCACCACCTTGGCCGGCAGGGCCACCACCAGCAGCGAGCTGAGCAGCAGGCAGCCGGCGAAGGCCCAGAGCGCGCCGCCGCTCTTGCCGGTCAGATCCAGCGCCAGCCCCATCAGCGAATTGCTCACCAGCCCGGCGATGTTGGCCAGCGAGCAGGCCAGCGCGAAGCCGGTCGCCGCCGCCGTGCCGCGCAGGAAGGTGGCCGGCAGGCTGAAGAACACCGGCACCGCGCCGATGATCGCCGCCTGGGCGATGGAGAACAGCAGCACCGTGGCCAGCGCATTGTGGGTGAAGAAGGTGCTGCCGGCCATCGCCAACGCGCCGACGATAAACGGCACGATGATGTGCCAGCGCCGTTCGCGCAGCCGGTCCGAACTGCTGCCGATCAGCAGCATGCCGAGCAGGGCGGCGACGCTGGGGATCGCCGTCAGGTAGCCGATGGTGGTGATGTCGGTGACGCCGGCGGTTTTGATGAAGGTCGGCATCCAAAAGCCCATGGCGTAGGCGCTGAGCAGAATGGCGAAGTCGATGCCGCCGAGCATCCACACTTTCAGGTTGAAGAAGCCGTCGCGGAAGCTGTGCTTGCCGTGATCGGCCTCGGCGTCGTCACGCGCCAAATCGTCGGCGATGCGCTGCTTTTCCTCGGGCGTCAGCCACTTGGCCTGCTGATAAGTGTTAGGCAACAGCCAGAAGGTCAGCACGCCCAACAGCACGCTGGGAATGCCCTCCAGCAGAAACAGCCACTGCCAGCCGTGCAGCCCGTGGCGCATGTCGAAATGGCCCATGATCCAGCCGGAGAGCGGCCCGCCGATCACGCTGGAGAGCGGCAGGCCGATCATGAACAGCGCGATGATGCGGCCGCGGCGATAGGTCGGGAACCACAGCGTCAGGTAAAAGAGCACGCCGGGCAGGAAACCGGCTTCCGCCACGCCGAGCAGAAAGCGAATGACGTAGAACTGCGTCGGCGTGGTGACGAACATGGTGGCGGTGGACAGCAGCCCCCAGGTGATCATGATGCGGGCGATCCACATCTTGGCGCCGACGCGCTGCAGGATCAGGTTGCTCGGCACCTCGAACAGAATATAGCCGACGAAGAACAGCCCGGCGCCCAGGCCGAAGGCCGCTTCGCTCAGCTGCAGCGCGTCGGCCATCTGCAGCTTGGCCAGCCCGACGTTGATGCGATCGAGGTAGGCCGCCAGATAACACAGGCAAAGAAACGGGATCAGTTTCCAGGTGATTTTGCGGTACAGCAGCAGCGATTCTGCGTCCGCTTTCCCCGCCAGCGGGGTGTCGACAATGGCCATGATGTTGTCTCCAGGTGGTGCGTGTTGGCCTCCGCAGGAGGCGCCTGTTGTGTTTGCGTTGCATGGACGCCGCCCTGTTTCGGGCGGTCGCCTGAGGTGCTGTCTGCGCCTTCGTTATTGTCGTTGCAGGTGAATCGTTGATTCATAACCGGTTCAGATAGTCGAGCGCCTCCCGTTTGTGCACCACGTCGCCGTATTTGCTGTCGATGTCGAACAGGTTGGCTTCGTGCGGGCCGGGGTGACGATCGCCGACGCACTCGCGCACCACCATGGCGCGAAAGCCGTGCTGTACCGCGTCCACCGCGCTGGCGCGGATGCAGCCGCTGGTGGAGCAGCCGATCATCAGCAGCGTGTCGATCCCTTGCGCCACCAGCAGCGGCGCCAGCGCGGTGCCGAAGAAGGCGCTGGCGTATTGCTTGCTCAGCACCACCTCATCGCCCAGCGGCGCCACCGGCGGGCAGAACGCCGCCAGCGGGTTGCCTTCCACCATGTCCTTCATCACCGGCGCTTTCTTGACCCACAGGCCGCCATCGGCAAAATGGCCTGCATGATAGCGGATATGGGTGTGGATCACCGGAATTCCCGTTCGGCGCGCGCAGGCCAGCAGCTCGCGGCTTTCCTCGACTGCGCTTACTACGCCCGGCGCGAACAGCGGCGCGCCTTCGGTGGTGTAGGCCTGCATAAAGTCGATCGCCAGCAGCGCCGGGCGCCGGCCGAAGCCGATGCGCTGGCCCCAGACGCCGCGATAGTTGTCGCTGAGGGTGTCGTTCATTCTGCCTCCTCAATAGGCGCCGGACAGCAGGGCGCCGGCGCCGGGGACGATCGGCTCCAGCTCCAGCGCGGTCAGCATCGCGTAAGTGGTGGCGATGGCGGCGGTGATCACCGGTTTGCCGGTTTGGGCCTCCACCGTCGGGACGGCCGGCAGCGAAGGCATCTGCACGCAGGCGGACAGCACGATAGCATCGACCTCGCGTAAGTCCATCTCGGCGACGATCCCCGGCAGCCTGGCCGGATCGTGCCGGCCGACTTCGAGGTTGTCCGGGATCTCCAGCGCGCGCCATACCTTGACCTCGATGCCTTCGTGCTGGATGTAGTCCACCACCAGCTGGGTCAGCGGTTTCATGTAGGGCGCCACCAGCGCGATGCGTTTGGCGCCGATCACCTTCAGGCCGTTGACCAGCGCGCCGGCGCTGCTGATAACCGGCGCGGCGGCCTGATTGTCTTTCGTCACCTGCGCCAGCCGGGCCTGCGATTCGCGGTGGTAGCCCAGCCCCATCGCCATGATGGCCACCAGGCAGGCGTAGCCGAGCACGTCGACCCGCGCGTCGGACAGCTCCAGCGCACAGCGGTCGGACTCGGCGTCCATCGCCGCCAATTCTTCTTTATTGACGTGTTTCATGCGCATGCGGCTGGAGTGAAAGGTGAAACGCTCCGGGCGTATCAACTGGCGCGCGCCCAGCATCGCCGGGATCTCGGTTTCCATCGTGGTGTTGGAGCTGGGCACGATCTGGCCGATGCGGTAGTGGTTGCTCATGTCGGTGTTCCTCAGTTAATCCAGAAAATCGCCCAGGGCGTGGAAGAAGCCGTCGAAATCGTCCCACGGGATCATGTGTCCGGCGTTCTCGACCTCGACGATGGCGATCTCCGGCTGCAGCGCGCGGATCTCCGCCCGGTCTTCGGGCTGAATGACGCCGCCTTTGCCCGCGGCCATCAGCAGCGTCGGCATGGTCAGCTGCGGGTAGTCGCGGTGGCTGTCCACCTGATGAAAATCGTCGTAGGCGCGTTGGATCGCCGGCTCGTAGCAGGTATGCAGCCACTCGGCGCGCAGCTGGCGCTGTTCTTCGCTCCAGGTTGGGCAAAAGGCGCGCATCTGCTCGGCGCTCATGCCCGGCTGCGACTGCCGGATGGAGTCGGCGTACCATGGCCATTGGCCGGGATAGGCGCGGCGGCCGGGGCCGGAAACCGGCGGATCGACCAGCACCAGCCGCCGCACGCCGGCGGGCCGCAAAGCGGCGGCGCGCAGGGCGAAGCGGGCGCCCATCGAATGGCCGAGCAGGGCGTAACTGTCCAGGTTCAGCGCGGCGGCGAAGGCGTTGACGTCCTGTGCGCAGGTCTCTGCGTCATAAGCCAGTTCCGGGCCGCTGGACGACAAACCGCGGCCGCGCACGTCGAGCACGTAGACGTCGTATTTTTCCCCCAGCCGCTCGGCGACGAAGCCCCAGGTGATCGCCGGGCTGGTGATGCCGGGCACCAGGATCAGCGCCGGGCCGTGGCCGCCGTAGCGCAGATAGTGTTGGCGAATGTTGTTGGCGTGAACGTGGGCGCCGTAGAGGAAGGTGCTCATGCGGCGTTCTCCGATTTCAGCGCTTGCGCGTACAGGTCATAGCCGTAAACCCAGGCCGGATCTTCCTGGGTGCGCAGGAAGGTGTTGGCGTTGGACACCGCCTGCACCCTGGAGGCGCGTTCCTTGCGGTTGGCTTCATACAGCTGGAAGGCGGTGCGGTAGTCGCCGAGGCCGGTTTCCTGCAGGCAGCGGGTCAGCATGGCGGCGTCTTCGATCGCCATCGCCGCGCCCTGCGCCATGTGCGGTTTCATCGGGTGGCAGGCATCGCCGAGCAGCACCAGACGGCCTTCGCTCCACAACGGCAGCGGTTTGCGGTTCAGCAATGGCCATTTGGTGACCTGTTCGCTGGATTCGATCAGCGCCTGCACGATCGGATGGTAGCCGGCGAAGGTCTCGAACATCTCTTCGCGGCTGCTGTCGATGAAGCTGCCCTGGAAATCCCAGGCCGGGTGCGGCACGCCGCTGACGTAGTAATATTCGTCGCGCCGTTGGGTGGTGTAGTAGACCATCAGATGGCGATCCGCCGACCACCACTTCACGCAGTCTTCGAACGTCAGGTTGTATTTCGCCAGCTTCTCGCCGCGGATCAGCGCGCGGTGGGCCACCCAGCCGCTGTAGGTCGGCGCTTCGGCGCCCAGCAGATGCTCGCGGATGCGCGAGTTGATGCCGTCGGCGCCGATCACGATATCAGCGTGGGCCGAGGTGCCATCGACGAAGTTCAGCGCCACCTCGTCACCGCGATCTTCAATCTTGCTCAGGCATTTGCCGAAGTGCAGGGTGCCGGGCTGCAGCGCGGAGAGCTGCAACGCCTGCAAATCGCCGCGGTGCACCGTCACATAGGCGGCGCCGTACTCCCGGCGGGCGAAGGCGCCCAGTTCGATGCGCGACAGGTAGTCGCCGCTTTCGGCGTCGCGGCTGAACCAGAAATCGGGATGAGACGCCATCTGCTCCAACCGTTGCTCAATACCGAGACGGCGGAAAATCTTCAGCACGTTCGGCCCCATGTGAATGCCGGCGCCGAGGCGCGAGAACGCCGGGCTCTGCTCATACAGATCGACGGTAAAGCCGGCTTTTTGCAGCAGCCCGGCGGCGGCGGCGCCCCCCAGCCCGGCGCCGACGACGGCGATGCGTGGTTGTTTGCTCATCATGTTTCCCCTGTCTGTTGGCTTTTTTCAGCGTAGGCCCAACGCGTGGTTGGACGATTGATTTATAGTGTATGCACTAGATAACGCAAAGTTGCAAAAGTGTTAAATCAGATCTTGCTCACGCTAATTGACAGCGCATTACTGTTAAACTCATGTTAATCACAGGATTGATAAGGCATGAAATAGGACTTTCTTATGATGGCCATCTGTGGCTTGCTTTCTCTTCCTTTTTTGACTTAGATAAAATGAGCGTGTTCACTTTAAATTGTTTGAAAAATAACCGCCGCCTTGCGGGCGTCGGATACCCTTGACGTGACAGGAGACAGGCCATGGCGGTCAATGAAACCCAGTTGGTACAGCTGTTCGAGCAGGTGCTTACGCTGTCGAAGGTCGATGCTTCGCAGAGCGTGGCGATTTTGAAAAGCCATTATTCCGATGCGCGCACGGTGCGCGCCGCGACCGACGCGGCGCTGCGGCTGGGCGCCAGGGTGTATGCCGTCGAACTGCCGGCGTTCAACCATCCGCGGGCGATGGGCAACGACATGACCGCCTATTGCGGCGATACCGCGCTGACCGGCAACCTGGCGGCGCAGCGTGCGCTGGAGGCCGCCGACCTGATCGTCGATACCATGATGCTGCTGCATTCGCCGGAGCAGGAACAGATCCTGAAAACCGGCACCCGCATCCTGCTGGCGGTGGAGCCGCCGGAGGTGCTGGCGCGCATGTTGCCCAACGCGGAGGACAAAGCGCGGGTGCTGGCCGCCGCCGCCGTGCTGGAGCAGGCGAAGCTGATGCAGGTGACCTCCGCCGCCGGCAGCGATTTCCGCGCGCCGCTCGGGCAATATCCGACGGTGACCGAGTACGGCTATGCCGATGAGCCGGGGCGCTGGGATCACTGGCCGAGCGGTTTCCTGTTCACCTGGCCGAATGAGGAGCAGGCGGAGGGCGTGTTGGTGCTGGAGGTTGGCGATATCTTGCTGCCGTTCAAAAGCTATGCGCGCGAACGCATCACGCTGGAGATCGAACAAGGGTTCGTCACCCGCATTCACGGCGGTTTTGAGGCGGAATACCTGCGCGAATACATGAAATACTTCGACGATCCGGAAGTGTACGGTATCTCGCACATCGGCTGGGGTTTGCAGCCTCGCGCCCAGTGGACGGCGATGGGCCTGCACGACAAGAACGACGGCATGTGCATGGACGCGCGCGCGTTCTACGGCAACTTTCTGTTCTCCACCGGGCCGAATACCGAAGTGGGCGGCACGCGCAAAACGCCTTGCCATATGGACATCGCGCTGCGCCGCTGCGACATTCGTCTCGATGGGCAAACGGTGGTGGCGGACGGGGAAGTGGTGGCGCCGGAGGCGTCGCGCGTGCGCCGGGCCTAATCGTTGCTGCCAACGGCGGGGGTTTGTACTATTCTCGTGGATTCCATAGATGGTGAGAGTAACGCAATGACGCCCCCCGAATACCCGTCAGCCGTGAGCGGCCAACCCGAAAATTATCATTTTACCGAGCAAGTCGGGCACCTGCTGCGCAAGGTTTATCAGCGCCACGTGGCGATTTTCCAGCAAAACGTCGGCGATTCGCAGCTGACGGCGGTGCAGTTCATCACCCTGTGCGCGGTGCGCGATATGGGGCCGAGCTCGCTGACCGAGCTGGTGCAGGTGACGGCGGTGGATCAAGCCACCATCCGCGGCATCGTCGAGCGGCTGAAGGCGCGCGATCTGATCACGGTGACGCCGGATCCGGTGGATCGGCGCAAGGTGGTGGTCGGCCTGACCGACGCCGGCGGCGCGCTGCTGGCGGAAACGGTGCCGCAGGCGGCGAAAATCACAGAATTGACGTTCGGCACGCTGAACCCGGCCGAACGGATAGCGCTGATATTCCTGCTGAATAAAATGCTGGAAGACCCTGCCACCGGCTGATTCGCCCGCGCAACGTCGGTTGCCTGGTGGTCGGTGGCGAGAGGCCAGCCCATAAGACCATCAAGTGCAGGCGGAGACGCAAACAATGGCGATATCTGAAGTGCAATCGCCCAGGGAAGGCGCGAAAACTACGCTGACGGAGCATCCGCTGATGCTGTCGGTGAACGGCGAACAGCTTCATGCGCAGGTGATGGCGGATACGCCGCTCTTGCTGGTACTGCGCAACGATCTGGCGCTCAACGGCCCAAAATACGGCTGCGGCCTGGGCGAATGCGGCGCGTGCACCGTGCTGATCGACGGCGTGGCGGCGCGCTCCTGCGTGATCCCGGCCCTCGGCGTGTCCGGCCGGGCGATCGTGACCCTGGAAGGTCTCGGCACTCGCCGGCGCCCGCATCCGGTGCAGCGCGCCTTTATCGAAGAGCAGGCGGCGCAATGCGGCTACTGTCTCAATGGCATGATCATGACCACCAAAGCCCTGTTGGATCGCAATCCCGCCCCGAGTGAGGCGGAGATCCGTCAGGCGCTGTCCGGCAATCTGTGCCGCTGCGGCACCCATCTTGAAATCCTGCGTGCGGTTCAGCGCGCCATCATTCTCTGCCGCGATGAGGACGCCCACGATCATGACTGATTCCCGTACCCCATCGCCGAGCCAGGCCGAATTGCTGCAGCGCGACGGCGTTCTGTTGATCGTCGACAGCGTGCAACCGCCGCCGGGGCTGGTGCCCAAGGGGCAAACGCCGGTGCTGAAGCCCAAGGAGCAAGGGCTGTTTATCGCCCTGTGCGGCAGCGGTGAAATCTATGCCTTTAACGGCCATGTCGATCTCGGCACCGGCGTGCGCACCGCGCTCGGCCAGATCGTCGCCGAAGAGTTGTACCTGCGCATGGATCAGGTGCAAATGGTGTTGGGTGATACCGAGCGCGCGCCGAATCAGGGCGCCACCATCGCCAGCGCCACGCTGCAGATCGCCGCCGTGCCGCTGCGCAACGCCGCCGCCGAAGCGCGCCGTTGGCTGTTGCGCCAGGCGGCGCAGCGCTTCGATGCGCCGGTGGAACGGCTGACGCTGGAGGAGGGCGTGATCCGCAGCCCGCAGGGGCAAGCGCTCAGCTACGCCGAATTGGTGGCCGGCGGTCATGTCGAACTGTCTATTTCCGGCGACGCGCCGCTGAAACCGCAGGCGGAGTATCGCCTGGTGGGCACCAGCGCCGCGCGCGTCGATATTCCGGCCAAGGCGACCGGCGAAACCACTTACGTACACGATATGCGGTTGCCGAATATGCTGCACGGCCGGGTAGTGCGGCCGCCCTATGCCGGGTACGACAGCGGCGAATTTGTCGGCACCAGCCTGCTGGCGGTGGACGAAACCTCGATCGCGCATATTCCCGGCATCGTCAAACTGGTGGTGATCGGCGATTTCATCGGCATTGTCGCCGAGCGCGAAGAGCAGGCGATCAAGGCGGCGCAGGCGCTGCAGGTCAGTTGGAAAGACTGGCGGCGCAATTTGCCGCAGATGACCGACGTGGCGCAGGCGCTGCGCGACAACCCGCATTCGACCCGAGTGGTGCACGATACCGGCGACGTGGACGCGGCGCTGGCGGCGGCCGACAGGCGTTTCACCCGCAGCTACCTGTGGCCGTATCAGCTTCATGCCTCGATTGGCCCTTCCTGCGCGCTGGCGGACTACCGGCCGGAGCGTCTGCAGGTCTGGTCAGGCAGCCAGAACCCGCACCTGCTGCGCGCCGATCTGGCCTGGCTGCTGGAGTACCCGGAAGCGCAGATCGAGATCGTTCGCATGGAGGCGGCCGGCTGCTATGGCCGCAATTGCGCCGATGACGTCTGCGCCGACGCGGCGCTGCTGTCGCGCGCGGTGGGCAGGCCGGTGCGGGTGCAACTGACCCGCGAACAAGAACATGTGTGGGAACCGAAGGGCACGGCGCAACTGATGGAGGTGGACGGCGGGCTGGACGCCGCCGGGCACCCGGTCGCCTACGATTTTCGCACCTATTATCCTTCCAACGGCGCGCCGACGCTGGCGCTGCTGCTGACCGGCCGGGTCGAGCCGCTGCCGGTGGCCTATGAAATGGGCGATCGCACTTCGGTGCCGCCTTATGAGTATCCGGCGCTGCGCGTCAGCATCGAGGACATGGCGCCGATCGTGCGTGCCTCCTGGATGCGCGGCGTTTCCGCCTTGCCCAACACCTTCGCCCACGAGTCTTATATCGATGAGCTGGCCCACGCCGCCGGCGTCGATCCGCTGGAGTATCGGCTGCGCTACATCAATGATGAACGCGCCAGTGAACTGATGCGCAGCACCGCAGAACGCGCCGGCTGGACGCCGCATACCGAACCGATGCAGACCCCGGCGGAAGACGGCGTGCTGCGCGGGCGCGGCTTTGCCTATGCCCGTTACATCCACAGCAAGTTTCCCGGCTTTGGCGCGGCCTGGGCCGCCTGGGTGGCCGACGTGGCGATCGACAAAGCCAGCGGTGAAGTGGCGGTGACGCGCATCGTGGTCGGCCACGACGCGGGCATGATGGTTAACCCGGACGGCGTGCGCCACCAAATTCACGGCAATGTATTGCAATCGACCAGCCGGGTATTGAAAGAGCGCGTGACCTTTGAGGAATCGACGGTCTCCGCCAAAGAATGGGGGGCCTACCCGATCCTGACCTTCCCGGAGGTGCCGGAGGTGGACGTGGTGATGATGCCGCGCCCTTACGATCCGCCGCTGGGCGCCGGGGAGTCGGCGTCGGTGCCCAGCGCGGCGGCCATCGCCAACGCGGTGTTCGACGCCACCGGCATTCGTTTTCGCGAGCTGCCGATCACCTCGGACAAGCTGCGTGAGGCGCTGAACGGGCCGGATGCCGAACGGCAGGCCGCGCCGCCCAAGAAAAAGAAGCGTGGCAAATGGTGGTTCGGCGGCGCGGCGGGGCTGTTCGGCGCCGTGCTGGGCATCGCCGGCAGCGCCTTGCCGTGGCGGGCGGAGATCGCGCCGGTGGCGACGCCCGGCGCCGGCACCTGGTCGGCCGCCACGCTGGAGCGCGGCCGTCAGCTGGCCGCCGCCGGAGACTGCGCGGTTTGCCATACCGCATCGGAAGGGGCGACCAACGCCGGCGGGCTGGCGATGGCGACGCCGTTCGGCACGCTCTACAGCACCAATATTACCCCGGACGTGGCAACCGGCATCGGCAACTGGTCGTTTACCGCGTTCGATCGGGCGATGCGCCAGGGTATCGCCCGCGACGGCCGCCACCTCTATCCGGCATTTCCTTACACCGCCTTCAGCAAAATGACCGACGGCGACATGCAGGCGCTGTACGCTTATCTGATGTCGCAACCGGCGGTGCGCCAGAGCAACCCGGCCAATCAGATGCGTTTCCCGTTTAACCTGCGGCCGCTGATGGCCGGCTGGAACGCGCTGTTCCTGCGCCAGGGGGAATATCAACCCGATCCGCAACAAAGCGCGCAATGGAACCGCGGCGCTTATCTGGTCAACGGGCTTGGCCATTGCGCCGCCTGCCATTCGCCGCGCAACCTGCTGGGGGCGGAAAAGGGCGGTGCGGCTTTCCTGGCGGGGGGGATGGTGGACGGGTGGGAAGCGCCGGCGCTGAATCAATTGGCCAACGCGGAAAAACCCTGGACCGAGGAACAGCTGTTTCAGTATTTCCGCAGCGGGCATTCCGCCGAGCACGGCGTGGCGGCCGGGCCGATGGGGCCGGTGGTGAGCGAGCTGGCGACGTTGCCGCAGAGCGATCTGCGGGCGATGGCCAATTATGTGATGTCGCTGAGCGCCAAGTCGACGCTGAACGTGGAGCCGCAGGCGCAGTTGGCGGCTCGCGCATTGCCGGCGGTGGGGCAACTTGCCGGTGAGCGGTTGTTTCAGGGCGCTTGCCAGGCCTGCCACAGCGCCGCCGCCGGCGGGCCGCAGCTGTTCGGCGTCAGCCCGGATCTGGCCAACAACACCAACATCTTCAGCGATCGCCCCGATAACCTGATCAAGGTGATCCTGCAAGGGATCCCCAAACCGGCCACCGCCGAATTGGGCTTTATGCCGGGCTTTAAGGACAGTTTTTCCGATCGGCAGGTAACGGCGCTGGTGAATTATTTACGCCAACGCTATGCCGGCGACAAACCGGCCTGGCGCGACGTGGAGGCGCAGGTGGCGCGGCTGCGCGCAGAGCCGGGCACGCACTGAGCCGCCTCAGGCATGGCGCAGGAACGCCACCAGCCGCTGCGCCGGCAGCGGCAACTGCGCAGGGTCACGCACCGCGATCGACAGGCGCCGGGTCGCCCAATCGTCCGTCAGCGGCAGTGCGCTGTGCCGAATTTCCGGCTGGCGTTGTGCGCTCTCTTCCGGCACCACCGCCAGCCCGGCGCCGCGCAGCACCATGCGGCAGATGGCGTCGAAATGAGCGGCACGCGCCCGCAGCCGCATCGGGCCGCCGCTGCGTATCGCCAATTGCTCAAGATGCTGTTGCAGCGCGCTCTCTTCCGGCAGGCCGATGAAATCAAAAGGCAGGGCGTCCGCAAAGCTGACCTGCCGGCGGCCGCTGAGCGCATGCCCCGGCGGCAGCGCCAGCACCAGACGATCCTGGCGAAAAGGGTAACTTGTCAGCCCGCGCAGATCGGCGTGATCCGCGACGATGCCGATATCCGCCGCCCGTTCGGCGATTGCCTGCGCGATGGCCGGGCTGGGCAGCTCTTCCAGCGCGATATCGGTGTGCGGGTGCAGCATCAGAAAATCCGCCAACAGCTCCGGCAAAAAGGCGTCGGCGGCGACGGTATTGGCGACGATGCGCAGCTGGCTGCGCTGGCCCGGCGCGAACTCGGCCATATCACCGCGCAGCCGGTCGCGCTGCTGCAATAGCACTCGCGCGTGATGCAACAGGCGCTCACCGGCGGGCGTCGCCTGGACGCCGCGCGGATTGCGCGTCAGCAGCGCTACGCCGGCCTGTTGCTCCAGCCCGCGCATGCGGGCGCTGGCGGCGGCCAGCGACAGCCCGACGCGCTCGGCGCCGGCGGTGATGCTGCCGGTCTCGAGCACTGCCGCCAACAGCCGCAGATCGATAAAGTCAAAATGCATGCGTTTTCCCTCTGTCTTTGCCGCAGGCAGGCTCTGTCATTGCCGCATTGTGCCGCGGCGCGGCGCTGGCCACAATCGAGCCGTTGATTCGCCATAAGGATAGACGCATGTCGCTGACGTTACTCGAAATTGTCGCCCTGACGGGCATTTTTACACTGGCCGGCACGGTCAAAGGGGCGATCGGTCTGGGGTTGCCGACGGTGTCGATGGGGTTGCTCAGCCTGATGATGCCGCCGGGGCAGGCCGCCGCGCTGCTGCTGTTGCCCTCGCTGATCACCAACCTGTGGCAACTGCTGTGCGGGCCGACGCTGTGGGCGCTGTGGCGGCGGCTCTGGCCGATGATGCTGTGCGTCACGCTGGGCACATTGTTGAGCGCGGGGGCGCTCACTGCCGGCGACGGCCGCCTGGCGCCGCTGGCGCTGGGCATGTGTCTGATCGGCTATGCGCTGCTGGGATTCACCCGTTTTGATTGGCGCATTTCCGCCGTGGCAGAGCCTTGGCTGGGGCCGCTGTGCGGCCTGGTGACCGGTACGCTGACCGGCGCCACCGGGGTATTCGTCATTCCGGCGGTGCCTTACCTGAATGCGTTGGGCCTGGCGCGCGATGAGCTGGTGCAGGCGCTGGGGCTGTCGTTCACCGTCTCGACGCTGGCGCTGGCCGCAGGGTTGGCCTGGCATCAGGCGCTGCCCGGCACGCTGCTCGGCGTTTCCTTGCTGTCGCTGTTGCCGGCGTTGGCCGGCATGTGGCTGGGCGGGATCGTGCGCCGTCATTGTCGCCCGCAGCTGTTTCGCCGCCTTTTCTTTATTGGGTTATTAATCTTGGGCGTTGAGATTATTTGGCGATTCAATTAATTGAATCGATAGCATCTGCGTGTAATCAGGTTCGGTATATTATTCTGGGTTTTATTTTAATATGATGGCTTGCAATGTTTAGAACACACTTTTCTTATTGGTTTTTTCATGAAATACAGGATGGTTATGGATTGTTATTAGTGTGTTTTACTTTTTCAACTATAACCCTTTTAAAATGGGATAACCCCAGTGAATGTATAGGGGAACCTTGATGAAGGAAATTTTAAGCAGCCAATTCGATGCGGTGTCAGGTGGATGGCAGGATCGAGATGGGAGTGGAAAAAGAGCGTCTGATAACGGAGATGGGGTATATGATGAATAGATATGTTGTTTTTATAAAGAGTGATGAATCAAAAGTGCTAAGAAAGGAAGTGGTTACACGAGAAATAATTAAAGACATGAAGCAGAAGGGGTTCAGAAAGCATCATATCGAAGTAGAGGCTGATAACGAAAGCGATGCCATTAAAAAATTAAATAAGAACAGCAATGATTATTTGGATTCATTGAGAAATTTTTCAGGTGATTTATTGTTCTGTTCTATTTTTGTTATTGTTATGACGATAGTCTATTTTACCACGATGAAAATGAGTTAGAAGTAGATACTGTAGGATTTAAAAAATAAAAAGGCTTGTCGAACTGGATCTCTCTGATTTTTCTCTGGATATGATACTGCCATTGGGTGAAATATACGTTCATAAAAATTTATTGGCGCTAGGATCACTCAGAAGATTTAAAGGTGTTTATTCTAATGGTTTCATATCCTCTCACCAAAATTAACTGACCTTCTGCTTATTTTATTGTCAATACAGTAGCCTGTGAATTTGAATGTTAGCTATCACTAAGGGACGCTGCTCATGTTTCGCCAGGAAGCGATCGAGAATCAGAAAATGAAATGGCGTGGCAGGGCGCTCCTGCTACCCGGTATTCCCGTTTGGGGCACGACAGGGCTCTGCCTGTTTTTCTTCATCGCCTTTCTCACCTTCGCGATCGCCGGCACCTATACCCGGCGGGTCAACGTGACCGGTGAGATCAGCACCTATCCCCGCGCCGCGAACGTTTACTCCACGGTTCAAGGGGTAGTGGTCAAACAATTTGTCACCGAAGGGCAGGTGATTGCCGCCGGTGCCCCCATTTACCAGATTGACGTCAGTAAAAGCACCCGTAGCGGTGTGCTCAGCGACAACCAACGCCGGGATATCGATGGCCAGCTGGCGCGCATTGCGCAAATCATTAACCGACTGGAAAGCAGCAAGCAGGCCACGCTTATCATGCTGGAACAACAGAAGGCGCAATACACCGCGGCATTCACCCGCTCCACCGATATCCTCAAACGCGCCCAGGAAGGGATACGCATCATGAAGGAAAACATGGAGAACTACCGGCACTATCAGACCCAGGGGCTGATCAATAAGGATCAGCTCACCAATCAGGTGGCGCTGTATTACCAGCAGCAGAACAACCTGCTGGGCCTGTCCGGCCAGAACGAACAGAATGCGTTGCAGATCACCGCGCTGGAAAGCCAGATCCATATCCAGGCTGCCGAATTCGACAACCAGATCTACCAGATGGAGCTGCAGCGCTACGAGCTGCAAAAGGAGCGGCAAAACATCGATGCCACTGGCGATATTATCGTTCGCGCGCTGGCCGGCGGCCGCATCGATTCGCTGAGCGTCACGGTTGGCCAGATGGTGAACGTCGGCGACAGTCTGCTGCAGGTACTCCCCCACGACATCGATCGCTATGCTCTGGTGCTGTGGGTACCTAACGACGCCATCCCTTACATTGCTGCCGGTGATCGGGTCAATGTGCGCTATGACGCCTTTCCGGCGGAGAAGTTCGGCCAGTTCGCCGGCACAGTGTCCGTCATCTCCAAAGCCCCGGCCTCACCGCAGGAAATGCTGACCTACCAGGGGGCGCCCAAAGCGGCGCTGACCGCCGCCGTGCCTTACTACAAAGTGATCGTTATCCCGGAAAAACAATCCATTGCTTACGATGGTAAACGTCTGAGCCTGGAAAACGGCATGAAAGCGCAAAGCACCCTGTTTCTGGAAAAAAGGAAGATTTATCAATGGATGCTGTCGCCGTTCTACGACATGAAACACAGCGCGACGGGGCCGGTCAATGAGTAGGACCACATTCAAACAACGGGTCAGCCAGCTGGATCTGCGGCTGCGCCACCGGGTTCCGATGGTACACCAGACCGAGTCGTCAGAATGCGGGCTGGCCTGTCTGGCGATGATTTGCGGCTACTACGGCAAAAACATCGACCTGATTGCGCTGCGCCGGCAGTTCAATCTGTCATCCCGCGGTGCCACATTGGTTGGACTGACCGGTATCGCCGAACAGCTGGGGTTGAGCACTCGCCCCTTGTCACTGGAGCTGGACGAACTTGGCGCGCTAAAACTGCCCTGCATTCTGCACTGGGAATTCAACCATTTTGTGGTGCTGGTCAGCGTCAAAGGCCGCCGCGCAGTGCTGCACGATCCGGCGCGCGGGCGGCGGGTGGTCAGCCTGGCGGAGCTGTCGCACAGTTTCACCGGCGTAGCGCTTGAGGCCTGGCCCGGCAGCACCTTTACCGCCGACAGCGTTCGCCACCGCATTCACCTGCGCACGCTGATTGGCAGCGTACACGGGCTCAAGGGGGCGCTCGGCAAAATCTTTTGCCTGTCTCTGGTATTCGAAACCATCAACCTGGTGATGCCCATCGGCACGCAGCTGGTGATGGATCACGCCATTCCTGCCGGAGATCGCGGGTTACTGTCGCTCATCTGCGCCGGATTGATGCTGTTTATCTTGTTGCGGGCTGCCATCGGCATGGTGCGGGCATGGTCCGGACTGGTTATGTCGACGCTTATCAACGTGCAGTGGCAGTCCGGGTTGTTCACCCATCTGCTGCGCCTGCCACTCGGTTACTTTGAACGGCGTAAGCTGGGTGACATTCAATCACGCTTCGGTTCACTGGATACGCTGCGCAGCACTTTCACCACCAGTATCGTCGGCGCCATCATGGACGGCATCATGGTGATCGGTGTGTTGGTGATGATGGTGCTGTATGGCGGCTGGCTGACCTGGGTAGTGCTCAGTTTCACTGCGCTTTATGTGTTGATGCGGCTGCTGACCTATGGATATTACCGTCAGCTGTCCGAGGAGGCGCTGGTGAGAGAGGCGCGGGCCGGCTCGTATTTTATGGAAACGCTGTACGGTATCGCTACCGTCAAGATGCAGGGTATGGCAGAACGCCGCATCGCCCACTGGCTAAACCTTGAAATTGACACTATCAACACGGGTATCCGCGTCACCAGGATGGACATGCTGTTTGGCGGGATCAACACCTTCATAGCGGCGTGCGACCAGATCGTCATTCTGTGGTTGGGAACCAGCCTGGTGATAGATAACCAGATGACCCTCGGCATGTTCGTGGCGTTCGGCGCCTTTCGGGGCCAGTTCTCCGACCGCATCGGGTCGCTGACGGAGTTTTTGCTGCAACTGCGCATGATGAGCCTGCATAACGAGCGCATTGCCGATATCGCCCTGCATCCGCGGGAGGCGCGTAAACCCGATCACCCTTACACGGCGGGGCTGCAACCTTTGGGATTGACGACCCATGCCCTGAGCTATCGTTACGACAGCCAGTCACCGGCTATCTTTGATGGCCTGGACATCAGCGTTGCGCCGGGCGAAAGCGTGGCCATCGTGGGCCCGTCCGGCGCTGGCAAAACCACGTTGATGAAGGTGTTGTGCGGACTGTTTACCCCGGATTCAGGGCGGGTTGAGGTGAACGGTGTCGATATCCGCCAGCTCGGCATCAACAACTACCACAAAATGATTGCCTGCGTGATGCAGGACGACAAACTGTTCTCCGGCTCGATCCGGGAAAATATTTGCGGGTTTGCGGACGAGGTGGACGATGCCTGGATGCAAGCCTGTGCCCGTGCCAGCTATCTGCATGACGTGATTTTACGCATGCCTATGGGATATGAAACACTGATTGGCGAGTTGGGGGAAGGCTTGTCCGGCGGGCAAAAACAACGGCTATTCATAGCCCGGGCAATCTACAAAAAACCGGCTATTTTGTTTCTGGATGAGGCCACCAGCGCGCTGGATAAGGAGAGCGAAGCTGTGGTGAATCAGGCCATCAAGAGACTCAATATCACTAAGCTGATCATTGCCCACCGTGAAACGACCATTGCGTCGGCAGATCGGGTTATACATTTGGGATAAGGGGGGTATCACCCGCGGCACCGGCCATTTTCACTGTTCTCCCCTAAAAACCCAATAATGGCGATGGGGCAAGGCTATTTTTGCTGCTCGCTTCGGCTTTCAATTTACGGCGCGGCGCATTGCGCGATATTCTGGTTTTCTGATGGGCTGACGGCGGATGAGGGAACCATGACAGACAGCCAGGCGTTTGAACAACAAAGCCTCGACAATCTGCTGAGCTATTGGCGGCGCCATCGCCGCCTGCCGGGCGCGCGCTATCCGGCCGGCCCGACCGACACCCTGTGCGACGTGCCGGGCGTCAGCGTCGGGCATCACACGCTGGCCGACGGCGAATGCCAGACCGGCGTTACCGCCATCGTGCCGCCGGGCGATCTGTTTAACCAGCCGCTGCCGTGTGGTAGCGCGGTGCTCAACGGCTTCGCCAAGCCGCTGGGGCTGGTGCAGCTGAACGAGCTGGGGGTGCTGCAAACGCCTATTCTGCTGAGCAACACCTTCGCCGTCGGCACGCTGTTCAACGCCATGGTGCGGCGCAGCTGTCTGCGTTACCCGCAGATCGGCCGCGGCAGCGCCACCATTAACCCGCTGGTGCTGGAGTGCAACGACGGCTACCTCAACGATATTCAGGCGATGGCGGTGCGTGAGGAGCACGTCTTCAGCGCGCTGGATAACCATTCCACCCGCTTTGCGCGCGGCAGCGTTGGCGCTGGGCGCGGCATGAGCAGTTTCGGCTTGAAAGGGGGCATCGGCACCGCCTCGCGCTATTGCCCAGGGCTTGGCACCACGCTCGGCGTGCTGGTGCTGGCCAACTTCGGCACCCTCGACTCGCTGACGCTGAGCGGCGTGCGCGTTGGCCAGGCGCTGGGCAAACTGTTGGCGGATCCGCCGCCGCAGGTGGACGCCGGTTCGGTCATTATCATCATCGCCTGCGATCGGGCGCTGGACAGCCGCCAGCTGAACCGCATCGCCCGCCGCGCGGGCGCCGGTTTGGGGCGGGTGGGCAGCCATTGGGGGCACGGCTCCGGCGATATCGCGCTGGCGTTTTCCACCCGGTTGCTGGGGGCGACGTTGCCGGACGAGCGGCTGGAGCCGCTGTTTGCGGCCGCCGCGGACGCCACCGAATACGCGGTGTTGGATGCCTTGCTGAGCGCGGAAGGCGTCAGCGGTTTCCAGCAGCACGATCGTATGGCGTTGGGCCCGCTGCTCGATCGGCTGGCGGCAAATTAAATAACGGGAGTGTGATGTGAAAGTCTTTATCTCTGCGGATATTGAGGGTATTGCCGGCGTGATGCGGCCGGAGCAGTGCAACCCGGCTCATGCTGACTATGCAGCGGCGCGCGAGCTGATGGAGCAGGAGGTCAACGCCGCCATCGACGGCGCTTTTGCCGGCGGCGCCACCGAGGTGACGGTGGCCGACAGCCACGCCATGATGCAGAACCTGCGCGCCGATCGCATCGATGCGCGGGCGCGCCTGGTGCAGGGCAAACCGCGCGGGCTATCGATGGTGGAAGGGCTGCAGCATCAACGTTACGACGGCCTGATGTGTATCGGTTATCACAGCGCCGCCGGCGAACGCGGCGTGCTGGCGCATACCATCAATGGCCGGGCCTTTTACCGCGTCAGCCTGAACGGCGAGGTGGTAGGCGAAAGCGATCTGTATGCGGCGGCGGCGGCCGAGTTGAACGTCCCGCTGTGGCTGGTGAGCGGTGACGACGAGCTGCAACGCTGGATCGCTGAACGTTATCCGCAATCTGGCTATGTTTGCGTGAAACGCGCCATCTCGCAAACCGCCGCCGAATCGCTCAGCCCTCAGCGGGCGCGGGCGGAGATCCGCGAGCGGGCGATGCAGCAGGTGCGCCAGGGCGCCAGACTGCCGGTGGAGCGCCGCTTCATGCCACCTTACCGGTTGACGCTGATGGCGGCCAAACCGGTGCTGGCGGATCTGTTCAGCCTGGTGCCCGGCGTGCAGCGCCAGGACGCGCTCACCGTGGCCTTCGACAGCGACAACATGGCGGCGCAAATCCGCCTGCTCAGCGTCTTCTCCTCTCTGGCGACGACGCAGAGCTGACTCCCGGTGCGGGTTCCCGCCCGCACCGCACGATTCTCCAACAGAAAATCCCTTATCAAGATTAGGCCTGCTGAATAATAGGCTACGCTAATTATTGCTCTGTTGCGCTATGTCACCTGACCGGCGCGGCAAGCCATTCCCATAACAAGAGTTGTTTTGCCGAAGGCAGTGACGCCTTCGGTTTTTTTGGAGTCATGAGCAATGAGCATATCCCAAGTTCCGCTTTCGCGGCGGCGGTTTATCGTCGGCGCCGGGGCGTTGGTGATCGGCGCCTATCTGCCGTCCACCGGCGCGCTGGCGCGCTCGAACGCCCCGGCCGCCTCCGGCACGGCGGCGTTAGACGCCAACGCCTTCGTTCAGATTGGCGCCGACGGCGTCGTCACCGTCATCAGTAAACACACCGAAGTGGGCCAGGGGGTCTATACCGGCATGGCGACGCTGGTCGCCGAAGAGCTCGACGCCGACTGGGCGCAGGTGCGGGTCGTGGCCGCGCCGGTGGACACCAATATCTACAAGAACCTGGCGTTCGGATTCCAGGGCACCGGCGGTTCCAGTTCGGTGGCCAATGCCTATGAGCAAATGCGGCGCATGGGCGCCATGGCGCGCGCGCTGCTGGTGCAGGCCGCCGCGCAGAGCTGGAAAACCTCGGCGCAGGAAATCACCGTGCAGGCGGGCAAGATCCGCCATGCCGCCAGCGGGCGAGAAGCGGGCTTTGGCGAGTTCGCCGCGCTGGCCGCCACGTTGCCGCCGCCCGATCCCGCCAGCCTGACGCTGAAGGACCCGGCCAATTTCATCCTGATCGGCAAAACGCGCGGTTTGCACCGCGTCGATTCGCTGGCGAAAACCAACGGCAGCGCGCAGTTCTCGCAGGATATCCACGAGCCGGACATGCTGACCGTCACCATCAAGAAACCGCCGCGTTTCGGCGGCAAAGTGGCGACCTTCGACGCCGAGCGGGCGCTGGCGGTGCCGGGCGTGGTGGCGGTGAAACAGGTTGCCACCGGCGTAGCGGTTTACGCCAAAAACACCTGGGCGGCGATCCAGGGGCGGGAACGGCTGAGGGTCACCTGGGACGATGCGCAGGCCGAACGGCGCAACACCGAGGAGATCTACGCCGAGTTCCGCCAGGTGGCGCAGAAAACCGGCGTGGTGGCGAAGAGCCACGGCAAGCCGGACGAGGTGTTCGATAAGGCCGACAAGGTGATCGAGGCTGAATACACCTTCCCGTACGTCGCCCACGCGCCGATGGAGCCGCTGGACGGCTATCTGTTCTGGGACGGCGAGAGCGTTAAGGCGCGCTACGGCTGCCAAATCCAGACGCTTGACCATAAGCAGCTGTGCGATCTGTTCGAGCTGCCGCCGGAGAAGGTGCAGATTGAAACCATTCTGGCGGGCGGCAGCTTCGGCCGGCGCATCGATTTAGGCAACCCGACGCTGGGGCCGGATCTGGCGGCCGACATGGCGGCGGCGGCCAAGGGCATCGGCCCCGGTCACGGCGTGAAGGTGGTATGGACGCGCGAGGACGACATCCGCAACGGCTGGTATCGCCCGATGATCCTGCACCGCCTGCGCGGCGCCATTCGCGGCGGCAAGGTGGTGGGCTGGACCGATACCGTGGTCGGCCACTCCTGGACGCGCCACAGCGCGATGGATGCGCTGGTGGTCAACGGGCTCGATCAAATGATGGTCGAGGGCGCCAGCGAGGTGTCATACACCTTCGAAGCCTTCCGCTGCGATGCGCACATCGTGCCCGGCAAGGTGCCGACCACCTCGCTGCGGTCGGTCGCCAGCACCCACACCGGCCACGCGGTGGAGAGCTTTATCGATCAGCTGTTGCAGGAAACCGGGCAGGATCCGGTCGAAGGGCGGCTGGCGCTGATGGGCGATGCGCCGCGCGCGGCGGGCGTGCTGCGGGCGGTGGCTAAAGCCGCCGACTGGCAGGGCGCCAAGGTGGTGGACGGGCGCGCGCGCGGCGTGGGCGTCGCCAAGGCGTTCGATACCTATGTGGCGCAGGTGGCCGAGGTGTCGATCGGCGAAGGCGGCATCCCGAAAGTGCATAAAGTGTGGTGTGCGGTGGATTGCGGCGTGGCGGTGAACCCCGACGTGATCCGCGCGCAGATCGAGGGCGGCATTGGTTACGGCCTCAGCATGGCGCTATACGGCAATATCACGCTGAAAGACGGCGTGGTCGAACAGTCCAATTTCAATAACTTCCGCCCGCTGCGTATCGATGAGATGCCGGAGATCGAGGTGATCATCGTGCCCTCGACCGAGAAACCGACCGGCGTGGGCGAGCTGGGGGTGCCGACCATCGCCCCGGCGGTCGGCAATGCGCTGGCGCTGCTCGGGCGGCCGCGCACCTCGCTGAGCCTGCCGCTGCATAATCCCACTGCGAATCCGGCGTCTGACAAGGAGAGAACCTGATGATTCATTTAACCGTAAACGATCAGCCGCTGACCTTTGAGGGCGATCCGCACATGCCGCTGCTGTGGTTTTTGCGTGACGAAGCCGGCCTGACCGGCACCAAGTTCGGCTGCGGCATCGCCATGTGCGGCGCCTGTACCGTGCATCTGGACGGCGTGCCGGTGCGTTCGTGCATGACGCCGGTCTCCGCCGCCGTCGGCAAGAAAATCACCACCATCGAAGCCGTGGGCGCGACGCCGGAGGGCAAGGCGGTGCAGGAAGCCTGGCTTGACCTGGACGTGGTGCAGTGCGGTTACTGCCAGTCCGGCCAGATCATGAGCGCCAGCGCGCTGTTGGCGCAAAGTAAAAATCCAAGCGATGCGGACATCGATGCGGCGATGGGCGGCAACGTCTGCCGCTGCGCCACCTATGTGCGCATTCGCGCCGCCATCCACCAGGCCGCCAAGGCATTGGGTTAGGGAGAGATGCGATGAGCAACGCCTTGAAAGGGCTGTTATGGCTGATTATCGCCGTGGCGGTACTGGCGGGAGGGTACGCGCTGTACACGCAGCTGCGGCCCACCGGCGCGGAACCCGCGGCGCCGATCGCCGGGGCGCCGGCCGGTATCACCGATAAGCTGGCGCGCGGCGAGTACCTGGCGCGCGCCGCCGACTGCGTGGCGTGCCATACCGCGCCGGGCGGCGCGCCTTATGCGGGTGGCTTCGCCTTTAAACTGCCGTTCGGCACCATTTACGGCACCAACATCACCGCCGACAAGGAGACCGGCATCGGCAACTGGAGCGACGATCAGTTCGTACGCGCGGTACGTGAGGGTATCGGCCCGCAGGGCAACCTGTATCCGGCGATGCCGTACACCTCGTACACCGGGCTGAGCCGCGACGACGTGCTGGCGATCAAGGATTATCTGTTCAGTCTGCCGCCGGTGAAACAGGCCAACCCGCAAAACGATCTGTCGTTCCCGTTCAACCAGCGTTGGGGCATGAAATTCTGGAACCTGGCGTTCTTTAACGAGCAGCGTTTTACGCCGGATCTCAACAAGGACGAACAGTGGAATCGTGGCGCCTATCTGGCGACGGCGCTGGGCCACTGCGGCGAGTGCCACACGCCGCGCAATCTGGGGTTTGGTCTTAACCAGAGCAAGCACCTGAGCGGTGAAGTGGTGCAGGGCTGGTTCGCTGCCAACATCACGCCGGACAAACAGACCGGCATCGGCGGTTGGAGCGACCAGCAGCTGTCGCAATATCTGGCTACCGGCCATGCGCCGGGGCGCAGCAGCGCCGCAGGCCCGATGGCGGAAGCGGTGGAAAACAGCCTGCAGTTCCTGACGCAAGAAGACAATCTGGCGTTGGTGAAATACCTGCGCGACATCGAGCCGATCGCCGGCGACGCTGCCGCCGCGGTGAACCTGCAGCCGAAGGGCGCGGCGGCATCCACCCCGATCCTGCCGGGCGGGCAAGACAGTTCGCTCGGGCGGCGGCTGTTCGCCAACGACTGCAGCGGCTGCCACCAGTGGAACGGGCCGGGCCGCCAGAGCGAGTACGCTTCGCTGGTGGGCAGCACGGCGGTGAACGATCCGCAGGGGCGCAGCGTGGTGCAGGCTATCCTGAAGGGGACGAGCATCAGCGTTGGCGAGCGGCATGAAATGATGCCGGCGTTCGGCAGCGCCTATTCCGACGAGGAAGTGGCGGCGGTCGCCAACTTTGTGGTCGGCCATTTCGGCGATAAGCAGGGCAAAGTCACCGCCAAGCAGGTAGCGGAGCAGCGCAAGCAGTAGCGAAAAGGCGCGCGGGCCGGATTAGCCTGCGCGCTTCTCGACCAGAAAGTCCAGCAGCGCCCTGACCTTGGAAGACATGTGCTCACGGGAGGGAATGTACAGATAGAAGCCGGGGAAGGGCTGCGACCAGGCCTGCAGTATCCGCACTAACCCAACGTGCCGACGGCGTGCTCGATCGTGCTGAGGGCGGGCGTCAGGGCTTCCAGCAGGCGTTGCCCTTCCTCGGTGAGCGACATATCGCGGGTGGTGCGGTAGAGCAGCTTGACGTTCAGCTGTTTTTCCAACGCCTTCAGGTTTTGCGACAGCGCGGCGCGGGAAACGCCCATTTGGGCCGCCGCTTTGGTAAAGCTGCGGTGCTGCGCGATATGCGCGAACCACGCCAGTGAAGGAAGCAGGGAAGGATCCATCGAGATGCCCACATTGTAAATTACAGCTTAACACTGTAGTCCATTCTCTGGGCTTATCAAAGAACAATACGGCGTATAAAGTGAGCGTTATCCCAGCGGAAGCGATGCCGAGCGCGTTTCCCGAGCCAGCAACCCTGTGAGGAACTCATGATGAAAACGGTCAAAATCAAACGTCAGTATTGGGACATCGCGGCGGATATCCACTTCCCGCCGGATTTCGACGAGCGGAAAAAGTACCCGGCGATCATCAGCGCCCATCCAATTGGCAGCTGTAAAGAGCAGACCTCGGGCACTGTCTATGGGGCGGCGCTGGCGAAAGCCGGCTTTGTGGTCATCGCGTTCGACGCCAGCTTCCAGGGCGAGAGCGGCGGCGAACCGCGCTTTATCGAAGATCCCGCTCAGCGCGTGGAAGATTTTCGCGTCGTGACCGATTATCTGGTGACGCTGGACTACGTTGACGACCAGCGTATCGGCGTGCTCGGCATCTGCGGCGGCGGCGGTTACGCCATCAATGCTTCGATGACCGAGCGGCGCATCAAAGCGGTGGCGACCATTACCGGTGCCAACTATGGCCGGGTGATGCGCGAGGGCGTGTTGGCCAATGGCGATCCTGTGGCTTTCCTGGAGGATATTGCTCGGCAGCGCACCGCAGAGGCGCGCGGCGCGGCGTTGCGTGTGGATGTGGGCCTGTACCCGAGCGTTGAGGCGGCGCAACAAGACGGTGCCGATATCGATCTGCGCGAGGCGACGGAATACTACCGTACGGCGCGCGGCGAGAAGCCGAACGGCGTAAACAAAACGCTGTATTCCCATAACGCGGTAGCCGTGGGCTGGGACGCGTTCCACCTGGCGGAAGTGCTGCTGACCCAGCCGCTGTTGGTGATTGTCGGCAGCAAACCCGGCCTGTTCGGCGCGCTGCGCGACGGCTATGAGATTGTGCGCCGCGCCAAGTCGCAGCACAAAGAGCTGGTGGTGGTAGAAGGCTGGTCACATTACGATCTCTACGACAAACCGGAGCCGGTAGCTCAGGCGCTGGAGAAGCTGGTACCGTTCTTTAAAGCGACGCTGTAAGCGGCGGGCCGGAGGCGAGGGAGTTTCTCCCTCGCCGTGGCGTCAGCGGCTGCGGCGCGACATCACCCGTTTGTCTTTCGGCCGATCCTGCCAGTCTTCAACCTGGTTATTGAAGTTGTCCGCCAGCAGGTAGGCCGGGGTTTTCGCCAGCCAGTCGGACAACGAAATGTCCTGATAGATACCGTTGTCCATCACGATCAGTACCTTCAAATCCTCATCGCCGATGTTCTCGATGTAATGGCCGAAGCCCTGCGGCACGTAGCCGACGTCTGAAGGTGCGTACTCTTCCGTCTGCGCGTGGCCGTGCGAGCTGAACACTGTCATGCGGCCTTTGCCGGAAATATAGTATTGCCATTCGTTGGCATTGGGGTGCCAGTGCAATTCCCGGATCGCGCCGGGTTTCACGATCTCGATGATGCCGGTCATGGTGGTGGAGATGGGGAATTCTTTCGACGACACCAAATGCACGCTGCCGGCGTCATTTTCAAAGAACGGCTTTTGCTTCATTAATTCATAGCGGTGGGTCAGCGGGGCATTATTTAATCCGCCGTCGTTTTTCGGTAATGGCAAGGCGGGCGGAACGGCGCCGCCGACAATATAAGCCTCGCCCTGTTTGGCCTTGGAAAATACCGCCGCCGGCATGTCGACGCTTTTTTCCAATACCTCTTTCGGCATATGCGCCACCCAATCGGTGATGCTGAAGGTGCCGAATTCGGAGAAGTGCCCGTTATCGAACGCCAGAATAAAATGCGCGCCGTCTGCCAAGGCCTGAATGGAATGGCCGTAGCCTTTTGGGAAATACCAGACGTCGCCGGGCCCGAAATCCGCCACTTCGCATTTGCCCTCGGGATCGAGAATGGTGATGCGCGCATGGCCCTCCAGCATAAACGCCCATTCGGCGGCGATGGCGTGCCAGTGCAGTTCGCGCACGCCGCCCGGCTCCAGCGTCATGTCGACGCCGGCCACGCCCTCGGAGATCGGGAATTGCTCGACGGTGGCTTCGCGCGCCCAGCCGCTGGGCAGGCTGCGCTTTTTGCTGTCGGTGAATTTGTATTTATAGAGATGCTGCGCATCGGCAGGCGGCTGATAGCTGCTGGGGGGCACGATATTGCGATGGTCGTCAGCAGCGGCATTTTTGGCGATGCCGCCAATCATGCCGGCGGCGGCCGCGCTGACGGCGGAGACTTTCAATATATCACGACGCGATAGCATAGCATTTTCTCCAATATAAAGCCGTGCGCCTGCAGAAGCAGGCGACAGGGAAGGCGCGATCGCCATTGAAATGATTTTCTGTCATCGGCGGGAATAGGCTGTGACCCTTAAATCCTAGCGGCTGGAAGGTATTGCGTAGGCGCTTATTTGTTTGCGTTTGTTACTAAGTGAGTGCAGGTTTAATTAATTAAACGGAAGTTGAATAGTCATTGGGTGGGATTAATTTTAGTCGCCGGCTAATTTAAATAAATAATAAACGAACGTCATTTTTTATTGGCCGTTCGGGCTATTTTTATGACTGCCCCACGGTCTCCAGCACCAGTTGCCGAAAGCGCTCGACGATCGGCGAGGTCGGACTGCGCCGTAGCGCCAGGTAAAGCGGGGCGCTGAGCTGCGCTTCTTCGGCGAGAGTGCGGTAGACGATGCCGTCGCCGCCCAGCCGCCGCATGGAACCGGGCACGATGGATACCCCCAATCCGGCACCGACCAGGCTGAGGGTGGCCGGCAGGCGCGGCGCTTCCTGCACGATGCGCGGGCTGAAGCCGGCACGGTGGCAGGCGGCCAGAATGGCGTCGTACAGCCCCTGGCCGGCCGGGCGGCGATAGAGAATAAACGCCTCGTGGGCCAGTTCGGCCAACGGCAGCGGCTGCTGCGTCTCATGCGCCAGCCGATGGCCCAGCGGCAGAGCGACGATCATTGGCTCGCTGAGCACCGGCTCGACGCTCAGGCCGGGAATGCCGTTGGCCGGCGAGCGCACGAAGGCGGCGTCGAGGCGCTGTTCCAGCAACGCCTCCATCAGTTCGCCGCTGCCGGCCTCTTCCAACTGAGTCGTGATGCCCGGCAGGATGTCGCGGTAGCGGCGCAGCAGGTTGGGCACGAACGGGTGCAGCGCGGCGGAACTGGTGAAACCGATAGCGATGTGGCCCTGCTCGCCGCGGGCGGCGCGCTGCACCGCTTCGCGCAGGCGTTCGGCGCGCGCCAGCAGGGCGCGGGCTTCTTCGAACAGCACACCGCCCGCTTCGGTGACGCGCACGCCGCGCGGCAATCGCTGCAACAATTTCACGCCCAATTCATCTTCCAGCCCCTGCAACAGGCGGGTCAGCGGCGGCTGCTGGATAAACAGCCGCTCGGCGGCGCGGGTGATGTTGCCTTCTTCCACCACGGTGACGAACGCCCGCAGGCGACGCAGTTCAATCATAGCCATACCTCAAAGGTATCTTTCGTTGTTCCGGAATGCATTAGACATCATGGCACGGCGGCGCGCATGATACCAGACATCAAAACAAGCGATGTGGAACGGCAATGTCATGTCAGATATCAATACGATAAAACCGCACCCGGCGGCAGCGCCGGGCAACGCGGCGCTGTTTTTGGGCTTTCTGTGGCTGGGGTTGATCGGCTTCGGCGGCGTGTTGCCGCTGGCGCGCAGCATGTTGGTGGAGCGGCGGCGCTGGCTGAGCGGCGAACAGTTTACCGAGCTGCTCGGGCTGTGTCAGTTTCTGCCCGGCGGCAACGTGATCAACCTGTCGGTGGCGGTGGGCATGGAGTTTCGCGGGCTGCGCGGCGCGCTGTGCGCCTTGCTGGGTCTCATCAGCGCGCCGACGGCGATTGTGGTGGGGCTGGGCGTGGTGTACGCCCGCTTCCAAAACGATCCTCATGTGCAGCATGTGTTCGCCGGTCTGGCCGCCGCCGCCGCCGGGTTGCTGCTCTCGACCGGGATTAAGATGCTGCTGCCGCTGCGCGGCAAGTGGGCGGCGCTGGCGATTGTGGCGCTGGCATTGATCGCCATTGCCTGGCTGCGCCTGCCGCTGCTGCCGACCATGCTGGTGCTGGCGCCGCTGAGCATTCTGCTGATGTGGCGGTGGCCGTCATGAGCGGGGTGTTGATGGCGTTGGCGTTGATTTTCACCGAGCTGTCTCTGCTGGCGTTCGGCGGCGGCATGACCATTCTGCCGGAGATGCAGCGGCAGGTGGTGGAGGTGCATCAGTGGATGAGCGCCCAGGAGTTCAGCGCGCTGTTCGCCATGGCGCAGGCCGCGCCGGGGCCGAACATGATGATCGTGCCGCTGGTCGGTTGGCACGTCGCCGGTTGGGCGGGGCTGCTGGTGTCTTCGGTCGCCAAGTTCGGGCCGTCTTCCATCGTTACGCTATTGGTGATGGGCGCCTGGCGGCGCTTTAAGGATCGCCCGTGGCGCCGCATCGTGCAGGCCGGGCTGGTGCCGCTGACCGTGGGGCTGGTGGTGGCCAGCGGCCTTTTGATCGCCGAGGCTTCCGCGCCCAATTGGCGGCTGGCGGCGATCGTGGCGCTGGCGACGGGCTTGAGCATGAGCAAGCGCCTCCATCCGCTGTGGGTGCTGGCCGGTGGCGCGCTGCTTGGCTTGCTGTTCGCCTGAAGGATTAGCGCGGGATCAGCACAAAGCGCGAAGGGCCGTTGCGGTCGATCAGCTCATAGCGCTTCGGCGCGGTCAGGGCCAGAAACGCCACCATGCTCCCTTCAGCGTCGGTCAGCGTCATGCCGTCCGGCGTTGGCCGCCAGGCGACCGGCAGCGCGTGCAGCGCCAGCGGCTGCAGGCATTCGGCTGAGGCGCTGAAGCGGAAGGCGTTGGTGTTGGCTACCGCTTCGTCGCTCAGCTGCACCTCGCAGACGGTTTTACCGTCGCCGATGGCGGCGAGCTGCCAGTCGCCCTTCAGCGCGGCGGGTTCCAGCAACGGCAGTGAACTGCCCAGGGCACTGCTGCACAATACGCTCATAATGACTCCTGTCAGGCTGGCGCGGCGCAAGGCGCGCATAAGGAAATGGGTTGGCATCGGGTCACTCCTTTCGGCTGTCCGTTCACACCTTAGCACGTTCCCGGCAGGATGATGAGGCAAGGATTAGGTTTTTTAATCCTCGATAATTCTGATCTAACCGGCGATAACATGCCCAAAAAGACGAGTCATTAGCCCGCCGATACGCTTATCTTTCTCATTAATACTGCGCTAATACAAATCGTTATGATTATTTCCGCCTTAACGCCCGGAGCGGTGATGCGCGGCGGCGTGGGCTCGCGCCGTCGGGGTTAATTACTATACTGGTCAATCCTAAGCCTTGGCTTAGATTAGAACGACTGATGAATAGTCTTACAAAGCGAGTGGATTCCTACTGTGTAAAAGGAGAATGCAATGAGCAGTCGCCACAACGACATTTTGCAAGATGACGATGAGTTCACCAGCCTGGCCGCCACATCCCCCAACGATCACAACTATCAGTTTTACTATCATCAGCCCGGCAGCCCCTATGACGGATTGGGCTACGGCGCGCTGTTCACGCTGGACAACGCTAACCTGTACAGCAACCAGCGCGGCGGGGCAGCCATCAACAACCTGGGTAAAATCCGCGATAACTTCAGCTTCGATCGCGCCGCCGATCAGCTGACGCGGCCGGGCCTGACGCACAACGGCGATCAGGCGTATCACCAGCCGGTGGCGCTGACCTATTCCTTCCTGACGCAGAGCGCGCTGAACCGCATCGGCCAGACCGGCGACGGCGACAAGGGGCTGCAGCCGCTGACCCTGGCGGCGCAGGCTCAGGCGCTGAAATCGATGCAGGCCTGGGCCGATGTGGCGAACGTAACCTTTACTGCGGCGGCGTCCACCGACATCAACCACCGCGCGGATATTACCTTCGCTTACTTCACCCAGCGCGCCGACGGCAGCACCGCCGCCGGCAGCGGCCCGAATGCCATCAACGCGTACGCCTATTACCCGCCTAGCTCCAAAGCGGGCAGCGATAACGCCTTCGCCGGCACGGTATGGTTTAACAAAAACTTCGCCACCCATAAGGCGCCGGTTAGCGGCGACTTCAGCAGCCAGACCTTCACCCACGAACTGGGGCATGCCCTGGGGCTGGCGCACCCGGGATCTTATGACGCATCGTTAGGCAACCCGAGCTACCAGAACGATGCCGCCTATTATCAGGATTCGTTGCAATACTCGATCATGAGCTATTTCAACGCCGGTTACACCGGCGCCGACACCAAAGGGGTGTACGGCTATGGCCCGATGGTGGATGACATCGTCGCGATCCAGAAATTGTACGGCGCCAACATGAGCACCCGCACCGGCGACACGGTGTACGGCTTCAACTCCAACACCGGGCGCGATTTCCTGACCGCCACGGCGGACAACGGCAAACCGGTCAACTTCGCGGTGTGGGACGCCGGCGGCAACGACACGCTGGACTTCTCCGGCTACAGCCAGCAGCAGATGATCAACCTGAACGACGGCGCGTTCTCCAGCGTCGGCGGCGGCACGCAGAACGTCGCCATCGCGCGCGGGGCGATCATCGAGAACGCCATCGGCGGCAGCGGGCGCGATGTGATCATCGGTAACGATCAGGACAACCTGCTGGCGGGCAACGCCGGCTCCGATATCCTGTACGGCGGCCTGGGGGCGGATCATCTGTGGGGCGGCAAAGACGCCAATAACTTCACCGACTATTTCGTCTATCTCAACGCCAAAGAGTCCACGGTGGCGGCGTTCGACGTGATTGAAGACTTCGAGCACGGCATCGACAAGATCGATCTCTCCGGCCTGCGCTTCAACAACAGCCTGAGCGAGCTGCGCTTTATCGACAGCGGCAGCGCCTTCAGCGGCCAGAAAGGCGAGATCCAACTCAACTTCGACGCCTTCAACGGCACCACCGATCTGTTGATGAACACCCAGAGCAACAGCTACGCCGCCGACTTCAAGATCCACGTGGTCGGGCAGGTGGAGCAGAGCGATATTCTGTTTGCCTGAGGGCGAGGAAGGAAAAGAGAAAAGGGCCGAACGGCCCTTTTTTTACGACTGGGCCGCTGCGCTTTCCACCGTGAAGTCGCCGGTGGCCACCTCGCCGGCGCGGCGGTAGTGGGCCACGATCACGCCGCCGGGCGAGACCACCGATTGGGTCAGCGTGAAGGCCGCCGGCGCGGCGTTGTCATCGAACAGCCGCTTGCCTGCGCCGAGCAGCACCGGGTAGGTAAGCAGGCGCAGTTCGTCCACCAGATCGTTGGCCAGCAGCTGTTGCATCAGCGTGCTGCTGCCCTGCACCAGCAGCACCGGCCCCTGAGCGCGCTTCAGCTCGCGCAGCCGGGCGATGATGTCCCGCCCCAGCCACTGGCTGTTCTGCCACGCCAGCGTCTCGCCGTGGTGGGTGGCGACGTACTTGGTGGCCTGATTGAACACGCGGGCGATATCGGCCGAAAACGGGTCGGCCTCGTCGGTGATCTGCGGCCAGTAGCCGGCGAAGATATCGTAGGTGCGCCGTCCGAGCAGCAGATCGAAAGGCGCAGAGAAAAGATCGCTCATCGTTTCCGCGACGGCGTCATCCCAGTAGGGGGCGGTCCAGCCGCCGAAGCGAAAGCCGCCGCTGCGGTCTTCGTCCTGCCCGCCGGGCGCCTGCATCACGCCGTCGAGGCTGACGAACGCGCTGGCAATAATCTGTCGCATGGCTGTCTCCTGCAATTGAGTGCCAGCTGAAAGTTTAGCCGCCGTGCGGCGGCCGCGCCAACCGGCCGCTCAGGGTTGCAGCGCCTTGAGCAGCGCCTGATGGAAACGCTCCGGCTCCTCCATTTGCGGCGCGTGGCCGAGCCCGGCGAACTCGATCAGCGTGGCGTGCGGGATCAGTTTCGCCGCCTGTTTGCCTAACACATCATAATGCCCGATTTTGGCCTTGACTGCCGGCGGGGCGATATCGCTGCCGATGGCGGTGGTGTCGGCGGTGCCGATCATCAGCGTGGTGGGCGTTTGCAGATCCTTGAACTCGTAATACACCGGCTGGGTGAAGATCATGTCGTAGATCAGCGCCGAGTTCCACGCCACCAGGCGATGGCCCGGCCCGTTGTTCAGCCCGGCCAGCATGTCCACCCAGCGATCGTACTCCGGCTTCCAGCGGCCGCCGTAGTAAGTGTGCAGCTCATAATTGCGGATGCTCTCAGCGGAGGTGTTCAGCTCGCGCGCGAACCACTGATCGATGCTGCGCCACGGCACGCCTTTCGCCTTCCAGTCCTCAAGGCCGATCGGGTTGACCATCACCAGCCGTTCCACCGCCTGCGGGTACATCAGGCTGTAGCGCGTGGCCAGCATGCCGCCGGTGGAGTGGCCGATGACGATGGCCTTGCTGATTTTAAGATTCTGCAGCAGGCCGTGGGTATTTTGCGCCAGCTGCTGGAAGCTGTACTGGTAATGCGCCGGCTTGGTGGAGGAGCAAAAGCCGATTTGATCGGGCGCGATGACACGGTAACCGGCCTTGCTCAGCGCCTTGATGGTGTCCTGCCAGGTGGCGGCGCAGAAGTTTTTACCGTGCAGCAACAGCGCGGTGCGGCCGTTGGCGGCGCCTTCCGGCGGCACGTCCATATAGCCCATTTTTAACGGCTGCCCCTGCGAGGTGAAGCTGAACTGTTGCAACGGGTAGGGGTAGTGAAAGCCCTGCAGCTCCGGGCCGAACGTCGGCGTTTCGGCGGCGCCGGCGGCGAACGCGGCTAGCGCGGCGCACAGCAGCGCGCTACGGGTGAATCTCAGCATCCTGATCTCCTGAAAAACGGACGAAAGCCGAGTATAGCCATAATCGGCGCGGCGGCGCGCCGGTGGATTCAGATAATTCTGTAATATGACGGTTTGATTCCCGGCCAGATTCCGGCACCGCTCTTTTGCACAGTGAACGCGGTCACGCCGCGCAACATTCGCCGTATCTGATGGTTTTATTTCAAGGCTAAGTTATGCGATGCTTAAGCATTATTTATGCAAAAGGATCCTCGCATGTCCGCTTTATCCCGCTGCGCTTTCAGCGAAGGCAGCGTCGCTTTGCCGGAAGGCTATGCCGATCGCACGGTCAACGTCCTGTTGGCCGGCGATGATGTTTCCCCCTCAGTCAATATTTCCCGCGATGCGCTGCAGCCGGCGGAGAGCCTGGAAGGCTACGTCACCCGCCAGCTCGATGCGCTGGCGCAGGGGCTGAAAGGCTGGGCGTTCAAAAGCCGCGAGCCGGCAACGTTGGGCGATGGGCTGGCCGCCGGTGAATGGGTGCGCGCCAGCTACCTGCGCGACGGCAAACGCATCTGGCAGAACCAGGCGGTGTTCGCGCTGGCGGAGGGGCGGGTGCTGGTATTCACTCTGGCGATGGCGCGCAAGCTGACGCCGCAAGACGACGCGCTGCTGCAGCAGGTGCTGAGCAGCTACCGGGCGGCCTAACGATGAACTCTTTGCGTAAAAGGAACTTACGATGACCGAAGCGGCTCGCGTCGGCGATACCATCGGGCATTCCCATGCCCTGGCCGGCATGATTGCCGGCACCATTGTTGGCGGCCTGATCGCCGCCGCAGGCGCGGTGGCGGCGGGCGCGCTGTTCGTCGCCGGCCTGGCGGCTTCCTGTATCGGCGTCGGCGTGCTGCTTATCGGCGCCAGCCTGGCGGTGGGGTATCTCACCGGGGAGGCGGCCACCGCGGCGCGCGACGGCATTGCCGACGCCGGTGCCGGTAGCCTGACCCCCAAAGGCAATATCGTCACCGGCTCCCCCAACGTCTTCATCAACGGCAAACCCGCCGCGCTCGCCACCAACAGCCAGGTGGCCTGCAGCGACGACGGCCCGAGCATGCAGATGGCGCAGGGCTCCGACAAGGTCAGCATCAACGGCCAGCCCGCCTCGCGCGTGGGGGACAAAACCAACTGCGACGCGCAGGTGATGGAAGGTTCGCCCAACGTGTTTATCGGCGGCGGCACCGTCACCACCTTGCCGATCAAGCCCGAAGTGCCGGATTGGCTGTACAAGGTCTCTGACCTGACGCTGCTGTTCGCCGGCCTGGTGGGCGGCGTGGGCGGCGCCGCCGGCAAGCTGGGGGCGCTCGGCAAACTGCTGGGCAAGCTGCCCGGCATCAACAAACTGGCGCGCATCGCCTGCCGCGCCGGCACCCTGATGACCGCCACCGCCGCGGTCGGCATTATCGCCCGGCCGGTGGATATCGTCAGCGGCCAGAAATTCCTCGACGGCGAAGACGATCTCGATTTCGTGCTGCCTTCGCGCCTGCCGGTCGCCTGGCAGCGCTATTGGCGCAGCGGCAACCCCGGCGACAGCGTACTGGGCCGCGGCTGGAACCTGTTTTGGGAGAGCAGCCTGCAGCCGTATCAGGACGGCCTGGTGTGGCGTGCGCCTTCCGGCGACTTCGTCGCTTTCCCTATGGTGCCGCGCGGCCACAAAACCTACTGCGAAGCCGAAAAATGCTGGCTGATGCACAACGACGACGGCAGCTGGCAGCTGTTTGACGTCGGCGAACAGATTTTCCACTACCCGCCGCTGGCGGGTGACCAGCCGAGCCGGCTGAGCATGATCACCGACGCCATCGGCAACGCCACCTCGCTGTTTTACGACGATGAGGGGCTGCTGAGCGAACTGGTGGACAGCGCCGGGCAGCGCCTGATGTGCCGCTATGCGCAGGGCCGCCTGCGCGAAGTGGCGCTGCAAACCGCCGACGGTGAACGAACGCTGGCGCGTTATGGTTACGATGAGCAGGGCCAGCTGACGACGGTGAGCAACCGCGCCGGTGAGGTGACGCGGCGCTTTGGCTGGCGCGACGGCCTGATGATCAGCCACCAGGACGCCGCCGGGCTGCTGAACGAATACCAATGGCAAGAGATCGACGGCGTGCCGCGCGTGACGGCCTACCGCAACAGCGCCGGGGAATCCCTTGAGTTCGGTTACGACTTCGCCGGCGGGCGCCGCAGCGCAGTGCGCGGCGACGGCAAACGGGCGGAGTGGCGGCTGGATGACGACGACAACGTGGCGCAGTACACCGATTTCGACCAGCGCCGCTACGGTTTTATCTACCAACGCGGCGAGCTGTGCAGCGTGCTGCTGCCCGGCGGCGCGCAGCGCCAGAGCGAATGGGATCCCTACGGCCGCCTGCTGTCGGAGACCGATCCGCTCGGCCGCGTGACGCGCTATCAATATTCGCGCAACAGCGGCCGGCTGTTCGCCGTCGCCTACCCGGACGGCAGCAGTGAGGCGCAGCATTGGGACACGCTGGGGCGCCCGACGCGCTATGTCGATGCGCTGGGCAACGCCACGCTGTACCGTTATCCGGATGACGAAGAGAGCCTGCCCGCTAGTATGATCGACGCGCTGGGCGGGGAAGTGAAGCTGGAGTGGGACGCCCGCGGCCAGCTGACGCGCTACACCGACTGTTCCGGCAGCGTGACGGCTTATACCTACGATGCGCTGGGGCAACTGACGGCGCAGACCGATGCCGAAGGCCATCAGACGCGCTACTTGTGGGATAACGGCGGCCGCCTGCATACCCTGATCCACCCGGACGGCGGCGAAGAGCGCTTTAACTGGAATGCGCACGGCCAGCTGGCCGAGCATCAGGACGCGTTGGGCAGCCTGACCCGCTGGCAGTACAACGCCCTGGGGCTGCCGGTCAGCATCACCGATCGCATCAACCGCACCCGGCGCTATCACTACAGCCCGCAGGGCTGGCTGACGCGGCTGGAGAACGGCAACGGCGGCGAATACCGCTTCAGCTACGATGCGGTGGGCCGCGTGCTGACCGAAGAGCGCCCGGACGACACCCGCCACGATTATCGCTACGGCGCGGCCGGGCTGCTGGAGGAGCACCGCGAGGTCGGCCTGCCGGGCAGCGCAGGTGAGCTGACGCAGCGCGAACAGCGCTTCCGCTTCGACGAGGCCGGGCAGCTGGTCTGGCGCGGCAACGCCAGCGCGGAATGGCATTACCGCTTCGACGCCATGGGGCGGCTGCGCGAGCTGAACCGCCTGCCGACGGCGAGCGGCGCGGCGCTGGGCATCGAGCCGGACAGCGTGCAGATGCGCTATGACGCCGCCGGGCGGTTGCTCGGCGAACAGGGCGTGAACGGCGAGCTGCAATACCAGTGGGATGCGCTGGCCAACCTGCAGGCGCTGACGCTGCCGCAGGGCGATCGCCTGCAGTGGCTGTATTACGGCTCCGGCCACGCCAGCGCCATCAAATTCAACCAGCAGGTGGTGAGCGAATTCACCCGCGATCGCCTGCACCGGGAAACCGGCCGCAGCCAGGGCGCGCTGCAGCAGCAGCGGCGTTACGATGCCCTGGGCCGCCGCAGCTGGCAGAGCAGCGCCTTCGGCCACGATAAACTGACCCGGCCGGAAGACGGCGTGCTGTGGCGCGCTTATCGCTACACCGGCCGCGGCGAGCTGGCCGGGGTGAGCGACGCGCTGCGCGGCGAAGTGCACTACGGTTACGACGCCGAAGGCCGCCTGCTGCAACACCGCGAACCCAATCAGGGCAAACCGGGTGCGCGGCTGGTGTACGATCTGGCGGATAACCTGCTGGGCGAACGCAGCCCGCAGAGCGACATCGACGCGCACCTGCCGCTGGCGCCGATCGCCGACAACCGCCTGACGCACTGGCAAAAACTGTTTTACCGTTACGACGCCTGGGGCAACCTGATCAGCCGGCGCAACGGCCTGTACGAACAGCACTACCGCTACGACGCCGACAACCGGCTGGTGCAGGCGCACGGCCGCGGCCCGCAGGGTGAGTTCGAGGCGCAGTATCATTACGACGCGCTGGGCCGCCGCAGCCGCAAAACGGTGCGCTATAAGGGCAAAACCGAACAGACGACCCGTTTCCTGTGGCAGGGCTACCGGTTGCTGCAGGAGCAGCGCGACGACGGCAGCCGCCGCAGCTGGAGCTACGATCCGGCCAGCCCGTGGAGCCCACTGGCGGCGCTGGAGCAGGCGGGCGACAGCCGCTCGGCGGATATTTACTGGTATCACACCGATCTGAACAGCGCGCCGCTGGAAGTGACCGACGCAGCGGGCAACCTGTGCTGGTCCGGGCAGTACGACACCTTCGGCAAGCTGCAGGGCCAGACGGTAGCCGGCGCGGCGAAGCGGCAGGGCGTGCAATATCAGCAGCCGCTGCGCTACGCCGGGCAATATCAGGACGACGAAAGCGGCCTGCACTATAACCTGTTCCGCTACTACGAACCCGAGGTGGGGCGTTTTACCACGCAGGATCCGATAGGGTTGCGTGGCGGGTTGAACCTGTATCAGTATGCGCCGAACCCGCTGATGTGGGTGGATCCGTTTGGGTTGACTGAGGTTACTGTTGGTCGCTGGATGGGACCGGCAGAATATGAAAAAATGGTTTCCACAGGTAAGGTTGTGCAAAGCACAACGGGAACAACCCATGTAGCATCACCTGCAAATGTTGATGCGTTTGGAAAACAAGCTAAACCGGGTACTATGTACGTTGAATTCGAAGTGCCTGAACGATCATTAATCAAGACAAATGAAGGTTGGGCAAAAATAGTTGGCCCTGACTCGTTGGAGGGGCGATTAGCCAAACGTAAGGGGCTACCAGTACCAGAAATGCCGACTGTGAAAAACATTGAGGTTAAGGCTCATAAAACAGAATCAGGAATTTCAACATGCTCAAAAAAATAAGTGATTGGATCTTATCCAATAGCCATTATGAAGTTAAGTACAATGCTAATGATTTTACAGATAGTCTGGTTGTTGATATAGATGACGATACGAAGATTGCGCGTTTTACGGTGTGGGATGATGCATCTTGTATGTTGGAGATCATTGATGTTGAAACCGGGAACTATATAATTAATGAACGAAGAGAATTATCAGACGAGGAAACAGTAATAGAAGCATTTAAAGAGTTTGTATCGTTGCTTAGAACTTAGTTATAAAGATTATTGATCTGATTTTGATTTGCTAATTTTAAATGCTCGGCTTTATGCACTGATGGACTTTTAAATAACGATCCGGCGAGCCCGCTGGCGGCGTTGGAGCTGGCGGGTGACAGCCGCTCGGCGGATATTTACTGGTATCAAACCGATCTGAATAGCGCGCCGCTGGAGGTGACCAACGCGGCGAAGCGGCAGGGCGCGCAATATCAGCAGCCGCTGCGCTACGCCGGGCAATATCAGGACGACGAAAGCGGCCTGCACTACAACCTGTTCCGCTACTACGAACCCGAGGTGGGGCGTTTCACCACGCAGGATCCGATAGGGCTACGCGGCGGGTTGAACCTTTATAGATATGCTCCAAATCCTTTGGGATGGATAGATCCTCTAGGACTTAGTGGCTTAAATAGCCTTCAGCAACAAATTGATGAGATTCTATTGGAACATCTTCCTGCTATACAGAAGATAGATCCAAACGCAACCGTTGGATATAGAGGTAGTGCTGCAAGTGGAATAAGTAAGTCCCATGATCCTGCGATTGCTAGACCTATTAACATGAATGATTTCGATGTTGATGGATTTATTAAGTCGGATTACTTAGCTAGTTCACCTGAGTTTAGGAACAGACGCCGGGACGTATCTAAGCTTGGGGGGATGAAATCAATAGAGGAGTCTATCGATTCGAAGTTAAGGCAGAAATTCCCAGGGTTAAGAAATGAACCATTTGGGTTTAGGGTGTTCTACACCCATGAGTTAGATGATCTGGCTAGAAAAGGCGACGTCCAAAGAAGGTTAGGGCGTTCCGGATGTTCATGAAATGGAGAATGGCTGTGAACGAGAATAGGCAATTAGGTATTTTATTATTGGAAGACATTCCATTTGATAAGCTGCTTATTAAGCTGGAAAGGGCGTTTGGTGTTTCACTTCCTTGTGAAGATGATAAGGGGCGCTATGTGGCAAAAGCAGAACTAGATGATTATAATATAGAGGTTATAGATAGAGTTGATAGATTAGGGGATGTTCTTTGTGATGATAATCATGTGATCGACGTGAAAATAAAATCTAATGATTTTTTTAATCCAGACTTTGAGAGAAAAATAAAAAAAATACTAAGAGATGGAGATGTGAAGTGGAAGGATGGAATTTGGACTAAGCTTCATAGGGATGAGGATTATAGAGTCGTCTATCCTGACTCTTAGTGTTCACGTTAACAATGTAACCATTTCTAAATCTGCGTTAGAGCCGACAATTCTCAGTCGGTTCTAAATATCTAGAGTAAAAAAGTATCTAAAAGCAGGTTTGATAATTTTGAAATATCCATCCATAAACATTGATAAATCATTTTATATTACGGTATCTAACATGATTGATTTTAACGCTAGGATTGTGTCTGGTGTTTCCATAGGGAATGTCGTTCTAAATGAAAATATTTCATTATATATTAATGAGATGCAATCCAGATTTAGCGTTAAGATTAAAAATCACTCCCTACCTGACGGGAGTGAGCGAAAGTCATATACAGTCGATAATACCTTATCCGTCATAACTGATAAAGACGGTGTCATTTTGTCACTTGGATGTAATGCTCATTACCAAGGGGGCTACAATGGAATCATATTCCCCGGAATGGAAATAACAGATATAATCAAGCTGACGATATCACAGAAAATATACAATGGTTCAATAGTTATTAATGATGACTTTGGTATTTCGTTTATCCTCCCATGCCCATATGATGAGATTGCCGATGCGATAAACGATATTCCTGGCGGGGTGATAATAAACGAAATTTTCGTATCTGATTTTTCATTCTGGCGTTAGCTTATGGAACATATGAGTGAATTTAGTGAGAATATAATTAAATATGGGGTGGTGATATAATTGTTACTGGCTACATAGATTCGGATACACCACCGTTTTTTCATCCGATGTATGACAGGGTTTACTTTATATCCGGTGAGGTTATATTTGAATTTTACATTGATGATGATGGGGTTGTTAATTCACATTTAGTTGAAAACATCTCTCCGTGGTTTGAAGTAGATGTGGATGATCAATTTTACATGATGTCAATCTATTCACAAGCTTTTAAAACTGAACGGGAAGTTAAAATAATTGCAGTGAATTATAGTGAAGAACCGTTCTCAGTGTTCATCGTCAGGTATAAAGATGGTGACAATGAAAATTCACTGTATTCAATGAAAATTCACTGTATTTAGAGCCAAAGAGTTTTTTGACTTTTTGATTTCATAGAAAAAACCATGGAATGATTAGGAGTTCAATGTGAGCAAGGAATTAAAGCTTGATGTTATGAATAACAAAAATGACTTGATTGAAGGGACTTTTTGCTACTCGCTTTTTGAGAGGTCGTTCTTTGATGAAAATCTGTTAAGTGACTTAATAAATAATTCAGGGGCGTTTTTAAAAGAAAACGAATGTGATAAGGATGTTTTAAATTTGCTATCATGGGTTGTCAATGGTGTTGATCAGTGTTTTACTTCCCATAGTGATGAAAATGACTATTATTTAATTGAAAACTACTCTGTGGCATTGGAAAATAGGTGGGTGCTTTTTTGGCGGTCAAAAATTGATAAAATAATTGGCGGGAAGTAAAATGGATATCAAGAAAATACAAGAGAAATGGGTGCGTGGTCAGTTAATTGGAGTGGACCTCATTGCAAGTGAAAACAATACAGCAAGAGAGATAAATATTTACTCTGAAGAAAGTGATGGCTTCAAAAATACTTTTAATAAGGAGTATGGCATTTCATATGGGAGTGTTATTTCGTTAAGCTCATTCATTAAGAAACGTGATGATTTGTGGTCTGAAATTCAAATAAACAACAAGGTATTGCTTCCTGATGGTGACGTTTTATTTTGCGGGGAGGGCGAAATGGGGATTGATGGTTTTATTGTCAGAGCAGATAAGTATAATAAATTGAAATGGTTCATGTACTCTACGACCTCTAACCCATTTCTTGATGTTATAAGGTTAAACGGTCGGCTGCATATAAAATCCACGTTGGGTTTTTATCTTGACTTCGGTATCGCTGACAATGATATTTTTCTGAGAAATAAATGAGTGATATTTTTCTAATTGACATCATTAGTATTAAGCCTAATAATCAATGAGTTTTTAATTTGATGTAGATTACCAATGATTAACAAATCTAGTCTGGTTGATGGTATCCTTTTTCGAGATGAGAATGACTCGAATGAAACTGTAGTTTTCAATTTTTATACTTGGGTGGAAATGCTTAAAGCGATCATTGTTAAATATGCGCAAAAGTCTGAAAGTGACGCGGAGTTATTGGTTTTATCATCGGGCTTAGTGTGCAAGCCTATCAACAGTTATACGGCTGTCTGTCTCAGGAGCCATGAAATTGAATATCATTGGGCAATGCTGATAGCTTATGGTGAACAGTATTGGCTGAAAGGCGTAGAATCCAAACAGCCTGATGGCTACTTTGACTGGGATGTGCAACATAGGAAAGAACATAACTTAGCAGAGGAAAGCTTTGTTTTTAGCAATTCATGAATCGCGATCCGATAGGGTAAACACCCCTCCAAATGTCCAACGCCTTCCTTATCCTACATCTCCAAACTAAATACCCAATGTGCCGTTAATCAGGGTGCAGCACTGCCCGCCGATCCAGGGTTCGCCGTCAATAAAGCGCACGCTCACGCGGCCATCTCGATTAAGTTGGGTGCCCTGGCGCACCTGGTAACCCTGTGCGGTCTGGCCGCCGTCGGGGAAGCGGCTGGCCTTCAATAAGCGCGCCAGGCAGGCATTGGCGCTGCCGGTTACCGGATCTTCAATCAAAACACCGCATTCCACCATAAACGCGCGCATTTCGTAATCGGCCGGTTCGGTTGCGGAGCAGGCGCCATAGATCACTACGCCATCCACATCACAGGCGGTTTGCAGCTGTTTAATCGTGGCCTGATCCGGCGTTACCGCCAGGCAGGACTGCGCGTCCGGCAGGCGCACCATCAGCCAGCGAATGCCCATCTCGGCAATCACCGGCGGGGTGCCTGCTGCAATCACTGCAGGCCGTAAAGCGGCCGTCAGCCGTTCGGTTTCTTCGGCCGCCATGGGGCGGAACTCTACTTCGGGCGCGGCGAACGCCAATGTGCCTTCCGGCTGGATATTGACCGCCACCAGACCGACGCCGCATTCCTGCATCACCGTTCCAGGGCGTTTAGGCGTCAATCCGGCTTTCAGCAGGGCGTGGGCGGTGCCCAACGTCGGGTGGCCGGCGAAGGGCAGCTCTTTTTCGGTGGTGAAAATGCGCACCTTATAATCCGCCGCCGGGTGCGTCGGTTTAAACACAAAGGTGGTTTCCGACAGGTTGGTCCAACGGGCCAATGCCAGCATCTGCGCGTCGTTCAGCCCTTCGGCTTCCAGCACCACCGCCACGGGATTGCCGAGCAGCGGCGTGGCGGTGAAAACGTCCACCTGTTGGTAGGCGCGGGGTGTCACATCATCACTTCTGAGCATTGGCCATCATCCGTTATCAACAAAACCTGATGATAACGATATTTGCAATAGCTTCAAAGGGTTGAGTTTTGTTTTGAGATACCCGCCCGTCGCCACTTCAGCCCCGGCTTGGCGAACATCACCAGGTTGCCCAGCAAAATCAGGCACAGGCCCAGCACGGCGTTGAAGTGCCACTGGTAGCCTTCGTAAATCGTTGAGATGGTCAGCGCCACCAGTGGGAACAGCAGGGTGCTGTAGGCCGCCGCGCCGGCGCCGATGCGGCCGAGCAGGCTGAAGTAGGCGGCGAAGGCGATCACCGATCCGAAGATCGCCAGATACAACAGGGATCCGATATAGCGGCTGCTGTATTCCATCTGGAACGACGCGCCCTGCGCCAGGGCGATCAACGCCATCAACAGCGCGCCGTAGGTCATGGCATAGGTATTGGTGGAAAAAATATCCAGCCCGCGGCGCTGATGGCGCGCGCTGATCATATTGCCCAGCGAGAAGCCGTAGGTGCCGAGCGCGCTCAGGCCGATGCCTTTAAGCAGCTCCGGCGCCATGCGGGTGGCGGCCAGATCTTGCCAGAACAGCGCCACGATGCCGGTCAACCCCAGCAGCGCCGCCGGCAGCAGGTTGGGGCTGGGGCGCTGGCGGAAGAACAGCAGGCTGTTGAGGGCGTTGAACAGCACCGCCATCGAGAAGATCACCGATTCCAGCCCGCTGCTGATATAAGCCGCCGCATGGTAAAAGCAGAAGAAGTTGAAACCGAACACGCAGCAGCCCTGCAGCACGCAGAACAGATGATCGCGCGGGGCGATGCGGCGCAGGCGGCGTGTTAACAACAGCACGGCGAACATCACCGCAGCGGAAATGGCGAAACGGTAAGCGATCGACACGGGAATGGCCACCGGGCCTTCCTGTTGCAGGGTAATCGCTATCCAGGTGGTGCCCCAAATCAGCACCACGGCGAGGTACAACAGCGCATTCATTCTATTCACTCCGAAAAAACCGATGGCGCAGTATCCGCTTTGGCGCGCGGCGGCGCTTGCAGCGCTTTGCGCCCAGTTGCATATTCTTGCGCTTTTTTTGCCAAAAGCGCGGGGCGGCCGCTGGCATGCCGCGGCGCCACTCTTTACACTGTCAGCATGTCGAACAACGGGGCCGGCGATGTCCAACTATCAGGCGTTTGAAACACTGCGAGAGCACAAGGCGCGGCTGCACGGCAGCGTGCTGCTGGGCACCGGCGTGGAGCTGGCGGCCTGGTCTAACCGCAACGATCGCGTCACGCAGGAAAGCGCCGACCACCATACCCTGAGCCTGTACGTCGCCGACGGCTATGAGTGCTACCAGCAGGTGCCGGGCGGCTGGCGCAACGGCGGCGGGCCGGATCGCTTCTGCATCATGCCGCGCCAGTACGCTTCCACCTGGGATGTGCGCAGCGATCTGTCGTTCGTGCATCTGTATTGTACCGACGGGCATCTGCGCCGGCTGGCGGAGCAAACCTGGGATCGCAGCCCGGCGGCGATCAACGTGGAGCCGCGCAGCTTCGGCGAAGATCCGCAGATCACGCTGCTGTATCGCCAGTTTTTGCTCAACTGCGACTGGCGGGACAGCGCCAACCTGCTGGCGCTCAGCAGCGCCTCGAACCTGCTGATGTCGCACCTGATCCAGCGCTACAGCCAGCTGCAGTGGAAGCTGCCGGCGGCGCGCGGCGGCCTGGCTCCCGCGGCAGCCAGGCGGGTGCGGGAATATATCGCAAGCCACCTGGATCGGCCTTTGTTGTTGGCCGATCTGGCGGCGCAGGCCGGGTTGAGCGAATACCATTTTGCCCGCATGTTCAAACATTCGACCGGCCTGGCGCCGCACCAGTTTGTGATGCGCGCGCGGCTGCAGCGGGCGGAACAGCTGTTGCGGCATAGCCAACAGCCGATCACCGAGATCGCGCTGGCGTGCGGCTTCAGCTCCGCCAGCCATTTCAGCAACCGCTTCAAGGCGGCCTATGGACTTGCTCCGCTGCAGGTGCGGCAGGGGCGCTAACCGGAAGGGAGTGCAAGCATGGATCAACCATTTGCCGGGCTGGGCGTGTTGTTCGTCGCCGGATTCGGGCCGATCACGCGTGAGAGCGACGAGAGCAAGGCGTTTTATGTCGAGGCGCTGGGGTTGCCGCTCAAGCCGATGCCGGGCAACGAAACCTATCTGCTGGCCGAGCAGGGCGCGCTGGACGGGGTGAAACACTTCGCCCTGTGGCCGCTGGCGCAGGCGGCGCAGTCCTGCTTTGGCGACGATCGCTGGCCGGCGGATCTCGCGGTGCCGCAGGCATGGATCGAGTTCGACGTGGCCGACATGGCGGCCGCCACCCAGGGGCTGGTCGATCGCGGTTATCGGCTGCTGGTCGCCAATCGTGAAGAGCCGTGGGGGCAAAGCGTTACCCGTTTGCTCAGCCCGGAAGGGTTGCTGGTTGGCGTCACCTATACGCCCTGGCTGCGTTAAACGCCACGCCGTTCGCCGCCGTTTCCCTGCGGCGGGCGGCCTTAAGAATAAATACGCATTAGCTTAAAGCGATCTGCGCTATAGACCCATCAAATCCCCGAGTGGTTTCCCTTCCTGAAAGCAGTAATTCCGTTCATTGCGTAAAAACCAATGGCCAGAACGCGCTATTGCCATGCCATTTTACGGCGATTTTTCGCCCGCTTTTTTCGCCGCCAGGTGCCTGATAGGAATAGAGATTATTCTTATATTTCCGCCAACCGTTAAGAAATAATAATGATTCTCGTTTTCAACCACGGAAAGGAGAAGGAACGATGAAAACAGTGAAACGAACGGGCATCGCGCTGGCGATAGCCCTGACTTTCCCCCTGGCATTGCCTGCCGCTTTGGCGGCGCAAACCACCCTGACAAACAGTAAGGCGGCGACGATGACGGAAAAACACGGGCAGTTTATTGCGGTCGGTAAAGTGGTGCAGGTGACCTTCGGCGATTTCGCCTTCAAGCTGGATTTTACCGATGACAAGACCATGACCTTCACCGGTATCGGCGAAGCGTCGCAGGGCATCACCGATACCGTGCAGTACACCGCGGTGGAGATTCGGCCGAAGGTCTACATGGTCTATTGGCATGAACCACAGTCCGGCGACAACGTGACGCATGTCGAGGACTTTGAGCGCGGCGAGGTATACACCAACATCGCCGCCAGGGACGGCAGCTTCACCCATCTGAAAGGGCAGCTGAAAATCGTAGGTCACTCAGGAAACTAAGGAGCAGTTATGAAAAAGGCATTGATCACCTGTGCGATCGTCGGCGGTTTGCTGGCGAGTTACCCGGCGCTGTCAACGGATCAGGCGGCGTCTTACAAATCGGCCGGCAAGGGCGGTTATCATCATGCCCAGCAGAAGCTGAAGGTGGTGGAAGATCTGTATGCGGGCTTTTTCAACCGTCATGACATCAGCGTGGCGCAAAAGCTGATTGTGGAGAACTACAAGCAGCATAACCCGTTCGTCGGCGACGGCATCAAGCCGTTCCTGGATTTCTTCAGCCAGACCTTCAAAGACAATCCGCAGTACAGCGCCAAAATATACCGCAGCGCGGTCAACGGCGATCTGGTCTACGTTCACGTCCAATACCAAAATAATCCGCAGGATCGCGGCACCGCCAGCGTGGATATTTATCGGGTGAACGATCAGGGTAAAATCACCGAGCATTGGGACGTCAATCAGGATGTGCCGGAAAAATCGGCCAATGACAATACCATGTTCTGATCCGCAAGGGCCGCTGCGGCGGCCCTCTACATGCCCGCAACACTTTATTTACTTACATAAATAGGAAATGACCGCCGCGTCGAGTAGGCTACGGCCGCCTTTGGCAGTGGTGGTACGGTTGATGGGCGTCATTGTCCCGCCACTGCTTGAGGCGTTTCCCCACATTCCTCGTTATCCCGCGCGTTGATTTTCCACTTTTTTGAACTGATGCCGCAGCTGCAGCGCATTGCAAAGCACCAATACCGCCGTGACGGCGAACACCCAGCGGAACCCCATCATCGCCGAAATGCCCGATCCCAGCAGCGGGCCAACCACGTTGCCCAGGTACATAAAGGATTGGTTATAGCCGAAGATGCGCCCGGTCACCTGATCGGAGGAATACTTCAGCAGCAGCGCCTGCACCGCCGGCATCAGCGCGCCGTCGGCGAACCCCAGCAGGAAGCGCAGAATGCCCAGCTGCAGCGGCGTATTCACCCAGGCCATCACGGCGAACAGGCCGGTGGTGAACAGCAGCGCGGCGATCAGGATGCGCGCGGTGCCGATGCGATCGCCGAGCCGCCCGAGGCGTGGCGCCGAGATCAGCGCCGCAATGCCGGGCACGGCGGCGATCATGCCGCTGACAAAGGCGATATTGCTGACGTCGCCCGACAGTTCGCGGATGAACAGCGTCAGGATCGGGCTGATGGAGGAGTTAGCCAGCTGGATCATCAGGGTACAAACGAACAGCGTGACGATCAGCGTTGGATAAGGCAGCGAACGGAACACCGCCTGGCCGCTCAGCTGATCCGCTTTTTTCACCGTGATGCGCCGTTCTTTAATCAGGAACAGCGTCACCAGGAAGCTGACGAACATCAGCCCGGCGGTGACAAAAAACACCACCCGCAGCCCCAAATGGTCGGCCATCAGCCCGCCCAGCAGCGGCCCGGCGATCACGCCGGAGATCTGCCCGGTAGAGAGCGTGCCCAGCGCCCAGCCGCTTTTATCGCGCGGCGCCTGCGAGGCGACCAGCGCCATGGCGTTGGGAATATAGCCGGACGTCAGCCCCATCAGGGCGCGCAGCGCGAACAGCTGCCAGACGTTGGTGGCCAGCCCCTGCAGGGCGATGACGATCGCCATGCCCAGCGAGGCGCGCAGCAGCATCAGCTTGCGGCCTTTGCGGTCGGCGAGGCTGCCCCACAGCGGCGACACCACCGCCGAGACCAAAAAGGTGCCGCTGAACACCAGCCCGGACCACAGGCTGAGGGATTGATGATCGCTGACGCCGAGCTGTTCGACGTACAGCGGCAGAAAAGGGAGGATTTGGCTCATCGCCAGCCCGGTGAAGAAACACCCGAGCCAGACCGAGATCAGATTGACTTTCCACGCTTCCATCGACTTGTCGTACCACTTTGAATTTGGAGGGATTTGTTAAGCAAGATAATAATAACACCGCGAACTGGCCGGCGCGGGGGAAATGCGTGAGAAAACGTAAAGCCCGTCGGCGGCGTTGTTACATTTCGCTATAAAATAATAGCTATATTATCATAGGTATTTATTTTAAGCTACTCCACCAAGCCGCTCAACAATTCGGCGGCGCCACACTCTCTCTACCCATTTCGCCGTGTCGGCGGCAAGGAGACGCTTTCTATGAATACCGCACTGATCGCTCTGGATTACATCGTGGATATCTCCCACCCGGAAGGAAAAATTGCGCGCTCGGCGCAGCAGGTCATTGAGCGCGATGCTATCGCGCGGGCAAATAGCGCATTGTCTCTCGCGCAGCGCAAGGATTGGCTGCGCATATTGGTTAAAGTCGGTTTCGCGGCCGGCTATGTCGATCAACCCAAATACTCGCGGATGTTTGGGCAGGCGCATCAATTTGGCGCTATCGCACTGGGCCAGCCGGGCACGGATTTTCATCCTGATTTAGCGTCTGATTTGGGGGAGTTAACCATCGTAAAACCGCGCGTCAGCGCGTTTTATGGCACCAATCTGGATGCGACGCTGCGCGCCCGCCGCATTGAACGGTTGGTGATCTGTGGGGTCAGCAGCACCTGGGCGGTACAGGCGACGGCGCGCGACGCGCACGATCGCGATTATCAGGTGCTGATACTGGAAGAGGCTTGCGCGGCGGCCACGGCGGAAGAGCACCGGATCTCGATGGAAACGCTTGCCACTATTGCCGATATCGTCACGCTGGAACAACTGAGCGCATTGTGAAGCTGCTGCGTGAAGAAATCGCCTGGCGTCAGCTGCGACGGGGAGCATGGGTGTTGGCGCCGTTGCTGGCCCTGAGCCTGGCGACAGGCAATGCCAACTGGCTGAAGGCTTCGGTGGTCACCATATCGCTGTTTGTCGTTTGTGAGCGCCTTGAACTGGCGCCGCTCGGCGTGGCGCTGCATGCGGCGGCATTGCTGCTGCTCTTTATGGCGCTGCTGTGCGCCATGCACACGCCGGTAATCTTCATTTTGGCGTGCGTGTTGGCAGCGGCGGCGGCGGTTGGGATCTCCGCGTTCGGCGGCAAGCTGCGATCCCTGGGGAATTTTATTTTTATTCCGGCTCTTTATCTGGCGTGTGAAACCGCTGAAGGTGGCGCCGGCGCGCCATTAGCCCAATGCGGCTGGGCGCAGCTCCCTTTTCTGGGGGCAGCCGTCTTGCCGGTGCTGATGCTTGCACTGGCGGAGCATCGGCGGCTAGCGCGGCTGTCGACGAGTGACAGCCTGCATCATTATCTCCAGCTGCGCCGCAGCGATGAGCTTGGCGCTCGCGTGGCCTGCGGCGAGGCTTTGCTCGCCGTAAGTTGTGCCGTTGCACTGTCGGCGGCGATCGTTGAGTGGCAACACCTCGATTACGGGCAATGGGTGATCTGGTCGGCCGTCAGCGTGATCAGCGGCGATATGGCCGCTACGCGCAACAAACTCCGCCAGCGTGCGTCAGGCGCATTGCTGGGCGTGCCCGTCGGTATTTTGCTGGGTAGCCTCATGCCGCATGGCAATGTGGGTTATGAACTGCTGAGCGTGGTGACGATGCTCACCCTGGTGTCTTTTCATCGTTATACCTTGGGGTTTGGCGCCCGTTGCGCCTGCATCGCCTGCGCGTTGGTGATTGCAGGAAAAGCGCCGTCGATCGCCGCAGAAAGGGTGGTCAATGTGTTGCTGGGCGGTGGCATCGGTCTGCTGTTCGCTTTGGCGGTGCATGCGGTGTTGCCGCTCAACGCCGGCACCCGCCAATAGCGAGCTGGCATATTTCGTCCGCCAATTTCGGTTGACCGTTTCCGGTCTCGGTGTGAAAGTACGGACAAATCTATCGTTATCTATTGATGCCAATGAAAAAAGATCATCCTGAAGACGTGACGCTGCTGCGCACGCAATTAATGTCGCTGGTGCGCCGTTTGCGGCGCGAGTCGCGCAGCGACGAAAAATCCTGGGCCCAGCTGATGCTGCTGGGAGCTATCGATCGTCACGGCGGCGAGGCGACGCCGTCGCTGCTGGCGGAGTCGGAGCGCATGCGTTCCTCTAACCTGGCGGCCGCCTTACGGGAGCTGGAGGCCGATGGGCTGCTGGTGCGCACGCCGGATGCTGAAGACAAACGCCGGGTGCGGGTGCGCCTGACGCCCGCCGGGCTGGGCCTGTTGCAGCAAAGCCGCACCCGGCGCGAGGCGTGGCTGCTGGCGGCGATGGAAAGCTGTTTAACGGAGCAAGAACAGGCGCAGCTGATCGAAGCGGGGGCGTTGATGGCGCGGCTGGCGGCGGCGCCGTCAACGGACGCGGAATAATCGGCGGGGCGGCAGATGCGCCGCCCGTGCAGCGAGGTTACGGCATCGGCCAATCGGCCGGCATGGTGCTGACGACGTCCACGTAGCGATCCCAGGCCGATGACCAGAATTGGGTGAAGGCTTCCAGGGTGAGGTGGATGCCCATCAGGCCCATCACGAACCAGCAGGCGGTAAACAGGCCCAGGCTGCTGAACATGAACGCCATACCGTTGCGGCTGGTTTTACGGCAAACGACGTTTAACTGGCTGGCGAAGAACATCATCACGGCGCTCAGCAACTCCCAGCGCATCATGACTAAACCGGTGGCAATGGTACTCATCGAACTTGATCCTATGTAACAAAAAGCCGCATCCGGCAGGGCGCCGACAGGGAAATGCGGGGGAATAACGGGAATAATGTGATTCAGATCACATTGTAGCATTGGGGCGAACGGCGGCTCAATGGGGCGCGCGGTGAAAAAATCGCCGACGGTAACATTCCAATATGCTGAAACAGTTATGCCATTTCATTAGCAACCTTTTCATGGGGCGGCGCGCTCGATAACGCTATGCTTGCCGGCTTTTCAGTTCCCTGATTTTACGGGGAAATGTGACGCAAAAGGTACCGGCACCGCATGGCCCTGTTAAAAGAAAAAATTCGCGACCACTCTGCGGAAGAGAGGCTGTTTATCCGCCGGGCAGGCGTAGCGCTGGCGCTGGTGGTGGTCTGCTTCAGCGCGCTGATCGTTAACCTCTACCGGCTGCAAATCCGCCAGCACGGCTTTTACCAGACGCGTTCCAACCAGAACGACATCAAAATGCTGCCGCTCGCCCCCAGCCGCGGGTTAATCTTCGATCGCAATGGCACTCCGCTGGTGCGAAACGTGACACTGTATCGTGTCGAAATCACGCCCAGCAAAATCACCGACATGGCGGCGCTGCTGCAGGCGCTGACGCCGATCGTCGATCTGACGCCGGAGGACATCAGCGCGTTTCGCGACGATATGCACCACAACAGCCGCTACAAGCCGGTGACGCTAAAAACCGGGCTGAGTGACACTGAGGTGGCGCGCTTTGCCGTCAATCAATACCGTTTCGACGGGGTGACCATCGATACCTATCAGCAGCGTGAATATCCTTACGGCGCCCAGCTGGCGCACGTGCTGGGCTATGTGTCGAAGATCAACGACAGCGATCTCAAGCGCCTGGACAAGGCCGGCCTGAGCGAGAACTATGCCGCCGACCGCAACATCGGCAAACAGGGCATCGAAGCCTATTATGAGTCAGAACTGCACGGCACCACCGGCTATCAGGAGGTGGAGGTGGATAACCATGGGCGGGTGATCCGCTTGCTGAAGGAGCAGCCGCCGAAGGCCGGCAAAAACATTTACCTGACGCTGGATCTGCCGCTGCAGCAGTACATCGAATCGGTGCTGAAGGGGCAACGCGCCGCGGTGGTGGTGGAAGATCCGCGCGACGGCGGCATTCTGGCGATGGTCTCCAGCCCCAGTTACGATCCTAATCCCTTCGTCAAAGGCATCGGCTATCAGGCCTATAAGGCGCTGCTGGGCAACCCGGATCTGCCGCTCATCAACCGCGTTACCCAGGGGTTGTACCCGCCGGCTTCCACGGTGAAGCCCTACATGGCCGTTTCGGCGCTGTTCGCCGGGGTGATCACGCCCACCACCACCTTTTTCGGCGCGCCGACCTGGACGCTGCCCGGCACCGAGCGGCGCTACCGCGACTGGCTGAAAACCGGCCACGGCATGCTCAACGTCACCAAAGCGATCGAGGAATCCGCCGATACCTTCTTTTATCAGGTGGCGTATGAGATGGGCATCGATCGCATTCACCACTGGCTGAGCCAGTTCGGCTACGGCCAGTCGACCGGCATCGATCTGAACGAAGAGTACCGCGGCGTGCTGCCGAGCCGCGACTGGAAGCTGAAGGTGCACAAAAAAGGCTGGTATCAGGGGGATACGGTCTCGGTGGGCATCGGCCAGGGGTATTGGGTGGCGACGCCGATCCAGATGGTGAAAGCCTTGAGCACGCTGCTCAACAACGGCCGGGTGAAAACGCCGCATCTGTTATATTCGCTGCAGCAGGGCAACCGGGTGACGCGCTACCAGCCGCCGGCGCAAACGGCGCAGATCGGCGATCCCAACTCGCCTTACTGGGGCATCGTGCGCAACGGTATGTACGGCATGGCCAACTTGCCGAACGGCACCGGTTACAAGCTGTTCCACACCGCGCCGTATCAGATCGCCGCCAAATCCGGCACCTCGCAAGTGTTCAGCCTGAAGCAAAACCAGACTTACAACGCCAAAATGATCCCGGTGCGGCTGCGCGATCACATCTTTTATACGCTGTTTGCGCCCTACAAAAATCCCCGGGTGGCGATGGCGCTGATCCTGGAAAACGGCGGTGGCGACGGCGTGGTGGCGGGGCCGACCGCGCGCGCGATCCTCGACCACATTTTTGACCCGGCCAACGCGCCGCAGCCCGGCGATACGCCGCAAAGTAAACCGCAGTTAAACGACAGCGCGGATGTGCAACGGTGATGCGGTTTGTTTTTACTTTCTTACAAACTGCAATCTCCTGACCATTTCCGGCAAGGTAGACTGAAATAACACCATAAACTGAATAAAAACGTAGGGTTAACACAACAGTGGCGCCATCGACCAAAAAGAGCGGTAAAACCTATTCCACAGTTCGTTTCGGCTGGATATGCGCCGGCATGCTGGTCTGTTTTTTTCTGTTGGCGTTCAGGGTCGGTTACCTGCAACTGCTGGAACACCAGCAGTTGGCCAACCAGGCTGACCAGCGTTCGATCCGCACCCAGGTGGTGCCGACCAACCGCGCCATGATCACCGATCGCAACGATGAGGCGCTGGCGGTCAGCGTGTCGTCCCAAGACATCGTGCTGGATCCGAAGCATATTCTCGATACCCAGACCGATACCGGCAACGAACGCTGGCAGAGCATGGCCAACGTGCTGAAGATCCCGCTGGCGGACATCCAGCACCTGATCCAGAGCAACGCGCGCAAACGCTTCGTTTATCTGGCGCGCAAGGTGGAGGACGATAACGCCGCCTACATCAGTAAGCTGCACCTGACCGGCGTCAGCACCGAGCAGGATTTCAGCCGCTTTTATCCGATGGGCCAGGACGCCGCCGGGCTGATCGGCATCGTCGGCCAGGACAATCAGGGGCTGGAAGGCATTGAGCTGGGTTTCAACCCGCTGTTGCAGGGCAAAAACGGCCTGCGGGTCTATCAGAAGGACGGCAGCGGCGCGGTGATCGGCGTGCTTAAAAGCGTGGATCCGGTGCCGCCGCCGAACGTGACGCTCAGCATCGATAAATTTATTCAGTACGTGCTCTATGCGCAGATCCGCGACGGCGTGGTGGCTAACCAGGCCGACTCCGGCTGTGCGGTGCTGGTCAAGATCGACACCGGCGAGGTCCTCGGCATGGCCAGCTACCCGTCGTTCAACCCGAACAACTATGGCAGCACCCCGGCGAAGGATATTCGCAACGTGTGCAGCAGCGACAGCTTCGAACCGGGCTCGACGGTGAAACCGGTGGTGGTAATGGTGGGGCTGGAGCATAAGCTGATCCGGCCGGATACGGTGCTGGACACCACGCCGTATCGGGTGAACGGTCACCTGATCAAAGACGTCGGCCATTGGTCGAAACTGACCATCACCGGCGTGCTGCAAAAATCGAGCGACATCGCGGTATCGCACATTGCGCTGGCGCTGCCGGCCACGGTGCTGCCGGCGGTCTACCGCAGCTTTGGCCTGGGGCGACCGACCGAGCTCGGCATCGGCAACGAGAGCAGCGGCTACTTGCCGCAGCATCGCGAACGCTGGGCCGATATCGAACGCGCTACCTTCTCCTTCGGCTATGGGCTGCGCGTGACGCCGCTGCAGATGGCGCGCGAGTATGCCGCGATCGGTTCCTTCGGCATTTATCGGCCGCTGTCGATCACCAAGGTGACGCCGCCGGTGATGGGGCAACGTATTCTGCCGGCGGATACGGTTCGGGCCGTGGTGCATATGATGGAGAGCGACGCCTTGCCGGGCGGCAGCGGGGTGAGCGCCGCAGTGCCGGGCTACCGGCTGGCGATCAAAACCGGTACCGCCGAGAAAATGGGCCCGAGCGGCAAATACGACGGCGGCTACATCAACTACACCGCCGGCGTGGCGCCGGCCAGCGATCCGCAGGTGGCGCTGGTGGTGATGGTCAACAACCCGAAAGCCGGCAAGCACTTCGGCGGTTCGGTGGCCGGGCCGGTGTTCGGCAAGATCATGGCCCAGGTGCTGGAGCACATGAATATTCTGCCGGATGCCCAGCCGCTTAACGTGGTGTCGTCGGTCAAGGGGTAAGGGGGATTAGCGCGATTCCAGCAGGCGCTTCAGCGCCTGCAGATCGGCGTTCACCAGCCCGACGTCGCGGGCGAACAGCGCGTCGTCCATGTCCGGCTGGCGGAACAGGGTGAAGATCACCTCGGCACCTTGTCGGTTGGCGAGCGCGCGCAGCGGCACGTAGACTACGCCGCCGTCCGGCAGCGTCACCCAATGATCCAGCACGCCGAAGGCATTGGGCGCGCTAAATCGAATGCGGATCCGCCCCTGCGGGGTCTCCGCCATCCAATCTTCATCTTCCCGCCGTAAGCTATTGGCTAATCCTTTGGCCCACAACGGGAAGTTTTCCGGGCGGCTGAGAAAGGCGTACACCTCGTCACAGGGGCGGTTGATGGCGACATGCAGCGTTTGCGCGCTCAGCATCATGATTTCTCCGGTTGACGGCGATACTTCAGTGTAGATCCCGCCGCGCTCAGAAGTAGTAACCGATGTTTACGTTGGTGCGAAAATACCATTTATTGCTGCCGGAGGACTGGGTGCCGGTCCAGCCGGTGGCGTTTTCCACGCCGCCCCACGGATTGGCGTTCTGCGCCCAGGTCAGATCCACCCACAGCATCACCGGCATGGCGAACACCTGCACCCCGAGCGTATTCATTTTGGAGTCGGAGCCGCCGTGCCTGTCCTTCCAGAGCACGCTGTAGTCGTTGTAGAAGCGCAGCTTTTTCACCGGTCCCCAGGGCACCTCGACGTCGCGCGCCAGGTTGATGGCGGCAGTGGTGGCCTGCGACGGGATCAGATAGGCCGGCGTCAGGCCGTTGCCGCCCATCAGGATCACCGAATTGCTGGCGCCGGCCGGGCCTTTGGCGTCGTAACCGTAGCGGATCACCTGGCCGGACAGATGCCAGGCATCCCGATTCACCAGCGTATGCAGGCCCGCCGCCCAGAAGCTGCCGTTATCACCGGTCGCCTGGTTGTAGAGCCGCGAGGCCGCCAGCGAACCGCCGAGCTCATTGTCCCAACCGCCCTGGTGGAAAGCCCGCGTCAGCCGCAGGTTTACCTGATCGCGTTTTTCGTTGCGCTGCAGATGCTGTGAGGCAAAGTTGGTGTTCTTCAGATCGTCGTAGCTGGCGACGTCGGGGGCGTAACGCACGCCGGTCGGCATCATGCGCGGGTAGTAGGCGGCGTCAAAGGCCCAATCGCCCCGTTGGTATTGGTATTTGGCGCCGAGCCCGGTGTTGACGCCAAAGCCGAGGTAAAACGGAATGCCGTACGACCAGCCGAACTGCGGATAGGGCATCAGGCCGAACGGTTTGAACGGCGCGCCCAGCTGCACGGTGGAGCGCTCAGACAGGTGGTAGCCGACATAGGCGCGGTCGATGGCGTATTTGCGCCGATCCTGAAACCAGAATCCGCTATCGAAAAACGCGTCGTTTATCTGGCCGGCGGCATCGATGCGAAAGGCGTCAAAGCGTAAATGCGGCGGATGCCGATAATTGCTGCTGCGCCAGTCTTCATAGCGATAATTGGCGCGCAGCGCGCCGCCGATATCAATATTCTTTTTATTATCCTCGTTTTGCCAATGAATATGCGGAAAGGCCGGGCGGTTTTTTTTAACCGGCGCCACGGTGGCAGCAGCGTCGCTGGGCAATGCGACGGTAGTCGCGTAACTCACTGGTGAAACAAGAAAAAAACAAAGGGTGATCTTGCGCATGCCTGGCCCCTGGTGAATGTTTGGTTTTTATTAAGACGAGCGGGGTTTACCTGTGAATAAGGCACTGTTGCTCGTTTGTTTTATATTTGAGACGTTTCATTGTGCGTTTCATATATTAAATTCATTTCCGGTTAATATATGAAACTTTGTTTCTTGTTTAATGGGAAAACTATAAATCCGGTATTGAACAAGTCAAGAAATAAAAATGAGCGTTGACGAGAAATTCCGATTATTGGGTCGCCCTGGTTTGCGGGAGCGACACAAAGCAGGCTGAAATAGTCGTGTCATAAATGCGCGTTAGACTCGCGGCATTCTGGCATTACTGACTAAAAATCATGAGCATAAAACTGACACTTGGCCGCCGGGTAAAACCTGCGGCAGCGCTGCCGCACGCGTTTGGCATCGGCAAGAGCATGGGCTTATTAGGCGGCGTAATTTGCGTTATTGCGCTATTTTCTCTGCTGCAATTGTTTTCCACCGTATTTATTTCCACTATTCTGCACGACGCCAAGGTTAACCTGGTGACGGGAGACGGGTTGCATCGCCAGCAGGCGACGATGGATCGCGCCAGACAGTCGCTGCTGACGGCCAGCGACACCCTGAACCGTGCGGGCATCTATTATCTGCAGGACAAAGTCACCGGCTCCGACGGCAGTTGGCATAGCCTGCTGGATGAATCGTTGGCGGCGTTGGAGGCTTCAAAGCAGGCCTTTGCCCGGTTCGAGCGCTTGAGCGCGGCCGCGCCCGAAGCGGCGGGCGCTCTGAAAGACAGTTATCGCCTGTTCTATGACGGCCTGAAGGAACAGGCGCAAGGGTTGCAAAGCAGCGCCAGCATCGATGCGTTTTTCGCCGTGCCGATCCAGGCGTTTCAGGCGGATTTCAACGAAAAGTACCTCGCTTATCAGGCGCTGAACGAACAGCATGGCAATGACGTCAACGTGCGGCAATTGGCGGCGCTGGAGCAGGCCAATACCTTTGCGCTTGGCGCATTGGCCGCGCTGGCGCTGATCGCCGTGGGGGTGTGGTTCGGCGTCGCCCGCTGGGTGATAGCGCCGCTGCAGCGGGCAATTGTCCACCTCAACGTGCTGGCCGCCGGCGATCTTTCGCGGCCGCTGCCGCCTGAGCGGGCGTTGAACCGCGAGATGCGTCAGCTGCAAACCAGCATTGGCCACATGCAGGGCGGTCTGCAGCGCCTGGTAAGCGAGGTGCGCGATGCGGCGAGCGGGATCCTGAACGGCGTCGAGCGGCTGGCGGACGGCAATCGACAGTTGACGGCACAGTCGGCGAAGCAGAACGGGGAACTGCAGTTGGCGACCGAGCACGTGCAGCAGTTGGCGGCGCGGGTGGAAGAAAACGGCCAATACGCGCAGCAGGCCAGCCAACGAACCGAACAGGCCCGGCAGTGCGCCGGCGCCGGTGAGCAGATGATGCAAACCGTCAATGTTTCGATGCACGGGATCGTCAACCAATCGGCTGAGATGCGCGGCATTGTCGCGCTGATCGACAGCGTGGCGTTTCAGACCCATATTCTGGCGTTGAATGCGGCGATCGAGGCCGCGCACGCCGGCGTTCACGGCCGCGGTTTCGCCATCGTGGCTAAAGAAGTGGGCTTGCTGGCGCAAAAGAGCAGCCATTCGACGCGCGATATTCAGCAGTTGATCGGTCGCTCATTGCAGCAAATCGATCAAGGTTCGCAGGCGGTCGAACGGCTGACGGGCAACCTGCGCAAAATTATCGATCTGGTGAACAAATGCAGTGCGCTGATGGGGGAAATCTCGCTGGCGTCATTCAATCAAGGGGAGAGCATCCAGGACGTGACGGCGCGCATCACCGCGCTGAATCAGGTGGCGCAGCAAACCGGCGCCGTGGTGAGCGCGGTGACCGAGGCTTCGCAGCTGTTGCAGGGCGAGTCGGAACGGTTAGAAAAAGCGATGGCGCGTTTCAGGCTGCCGGCGCAATAAATACTTCCGATGCAGGTTAATGAATAATAACGCTGCGCTTAATGTTATTCATTATTTCCCTGTGCTGAGGGACGTTATTTCGATAAATAAAAACAGGCCGGCGCTTATGGATTAAAAAAGCGCCGGCCTGCAGAGATTATTTTAACGGGAGGATTAACGGCTGGTCTGGTGGCCGATAATACCGCCCAGCGCTGCGCCGCCGAGGGTGCCCAGCGTGCTGCCGTCGGTCAGCACTGCGCCGCCGACCGCGCCGACGCCCGCGCCGATCGCCGTGTTGCGATCGCGATTGGACATATGCCCACATGCGGTAACGGAAAGCGTCGCCATCACCACCACCAACACACCTGCGGCACGTTTAATATTCATAATGAGTTCCTGGTAAATTGGCTGATTAATGGATTAAAAATAATCCGATTAACCCACCGGTAGAAGTTGGGATGAATGTATTCCTCCGAAAGAAAATCGAACAGGTAAAAATTCTTAATTTTGCGGCGGTGAAAAGCGATTGCTCGCCGAATGTGCGGCCACCGACAAAACCGCTGGTCTATACTGGGAAGACGCCTCGCGGGGGCGGGGCACACACTCTGGAGGCCGCCATGTCCGATCTCGTTTCCGCGTCCGGCAAACCGGTGAAAATCCCCGGCCCGGATCACCCGATCACCTTGACTCGTCATCCGACGCGGGTCGTGGTGCGTGCTGCCGGGAAAACCCTGGCCGACAGTCGCAATGCGCTCATCCTGCAGGAAGCCACCTATCCGCCGGTGTTTTACTTTCCGCGTGAGGACGTGAAGATGGCGCTGTTGCAGAAAAACGAGCACGTCAGCTACTGCCCGTATAAGGGCGACTGCAGTTATTTCACCTTCGCGATGAACGGCGCACAGGGGGCCAATACGGCCTGGAGCTATGAAATGCCTTACAACGCCGTGGTGGCGATCAAGGATTATCTGGCATTTTATCCCGACAAAGTGACAGAAATCAGTACTGAAGCCTGACCTGCCGCCGCCGCCGGGCGGGGGCAGGTTGACATTCCGCTTATCCCTACTCATTATGTGTATTACTGGAAACTGATACGCTTTCCTTATGTTTTAATCCGACATAAACGAAACTCTGAGCAGGTGCCAAGGTGTCTACCTCTACGCGATTTGCCGTTGCCATCCATATCCTGACCAACATCACGCTGTGTCGTGGCCAGACGGTGCGTTCCGAAGATATCGCGCGCAGCGTCAACACCAACCCGACGGTGGTGCGGCGGATCCTCGGCGCGCTGGCGGAGGCCGGGCTGACCTATTCGCAGATGGGGCAAGGCGGCGGGGCGCTGCTGGCGCGGCCGGCAGAAGCGATCTCGCTGCTGGACGTGTATCGCGCGGTGGAGGATCAACCCTATTTCATGCTGCACCGCGCCCGGCCTAACGATGCGTGTTATATCGGCCACGCGATTACCCCGGTGCTGGAGCAAGAGTTTGCGCGCGTTGGTCACGCGCTGGAGGCCAGCCTGGCGCAAACCAGCATCGCCGAAATGGCCGGGCAGGTCGAGCGGCAAGCCGGCTATCCTTTCGTCCCTTGTTCAGCGCAATATCAATCGGATACGCAATAAAAACCCACGCCAATTCCGTCTTCCCGCAGAGCATTTTTTGCATTGCGTTAATGTAATTGTGTAAGTTACATTAGCTCGCATCAAGTGTGATGTGGCTCACGTTTTAGACTGCCTCCCCACGATAATCGATCGATTGGCCGGAAACCTTTTCTTCCGGCGCAGATTCGCTGTGCTTATAAACCAGGAGAGAACGATGTTAGAAATGCTTGAAAGCTTGGCCACCGTGGTGGTCCTGGTGCCGGTAATGGTGGCCGTCTTGCTCGGCGCGATTTACGGCTTGGGTGAAGTGTTCAACGTCTTTTCCGCTATCGGCCGCAAAAATAACGGCTGAATTTGAACGTCAGGGGACGCAACGCCCCCTGACGCAGGACTACAATACCGTCGCCAGGAAGTTGCGCGTCCTCTCATGTCCCGGCGCATCCAGAACCTGCTGCACGCTGCCCGTTTCAACCACCTTTCCCTGATCCATAAAGACAATCTGGTCGGCCACTTCGCGGGCGAAGCCGATTTCGTGCGTGACCACCACCATGGTCATGCCCGAATGCGCCAGGTCTTTCATCACCTGCAGCACTTCGCCAACCAATTCAGGATCGAGGGCGGAGGTCGGTTCATCAAACAGTAACACCTGCGGGTTCATCGCCAGCGCGCGGGCGATGGCGACGCGTTGTTGCTGGCCGCCGGACAGTTCTCGCGGCCAGGCGTTGATGCGATGTTCCAGCCCGACGCGGGCCAGCAGCTGCTTCGCCCGTTCCTGCACCTCGGCTTTTTTTTCCTTTTTCACCCGCAGCGGCGCGTCGCTGACGTTTTGCAACACGGTGCGGTGCGCAAACAAGTTGAACTGCTGAAATACCATGCCGATGCTTTTACGCTGTTCGGCCACCTCGGCTTCTTTCAGCTCGTACAGATGCCGGCCTTTTTGACGATAGCCGATCAGCTGTTCGCCAACGCGAATGGTGCCGCCGTCCAGCTTTTCCAGGTGGTTGATGCAGCGCAACAGGGTGGATTTGCCGGAGCCGGAAGGGCCGAGGATCACCGTCACCGAGCCTGCCGGGATGGTCAGGCTGATGTTTTTCAACACGTCGGTGCCGGAAAAGGATTTCCGCACCCGGTTGATGTGGATGGATGCGCTCATTGTTCACCTCCCTGAGGGGCTTTGCGGTTGAGGAAGAACCAGCCGCGGCGCGTTGCCTGCGTGCCGCGGCCAAAATAGCGCTCCACGTAGTATTGGCCAATCGACAGAATCGAAGTCATGGCCAGATACCACAGGGTGGCGACCAGCAGCAGCGGGATGACCTCGTAGGTGCGTTGGTAAATGATCTGCGCCGAATACAGCACGTCCTGCAGGGCAATCACCGACACCACCGCGGTGGTTTTCAACTGCCCGATCACCTCATTGCCCGCCGGCGGCAGGATGGTGCGCATCGCCTGCGGCAATACCACGCGCCACAGGATTTGCCCACGACGGTATCCCAGCGCTTTGGCGGCTTCCAGCTGGCCGCTGCCGACGCTTTGGATGCCTGCGCGCACGATCTCCGCCGCATAGGCCGACTGATGCATCACCAGCGCGATCACCGCCGCGCTGAAGGTGCTGATAAGGGTATTGGTCGGCGCGCTGGCGACTTCGCCAAGAAACGGGATCCACAGGCTGATGCGCGGATAAAGCGCGGCGATGTTGTACCAAAGGAACAGCTGCACCAGCATCGGCACCGCACGGAAGAACCAGGTGTAGAACCAGCTTACCGCAACCAATACCGGATTGGCCGACAGGCGCATCAGCGCCAGCAGCACGCCACCGGCGAAGCCGAACACCACCGAAATCACCGTCAGCTTAAGCGTCATGAGCACGCCGTTGAGGATGGAAGCCTCGGTGAGGTTTTCCGCCACCACCGCCCATTCAAAGCGCGGGTTGTGCAGCATGGAATTGATGATAACGCCGACGATCAACAGCACAATCAGGGCGCTGAGCCAACGCCCGTAATGCCGATGGCCGACGATGCTCAGTTCCGCGTCGTCGACAGGGTGTTGCCCACTCATTTGGCGATCTCTTCATTGATGCCGGCGGTTTTCACTGCACCAAAACCGATATCCCAGCCGTCGAGGATTTTCTGGTAACTGCCGTCGGCGATCAGAGAATTCAGCGCTGCCTGCACCGGTTTCACCAGTTCGGAGCCTTTCGGCAGGGCAATGGCCACCGTGGTGCCGTCAATGTTGATATCACCGGCCAGCGTCAGCGGTTTAACGTGGGTGGCCTGGTAGCGCAACCCTTCATACGGGCCGAAAAACATCGGTACGCGGCCGCTGATCACCGCTTGCACCCCGGCCGGGCGGTCCGGGAAGATCGGCATGGTGATGGCCGGCTTGCCGGCGGCGACGCATTGATCGCTGGCCTGCTGCAGGCGGGTGATCTGCGAGGTGCCTGCGCCGGCGCCGACGGTCTGGCCGCACAGCTGCGCCAGCTCGGTGTAAGGGCCTAGCGCAGCGTCTTTGCGGGCGATCAAGGCCAGCTTGGAAGCGTGGTAATAGCCGACGAAGTCCACCTGTTGGAAGCGCTTTTTGTTGGCGTCAATGTTGGCCAGCGCGACGTCATAACGGCCGGACTTCAGGCCGGGGATGATGTTGTCGAAGCCGCCGGTGTCCTTCCAGTGGATCCCCACGCCCAGGCGATCGGCAATCGCGCTCATCACGTCGATTTCACGCCCGGCCAGCGTTTTGTTGTCCGCCTGGTAAAAGGTGGTCGGCGGGGTGTTCGGGTTGGTGCCGGCAACGATGTAGCCGGCCTTTTTGATCGCTTCAGGCAGGCTGTCGTGCAGCGCCGGATCGGCGGCAGCTTTCAGCGCCGCCTTGAAGGGAACATCGCCTTCAGCGGCATGACCGGCTGCCAACGGCGCCAGCGTGGAGGAAGCCAACAGCAGGGACAGTACGGTGCGTTTGAATGTGGTTTTCATCATGATTTCCCTGCGGATTAAGCCGATTTTACGTTAGCGAAGTTGATTGCCGGTTCCGGCAGACCCAGGTTTTCACGCAGGGTTGCATGCTGATACTCTTCACGGAACAGGCCACGGCGACGCAGCTCCGGGATCACCTGCTCGACGAACAGTTCCAGCTGGTTGGGCAATACCGCCGGCATGATGTTGAAGCCGTCTGCGCCTTGCTGTTCCAGCCACAGCTGGAAGTCGTCGGCGATCTCTTCGGCGGTGCCTACCACCACGCGGTGGCCGCGCGAACCGGCCGCGACGGCCGCCAGCTCACGCAGCGTCAGGTTTTCCCGCGCGGCCAGATCGGTCAGCAGTTTCACGCGGCTTTGGCCGCCTTCGGTGGCGCCCACGTTCGGCACCGGGCCGTCCAGCGGATAATCGCTCAAATCGAAACCAAAGCGCGCCGACAGCTGCTCAATGCCGTTATCGATATCCACCAGTTGATTCAGCTGATACCAGGTTTCCTGCGCTTCTTCTTTGGTACGCCCGACAATCGGCATCACACCTGGCAGGATCAGCAGGTGGTCCGGGTTGCGGCCGGCGTCGGCCACGTATTTTTTCTGACTGCGGTAGAAAGCTTGTCCTTCTTCCAGGCTGGCGGCGGCGGTGAACACCACTTCGGCGGTTTCCGCCGCCAGCTGCTGGCCGGCCGGGGAAGAGCCGGCCTCAATGATCACCGGCCGTCCTTGCGGCGAGCGGGAAATGTTCAGCGGGCCCTGCACCGAGAAATGCTTGCCCTTATGGTTGGCGGCGTGGATTTTCTCGTCGATGGCGTACACGCCATTTTGCTTGTCGCGCACGATGGCGTCTTTTTCCCAGCCGTCCCACAGTTTGTAGCTGGCCTCGAGGAATTCCCGCGCCACTTCATAGCGTTCGGCGTGCGACGGCAGATCTTCACGGCTGAAGTTGCGCGCCGCATCGCTGGAGAAAGAGGTCACTACGTTCCAGGCGGCGCGGCCGTGGCTGATATGGTCGATGGAGGCCATGGCGCGTGCCAGGTGGAAGGGTTGATCGAACGTGGTGGAGGCGGTCGCCGCCAGCCCGATATGGCGGGTGTTGACCGCCAGCGCCGCGAGCAGCGTCAGCGGCTCCAGGCGTGACATCGTCGAGGGCAGGCGGTGCACGCTGGTTGCCAACGCGTCGCCGACGAAGAACATATCGAAAGTGCCTTCTTCGGCTTTTTTTGCGATCCAGGTGAACCAGTCGATATCGGTCGGTGAACCGCTGGCGCCTTCTGCGCGCCATCCCCCGATGTGGTGCCCCAGAGCCTGAACGAACAGGCCGAGACGGAGTTGGCGCGATGGTGTTGAAGGTGAAGTACTCATAATTATTCCTGTTTTATTATTAATTTAACAATGCAATCAGTCGCGGCAGCGCGCCAGGGGACATAAGCGCGCAGTCGCGGATAACGCTCTCGCCTTCGAGGCCCGGAAGCAGCTGCAGAATGGCGCGCAGCTTGGCGTCGAGGTCTGTCGGCCGGGCGGCGGTTTGCTTTCTTGTGACTATGTCACTTATTCGCCTCCCGTCCTGCAGCGTCAGGGTCAGACGATGGAAGCGCATCTCCGGATCGAGCGCGTCCGGCGGGGCTGCGGGATCGACATGGCGCACAACTTTTGCCGCCAGGGCGGCGATAGCCGCATCGACAGGCTGTTCGCCGTAATGCGTCAGCGGGACCTCGCCGTGGTATAGCGCATCGGCGATGACGTATTCGAGGCTAAAGCGCGCTTCCACACCGGTGGCCGGTTGGCGAATAAAGGGCGCAGTATCTGCGCCGGGCGGAAAACTGACCTCAACCTGTGCGATCTCCGCAAGGACGTCGCCTTGTGCCAGCAGCCGCGCGCGCAGGGCGAGCGCCGCCTCGGCCGCGCTGTGAGTGCCACCGCAAGTCGGGTACCGCTTGAATTCCAGCCCCGGCTGCAGGATGCGCCAGGGCGTGCCCCAGCCGGCGGTCAGGCATTCCGGTTTTTGCCGGCCGCCGCCGTGGGAAGTCAGCAGGCTGTCCAGCACGCCCTCCGGTTGGCCGATGAAACCGGCCTGAGCCAGCAGAGCGGCGTTGACCGCGTTGCGTGCCGCCAACCCGGCATGCAGCGGTTTGGCCGCCGAACCGAACTGGCTGCGCAGGCCCGCTGCCTGCGTGGCCGCCAGGCCCAGAGCAATCTGCGTCTGCCGCTGGTCAAGCTGCAGATAACGCGCCACGGCGGCGCAGGCGGCGACCGCGCCCAGGGTGGCGGTGCTGTGAAAACCCAGCACGTAATGTTGCGTGCCAGCGGCCAATCCCAGCCGGCCAGCGGCCTCTACGCCGATGACATAGGCGGTTAACAGCTCAGTGACATCGTCACTCTCACCGTTCAGCGCCAGCAGGGCTGAGAGCACTACGGTGCTCGGATGGCCACGCAGCGCAGGATGGTAATCATCGAAGTCCAACGCGTGGCTGACATAGCCATAGCGCAGTGCGCGGTTCTCGCTGCCGTTCGGCGGAAACGTCTTACCGATCGCTGCCAGACCGGCATCGCTCAACGCCCCGCGGGCAATCGGCAGCGCGCAGGCGAAGTAATCTTTCACGCCGCGGCGAGCGGCTGACAGGGCGTTTTCATCCGGCTGGCTGTTCAATATCAGATGGGCGAATTGGGCGGTTATCGGTAATGACAAGGCGTTAACACCTGAATTTATATACGGTTATGCACGAGTGCGGGGTGAAAGGTATTGTGTGGCGATTTTCGTTGTCCCGAAAGAACGAACGGCGCTTCCATATCTCTGAATGGAATATAACGACGGCACTGCGCCGCCGTCAGAGCAGCTGGCAGCAGCTGCCAGCTGCTGGCAGGCTGCGCCTTAGCTATTTTTGTGCAAAGCAAAGCTGTATTTGCTCTAGCACGATAGAGGACTCAGGTCGAGAAAAGGCGAACGCTCATGATGTCGATAAATGCCCTGAGACGCGGTGTAAGATGTTTGCTTGAAGGCCAGAGAATTTTGAGACTGCCACTGTGTCGGCAGTGGTCGCCAAGCACCGGTTGGAGCCGCCGTCGCTCCAGCGCCTCTCGCACCGCGAAATCGGGCAAGCAGGCGATGCCCAGGCCCTGTTCCGCCAGGTAAATCAGCGTGTCGACGGTGTTGCATACCGTGCGCTTGCCCAGGCCTTCGTCGAGCAGTTTATCTCCGCCCGCCACCGGCCAGGTCTCGACTTTGCCGGTGGTGGGGAATCTGTATAACAGGCAGGCGTGATCGCGCAGTTCTGCCGGCTGGCGGGGTATTCCCGCTCGGCGCAGATACTCTGGCGCCGCCACCAGCTGTAGGTGAAACGTGCCCAGTTGGCGGCTCATTAAGCGAGAGTCCTCGGTATCGCCCACGCGGATCACCGCATCGAACCCTTCTTCGATCACCGCGACTCGACGGTCGGAAAAATCGGTTTCCAGCTCAATCTCCGGGTAACGCCGGACAAATTCCGCCAGCACCGGATTCAGCAGGCCGCCCACCAGCGGCAAACTGACACGCAGCTTGCCGCGCGGCGCGCTGTGCGTATCGCTGATTTCCCGTTCCGCCGCCGCCAATTCCCCGAGAATGCGCTGGCAGCGGTGCAGAAACAGCCGGCCTTCGGCGGTCAGCGTCATGCTGCGCGTGCTGCGGTGGAACAGACGCGCGCCCAGCCGATTTTCCAGGCGGGCGATGCTTTTCCCCACCGCGGAAGCGGAAATGCCGAGCACGCGCCCGGCCTCTACGAAACTCAGCGTCTCTGCGGCCTGCACAAAGACGTTCACCCCAGACAGATTATCCATTGCTTGCCCCATTGCGGACTTGAGTGTCCGCTATGAAAGGAAATCTAGCCTGTTTTTTCGTTAATCACCACGCTCTATGCTCGGTGGCGACAGCATGGGCTGACTACCTGGGGTAATAAAAATGAATGAATACGGATCCTCTGCCAACGCGATTGACGGCGCGATAGAGCAAGCCTTGCGTGAAAAACGATTGGTTGGCGCGGTCGTTTTGGTGGCGCAGGGCGGTGAGATCGTTTATCACCGCGCGGCGGGCATGGCAGATCGCGAAGCGGGCAAGCCGATGGCGCTCAATACGCTGTTTCGTCTGGCCTCGGTATCCAAACCGATCGTGTCCACGGCGGCGCTGGCATTGATGGCGCAAGGCGCCATGCGGTTAGACGATCCGATCACCCGTTGGCTGCCGAATTTTCGCCCGCGGCTGGCGGACGGCACCACTCCGTTGATGACGCTACGGCATCTCATGACCCACACCGCCGGACTAAGCTACCGCTTTTTCCAGCCGGAAGGGGGATTCTATGCCCAGCTGGGCGTCTCCGACGGCATGGATGAAGCGTCTGTCAGCCTGCAGGAGAACGTGCGGCGTATTGCCTGCGCCCCTTTGCTGGCTCCGCCCGGCGCGGCGTGGCGCTATTCCATCGCCACCGATGTCCTGGGCGCGGCGATCGAACAGGCGAGCGGCCTGCCGCTGACGCAGGCAGTAAAAAAATGGGTGACCGGGGCGCTGGCGATGACGGATACCGATTTCCTGGCGGTGGATCCCGCACGTTTGGCGGCCGCTTACGCCGATCATCCCGGCGAGCCGCGCCGTTTGCGCCAACCGGATCGTTTACCGTTCATCGATGGCAGCGCCGGTTTTCATCTGTCGCCGGCGCGTGCGCTGGATCCGGAGGCGTACGCCTCCGGCGGCGCCGGCATGGTCGGCTCGGCGGAGGATTTCCTGCGCCTGCTGGAAACGTTGCGCCAGGGGGGCGGGCAGGTGCTGCCGGCCGAATGGGTGACGGCGCTGACCACCAACCAAATCGGCGATTTGCCGATGCCGTTTTGGCCGGGGCGCGGTTTCGGCCTCGGCATTACCGTACTGAAAGATCCCGTCGCCGCGCAAACGCCGGAGTCCGTTGGCAGCTGGCGAATGGGCGGCACCTATGGCCACTCGTGGTTCGTCGATCCTGTCCGGCAGCTCAGCGTCGTCGCGTTTACCAACACGGCGCTGGAGGGCATGTCCGGCGCTTTTGTCGGCGAGATTTGTCAGGCGGTCTATGCCGCGACGGGAGCGATACAATGCGCCTGATGCCACCGATTTTCTTTATCGCGCTGGGGTTGTTCGGCGTCTACTGCATCGAGTTTGGCGTGGTGGGTATTTTGCCGCAGATCATCGCGCGGTATGGCATCTCTACGGCGCAGGCCGGTTGGCTGGTCGGGATCTTCGCCCTGACCATCGCGCTGCTCGGGCCGCTGTTGGTGCTGCTGGCGTCGCGATTCAATCGCAAACGCATGTTGTTGATCGCGTTGACCGTGTTCGCGGCGGCCAGCGCGCTGTCCGCTCAGACGGACAGTTTCGCCATGCTCATGTTGCTGCGCATTGTGCCGGCGTTGTTTCATCCGATCTATTTTTCGCTGGCCATGGTGGCGGCCGCGGCGCTTTATCCGCCGCATCAGGCCACCAAAGCAACCGCCTATGCGTTCATCGGCACCAGCATGGGCATGGTGTTGGGGATACCGTTGACGCAATGGATCGCCGGGCAGTTCAGCTATGAAGCCTCGTTCCGGTTCTGTGCCTGGGTCAATCTCCTGGCAGCGGCGGGATTGCTGATGCGGTTGCCCGACGTCGCCGTTCAGCGCCTCAGCTATGGCAAACAGCTGACGATCCTGCGCAGCGGGACGCTGTGGCTGAATATCATCACCTGCGTGCTGATCTTTGCCGCCATGTTCGCCGTCTACGCTTATGCGGCCGAGTACCTCAGCAGTGAAGCCGGCATTGGCGCCGCCGCCATCGGCTTTCTTCTGGTGGCGTTCGGCGTGGGCGGCGTCGCGGGCAACCTGTTGGCCGGCAAGGGGTTGAGCCGCCATCGAGCGCTGACGGTGCTGCTGCACCCGCTAGCCTTGATTGCGGCTTATGCGCTGCTGTATCACTACGGCAGCGCGAATATCGGTTCGATGACGGCGCTTTGTCTGTATTGGGGAGCGGCGCACACCAGCGGTTTGATCGTGACGCAGATCTGGCTGACATCCGAAGCCCCCGAGGCGCCGGCGTTCGCCACCGGGCTGTATATCGCCTTTATCAATTTGGGCGTGGCGCTGGGCTCACTGGCGGGCGGCTGGTTCATCGCCGCGTGGGGGCTACAGGGCAGCCTGCTGTGCGGAGCCTTGTTCGCCGCGCTGGCGGTGATTACGATCGCCGCCAGGCTGCGGTTGCAGCGGCAGACTACCGCTGCGTTGCGTCGATCATCGCCATCACCTGCCGGAACATCGCGCTTTCCGCATCGGCCAGCTCGTTGACCAGCGTAAAGTGATTGCAGTGGCGGTCGGCCAGCAACTGAACGTCGAGGCCGCGCGCCAGACAGGCGTCATAATAGGCCTGCGTCTGGTTTTTGAAGCCTTGCGTTTCCCGCTGGCCGACGTCGAGCAGGATCTGCGGCGCATGCTCTTTCGCTGGCAGCAAAAACAGCGGGCTGAGCGTTTGCGCCTGTTCGGGCGTCAGGTGCAGCCAGTCGTTGATGTAGATATCGCACAGCGGGCGCAGATCGTAGAGGCCACTCAGCGCCAGCGCGCCTTTGATCGCGTCGGGCGGCAGGCGATAGCGTTGCTGCCAGCCGTCGGCGATCAGCATGCCGCACAGGTGGCCGCCGGCCGAACTGCCGCTGACGAAAATGCGCGCCGGATCGATGCCGAACGGCGCCCCGTGATGATAAAGCCAGGCGACGGCGCTGCGCACCTCGTGCACGATCTCCGCCAGCGTCGCTTCTGGCGCCAGTGTGTATTCCAGCGTGGCGACGGCCACGCCGCGCTGGGCAAACGCGGCGGCCATCGAACAGGCTTCCTCTTTGCGCTGCGAATGCCAGTAGCCGCCATGAATAAAGATCAGCAGCGGGGCGGGCTGCGTGCAAGCCGGGAACAGATCGAGGCGCTCGGCGGCACTCATGCCGTAACGCAGATCGTAAATGCCGGGCATCTGTGCCTTGGCGCGCTGGGCCAGCGCGGCGTATTCCGCCATGCAGGCGTCAAAATCTTCCACCGAAGCGCGGGCGTTGTATTGCACCGCTCTGGCGGCGGTATCGTCGAACATCAGGTCGATTTTCATAACTTCTCCTTGTTGGTGACGCTCGATTATCCACCTAATGCTTTTTTAATGTTTGATGCGGAATGCGTCGCCGACGGGCGTTCTTTTTTGCTTCTTTTTGCGGTATATTGCTGTTTTATGCGTTCTACTGCGGAATAAACTCATGCACAAAGCGGCACGACAGCGCCATTTACTGGATTTGCTCAGCGAACGCGGGCAGGCGGCGGTGGCGGAATTGGCCAGCGCCATCGGTGTTTCGGTCGATACCGTGCGCCGCGACTTGGCCGATCTCGAGCGGCAGGGGTTGGCGCAGAAACATCACGGCGGGGCGATAGCGCTCGAACCGTCCGGCATGCCGCGCCAGGCGCGCGCTGCGCTGTTGCCGCAGGTCAAGCAGCGGCTTGGCCGCGCGGTGGCCGCGCAGATCCCGCCCGGCAGCACCCTGATGCTGGATGCGGGCAGTACGCTGTTGGCGGTGGCGCAGGCGTTGCGCGGCCCGGCGACGGTGATCACCGCTTCGCTGGATATCGCGCAGTGCCTGAGCGACAGGCCGGAGATCAATCTGATCTTGCTCGGCGGCCAGTGGGATGCGCGCCAGCGGCTGTTCGCCGGCAGCGCCACGCTGGCGTTGCTGGCGCGCTACCGTGCGGATATCGCCTTGCTGGGCGCCTGCGCGGTGCATCCTCAGCTGGGACTGAGCGCCGGCGAAGAGGCCGATGCAGAGGTCAAACGCGCCATGCTGGCCAACAGCGGCGAGCGCTGGCTGGTGGCCGACCATATGAAGCTGGATCGCTGCGAGCCGCATCACGTGGCGGATCTGGCGCAGATCCAACGCCTGTTTACCGATCGCCCGTGGGATAACCTGGACGAGCAATCATTGATTGAACTTTGTGTCGTCGCCGACGACCGCTAGAGGAGAACACTGATGAACGATACCGCTCGACCGTTGCAGGTGGCCCTGATTGGCTACGGCTTTGTCGGCAAGGCGTTTCACGCGCCGCTGATTAACGCGGTGCCGGGGTTGGAACTGAGCGTGGTGGCTTCGCGCGATGCCGCCAAGGTACATGCCGATCTGCCGCACGCGCAGGTGATCGCCGATCCGCTGGAGGCCATCCGCCGGCCGGAGGTGGATTTGGTGGTGATCGCATCGCCGAACGACACCCATGCGCCGCTGGCGCTGGCCGCACTGGAGGCGGGCAAGCACGTGGTGGTGGATAAGCCGTTTACGCTGGATTTGGCGCAGGCGCGCGCGCTGATTGCCGCGGCGGAGAAGCACGGCCGCCTGCTGTCGGTGTTCCAGAACCGTCGCTGGGACAGCGATTTCCTGGGGGTGAAACAGGTGATCGAGCAGGGGCTGATCGGTAAGGTGACGCACTTTGAGTCCCATATCGACCGCTATCGCCCTGAAGTACGGGTGCGCTGGCGTGAACAAAACCTCCCAGGCAGCGGGCTGTGGTTCGATCTGGGGCCGCACATGGTCGATCAGGCGCTGCAGCTGTTCGGTTTGCCGCACAGCGTGCAGGCCAACATCGCCACGTTGCGCCCCAACGCGCAGATTAACGACTGGGCCCACGTGGTGCTGAACTATCCGACGCACCGCGTGATCCTGCACGGCAGCATGCTGGTGGCGGGCGGCGTCTCACGCTTTACCGTGCACGGCGAGAAAGGCAGCGTGGTCAAAGCGCGCGCCGACGGGCAGGAGAGCCAGCTGCTGGCCGGCGTGACGCCGGGTTCGGCGGAGTGGGGCAAAGACGACGACGCGATGAGCCTGTTTATCGGTACGGAGCCGGTGCGCACGCTGCCGACGCCGGATGGCGATCAGCGCCAGTATTACTTCCAGGTGCGCGATGCGTTGCGCGGCGCAGGCGCCAACCCGGTTACCGCGGCGCAGGCGTTGGCGGTGATGGCGGTGCTGGAAGCGGCCACCCTGGCGGCGGAAACCGGTGTGACTCAGACGTTGCCGCTCACCGAGGCGGAAATCGCCGCCTGGTAACGGCTCGCGTCAGATAAGGCGTCAGGCGCATGGATACAGTGCATGCCATGCGTCTTCCGCCATGCTAACCCCTGACATAGGCTTACCCGCAGTCTATGTCAGGAGTGTTCATCATGTTACCCCACCCTTCGCCGCAAGGCGTCCGCGGCATACTGGCCGCTCTTTCTCTGAGCATGCTGCTGTCATCGCTTGGCATCAGCATTGCCAACGTCGGGCTGCCGGCGCTCGCCACTGCGTTCCATGCCTCGTTCCAGGCGGTGCAGTGGGTGTTGCTCTGCTATTTGCTGGCCGTCACCACTTGCATTATCGGCATCGGCCGTTTGGGGGATAGCCTCAATCGTCGCCGCCTGCTGCTGGCGGGCATTGCGCTGTTTACCGCCGCTTCGCTGGCTTGCGCGCTGGCTCCGCAAATGTGGCTGTTGCTGGCGGCGCGCCTGGCGCAGGGGCTGGGGGGCGCAGTCATGATGTCGATCGCCATGGCGCTGGCGGGCGAGGTTCTGGGGAAGGAAAAAATCGGCCGCGCGATGGGGCTGCTCGGCACTATGTCAGCCGTGGGCACCGCGCTGGGGCCGTCGTTGGGCGGCGCGCTGATCGCCGGTTTCGGCTGGCGGGCGATGTTCCTGATCAACCTGCCGCTGGGGCTGCTGGCGCTGTGGCTTGCCTGGCGATACTTACCGAATGGGCCGCGCGCGGCAACGCGCGCGGAACCGTTCGATCGCGCCGGCACGTTGCTGCTGGGCGGCGCATTGCTCTGCTATTCGCTGGCGATGACCCTCGGGCGCGGCGACTTCGGCGCGCTTAACCTGGCGTTGATGTTGGGGGCGCTGTTGGCGGGGGCACTGTTTATCCGCGTGGAACGCCGCGCCGCATCGCCGCTGCTTGCGCCGTCGATGTTCCGCCATCCGGCCCTGACGGCGGGGCTGGCGTCCAGTGCGCTGGTGATGACGGTGATGACCGCCACGCTGGTGGTCGGGCCGTTCTATCTGTCGCGGGCGCTGGGCTTAAGCGCCGCGCAGGTCGGGCTGGTGATGTCGGCGGGACCGGCGGTGGCGATCCTGACCGGCATACCGGCCGGCTATCTGGTGGATCGCTTCGGATCGCAGCGCATCGCCCAGTTTGGGCTGACGGCGGTGGCCGCAGGCGCGGCGTTGCTGTCACTGTTTAACCGTTGGGGCGTGCTCGGCTATATCGCCCCCATCGCGCTGTTGACCGCCGGCTATGCGCTGTTTCAGGTGGCCAACAACACCATGCTGATGAAGGATCTGTTTCCTGAACGGCGCGGGCTGATCGCCGGCATGGTGAACCTGTCGCGCAATCTGGGGGCGATCACCGGCGCGTCGGCGATGGGGGCGCTGTTTTATCTGGCTTCGCAGCAGGTTGCGGGCACTGCGGCCGCCGCGGCTTACGGCATGCGGGTGACCTACGGCGTGGCGGCGCTGTTGGCATTGGCGGCGTTGCTCATCGCCTTCGGCGGTCGCCGCCTGATGCTGCGTTACGGCGCGCGCTGAACCGCGTAGCGTTCTTGCACGAAACCGTTGTCCGATGAAGTGACGGCAAGCAGGCGCAGGCGCTGCTCCTGGCCATCGGCGCCGAATAAGGGGATACCGCCGCCCAACAGCAGCGGCACGCGCGTAATCGTCAGTTCGTCGATCAAGCCGGCCTGCAGGAAGCGCTGCACGGTCTGGCCGCCGTCGATATACAGGTGACGGCAGCCTTGCTCGGCCAACTGCGCCACGATGGCCGCCGGTTCGCCATTCATCCAGCGAACGTGGCCCGTTGCGTGCGGCGCGGGCGGCTGCGTCGACAGCACCACCACCGGCAGTGCGCCATAGGGCCACTCGGGAAAGGCGCGGACTTTATCATAGGTATGGCGGCCCATCACCAGCGCGTCGATGTCGGCGACAAACGCTTCAAAACTCAACCCATTGAGCAGCGAAACCGCATATTCGGGCCGCAGCAGCCAGTCGATGTCGCCATCCGGTCCGGCAATGAATCCGTCTACGCTGGTGGCGATGTAAACCGAGCATTTCATCAGGCGAGATCTCCCCGATAAACCACATGCACCTTGTTGCCGTCGGGATCGCGCAGGTAAGCGCCGAAATAGCCTTTGCCGTAGTGCGCGCGCTCGCCGGGCTCGCCTTCACTGCTGCCGCCCGCCAGCAGACCGGCGGCGTAGGCGCGTTTAACCGCCAGCTCGTCGGCGGCGAGGAAGGCCAGCATGCTGCCGTTGCCGGCGCTGGCGGGCTGTCTGTCGAAGGGTTGGTAGGCGTAAAAACGCGGCAGCGTTTGGCCTGGCATCACCCAGCAGCGGGCGGCGGGGCCGCCGTCCGGCGTCACTTCCCGCCGTTGTAAGCCCAATGGCAACAGAATGGCGTCGTAGAACGCGGCGGCGGCATCCAGATCGCTGACGCCGACGGTAATATGGCTGAACATGGCGCGTTTCCTTCCCCAAGAGAGAATAATGAACGCCTAAAACAGTAGCAGCGATATCGCAGGATGGACAGACCGCCGTGGAGGATTCGGATTAGGGACGCGCGCAGGTGTAGCGCGCTTCACGGTTCGCGGGGCAGGCCGCCGTTCAATTGCTCTCGACGCGCGGATTGGCGTGGGTCGGCTGGCTGGGATAATCCACCTGATGCTTGTGCAGATAATCGCGGATCAGCTGACGCACCACCTGAGAAGGGGTGACGTCCTGCTGCAGGCACAGCTCTTCCAGGGCTTTCTTCTTGTCCGGGTCAATCAGCACCGTTAGCCGCGCCGTTTTCTTTTCCATCAGGATCCTCCAGAGAATGATGACTGAATGATAATACCATGTGGACGAAGCGGCCAGCCAGACCGCGTCGCCGCTCGTTCTTAGCGGAAATGCAGCCGTTCTATTTTGCGTGACAGGTAGCCGAGTTCGCAGTTGAACAGCTCGCCGCTGCCGGCGGCCAGCGTGCGCAGCGTGCTGAGCGGCAACGTCACCTGCGCCGGCGTGGCGTAAATGATCACGTTGCCGCTGGGGGCGACGCAAAATAATACGGTGCCGAATATCCGGTGCAGGCTGTGGTACAGCAGGCTGTTTTCATCGGGCAGATCGTGGTAATTGAGCACCAGCCAGCCCCCGTCGTTCAGCCGCGCGGCGCAGTTTTCCAGGAATGTCTGGGTGCCTTGCTGCGGATCCATGGCGAACGCCGAATAGAGATCGGAGAAAATCAGGTCGTAACGCGTCTCGGCGGGCGGGCGCACAAAGTCCATGGCGTCGGCGGTACGCAGGCTGATGGTGTCGGTGGCCGGCAGCGTAAAATAGCGGCGCGCGACGGCGATCACCGCGGCGCGCAGTTCAACCACGTCCAGACGCATGGCCGGATCGAGCGCGTGCAGCGCACGCAGCAAGCTGCCGCCGCCTAACCCCAAGATCAGCGCCGAGGTCGGCGGCTGCCAGGCCACCGCCATCAGCATCGCTTTGATGTAGTTGTGGATCGGCTGCGCGGGGTTGCTGAGGCTCATCTTGCTTTGCTCGCAGATGCCGTCAAACCGCAGCGTGCGGTAGTCCTTGTGATCGGAAACGATGATTTCGCCCCAGGCGTCGGTTTCGCGAGCGATCACCTGGCCGCGCGGGGAGAAATCGAGGGTTCTGAGTAAGCTGTCAACCAGAGACATGGTATTCGCAGGTTTCCTTTGGCAAGCGGCCTATTTACGGGCGCACATGAAATCGGCGGTGCAAATGCGCCGGCCATCGATGCTGGCGCGGCCGGTGAAGCGGGCGATCGCGCCTCGCCGGCGTACAAAGGCGACCTCCATCAACACCTGGTCGCCGGGACGGGCGGCGCGATAAAACCGCGCCCGCTGAATGGAAGCGAAGTAGTAATGTTCTCCTTCATTCAACGCCCCGAGATAATAATGCGCCAGCAGCCCGGTGCTTTGCGCCAGCGCTTCCACCAACAGCACGCCGGGAAAACCGGCGAAGTGCGCATGGCCGCTCCAGAACGTCGGCTCATTGGCGGTGATGTTCTTGATGGCGCTCAGCCGGCCTTCGGCAATGCAGGTGCCGGCGGGCAGCACGCGATCGACCAACAGGCAGGGATAACGATGAGGCAGAATCGCCTGAATATCGTTGAATTGCAGGGGGTGACCGTTTAATGGCATGGAAGTGCGTGATCCTGTCTGCGGCGAATCCGGTGCGGTGGCCGGCGTTCGGTCCATAATGAGTGTAATGACATTATAATAAAATTATCATCAGATGTGCCAGATGAAAGACATGACGGCGGTGACGGTTGGGGAACAGCGAAGGAGGGGAAGACACCCGATCCTGGCGATCGGGCGTGGTGGCGCGTTTAGTGCTTGGAGCGGGTCACCTTGTCCAAATAACCCATCACGAAGGCGGAGAGCACGAAGGTGAGGTGGATGATCACATACCACATCAGCTTGTTGTCGGGCACGTTCTTGGCGTCCATAAACACCCGCAGCAGGTGAATGGAGGAGATGGCGACGATAGATGCGGCGACCTTGTTTTTCAGCGAGGTGGCGTCCATTTTGCCCAGCCAGCTCAGTTTCTCTTTCCCTTCGGTGATATCCAATTGCGAGACGAAGTTTTCATAGCCGGAGAACATCACCATCACCAACAGGCCGCCGACCAGCGCCATGTCGATCAGCGACAGCAAGGTCAACACCAGATCGGCTTCGGTAACGGCAAAAATATTTGGCAGGACGTGGAGAATTTCCTGAAAAAACTTGATCGACAGGGCGACCAGAGTGAGCGAAAGGCCGAAATAAACCGGCGCGAGCAGCCAGCGGGAGGCGTACATCGCGTTTTCTAGCAAGCGTTCCATCATAAAATTGTTTTAAATGCGTAGCAAAAAGGGCGCTCAGTATAGCGCAAGAGGCCTGGGTGAAATCAACCGCTTGCGCCAGCAGAGGGCGCTATCAGGCCACTACGCGCGCCGTTTTTCGCCCGCTGCGGATCCACAGCGCCACGGCCCCCGCCGCCGTCGCCAGCGCCACGACGCCCGGCCAGCCCGCGCTTGCCAGAATGCGGCTGCCGAGGGCGGCGCCGGTCGCCATACCGATGAACACGCCGGTGAACAAGAGGGCGTTCAATCGGCTGCGGGCTGCCGGATCGAGACCGTAAACGATGGTTTGGTGCGCGATCAGCGTAGCCTGGATGCCCAGGTCGAATCCGACGGCGCTCAGCGCAATGAGCGCCAGTTGCGCCGGGAGCGGCAACAGCGGCAGCAGAAACATCAAGGCGAAGGAGGCCAGAACCAGTCCCGCGCCGATACGGGTCACGACGTCAGGGCCGTGCCGATCGGCCAGACTGCCCGCCAACGGCGCCGCCAGCGCACCCGCCGCCCCCGCCAGGCCAAACGCGCCGGCGGCCGCGCTGCCGATCTGGTAGCGCTCCGCCAGCATCAACGCCAGCGTTGACCAGAAAGCGCTGAAGCCCAATGACAGAAAGCCTTGCGCCAGCGTTGCGCGCCGCAGCGCGGGATACTCGGTCCACAGATGTCCCAGCGAGCGCAGCAGCGCGGGGTAACTCAGCGCGTTATGAGGGCGAAGACGCGGCAACATGCGCCAGATCGCCAGCGTGATCGACAAAACGCCCAGCGCCGCGAGTGCGTAGACGCTGCGCCAGCCGGCGTACTCGGCGAGTGCGCCGCTGAACACCCGCGACAGCAAAATGCCGGCCAATAGCCCGGTCATCACTGCGCCGACGGTTTTGCCGCGGCTGGTCTCCGGCGCCAGCGTGGCGGCGGCGGGGATAATGTCCTGCGCGACGGTGGCGGTCAGGCCTATCGCCAGGCTGCTGAGCAACAACAGCGGGAACGAGGCAGCAAAAGCGCAGAGTAACAGCGTCAGCGTCAGCAGCGCGCCTTTTACCAGAATGATCCGCCGGCGATCGTACCGGTCGCCGAGCGGCGCCAACAGTAAAATGCCCAGCGCATAGCCTAACTGGGTCAGCGTCGGCACCATCCCGGCATCGGCGACGCCGGCGTGGAAATCGGCGCCCATCATGCCAAGCATGGGCTGGCTGTAATAGATTGACGCGACGCTGAGGCCGGCGCCGGCGGCCAGCAGAAATACGACGTTGGCGGACGGTGCGCCGTGGGTGGTGGCGGTGCTCATGGCAAAAATTCCTGTAAGGTGAATGTGCGGTCATTTTTACCGCTTGCTTCATGCCGCTGTAGCCCCCTCGCAGGTAAAACTGTTATACACTCAACGTATGAATAAAATTAACTTACCTAACGGCGACCGCATAACTTTGCTGCATACGCTGGTGCGCATCGTCGAAAGCGGCAGCCTGTCGGCGGCGGCGCAGCAGCTGGGCACTTCGCAGCCGACGATCAGCCGGCGTCTGCAGGCATTGGAACAGCTGCTGGGCGCCAAACTGATCCAGCGGACCACCCACGCCCTCAAACTGACCGACGACGGCGAGCGCTGTTACCGCCAGGCGCGGGGGCTGATTGAACAATGGCAAAGCCTGGAAGAAGGGCTTGGCGGCGCGCGCGACGAACCGGTCGGCGTGTTGCGCGTGCGGGCGCCGCACGCATTCGGCCAGGATCAGCTGATCGGTCCGTTGGGCGAGTATTTGCGGCGCTACCCGCAAACTTACGTTGAGTGGACGCTGAACGATCATTCTCCGGACTTTATTCCCGAGGGGGTGGATTGCGCCATTCACGTCGGTGCGGTGACCGATCCGTCGGTCGTGGCGGTGTTGCTGGCGGAGGTGCCGCGCAGCACGGTGGCGTCACCGGCGCTGTTGGCTGAACGACCGGCGATCGTCGATCTCGACGATTTGGCCTCATTGCCGTGGCTGGCGGTAAACAGTTTTTATCGTAATGAGGTCGTCTTGACCCACGCGACCAGCGGTGAACAGCGGCGTTTCGACATCGCGCCGAGGTTGAGCACCGACAGCCTTTATGCGGCGCGCAAGGCAGCGCTGGAAGGGCTGGGCGTCGCGATCGTGTCGTCTTGGGTGGTGAAAGAAGAATTGGCGCAAGGCGCTCTGCAGACGCTGTTACCCCTGTGGCGAGCCGAGCCACTGCCTATTTACCTGTTGTATCCCTACGCCAGCTATTATCCCGCGCGTTTACGCAAATTCATGGAAATGATGAAAGAAACGATGCCGCGCATTCTCGGCGCGCAGCCGCCGACGGGGCGCTGACGGCCTTCAGTGTCTGGCTTTTTTACCGTCGCTGTGGCCGAGAGAACGATCGGGGAAGCTGTGATCGCGCAGCCGCTGCTTTAACTGCGCCGCATCGGGGAAGCCGCCGTCAATCTTGCGATCCCAAATCATCACGCCATCGACGCTGATTTGGTAGACCCCGCCGGTGCCCGGCATCAGGGTGACGGAGGCGAGATCGTCGCCGAAGGTGTTCAGCAGCTCTTGCGCCATCCAGCCGGCGCGCAGCAACCAGTTGCATTGTGAACAGTAGTGAATCGTAACGGCGGGTGCGTTTTTCATCGTTGATCGACCGGTTAGTGGTGACGGCTTGCAATCAGCCTGCTGGCTCGCAAGCGATGGTGGCTGTGTATCGCCAAATAGTCAAGCGCCTGCTGCGGCCAGAGCGACAAGGGGAGCCGAGTGTGCATCACGGCCGCTTGCTTCCGGCAAACCATTCAACCCCGCGCAGCATGCCCGCCCAATAAAACCGGGGTAAAAACCAGGCTTTCAGCCACCAGGCCATACGGCTGGGCTGGGTTGCGTCGAGCAGTGGAAACGTGGGCAGCAATTTACCGTCATAGCCAAACTCCGCCAGCACAACTTTGCCTTTCTCGACCGTCAATGGACAGGAACCATAACCATCATAATGGGCTGTGAGAGGCGTGCCATGAATACGTGCCGCGACGTTTTCCGCCACCACCACCACCTGCTTTCGCGCTGCCGCCAGGGTTTTGGCGTTTGGCGTTGAGCAACAGTCGCCTACCGCAAAAATATCCGGCCAATGCTTATGTTGCAGCGTCAATTTATCCACATCGCACCAGCCGGCGCCATCCGCGAGTCCGCTTTGCGAAATAAACGCCGGGGCTGATTGAGGCGGCACCACGTGAAGCATATCGAAGGGCAGGGTTAACTCGCGTTTTTCCTCTTCATTTGTCTCCACGGCAAATATCGCTTGCCGATTTTCGCCATCTATACGGATTAAATTATGATTGAAGTTGACCTGTGCACGGTATTTTTCCAAATAGCCGCTCAGCGGGGGGACAAATTGCGGAATGCCAAAAACCGCCGTGCCCGCAAGGCAGAAATTGACGTTAATATTATTCAGAACGCCTTGCCGCCGCCAATGGTCGCATGAAAGATATAAGGCTTTTTGCGGCGCGCCGGCGCATTTTATGGGAAGCGTGGGTTGGGAAAATATCGCCTTGCCGCCTTGCATCTCCCGGACCAGTTGCCAGGTGTATTCTGCAAGATCAAAACGATAATTAGAGGTGACGCCGTTAAATCCTAACGTCTCTTCAAGGCCTTCTATTTTATCCCAACGTAAAACAAGGCCGCAGGCAACAATAAGGAAATCATAGTTTACGCGTTTACCCTGACGGGTCTCGATATATTTTTCATTGGGATCAACCCTGACAACGCTGTCCTGGAGCCATGAGACGCCAGAAGGAATAACATCGCGCATGGCGCGCTGCGTTTTATTGATATCAAAGAGCCCGCCGCCCACCAGGGTCCATGCCGGCTGGTAATAATGACAGTCATTGGGTTCAACGACAATTATATCCGCATCTTTAACTCGCTTCCTTAAGCTTGCGATGACGCCGATGCCAGATGAACCACCGCCAATAACAACAACTTTCTTCAGGGTGTTTATTTTTTCTGGTTTCATGCAGGTCTCCTTTCATAAGAAAGTAGGGGGTTGCGGCTCAGATTTAAAGATAATTTATAGAACTTATGGTTATATTAAAATTCGCATATTCTATTTTGCTATATGTAATAGCTAAATGTAATAAGTTATTTGACAATCAACGCAAACTGATCGTTAATAAATGCCATAAATATCGAAAGGGAATTAATGCATTGGATTTTTTCCATTTTACTTTTTATACCCTGACGCTGTTGGTGATAACCGGGGGAATAGTCGGATTTCTCCTGGCTCTGACCGGGGGAGGCGGATCCATCGTCTGCGTTCCCTTGTTGCTGTATATGGTGAAAATCCCGGATACGCACTTGGTTATAGGCACCAGTGCCATGTCCGTTGCCATTAGCGCGCTGATCAATCTTTTTGTTCATGCCGCCAAAGGAAACGTCCGGTGGCGGACCGGCGTTACCGTTTCGCTGGTGGCGGTGGTGGGAACGCTGGCTGGCTCTCTGGTGGGAAAAATGACGGACGGGCACCATTTAACCCTGCCTTTCTCTCTGCTGATGCTGGTTGTCGCCGGATTGACGCTGAAAAAAAATCATCGGGCAGGCAACGGATTACCGTCCTCCCATCCGACATTTCATCCCGCCATCGTGTGGCCCAGCGTGCTGGCGCTGGGCGCGGTGGCCGGTTTTTTGGGCATCGGCGGCGGATTTTTGGTGGTGCCGGCGCTGCTCTGGTTCTTCCGCTTTTCGCTGGTTGAAGCGGTGGCGACCTCACTGGTCGTGGTTTCCGCCATGGGATTATCGACAAGCGCAAGCTATGCCATGTCCGGCAAGGTGTCGCTGGTCATTACCTGCTGGCTCATCGTCGGCGGCGTTCTGGGGGGCGTCGTGGGGGTGGCGCTCACCGAGCGCCTGAAAAAACGCGAGGACATTATCCGTGTGCTCTATGCCGGCATGTTGTTGGTGCTGGCCCTTTATATGCTTTTTAAAAGCCTATAAAACAAAAGGAAAAAATATGCACATCCGTACTTACCATCATCAGCTCTCCTTTTCGGGGGCGCCCGCAGCGAATGATTTCGCCATCCTGCATCAACAAGGCTATCGGTTTATCGTCAACAATCGGCCAGATGAAGAGCCGGGCGAGTACCTTAACCATCAACAAGAAAAAGCGTTGGCTGAGCAATGGGGAATGGGCTACGTCTATCTGCCTTACACATTCGACACGCTGACCTGGGAGACCGTTTATATCTTCCATTACCTGTTGCGGCGGGGTGAGAAGACCCTGGCGCATTGCAGGAGCGGAGCGCGTTCTGCCTGCCTTTCCCTGCTGTATGCGCTGCGCGAAGGCCAGATAGACGAAGCGCAATTCCGCAGCCAGTGCGCAGAGTATGGCGCCGATGCCGATAAGGCGCTGGGCTGGTATGGCCGGCATCAGGCCGTTCAGCCTCACGCGCAAGTGCACGCGTTTTATGAGCCGGAAAGCGGCAGCCTGCAGTATGTCGTCGCCGATCCCGCAGCGCGTCGCTGCGCCATCATCGACCCGGTGCTGGATTTTGATCGCCGATCGGGCACGGTCTCGCATCAGCAGGCCCGCACCATTTTAAGCTTTATCCAGCAGCAAGGATGGGGAGTGGCCTGGGTGCTGGATACGCACCCGCATGCCGACCATTTTTCTGCCGCCACCTGGCTGGCGCAGAAAACCGGCGCCCTCACCGGCATAGGCGAAAAAATTACCGCCGTGCAGGGGCTGTGGCAAGACATCTATAATTTGAAAGAATTGCCTCCCGCCGAGACCGTGTGGGATGCGCTGTTTGCGGATGGGGACGTCTTTTTTATCGGCAACCTGCGCGCTGAAGTCTTGCTGTCTCCTGGCCACACCCTGGCGTCCGTCACGTATCACATTGCCGATGCGGCGTTTATTCACGATACGTTTTTCATGCCGGACAGCGGCACCGCAAGGGCCGACTTCCCCGGCGGAAATGCGGAAGCCCTGTGGGATTCGTTGCAGCGGATCTTGAGCCTGCCGGCGGATACCCGTCTGTTTACCGGCCATGATTATCGCCCGGCGGGGCGTGAGGCCCGCTGGGAAAGCACCGTGCGAGAGCAGCGCGAGAACAACCCCTGGGTGGCCAACATGGATAAAGCCCAATTTATCGCGCAAAGAAAGCAGCGAGACGCTACGTTGCCGCATCCGGAATTGATGCTGATGGCGCTGCAGGTCAATATTCGCGGCGGCGTTCTGCCAGATTGCGAAGATGATGGGCGGCACTACCTCAAAATCCCTGTTAATCGCTTCAAGGGGTAAATCAAGCCGTGGAGGCGCGATCGTTCACGGCTGCCAACCTCAAGGCGATCGCGCCGTCTGTTAATGGTTTTTTATGAAATAAGCAGACTGATTCATATTTAATTATTTGTTTTTACACAAAACACGCGGCGCTTGCCCTCACCGAATACAGTCACTACATTAACAACTGTACTTCCCACTCTGCTAAGGAAAACACCATGAAAGCTGCCGTAGTGACGAAAAACCATACCGTAGACATTCAGGATAAAGTGCTGCGCCCGCTGAAGCACGGCGAAGCGGCGTTGAAAATGGAGTGTTGCGGGGTGTGCCACACCGATTTGCACGTGAAAAATGGCGATTTCGGTGAGGTGCCGGGCATTACGTTGGGGCATGAGGGCATCGGCGTGGTCTCCGCCGTCGGTGAGGGCGTCACCTCGTTAAAAGTGGGTGACCGCGCCAGCGTCGCCTGGTTTTACCAGGGGTGCGGCCATTGCGAATACTGCGTCAGCGGCAACGAGACCCTGTGCCGCTCGGTGAAAAACGCCGGCTATAGCGTTGACGGCGGCATGGCGGAAGAGTGCATCGTGGTGGCGGACTACGCGGTGAAAGTGCCGGATGGGCTCGATTCTTTCGCCGCCAGCAGCATCACCTGCGCCGGCGTCACCACCTACAAGGCGGTGAAGATTTCCGATATCAAACCGGGGCAGTGGATCGCCATCTACGGCTTGGGCGGGTTGGGCAACCTGGCGCTGCAGTATGCCAAGAACGTGTTTAACGCCAAAGTGATCGCCATCGACGTCAACGATGGTCAGCTGGAGTTCGCCAAACAGATCGGCGCCGATCTGACCATCAACTCCAAAACGCAAAACGCGGAGGAGATCATTCAGCAGCAAACCGGCGGCGCTCACGCGGCGGTGGTGACGGCGGTGGCGAAAGCTGCCTTCAACTCGGCGGTGAATGCGGTGCGCGCCGGCGGTAAAGTGGTGGCCGTGGGGCTGCCGCCGGAGAGCATGGATCTGAGCATTCCGCGCCTGGTGCTGGACGGCATTCAGGTGGTGGGTTCGCTGGTGGGCACGCGCGAAGATCTGAAGGAGGCGTTCCAGTTCGCCGCCGAAGGCAAGGTGACGCCGAAAGTGACCAAGCGGCCGCTGGGGGATATCAACGCCATCTTCGACGAGATGAAGGCGGGCACCATTCGCGGTCGCATGGTGATCGATCTCGGCATGGCGAAGTAGGCCATGCGAAAAAAGAAGGCCACCTGCGGGTGGCCTTCTTGTCATTACGCCGGATTCAGAACAGGCCCAGCGGCTTGGCGTCGTAGCTGACCAGCAGGTTTTTCACCTGTTGATAGTGCGACAGCGCCGCCTTGTGGGTTTCGCGTCCGATGCCGGAGTTCTTGTAGCCGCCGAACGCGGCGTGCGCCGGGTACAGGTGATAGCAGTTGGTCCACACGCGCCCGGCCTTGATCGCGCGGCCCATGCGGTAAGCGCGGTTGATGTCGCGGGTCCACAGCCCGGCGCCCAGCCCAAACTCGGTGTCGTTGGCCAGCGCCAGGGCTTCGGCCTCATCCTTAAAGGTGGTGACGCCAATCACCGGCCCGAAGATCTCCTCGCGGAAGAAACGCATGCTGTTGTTGCCGGTAATCAGCGTCGGCTGCAGGTAGAAACCGTTTTGCACTTCGTCGCCGCGCTGGGCGGGCTCGCCGCCCGCAACGATTTTGCCTCCCTCGTTTTTAGCGATCTCGATATAGGACAGGATCTTGTCGTACTGCTGTTTTGACGCCTGGGCGCCGATCATGGTCTCGGTGTCGAAGGGATCGCCCTGGCGGATGGTAGCGATACGCGCCAGCACTTTCTCCATAAACTGCGGGTAGATGGATTCCTGGATCAGCGCGCGTGAAGGGCAGGTGCACACCTCCCCCTGGTTGAAGAAGCCCAGCACCAGCCCCTCAACCGCTTTGTCGATAAACTCCGGTTCCGCCTGCATGATGTCTTCAAAATAAATGTTCGGCGATTTGCCGCCCAGCTCGACGGTGCTGGGGATGATGTTCTCCGCCGCACAGGCGAGGATGTGGCGGCCGACCGGCGTGGAGCCGGTGAAGGCGATTTTTTCGATGCGTTTGCTGCGCGCCAGCGCTTCGCCGGCCTCGGCGCCGAAACCTTGTACCACGTTGAGCACGCCCGGCGGCAGCAGATCGCCGATCTCTTCCATCAGCACGCTGATGCCGAGCGGCGTTTGTTCCGCCGGTTTCAGCACCACGCAGTTACCGCCCGCCAGCGCCGGCGCCAGTTTCCAGGCGGCCATCAGCAGCGGGAAGTTCCACGGAATGATCTGGCCGACCACGCCCAGCGGTTCATAGATATGGTAGGCCACGGTGTTCTGGTCGATCTCCGCCGCGGTGCCTTCCTGCGCGCGCAGGCAACCGGCAAAGTAACGGAAATGGTCGACCGCCAACGGCAGATCGGCATTCAGGGTTTCGCGGATCGGTTTGCCGTTGTCCCAGGTTTCGGTCAGCGCCAGCATCTCCAGCCGCGATTCGATGCGATCGGCGATCGCCAGCAGCACGTTGGAACGCTCCTGCACGCTGGTTTTACCCCAGGCGTCCGCCGCCGCATGCGCCGCGTCAAGCGCCAGCTCGATGTCTTTGGCGTCGGAACGCGGGAATTCGGCGATCGGCTGGCCGGTCACCGGCGAGGTGTTGGTGAAGTAGTTGCCGGATACCGGTTCGACGAATTTGCCGCCAATGTAGTTGCCATAGCGTTTGCGGAACGAAACCAGCGAGCCAGGTAAACCGGGGTGGACATATTTCATGTTAAGCACCTCTCTGCAGATGAAAAGCGGCGCTATTGGGCTGCGCCTGTGAATGCGGCATGTCGCCGCAGCACAGAGAAGCACGGCGCGTGCCAGATTAGCGACAGAGGTAGCATCCGTAAAAAAAGAACGAGTTATTAAAACCTTAAGCATTGAGAGGGCTGAGAACTTCGGGCGGCGCCGCCGTCGCCGATGATTTTTTGTGTCCCGTGTCGCAACGCCTGGTACACATTTATGATACACATTTGCAACACTCGCGAACGGGGGAGAAACGCATGTTGTCTGACGACCGCTTGCCCGCAGAGGGCGCCAGCTTGCTGACCCAGCCGTTGGCGGAATCCTGGCAACGCAGCCAGGGTTATGGCTTGACGCGCACCGATCAACATATCCCGTTTATCAAAGCCGGATTGCTCGAAGAGCTGCGCAGCCGCAACGATTGGGTGCCGCAGCGGGTACAGCCGCTGATCGAGCAGCTGGGCGCGCAAATTACGCGCCAGCCCGCCATTGTGGTGATCGCCGACGCCGACGGGTTGGTGCTGGAAACCCGCGGCAATACCGACTTTCTGCATAAGGCGTCGCGCTTTGCGCTGGCGCCGGGCAACCAGTGGGGAGAAGCGGAGCGGGGCACCAACGCCATCGGCACCGCGCTGGCGCTGGGCGCGTTCTGCGAAGTGCGCGGCGACCAGCATTTTCTCAACCAAAATGCCGGATTGAACTGCACCGCCGCACCGATCTATCGGCCGGATGGCCGCATTGCCGGCATACTGGATCTCTCCGCACCCGCGCAGCGCCCGTACCGCGATGCACAGCGCCTGATCATGCAGGCGGTGCGGCATATCGAACACCGCTGGGTCAGAAGCGCGATCGCCGACCGCCACTGGACGCTGCGTCTGCACGCCGATGCCCGCTGCCTGGGCAGCGCGCAAGAGCTGCTGCTGGTGTTTCACGACGAAGTGCTGATCGCCGCCAATCGACTGGCGATGATGGAGTTCCAGCTCTCGTCGGCCTCATTCGGCTCCGTTGAGTTCACCCAGCTGTTTCCCGACCTGTTGCGACAGCCTTCCGGGGCACCGCGCCAGACGCTGGCCGGCAATCAACAGCACTATTATTCGTTGCTTGAGGCGCCGCAGCGCCGCGTCAGCGCTCTGCGTTCTGCGCCGCCGGCGGAACGGCACGACGAGCAGCATCAGAAAGCGCTGCGCATTCTCAACGCCGGCCTTTCGCTGTGCGTGACCGGCGAAACCGGCTGCGGTAAAGAGCATTTCAGCCGCCGCCTGTTTCAAGAGAGCCGCTGGCGCAACGGCAACTTCGTGGCGATCAACTGCGCGGCGCTGCCTGAGCCGCTGATCGAATCCGAACTGTTTGGCTATGCGCCGGGAGCGTTTACCGGCGCCAATCCGAAAGGCTACATCGGCAAGATCCGCGAGGCGGACGGCGGCGTGCTGTTTCTCGATGAAATCGGCGACATGCCGGCGGGTCTGCAAACGCGCCTGCTGCGGGTATTACAGGAAAAAACGGTCACCCCGCTCGGCAGCCGCAGCGCTTATCCGGTCGAATTCGCGCTGGTCTGCGCCACGCACCACGATCTGCATCGGCAGGTAGAGGCGGGGGCGTTTCGCGAGGATTTGCTGTACCGCATACAGGAATACAGCCTGCGCATTCCGCCGCTCAGAGAGCGGGCGCAGCTGGAGGCCTTCATTTTGCAGCTGTGGCGAGATCTGGGCGGCGAGCGGCGCGACATTCGTCTGTTGCCGGAGGCGCTGGCGATGCTGGCGCGCTATCCGTGGCCCGGCAACGTGCGGCAACTGTTGAGTACGCTCAAGGTGCTGCTGGCGCTGGCGGACGATCATGCGGTGCTTACCCTGGACGATCTTCCTCAGTCCATCGCGGTGCTGGCGCCGCGGCAAGAGAACGCCGATACCGATCTGGGGGCGCTGCAGGCGGCGATCGACAGGGCGGGCGGCAATCTCAGCCGGGCGGCGAAGGCGCTCGGCGTTTCACGCAGCACGCTGTATCGCAAGCTGGGGAGGCAGAAAACGGCGGCGGAATAAGGCGGCGCGATTGAGCGGCGATAAGGCCCCGCTGCGCGGGGCCTGTTGCTCTCTCAATCCCCCAGCCCCGGCGGGTTAATCTCGGAATGGGCAATCTTCTCGTCGCTCTCCGCCCAGCGATCCAGCACCTGCAGATAGCTGCCGTTGGCGATGGCGCTGTTGAGCGAAGCCTGCACCGCGTCCACCAGGCCGTTGCCTTTCTTCAGCGTGACGGCGATGTTGGCGGTCTTCGGCCAGCCGCCGGGCACGATGCCCACCAGCCGGGTTTTGCCGGTCAGCCGCGCCTGATAAGCGCCGGAAACGTTGGGCCCGAAGGTGGCGTCGGCGCGGCCGGACTGAATAGCCAGCGTGGAGGCGGCCTTGTCGGTGACATACACCGGCTGCAGCGGCGCCAGCCCCTTGGCGCGGTTCTCTTTGTCCCAGGCCAGCAGCACCGCTTCCTGATTGGTGCCGGAGTCGACGATGATCTTTTTACCGGCGATATCCGGCGCGGTTTTGATCTGGGTGATTTTACTGTCGGATTTGACGTAGAAACCCAGCGTATCCTGCCGATAGGTGGCGAAATCGAATTTGGTCTTGCGTTCGTTGGTCACGGTGATGTTGTAAACCGCGGCGTCATATTTGCCGGAGGCCACCCCCAGCGGCCAGTCTTCCCACGAGGTGGGCACCAGCTTGAGTTTTAACCCCAAACCGTCGGCCACCAGGCGCGCAATGTCCGCCTCGCTGCCAATCACCGTTTTATTGTCGCGGGCGTACAGGCCGAACGGCGGGCCGCTGCCCAGCAGAGAAATGGCGACCGTCAGCGTGCCGGGTTCCACGAACCGGAAGCCGGCGGGGATTTTGGCCACGGCTTCGGCGCTCTTCACCGTGTGGATCGGCGTTTCGTTGGCGACGAGATCCACGCCTGGTGCGGCGGCGGCGGAAAAACTCAGCAGCGCCGCAATCACTATCATCTTTTTGCTATATATCATTATGTTAATTACCTTCATTATTATGGGTGTCACACGGTCGTTGCACTATCTCTAAAGGCGGGAGATCTGTGAACGAACAAAATCAACTAACCAATCTTGGAAAAATCATGAGGCGCCTCTGGCGGCGCTGAATCGATCGAGGATGCACCATGTCGTCGCGTTTCGCTACGTTGGGCCGCATACCGCGCGGCGTGTGGGTATTGGGTGGCGTGAGCCTGCTGATGGACGTTTCCTCGGAGATGATCCATAGCCTGTTGCCGCTGTTTATGGCGACGACGCTCGGTGCCAGCGTGATCGTCATCGGGTTGATCGAAGGGCTGGCGGAGGCGACGGCGTTGATCGTCAAGGTGTTCTCCGGCGTGCTCAGCGATTACCTCGGCAAACGCAAAGGGCTGGCGCTGCTGGGCTACGGGTTGGGCGCCATCAGCAAACCGTTTTTCGCCATCGCGTCGTCGTCCGGCATGGTGATGAGCGCGCGCCTGCTGGATCGCGTGGGCAAAGGCATTCGCGGTGCGCCGCGCGATGCCTTGGTGGCCGACGTGACGCCGCCGGAGATCCGCGGCGCGGCTTTCGGGCTGCGCCAGTCGCTGGATACCGTCGGCGCCTTTTTAGGGCCGCTGCTGGCCGTCGGCCTGATGCTGCTGTGGCACAACGATTTTCGCGCCATCTTCTGGGTGGCGGCGATCCCGGCGGCGCTGGCGATTGCGCTGCTGTTTTTCGGCCTGAAAGAGCCGGCCGCCGCGATAGCCCACAAGCGCACCAACCCGATCACCCGCGCCAACCTGCGGCTGTTGGGGCGCAGCTATTGGTGGGTGGTGAGCATCGGCGCGATCTTTACGCTGGCGCGTTTCAGTGAAGCGTTCCTGGTGTTGAAGGCGCAGCAGGGCGGCACGCCGCTGGCGTTGATCCCGCTGGTGATGGTCGCCATGAATCTGGTCTACGCCTGCTCGGCCTATCCGTTCGGTAAATTGTCCGACCGCATGAGCCATGAAGGATTGCTGAAAGCCGGGCTGCTGGTGCTGATCGCCGCCGACCTGGTATTGGCGCTGAGCGATCATTGGGGCGGGGTGCTTTTGGGCGTTGCGCTGTGGGGCGTGCACATGGGCATGACCCAGGGGCTATTGGCGGCGATGGTGGCGCATACCGCGCCGGCGCACCTGCGCGGCACCGCGTTCGGCATGTTCAATCTGATCGGTGGCGTGGCATTGCTGCTGGCGAGTCTCGGCGCCGGAACCCTGTGGGAACTGTTCGGTTCCGCCTCCACCTTTTACGCCGGGGCGATCATCTGCGTGGTGACGCTGGTCGGCATGAAGCTGGCACCGTTCGGCGAACGGCGGCCGTGAAAGCGGCGGCGCTCAACGCCGCCGCGCGGTTTACGCCGGATGGGCGTCATTCTCGTTGCCGCCAATCGCCAGGTAATCCGTGTAGATTTGCGGCGCGCCGGAGAACGACGCCAGTGTTTTCCACTCGTCGTACATGCGTTCGGTGTCCTGATGCTCGGCCACGAACCTGAGCGCTTGCTCGGTTGAAACATCGAGCTCCGGATGGAACGCGTTGAGCGACGCCAGACTTTCAATGATCAGCATCACCGCGTATTGGTCCAGCCGGTTACCGCTCTGGCCCTTCAGCAGGTGAAACTTCCAGCCCGGGTAGTCTTCCACGCGGTGGATGTTGTCGGTAATGAACCGTTCAAACTGCTCGGGCGAGACGCCCGCTTTAAGCGCCAGGTTATGAATGCCGATGACACGCTGAATGCTTTCCTTCCCTGGTTCGCTGCGGTAATTGGGGCCGGGCGGCAATGAACTGCGGCTATTCTCGGCCACCAGACGGTAACAGGTGTAAAGGGTCGGCAGTTCGGCGAAGGTCGCGAAGGTTTTCCACTCCTCAATCAGCGCGGCGGCCTCCGGACGCTGCCGCCAAAAGGCGTGCGCCTCGTCGGTCAGCTCGCCGTTGCCGTCGATATAGCGCGCGTAGGTGGCGGCGTCTTTAGCCTGATAAACCATCAGGTACTGATTTTCACGCTCGCCGCGCAGGCCGCGCAGCAGCGTCCATCGCCAGCCGGGATAGGCCGGGATGGCGACGCCTTTACGGCGAACGAACGCTTCGAAACGATCCGAGGCGACGCCCCGTTTCAGGTTGATTCCCACGTAGTGCAGGGAGAAAACCGGCGTGGTTGATGCATGCATTAAACGATCCTCGCAAGTTAAGTTAGTGAGATGTGTTCGTCACGGCTTTGGCGCTGATGCTGACCAGCAACAGGCACAGCAGCGTGCAGCCGAACGCCAGGGCCAGGCTGGTGTAATTGGCGATAAAACCGATCAGCGCCGGGCCGGTTAATAAGCCGAGATAGCCGACCAGCGTCACGGCCGGAAACGCCTGGCCAGGCGGCACCTGTTTTTGATTGCCGACGGCGTTGAACAGAATGGGAACAATGTTGGCGATGCCCAGGCCGGCGAGCATCAACCCGCCAAAGGCGGCCGATGCCAGAGGGACGGTGACGGTCAACAGCACGCCTGCCGCAGCGCACAGGCTGCCGAGCAGCAGAGTGCGGAAGCGCCCGACGGCGCCGATCAGCCTGTCGCCATACAGCCGCCCGCAGGCCACGGCGACGGCGTACAGCGTGAACCCGATCCCCGCCTGCGATTTGGCCACGCCGCGCTCGGCATGCAGGAATAATGCCGACCAGTCGAGCATCGCCCCCTCGGTCAGGAACACGAAGAAACAGAGCAGGGCGATAAACAGGATCTTGCCGTGGGCCAGCGCCCACCGCGCGCCGCCCCGTCGCTGCTCGCCGATGCCGCCGTGCGCCAGTAAATCGCCGGCGACGATCAGCAGCAGGATCGCGATGAGGAGGGCGATCAGGCCGATGGCCTGGGCCGGGGCGAGGCCCGCCAGCAGCAACAGACTGACGCCGCCGGCGCCGGCAATGCCGCCAAGGCTGTAGAAGCCATGAAAACCGGACATTTTCGCCTGGCCGCTCTCCCGCTCGACGATTATCGCCTGTGAGTTCATCGCCACATCCATGATGCCGTTGACGGCGCCAAATACCCCCAATGCCGCCCCCATCAACAGCGGAGCATCGAGTAACGCCAACAGCGGCAAGTCGATGCACAGCAAGGCGCCTGCGCCCAGCAACACGGCACGGCACCCCAGTTTGGCGATCAGATAACCGGCGAAGGGCATGATCGCCATGGAGCCGGCGGCGAGGCAAAACAGCAGCAAACCGAGCGCGCCGTCATCGATGCCCAATCGCGCTTTCACGAAAGGGATCAACGGCGCCCAGGCAGCCATGCCCAACCCGGCGAGGAAGAAGATCGCTCGGGTGGCGATTTGCCGGCGATGATTCTCTGCGGCCTCGCCGGTTAGCCAAGGCAGCATCATGACGATCGGCTCTGTGCGACGGACAGATAATCGGTATAAATCTGCGGTGAACCGGAAAATGACGCCAGTTGCTTCCACTCTTCATACATTTGCTTGGTGTCGCGATGCGCTTTGGCGAAGGTTGCCGCTTCGGCGGTGGCGATATCGGGCTCCGGATAGAACACGTCCAGCGCCGCCAGGCTGACGATTTCCATCATCACCGCGTACTGGTCGAGCCGATTGCCGCGCTCTCCCTTCAGCAAGTGAAACTTCCAGCCCGGATAATCCTCAATGCGATGGTGATTTTCGGCGATAAAGCGTTCGAATTGCGCCGGGGTCACGCCTTCGCGCAGCGCCAGATTGTGGATGCCGATAATGCGCGCCTCAGGCGGTTCGCCCGGCCGTTCCCGGTAGCGCGGGCCGGGCGGCACGTCGCTTTTTCTGTTCTCAGCCAGCAGGCGATAATCGCTGAACAGCGTCGGTAGCAGGCTGTAGGTGCCCAGTTTTCGCCACTCGGCGAGGATTTCCTGCGCGGCGGCATGCCGCCGCCAGAATTCGTGCGCGTGCGCCGTTCGCTGCCCGGTGGCGGTGACGTAACGATCGCGCTGTTCGGCGCTGTCAATCTCGTACAGCATCAGGTATTGCCCGACGCGTTCGCCGCGCAGGCCGCGCAGCAACGTCCAGCGCCAGCCGGGATAACAGGGGATATGCACGCCTTGTTCGCGCACGAAGGTTTCAAACTGTTGTGGCGTGACGCCGGCTTCGGTATCGATGCCGATGTAATAGAAGCTGAATACCGGTTTGGGATCGGAGACTGTCGTCGTCATCTTTCACTCCTGATTGGCGAATGCGGCGGAAAATTGGGTATTGATAATGGCTTCGACCAGCGTGACGCCGATGGGCGTGAGCGTCACGCACGGACCATCGACGGTGACCAGCGCTTTATCTACCAGGATTTTCAACGTGCGGCGGATGACCGGGTTAGCAAACAGGCTGTTGCCGTCAAAGCGCCGTTTAAACACCCGATCGTCCACCGGCAGCAAGGTGGAGAGCGCCATTTTGAAGGCGTTCACTTCACGCTGGATCGGGGAGAAGCCGCGGCTTTCCTCGATGGGCAGGCGGTCTTGGTTGAGCGCTTCCTTGTACTTCTTGTAGCCGGTGATGTTGATGGCTTCGGATCGCGTCGATTTGGAGCTGCCGCCCAAACCGATCGCCACTTCCGGATACTGCTTGTCGAGATCGGTGATGAGTGCTTTCCACTTTTCCGGCTGTTGGTCATTGCGGTGAAAGTACATGGTGGGGTGTTCGGTATAGCCGCCATTCAGGTAGTTCTCGACCAGCTCGCGCATTTGGTACTGTTTGCCCAGCCCAGGGAAGCGCAGGTTGTTGATGCTGATCAGCCCCTTTTTCTGCCACAGGCTTTCGCGCTCGCCCGAGACGCCGGTGCGATTTTTAATAAACTCATCCATGTGCAGCTTGGTGCAGACGACGTGCGACAGATTCAGCTCGAGGGCTTTTTCCATGTCGTATTTCACGTCGTCCACGCTTTGGCCCAGCATGCCGTAAATGAGATCCACGCTGACCCAATCAATGCCGAGCGCGCGCGCGTGATGAATGGTCTCCACGCACTCTTCGGCCGAGTGCATGCGCCCGCAGGCGGTGATGATGTCGTCATTGAAGGATTGGGTGCCGAAACTGATTTTGCTGAAGCCGAGCTCTTTCAGCAGCGCCAGATAGGCTTTGTTCAGGGTGCCGGGCTCCCCTTCGAAGCGCAGGGTGGCGTTGGTGAAGTTAAAGTGGCTGAAGTAGAAGGCCATCATGCGGCGCAGTTCCGGCTCCGGCAGCAAGGACGGCGTGCCGCCAAAGACGTTGAATTCGCCGATTTCCACTTCGGCCAGGCTGGGCACGCGCGCCAGCCACATTTGCGCCTCCTTGATGTTGAAATCGACCAAATCGCGGAATACCGCCTGAGAGGCGGGCGCCTTGGGATTGAGGATCACCGTGGGGTACTGACAAAAATGGCAGCGATAGCGGCAGGTCGGGATATAGGCCCAGAGGTGGATTTTGCCCGCCTGGCGAATGTCGGCCTCCATATCGGCAAAAAACGCGGCCAGCGGGTAGTCGACGAGATCGCCGGGGAACACGTGACAGCCGAACGGATCCTTATGGACGTACTCCAGAAAGGCCCGGTTTTCCGGTTGCACCAGGAACGCGTTCACCCGCGGCGTGGGATAGTTTTCATCGATATCCAGCAATGAGTGCAAGGCTTCGTCGTTCATCAGAATACCCCTCCGTTGCCGAAATAGTTGTGGGCTTCGCCGGACTCGCGGTCTTCACAGAAGTAATAAACAAAGCGGGTGAAATCCTCGTCTTTGATCGTATCGAAGCAGGCCGGCAATGCGGGCGGGAAGCCGATATCGTCACCGACGGCGCGCCGCATGGCGGCAAACAGCGCATCGCGAAATTCGAGGTAGAGCCGATAGGCGGGGGTTTTGTAGGCATGGATCGGTTTGAAATCGATGATGCGCATCTCGTGTTTCAGCTCGTGAATGCGGCGGTAGAGGCTGTCGGCCAGCGAACCGGAGAAGAAATCGCGCACTTCGCTGTTTTCCAATAGCAGATACGGATTGAGCAGCACCGGCAGTAAGATATTCTTTGGCGTGTAGTCCTTGACCGAGTAGTCCCAGGCCAGTTTCGCCTCCGCCGGCGTGGCGTCCGCCAGCGCGGTTTTCTGCCGTTCAACGTCCGGCCGGACGTCCTTCATGATAATGATGCCGTCCTTGCCGTAGGCGATGCCGTTGATCACCTCATCGAGAATGGTGTCCACCCGGCGGCTGTTGATCTCAACGTAAGCATGGCGAGCGTAAACCGGCTTGCCGCCGTAGGCGATGACCTTAATGCCGAAATCCCAGTCGTCGGACAGGTGTTCGACAAAGCGGCCATGGTTGAGCTGGTAGAAGATTTCGATGCCGCCTACCGCGTCATACAGGCTACGCTCCACCCCGAACCCTTTGCCGTCGGGGAAGCCGCCGAACAGGGAGAACGAAAATTCGCGCAGACGCAGCGTTTTTTGGATCTCGCGGAACAGGTTGGGGCGGTGCTCAAACTCTGCGGGAGGGTAGTAATAGTTGCAGGTGCCCAGGTCGCCTTGTTGCTCGATCATGGTATTCACCAGCTCGTAAAGCCAAAATGCATCCACGGTGCAATCGGCATCGGCGGAAACGATATAGTGCTTGCGTTTATTTCCCAGCCGGCTGTCGCGGGCTTTAGAACGCAGCGACGCATAGTCCATGCCGCGTTTTCTGGCCGAGGAGACACCCTGCACCGTTTCGGCGATAACATGAATGGCCATAGCCGGATGCCTTTCACTAAACGCGTTTATTTTAGCGACGGAATCATCGGTGGAGTTGTTATCAACGACAATCAGTTCGTAAGTGTCGTGGGTGATTAATTCATTCTTGGTGTGCTGATTGAACAGCGAAAGTAAAACCGCCTCAATACGGTCGCTTTCATTATAAACGGGCAGTACGACAGACACAAAAACAGTATCACGCATAGATCCTCCAAGGGCTAATGAAAGTCCACAGTTAGAAATGGCTTGTCTGAAAATGAAATGTCACGTTATTCGATGATTAGCTGATATTTAAGAACTCCATGACGTTGTTGGATAAAATTCGCTTGCCCAGCGCGTAATTCTTTTCCGCCACGCGCTTCATCTGCTCCTTGTTATTAATGAACCGGTAGACTTCCTGGATGAATTCGTCGTTCGGCGGCCCATCCTGTAACTCGGAGATCGGCATGACGGGCGCTTCAAACCCATGCCGGCCGTAGACTTCGTGATAATATTCGTAGCGAGTGGTGATATAGCAACGGCGGCAACTGATCGCTTCACCGATAGGATTGCCATAGCTATCATAATCATACGAGGTGAGAAAAGAGACCAGGTCGCAAGAGTGATAGAGGTCCTCTATGCAAAACGCGTCGTTTTCCGAGCGCATATCGACATGGGGAAGCATGCCGACGAATTTGACATAGGGGAGAACATTCAGTTCCTGCGCCAATTTGGCGAGTTGCAGATAACATGACGGGTTTTCATATTCATTGCCGGCGATCGCCAAATAGGCGCGTCGAGTGTTGTGGTCGCGGATAAATAAATCATTAAGCCGGCTGATCAGCATAATATCGCGGTCCAATCTTTTCTGAGGGATGATGCGGGTGGTTCTGGCAATGAGAAGATCATTATCGCGAATATTCATCTGCTTTCTGACATTCGTTCTTTCGTGACTGTCCGAGAAGTCATAGGTATTTTTCTTTACCTCGACATGGACATCATGATTGCACCAGGCCTCCAGCTTTTGCTTCAGATCGTGATTGAGCGTGACATAGGTAATGTATTTTGAAGGGATAGGTTTGATGGCGTGAGAATAAGGTGGCGGGCCGTATTTGAGCACCTTTTTTTCGCTGTTCCACATCAGGTCATGATCGCGCCAGATGACGAAACGCGTCAGTCGATAACGTCGGCCATAATCTTCGATCGCCAGATACAGCGCTTTGGTATAGATGATGTTTTCCGGCAGCGTGCCGTTTTCCACCACCACATGGCTGACTGCGAGCGCTTCCCATTGGGCGACGAGGCGATCCGCCAGCTGCCGCGCCGTCAACGCGATGGTATGCAGCAAAGCGGCTTTTTCTTGCTCGTCAATGGGCGTTTTCTGGCCGATCAACGCCGCGTGTGCGTAGTCGAGAAAGGCGGGGTGGTAATCTGGAATCGACGTGATGTCGTCCAGGCGGACCAGCGTAAAGACATCGCGGTAGATGTCATGCTCATGCTGATAGGGTTTATTAAAGTTTCCCTTATCAATCTTGATGTCGTATCCCAGATCAAGATAAGAGCGAAATCCACAGGCTTGCAGTCGTTTGGCAATCTTCATTGCTTCCACCGTGATCCCCGAGACCGAGACGGCATCGAACGAAATGAACATTGCATTCTTCTCTTGCCTTTCGTGCATCGCAGTACCTCCTGCTATTATTTGTAGTGCATTGATTTAAATTAACTATTTCTTAACAAGTCTCCGGTAACGTTCCCAATTGAGTGGAAAAAGAATCGTTTTGACGCTCTGGAATACACTCAAATCTGACAGAACGGAAGCTTAACCGTTCAAAAATGTAAAGATACGTTTATGCTTTGTGAGGGCTCTCACAAATATTCCGGTGCGGGAGGCGTGAAACAAGCAGAGGAAAAGAGGGGGGATCAACCCCCCGAATGTGGGGCATGCGATGCCGATTTAACGATTCGCCATGCCGCCTTCGGCAGGCTGAAGTATCGCCTGCAGCAACTCGGGCACCTGCTGGGACTCCACCGCCCGGCTGAACAGAAAACCCTGGCCGATATGGAAACCGGCTTCGCACAGCGTTTGGCGCTGTTGCTCGGTTTCCACGCCTTCGGCGATGATATCGATCGACAGTTTTTGACCGAGAATGCCGATGCTTTCCACGATCGCCAGGATCGCCGGTTCGGTGTTCATGCGTTGAATAAAGTCGCAGTCCAGCTTAATGCAGTCCAGCGGGTAATCCATGATATGGCTGAATGAGGAGTGGCCGGTGCCAAAGTCGTCCAGCGCGATGCGGATACCCATCTCTTTGAGCATTTGCAGCGCGCGCAGTACATATTTCGAACCGTGCTTGTTGAACGCGTGTTCGGTCACTTCCAGTTCGATCAGGTGATGGGGAATGCGGAACTTCAGCAGACGTTGCAGGAAGGTTTCGGCGTAGTTGTCGCGTAAAAACTCGATCGGCGACACATTCAGCGAAATAGGCCGCACCGCCACGCCGGCCGCGCGCCAGCGGGCGATATCGGCGAAGACTTTCAGCTGCATGGCTTCGCTGATCTTGGTTGCCAATTCGTAGTCGTTGAACGCCTCGCTTACCGTCGCCGGCAGCTGTACGCCGTTTTGCGGGCAGTGCCAGCGCAGCAGCGCTTCAAAGCCGATGATGCTGCCGTCGATCAGGCAGACTTTCGGTTGGTAGCTGGGGCGGATGCAGTTGTCGCGTACGATCTGGCGCGCGTAGTTGAGCTGGCTGGCGCGGGCGCGGGCTTTGTCCATCATCTTGCGATCGAACATGTAGACGCCGCCGCGGCCGCCGTCTTTCAGTTCATACAGCGCGGTATCGGCGCATTTCATCAGCTCCGAAGCGTCGCGAGCGTCTTTGGGATAGATGGCGCCGCCGATGCTCATGCCGCAATGCAGCGTCTTGCCGCCGTGGGTGATCGGCGTCTCCAACTGCAGCAGAAACTTGTTGGCGATGCGGAAAATATCCTGCTCGTTTTCGACATCGCTGATCACCACGGCGAACTCGTCGCCGCCGAGGCGGGAGACGAACGAATGCGCATTCATGCAGGCGCTGAGCCTTTTACCCAAGATCCGCAGCAGATGGTCGCCCGCCGCGTGGCCCAGCGTGTCGTTCACCAGCTTGAAGTGGTCAAGATCCAGCAGCATCAGCCCAAGCGACTTTTTGCCGTGCAGGGCGCGTTTCATCTCTTGCTTCAGCTTTTTCTTGAATAAGCGCCGGTTGGGCAGGCCGGTCAATTCGTCATATTCGCTGGCGAGCAACAGACGTTGTTCCATCACGCGTTGCGACGTCACGTCGCGCGAGACGCACAAGATCTCGGCCACGGCGCCGTGTTCATCGCTGACCGGTGTGAGAATGTTGTCCCAGTGCTGTTTTTTACCCTGCGGCGTCACGCTCAATCCGGTGAAGCGCGCATTTTTTCCGGCTCTGACGTTGCGCAGCGCCTTGCTGCCGCGGCGACGGATCTCGGGGGACAGCAGCCCCAGCCAGGGCATGCCAAACTCTTTTTGCGCCGGATCAAGACCGAGCGCCAGGCTGCCGGAGCGATTCATGTGGCGCAGCGTGCCGTCGTGATTGATCACTTTGATGCAGTCGACGCTGGCGTCCAGCATGTCTTGCTGGATAGAGAGCGCCTGAACGTTTTGCTGGCGTTGCAGCATTTGCGGATGGATGTCGGTGGCGGTGAGGTACCAGCTGGGCTCCTGCGCCATGCCGTCCTGACGGGCGTTAAACGCCAGCATAAACCACCGGTAGGCGCCGCTGCGCTCGCGCAGACGGGCTTCGCCGGCGAACGAGGAGAGGGCAACGATCGCCTGGCGCCATTGCGCGGCCAGGCGATCGCGGTCGTCGGGATGCAGTGCATCGAGCCAGTCTGCGGCGGCGTGCTCACCGGCGATGGCGCCGGTATAGTCGCGCCACTGCTTATTGAAGTAACCGCCAAGGCGGTTGCCGAAGCAAATCAGACCCGGCAAGTCGTCTACGATTTCGCTATAGAGATCAATAGGATTTTTGTTATTACTCTGCTTGGGCAACAGGGTCATGCGGTATTTCCTCGGAAAATTACCCATATTCTTGCTCTATAGCAGAGCCTCTTTCAATATAGTCATTGCCAATGAAAATGGGAATAGCCAGCGGGCGCGGCTAAGAACCAGCCTGGTAGCATGAAATAGATTACGCAAGAACGCATTAGGAATACTCCTGTTATTTATAAGCCCCTCTTATATTGCATCGAAAAATAAGTGCTCCGACCACGATGCTTTACTGTCTGAAAAAGTAATCAATATTGATGTTTCAATGTGGCGAAATGTTTAGCTGCCATGCTGTTGTTGCGCTCGGCATTTTGCTTGCGCTATGCACCAATACTGAAGAAATCCTCGCTTATGGCGGTGATGCTCACCATTTTATGCACGTTTCAACAGGCGCCAAAGCACGGCTCCCGGGCGATGACGAGAAAAGTGATGATATAAATCAAGAAATGTTTTGTTTCATCTGTTGACACTTTGCTGACGTGTGAGATAGCCTCGCGAATGATAATCATTAGCAAAACTGGATGGTGTCGCAAATGCATTCACGTAATGATCCCCAGGTAGCGGTTCGGATGACAGGCAACGTTCATCACACGAGACCACGTCTGCTGTGTTCTCTGGCAACGAGACAATGTATCGAACGGCAGTTGTCATCAGGCCTCTTGGGCGGCATCTTCACTTAGCCTCAACCAGCAGATCTCAGTATTAAGCCATGGCCGGATCAAGGCGGTCTATTATTTCCACGCATTTTTCGCGGATATATCGCGATCTCACGGAGTTGCATACGTTCTCAATCATGGGTAAGGAGGCCTCGGGCGGTTAAAATTAAATTTACTCTCTGGGTGTAAAGGAATTGGCAAAAAGAATGGGGCGTATCGGGTTACCGCTATTCTCAGGACTTTGATTAACCCCAAGAGACATTTCGGATGTCATATTAATACTAGCTTCTTTGTGGAGAAATCTATGGGTAATACCATGAATGGAAACAAAACAGGTTGGGACAGTGTTAACGATCTTATTCACTACCATGAGCGCGGGAATGGTTTGACGATCAATAATAAACCGTCCTATGACATAAATGATGCGGGGTTGCAGATAGCGCGCAGCGATAAAACCTGGAATGGCGTTCACGTCACGGGCAAAGATGCGACGGTGACCTATTCCTTCCCGGATTGGGAATATAACGAACTGAACCTGGGCCACCGCTCCTCAGAACGCGATACGGGGCTAAGTGCGTTCACGCAACATCAACAAGAACAGGCGAAGTTATCTTTGCAATCCTGGGCCGATGTTGCCAACCTAAAGTTTGTCGAAGTGGCATCGGATCAACCTTCCAATATTACTTTTGGGAATTATGAGGGGAAAGGGCAAGCGTATGCCTTGAAACCATTCTCATATAATGGCAATGACTACAGAGGATACAATTCTGATGGGCAAAGTTGGTATAATATTAAGAACCATTCTGAAAACTTGCACCCTGAGCTGGGTAATTACGGCCGTTTAACCATTACCCACGAAGTTGGCCATACTCTCGGGTTAGATCATCCGGGAACGTATAATGCGGGGCAAGGAAGCCCAAATTATACCAAGGCAGTTTACGCCGAAGATACCCGGCAGTTTAGCGTAATGAGTTACTGGAATGAATCCATTACCGATGCGGATCATGGCCACTACTATGCCGCTGCACCGCTGGTTGATGATATCGCGGCCATCCAACATCTTTACGGTGCCAACATGACCACCCGAACCGGCGACACCGTTTACGGGTTTAATTCAAATACAGGCCGAGACTTCTATACACTCAAGGGCAGCCACGACAAGCTGGTGATGTCTGTCTGGGATGCAGGTGGTAATGATACCCTTGATTTCTCGGGGTATAGCCAAAATCAACGTATCAACTTGAACGAAGGCGCGTTCTCCGACGTCGGGGGATTAAAAGGGAATGTTTCCATCGCTGCCGGTGTCACCATCGAAAACGCGATAGGGGGCTCAGGTAATGACATCATCGTTGGGAATCACGCAGGCAATACGCTCAAAGGCGGCGCCGGCAATGATGTTATTTACGGCGGGGCTGGTCAGGATCAATTATGGGGAGGAGACGGTAATGACATTTTTGTCTTCTCTGATCTTAATGACTCGCCTGTTCAGGCACCTGATACAATTTGGGACTTTGAGTCAGGCAAGGACAAGATCGATCTGTCCTTCTTCAACCAAGGCGATAAAGGCAGTGATTTCATTCAGTTCGTCGATCATTTCAGCGGGCAGGCCGGTGAGGCGCTATTGTCCTATGATAGCCAGAACAATCTGAGTGAACTGGCCTTCAACATCCAGGGCGGTGCAAATCCAGACTTCCTGGTGCACATCGTTGGACAGGCTGACGTCGCTGTTGATTTTATCGTTTAAAATGGCAACGGTGGGCGATGATGCCCACCGTTTCACATGGGCCACCTATGTATAAATTTATTCTTGTCGGAATAATATTCTTGTTTTCAGGAGTCTCTATGGCAAGCAGCCTGGTTTTACCTTCCGCCGAAACGCTATCCGGGCAGTGGACGGTCAGTGATAAATCAAAATCTTGTGTTGTGCAGCTCAACACGGAGAGTGTGGATTCGGCTGGCGGCTATAGCCTGAAATTCTTGTCTGATTGCACGCCCGACGTATTGCCGCAAGAGCCTGCCGCATGGCGTCCCGCCCCCGATGGCATTGCGCTGTTGGACAAGGATGGGCTAACCGTACTTTTCTTCTCTCAGGAAGACGATCATTACCGTAGTCAAATCTGGGCTGAGACAGGAAAGATCTTGAAGAGAAATAACTAGCCAACAACGCCTTCTTATCCCTCGGCCTCGGCCGGCGCTTCTGAACGCTGTCATCAGGTTTCACGTCGCTCCGCTCACGATTTTCTGAGATATCGTTCCCTTGGTTATTCGTTGTCTTGCTGCGTTTATATTGCGTCGGGTGGACACCGGCGCAATATCAGCCGGCAACGAACAGCCGCTGCTGCCAGTGCAACAGTTGTGTCAGCGTGATTGACGCAGCGGCAGCAATGGTCGCGCGATTTTCCAACGCAATCTCCCGCGCGCGTTGCAACGGCTCGGCGCTGAGGCGTTGCAAGTTTTGTTGCAGCGCCTGTTGCGTTTGCTCCAGCTCACCAACGCTAACGTGCGTCAGCTCATGATGCATCTGCTGCAAGAATTCGTCGGTTAACTGCCGCAGCTGTTCCGCGGTGAACGTCGGGGATTGCAGCGCGAACAGCAGGCCTTCGGCATGGGTGCAGCGGTGGAAGGCACATTGCACCACGTAGCCCACGTTGCGTTCCACGCGCAGCCGCTGAAAATAGCGCGGCGCGTAAAGCCGGGCCAGCACGCGCAGCGCCCAGCGGCCTTCGGCTTCATCGCTTTGCAGCGGGTAAAACTGCAGCAAGGCGTGTTCGGCGCCGCTTTCCGTCAGCGTGACAGGAGGAGGTAAACGCGGCGGCGTTTGCGGCTCAGCCGTTATGGCGTAGGGGAAGTCATACAGCAAATGTGACAGCCGCCGTTTTAACTCGCCATCGCCGCCGACCAGGGTGGCATGCCAGTGTGGCGCCGTTGCCGTAGAGACGTTCAACGCCGCCGGCAATTGGGCTAACAGGCGGCGAATGGCGATATCGTTTTGTTGTTTTAACTGCGCGTGGCGCAGGTTTCTCGCCGCCTCGTTGATGACGGCCGACGACGGCGCCGCCAGGGCCCGGTTCACGACGTTCAGGCCGTGGCAGATCAGCCCGTGGCTGCCCGCCAGCTGCAGCAGCCACACACCCTGGTGGCGTTCGACGCTTAAATGTCCCTCCCGATGCGCTAACTCGGCCGCTCCGGGGCGCAATGCCGCCTGCAAACCACAGGCCTGTTCTTCGCTGAGTGAGCCATGCGACGATGGGCGCAGCAACAGCACCGGCTGCGCCTCGCCGGAACGTAGATGCTGCAGCGGCGCCTGGCCGGCCGGCAAGGGCGGTATCGGCAGCGCCGCCGAAGCGGAGAAAAAGCGGAAAGGCTCCGCTGTAGGCGTCAGCGCGGCGCCGACGAAGGGGCCAAGGGTCAGCGGCAGCCCTTGGATTTCGCGCGTTTCACCGCCCCCCTCGGGCAGCACGGCCAGGCGGCGGCGCGGCGCTGCCATCAGCATAGCGAGTTGCCGTGTCCAGTCGTCATGCTGTTCCGTCGGCGGCAGCCCCAATGCCCTGGCCCGCAGCTGATCGAGCGGCGCCAAACGGTGAAAATCGCGGTTCGCCAGTTGCCCGAAATGCTCGAGCTGACCCGGTGTCAGCGCGTTCAGGGCCTGCAGCCATGCTAGCAAGGCGCTTTCGATATGGGCGGCCTCAGACGCCGAGCCGTGATTGACGGTGAAAATAAAACTCAGCAGGGCGCTGTTTTCGCCGCAGCGGGCATAATCCAGACGAACGGCGTCACCCCACGCGTGCGCGCGCAGCCGTGCCAGCAGCCCGCCTGGGGCATCGTCCAGCAATAAACGCTCAAGCCGTCGCAGCCAGCCGCGTGAACGGCAGTGCGGCAGGGCAAACACCAGCCGCAGCTGCGGCGCGCCGGGAAGAGACAGCGTGTAATCTTGTCCGGCGGCCAGCGGCGGCAATGTCTCGGGCGGCGTGGCGCTGCCCGACGGCAAGCCGCCACCGTAGCGCTGTGCCAGCGCATGCAGCTGCTCGAGCGATTGCGGGCCTTGCAGCCACAGCGTCATGTTCGGTGCGCGGTAATAGTGGTGGTGAAACTGCCGCAACGCCTGCTGCAATGCGGAAATATCGCTGCCGAAAGCGGCGCGGCTGCCGATATGAAAGCGATGCAGCGCGTCAAATCCGCTGAACATCTGCCGCTGCGCCGCTTCGCAGCGGGTTTCACCGTCGGCGCGCAGCAGGCGGTATTCGGCGTCGATGACCTCGATCTCCTGGGCGATTGCCTCAGCCGCCAGCTGCGGGGCGGCGAGCATATCGCTCAGCCGAGCCAACCCCTCCGCCAGAGGGGCAGCGCCCACTTCAAAGAAAAACGCGGTTTGCGTGGCCTGGGTGGTGGCGTTTAGCCGGCCGCCGGCCGCCTGCGTCCAGCCCATCAGCCCATCTTGCGCGCTGAAGTTCGCGCTGCCGCGAAACAGCATATGCTCCAGCAGATGCGCCAGGCCGGGCCAGGCGGCAGGCGCCTGAAAGCTGCCCGCTTCGATGCACACCAGTGCGGCGGCGCCCTCAGCGGCCGGGGTGCTTATCGCCCTGACGGCCAAACCGTTATCGAGCTGCCACGAAGCGGCGAGTGTCATCGTCAGCCCTTGAAGATCAGTCGGGAGTTGGTCTGATTGCGAAAGCGCAGCTGATCGATACCGATCTGCGAGCGATTCGCCGCTTCACGCGCCGCCAGAATGGTGCCGTGGTGCGGCGATTTGCCGCACACCGGGTCGGCGTTGTCGGCGTTGCCGGTCAGCATGAACGCCTGGCAGCGGCAGCCGCCGTAGTCTTGCTCTTTCTCCGAACAGGACCGGCAGGGCTCCGGCATCCAGTCATAGCCGCGATAGCGGTTAAAGCCGAAGGAGTGGTACCAGATATGCTGCAGATCGTGCTCCAGCACCGACGGAAACGTAATCGGCAACTGACGGGCGCTGTGGCAGGGTAACGCCATGCCTTCCGGCGTCACGCTCATGAAGATGGCGCCCCAACCGCCCATGCAGCCTTTAGGCCGCTCCTCGTAGTAATCCGGCGTGACGAACAGCAGGTTGGCCAGTTTGCCGTCGGCGGCCATGCGCTCGCGATAGCGTTTCACCACCGCTTCTGCCTCGGCGATCTGTTCGCGGGTCGGCAGCAGCCCTTCGCGGTTCAGGTGCGCCCAGCCGTAGAACTGGCAGGTCGCCAGCTCGACGTCGTCGGCATCCAGCTGGATCGCCAGTTCGATGATGCGGTCGATCTGGCCGATATTATGGCGATGCAACACGAAGTTGAGCACCATCGGATAGCCGAGCGCCTTGACTGCCCTGGCCATCGCCAGCTTCTGCTGAAACGCCCTGGCGGAGCCCGCCAG